>JAYRZA010000087.1:0-1502 GCA_041916695.1 Devosia sp. | reverse complement strand
AGTCCCTCGCCGGCGTGCCCCCGCCCTACCAGCCCGGCTACCGCGAGAAGGATTTCAATTTCCTCAACCTCAAGCTCAAGACCTACTACGCGCGGAAGAAGAAGCTCTACGAGGACACCTACCCGGACTTCTACGACCGCGACCTGCGCCAGCTCTTCACCGGCGCGCCCGACGCCGGCCCGGCCCTCAAGGCCTCGCGCTACCTCCGCTCGCGGCGCCGCGACCTGATGGACGCCGTGTGCGAGCCGACCAACGAGAAGCGCTACCGCGTCAACAAGCTCCTCTCCCGCCTCATCGACCGCTGCGACCAGCTCGGATTGCGCCTGCCGCCCGCCGGCCCGACGCCGGACCTCGCGGTCGGGGCCTACATCACAACGCTTGTCATGAACTACCTGTTCACCGGAAAATTCAAACGCACCAAGTGACAGCAAACGCACCGATTTTCCCTGATATTGAACAACTGATGCATCGCCTAACGGCTCTGCTAATGAGTGAGCTTCACCTAATCGGTTCCGCAGTAGGCTTCGGGGGTCGGCTGATCGCCGACGGAGAAACCAGCCGAACTTCCCCGCGGCGATTAGCCGCTCCCCGAAACCAAACCCGGAGCCGATCAGGCGGAGGGCTCAACCAAGCGCAGCCGGTAGGCGGAGCATCAGTGGTTAATCCTTCCGAGGGTTTGAAAACACTCCTTAGTGGTTAAATACATTACCCATTAACATGGCCAAGAAACTCAAAGTGCTCGCCCTCTTCGACTCGCCGCGGCCCACCGCCGCCGACGAGGACCTCGGACCGGAACTCAAGACGGACGCCTGGAAGACCGAGGCCGGCGTCCTCGCCGCCCTGACGGAGCTGGGCTATCAGCACGAGCACCTGGCGCTCTTCGACGATCCCGACGTCCTCCGCCAGAAGCTGCAGACCTTCAGCCCGGACGTGATCTTCAACCTGGCCGACGCCTTCCGCAACAACCCGACCTTCGACCAGCACATCGTGTCGTTCCTCGCGATGCACGGCATCCCGTTCACCGGCTGCGGCCCCTCGGGGCTCGTGTTGTGCAAGCACAAGGGCGTCTCGAAGAAGATCCTCAGCTACCACCGCATCCACACCGCCGCCTTCGTCACCATCCCGCGCGGCAAGCGCATCGTCCGCCCGAAACACCTGCGCTTCCCCATCCTGGTCAAGCCGCTCAAGGAGGAGGCCTCCTACGGCATCTCGCAGGCCTCGTTCGTGGAGAACGACAAGGATTTCGAGGAGCGCGTGCAGTTCATCCACGAGAAGCTCAACGGCGACGTCATCGCCGAGGAATACATCGAGGGCCGCGAGCTCTACGTGAGCATCCTCGGCAACCACCGCCTGCAGGTCTTCCCGATCCGCGAGCTGGTCTTCCGCGAGGTGCCGCCCGACGAGCCCAAGATCGCCACCTACAAGGCCAAGTGGGACGAGGCCTACCGCAAGCGCTGGGGCCTGGAGAACCGCTTCGCCGAGGGCCTCGACCCGGCCGTCGT
>JAYRZA010000086.1:0-1517 GCA_041916695.1 Devosia sp. | reverse complement strand
CCATGATCGTGGGCGCGGCCATCGGGGCCGTCTGCGCCGTGCTGTCCTGCTACCTCGTGCTCAAGGGCTGGTCGCTGATGGGCGACGCCATCTCGCACGCCGTGCTGCCGGGCATCGTGATCGCCTACGCCATCGGCCTGCCGCTGGCGTTCGGCGCGTTCCTGTCGGGTCTGGTCTGCGCCGTGGCGACGGGTTTCATCAAGGACAACAGCCGCGTGAAGGAGGACACCGTCATGGGGGTGGTCTTCACCGGCATGTTTGCCTTCGGCCTCGTGCTGTTCACCAAGATCAAGAGCGACCTGCACCTCGATCACATCCTATTCGGCAACATCCTCGGGCTGGAACCGGGCGACCTGCGCAACACGCTCATCGTGGCCGGCCTCACCCTGGGCGTCATCCTGACCCTGCGGCGCGACCTGCTGCTGTTCTGCTTCGATCCCGCGCAGGCGCGCACCATCGGGCTGCCGGTCAAGCTGCTTTATTACCTGCTGCTGTCGCTGCTGGCGGTGACGATCGTGGTCTCCCTCAAGGCGGTGGGCATCATTCTCGTCATCGCCATGCTCGTGACGCCGGGTTGCGTGGCCTACCTGCTGAGCGACCGCTTCGGTGCGATGCTGGGCATCGCGGTGGCGACGGCCGTCGGCTCGAGCCTGACGGGGGTGTATGTGAGCTTCTTCCTCAACGCCTCGACCGGTGCCTGCATCGTGCTGGTGCAGGCGCTGGTGTTTCTCGCCGCGCTCGGCTTTGCGCCGAAGCACGGGTTGTTCAAGTGGCGGCGCGGCGGGGTCCCGTCATGAACTCGCCCTACTGGTTTGAGGTTGCGGTGATCATGAGCCTGACCGCGGTCGGCACGATCCTGATGGGCCACTGGGAAGCCGGCACGCCGAAGTGGCGGCGGGTGCTCAAGCCGTTTGTCTTCTGCGGCCTCTCGGTGCTGATTTCGGCCACCGCCGGGCGGTCGTGGTTCTTCGGCTTTCTCGGGACGCTTTCGGCCGCCGTGCTGGTCATCCATGCCTGGTGGCTGCCGCGAAAGGGCATCCACGGCTGGACCGGCGAGCCGAAGGAAAAATATTACGCGCTGCGCGGCTGGCCGTGGCCGCCGGCAGGCTGACGTTCACTGCGCAAACGGGAAACCCCAGTTGCGTTTGCCGTAGCCGTAGGTGACGGGCTTGACCGCCGCCAGCTGCTTGAGCGAATCGGCCGGCGCGAACTTCGCCTCGAAGTCGGCTACCGCCCTGTCGTAGTCGGCCAGCAGCTTCGCCTTCACGTCGGGCTGGACGAAGGAGTAGGCGAGGGAGTTGCGGCCCAGCTGCACGATCTCGTCCCACGACAGGTTGAAGGTGGTGACGGCGGTGTAGTATTCGTCGGTCAGGTTGCTGTCCCACATGCCGGGGTCGTCGGTGTTGAGGCAGACCGGGACGCCGGTGCGGAGATATTCGGGAAAGGGATGTTTCGTGAGGTCGGGCGTGTATTCGAGGAGGCGGTTGGAGATGAGGTTGATCTCGACCAGGGTGTGG
>JAYRZA010000085.1:0-1547 GCA_041916695.1 Devosia sp. | reverse complement strand
CTTCAAGATCTACGACGAGGAGGGCATCCGCTTCGCCGTGTCCCAGGTCGAGGAACTCGGCTTCGACAATTTCTGGCAGCATGCCAAGGCCCTGTCCTCGGCCCTGGCGGAGGTCCGCACCGCCGAGAAGCTCTCCTTCGCCGCCCTGCTCGTCACCGACATCAATACCCAGAATTCGCTCATGCTCGTGAAGGGAGAGGCCGAGCTCATCCGCCGCATTTCCTACGCCCACGTCGAGCAGGACGAGATCTTCGACCTGCCCGGCGTCGTCAGCCGCAAGAAGCAGCTCATCCCCTACTTCACCAGCCTGATCAAGGAGATGGGCTCCGACGGCGTCTCCCCCAACGCCCGCGGCCGGACCACCCCGCCCCACGGCAAGGCCGGCTGACCGGTCCGCGTCATATCCGTAACTTACGCGGTGCCGGCGGCGTTTTACCAAGATCCCTCTCCCCCGACGCCATGAACTACCCGACCCGCCTGCGTGGCTTCGCCGCCACTGTGTTTCTTTTCCTCGCCGGCCTGGCCCCGGCTTTCGCCCAGAACCAGCCGCCACCGGGCGGCGAGACGGTTAAACTTCCGACCTTCCAGGTCAACGAGAGCCCCGACCTGCCGCCGCCCGAGTCGTGGCGCTACGCCCGCGTCGGCAACTTCGAGGTCCTGTCCAATGCCTCTGACCGCGCCACCCGTAACCTGCTGGCCGATTTCGCCATGTTTACGCGGGCCATGTCCCTGGTGTGGCCGGCGCCGGCCAAGCCGCTCGCCGCGTCCACCCTCATCCTTTGCGGCAAGGGCGGCAAGTTCGACGCCTTTCCGCCCGCCGGCATGGTCAAGAACGACAGCATCGTGCCCAGCCTTTTCCTGCGCAACCGCGAGCAGATCGCGATCGTGGTCGACGTCGAGACCGACCGCACCGCCATCGATCCCAACAATCTCGCGGTGGAGGGCGCGACCGGGGCCGACTACGAGGTCGACCACTACAAGCAGCTCTACCGCGAATACGTCCGCTACCTCATCAGCCAGAGCCAGGTCCGCGCCCCCATCTGGCTCGAGGAAGGCCTCGCCCAGATCGTCATGGACATCGAGCTGCTCGATACTGCGCTGATCTACGGCAAGATCAACTCGCTCCGGGGCGCCGCTTCCGGCGGCCAGTCCGCCGACGCCGATCCCAACGACCCGACGGCCAGCACCGACGCGGTCGTCGGCGAACAACCGTTCAACGTCGTCCTCCAGCACCGCAAGCTCATCCCGCTCGACCAGTTCTTCGCCCTGACGGCCGACGATCCCACGACGCAGAACCCGCTCGGCAACAATTTCTGGGCCAAGCAGGCCTACCTCTTCGTGCACTTCTGCATGTTCGGCGAGGATCTCCGCTACCAGCAGGCCCTGAGCACCTTCGTCTCCCGGCTGGCGCGCGAGCCGCTCAGCGAGGCGCTGTTCAAGGAGTGCTTCAAGACCGACTACGCGGGCATGAACAAGGAGCTGCGCGGCTACATCCTGCACACGAAGCACAAATACCAGCGCTACCCGCTGCAGAAGGAAGACCGGTT
>JAYRZA010000084.1:0-1571 GCA_041916695.1 Devosia sp. | reverse complement strand
AAATCTGGAATGTGCCCGTATTGCCCACCAGGGTCGCCGGGGAGCCCCAGTTCGTGTCGCTCGAGAAATCACTGAGAACCGTTTGCGCGCTGGCGGTGAAAAGCGGCGCAAGCAGCGCCGCGACGAGAACCATTTTCTTGGGAGTATGCATGGGAGGGCGGGTTGATACGGGCAGGCCAAGGCTAACTTTCGCAAAAAACCTGCCTCAAGACGGCAGACATAGGAAATTCCCTGATTTTTGCCGGAGGTCCGCTGACCCGCGATTGTCGGTTCCGCCGGCAGGGACGGTTGCCCCCAACCGCCTTCACCACCCCGCGACGGTCCTGAATTTAATCGCCGGCTCCCTGCTCCCCGCTCTTCCAGGTTTCAAGTTTCAGGTTTCAGGTTTCTCTTCCGCCTCCTGACATAGGGCTGTCAGTGTATTCTGCTAGAGTCGTCCGTGCCTCCGATATCAACCTTCCCGATCGGTTTAACCGCCGAGAGCACAGTGTTCGCAGAGAATTTATCCCTGCGGCCTCTGCGTTCTTTGCGGTTAAAAATCAGCATCGATTAGTGCCCATCAACGGTTAAAAACCCCAGTCACCATGGCCAAGAGCACCCTCAAACGTCTCCCGCCCAAAAAACGTCCGCGCAAGGCCAAGGCCAACACCCGCGGCGCCGGCGCCACCGAGGCGCTCCTGCCGGAACTGACCGGCGCCGCCCTCGAGACCAAGGCCGCCATCGAGCGCGCCAGCGGCGTGGTCGTCGGCCAATACGCCGAGCCCATCGGCCGGCACCCGCTCCTGCTGGCCGTGCTGCCCATCGCCAGCGTCGAGCCGACCCCCTTCCAACGCGACGTGTCCGACATGCACCACAAGAAGCTGGCCGATGTCATCGACCGCACCGGCATGTTCCTCGATCCCATCATCGCCATCACGGCGCCGAAGGAGGGTTTCTGGACGCCCAACGGCGGCCACCGCCTCGCCGCCATGCGCCGCCTCGGCGCGAAGTCCATCACCGCCCTCGTCGTCCCGAAGCGCGAGGTCGCCTGGCAGATCCTCGCCCTCAACACCGAGAAGGCCCACAACCTGAAGGACAAGTCCCTCGAGGTCATCCGCATCTTCCGCAACCTGCTCGAGGACAGCGCCAGCAAGGCCGAGAAGGATTTCTCGTATTACTTCGAGGAGGCGTCGCTCATCACGATGGGCCACTGCTACGAGCAGAAGCCGCGCTTCAGCGGCGGCGTCTACAACTCCTTCGTCCGCCGCCTGACCGCGTTCAGCGACGACCCGCTGACCAAATCCCTCAAGGCCCACGAGCGCATCGCCACGATGCTGCTGGAGCTCGACGAGAAGGTCGCCGAGGCCGTGGCCAAGCTGAAGGCCAAGGGGTTTGTCAGCCCGTATCTGAAGACCTTCGTCGTCGCCCGCTCGAACCCGCTGCGCTTCATGAAGGAGCCGCCGGAGCTCGAGGACCTCATCAAGACGATCCGCGGCAAGGTCGAGCGGATGAACGTGGACCGGATCAAGCAGGAGGACATCACTTCGTCGGGCGGGACGCCCGACGAGGAAACCTGAGGGCTGAAACCTGAG
>JAYRZA010000083.1:0-1606 GCA_041916695.1 Devosia sp. | reverse complement strand
CGCTCATCCGCGGCCGCAAGGGCCACCACGAGCCCATCGCCAAGTGGATTGAAAAACAGGGCTACGAGCTGATGCGCGCCGACGGCCGGCTGCTGCGCGTCGACACCTTCCAGAAACTCGACCGCTACAAGGAACATGATGTCGAGGTCGTCGTCGCGGACCTGAAGGGCAAACCCGCCAAGGAAACCGCCGCCGCGCTCACCCTCGCCCTGAAACTCGGCAAAGGCGCGTGCTTCCTGCTCACGCCCGCCGGGGAAATCCTCTCCTGGTTCTCGACCACCCGCACCGACATCCTGAGCGGCGAGTCCTTTCCCGAGCTCGACCCGAAGCATTTCTCCTTCAACTCGCCCAAGGGCTGGTGTCCGACCTGCCGCGGCCACGGCCGCATCTACGACTGGATGCTCACGCCCGACGAGGACGACGAGCGCTCCGACGAGGTGGCCGACGCCCTGCGCACCTTCGATCCCGACGACGTCTCGTCCCAGGGCAAAGCCTGCCCCACCTGCCAGGGCGAACGCCTCAACCGCATTGCCCGCGCCGTGCGGCTGCCGGTCAAGAAAGCCGAACCCATTTCCCTGCCCGAACTGACCCGGCTAACGCCCGACGATCTCCTTTCGACGCTCCGCAACCTCCAGCTCGAGGCCCGCGGCAAGCTGATCACGCAGGACATTGTCCCGCAGATCGAGGAGCGCCTGCGCTTTCTCGGCCAGGTCGGCCTCGACTACCTGCAGCTCGACCGCCCCACCGAGACCCTGTCCGGCGGCGAGGCCCAGCGCATCCGCCTCGCGGCCCAGCTCGGCTCGAACCTTTCGGGCGTGCTCTACGTGCTCGACGAGCCGTCAATCGGTTTGCACGCCCGCGACAACGACCGGCTGATCGAAACGCTCCTCTCGCTCCGCGACAAGGGCAACACGGTGCTCGTCGTCGAGCATGACGACGTGGTCATGGAACGCGCCGACCGCATCATCGATCTCGGGCCCGGCGCCGGCATCCACGGCGGCACCATTCTCGCCAACGAGAGCCCCGCCGGCATCAAGCAAAACGCCGCCTCCCTCACCGGCCTCTTCCTCGCCAAGGGCATCAATCACCCGATCCGGGGCAGCTACCGGCCGGTAGGGGCCGCTGCCCCCAACGGCCCTGCCTCAAGGCGATTGAGGGCAATCGCCCCTACCGACCCTCCGCACGCCCCCGACTGGCTCGAACTAACCCGCATCAATTTCCGCAACCTTAAGGACGTGACCCTGCGCCTGCCTCTGGGCCGTCTCACGATGGTCTGCGGCCCGAGCGGCGCCGGCAAATCCACGCTGTTTCGTGATATCCTGCACCCAGCCGTCTCAACCGCGATCAAAGCAAAAAAGACGAAGCTCTCTGGCAAAGACTTCGTCAAACTCGCCAAGTTCGAGTCCGACCAACCTCAGGTTTCAGGTTTCAGGTCTCAGGTCTCGCCTTTCGCGGAGCTGGCCGGAGCAAACGTCTTCCGCACCGTCGTCGAGGTCGACCAGTCGCCCATCGGCAAGACGCCCCGCTCCACGCCGGCGACCTACCTCGGCATCTTCGACCTGATCCGCCAGTTCTTCGCCTCGCTGCCCGAGGCCAAGATGCGGGG
>JAYRZA010000082.1:0-1698 GCA_041916695.1 Devosia sp. | reverse complement strand
GCATGAGCACGCCGAGGGAGCCCATGAGCAGGTCGGAGGACCAGAGCGCGAGGGCCAGGCCGATGGTGCCGCCGGCGAGGGCGAGCACGAGGCCTTCGGTCAGCAGCTGGCGGATGATGCGGCTGCGGCCGCCGCCAAGGGCGAGGCGGATGGCGAATTCCTTGCGGCGGGCGGCGCCGCGGGCGAGGAGCATGTTGGCGAGGTTGAGGCTGGCGATGAGCAATACGATGCCGGACATGCCCAGGAGGAGGAAGCCGACGATGGTCAGCTCGCCCTCGCTGGCCGGGCCGTCGCTCGTGCTGAGGCGCGGCAGCGGGCCGGCGAGGAAGGTCTTGTCCTTCTGCTCGACCGGCCAGGCCTGCTCGAGGTTGGCGGCGGTGCCCTTGAGCGTGGCGTTGGCGGCGGCGAGGGTCACGCCCGGCGCCAGGCGGCCGACGACGAAGATGCTGTAGGCGTCGCGCTTGTCCAGGGTGCGCTTGACCTCGGTCTGGAAGTCATTGCTCAGCAGGTCGAGCATGCTGAGCGGGAAATAAAGCTCCGGCCCGAAGAGCATCATCGTGCCGGTGAAGCCCTCGGGCGCGATGCCGATGACGGTGTAGGGGCGCTCGTTGACGCGGATGGTCGAGCCGAGGAAGTTGGGGTCGAACCCGGTCTTCTTCCAGTAGAGGTGGCTGGCGATGACGACCGGGGCGGCGCTGCCAGGAGCCTCCTCGGCCATGGTGAAGGCGCGGCCGCGGACCAGTTTCACGCCGAGGACGTCGAAATAATTCGACGACACGATGCTGACGAACGAGCGCCGGGAGCCGGCGCCCTCGCCGATGCCGACCATGGCGAGGTTGTGGGCCAGGATGCCGCTGAAGGTGCCCGTCTGGTCGCGCAGGTCGCGGTAGGTGGGATAGGAGAAAAGCCGGTAGTCCTTCGGGTTCTTGGTGTCCTGCGTGTAGAGCTGGACGATCTCATGGGACTGGGGGAACGGGCGGGCGCTGAACGCCAGGGCGTGGACGACGCTGAAGATGCCGGTGTTGACGCCGATGCCGAGAGCGAGGACGGCGATGGCCGTGAGGGTGAAGCCGGGGGTCTTGGCGAGGAGGCGCAGCGAGAATTTCAGGTCCTGCAGAAGGGTGTTCATGGGGGAAGACAGTGGTGCTTCCCCGGTAAACACGGCGCCCGGGCGGCCAGTTGCAGGAATTTCCAGGCCTACTCGGTCCGCAAAGCCACCATGGGATCGACCTTGGTGGCGCGACGGGCCGGCAGCCACGACGCCAAGGCGGCGGCGGCGAGGAAAAGGCCGGCCGCGGTGAGCAGCACCGCCGGATCGAACGTCTTGACGCCGTGGAGGACGGAGCCGAGCAGGCGGTTGAGGCCGAGACCGATCAGCAGGCCCGCGGCGATGCCGGCGGAAGCGGTGGCCAGGCCCTCACGGAGGATGAGGGCTTGCACGGCGGAAGGCAGGGCACCGAGCGCCATGCGGATGCCGATTTCGCGGGTCCGGCGCGAGATCTGGTAGGCCTTGACGGAATAGATGCCGACCACGGCGACAAACATGGCGAAGGCGGAGAACACGCCGAGCAGCGTCGAGCCGATCTTCATGGCCCAGACTTCCATCGAGGACTCGGCGTGCTGGCGGAAGGTGCGGACCTTGAACACCGGGACACCCGGGGCGGCGGCACGGAGCGCGTCGCGGACGACAGGGACCAG
>JAYRZA010000081.1:0-1725 GCA_041916695.1 Devosia sp. | reverse complement strand
CGGCAGCCGGTTGCTGCCGGTCGACAGCGAGCACAACGCCGTTTTCCAATGCCTCGAGGGCCATCGCTCGGCGGATGTCCGCCGGCTCGTGCTCACCGCCTCGGGCGGCGCGTTCCGCGACTGGCCGATGGAGAAACTCCCGCAGGTCACACCGGCCGACGCCCTCAAGCACCCGAACTGGGCCATGGGCCCCAAGATCACGGTCGATTCCGCCACGCTGGCCAACAAGGGGCTCGAGCTCATCGAGGCCCAGTGTCTCTTCGGCCTGCGCGCCGACCAGTGCCACGCCGTCCTGCACGCCCAGAGCATCGTGCACGCGCTGGTCGAGTTCACCGACGGGTCGATGCTCGCCCAGCTCTGCCCGCCGTCGATGACCTTTCCCATCCAGCACGCCCTGCTTTACCCGGAGCGCGCCCCGGCCGGCACCGACACCGCCCTGCCTCTGGACAAGGTCTTCGCCCTGGATTTCCGGCCCGTCGACGAGACGCGTTACCCCTGCCTCCGGCTGGCGCGCGAGGCCATGGCCGCAGGCGGCACCGCCCCCGCGGTGTTTAACGCGGCTAACGAGGTGGCAGTCGCGGCCTTCCTGCAAAACCGGGTCCCCTTCCTTGCGATTCCGCGGATTATTGAACACACTCTGGCTGCGGTTAAATTGATTGAACCCAACACGCTCGATCAGGTCCTAGCCGTCGACGCCGAGGCCCGGCGCATTGCACAATCCTTCCCCACCTGATGCCCTCCGATTTCCTCACCTCGCTGTTCAGCAGCATCTGGTCGATCTTCCTGATCGTCCTCTTCTTTGGCGGCTCCATCTTCGTCCACGAGCTCGGCCACTTCCTCGCCGCCCGGCGCCGCGGCGTGAAGGTCACCCGCTTCTCCATCGGCTTCGGCCCCGCCATCTGGAAGCACACGGCCAGGGACGGCGTCGAATACCGCCTGTCGTGGATCCCGCTCGGCGGCTACGTCGCCCTGCCCCAGCTCGCCGACATGGCGGCCATCGAGGGCGAGTCGGAGCAAAACGAGCCCCTGCCGCCCATCAGCTACAGCACGCGGATGATCGTCTTCGCCGCCGGCGCCTTCTTCAACGTCCTCTTTGCCTTCGCCCTCGCCAGCATTCTCTGGGTCGTCGGCCAGCCAACCAGCGAGGAACTCTCGACCACCCGCATCGGCTACATCGCCAAGACCATCACCCTCGCCGACGGCACCACGGTGCCCAGCCCCGCCCTCGCGGCCGGCCTGAAGGTGGGCGACACCATCCGCGCCATCGACGGCACCAAGGTCAATGACTGGCCCGAGCTGCTCCAGACCCTCGTGATGAGCTCCGGGGTCTCGGAGGACGGCCAGCGCCGCGCCGTCTTCAGCATCGAGCGCGACGGCCAGCTGATCGACCTGCCGGTTTATCCGCGCCTCTCCGGAGAGGACAACAACCGCCGCGTCGGCATCAGCTTCGCTTTCACTCCCATCGTCGCCAGTGTCCCCGAAAAGTCCTTTGCCCAAGTCATCGGTCTGCAACCCGGCGACAGGTTGGTCGAGCTGGACCGGCAGCGCCTGCTCAACCTCGCCACCCTCCTCGACGCCATGCAGGAGCAGCCGGCCAAGGCCCTTACCCTCGTGGTCGAGCGTGGCACCGAGCGCGTCGAGCTCAGGATCCCCGCCGAACGGCCCAAGGACACCCCGGCCTGGTTCGGCGCGGTCTACCGCACCAGTTTCGGCCTGAAGCACACC
>JAYRZA010000080.1:0-1777 GCA_041916695.1 Devosia sp. | reverse complement strand
CCTCATGATGATTCATGAGCGTCTCCAAGCTATGTCGGGGGAGGGGAGTGACGGGACGTCCGCTGTCATGAACAGCATAGCGAATCGTCCCCAAACCCTAAGCGAAAGCTGCGACCTGCTACTGAGCGTTTGCCTCGCAGCCGATCCGGGCTGAGTTCATTCCCTCAGGACATAAGGCCGCCCGCCCAGGTGTCGGTGGTAGGCACCGAATCCGCCTTGTGTCGGCGCGTTGCGGGCGACCAGATCTGCCTGGCCGGATAGGCGATCGACCATGGACAGGATGTGGGCATCAAGGCTGAGCGGTTCGCGCAACCCGAGCCAGTCTGGCGCCCCTTTGGCGGCGGTGATGGCGTGCAGGAGCGCCAGATAGTGCGCTTCCGGCACGATCACCCGGTGCTGGGCGCGGGCGGCGGCGATCCACTCGAGCACGGTGTGCTTGTGGCCGAGGAGGGTGCCGCGTTCGGTCATCTCGAAGCGACGGTGGCGACCATTGAAACGGTACTCCTCGGCCTTGCCGGCGTCGTGCAGCAGGCTGCTGGCGAGAAGGACAGGAAGATGCGCTTCCGCATGATGGCTGGCGAGCGCCAACGCCCGCTCGGCGACTTCGACCGCGTGCCGGAAATTGCCGTTGCGTCCATTGTGATGCCCGGCCAGAGAGCTCGGTCCATCCAGATAGCGCTCGAAGCGGTGGTGGTCCCAGAAGATCGCGTTGAAGAGATGCTGGAGCGGTCGTCCCAAGCCTTCCCAGAGTTGGGCTGCACGTGCCACCAGAGGCCTGTCCTTGACCCAACTGTGGGGGATGGTGGCAAAGGGATTCAAGCTGGCTTCCGGTCGCTCCAGTTTGACGAGGCGGGAGATCCGGATGGCGCCCGTCGTCGACACCGGGCGACCGAGCCAGCGGATCGACACCAGCGCGCCGGCCGTCAGTCGGTTGTCGGGCTGGCGGCACAGCCACTCCACCTTCAGGCCTGCCTGCTCGTGAAACAGAACGGCCTGACACAGCATATGGCGCTCATCGAAGGGGAATCGCGCAATCGATTGAATGCGGAGCACCGGGGGGAGCCGATCCACAACCTGATCTGCGCCCGGCAGGCGGCTCGTACTGAAAGTGACTTTGACCTCAGACATCGCAGTTCTCCTTGAGCGTTTCAACGGGCAGGACCTGGCTGGCGATCGATTGAGTGATCAGCCGCTCGAAGGCTGAGCCGTCACGACGGGTGAGATTGGGGACGTAGCGGGAATAGACCCGGAACAGCATCTCGGTGGTGGTATGGCCGAGCTGCCGGGCAATCCACTCCGGTGCCTCGCCGGCGGCAAGCCACAGGGTCGCGGCCGTGTGGCGGCACTGGTAGGGGCGTCGCTTCTTGACGCCCAGATGACGTAGCAGCGGATACCAGACCCGGTTGGTCACGTTCTTGTGATCCAGCGGCTTGTGCAGGCGGTTGCAGAAGACAAAGTCCGAGTGATTCCCGGTCGCCGTGTGCTGACGCTTCAGGGCGTCGAACACAAGCTGGCTCATCTGGATGTCCCGCTGAGAGCCGTCGGTCTTGGTGTACTCCTCGTCACCGAGGACGACCGTCTCGCGGACCAGAATCAGTCGGCGCTCGAAATCGATGTACTTCCACTTGAGGCCGTCCACCTCTCCGGTGCGCATGCCGGTGAAGAAGCGCACGGTGAAGTAGTCGCGGAAATCCTCGCGCACGGTGGAGAGGATGGACTTCACCTCTTCGAGGGAGAAGGGATCCACATCGGTCCGCTTGATGCGAAGCTGTTTGAT
>JAYRZA010000079.1:0-1782 GCA_041916695.1 Devosia sp. | reverse complement strand
CTGGAGGCCTGCCGGCGGCACAACCCGAAGCTGCGCGTCGTCTTCGCCAGCACCCGCCAGATCTACGGCCGGCCCGACTACCTGCCGGTGGACGAGCAGCACCCGCTGCGGCCGGTGGACGTCAACGGCATCAACAAGCTCGCCGGCGAGGAATACCACCTGCTTTACAGCGAGGTGCACGGCATCCAGAGCACGGTGCTGCGCCTGACCAACACCATCGGCCCGCGCATGCGCGTGAAGGACGCCCGCCAGACCTTCGTCGGCATCTGGATCCGCCAGATCCTCGAGGGCAGGCCCGTCGAGGTGTGGGGCGGCGACCAGCTGCGCGACTTCACCTACGTGGACGACGCCGTCGAGGCCTTCCTGCTGGCGGCGACCCACCCGAAGGCGATCGGCGGGGTCTTCAACCTCGGCGGCGTGGGCCGCATCAGCCTGCGCGACCTCGCGAAGACGCTCGTCGCCGTGGCCGGGCAGGGCAGTTACACGGTCAAGCCTTTCCCCGCCGACCGGAAGAAGATCGACATCGGCGACTTCTATTCGGACGGCCGGCTCATCGCCAAAAAACTCGGCTGGAAGCCGCACACGACGATCAGGCAGGCGCTGGCCCTCACCCTGGACTACTACCGCAAAGAACTGCCTCATTACCTGTGAGCAAGATACTCCCCGCCGACCCGAAAGCCTCCTATCTCGCCGCGCAGGCGGAGATCGATGCCGCCATCAGGCGCGTCATGCTCAGCGGCCATTACATCCTCGGACCCGAGCTGGACGCCTTTGAGAAGGAATTCAGCGCGTGGTTCGGCACGGCCGGCACGGTCGGCGTGGCCAACGGCACCGATGCCATCGAGCTGGCGCTGCTCGCCGCCGGCATCGGCCCGGGCGACAAGGTCATCACCGTGGCCAACACCGTCACCGCGACGGTCTCCGCGATCGTCGCCACCGGGGCCAAGCCGGTCTTTGCGGACATCGAGCCCGGCACGATGCTGCTGGATGTGGCCGCGCTCGAGGCGATGCTCACCAAGCTGCGCGACCCCAAGATCAAGGCGGTCGTGCCCGTTCACCTCTATGGCCAGGCGGTCGACATGCCGCGCCTGATGGAGGTCGCCGCCCGGCATCACCTGTTCGTGCTGGAGGACTGCGCGCAGGCGCACGGTTCGCTCGTGGGAGGCCGCATGGCCGGAACCTGGGGCCAGCTCGCCTCGTTCAGTTTTTATCCGACCAAGAACCTCGGCGCCCTCGGCGATGCCGGGGCCGTGACCGGCCGGGACACGGCGCTGCTGGAAAAAGTGAAGCTGCTCCGCCAATACGGCTGGCGGAAGCGCTACGTGAGCGACCTGCACGGCCGCAACAGCCGGCTCGATGAGCTCCAGGCGGCTATCCTGCGCGTGCGTCTCACCCGGCTCGAGGCGGAGAACAAGCGCCGCAACGAGATCGCCGGCCAGTATCTGGCGGCGCTGCAAGGCGCGGCGCTCAAGCTCCCGGTGGTCGCCCCGGACCGGACGCACACCTGGCACCAGTTTGTCGTGCGCACGCCGCAGCGCGACGCGTTGCAGGCGCACCTCGCGAAGCATGACATCCTGTGCGGCGTGCTTTACCCGATGCCCGTCCACCGCCAGCCGGCGTATCATGATGCGACACTGTCGCTCCCGCAGACCGAGCAGGCCTGCGCCGAGGTGCTCTCGCTGCCGCTGCACCCGGGTTTGAGCAACGACGACGTCGCGCGGGTCGCAAGGGAAGTGAAGGCGTTCGTGGGGTAGGGCGCGGACTCCGTTCCGCGCCGCGGCG
>JAYRZA010000078.1:0-1806 GCA_041916695.1 Devosia sp. | reverse complement strand
CCGCCGGCCATCATCCTCGGCAACGAGGAGCGCGGCATGGCGCCCGAGATCATGGCGCAGTGCGACCGGCTCGTGAAGATCCCCGGCGCGGACACGGTCGAGTCGCTCAACGTCTCGGCCGCGGCCGCGGTGCTCTGCTGGGAGTTCTTCCGCAAAGGGTAGGCCCGGGCGCTTGGGGGCAAGCGCCCCTACCGGCCGAACAACTTTCGCAGCAGGCCGGGGGCCGGCGCGGGCCGGTTCAACTCCGGGGTGCCCAGCACGGGCAGGTAGTGGCCCTCGCGCTTGTAGAGAATGACGATATCCTGCATGCCCCAGGCCTGCTCGAGGTAGGCGCGCAGGATGAGGTTTGGATAGCGCTGCAGGGTGCGGCCGATCCACTCGGGCGAGGTGACCGCGATGCCGTAGTCGCCGTTCTTCTCCTCGAAGTAGGGCTGGTAGGCGAAGCCGTCGCGCTCGAAATCCGCCAGCAGCGGCTCCTTGTGGATGTTCTCGACGATGTAGCGCTGGCCGCGCGCCAGCTGGCTGGTGAAATAGCGGCCCTGGACCGACATGACGATGACGCCACAGTCGGCGGTCCAGCGCACCAGGCAGTCGAGGGTGGTGAGCCATTTGTCGAGCGGCAGGTGCGTGAGCAGCGAGCCGACCCAGATCAGGGAAAACTGCTTGCCGAAATCGAGCTGGCGGAGGTCGGGTTGGGAATAAACCGGCAGCGCGCCGAAGCGCTCGGCGCAGAAATCGACGCCGCCGCGCTCCAGGTCGCAGGCGGTGATGCGGGCATAGTTGTAGTTGGCCCGCAGCCAGCGCAGCACGCGGCCGTAGCCGCAGGGCAGGTCGAGGATGTCGGGGTAGTGCGGCTTGTCGCACAGGTCGGCCGAGAACTTCACCAGCTCGAGCGCGCGATGCCCGATGTCGTAATACTGGCTCTCCAGGCCGTCGGCCAGCATGGTGTCATGCGGCGAGATCGTGCGATCGACCGGCAGGGCGCTGAAATCGTAAAGATGCTTCATGCAGGGAACCCGCATCAAGGCGGGCCGGAAGGGGCTCGTCAATCGCCGCGAGGGACGGCCCGCAGCGGCGAGCCGTCCGCCTTCGCCGGGGCTGCGGCGGGACAAGCGCGACGGCAGGGGCAAACCACAGGGCGGACCAGCCTGTCAGGCGCTGCGTAGAATGGCGCGGAGGGGCGAGCCGTCGCCCCCCTTGATGCGGAGGGGCAGGGCGATCAGCTCATAGACGCCGGGCGTGATGGCGCGCAGGTCGAGGTTCTCGAGGATGAGAAGGTTCACCGCGTCGCAGGCGTGGTGGATCGGCAGGTCCTTGCTGTCGATGCGGTCCACCGAGGGCACGTCGAGGCCGACGAGCCTCACGCCGCGCGCGGCGAGCCAGGCCGGCACATCGGCCGCCATCAGCGGCCAGGTGGAGGGGAAGACGGCGGGGTCGGTCCAGGAGTCGCTCTTGAACAGCACGCGCGGGGTCGCGGAGTAATCATGCGCGGCGAGCTGGGCGGTCGTGATGGTCTGGTGGCCGCGGATATCGACGACCCGCGCCGGGCCGACGTAGGCGTCGACCGGCAGCTCGTCGATCGCCAGGCCGGCGTCGTTGTAGTGATACGGCGCGTCGGCGTGCGTGCCGGTGTGCAGGCTGACGCGCAGGCGGCCGACATTGGCGGAGTAGCCGCCGGCCTTGGTGGCGGCGAAGGCGAACTCGGCCGGCGTGTCGCCGGGCCAGACGGGCATGCCGGTGTGGATGGGGCGGCTGATGTCGTGGAGCTTCATGTGACGAGGGCGCGTTGGGCGGGGAACTTTTCGT
>JAYRZA010000077.1:0-1900 GCA_041916695.1 Devosia sp. | reverse complement strand
ATCATCAAGCACGGCGGCAAGGCCAGCTACTGCGGCTGGTGCAAGGACAAGTGGGGCGTGAACTGGCAGATCACCCCGCGCGTGTTGACCGACGCCATGGCCGCCGGCGGCCAGACCGCCAAGCGCGCCTTCGAGGCCATGATGCAAATGGACAAAATCGACATCGCGAAGATAAAGGCGGCCGTCCGAGGCGAGTAGCGCCTCGGAGAAACCTGAAACCTGAGACCTGAAACCTGAAGGTTCTAGCAAAGGCAGGTTGAGCATTCGGAATCTCCTCTTCTTCGCGCCTCTGCGTCTCTGCGTGAAATAATCTCAGGTTTCAGGTTTCAAGTTTGCTTCGCCATCTCCGCGCAGCGCTCCGTCAGGTTTCTTCAAGGCATCGGGGAAAATCCGGGAATTTACCTTCAGCTTTCAGCTTTCAGCCTTCAGCTTTCTCGGATGGTCCCTTTTTCCACGATCCTGACGCACCCGGGCAGCGCCCATAAAGATGAGTTCCTTGCCTGCTGCGTGCTGCTGGCCACCACGCCCTGCCCCATCCTGCGGCGCGAACCGACCGACGCCGACCTGGCCAATCCCGCCATCGCCGTGGTCGATGTGGGCCACCGCCACGAGCCGGCCCTGAACAATTTCGACCACCACCAGCTCCCCGCCGACGCCGCCCCGACCTGCGCCCTGTCCCTCGTCCTCCAGCACCTCGGCCTCTACGCTGACGCCCGCGCCTTCTGCGAATGGCTCGAGCCGGCCGAGTGGTTCGACTGCCGCGGCCCCAACGTCACCGCCCAGTGGCTCGGCGTCGAACGCGACATCGTCGGCAAGATGCAATCTCCCATCGACGGCACCCTGCTCCGCCGCTTCGCCGCCGCGAAGCAGCTGTCCGCCGGCGACCCGCTCTGGCAAATCATGCACTTCGTCGGCACCGACCTGCTCGACTACGTGCGCAACCTCCGCGCCCGCCTCACCTTCATCGCCCAGCACGCCCAGGTCTGGACGCTGGACGGCCTGACCCTCTCCGCCGAAAACAGTTCGGCCCCGGCCGTCGTCTTTCTACCGCGCACCGAGCCCCTGCCGGAGGATCCCTCGGCCGGGCTTGATCGTTACGTGCAAGAACAGGGCTTGGACGACCGCGTCGTTGCCGTGATCGCCCCCGACCGCCGCAGCACCGGCTACGGCTTGTCCCGGCACCGCGACCATCCGCGCCTCGACTTCACCCGCATCAAGGCCGAGCCGGATGTCCATTTCACCCACCAGCGCGGCTTCGTGGCGAAAACCTCCGCCACCGACCTCCAGCGCCTCCGCCAGCTGCTGATGCTGGCGGCCGGGTAAAGAGCGGTAGGGGCCGTTGCCCCCAACGGCCTTTCCCCACCCCGGGCGGGCGGTTGAGGGCCCTACCCGCATCCTTCCCATTTTGCGGTCACCCATAGCAAGGTTCAGATTAGTGATGATTAGTGGCCATTAGTGGTTAAACGTCAGCTCTGCCGATGCCGCCCCTGCCCTCTGATCCCGTCATCCTCCTCGATCCCCACCCGCGGCGGATCGACCGCATCTTCGATGAGGCGACCAAGCGCCGTCTCGAAAAGTTCGGCCGCGTGATCTGGCACGATGGCTCGCCAGCCACCGCGGAGCACATCGACCAATACCTACCGCAGACGATTGCCCTGATCGGGCAGTCACCGCTGGACAAGGCCCGCCTCGACCGCGCGCCGCTCCTGCGCGCCGTCTTCAACGTCGAGAGCAACTTCCTGCCGAATGTCGACTACGCCGAGTGCGATCGCCGCGGCATCCCGGTCCTCTCGACCGCTCCCGTCTACGCGCGTCCTGTCGCCGAGCTGGCGCTGGCCATGGCCATCTCCCTCGCCCGCCGCATGCACGAGGCCGACGCCGCGCTTCGGATCGGCAAGGA
>JAYRZA010000076.1:0-1966 GCA_041916695.1 Devosia sp. | reverse complement strand
AGACGCAAAAGGCCGAGGCGAAGCCGTTCCCGGGCGTGATCGCCCTGCTGGAGGCCGGCCGGCGGGAATCGCGCAGCGATGGCTACCGGGCGCGGCTCGCCACCTTCATGGCGAGCGGGGAGTGCCCGTCCTGCCACGGCCTGAGGCTGAATGCGCGCAGCGCGGCGGTGCTGCTGGGCGGCAGGAGTTTCGCCGAATTCACGGCGGCCGACATCCGCCGCGCGCTGGAGTTCATGGCGGGCCTGCGGGCCGTCCTGCCGGCGACCGACGCCGTGCGCGAGGTGCTGGATGGCGTGACGCAGCGGCTGCATTTCCTCAGCGAGACCGGCCTGGGTTACCTGACCCTCGACCGCGAATACACCACGCTCTCGGGCGGCGAGGCGCAGCGCGTGCGCCTGGCGACGCAGCTTGGCATGGGGCTTGTCGGCGTGATCTACGTCCTCGACGAGCCGAGCATCGGCCTGCACCCGCACGACAACCAGCGGCTGCTGGCCACGCTCCGCGAGCTGCGCGACCGCGGCAACACGGTGCTGGTGGTCGAGCATGACGCCGACACGATGCGCATCGCCGACGAGCTGATCGAGCTCGGGCCCGGCGCCGGCACGGAGGGCGGACAGATCCTTTTTCACGGTTCCCCGGCGGATTGCGCCAAGCTGCCGGCGTCCGCCTCGCGCACCGGCGCCTATCTCGCCGGCAAGCTCGGCGTGGTGAAGGATGGCAAGACGCGGCCGCCCGACGATCGCTGGCTGACCGTCAAGGGCGCCACCGAGCACAACCTGAAGGGCGTGGACGCGCGTTTCCCGGTGGGCCTGCTGACCTGCGTCACCGGCGTGTCGGGCTCGGGCAAGAGCTCGCTCGTGAACGACATCCTGGCCACGGCGGCCGCGCGGAAGCTCAACGGCGCGAAGATGCTGCCCGGCCGGCACCGCGGGCTGACCGGCTTCGAGCATTTCGAGAAGGCGGTCGTGGTGGACCAGGAGCCCATCGGCCGCAGCCCGCGGTCGAACCCGGCGAGTTATGTCGGCCTGCTCGACCTGTTGCGCGACCTGTTCGCCAAGATCCCGCTCGCCAAGGTGCGCGGCTACAGGGCGAACCGCTTCAGCTTCAATGTCCGCGGCGGGCGCTGCGAGCGCTGCCAGGGCGACGGCCAGATCAAGCTCGACATGCAGTTCATGGCCGACGCCTACACGCCGTGCCCGAGCTGCGACGGCCGGCGGTTCAACCGCGAGACGCTCGAGGTGCGGTTCCATGGCAAGAGCATCGCGGACGTGCTGGCCATGACGGTGGCGGAGGCGATGACGCTGTTTCGCGCCGTGCCGCGCATCATGGAGAAGCTGGCGACGCTCGAGGCGGTCGGCCTCGGCTATCTCCAGCTCGGCCAGTCGGCGACAACGCTGTCAGGCGGCGAGGCGCAGCGCATCAAGCTGTCGCTCGAACTCAGCAAGCGGGAGCAGGGGACCACGCTCTACATCCTCGACGAGCCGACCACGGGGCTGCACTGGACCGACATCCAGCGGCTGATGGACCTGCTTTTCAAGCTGCGCGACGCCGGCAACACGCTGGTCGTGATCGAGCACAACCTGGATGTCATCAACCTGGCTGACTGGGTCATCGACCTGGGGCCCGGCGGCGGACCCGATGGCGGTGAGATCGTCTATGCCGGCACGGTGGAAGGACTGGTGAAGGAGTCTCGCTCGCTGACCGGGCAGGCGCTGATTGCGGAAAGGAAGAAGTAAGAATCAGGAGGAGCGGTTTCGTCCTTCATGATTTCCGCCCGAACTGCGGGTGTCCCTCGATGCGCTGCTCGACTGAGGCCCTTTGCGCATCGTCGAGGCCGGCCGGGTATTTCGAGTCGCTGCGCCGCCAGCGGGCCAGCCATTCCGCGCCGAGCAGCCGCGGGGAACTGGGCATACCGTCAAGGCCCGGCGGTTGGGTGAAGGCGACCGTGGTTGTCGCCTTGGGGCCC
>JAYRZA010000075.1:0-2040 GCA_041916695.1 Devosia sp. | reverse complement strand
CAGGGCGTAGGTCTTGGGGTCCTCGAAGCCGACGGCCTCGATGTCGAACTTCGGGTCGGCGGTGCGGCGGACATTGTCGACGGCGTCGGCGATGACGGTGAGCGTCTTGAGGCCGAGGAAGTCCATCTTCAGCAGGCCGAGCTTGCCCACCGCGTTCATGTCATACTGCACCGTGATGTCGCCTTCCTGCAGGGTGAGCGGGACGAACTCCTCGAGCGGCCGGTCGGTGATGATGATGCCGGCGGCGTGCTTGCCGGTGTTGCGGACCATGCCCTCGAGCACGAGGCCCTGCTCCATGATCTTCCGCGCGACGGGGTTCTTCTCGTATTCGTTGCGCAGCTCGGCGGACTTGTCGATGGCGGCCTGGAGCTCGATGTTGAGCTCGTCGGGGATCATCTTGGCCAGGCGGTCGGCCTCGACGTAGGGCAGGTCGTGGACGCGCGAGACGTCGCGGATGACCGCCTTGGCGCCGAGGGTGCCGTAGGTGATGATGTTGGCCACGCACTCGTTGCCGTATTTCTGGCGGACGTATTGGATGACCTCGCCGCGGCGGCGCATGCAGAAGTCGATGTCGAAGTCCGGCGGCGACACGCGCTCGGGGTTCAGGAAGCGCTCGAAGAGCAGCTTGAAGCGCAGCGGGTCGAGGTTGGTGATGCCGAGCAGGTAGGCGACGATGCAGCCGGCGCCCGAGCCGCGGCCCGGGCCGACGGGGATCTGCTGCTGCCGGGCCCAGTGGATGAAGTCCCAGACGACGAGGAAATAGTCCACGAAGCCCGTCTTCGCGATGATCGAGATCTCGTAGTCGAGGCGCTCGACGAGGGTTTTCGCGAGTTCCTTGTCCTTGGCCTTTTCGGGCTTCGCGTAGTCGACGCCGTAGCGCGACTTCAGGCCGGCGATGCAGAGCTCCTTGAGGTAGCCGGTGCGGTCGGTCTTCACCTCGGGCGGCAGCGGGTATTTCGGGTAGCGCTCGGAACCCTTGGGGAAGGGGATGGCGAGGTCGCACATCTCGGCGACGAGCTGCGTGTTGGTGACGGACTCGGGCACCTCGGCGAAGGTGCGGGCCATCTCGTCGCGCGACTTGAGGAAGAACTGCGTGCCGGAGAACTTCATGCGGTTCTCCTCGGCGATCTTCGAGCCGGTCTGGATGCAGAGCAGCGTGTCGTGCGGGCCGGCGTCGGCGGCGTTGACGTAATGGACGTCGTTCGAGCAGATGACCTTCAGGCCGAACTCCTCGCCGAGCTTGAGCAGGCCGGGGATGACCTTGCGCTGCTCGGGGATGCCATGGTCCTGGATCTCGACGAAATAGTTCTCCTTCCCGAAGATCTCGACGAAGCGGCCGCAGGCCTGGCGGGCGGCCTCGTAATTGTCGTTGAGCAGGTGCTGCGGGACGAGGGAGGCGAGGCAGCCGGTGAAGCCGATGAGGCCCTTCGCGTGCTTCGCGAGGGTCTCGAGATCGGTGCGCGGCTTGTAGTAGAAGCCCTTGAGATGGGCGTCGGAGACCAGCTTAAGGAGGTTCTGGTAGCCGGTGAGGTCGCGGCAAAGCAGGCCGAGGTGGTAGATGCTCTTGCCCTCGTCGGACCGGCCGGTGCGTTCGAGGCGGGAGCCGGCGGCGAGGTAGAGCTCGCAGCCGACCAGCGGCTTGATGCCCTTGGCCTTGGCCTGGTTGTAGAATTCGATCGCCCCGTAGAGATTGCCATGGTCCGTGAGGGCCAGGGACTTCATACCGAGGGCGGTGGCGCGGTCCATCAGCCGGTCGATGCGGCAGGCCCCGTCGAGCAGGCTGTAGTCGCTATGGACGTGGAGATGGACGAAATTTGAGTCGGGCGACGCCAAGGTTCGTGTATGGGAATCAGGGGGTTAGGCACTCGCAAGACCTAATCCGTGTTTTTGTATAACCCGCCTTCGCCCAAGGGCTAGGGCGAGGGTAGGGCCGCCGGAAAGGCGGTCCTCAAAATTGCTGTTGACGGTGACCGGAGCGGATGGCTTCTTGCTCGTTTTCCACAACGCCAACCACTCCCTTTCCCATGCCTATTGAGATCA
>JAYRZA010000074.1:0-2047 GCA_041916695.1 Devosia sp. | reverse complement strand
GACCGTCGCCGCCGCTTCCGAAGAACTTTCGAGCGCCGTCCGCGAGATCGGCCGGCAGGTCGAGCAGTCGACCTCGGTGGCCACGCGGGCGGTCAGCCAGGCCCGTCAGTCGAAGACGACCATGGACGGCCTTGCCGAGACCGCGCAGAAGATCGGCGAGGTGGTCAGCCTCATCGCCAATATTGCCGGTCAGACCAATCTCCTCGCCCTCAACGCCACCATCGAGGCGGCGCGGGCGGGCGAAGCCGGCCGCGGCTTCGCCGTCGTCGCCAGCGAGGTGAAGAGCCTCGCCGGCCAGACCGCCAAGGCGACCGACGAGATCAGCCAGCAGATCGCCGCCATCCAGGCCGCCACCGAGCAGTCGGTGGGGTCGATCACCGGCATCGGCTCGACGATCGAGGAGATCAACGTCATCACCGCCAGCATCTCGGCCTCGCTCTCCCAGCAGCAGGCGGCCATCGAGGAAATCGCCCGCAACATCCAGGAGGCCGCGCACGGCACCCAGGAGGTGTCGAGCAACATCACCGGCGTCAGCGATGCGGCGGCCGACACAGGCGCGACCTCGACCAACGTACTGAAGGCTGCCGGCGACCTCTCCGACCAGGCCCGCAGCCTGCGCGAGCAGATCGGCCGCTTCTTCGAGACCATCAAGGCGGCCTGACCAGGGTACGCTCGTCCGGCTGAACCCCTCGGGTTCAGGTGGCCGCATGCGGCCCGGAGGACAGGGCTTGCTCTTGACCTGACCACCTTCCCGGCCGTCGCCGGACGTTTGATGGATCGCAAACGCGTCCATTGGTCTCTGGATTAGCATTCCAGCATGAGGTTCAGGGCTCGACGTCTCGCTTCATGGGTTGCAACGGGAGCCGCCATTGCGGCGCTTCTGGCGTCCTCCGCCCCTCCCGCCCGTGCACAGCTGAGCCCCGAGGCGGCGGAGACCCTGGGCCGGCACCTGGAGGCCGGCGTCGAGGCCGGCAAGAGGTTCGGCGAGGCCGGCGAGACGCTGACGCGCCTGTCCAGCGGCAGCTTCCGCGGCACGGGGCTCACCGGCAGCCAAGCTCGGACGATGGCGCGGCGGGTCGATGCGGCGATGCAGCCGTGGCGCGACGTGGCGGAGAACGTCCGGACGGGCCGGGGAGAGATCGCCTTCGCCGTCGCCTCGCAGCTCCTGACCCTGGCCGACGAGGGCGCCGCCATGCTGGGCAGCGCCTCCGCCGGCGACATGCGCGGAGCGATGGGCACGGCGGTCAGCGTCGCGGTCGAGCCGGTGGCGGTCGGCACCTTCACGGCGATCGGCACTGGCGTCGGCGCGACCCTCGGCTCCTTCGTGCCGGTGCTCGGCAATGCGCTGGGCGGCGTGGTCGGCGGCGCCGTCGGCACGGTGGCAGGGGGCTATATCGGCGCCTATGCCTATGACAAATACGTCAAGGAGCTGGTCAGCCGCGGCGCCGAGGGCGGCATCGCGACGCTGTTCGACACATCGCCCCGGCAGCAGGCGATGCAGGCGAGGCAGGCCTTCCTGCACCAGAACGCCTCGCCCGAGGTCCGGGCGGAGTGGGACCGCATGAATGCGATCAGCCGCAGCTTCGGCGGCGGCGAGGGCCAGGTGCTCGACTGGGAACGGCTGCCCTATGTCATCGGGCGCCAGCCGCCGACGCCGCCCTCGTCCGCCGCGGCCCCCCCGCCGGAGCAGCAGGCGGCGCTTCCGCCTGCCTCGGTTGGCGATCTTCTGGTCGGTGTCAGGAAGGTCTCTCTGGACGGGTTCATCACCTGCGCGATCGACAATGGGCAGGTCACCTGTAACCAGCCACCCGCCAATATTGGGTCGGCGGTTCGCGTTGTCTCTCGCTCCCTGTCTGGCGTCGTCGCTCACAACACCCTCGATCTGGAACTTCATGACGTGTTTGAGACCAGATCTGCGACGTGCAGCTCTAGGACCGTATACCGGGGGCGCTATCAGTACGCTCTCGAAGCAGGTGGGCGAACTCAGCGAACGGGTACCCTCACATTGGCGGTGTCGGGAGGCTGCGGCAAACCGATGACGAGGGTC
>JAYRZA010000073.1:0-2230 GCA_041916695.1 Devosia sp. | reverse complement strand
CGAGCCCGTCCTCCTTCGCCTGGCGCAAGATGCCATACAAGTGCTCGAGCATGCCGTGCACGCCGCCGTCGGAGACGATGCCCATCAGATGGAGCTTCGCCGCCGGGTTGGCCTTGAGGCGCGCGACGATGGCGTGCCACACCGGGTTGCGGGCGAGCTGCTTCTCGGAGAAAAGCTTGTTCAGGCGCACCAACTCCTGGTCCACGATGCGGCCGGCGCCGATGTTCTCGTGGCCGACCTCGCTGTTGCCCATCTGGCCGTCGGGCAGGCCGACGTCGAGTCCGCTGGCCTTGACCAGGGTGACCGGATACTTCGCATGCAGCATGTCATCCGCCGGCTTCCGCGCCAGGTGGACGGCATTGAACTTGTTCTGCTCGGGATGCGGATTGCTGCCCCAGCCATCACGGATGACGAGGAGCACAGGCGGGCGGGTGGAACTCATGGAAGGTGCGGATGGAATCGAACAAGCATAGAATGAACCACCCCGCGGCAACGCCAGATAAAATCCTGCTTCCCTTCGCGGCCGGCACAATTATTGCAGAGGGGCATACCCGCCATGACCCTTGTCATCCGCGACCAACTGGTGTGCCCGCCGACCTGGTTCGCCTCGTATCGCGACCTGACGCTTTACTGCCACGTCCTGCTGAAGCTGGACATCGTCCTCGAGTCCGACGACGCCGACATCTACTACCGCTGGATCAAGCCGCGCGGCGGCATGGACTTCATCGCCGACATCGTCCGCCCGGGCTCGGAGTCCGGCCCGCGGCTCGACCTGGTCCCCGCCGCCCCGCGCACGATCATCACCGATCGCATCGTGCCCGAGAACACCCACCGGCTCATCGCCGCGATCCAGTCGCTCGCGGCCTGAGCGCCGGCCTGGTTCCTGTCTGGTTTTGTCATTGCGAGAAGGCCCGCCCGGGGGACGACGAAGCAATCCATGCAAGCTGGATCGCCACGGCGCGCTTCGCGCACCTCGCGACGACAAATCAATTTTGGGCACCGCCCGCCCCTTCCCCCGATTGACATTCGGAGCCTTTGGGCCACCAGTCTTGGACGCACACCATGGCCAAGTCCGCCGTTCTCCTTCTCAACCTCGGCTCCCCTGATTCCACTTCCGTCCCCGACGTGAAGCGCTACCTGCGCGAATTCCTCGGCGACGAGCGCGTGATCGACAAGCCGGACACCGGCTTCCTGCGCTGGTTGCTGGTCAACGGCATCATCATCCCCTTCCGCGCCAAGAAATCCGCGCACGCCTACGAGAGCGTCTGGACCCCCGAGGGCTCCCCGCTGATCGTCACCAGCAAGCACACCCAGGCCAAGCTCCAGGCCCGCACCGCGCTGCCGGTCGAGCTGGCGATGAACTACGGCAACCCGTCCATCCCCGACGTCCTGCACCGCATGGCGAAGCAGGGCATCGACCGTCTCCTCCTCTTCCCGCAATACCCGCACTACGCCATGTCGAGCTGGGAGACCGTCGTCGCCAAGGTCCACCGCGAGGCCGCGAAGATCGCCCCGGACATGAAGATCGAGTGCGTGCAGCCCTACTTCGCCGACGCCGACTACATCGCCGCCCTTGTCGCCAGCGCGAAGCCCTACCTCGCCCAGCCGCACGACCACCTGCTCTTCAGCTACCACGGCATCCCGGTGCGCCACCTGACCAAGGGCGACAGCTCGCACGCCCACTGCCAGGTCGTGGCCGACTGCTGCAACACCTGCTCCCCGGCGCACGCCACCTGCTACAAGGCGCAGGTCACCCGCACCACGCACGAGTTCGCCAAGGCCGCCGGCCTGGATCCGGCCAAGTGGTCCATCTCCTTCCAGTCCCGCATCGCCGGCGAGCCGTGGATCGCGCCCTACACCGACCACCTGTTCGAGGAACTGCCCAAGCAGGGCAAGAAGCGCCTGCTCGTCATCACCCCGGCCTTCGTCACCGACTGCCTCGAGACCCTCGAGGAAATCCGCGTCGAGGGCGCCGAGCAGTTCAAGGAGGCCGGCGGCGCCGAGTTCACCCACATCCCGTGCCTGAACGACCAGCCCGTCTGGATCGACTTCTTGGAGAAACGTGTTCAGGCATGGCAAAAGACCTTGGCCTCGGCGTGAAGAACAAGAGGACGCGCTTGTCAGCCATAGCCTTGGCGGCGGCTGAGGCGCGCCGGGCAGACCGCCGCCGCCTGAGCGGGCGACCGGCGGGAGCGACCCCGACCGGCTGGTAAAAGCCTCATAAACCGTG
>JAYRZA010000072.1:0-2317 GCA_041916695.1 Devosia sp. | reverse complement strand
TCGGCCGGCACGCGCTCTACGCCGACACCTTTGACAAGGAGGACCTCGGGATCTCCATCGTGAAGGTGCTCCGCCACCCGCGCCTTTCCACCCGCCTCTCCCGGATGGGCGCGCACAAGGCCCGCAGTCTCTTCACCTGGACCGGCATCGCTCAGCAGCTGACCAGCCTCATCGAGGAACGCGCCACCGCCCTCGCCTTCACCGACAACGAGTGGGACGAGCCCTGGAACGACGGCGACTGAGCCGCGTCCCCTCAACCATCCACCGGAACCCGCTCCATGAATTACATCGACCAACCCACCCTCATCCGCCTCATCGAGACCCTCGTCATCCTCGCCATCGCGCTGACGCTCTTCTTCGGCCTGCGCGGCCGCATCCTGCAGTTCGCGCAATGGGCCGGCCTGCCGCGCCTCGCCTTCGGCCCGGTGCGCCTCCTGCTCCGCTACTCCATCCTCGCCGTGGCGGTGGCCCTGATCCTCGGCCTCTGGGGCTTCCAGATCGGCACCATCCTCGCCTTCTTCGGCACCGTGCTCGGCCTCGTCGCCATCGGCTTCGTCGCCGTCTGGAGCGTGCTCAGCAACTTCCTCTGCACGCTCGTGCTCGTCGTATTCAAGCCCTTCTCCGTGGGCGACGAGCTGGAGCTGCCGGCGGACAACATCCGGGGCCGGGTCGTTGACCTCAGCCTCATCTTCACCACCCTCCAGGTCTCCCCCGACGAGACCGTGATGGTCCCGAACAACACCTACTTCCAGCGCGTCTTCAAGCGCCGCGCCGGCCGGAACACCACCGGCCTCGGGGAGCAGCTCCGGCACCACGAGACCGCCTCCGCCCAATCATGAGCTCCCCCTCCATCCTCGGCCGCGTCAAGGCCTCCTACCCGCGCATCCAGCACATCCTCGTGCCGCTCGATTTCTCCGGCAAGTCCCGCCAGGCCCTGCGCTATGCGGTGCCGGTCGCCCAGAAATTCACCGCGAAAATCCATCTCGTCCATGTCCTGCCCGCCCCGGGCAAGGCGGAGCTGGCCGACCTGCCCCGGCTCAAGCTCACCGTGCTCAGGCGCCTCGGCGAGATGGCCGTGGAACTGCTCCCGCCGCGCCTGCGCGCCGGCAACGCCGTGCTCTTCGGCAAGCCGGCCACGCAGATCCTCCAGCTGGCGGAGAAGAACAACATCGACCTCATCGTCCTCACCACCAAGGGCCGCTCCGGCCTCGCCCGGGCGCTGGTCGGCAGCACCGCCGAATCCATCATGCGCCACGCCCCCTGCCCGGTGCTTTCCGTCCGCCGCCGCTGACCATGAGCCCGCCCATCCGCCTCTTCAGCACCGACCTTGACGGCACCCTGCTGGGGAATCCCGAGGCCACGGCGCGCTTCAAGGCCGCGTGGACCGCCCTCTCTCCCGAGGCCCGGCCCCTGCTCGTCTACAACACCGGCCGCCTGGTGGATGATCTCCGCCGCTTCGTGGACAACGGCACCCTGCCGCCCGCCGACTTCTACGTCGGCGGCGTCGGCACCCAGGTTTTCGATGTGACCGCCGGCCGGATGCTCGACGAGCTGCACACCCACCTCGCCGACGGCTGGGACCTGGCCCGGGTGCGCGAGATCACCGGCCGCTTCCCCGGCGTGCGCCCGCAACCGGACGAGTTCCAGCACGCGTTCAAGTCGAGCTGGTTCCTCGACCGTGCCTCGCCCACCGCCATCCGCGACCTGAAGGGCCAGCTGGCCGGGGCCGGCCTCAAGGTGAAGCTCGTCTACTCCAGCGGCCGCGACCTCGATGTGCTGCCCCGGAATTCCACCAAGGGCGGCGCCCTGTCCTGGCTGTGCGCGCGCCTCGGCGTGCCGCTCGAGACCGTGCTCGTCGCCGGCGACACCGGCAACGACACCAGCATGTTCCGCCTGCCGGGCGTCCGCGGCATCATCGTCGAGAACGCCCTGCCCGAGCTCTTCGAGGCCACGGTCGATATCCCCACCTACAGCTCGCGCCAGATCCTCGCCGACGGCGTGCTCGACGGCCTCTGCCACTACGGGATCGTCTGCGTGGTCCCGACCAAGGAGAAGACCCGCCAGAAGCGCACCGACATGGAGCCGGGCTTCCGCATGCTTTTCACCGACACCAAGCTCGGTTCCCTCAGCGAGAAGGAGAAACAGTTCCTCGGCACCGCCTACGAGCAGGCCCTGGTCGCCCTTCGGAAAAACATCACCCCGCTCGGCTTCTCCGCCTGCTCGCTGGCCGACAACACCGTCACCGGCACCGACGTGAACTACCGCAGCGTCTGGGCCCGCGACGGCGCCATCACGGTCTGGAACACCCTGCACATCG
>JAYRZA010000071.1:0-2370 GCA_041916695.1 Devosia sp. | reverse complement strand
GGACATCGTCAGCGTGACCGCGTTCGTGTCGGCAAGGAACGTCTTGGCTGCCGAGGCGGCCGAGAGGAGGTTCGTGCCGTTGTAGTTCGCCTGACTGATGAAGTTGGCGATCTGCGAGGTCATCGCGTTGAAGTCGGCGGTGTAGATCGTGCGCTGGTTGGCGCTGATCGACCCGTCGGCCAGCTGCGTGATCTTGGCCTGCAGGTTGCCAATGAGGTCCGAGACGTTGGTGAGTGCGGCCTGCGTGACGGAGCCGAGGCCCACGCCGTTGGCCAGCGAGCCCTGGACGGCCTGATAGGCCTGCAGGTTGCCGCGGATGCCCTGCGCGACCGAGAAGGTCGACGCGTCATCGGCCGCGTCGGCGACGCGGTAGCCGGTCTGGACCTGCTTGGAGGATACGTTGAGGGCCGCCTGGGTAACGCGCAGCGACGACAGCGCGACCATCGCACCGACGTTGGTATTGATCGAATTCGAGCCCATGGCTCATTCCTTCCTATTCTAGGGTTGGATCCGGCCTTCTGCCGAACCACCGGGCTGTCCTCTTGGGACCAGCACCGATAGGCAGCACCCTACACATGTGTGTCGAATGCCGCAAGTCTTTTTTTAAAATTTTCTCTAATTTTTCTGCAAATACTCCGTTAAATGGCTGCAACTGCGCGGCCCTCTACCGGTAAATTTACTAAATACATGATTTATCTATATTTATGCCCGTCTTACATTTGAGCCGCCCAACGCTACTGGCAGCGACGCGGCGACCACGCCTATACTCCGGCCTCATGATTCGCGTCTTTGCCAGCCTCCTTCTGGCCCTTCTGGCCGCCCTGCCTGCTGTCGCCCAGACGCAGCGCGAGGCTTTGCCGATTCCGCGCTTCGTCACGCTGCGCTCGGAGGAGGTCAATCTCCGTGCCGGCCCGGGCGTGCGCTATCCGGTCGAATGGGTCTTCGTGCGTCGCCAGATGCCGGTCGAGATCCTTCAGGAGTTCGAGAACTGGCGCCGGATCCGCGATGTCGACGGCACGGAAGGCTGGGTCCACCAGAGCATGCTGACGGGCCGCCGCGCGGTGATCGTACAGGGCCAGACCCGCGACCTGCACCGGCGTGCCGAACCGCAATCGCCCGTCGTCGCGCGCGTGGAACCCGGCGTGATCGGCGCCCTGCTCGAGTGCAAGGACGCATGGTGCCGGATCGAAACCGGCGGCTTCCGCGGCTGGCTTGCCCGCGACCAGATCTGGGGCGTCTACGCCAACGAGACGGTGAAGTAGGCCGTCAGCCGAAATCGGCGGACAGGGCCTTTCGCGACGTCTCGGAGAGGATCGCGAGATGGCCATATTCGGGATGGTCAAATCCCAGCATGACGCGCTTGGCCGGATCGCGGAACGAAGCGACCTGTGCTGCGGTCAAGGGGAAGCGCAGGAAGTGGACAGACGAGGTCTTGCCGTCGTCCTTCGTGCGCTCGACATCCTGTTCCGCAACGGCGGCAATGCGCGCACCGTCGACCTCGAGGAACGTGTGCCGCTCGATGTGGCCGAGCTTGGCGAGCGTGGCCGCCCGCACGACGGGGTCCGGGATCTCGAGCATCATCGTGGCGACGAGTTCGCTGCCCTGCGGGATGAGCGGATTATAGGCCGACAATTCGTCGGCGATCTGCGCCTCGCCGCCCTTCTCGATGAACAGCATCTCGTGAACCTGGTGCCACATCGTCTGGTAATTCTCGAAATAGAACGTGGCGATCGGGCCAACCTCGATTCGGCGCGGCTTCTTCGCCGCCACGATCGCCTCGCGCAGGGCCTTTCGCTCGCGCGCGTACTCGGCGAGCGGAAGGATGTCGGAGCGCTCGATCCGGCGCTTGGTTGCGGTCGTCATGTCGATATCCCTCAGGATAGTCCGTAGGCCTTGGCGAACAGCTCGATGGATGGCTGGAATGGTCGATCGCCGGCAGGTCGGCCTCGCCCAGCCGCTCGAGACCCTGCACGATATGCTCGCCCGCGAGCGGGCACTCGGACGCAAGATACGTCTTGGCGTTCTTCGCCACCGAGCGAGCCACGGGCTTTCCGACCTTGAGCGCGGTCTCGAAATTGTTGCGCATAATGCCCCACGAGCCGCCGTGGCCCGAGCAGCGCTCGATGATCGCCACGTCGATCTTGGGGATGAGGCGCAGCATCTCAGCCGCCTTCGGACCCATGTTCTGCGCGCGCGCATGGCATGCGAAATGGACCGATACGCCGCCGTCGAGTTCCTTCAGCCCCGGTGCCAGCCCGTGCTTCTTGTGGATCTCGACCACGTACTCGGAGGCGTCGAACGTCGCCTTGGCGAGCTTGGCGACGAGCGGATCGTCGGGAACGATCAGCGGCCACTCGAACTTCAGCATCA
>JAYRZA010000070.1:0-2556 GCA_041916695.1 Devosia sp. | reverse complement strand
TTCCTGATCATCGCCGGCATCCCGCTGAGCTTCAGCATCGCCGAGGGCATCGGCCTCGGCCTGGTCGCCTACGCCGTCCTCCACCTCGCCACCGGCCGCGCGCGCCAAACCTCGACGCTGACCTACGTGCTGGCTGCGATCTTCGCCCTGCACCTGCTGCGCGGGATGCTCGGCGGGTTGTTCTGATCTTTTGCCGTTGCCGGACGGGCCCGCCGGTCTGTTTTAATCAATCCATGAGAATCCCCCTCCTGCTGCTCACCCTCGCCGCGGCCGCCCACGCCGCTTCCTTTGCCGAGCGCTTCGAAGAAATCAAGAAGACCGCCAAGCCGGCCGAGCTCTACACTTTCCTCTATGCGCTGCCCAAGGGCGGCGACCTGCACAACCACAGTGGCTCGGAGCGCCCCGAATGGATCTACGCGATCCTCGCCGACCCGGCGCGCAACGGCGGCGACACTTTCTACACGCGGGCGCGCTTCGCGGCCGCGCCCGACGCCATCGCCCCGGCCAAGCGCTTCCACAACATCCGCCAGTTTGGTTACGACCTGCTCGCACCCGAGGTTCAGAAGGAATACGTCCGCCTCGACGCCCTGACTCCGGAGGAGCGCGCCGCCTGGTGCGACAGCCTGCGCCTCGATGCCCCGGGCGAGGGCCGCGAGGAATTCTTCGCCGTGCTCTGGCCCCGCCGCGGCCAGATCGGCAGCAACCTGCACGTCACCACCGAATCGCTGGTCGAACACATCAAGGCCAGCGGCGCGGAAGGACTTCGCTACCTTGAGACCCAGTTCGGCGTCGACCGGGCGCAGGACAATGCCGGCCGGCTGATCCCGATCGAGGAAGCCGTCGCCTTCATCAAAAAGCGCCTCGCCCAGCCCGATGTCGCCGCCAGCGGCGTGACCGTGCGCTTTCAGGACGCCGTGCTGCGCTTCCTCCCCGGCACCGAACAGGAAATTGCCGATACTTACGCCTTCGTCGATGCCCACCGCGACCTCTGGGTCGGCATCAACCTCGTCGGCATCGAGGAGAACGGCCACGGTTACCCGGCGCGCTTCCTGGAGACCTTCCGCCAGCTCCGCGTCCGCCACCCGACGCTCGCGCTCTCCATCCACGCCGGCGAGATGGACGGCCCCGACACGCACATCCGCGACACCCTGCTGCTCGGTGCCCGCCGCATCGGCCACGGCGTCAACCTCATCAAGGATCCCGCCACGCTCCTCCTGCTCCAGCAGGCGCGCCACACCCTGGTCGAGATCAACCTCATCTCCAACCGCCTCCTCGAATACACGCCCGACCTCACGAAACATCCCTTTCCCGAATATCTCCGCACCGGCGTCCCGGTCTGCCTCAACACCGACGATCCCGGCATGTGGGACAGCAATCTGACCGACGAATACTACACCGCCGTCACCACCTTCAACCTGTCGTGGGACGAGATCGTGCAGCTGGGCCGCAACTCCCTCGCCTACTCCTTCGTCCAGCCCGACGTGAAGGCGAAGCTGCTGGCCGACTACGACAGGGCGGTGGCCGACTTCGAGGCGAAGTTCACGCCGGCCGATTCGCTCCAGCAGCTCGCTGCGGTCAAGCCCGTCACCTACGGCTACGGCAAACGCAACTGGGGTTTCCCGTTTGCGCAGTGAACGTCAGCTTGCCGGCGGCCACGGCCAGCCGCGCAGCGCGTAATATTTTTCCTTCGGCGCGCCGGTCCAGCCGTGGATGCCCTTTCGCGGCAGCCACCAGGCATGGATGACCAGCACCGCGGCCGAGAGCGTCCCGAGAAAACCAAAGAACCACGCCCGCCCGGCCGTAGCCGAGACCAGCACCGAGAGGCCGCAGAAGACGAAAGGCTTGAGCACCCGCCGCCACTTGGGCGTGCCGGCTTCCCAGTGGCCCATGAGGATGGTGCCGACCGCCGTCAGGGTCATGATCACCGCGACCTCGAACCAATAGGGCGAGTTCATGACTGGACCCCGCCGCGCCGCCACTTGAACAACCCGTGCTTCGGCGCGAAGCCGAGCGCGACAACAAACACCAGCGCCTGCACCAGCACGATGCAGGCACCGGTCGAGGCGTTGAGGAAGAAGCTCACATACACCCCCGTCAGGCTTGAGCCGACGGCCGTCGCCACCGCGATGCCCAGCATCGCGCCGAAGCGGTCGCTCAGCAGGTAGGCCACGCAACCCGGCGTCACGAGCATGGCGATGACGAGAATGATGCCCACCGCCTTGAGCGAGACGACGATCGTCACCGCCAGCAGCGACAGCAGCAGGTAATACAGCAGCTTGACCGGCAGGCCGATGGTGCGCGCCTGCGCGGGATCGAAGCAGAACAGCAGCAGGTCGCGCCGCAGGGTCAGGATGACGCCCAGGGTGAGGCCGGTCACGATGAGCGTGTTGCGCAGGTCGCCCGGTTCCAGCCCGAGGATGTTGCCGAACAGGATGTGATCGAGGTGCAGGTCGCTCTTGATCTTGGTGAACAGCACGAGGCCGAAGGCAAACATGCCGGTGAAGACCACCCCCATGACGGTGTCCTCCTTCACGCGGCTGTTGTCCTTGATGAAAC
>JAYRZA010000069.1:0-2608 GCA_041916695.1 Devosia sp. | reverse complement strand
GGCGTCCTGCAAACCGCCAACCGTATTTTCCCAACGGCCGCGCGCGTCGGCGACAAGCTGGGCGTCGGTCGCCGACAGCGAGACATTGCCGTATTGGCTCTGGAACGCTTGGTCGATCTGGCCGACCTCGAACGCGATGTTCTGCGCTTGGCCGAGAAGCTGCTGCGTGCGCTGGACGTTCTGCTGGAGCTGCTGGAGCGACGAATACGGCAGGCTCGCCAGATTACGGGCCTGATTGATGAGCATCTGCGCTTCATTCTGAAGGCTGGTGATCTGGTTATTGATCTGCTCCAGCGTGCGGGCGGCCGTAAGCACGTTCTGCGCATAGTTGCTCGGATCATAGACGATGCGGCCGAAGCCGAATTGCGCATGGGCCGGGCTTGCCAGCATGGGCGAAAGCGCGACAGGCACGGCGAGCGCCAGCGCGAGGGCCGAGGCCCCGACGATCTTGGGATAGGTCATGGAAGAATCTCCTGTGTGGGGTGGGTATCGAGCCGGGCCGGCGCGGCGGATTCCGGCTGGTCGGCAAGATTGGTGAGGTTCGGGATCAGGTCGGCCGCCCACTCGACGCCGCGATGGCGTAGCCAGCCGGCGAGGAAACCGGCGCGGCCGTGCTCGGCATGGATGCGCGCGATTTCGGTCTGGCCGGATTTGGAGGATGCGGCGCAGAGCGCGAGGCCGACTTCGGACAGGCCAAGCTCGAACAGGCGATTGCCCCTGCGGCTTTGGCAGTAATAATCCCGCTTGGGCGTGGCCCGTGCGAGAATTTCGATCTGCCTGTCATTGAGGCCGAAGCGGCGATAGATGGCCGTGATCTGCGGCTCGATGGCGCGCTCGTTCGGCAGCAGGAGCCGCGTCGGGCAGCTCTCGATGATCGCGGGCGCGATGTTGCTGCCGTCGATGTCGGACAGGCTTTGCGTGGCGAAGATGACGCTGGCGTTCTTCTTGCGCAGCGTTTTCAGCCATTCGCGGAGCTGGCCGGCGAATCCCTCGTCGTCCAGCGCAAGCCAGCCCTCGTCGATGATGAGCAGCGTCGGCCGCCCGTCGAGCCGGTCGCCGATGCGATGGAACAGATAGGCGAGCACGGCGGGGGCAGCGCCGGTCCCGACAAGCCCTTCGATCTCGAACGCCTGCACGTCCGCCGATCCCAAATGCTCTGTCTCGGCGTCGAGCAACCGGCCATAGGCACCGCCGACGCAGAACGGCCGGAGCGCCTGTTTCAGATCGTTGGATTGCAGCAGGACCGCGAGGCCGGTGATGGTGCGTTCCTCGACCGGCGCGGACGCCAGCGAGGTCAGCGCCGTCCAAAGATGCTCTTTCACCTCTGGCGTGATCGACAGCCCCTCGCGCATGAGGATGGCGGCAATCCAGTCCGCCGCCCATGCGCGTTCATAGGTGTCGTGGATGCGGGCAAGTGGCTGGAGCGAAACGGACGCCTCGTCCCCTTCCGTGAGGCCACCGCCCAAATCGTGCCAATCCCCGCCCATGGCGAGCGCGGCGGCGCGGATGCTGCCGCCGAAGTCGAAGGCGAAGACTTGGCTGGCCGCATAGCGCCGGAACTGCAAGGCCATGAGGGCAAGCAACACGGATTTGCCCGCGCCCGTGGGGCCGACGACAAGGGTGTGGCCTACGTCGCCGACATGGAGACTTAGCCGGAACGGGGTTGAGCCTTCGGTCTTTCCAAAGAGCAAAGGGGGCGCACCGAAATGCTCGTCCCGTTCCGGCCCCGCCCACACCGCCGAAAGCGGGATCATGTGGGCGAGATTCAGTGTGCTGATGGGCGGCTGCCGCACGTTGGCGTAGGCGTGTCCGGGCAGGCTGCCGAGCCATGCGTCAACCGCGTTGACGGTCTCGACCATGGCAGTGAAGTCGCGGCCCTGGATGACCTTCTCCGCGAGCCGCAACTTCTCGTCGGCCACGCGCGGGTCGGCATCCCATACGGTGATGGTGGCTGTGACGTAGGCCATGCCCGCCATGTCAGCGCCGAGTTCCTGCAACGCCATGTCGGCGTCGAGCGCCTTGTTGGCGGCGTCGGTGTCCACGAGCGCGGATTGCTCGTTGGTCATCACCTCTTTCAGAATCGCCGCGATGGACTTGCGCTTGGCGAACCATTGCCGCCTGATCTTGGTGAGAAGCCGGGTCGCATCGGTCTTGTCCATCAGGATCGCGCGCGTGCTCCAGCGATACGGGAAAGCCAGCCGGTTCATGTCGTCGAGCAGGCCCGGCGTCGTCGCGGTCGGGAATCCTACGATGGTCAGCACGCGCAGATGCGCGTCGCCAAGGCGCGGCTCCAGCCCGCCGGTCAACGGCTGGTCGGCGAGCAGCGCGTCGAGGTGCATGGGCACCTCGGGCACGCGCACGCGATGGCGGTTGGTCGAGATGGTGGAATGGAGATAGGTCAGCGTCGCGCCGTCATCCATCCAACGGCACTCGGGCATGAAGCCGTCGAGCAAGGCCAGCACGCGGTCGGTGCGGTCGATGAAGCCGCGCAGCAGCTCCCACGGGTCCACGCCGGTTTTCTCGCGGCCCTCGTAGAGCCATGTTTCGGCACGGGCGGCTTCCTCGGCCGGGGGCAGCCAGAGGAAGGTCAGGAAGTAGCCGGACACGA
>JAYRZA010000068.1:0-2843 GCA_041916695.1 Devosia sp. | reverse complement strand
CTCTGTCCTCCGCCATGTCCCTCCCTCCCATCCCCGTCACCGTCCTCACCGGCTTCCTCGGCGCCGGCAAGACCACGCTCCTCAACCGCATCCTGACCGAACAGCACGGGAAGAAGATCGCCGTCATCGAGAACGAGTTCGGCGAGGTCGGCGTGGACAACCAGCTCGTCATCCAGTCCGACGAGGAAATCTTCGAGATGAACAACGGCTGCATCTGCTGCACCGTCCGCGGCGACCTCCTGCGCATCCTCGGCCGCCTCATGAAGCGCAAGGACCGCCTCGACGCCATCCTCATCGAGACCACCGGCCTGGCCAATCCCGCCCCGGTCGCCCAGACCTTCTTCACCGACCCGGAGATGAAGGAGCAGTTCGCCCTCGACGCCATCGTCACCCTCGTCGACGCCAAGCACATCCTCCTCCACCTCGACGATTCCCCCGAGGCCAAGAAGCAGGTCGGCTTCGCCGACATCATCGTCCTCAACAAGACCGACCTCGTCTCCCCCGCCGAGCTCGACGCCCTCGAGAAGCGCCTGCACGCGATCAACGGCGTCGCGAAGATCCACCGCGCGAAGAACGCCGACATCGCCATCGACAAGGTCCTCAACGTCGGCGGCTTCAACCTCGACCGCGCCGTCGAGGTGGACCCCCAGTTCCTCGAGACCGAATATCCCTTCGAGTGGGCCGGCGCCTACGAGCTCACGCCCGGCACCTACGACCTCGGCATCGGCGCCCATCACCACGGCGACCACGACCACGCGCACGACCACGAGTGCGGCGAGGCCTGCGGCCACGACCACAACTCGCTCGATGTCGTCGTCGCGCCCGTGCCTTCCGCCAGCCCGGCCGACATCGAGTCCGGCATCAAGCAGACCGTCCTCGCCTATTCCGACTGGGAAAAGATCACGCTGCCCGGCGAGACCATCGCCGCCGACGGCAAGATGCACCGCCTGAAGCTCAAGGACGAGAGCGGCCATTTCCCCGTGAAGATCGAACAGGCCGGCCACTACGTCCTGTTCACCGGCCACGATGTGCCGACCCACCTCCACGGACCTGACGGCAAGCTGATCCGCTACGGCTGGGACCAGACCTTCCGCCACGAGCACTCCCACGACGAGGAAGTCTCGTCCGTCGGCATCAGCGTCGAGGGCGAGCTCGATGGCAAGAAACTCAACGACTGGATCTCGAAGCTCCTCGCGGAAAAAGGCGGCGACATTTTCCGCATGAAGGGCGTGCTCGTCGTCAAGGGCACGAAGAAGCGCCTGGTCTTCCAGGGCGTGCACATGCTCTTCGACGCGAAGTTCGACCGCGAGTGGAAGGACGGCGAGAACCGCACCAACACCCTCGTCTTCATCGGCAAGCACCTCGACCGCGCCGCCCTGACCGAGGGCTTCAAGGCCTGCCTCGCCGGATAAGCCCCTAAAGGGCTGCGCCGCAGCACCCGTCGCGCGCGCCGGCTGAATCCGGCCGTTGCTGGTTGTGTCCGCCCGGCAAGCTGTCGGACTCCGCCATATTGCTCAACGAGAGTAGTGCTTCGTGAACAGTGGGAATAGGGGCGCCCGCCGCCCCGCAACCGACCATCGCGATGACCCACCCTGCCCGACTGTTCTTCCTCCTCCTCGGCCTGCTGGCGCCGGCCCTCGCCCGGGCGCAAACCGCGGTGGTGAACCTGACTTTCGACAATTCCGACAACCGGCTCGAGCAGACGGGCTCCGCCGGCACAAGCTTCAGTTATCATACGGGCACGGTCACATTCGAAACCGGCGGCGGTGGCGGCACCGCCGCCGTGTTTGACGGTGCCACCAGCCTCCAGGCCAGCGGCACCCCGCTGACCACGGCCCTGACCGTCTCGCTCTGGCTGAAGACCACGTCGACCGCCGGCAGCGGCCCGCAATGGTATTATGGCAACGGGCTCGTCGATGGAGAATTGGGTGGAGACACGACAGACTGGGGCATCTCCCAGATCGACTCCCGGGTCGCCTTTGGCATCGGCTCCTCCGACACGACCATCTTCTCCACCAGCAGCGTGAACACCGGGAACTGGATCCACGTCGCCGCCACCTGGGACACCTCGGGCACAATGAATCTCTACCTCAACGGCAACTTGGAAGCCTCGACTGGCGGGACCAGCTCCGATCCGCGCGACACTTCCAACCCTTTCTTCGTCGGCCAGGATTCGAACGGCACCTTCTACACCGGATCTCTCGACGGGATCCAAATCTACGACAGCGCACTCAGCGGCGGCCAGATCGCCGCCCTCGCGGCTGTGCCCGAACCGGCGGTCGGTGCCATTATTCTTGGCGTTTTCGTCCTCGGTCTGGCTGGGCTGCGCCAACGGCGCACCTGAATCGCGTCTCCACCGCATCCGGGCGCAACCCGGCGGAAATTCTCGCTTTGCGTCTTCGCGGCTTTGCGTGAGATTCGGGCTTCATGAATTTCGCCAAGCACTGGGCCGCGACCCTCGACGACTACGCCATCGACCTCGCCTGGTCGCCCGACGGCTCGCTCCTCGCCGCCGCCTCCGCCGCGGGCGGGATCACCCTCCACGCCGCCGCGGACGGCGCCGTGAAGCACGCGTTGCCCGGCCACGCCGACGGCGCCAACTGCCTGGCCTGGAGTCCCTCCGGCCTCCTCGCCACCGGCGGCCAGGACGGTTGCGTGCGTCTCTGGGACGCGGCCGCCGGCGCGCAAACCGCCGAGGTGAAGCTCGGCAGCGCCTGGGTCGAGCACCTCGCGTGGAAAACCGACGGCTCGCTGCTCTTCGCCGCCGCCGGCCGCAAGCTCGTCGCACTGGGGCCCGACGGCACGGTCGCGCACACCTTCCCCGAAGCCCCGAAGACGATCTC
>JAYRZA010000067.1:0-2901 GCA_041916695.1 Devosia sp. | reverse complement strand
GCTGGTCGTCTTCAAGCCCGCGGTGAAGAAGGCGGTCGAGGGTTTCCGCAAGGGCATGCTCTTCATGACGGTGCTGCGGGCCCGGAGCGACTGGGGCAAGGACGACATCCGGCTGCTGACCGAGGCCTACACGAACGTGCTGATGCCGGACTTCAAGTTCAACGGCGGCACCGAGCGCCAGCGCGCCCTCGAGGCGATCGAGAAGCAGAAGGTCAAGAACGCCGAGTATGCGAAGGATCCCTTTGTCTCGCCGCCGCGCCTCGCGACCTTCGAGGCCGCGGCCTTCGCGCCGTTCGAGGGCGGTTACGGCAAGCTTCCGGTCGACAAGGAGGGCAAGCCCGTGAAGGACGGCAAACCGCCGCGCGTGCTGGCGCGGAAGGACGACGCCTGGCTGTGGCAATACCGGCGCGGCAAGCCGTCGGTGCTTTATCCCGCCGGCGACCGGCTCCTCGTGTCGGCCGACGGCAAGTTGACCGTGCAGTTCCAGGTCGACGAGCAGGGCGCCGTCACCGGCGTCGAGGAACGCCGCGAGCGCTACCGGCAGAAATTCCCCAGGACCGGGCTCGAGCCCAAGCCGGCTGCGGTCGCGGTGAAGTAAGGCGGTCGGGCCGCTGCGGGCCTCCCCTGGTCACTTCGCGGGCGCGGGGATGTTTTCCTCGACGACCTGGAGGTCGCCGAGCTTCACCGTGCCTTCGCGGTCGGTGAAGCGCGCCTTGCCGGGGAGCGTCTCGCCGAACCAGGGGGTGGCCTTCTCGACCATCTTCAGGGCGACATCGGAGAATTTCACGCCCTTCTGCCGCGGCACGGCGATGAAGGTGGACCACGCGCGGGGCGTCTTGTTGCCCTGCTGCTTGAGCGCGGCGACCTCGAAGGCGTCGACGACGATCAGGTAATAATCGTCGGTGGACATGCTGCCAATGAGACGGTCGGCCATGCCTTCCATGCCGAGGTCACGCTCGAGCTGATAGAGGGCGGATTCATCGCCGCCGGCGCGCTCGTCCCAGGCTTCGGCGGCGCTGAGCGACGTGCCGCGTTTCTTCGGCACGAGGCCATGGCTCCACTCGAGGTTATCCTTGCGCACGAAAGGATCGCGCCAGCGCCGCTCGCCGAAGGTGATGCGCAGGATGAACTCGACCTTCGCCTGGTCGGTGGTGTTAACAAAATTCTTCGCCTGGAGGGCGGGGGAGAGGAGCTTGCAGACCTCGGCATAGGACAGGTCGGCCGCGAGGGCCTCGGCGGGCAGGAACTGGTAATAGCGCACCGGGCGTTCGCCGGCCGGCGGCGGCGGCACGTCGGTCAGGTCGTCGGCCTGGCGGAACATCTTTGACAGGACCTCCGGCGGGGTCTCGGCGTAGTTGGCCGCGGAGACGATGATCTCGCTCGGCTTGGCCGGCGCCTTGGCCGCGGCGGGCAGCGCGAGCCCCAGGCCGAGTGCGAGGGCGGCAAGCAGTAACCTGGACGGGTGGCCGGCGGTTTGCACAGGTAGGGTCATAACACGAGGTCGGCGGTTTAAGTTACAAGGCTTCCGCACCATTGCGCCAGCCCGCACTGCCGGGCCTTTGAGCTGCTCGATCATGCGGGTGAGTGGCCACCGCGGTATTTTCCCGGGGACAAGGAGTGACATCATGCCGGCCACCTTGGGGCCGGTGTGTGAAGCCAGCGTGAAGTCCGGAGGGAAACGCGGTGAATTGTGTGATCTACATCCAAGCCTGTTTTATTTAACGCAAAGGCGCAAAGACGCGAAGAAAGACAAAACCCCCTGCGTCATTGCGCCTTTGCGTTAAAACAGAGTGTGATGCACCGCGCTTGCGTGATGGTGCGGGAAACGGCAGCTTGCCCGGCATGGATCGTCTCTCGTTGGCGAGGTTTGGGGTTTTCTTCCTGGCGGGTGCCTTGGTGGCTTGCGCGGCCGGCGACGAGCCGACGGTGCCCGCGGACCAGCCGGTCAATTACGAGGCCTTCGGCGCGGTCGGTGATGGCGTGGTCGATGACCTGCCGGCCATCGTCAAAGCCCATGCCTTTGCCAATATCCACGGTTTGCCGGTGAAGACGAAGGCCGGGGCCACCTATCACCTCGGCCGCCGGGCGCTCACCGCGATCATCGCCACCGACACGGACTGGGGCACCTCACGCTTCATCATCGATGACACCGACGTCGAGAACCACAAACTGTCGCTCTTCTCCGTGCAGTCGCTGCTGGAACCCGTGACGCTGACCATTCCGCGGCTGACGCGCGACCAGCGGCACATCGATGTGCTGCCGCCGCGCGACTGCTGGGTGCGGGTGGAGAACAGCAACAAGCGGCGCTACATCCGCCAGGGTCTCAACCAGAACAGCGGCTCGGCCCAGCGCGATTGCTTCATCCTCCGGCGGGATGGCTCCATCGAGGGCGACATCGACTGGGACTACGACGAGGTCACCGAGGTGGAAGCCCGCCCGATCGACGAGCGGCCGCTCGTCCTCCGGGGCGGGGTCTTCACCACCATCGCCAACCGGATGAAGCAGGAGAAGGGTTACAATTACTGGATGCGCAACATCGCCATCAGCCGCTCCAACACCACCGTGGAGGGCCTGACCCATCACATCACGGATGAGGGTGAATTCGGCCATCCCTACAGAGGGTTCCTCTCGGCGCAGGGGGCCGCGAACATCACCTTCCGCGACTGCTTTGTCACCGGCCACAAGACCTACACGACGATCGGGGCCGCCGGGAAGCCGGTGAGCATGGGCACCTACGACCTGAACGCCAACGAGGTGGTCAACTTTACGATGAGTGGCGTCCGCATGGACAACATCAACGACCCGACGCGCTGGGGCGTGATCGGCACGAATTTCTGCAAGAACATCCTGCTGGAGAACTGCACGCTGTCGCGCATGGACACGCACCAGGGCGTCTCCGGC
>JAYRZA010000066.1:0-3291 GCA_041916695.1 Devosia sp. | reverse complement strand
TTCTCCTCGGCATCTGGACCGACCAGATCGGCGGCCGCATCGTCTACGTGCTGACCATGCTCCTGGCTGCGGTGGCGACCTTCCTGCTCTCCTACGCCACCACCTACGAGATGATGCTGCTGGCCGCCCTCGGGCTCGGCCTCGCCGGCGGTTCCTTCGCCATCGGCGTCGCCTACGTCTCCAAGTGGTACACGCCTGAAAAGCAGGGGACCGCGCTGGGCATCTTCGGGGCCGGCAATATCGGCGCCGCCGTCACCAAGCTGATCGCCCCCTTCGTCATGGTGGCGTTCGGCTGGCCGGTCGTCGCCCAGGTCTGGGCCGCGGCCCTGGTGGTAACGGCGCTGATCTTCTGGTTCACCACCGCCGACGACCCCGAGCTCGTTGCGCGGCGGGCCAGGGGCATGCGGGCCAAGGGCACGCTCCTGCAGCTCGAGCCGCTCCGCAACGTCCAGGTCTGGCGCTTCTCGCTCTACTACTTCTTCGTCTTCGGGGCCTTCGTCGCCCTGTCGCTGTGGCTGCCCAAGTACCTGATCGGCGTCTATGGCGTCGATATCAAGCTCGCCGGCATCCTCGCCGCCGCCTTCTCCATCCCGGCCAGCCTGTTCCGTGCCTATGGCGGCCACCTGTCGGACCGCTACGGGGCGCGGGCGGTGATGTACGTCACCTTCGGCGTCTCCGCGGTGTGCACCTTCATGCTCGCCTATCCGCACACCGACTACGTCATCCACGGCGTGCACGGCCTGATCAGCTTCTCCACCCGCATGGACCTGGTTCCGTTCGTCATGGTGGTGTTCGTGCTCGGCTTCTTCATGTCGCTGGGCAAGGCGGCGGTCTACAAGCACATCCCGGTCTACTACCCCGGCAATGTCGGGGCCGTCGGCGGCCTCGTCGGCATGATCGGCGGGCTCGGCGGTTTCGTCCTGCCCATCGCCTTCGGCGTGCTGCTCGACGTCACCGGGCTGTGGACCAGCAGCTTCATGCTGATGTTCGGCATCGTCGTGGTGTCGCTGCTCTGGATGCACTTCGCCATCCGGCACATGGAAAAGTCCGCCGTCGAGAAGGTCCTCGGCGAGCTGCCGCAGCTGCCCGAGATGCAGGCGCTGCACCGGCCCGGCATGGCCGGTACCGGCCCGCGGGTGATCGCCGAGTGGCAGCCGGAGGATCCGGCCTTCTGGGCCGGCAAGGGGCGCGCCATCGCCGCCCGCAACCTGTGGATCTCGATCCCCAACCTGCTGCTCGCCTTCGCGGTCTGGATGGTGTGGAGCGTGGTCATCGCCAAGCTGCCCAGCGTCGGGTTCAAATTCTCCACCGACGAGCTGTTCTGGCTCGCCGCCCTGCCGGGGCTGTCGGGTGCCACGCTGCGGATCTTCTACTCCTTCATGGTGCCGGTGTTCGGCGGCCGGCTGTGGACGACGCTCTCCACCGCCTCGCTGATCATCCCGGCCATGGGCATCGGCTATGCGGTGCAGAACCCCGAGACGCCCTACCTGATCTTCCTCGTCCTCGCCCTGCTGTGCGGCCTCGGCGGCGGCAACTTCGCCTCCTCGATGTCCAACATCAGCTTCTTTTTTCCCAAGCGCGAGAAGGGCAACGCGCTGGCGCTCAATGCCGGGCTCGGCAACCTGGGCGTCAGCGTCATGCAGTTCCTCGTGCCGCTGGTGATCACCATCGGGGTGTTCGGCACCGTCGGCGGCGAGCCGCAGCCGGTCGACGAGACCACCCGCCTGTGGCTGCAGAATGCCGGCTTCGTATGGGTGCCGTTCCTCGTCGCGTCGGCCCTGGCCGCCTGGTTCGGCATGAACGATCTCGCGTCCGCCAGGGCCTCGTTCCGGGACCAGGCGGTAATCTTCGGGCGGCTGCACAACTGGCTGATGTGCTGGCTCTATACCGGCACGTTCGGCTCGTTCATCGGCTATTCGGCCGGCTTCCCGCTGCTCGCCAAGATCGCCTTCCCGGACGTCAACTCGCTGCAATACGTCTTCCTCGGGCCGCTCGTCGGCGCTCTGGCGCGCGCCGGCACCGGCTGGGTGTCCGATCGCTGGGGCGGAGCGCGCGTCACCTTCTGGACCTTCGTGCTGATGATCGCGGCGGTCGGCGGGGTCCTCTACTTCATGGCCGTCAAGGATCAGCCCGGCGCCTTCTGGGGGTTCTTCGCGATGTTCATGGTGCTGTTCTTCGCCACCGGCGTCGGCAATGCCTCCACCTTCCAGATGATCCCGGTGATCATGCGCAAGGAGATGGACCGGCTGATGCCCGGCCTCGCCCCAGCCGACCGCATCCGGCAGGCCGACAAGGAGTCGGCGGCGATCATCGGCTTCACCTCGGCGATTGCGGCCTACGGCATGTTCTTCATCCCGCGCGCCTACGGCACCTCCATCCAGATGACCGGCGACGCCTCGGCGGCGCTGTGGGGGTTCCTCGTCTTCTACGTCACCTGCCTGGCCCTCACCTGGTTCGTCTACACGCGCCGGGGTGGCCTGCTGCACGACATCGAGCGCGGTCGCGAGCCGGCCGCGGCAACCGCCCAGACCCGGAGTGCGTGATGAGCCTGCTTCTCGATCGGCTGAACTTCCTCAAGCGCAACGCTCCCTTCGCCGGGGGGCACGGCATCACCACCGGCGAGAGCCGGGAGTGGGAGAAGGCGTATCGGGGCCGCTGGCAGCACGACAAGATCGTGCGCTCGACGCACGGGGTGAACTGTACCGGCTCGTGCTCCTGGAAGATCTACGTCAAGGGCGGCATCGTCACCTGGGAAACCCAGCAGACCGACTACCCCCGTACCCGGCCCGAACTGCCCAACCATGAGCCGCGCGGCTGCGCCCGCGGCGCCAGCTATTCGTGGTACATGTACTCGGCCAACCGGGTGAAGCACCCGCTGGTCCGTTCCCGCCTGCTGCGGCTGTGGCGCGAGGCGCGCGCCAGCCAGCCGCCGGTCGCCGCCTGGGCCTCGATCGTCGAGGACGCGGCTAAGCGGCGCGACTACACCAGGGTCCGCGGCCACGGCGGCTTCGTCCGCGCCGGCTGGGACGAGGTCAACGAGCTAATCGCCGCCGCCAATGTCTACACCGTGCGCCGGCACGGGCCGGACCGCGTCGTTGGCTTCTCTCCGATCCCGGCCATGTCGATGGTCTCCTATGCGGCCGGCTCGCGCTACCTGTCGCTGATGGGCGGCGTCTGCATGTCGTTCTACGACTGGTACTGCGATCTGCCGCCGGCCTCGCCGATGACCTGGGGCGAGCAGACCGACGTGCCGGAATCGGCCGACTGGTACAATGCCGGCTTCCTGATGCT
>JAYRZA010000065.1:0-3532 GCA_041916695.1 Devosia sp. | reverse complement strand
ATGGAGGAGAGGCCGAGCACCTGCAGGCCGAGGACCCAGAGGTCGGTGGACAGGTCGGGGGTGAAGGCCTTGGAGGTCAGCGGGGCGTAGCCGAACCAGCCGACGTCCGGGGCACCGCCGAAGCCGGTGGCGGGGAAGGCGTGGGAGATCCAGCCGACGTTGAGCAGGATGGCGCCGACGACCCAGACCCAGAGCGAGAAGGCGTTGAGGCGGGGGAAGGCGACGTCGCGCGCGCCGACCTGGATCGGGACGAGCAGGTTGAAGAAGGCCGCGTTGAGGGGCATCACCGCGAGGAAGATCATCGTGGTGCCGTGCATCGTGAACAGCTCGTTGTAGAGCTGGGCGCTGATGAAGCGGTTGTTCGGCAGCATGAGCTGCGTGCGGATCAGCAGGGCCTCGAGGCCGCCGACCAGGAAGAAGAAGATGGCGAAGCCGCCGTAGAGCATGCCGATCTTCTTGTGATCGACGGTGGTCAGCCAGCTGACGAGGCCGGTCTTGGCCGTCGGACGGGCGAACAAATCGAAGGTCGCTTTCTTGGCCGGGGCGTGCGCGCCGCCGGTGTAAGCGTTTTTAGCCAGTGCTTCTGCCATGGGAGGGGGGAGAGTTGGGAGCTGGGAGTTGAGGGAGGGACCGGCTTACTTGAGGCTGTGCAGGTAGGCGACGAGGGCGTCGATCTCCGCGTCGTTGAGCGTGAAGTTCGGTTTCCAGGAACCGTCCGGGCTCTGCACCATGTAGCCGCCGAAATACATCTTGTTGCCGGGCTTGAAGTGCGCGGGGTCGTGGAGCCACTGGGCGAGGCGCTCCGGGGTGTTCTCGAGCACGCCGGCGGCGATGGTCGAGCGGGAACCGACGCGGGTCAGGTCGGGACCGGTGATGCCGATGCCCTCGTGGCCGCGGACGGTGTGGCAGGAGACGCAGGTCTTTTCCTGGAAGAGCTTGCGGCCGGTGGCGATGAGCGCGGCGTTCTCGGCGGCGGGCTCCTGGAGCTTCTGCCAGGCGGCGAAGGGGTTGGCGTCGAACTCGGGCGAGCCGGCGAGGGCGCGGCCGTCGTTGACCTTGTAGCTGGCGAACTGGACGCGGGGCAGGTCGGCCACGGCGGCGGACTGGGCCGTGACGGTGCGGGCGGGCTGCTTCTGGTTGGCGAGCCACTTGTCGTAGTCGGCCTGGGCGAGGGCGATGACGCGGAACTTCATGATCGCATGCGACTCGCCGCAATACTCGGCGCACTGGCCGTAGAAGTAGCCCGGGCGGTCGGCCTTGAACCAGAGGAAATTGGCGCGGTTGGGCATCATGTCCACCTTGCCGGCCAGCTTGGGGATCCAGAAGCTGTGGATGACGTCGATCGTGCGCAGGTGCACGCGGATCGGGCGGCCGGCGGGGACGACGAGCTCGTTGCCCGTGACGAGGGGGGCCTCGCCGCCGGCGGGGAGCTTCACCAGCTCGGAGGGATACTCGAACTTGAACCACCACTGGTAGCCGGTGGCGTTGATGTCGATGGCGCTGGCCTTCTCGGCCTCCGGGACGTCATGGGTATACCAGATGTCGCGGACGGTGGGGACGGCGATGATGACGAGGAGGGCGACGGAGGCGGCGATGAGGCCGATCTCGATCATCGGGTTGCCGTGGCCCTGCGGGGGCGGCTCGGACTTCTCGGCATTGGCGTCCTTGGCGCGGAACTTGATCTGGGCGTAGGCCAGGACGGCGCCGACCACGACGAAGATAAAGGTGGTCACATAAACGGTGACCATGAAGAGGTCCCACTGGGCCTTGGCGACCGGGCCCTCGGTCAGCATGGTGGATTGCGGCCCGCTGAGGGTGAAGACCTTGTTGACCCAGGCGCAGCCCGTGGTGAGGAGCAGGCTGAGGCCGGCAAGAAAAGCGGCGGCAAAGCGGAAAACTTTGGGTTGATCGGAACGTGTGCGGGTCATGTGTAACATTGGCGGCATCAGCGTGGTGCGCTGCGGCAAGTGTGCAGGGTCAGAGTTTGGAAAAAGGACCCCATTTCAACTACAAAACCGCGCCAAAATCCGGCCTTTGTCCCGGGTATTAACCCCCGCCGGTCCCCTTATTAGTGACGCACAATCTTGAGCTAGGTCATTGCGCGCCGCCGCGGGTTGTGCGATAGTCGGCGCCCATGAAAAAACACCTCCTCCTCCCCGTGCTGGCGGGCAGCCTCCTTTTGGCGGGCTGCGGCCAGAAAGACCAGGCCGCCGCGCCGGTCGCCTCAACCCCGGCCGCTTCCGCCGCCGCGACCTTTGAGGTCACTGCGAACGACACCATGAAGTTCAATATCACCCGCCTCGAGGTGAAGGCCGGCCAGGAGGTCAAGATCACCCTGACCAACACCGGCAACATGCCCAAGGCCGCCATGGGCCACAATATGGTGATCCTGAAGAAGGGGGTCGACGCCAAGGCCTATGTGGACGCCGCGGTCACCGCGATGGCCACCGATTACATGCCCGCCGCGCTGGCCGACCAGGTCATTGCCCATACCAAGCTGCTCGGGCCCAAGCAGAGCGAGGAAATCACCTTCAAGGCCCCGACCGAGCCCGGCGAATACACCTTCGTCTGCACCTTCCCGGCCCACTACCTGTCGGGCATGAAGGGTGTGCTCGTGGTCAACTGAGCTGATACCACATTAATGCGAAAGCCGGACCCGCTGGTCCGGCTTTTTTATTGGCAGGGCGCGTCGTCCCGACGAGCCGCGGAACGGTTCAGGCTCCGGCCGGCCACCACTGGTAGAGGAAAAAATACACCAGCACGCCGGTCACCGAGACGTAGAACCAGATGGGGAAGGTGAATTTCGCCCATTTCTTGTGGGTCTCGAAATCGCCCTTGATCGCGAACCAGAAGGTCCGCGGCACCAGGTAGGCGATGGCGATGGCCAGCACGATGTGGGTCAGCAGCATCGTGTAATAGAAGGCGCGGAGAAAGGCGCCGTCGCCGCCGAAGGGGGTGTGCACGCCGCGCATCAGGACCTTGTGGGTCACATAACCGACCAGAAACAGTGCCGACACCGCGCCGGCGCTCAGCATCGAGACGCGGTGCAGGTCGCGCTTGCCCTGCTTGATGAAGAGGAAGCCCGCCGTGATGAGCACCGTGGCGGTGGCATTGAGCGCGGCGTTGAGTGTGGGGATGTCGGAGACGGTCATGGGGAAGGGTTTGCCACTGTAGGTTGCCCGCGAGCGCGCCACCTACAATCTGAAGATAAGGCGGTCGGCGACGAGGAGCGTCAGCAGCAGCGGCAGGTAGGCGATGGAGATGAGGAACAGCCGGCGCGCCTCGGTCTCGCGCTTCTCCGGGTTCAGGAACAGGATCGCGGAGCGCAGGATCCAGAGTCCGAGCGCCACGGCGAAGGCGAAGTAATACCACGAGCAGTAGCCAAGCAGCGTGGGCAGGCCGCTCGAGGCGACCAGCAGGACCGTCCAGACGAAGGCCCGGCGCGACACGCGGCGGCCGCTGGGGTCGGACACGGAGATCATCTTCATGCCGGCGGCGGCGTAATCCTTCCGGTAGGTCCAGCACAGGGCGA
>JAYRZA010000064.1:0-4740 GCA_041916695.1 Devosia sp. | reverse complement strand
TGACCGCCGCGCTCGACGGCAGCGTTGCCGTGCTGCTCCTGACCGAGGTCAACTATCGCACGGGCGCCCGGCTCGACATGCCGGCACTGACCGCTGCCGCTCACGCGGCAGGCGCCCTGACGGTCTGGGACCTGGCCCATTCGGCGGGAGCGCTGCCGGTATGGCTCGACGCGGCCGGGGCGGACTTCGCCGTAGGCTGCGGCTACAAGTACCTCAACGGGGGGCCGGGCGCGCCGGCGTTTGTCTATGCAGCGCCGCGCCACCACGATGACCTTCGCCAGCCGCTTGCGGGCTGGCTCGGGCACGCGGCACCGTTCAGCTTTGCACCGACCTACCGGCCAGCATCGGGGATCGGATCGATGCGGGTCGGCACGCCACCGATCCTGTCGATGTCGGCTCTCGATGCCGCCCTCGACGCGTTCGAAGGGATCGACCTGGCGCTGGTCAAGCGCAAGGCCGACCTCCTCTTCGAGAGATTTGTCACCGTCGTCGCGGCGGAGGCGCCGGAGCTGCAGCTTGCGACGCCGACGGACGCGGCGTTGCGCGGGACCCAGGTATCACTGCGGCACCCGGAAGCTCATGCGGTAATGCAAGCGTTGATCGCGCGCTCCGTGATTGGTGATTTCCGCGAGCCCGACATCCTGCGCTTCGGGCTGACACCGCTTTATCTGGGCCACGAGGAGGTCGAGCGGGCGGCCCGCACTCTGGGCGCCGTCGTGCGCGGGGGGCTCTGGGATCGCCCGGAGTACCGCGTGCGCGCCAAGGTCGTGTAAGCTCGCTGATTTCGCGCTGCGCTGAAGTACCGACCCCAAGGATTTACTTGGCGACGGCGTCCAATCGCACGTAGAATCCGTCCGGCAGCCTGAGGGGTGCCGGTCCAGAGGGCGAGGGGAACGATGAGGGGATTGCGTCGATTGTCGCTGGGGCTCGGGGCCGGGCTGGCGCTGGGCCTCTTGGGATTGTCGGGCTCGGCTGTGGCGGAAGACGTGCCGTTCAAGCGTGGCTACGGCGCCAAGGCGAGTGACCCGGTCAAGGTGCGTTCGTTGACCGCGACGCCGCTCTTCCGCTCCTTCCTGCCCGAGGTCGTGGACCTGTCGGAGTACTTTCCGGTCCCCGGCGACCAGGGCAACCAGGGATCGTGCACGGGCTGGGCAGTGGGCTATGCGGCTCGCGCCTATTATGCGGCCGCCGTCGAGCAGCGGCGAATCACGCTGCCCCAGTCGATCCCCAGCCCGGCATTCCTCTACAACCAGAATGTCGGCGTACCGGGAGACTGCCAGTCCGGCAGCGCCAACGTTCTGATCCTCGAGTCGCTCAAGGCCGGGGGAGCGCTCTCCCTTGCCGACTACCCCTATGACCAGGATCGCTGCGACTACCCGGCTCCCGAGCAAATCACTGCCGCCAGCGACTTCCACATCGCCGACTACCGCTATGTCGATTACACGCGTGTCGACCAGGTGAAGGGTGAACTGGCCGCCGGCAACCCGGTGATCATCCGTGTGGTGCCGGACGAGGGATTCGACAACCTGTGGAACAAGCCCAAGGCGGTGTGGCATTCTCCTCCGCTGCCCGAAGATTCGTTCGGCCACGCCATTACGCTGGTCGGCTACAACGAGGCAAAGCAGACCTTCAAGTTCATCAACTCGTGGGGTCCTGACTGGTCGGATGGCGGATATGGGCGGATGGACTACCAGACCTTCGTCAACCGGACGACCGAGGCGTTCGTGATGGTGATGCCGTCAGGGGACAAAGTGCCGGTTGCCGACCTCGACCCCAAGGAAGCGCCGGCGCCCGAGGAGCCCATTGTTCCAGAGGAGCCGGTCGATCCGGTGGATCCCGTCCCCAAGCAGGACCTCGATATCGCCGGGCTCGAGTGCGCTAAGGTGCAGATATCCAGGCGCGGCGACCGTGCGGTGGCCGAGGGTTTCGTCAGCCGGCCGGAGGATCTCGAAGCCATCCAGGCTGAGCTTACCGACGAAGTCGACGCGGTCGAGGTGGCGCTTGCGCCGTGGCCGCAGTGCGAGGCGCTGCTTACGCTCGACGCGCAACTCGCTGAGCGGGCCGCACCCAGGGTAGAGGTTTCGGGCACCGAACTCAGGGCTGGCGACACCTTGGACATCAATATCGCAACGCCACAGTTCGACAGCTATGTACACGTTGCGTACGTCCAGGCCGACGGCACGGTTGTGCACCTGCAGCAGGTCGATGCGGACAACCTGTCCACTATCGCAGCGGGTAGCGAACTGAAGTTCGGCGACGGTGAGGAAGGGCGGGACCGCTTCGAGGTATCCGGACCCTTCGGCGACGAAATGCTGCTGGTACTCGCCTCCCGTTCCCCCCTGTTTGCCGAGCCGCGCCCCGCGACCGAGACGGAGCGCGAGTTCCTGACCGCATTGCGTGAGGCCATCCTCGCGCGTCCCGACAAGGCGAGCCCGGAACGTTTCATCTCTGCCGCCTACGTTCCCATTCACACCGCCGAGTGACAAAGATGCTGAAGCTCCTCAAGATCGCTGTGCTTGGCCTCGTGCTGGTGCTGTCGGTTGCCGGACTTTCACTGGCACAGGACGATCTGTCGTCGGATCAGATCGTGGATGCCCTGACTCCCAAGGAGGGGCCGAATCGCGGTCTCAAGGTGAAACCCGGTGACAAAGCCGAAGCCCCCTCGATCAGCATGCGAGTCCAGTTCGCCTACGACTCCGACGAACTCGAGAACGAGGCGATCCTGACGCTGAGAGCTCTCGGCGCCGCGCTGCGCGACTCACGACTGAAGGACTACCGCTTCCAGATCATCGGCCATACCGATGCCAAGGGATCGGATGCCTATAACCTCGACCTGTCGCAACGCCGGGCCGCATCGGTGGTGGAGCACCTGGTGTTCTTCCACAGTGTCGATCGCGGCCGGCTGATGGCGATCGGCAAGGGAGAAAGCGAGCCAATCAACGCCGCCGATCCGGAAGCAGCAGAGAATCGGCGAGTGGAGATCATCAATATCGGCTCGTGACGGTGCGGCGTCGCAATTGTCGCGGCGCCTAAAGCCTAATTTAAGTGGTCGGCCGTAACCTGATCGTCCGCAGAAGCGGGTGCGATTGGGGCGGCGTTGATGCGACTGGCCGCGTGGCGGGAACTTGTGGGGCGGGTGGAGCGCGGCCTGATGCGCCCGATGGTGGCGCCAGCGGCGATGGCGCTGATCGTCATGCTGGGCATAGCCTCGTATGCCGCGAGCCAGAACCAGACGGTCTATGAGCAGCGGCTCAGGGCAGACGTGCTCAAGGAGCTCAGCCTGCTCCGGGCGAAGCTCGAAGGTAACATCAACGGCAATATCCAGCTGGTCCGGGGCATTGTTGCCACCCTCTCGACAGAGCCGGAGATGAGCCAGGTCCGCTTCGCCGAGCTCGCGAGCAAGCTGTTTGCCGAGGATTCGCAGCTGCGCAACATTGCGGCCGCTCCGGACCTGGTTGTCAGGTTGATGTACCCGTTGCGCGGCAACGAGAGCGCGCTGGGCCTCGACTACCGGACCAATGCAGCCCAGCGCGGCGCGGCTCTGAGGGCGATGCAGACCGGCGAGATGGTGCTCGCCGGCCCGGTCGATCTTGTGCAGGGGGGGACCGGCTTCATCGGACGCTTCCCGGTCTATGTCGATCGCGACGGCCGGAATGCCTTCTGGGGGATCGTGTCCGCGGTGGTGGACACCGAGCGGCTCTACGCCGACAGCGGACTTACGGCGCCCGACCTGGGTATCGAGGTTGCGATCTCGGGGCGCGACGGCCTGGGCCGACTGGGAGAGCGCTTCTACGGCGAGCAGAGGGTATTCGCGGGCAGGCCGGTGACGGCCGATGTCGTCCTGCCGGCCGGGCGCTGGGTGATCGCTGCCATTCCCAAGGGCGGGTGGAACCTGACACCCCCCGACGCCTGGCTGATCTGGGCCGGGTTCACCGTGCTGGGCCTGATCCTCGCCGTACCCATCCTGTTGGCCGGCAGGCTGCTCGAGGAACGGCAGCGCAACCTGAAGAAGCTGAAGAGCCGGGAGGCCGAACTGCAACGGCTGTCGCGGCGGCTTGGACTGGCACTCGAGACGTCGCAGGTGGGCGTATTCGAGTATGACCTTCAGACGGGCGATCTGTTGTGGGACGACCGGGTGAACGCGGTGTTCGGGTTGCCGCAGGACGGTGGCAAGCGTCATATGCGCATTGGCGTGACGCTCTGCACCCCGACGATCTCAGGCGCGCCGAGGAGGAGTTTCGTCTCGCCATCGAAGTAACTGGTCGCTACCACTCGGAGTACCGGGTGGTCACCCCTCTGGGTCTGGTGCGCAACGTGCGTGCGATCGGGGCGGTGTACAAGGATCCCGACGGGGCCTCCAAGATCGTGGGGGTGAACTGGGACGTCTCCTCCGACGTCGAGCTCAACGAGAACCTGAAGCGGGCCAACCGGTTGACCGAGGCCCGCAACTCCGAACTTGAGGTGGCCAAGGCGAGCATCGAACACAATGCGCTACACGACTCACTGACCGCACTCCCGAACCGCCGCTACCTCGACGACATTCTCAGGCAGCGCATGATCTGGGCCGAACGCAACAACGGCACTGTCGCGCTGCTGCACATCGACCTCGATCGCTTCAAGCAGATCAACGACACGCTCGGTCACGCGGCGGGTGATGCGATGCTGGTGCACGCCGCTGCGGTCTTGCGCGCCAATGTGCGGAACGACGACTTCGTCGCGCGTATCGGCGGTGACGAATTC
>JAYRZA010000063.1:0-5229 GCA_041916695.1 Devosia sp. | reverse complement strand
CGGCATGACCGGCGTCGTCATAGCCAATCTTGCCATCGATCCAGTCCTGAATCTGAGCCTGCAGTTCCGGCCGTGGGTAGTGCTTGAACTCGTCCAGCCATTTGTCGGGGCTGGGCATGATGTCAAAAGCGGGCAGATGGTCGTAGTCGAAGTCGAACTTGAACTTGCCATCCGGCGTCAACGTGAAGGTCGCGGTGTACCAAGCGTGGCCGTTGGCGTGCAGCGTGGCCATTTCGGTGCGGAGATGCTGGAGAGCCTCACGAACAGAGTTCGGAACATTCAAGATTCCATCATGCTGACCATTCGGCTTTTCATACCTTCCTCCAGACGATGAGAACGTCGTTATCTCCTTGTACGAAAACTCGGCTCTCTTCCAACCACTATTGGGCAGACAACCCCATATCCCCCGTGCGACTTCTGTGTGGTAATGATTGAGTTCATTGGTCATGGCTTCGGATTCCTGATCACGTTTACGTTCTGGGACGTACCTGATCCGCTTGTGATTGTCTCAGTCACCTTGAAACTCCCGGCCCGGATGGTGTCGTCAGGATAGTTGAGTTCGATCTTCACGTGGACGGTGTCGCCGGCTTTGAGGTGCTCGGCCCAGCCTTTTTCCATTCGCCCCCATTCACCACCATGGTAATTATTGATGTCTCGATGCATCGGAGTGAGGTTTTCCGGGCCGCCGTATCCGCCGAACTGGGCGCCGATCAGGTGGCCGCAGTAGCATGCGACCTTCAGTTCATCGGGTGGCCAACTGCTTGAGGCGCGCAACCATTTGCTTCCAGTCCTCATAAGGCACCCGGCCATCGATCCAGTCCTGAATCTGAGCCTGCAGCTCCGGCCGTGGGTAGTGCTTGAACTCATCGAGCCAATCTTCCGGATCGGGCATGATGTCAAAGGCGGGCAGGTGGTCGTAGTCGAAGTCGAACTTGAACTTGCCATCCGGGGTGAGAGTGAAGGTGGCGGTGTACCAGGCGTGGCCGTTGGCGTGCAGCGTGGCCATTTCGGTGCGGAGGCGAAAGAACAGAGTGGTTGCTTCATGGTCTAGTGCAAAGTACTGCTTCTGTTGTTCCGAAGCCAAGAAGAAACCTTGTTCCTCCGAGTAGCGAGTAATTGCCGTGAATGAATACTGTGCGCGTAACCAATTGCTAGCAGGTCTGCGCGAAAGTACTCTTTCTCCGATTGACCTGTATAGATCTGCTATTTCGATATTCATGGTGTACCCTCGCTATGGATTGACAATGGTTCGAGGTTTCGGAATTCCATTTACTGTTTCGGTTACACGGAAACTCCCGGCCCGGATGGTGTCATCAGGATAGTTGAGTTCGATCTTCACGTGGACGGTGTCGCCGGCTTTGAGGTGCTCGGCCCAGCCTTGCTCCATTTGCCCCCACTTTCCGTTCGGGTAGGCATTGATCTGGCTGGCCATCGGGGTGAGGTTTTCGTAGCTGCCGTATCCGCCGAACTGGGCGCCGATCAGGTGGCCGCCCTGATCGTTGCTCAATCGGCCGTCATCGACGCCAACGTTGCGCTGCGCATGCTCGCTGCGTGGCGCGCTGTCCGTGCGCAGTTCGCCCTCGACCGTCTTGATGCGCCCTTGCTCGTCAGTGGTGTATTTGTAGCCGTTGATCTCGTAGGTGCTGTTCGGCGCCAGACGCCCCTTCCTGACGGCAACGCCATCCTTGCCCTTGGCTGCATCGCGTCTGGACTGGGCGAGCATGCGGTCGCGCGCCTTTTCCAGGACGGCGATCTCTTCGGCGCTGTCCCCGGCGGCCTTGGCGGCCTTGATCGCTTCGTCGAGTTTGTTGGCAGCCTCGAGCGGCGTCTTGGCGAGACGGACGATGTCGGCGACCTTTTCGGCCGTGCGCAGAACCGCGCCCATGCCTTTGCCGCCAACAGCTTCCATGCCGAGTGTGGCAAGCACCATCGCGACGGCACCCGCAGTGCCGTTGCGTGCGTGGGCTGCATCCCAGCTTTCCTTGGTCGCGTCGCCGATTGCGCCGATGGCTTCACGCTGGTTTTGCTGCATCTGCTCGACAACCGCGATGGCTTGCGCATCACCGCTTCGGTAGGCGTACTCGATGAACTCGGGCGGTGGGCCCATGAGGGTGCCGAGGCCTTCAATTGCACCGCTCACCCCGTCTGCAATGCGTTGCCGTGCTGCCTCGGTGGTGGCCGCGTCGGCCGTGCCAGGCAAAGCGTCCCACGCGGTCTGCAGGCTCTCCCCCCAGCCCTCGAGTGTCTCGGAGGCCACACGGGATGCCTCATCCCAGGCACGCTCGTACCATGGGCGCGGATCGGTCTCGGATTCTTCCTGTGCTTCCGTCTGCTCATCCGCAGGCGCCTCGGGAGACGGCATCGGCATCGTATAGATGCGCCCGAGCGTGCCGTTATCGATGGGCTTGACGGACGCGGGTGGCTCGGGCGCTTTGCCGGCCTTGCCCGAGTTGGGATGCTTGACCGGGAAGTCACCCGCAGGATTGGCCTTGCCGTCAGGGCCGACTTGCAGGACCGCGCCCCACTCTTCTTCGGGGATGGCGGGGCCCAGAACCTCATAGAACATACCCTTGTCGGTGGTGACGATCGCGATCGGCTCGCCATGCTGATTGACCAGCGTCTCGCCGCTCATTCACCGCTCTCCTTGAGATCGGCATCCAGCGCAGGGCCGTCCAATTGGCAGTTCATGAGACATTGGTCGAGGTGGCGCACCACCTTGCGACCTTCGGCGAAGACAGTGCTTGAGCCTTCGCGCATCCACACATGCCCGGCGGCCTGCGACACGTGGGACTGCACACCCCGTCCGGCATTGCCCTTCACGCCCGAGGCGACGCTGTCATACAGGATCACCGGCTCGCCACGGGCAAACACGGTGCGGGCATAGAGCGCCTTATCCCGTTCGAGCGTGCGCGCGATGTCAAAGGGGATGATGTCGTCACCCACCTGGCAGAAGTCGGGCGTGACGTTGAGCGCAACCCAGCACGCTTCGCGGTCCGCAATATGTTTGGTCGCCATCGCTCATTTCATCCTGAACATGCGCAACACCGCCAAGCGCACGCCGTGTCGATGCGCGACGGTGAGACGCCACGTGAGGTAAAGACGCGATGCATCCAGATCGATCTCAAGCGTGTCGAGCCGTGGAGAGATCACCACCGCCGCACGTCCCGCTGGCTGCAGCAGGGCCTCGAGGCGCACCCCCGGCAACTGCCCGATACAGATTCGCTCGCCGTGCAGTCCGGCGATCTCAAGCCTCTCGTCGCCCTCAAGTGGATGCGCGAAGCGCCAGTCGGGGTGGGCTGCGTGGAAGAAACGCGCGTCGAAGTCAGACGGGTAGTCAGGCCCTTGAGGTGAGTCGAGCTGTTTGCGCCAGTCCGCGTCATAGGTGCCTGCGTGGCACTTTCTCGTCGCCCAAAAGCGTGGAATCGGCCCGAGGGCGGGGACGGCGACGGGGCGACCGGGGTGCTGGGTGGCATGCTCAAGGCACTCGATCTGCGCTGCGGGATAGGTCGCGTCACGATCCATCCGGTCCTGATTGAGAAAGCCGATACCGACTGGGTTGTCCGGATGCACACTCCATTGGCCCTTGTGCGCGAAGCGCCCGCCAAAGGCGAGCTCATAGCGTAGCGGCAGGCTGTCGAGCGCGTGCGGCGCGGACAGGTGCCATCCTTTGATCAATGTCCATTGCCATTGGCGCGGGCCCATCAGGCGCAACTTGTGGGTTCGCTTTTGCCGCCGTCCGATGAGCGAGATCTGCGCCGCCCAGTGTGTCCGCATGTCGGTCGGTGGCACGGCCTGGCCGCGAATCCATAGGTCTGCACCCGGCTTGAAGAGTACCGTGTCACCGCTCAGGCGTAGTCCAGTATGCTCGGGCGCACCGTGGTGCTCATCCGCCATGTGGATCGGGGCCGGCTCGGCCAACAGACGCACCCCGTCGAACGCCGCACCGCGCGCAGGGTTTGGAAGCAGTGCGCAGCTGGCTTTTGCGATCAGCACGTCATGATGCTGCCGACCAGGCCCCATTTTCTCGAACGCGAAATGCGCAAACGGGGTGTAGTTTTCGATGTGATCGAGCAGCATGTGGCGGCATCCGCTCAATTCAGATCAATACGCTCGGAGGCGAGCTGTATGTGTTCCGAGCCGGAGAGCGCCACATTCTTCCCGTTCGCCATGATGGTGCCGTCCGCTTTGAGTATCAGCGTGGACGCCCCGACGGTGAGGGCGATGGACTCGGCGTCCATGGTGATGTTGGAGCCGCCGCCGCCGCCCGCCCCTCCACTGGAGGAGGATGGTGCGACGACGTGCTTCACCAGACTGCCGCTCCCGGCACCGCCACCGCCGCCCGCACCGCCACCCCCGCCCACATCGAGCGTGTACTTGGTGCCGACGGTGGTGCTCTTGTTGTCGCCGATCTGCGCGGACTGGCTCATGCCCACCAGCGTGTTCATCGCCATGCCCACATTGAGGCTGTAGCCCAGGCCGACGTTTTCCATGCGGCCCAGGCCGACGTTCTGCATGTAGGCCATCGTGATGGTTTCGGTCTTGTTCTTGCCGACCTTCACCGACCAGTTCTTGCCGATCGAATCCTTCTCGTTGGCCGACACCGACTTGCTGCGATTCTTCCCGACAGAGAGGCTCTGGTTGTTGCCGATCGAGACCGCCTCGTCGACGCCCACGTCCTCGGAGCGATTGACGCCGATGCTGATGGTTTCATTGGCATCGACGCGTTCGGCACGGCTCATATGCACCGTGATCGTCTCATTGCCATCCACCGTCTCGGTTCTGTGGCGATGGACTTCGGTGACCTCGTCGCGGTCGATCTCCTTGTGGCGATCCCTGCCGACCCATTTCGACTCGTCGTTCTCGACTTCGGTCAGGTAGTCCTTCTGCGCATGGAACCACACCTGTTCCTCGCCGGCCTTGTCCTCGAAGCGCAGCGCGTTGGCGTCGCCCGGGCCGTTGCGTAGGCCTGGCCCGGCGGCCCCGCCGGTGCTCGAGCGGGTGAGGATGCCCGATTGGGTCTTGTTGGCGGGCAGGCCCCAGGGCGGCATCTGCTCGGCGTTGTAGACCCGCCCGGTGATGATGGGGCGGTCGCTATCGCCCCTGAGGAAATCGACGATCACCTCGGAGCCGACACGCGGAATATGGATGGCGCCGAAGTTGCTGCCCGCCCAGGGGTGGGAGACGCGGATCCAGCAGGTGTCGGTGCCGTCCTTCTTGCCGTAGCGGTCC
>JAYRZA010000062.1:0-5453 GCA_041916695.1 Devosia sp. | reverse complement strand
GCTCGAATGCCCCGACTACTTCCGCTGGGGCGAGTGGCACTACCTTGTCTACTCAACGTTCAGCGACCGCTTCGTAACCCACTACCGGAAAAGCCGATCTTTTCGCGGCCCCTACCTGTCCGGCGCCTCCGATACGTTCGACGGACGGGGGTGCTATGCCATCAAGACGGCCGGCGACACCCACTCGCGCGCTGCTTTTGGTTGGGTCCCGAGCAAGACCGGCGACAACGATTTCGGGCCTTGGGATTGGGCGGGCACCTTGGTCGCTCACAAACTCTGGCAGGACACTGACGGTGACCTCCAGGTTCAAATCCCGCCGGCCGTCGTTAGCGCCTTTTGCGAAGCGACGCCGGCTGTCCTGGAGCAGGCGCGCGGGTACAACTTCTCGATCAGCGGCCCAGAACTTCGCCTCGAACGCGAGGATGGGCAGGCCAAATGCGTGCTGCAGCCACTTCGCTCGCAGACACTCATCGAGGCACGACTTTCGAACTGGACCGCCCGCGCCTTCGGAATCGCCTTCCGTTGCGACGAGGCGTTTGACCAAGGCTATTTCATTCGGTTCGAACCCGCATTCAACCGGATCGTCTTCGACATGTGGCCGCGGCGGGTCCCAGGCGAGTTCCAATGGCAGATCGCAGGCGACCGCCCGCATCTGGTCGAGTTGGAGAGGCCGCTGAGCTTCGATGGCCTCAACGACATCGTCCTGAGGCTCATCGTCGAGGACGACATCTTTCTGCTGAACGTCAACGATCGCGTGGCCATGACCGGCCGCTGTTACAACTTCACGGAAGGTAGGTTGGCCTTCTTTTCCCGTGAGGGGGCAGTGACGGTCTCCGACATCGCAATCAAAAACATGCCGTTCGACGGCATTCATGAGGAGGAGAAGTGACCATGAAGAATACTCTCTACGGCTACATGCTGGCCGGAGCGATGCTTGCCCTGGCGCCAGCAAATGCATCGGCCGAGACGCTCGTCTGGCTATCAGCCCGGCCCGCCGACGGCGCGATTGTCACCACGATCAAGGAATTGGCGACCGAGTACGCCAAGGATCATCCCGGGTTCGAACTCGATGTCCAGGTGACCGCCGACCGGGCGTCCTACCTGACCAAGCTTCGCACGCTGGTGGCTTCCGGGGACGTGCCGGCGTTTTTCGATACCGACGCCGACCCGTATGCGCAGCAGCTGGCAGATGCGGGCCTCCTGGTCGACATGGGCGCCTTCCTGAAGGACAAGGGGCTGTTGGAGAAATTCTACGAGCCAGCCTTGAAGTACCAGCAGTTCCAAGACGGCAGCCTCTATCTGTTGCCGCTCGAGTACCATCTCGAGATGAACTGGTACAACAAGGCCATCTTCGAAAAGCACGGCCTGCAACCACCAAAGACGCTCGACGAGATGGTCGACATCACTGAAAAGCTTGCTGCAGCCGGCGAAACGCCGATCGCCATCAGCGGTACTGATGCATGGCCGATGCTTCGCTACCTGGCGATGGTGCCATTCCGGATGACCGGCAACGAGTTCGCCCGGAACCTGGCGCAGGGTCAGCTCGACAAGGACATGGCGCTAAAGGCGGCGACATTCTTCGAGAAGATGAGCGCTCACTTCCAAACGGGTTTCGTTTCAGCCGACTATGTCACCGCACGCAGCCTGTTTCTGAACGGCCAAGCCGCGATGTACCATATGGGCACCTGGGAACTTGGCACCTTCTCGGACGCGAGTCTGCCCGAGAACATCAAGGGGAACGTAGGCTATTTCTACCTGCCGACGGCCGAGGGGGCGAAGACGCCTGCCAACGAGTTCTTTGGCAACAGCGGGATCGGCATGGCAGCGTCCGTCGCAACGTTCGATGGAACCGCCAAGGACTTCCTCAGCTACGTGATCGAGAACTATTCCGACCGCTACGTGGAGAAGAAGGCGCTTTCGCCGCTTCGCTTCGAACTCAAGGAGGGCGTTGCATATGACCCGCTCTTTGCGGCCGTGAAGAAGGATGCCGACAACTACGGCGCTGAGTTCGCAAAGCCCTGGGACACGCTGCTGAGCCCTGATGGCAACCAGATCGTCAACGACCTCGCTTTTCAGCTGGCTAACAACCAGATCACGGCCGAGCAGTTCGTCGACGGGTTGAGCCAAGTTAAGTAGTCGCAGAGATTAGACAAAAGCAGGATCGGCGGGATGAACATCCTACGGAATAGGCTCGGCTGGGCGGTCTTCATGTTGCCCGCCCTGGTATTCTACGCCGCAGTGGTACTTCTGCCGATCTTGCAGTCTCTGTTTCTGAGCCTGTTCAGCTGGAACGGGATCACCCCGTCCAAGTTCGTCTGGCTGGAAAACTATGCCCAGTTGCTCGGCGATCGCTTCTTCTGGACGGCGGTGCAGCACAACATCGTCTACGTGGCCGCTGTCGTCACCGTGCAGGTCTTGGGCGGGCTGCTGCTCGCTATCCTTCTGGTGAACATCCGTCTCGGCCAGAATGTCATGAAGACGCTATTCTACGTGCCGGTGATCGTCGTGACCGTTGCGGTCGCGCAGATGTTTCGCAACATCTACTCGTTCCAGCCGGAGGGCCTGCTCAATCTGATCCTTTCCTCCATCGGCCTGGGAGAGTTCCGCGACGCATGGCTTTCCAACCCCAACACCGCCCTGCTCGCCGTATCCATCCCGGAGGGGTGGCGCTTCATTGGCCTGTACATGATCATTTTCCACGCAGCCCTGCTCTCGATCCCGCGCGAGATCGAAGAGGCTGCCTGCCTTGATGGCGTCAACGAATGGCAAATGAACTGGTCGATCCGGATACCCTACATCCGGCACATCATCGTCCTCAGCATCATCATGGCGACCACCGGCGCGCTGCGCGGCTTCGACATCCCTTACATCATCAGTGCGCCAGCAACGCTCACTGAACTCGTCACTACCTACATGTACAAGAAGGCGTTCTCGAGCCTGCAGTACGGATATGGCAGTGCGATCGCGGTCTTCATCATCGTCGAGTGCATACTGTTTGTGCTCGTCGTCCGGGCCATCGGCAAGATGGGACGCCGGGAGTCCCGGACATGAACCGTCTCAAGCCAGTGCTTTTCTATGCGCTGATCCTGGCGCTATTGCTCGTCCAGCTCTTCCCGATCCTGTGGCTGCTGTTCTCTAGTTTTCGACCAACACTGACCCTGACCACCACGCCATTCCTGCCGGGCGGGCCTCTTACCCTGGACAACTATGCGGGAGTGCTGGGGGGCAGCGATATCTTGGTCTACATCCGCAACACGGCGATCGTGACCAGCGTCAGCATAGTTCTGATCGTCGTGCTTAGCGCCTCGGCCGGCTTCGCGCTGGAGATCCTTGAGAACCGGTGGAACAAGCGGATCGCCACGATCTTCCTCATCGGCATCATGATTCCTATCCAGGTGTCATTGATCCCGCTCTTTTCTACCTACCGCAGCCTCCACTTGCTCAACAGCTACCAGGCGCTGATCCTGCCGCAGGTTGCCTTCGCGCTGCCGGTTTCGATCCTGATCTTTCAGAACTTCTACAAGTACGTGCCGCGCGAGCTGGTCGAAGCGGCCATCATTGACGGCTGCAACGTCTTTCAGCTGTTCTTTCTCGTTGTGATGCCGCTGATGCGGAACGTCGCGCTGACCGTCGCCTCGCTAAACTTCGTGTTCATCTGGAACGACTTCATCTTCTCCAACACGTTCACGAGCTCGTCCGAATACAAAACGATCGCCGTCGGTTTGCAGGAGTTCATTGGCGCCTTCGGCGCAACGGACTGGGGCCAGACCTTTGCTGCGATCTGCATCAGCCTGGCGCCGGTGGTCGTCGTGTACCTTCTGCTCAACAAGCAGATGATTGCAGGCATCTCGGCTGGCGCCGTCAAGGGCTAGCTGTCGTGCTCGCGCCCAAGCTCATCATACCTGACGAGCCAACTAGCGCCCTCGAAGTCGTGAGCTCGATCCCGCGTCCGAATCCAGCCAACCCGTGGCCCGCGTTAGGTGGGACGAAGGGCGAGATCGGCACCAGCGACCGGAGGGCGTGCGTATTCGTCGACCGGTGTCCTCACCGGATGCCGGCCTGTGCGACGCGACCCCCTCTCATCACGACCGACCCGGGCCGGCGTGTCTCCTGCCGCCTCTACAGCGCAAAGGGTGACACACGTCACGACCCCGCGCTTCTCAACCTGCAAGACCATGAAGGATAAGGAATTCTCGATGTCTAGTTTCAACGGCCTCGGCATGCATATGGGCAACCTCTCCCGGCTGTCCAAGGCGCAGACCCGCTCAATCAGCGCGGAGAACTTCAAGGGAGAGAAAGGCCGCGGAGCCATGGCTACGGACGGGGTCACCGCTCAAGCGGCCGGCGACCTCGGCCCAGGCTGGAAGATCTCGCCTTGCGTCCGGATCGAGCCCCACGAGACCTTCGAGGTCGCCAACATCGATGGTCCGGGCGCTATCCAGCACATCTGGATGACCCCCACCGGCAATTGGCGGCTCTCCATTATCCGCATCTACTGGGACGGCTCTGACATCCCCTCGGTGGAGTGTCCGGTTGGCGACTTCTTCGCGTCAGGCTGGGGGGAGTTCGCCCAAGTGAGCTCGCTCGCCGTCTGCGTGAACCCGGGCAGTGCCTTCAACTGCTACTGGGAGATGCCGTTCCGCAAGCACTGCCGTATCACCATGACCAACATCGGCGAAGAGCAGATGACGCTTTTCTATCAGGTGAACTTCACCCTGACCGATGTGCCTGATGACGTGGCCTACTTCCACGCCCACTACCGCCGCACCAATCCAATTCCCTACAAGCAGGACTACGAGGTCATCGACGGTGTCAAGGGAACCGGACAGTTCGTCGGCATGTATCTAGCCTGGGGCACCAACAACAACGGCTGGTGGGGCGAGGGCGAGGTCAAGTTCTATCTCGACGGGGATGAGCATCCGACCGTCTGCACAACCGGCCTCGAGGATTACTTTTGCGGCTCATACAATTTCGATCCCACTCCCAAGCACGACAAGGCCTACGTCACCTATACGACTCCGTATGCTGGCTTCCATCAAGTGATCCGCCCATCCTCCGACTACAGGACGCAATTCCGGATGGGCATGTATCGCTGGCACGTCATGGACCCGATCCGGTTTGAGAAGGATCTCAAGGTCACCGTCCAGGCGCTCGGCTGGGGCTACAACGGCCGATGGCTCCACATGCAGGATGACGTGGCGTCCGTTGCCTTCTGGTACCAGACCCTTCCCGCACCCAAGCTCAGACCGCTCCCGGACCGTGAACGGCTGGTCGTGATCTGAACGTCGAACGACGCGGATCCTCCCAAACCGCGTCCGCGCGTCGTCGAGACCCCTCTCCCGACGACGCGCACCTTTGTCATCTGTGTTTCGGCGTGCAAGTTTGACCCCGTTCGGTTGGGGATCGGCGTGCAAAATTGACCCCCTGACCGTCGCGGTCAGACTGCCTGTTCC
>JAYRZA010000061.1:0-6519 GCA_041916695.1 Devosia sp. | reverse complement strand
ACTTCCAGCTGGTCGAGCTCGTCGTCGGCGGCGATGACTTTGTCCGCGAGGGCGATGTCGGCCTCGAGCAGGGCCTTCATGGCGAGGCGGGTCTGGTCCATGGCGCGTTCGCCCATCTGCAGCAGGTGGGAGCGGAAAGCCTCAATTTCGGCGTCGAAGAATCGTTTCATGGGATTGGGATTTTTAACCACTAATGAACACTAATCTCTCACTAATCCGGTCCAGGAACCGGAGGTGATTGGAATCAGGTCATTAGTGAAAATTAGTGTGGATTAGTGGTTAACTGCCTTGGGGTCTTCAACCGAAGCGACCCGAGACATAGGCCTCGGTCTGCGGATTGGCGGGGTTCATGAAGATGGTGCGGGTATCGGCGTATTCGATGAGCTTGCCGAGATAAAAGAAGGCCGTGCGGTCGGAGCAGCGGGCCGCCTGCTGCATGTTGTGCGTCACAATGACGATGGTGAACTGCTTTTTCAGGGAGTGGATGAGCTCCTCCACCTTGGCGGTGGCGATGGGATCGAGCGCCGAGCAGGGCTCGTCCATCAGGATGATCTCCGGCTCGACCGCGATGGCGCGGGCGATGCAGAGGCGCTGCTGCTGGCCGCCGGACATGCCGAGCGCGCTCTCGTGCAGACGGTCCTTCACCTCGTCCCACAGCGCCGCGCCGCGCAGGCTGCGTTCAACGACCTCGTCGAGCCGGGCCTTGTTCTTCTGGCCCTGGATGCGGAGGCCGTAGGTGATGTTCTCGTAGATGGACTTGGGAAACGGGTTGGACTTCTGGAAGACCATGCCGACGCGCTTGCGCAGCTCGATGACGTCCACCCGCGGGTCGTTGATGTTCACCCCGTCGATGCGGATCTCTCCGGCGGAGACATGGGCGCCGTCGATCAGGTCGTTCATGCGGTTGAGGCAGCGCAGCAGCGTGCTCTTGCCGCAGCCGGAGGGCCCGATGAAGGCGGTGACCTGCCGCTCCTGGATATTGAGGGTGATGTCGTGCAGCGCGCGCGCGGCGCCGTAGTTGAAATCGACGTCGTCGATCTCGATGACGGCGCGGTTGGCCGGGCTGGCAGGCGCGGCGGGAGCCACGGCCACCGGGCGGGGCGCGACGGAGGGAGCTGCGGATTCGGTCATGGGAGCGAGGGTGGTTACCATTTGTATTTTTTGCGGAGCCGCTGGCGGAGGATGACGGCGGTCATGGCGATGGCCGCGACCGTGAACAGGAACACGAAGGCCGTGCCGTATTGGACGTCGCGCGTGTATTCGTTTTGCGGGATCTTGGAGGCGACGACATAGATGTGATACGGCAGCGCCATGACGCCCTGGAAAATGAACTCGGTCCACTTCTGGATCTGCCACGGCAGCTCGTCGCGCATCACGAACGCCGCGGTGAACATGATGGGCGCCGTCTCGCCGGCCACGCGGGCGATCGCAAGCACCGAGGAGGTCAGGATGCCGGGCAGCGCATAGGGCAGCACGTTGGTCACGATGGTCTGGAACTTCGTGGCCCCCAGCGCCAGCGAGCCTTCCCGGTAGCCCTTCGGCACGGCCTTGAGCGCCTCCTCGGAGGCGGTGATGATCACCGGCAGGACCATGAAGGCGAGCGTCAGCCAGCCGGCAAGCAGCGACACGCCGAAGTCAAAAGCGATGACGAACAGGCCGAAGCCGAACAGGCCGAACACGATCGAGGGGACGCCGGCGAGGTTGATGATCGAGAGGCGGAGGAAGCGGATGAACGGGCCGTCGGTCGCGTATTCGCTCAGGTAGATGGCGCTCAGCACGCCCAGCACCAACGCGATGAGGATCGAGCCGAGCACCAGCAGGACGGTGCCGACGATGTTGGGGAAGATGCCGCCGGCCGAATAGACGTAGGTCTCGACCGCCACACCCTTCATCTCCGCCTCATGCTCCGCCTTGAACTGGCGGAAGGCCCGGTCGCCCATCGTGCGCTTCTGCCCGTCCTTTTCGAAAACATTGAGGGTCTCCGGCGATTCGGTGAGGAACGGCACGTTGATGAAGGGAGCCGAGGTCCGGAAGATCACCGCCCCGCCCTTCGTGCCGATATCCCAGAAGATGAACGCGGCGCAGAGCAGCACGAAATAGGTGCAAAGGCGCAGCACCCAGAAGATCCCGGTCTCGACCCGCTTGGCGGTCGTGGGCCGGCCGTAGATGGTCGCGGCGGTGGTGGTCGCGGGCTTCATCCGATGGAGATCCGGTAGCGGCGGACGATTTTCTGCGCCAGCCAGTTGATAAGCAGGGAGATCAGGAAGAGCACCACGCCGACCATGAAGAGCGCCCGGTAGTGGATGCTGTTGCGCACCACCTCGCCCATCTCCTGCGCGATGATGCCGGTCATCGTGTGCACCGGCTGGAAGATGACGCCCAGGCCGGACGAGAGGTCGGGCGTCTGGATGCGGTTGCCCGCGCAAAGCAGCACGACCATCGTCTCGCCGATGACGCGGCCGAAGCCGAGCAGGATGGCCGCCATGATGCCCGAGAGCGCCGCCGGCACCGTGATGTGGATGATGGTCTGGAGCCGCGTGGCCCCCAGCGCGAACGAGGCCTCCCGGAAGGAACGCGGCACGTTGTTGATGGCGTCCTCGGCCAGCGAGAAGATCGTCGGGATGGCCATGAGCGCGAGCAGGCAGGCCGCCGTCGTGGCATTGAGGCGCTCGGCCATCGGGAAGCCCGGCACCCAGTCGAGCGCGGGGATCTGCGAGACCCGCCGCAGGGTTTCGCCCAGCATCGCGATGCCGAAGAATCCGAGCACCACGCTGGGGATCGCCGAGATGAACTCGATGTAGGGCTTGATGATCCTCTGTTCCGCCGGCCGGGCGACCTGGTTCACATACACCGCGGCCGCCACCCCAAGCGGCAGCGCAATCAGCAGGGCGAGGAAGGCGATGAGCAAGGAGCCCGTGAGCAGCGGGATGACGCCATACCAGTCCTGCCAGAAGCTGGCTGTCACCCACTTGCGCCCGAACGCAAAGGCGTTGAAAGACTCCAGCCAGCCGATCGGCTTCGCCTGGTCCCACGCCGCCATGCGTTCCGCGATGACCCCGACCTCCTTGAAATACCCCTGCACAAACCCCTGGAATTTCTCCATGCGCCGGGTGAGCTCCGCGTCGGCGAACTTCGGCGCCTGCGCCGCGACCTCCTTCATCGCCGCGATCTGGGCGGCGTTGGCGGCGGCAATCTCCGGGCGCAGCGCCAGCAACGGCCTGATCTCGGCCTGGTAATCGATGACCTCGATCTGGATCGCATTCGCCTCCTGCTGCAGCTGCACCGCCCGCTCCGGCGTGGCGCCGGCCATGGCCCCGAGCAGGTTCTTCTTCGCCACCGCGAGGTCCTGCGCCACCGTCTGGCGTTCCTTCACGGCCGTGACCAGGTCGGTCATGGTCCCGAGGAGGGCTTCCTGCTCGTTGATGGTGTCGGCGAAGCGGTTGGCGAAGGCGTCGAACTCCGCCAGTCGCCCCATGGCCGCGGCGGGAGCCAGGCCTTCCTTCTGCATCAGGATGTCCAGCTGCCGGGCGCGGATGCCGGCCAGGTAGCGGGACATCGTGCTGTGGGCGGTCACCTGCTCGCGGTAAAGGTCGACATACTCCAGGCCGGCCAGCCGGTAGACGGCGAGGTTGGCGTGGTTCATCGGGATGAAACCAACGGCGTCCTTGAAGATTGTGAAGGTGATCAGCGCCAGCACGATGATCGAGACCGCGGCGTTGCCCTGGAAGACGTATTTGACGAACTGGTCGCCGGTCATCCCGAAGAACCAGCCGCGCCGCTTGCGCAGGAGCACCTCGCGGGTGGCCAGGCGGGGCAGCGGCGGATTTTCAGTGGTGGCGGACATGTGGTGAGGACGCGCTCAGCATCGGGGTGGCCCCGGTGACCGGTCAACCGGGGCAGGTTACGGTTAGGTTACAAAAGAGGCCGCCCGCAGTCCGGGCATGGGCTGCGGGCGGCAGTGGACACACTTTTACGTGTCAGCTCAGTTCAGCGGGCGGACCGGGACGAAGCCGACCTTGCGGACGACCCTCTGGCCCTCGTCGCTGAGGGTGAACTCGACAAACTTGGCCGCCTCGCCGGTCGGCTCGCCGTTCGTGTAGTAGAACGTCGGGCGGGCGTAGGGGTATTTCTTCGCCAGCACGGACTCCTCGGTCGGCACCGCGCCCTCGATCGCCACCGTCTTGATGCCCGGGTCGTGGAGGTAGGCCAGGCCGACGTAGCCGATGCCGTTGGCGTTCTTGGCCACCTCGGCCGCGATCTGCTCGTTGCCGGCCATCTTCTGCGAGGAAGAGGCATAGTCGCGCTTCTTCATGGCGAGCTCCTTGAAGTCGGCGTAGGTGCCGGAGGAGGTGTTGCGGGTGTAGATCGAGATCTTGCCCGGGCTGCCGCCGACCTGCGACCAGTCGGTGATGTCACCGGCGAAGATCTGCTCGACCTGGCGCTTGGTCAGGGAGGAGAGAGGGTTGCCCTGGTTCACGATGACCCCGATGCCGTCGTAGGCGACGATGATGGGCTTCATGGAGACGCCCTTGGCAGTGGCCGCGGAGACCTCGGTGGGCTTGGCGCGGCGGCTCGACATGCCGATCTGGGCCGTGCTGTCGATGATGGCGGAAATGCCGGTGGTCGAGCCCTCGGCCGCGATCTCAAAGGTCACGCCGGCGTTACGCGCCTTGTAGTCCTCGGCGAGCATGGGCACGAGCTTGGCTCCGAGGGTGTCGGAACCCTTGATGACGAGTTTCTGGGCGGAGGCCAGGGTGACGGCGCTCAGGGCCGTGAGAAGCAGGATGGTCTTTTTCATGGGATGGATGGAGTGCTGGTTAGAATTTCACCACGAGGTCCAGCTGGAGGATCTGCGAGTGGTCGAGGTTGGAGACCGCGCTGGTCTGGGTCTCGCGCTTGTCGGTCGTGTAGAAATAGGTGGCGTTGAAGCTGGCGAAGTCCGTCAGGTTGTAGGCGGCGGCGAGCTTGAAGCCCTCCTGGTTGACCCGGCCGAAGGCCCAGTCGGAATCGCTGAGGTTCACGTCGAGCGAGCCGGTGCCGAGGCTGCGGTAGTCGAGCTTGAGGCTGTAGTCGCCCTGCACCTTGCCGGTGCCGAAGTTGTAGCCGATGCCCACGAGCCAGGCCATGGCGTCCTTGGGCTGGTTGGCCAGGCCGTAGACCTGGCGCACCCGGCGCTCGGCCTCGAAATTGTAGGCCAGGTCCCAGTAGAACTTCACCGACGTGCCGGCGCCGGCGACGTTCATCCAGTTGACCTCGCCGGGCATCGTGAAGACGGCGAGTCCGTCGGTCGTGCCGGTGAAGGGCGTCTCGTTGTCGAAGCCGCTGAGGGTCGAGTCGTTGTAGACCATGAAGCCCGGGGCGATGACGAGGCTGTTGACCACGTTGCCGATGGCATCCTTGCCGAACCAGTGCGTGTAGACCGCCTGCTGGGCGAAGAGCCAGGCGTCGCGGCCGGCGCGGCCGATGCCGGTCTCGTTGTTGTCATCCATCAGCAGCTGGCTGGCGCGGAACTCGAGGGTGTCCTTCGCGCCGATGAACTTCGTGTAGATCTCGGTGGCGCCCTGGGGGTTGATGTCGCCGTCCCAGACCATGTCGGTCGTGTAGAAGGGGTTCTTCTGTTTGCCGCCGACGAACATCCAGTTGAGGTTCGGGCGCCACGACACGTAGGCGCGGGCCAGGTAGATGTTGTAGTCATTGGCGCCGTTCTCGAGCGTCTGGTTGCCCGAATCGGCCGCGGGGGCGGTCTCGAGGGCGAACCCGGCGCCCCAGCCCTTCTGCATGAGGACATCGCCGTTGAAGCGGAGGCGGAAGCGCTCGCGGGTGCGCTCGTTGGAGACGGTGCCGTTCTGCGGCGCCTGGGTCTCGACCTGGTGCCGGAGGCGCACATCGCCGCTCAGCTTGAACTCGGTCAGGTGGGAGCCGAGGTTCAGCTTGCCGGCCGAGGAATTGGCGGCGAAGTCCTTGGTCAGCTCGGACCGCAGGTCCTCGCCCTCCTGGTCGGTGATGATGCCCTTGCGGACAAGGATGTCGATCAGGGGACCGCTGTCTTGGGCGAACGCGGTGCCGGCGCAGAGCAGTGCGGCGGCCAGCGCGAGCAGTTTGGATTTGAGGTTTGGCATGTGGAACGGACTTGGATTGTGCTGGTGTTGAAACGTCCCGGTGATTGGGCCGGAACGTGGCCGCAGAGTAAGGGCCCCGTGTTACGGTTTCGTGACGCCCGTGTGACAAACACGGCAAATGGCCCGCCGGTCGGGCGGGTTGTCCTTAACCCGCCGGCCCCGTCCGTATGCCGGCGGCGCGTCAGGGATAACGCGCCCTACCCTCAGCTCGTCCGCCAGGGCGCCTGCGTGTCGCCGCGCTTCTCGGCCCCGCGGCCCTCGAGCAGCGCCAGCAGCAGGTCGTTCTTCACCAGCATGCCCGTCAGCCGGCCGGTGCCGGGTTCCACCACCGGCAGCGTCTGGCCGGCGTGCTGGGCAAAGATCCGCAGCGCCTCGGCCAGCGGCGCCAGCATCGACACCG
>JAYRZA010000060.1:0-8951 GCA_041916695.1 Devosia sp. | reverse complement strand
GGATCGCAGCGCCACTCGAGCACGTTCCGGCGAATGACCAGGGCGCCCGGAACAAGGCCGTCGATGCGCTGCTGCTCGTCGCCTCGGATGTCGATGACCAGGGTGCCGGCCTCGAGTTCGGAGAGCGTTTCCGACGGGGAATACCGTCGCGGAAGGAGCGCCCTTGCGTCATTCAGAAGTTGTTCGACTGTCTTCATTGGTCTGCCCAACCCATGGACCGTCGTTCATCGGATAACCGATCTCCAGCCCCAAGTTGAACCATCCCGGCTCTGCCAGCAAGACCGGACGCCGGACGCGGGCGAGACACAGCGGCCTGATCCGGTGCCGATTGCCGTGCACACGACTATCGCCTGGGGCCCGCAGTGAATGATCGCGTCGTGGTGGGCCATCCCACAGCTTCCGTCTCTTCTTGCCGCCGGCAGCGCAGGCTACGGCGACATTTGCGACATCGGCCGATCGGTCCCACTGCCACGGTTGGGCAGTTCAAAAGGCAGACACCGCGCAGGGCTCCATGATGAACAGCGCGCAGTTTCAGCGGGATCAGGCTGTCCTTGAAGGCGCTAAAGTCAATGGTCGAGTCACTGACGGAGGTGGCGGCATGATGGCCTCGGCCAATTCGTGCACCCATCCGTCGTGCGCGACATTGCGGAGGCTCCTTGCTTTCGGCCCCCTCGCGGGCAACACCGTTCGGTTTTGAAGGACAAGAAAATTCTGCGCCGCAAAAAACGACCCATTGGATCGTTGATCTTCATTCCCCTGATCCCGGTCTTCGGGATCAGGGGAACTCGAACAGACGCGGGAGGTGCGCCTGTTCCGTGATAGATCGCTTACTCTACGTACAGGAACCGATTGAAGGTGTGGAACGGTTCCAGTCCTCCCTTGCGAACCACGACCTGGTCTTCAGTTCGAACGCCGCCCACGCCTGGCACAATCAGGCTTAGCTCGTAGGCAAACGTCTGGTTCTCCTCGAGCACGTTCTCGATCATGTTGCCGATCTCGGGGATGTCTTCCTCGGGATCCATGCCGGTAGCATGGGCGCCAGTACGACCTTCAGAAGGGGCGACGAGGTACTGCTCGACGCCTTCGGCCTTGAACAGGCGGCGAAGCACCGCATCGGCCTCAATACCGGTCATGCCGGCCTTGATCTGGCCGAGTCCCGCCTCATAGACCCTGCTGCAGGCCTCCATGAGGTTTCGCTGCTCCTTGCTGCAATTGCCGTAGACGATGGTTCGCGCATTGTCGGAGGAGTAGCCGTTCACTCGGATCCCATAGTCCATCATCACCAACTCGCCGCGGCGAATAGGCCGATCAGTTGGATGACGGAAGAGCACGTCCGTGTTGTCGCCGGCCTGGATCATGGTGTCATAGGCGATCGACGTGCCACCCTTGGCAAACATTGCAGCGTAGCAGAGGGAGTTGGCTTCGCGTTCGGTGATACCTTCATTGAGCCGCAGCACCTCCATCAGCGTTTCGATAGCGGCATCGGACACGCGAGCCGCGCGACGCATCAGGTTGACTTCGGCCTCCGTCTTCACCGACTTCAGCTGCTCGATGACCATGGCCTGCTTCAGAGCCTGTTCGCCGAATGCCCGCAGCATTGGCGGGTAGAACTCCAGGTCCATGTAGCGGTAGCCGGAGATGCCGATCTTCTTGGGCTTGTCCTTCTGCGCCCGCTCCTTGAGGAACGGCTCCCAATCGGCCCGGATCTCGCGAATGTCGCCGCCCATGAGGTTCATTGCGGACGCCTTGTGCGCGGACGGGATCTCGCTCATCGGGAGGAAGAACACCGGGTCGCGGCCAGGGACGAGATAGAGCAGCTCTGGCTGGGGGTAGACGCCGTCGATGGTGCGATAGTCGACCAGCCAGCGAATGTTGCTCATGCGATAGCAGTCGCCATAGACGATGTAGGCATCGTAGCCCTGCTTCTCGATCTCCGCCAAGGCGCGGTCCATCCGTTCCTTGTAGAGCTGGGGCGGCAGCTGCTCGCCTCCCGTCGTCTCATGCTCGTGAAAGCGCAGCTGGCGTTCAATGTGCGTGGGGAACCACTGCTTGACTTTCTCGTTTATCATCGCTTTTCATCCTGTTGCTGATGGCTTGGGACGTTTCCAAGGCAACCCAAGCCGGTTAGCTTTCTCGGTCTGGGACCTGCTGCGAGAGCGGCAGGTCCTAGACTTTGGGAACGCTCAGAGCCCAGTTCACGTAGGCAAGCGGCTCTTCGACGTTGGTCTTGTCGACAACCTGAGTGCGCACGTTGAACACCTTGGGCGGGACCTGGCCGAAGATCAGGTTCCAGAAGATAGTGTCGATGCTCTGACGCCCCTGGTCCACCGCACCGACCGATACGGTCGCGGTCATCTGGCCCTGCTTGATCGATTCAAAGCCGGACTTCAGGCCGTCGGCACCGATCGTGATGATCCCGTCAGTGCCGTCCCACGGCTTGAGGCCGAGGGCCTGGATGGCCTGCGACGCTCCAAGCGCCATTTCCTCGTTCTCGCCATAGATGGCATTGATGTTGGGGTCGCGCTGAAGCAGGTTCATGGCAGCGTTCAGCGCCTTGTCGCGGACATAGTCACCGCGCTGTTCGCCAACGATCTGGAGATCGGGGAAGTCGGCAAGCGCGATATCCAGCCCTTGACGGCGTGCCGTCGACCAGTGACCCGGCAGGCCCCAGATGAGCAGCATCTTGCCCTTGCCGCCCAGCTTTTCGGCGATATAACGACCCGCAAGGTATCCAGCCTGCATCGTGTTGTTGTAGCCGATGTTGGAGATGGCGCGGTTCTTGTCCTCCGGCCACAGTTCGGCAGGCATGTTGAACTGGAATACCTTGGTGCCGGCCGCTTCCGCCTTCGCATAGACGTTCTGCATGGACTCGAAGTCGCCCGCGGTACAGACGAGAACGGCGTCATAGCGGTTGGTGACCCAGGCCTCGATCGTGTTGACCTGGTCGTTGATGTCCTGGTGCTCCTGCGGCGAGGCGTAGGTCCAGTTCCACTTGACACCGAACATGTCCGAATAGGCGCGCATCTGGGCAAAGGCGCCGTGTTCGATCTCGTCATAGAACTCGGAAGCAGCCGGACCCGTGAATCCGACGGTGAGTGTGCGGCCCGCGACGATTTCTGTCACCGTCGCTCGCCAGGACGAGTCGCCCCAGATCATCGACGTCGACGCATCCTGCGCGAAGGCACGGCCGGCGCCGAGCATACCACCCAGTATTGTCGCCCCCACCGCCGTACCGGCGATTCCCGCTCCGAGCAATTGCCGGCGCGATAGCCCGTTGCCACCTTCTGTACTTTCGATATCAGCCATGATTTCCTCCTTTTGGCTGGCTTGAGGGGTGCTTTCGACCCCAGTGGATGGTGCTGCGCCGAGAACTTCCGCGGGACAGCGCCACGGCCGCACGGTCGATCAACACGGCAAACAGAATGATGCTGCCGATGATGACGTTCTCCCATGTGGATTCGATGTTCAGGATGTTGATCGCGTTCTGAATGACGGTCAGCGTCAGGGCCCCCACCAGCGCACCCCAGAAGGAACCCCGCCCACCCGATAGCGCCGCGCCGCCCATCACGGCCGCCGCGATCGTTTCGAGCTCGTAGCCTGAACCCATTGCAGGGTGGACGGTGGTTAAGCGCCCGGCCAGCATCACGCCGGTGACCGCAGCAAGCGTACCCGAGGCAACGTATGCCATCATCTTGATGCGGTCGGGCCGTATGCCAGAGAGTTTGGCGGCCTCGGCGTTTGAGCCCGTGGCACGAAAATGGGCGCCCAGGTAGGTTCGGCGCAGCACGAACGTCAGCAGCAACAGCAGGGCGAGTCCGACGAACACCGGCAGAGTCAGTTTGCCAACGACCATTCGAAGGCCACCTAGGATGTAGTAGGTGTCACTCATGTAGTCGCGGAAGGGAATGCCGTTCGTCCAGACGTAGAGGACACCTCGCGCCACGCCCATCATCGCCAGCGTGGCAACGAAGTCAGGCACCTTGAGGCGTGTGATAACTAACCCGTTTACGGCGCCAATCAGCGACCCCGACAGGACGGCAAGCAAAAGTGCGATTGGCAGGGGTGTGCCCGCAGCGAGCAGAGAGGCCGCTACGCCACCACTGAGCCCGATCACCGATCCGACGGACAGATCAATGCCGCCCGAGATGATGACAATCGTCATGCCCAGTGTGGGGATGAGGATGAAGACCATCTGGTTGAGTATGCCGGCGAGGTTTCCTTCTTGCAGCATCTGCGGCGCAAAAAGCGATAGTACCGGAAGCGAGCATACGAGAAACAGGAAGATGCCCGCTCCCGGTCGGCCGATCATCCGCCGGAAGATATCGCCATAGTCGTTCGCAGGGGGGGTGGCGGACGCCGACAGGATTGCCAGGGCCGGTGGGCTCGGGTCGGTGGCCGTTGTGGACTTGAAGATCATTGCCGCTACACCATCGATCGTTGGTTGAGCAGGCGGCGTATGCCGCCATCGAGCAGTACTGCCAAAACTATGATCACCCCTGTGATGATCTGGAACCAAAAGGCATTGACCGACATGAGGCTCAGCGTGTTCTGAAGCACAGCCAGGAACAGTGCCCCAAGGGCTGTACCCAGAACCGAGCCGCGTCCGCCCGCGAGGCTTGCGCCGCCGAGCGCCGCAGCAGCAATCGCAGTGAGTTCGTAGCCAGTTCCCATGGCGGGATGCACGGACGACAGGCGCGAGGCGAGCAGGATGCCAGCCAGTCCGGCGCAGATGCCCGAAACAAGGAACACTGAGAAGCGGACGCGCTTGACCAGCACGCCGGCAAGAAACGAGGATTTCGGGTTGAGACCCACGCCATAGACGGCCCGCCCCATGGTCGTGCGCGCCAGGATGACACCTGCAACCAGGGCCACGACAAGCGCGATGATCACGGCGAATGGGACGCCGCCCACCGATCCTGCCGCAAGCGCCATGAAGCCCGGGTCTTGCGAGTTAAGGCGCGAATTGGCCGTCATCAACTCGACCACGCCGCGCATCAGCGAAAGGGTGCCGAGTGTCGCTATGAAATCGGCGAAGCCAAGAACAACAATGAAGTAGGCGTTGACCAGGCCCGCCGTCGCGCCGGTACCCAGGCCGGCGAGGAGCGCAAGCGGCAGGGGCACGCCAGCGTTCAGGCAGAAGACGCAGATCGCCGCAGACACCCCCATCATCGATCCAACCGACAGATCAATGCCGCCCGAGATCAGCACGTAGGTCATCCCGATTCCCAGGATAACCACGAAGACAGACTGCACGAGGACGTTGGAGAGGTTTTCCGCTGTCAGGAACGATGGCGCAAAGAACGAAGAAAACACAACCAGCAGCGCCAGCGCGAAGAAGACGGTCGCGCCCTCGATGCGCAGGATCGATCTCAGGTTGACCTTACCCTTCAATGCCGCCTCCCGTCGCCAGCGCCATGACTTGGCGCTGCATTTCGGCCATCTGTACTGGATCCGCGGCGGCCCCGATCGGCACCGTCAGTTCGCCCGCCTTGCGGCCCTCGCGCATGATCATCACGCGGTCCGACAGCCCCAGCAGCTCGGGGAGCTCCGAAGAGATCACGATGACAGACCGCCCCTTGGCGACGAAGCCGCGGAGTAGGCGATAGACTTCGGTCTTGGCCCCGACATCGATGCCCTGAGTCGGCTCGTCGACAATGATGATGCTGGGGTCTGAGAACAGCGCCCGCGCGAAGAGGACCTTCTGCTGGTTGCCGCCTGACAGGTTCTCGATGTGCTCGCCCGGGCCGCGCGTCTTGATTCGCAACTCGTCTACGTAGCTTGTGGCCACTCTTCGCTCACGTCGTCGCTGGACGAAGGTCGAGTTGGAAATCTTGTCCGGGGCGGAGATCGTTATGTTGCGGGCCACGTCGAGCCCGGCCACGATGCCCAGAACCTTGCGTTCCTCGGGCACCATGAAGATCCCGGCCCTGACTGCATCCGCGGGCGAAGTTGGCGCAATGGTCTGCCCGTTGGCCCAGATCTCGCCGGCATCGATTCGATCCGCGCCGATGATCGCTCGAGCAACCTCGGTCCGCCCCGATCCGGCCAGTCCGCCGATTCCCAGGATTTCTCCGGCGCGCAGCGTCAGCGAAATGTCCTCAATCACGCCACGCCGAGACAAACCACTGATGCGCAGAACTACGGGTGCCGTTTCTGACAGACTCTGGGACGAAGACCTGGACGCTGCCGCCGCCATCGACCCGACATCACGGCCGACCATCTTGCGGATAATGGAGTCGACATCAGTGTCCGCCATAGGGACGGTATCGATCCACTGCCCATCGCGAAACACTGTGACCCGATCGACCGTGCCCGTCAGTTCGTCCAGCCGATGCGTTACGAGCAATACTGCCACGCCGCGGTCGCGCATGGCGCGAATATGCGACAGCAGCATGTCGCGCTCGTCGTCAGGCAATTGAGCTGTCGGCTCGTCCATGATTACGAGTGAGGCTTCGAAGGCGAGCGCCTTGATGATTTCGATCAGTCTCTGCTTGAGGCCGCCCAGTTCGGCAACCGGACGCAGGAGATCGCTGCGGTCCCCGCCGAACTGGGCCCACAGTTCCTCGGCACGTTCGCGCATTGCGGCGCGGTTGACGAGAAGATTGCCGTTGCGGCCAGCCCGCAACTCTCGACCAAGGAAGACATTCTCGATCGGCGACAAATCGCTGGCGAGGGTATGCTCCTGGTAGATGGTGGTAATGCCCAGTGCTTGGGCCTCGCGCGGGCTGGAGATAACTCTGGCCTCGCCATTCACGAGGATCTCGCCCTCGTCGGGTTGATAGACGCCGCTAAGCAGCTTGATCAGTGTCGATTTGCCGGCGCCATTCTCCCCGAGAAGGGCGTGAACCTCTCCCGGTCGTATGGTGAGGGTCGCGTTGCTGAGCGCGACGACGCCTGGAAACCGCTTCGTCACGTTGCGCACTTCGACCAAATGCGGTCGCGCCTCATGGGCCCGCGAAGTTGCAGAGTTCATGATCTACCTGACCGCTCCACGGCCACCATCTTGAGGCCAGACTGGTGGAGCAGCATTTCCTCCGAGGGTCAGAATAAGTCGCATACGCTTTCGCTGTCAAGGCAGCGAGCGAAATTTCTGGCGAGGAAGGAGGAGCGGTTTGCCGGATCGCCTAAAGCGCGCTATGCACCGAAGCACGCGCAAGCCGCAGAGCTGGAGCTACATTGAACTCCAAGGCCATTCGTAAACATAACACAGCGACTATATTTCACGCAATCCGCCTTCGACCGGGAATATCGCAGGTGTCGCTGCGCTCAGCGACGTCCATTGATCGCTCGACCGTCTCGGCAGTCGTTCATCAACTGGAAGTCGATGGGCTGTTGCGCCGCTCGCGCGGAAAGGCCGGTTACGGCATGGGCCGGCCCGAGGACGTGCTGAACATCGAGCCCGACGCGGGCCTGTTGATCGGCATCGCCCCCCTCGTTTCCGGCCGCGTGCGCCTTGTGGCGGCAGGACTCGACGGCGTCGTGCGCGCCACGATGGAGAGTGACTCGGTTCTGCCTTTCGATCAGCTTGTCGGGCAAGTCCACCTGCTTTTGCCGCGCCTGCTGCAGAAGGCAGGGTCAACCGGGAGTGCCATTCGCGGCGCCGGTCTCTTGTTGCCTGACCCCCAAGCAACGGCGCGAGATGATTGGGGCGCTTCAACGCTCGACGATGCGGGTCGCGGCAGACTTGAGGAGACCATAGGAAGCGCCCTGAGCGTCGCCGGCGAGGTGCACGGATTTGCGCTCGCTGAGCGCTATGCCGGCAACGCAGGCGGCAGCAGTTTCATCTATGTCCACACGGACGCGTGGGTAAGGGGGGCGTTGTTTCTCGACGGACGCCTGCATCGCGGTCTCGGGGCAATGGCCGGTCGCTTCGGCCACATGATCGTTGAGCCGAATGGGCGTATGGCAGGCACGGGCGGACGCGGCTCCCTGAATGCCTACCTGTCGCGGGATGCCATTCTGGGGCGGCTCGCCGAATTCGGAAGGCACTTTCGAAGCCTCGATGAAGCAAGCGGAGCTGCAGACGACAATGATGTGCTGGTCAAGACCGTGCTTGCCGAGACCGGATCCTATCTGGGAGTGGCACTTGCCAATGCCATAAATCTGCTCGACGTCGGCACGGTGGTGCTTGGTGGTGACCTCCTGCGCCTCAGCGTTCATCTGATGCCGGCCATTCGCGACATGATCTCTCGAGATGTCGTTGGCCCGCTCGGCCACGAGGCCATCATCCGACCGTCTCAGTTGGGCAGCGATCCCGTATCGGCCGGCGCAGTTGCGCTTGCTATGGACGCCTTTCTCCCGCTTGGTTGATGCTTTGGTTGGCGTCCCGTCTTGGTGGCACAGCGAGTTTGCCAAGCCAAGATCGGCTGATGTTCGTTGTTCCCGCCGCTCCGATCGCTTCGACGCCCATCCTGGGTGCGATGGGTGTGCGTCCAGCAGGCCGGGGATGTCTCGAGCAGCTTCGCGCTGGCGGGCGCCCGGGCGTCGGCTCGGGGCGCGCGCGATCACCTGCGGTCGGACGGGCAGCGCCTCGCGCGCTACTGTCGGGTTCACGCCCAAATGAGCCAATGCCCTTAGGCTGCGGGGCTAGACTCGGACGAAGTTCCTGCTGTCGCTTCCGAAGCCGCCCGACATAGGAAGGAGCACTCCGCAAATCCGGCGACCTTTTGCGTCGGCCGGTGGCCAGATGTAGAGCGATCGCCGAGTCCATTGGCGCTCGGTCGACGCCGCGCTGGGGGGGCGGCCGCTGGCCCCCGACTTCGGCGCGGCCGAGCCGGCCGGCGTCTATCTGAACTTTCGGTGCATCCACTCGTCAGCGCCAGAGGCCGAGGATCAGCCCCATGAGCAGGAACATCGCCGTCAGGTAGCCGCCATTGATCAGGAAGTAGGCGAGTGGCCGGCGCTCGAACAGGGCGATGATCCCCAGCCCGAAGGCCGACCAGCCGAGCCCC
>JAYRZA010000059.1:0-9624 GCA_041916695.1 Devosia sp. | reverse complement strand
GAAGCGGCCAACCTGCTCGCCCTGCAGACCCGCCAGCAGCTGTCCTCGACGGCGCTGTCGATGGCCTCGCAGGCCGACCAGGCCGTGCTCCGCCTGTTCTAGGACGACGTCCATCCAAGGATCAGGAAGAGGCGGGCTCCGGCCCGCCTCTTTCGCTTTTGCCGCTCACGCACAAACGCTCGTGTCGGTAGCGTTTTGGTGACACGGCGGATGCTATTGTGGCGCATCGTGTCCAGCGACGAGCCGATCCATGTCCCTCAAAGTCGAGCTGAAACCCGGCGAGCGCCTGATCGTCGGCAACTGCGTGATCACCAACTCCGACCAGCGCACGCGGCTGTTCATCGACGGCAAGGCCCCGATCCTGCGCGAGAAGGACATCCTCACCTTCGACACCGCCAACAGCCCGGCCAAGCGCATCTACCTGGCCGTCCAGCTGATGTACATTCACGAGGATGTCGAGCGCATGCGTTCCGACTACTTTCAGCTCGTCAACGACATCGTCACGGCGGCGCCCTCAACTACCCGCATTGTCGACGAAATCAACAACGAGATATTAACCGGCTCCCTGTACAAAGCGCTTAAGGCTGCGAAAAAGCTGATCCAGTACGAGCAGGAACTTCTCGCAAATGCAAAATAGTGCGGCGCGTGCCTACCAGCAGGTGGGCAAGCAGACGGTGAGTCCACGTGTTCTCGAGGCCAACCTGCTGTCTCGAGCCGCCGGCCAGTTGCAGCGCGTGCGCGACGAGTGGGACACCGCGCAGGGCGAACTGTTCACCGCCCTCACCTACAACCGCAAGCTGTGGACGGTGTTTCTCGGCTCCGTGACCGGCGAGGAGAGCCAGCTGCCCAAGGCGCTCCGCGAGAACATCGCCAATCTCGGCCTGTTCGTGATGAAACAGACGATGTCGATGCAGGCCGAACCTGCCCCGCAGAAACTGACGGTATTGATCAACATCAACCGCGAGATCGCTGCCGGGCTGCGCGCCGAACGCGCCTGACCCGGCGGGGTGCAGACAGACAGCAGGGGCCCGTCGAGCGCGGGCCTTTCGCTTTTCCGGCCTATTTCAGGTAGTTCACCAGTGACAGCTGGCTGAGCAGGGCAGTGGTCTGGTAGCTCGCCTCGAGACGGGTCTTGAGCGCGAGAAGCTCCATGGCCACCTCTTCCGACGGGGCCTGCTCGATGGTGTCGAGCATGTTACCCAGTTGCGCCTTGTGATCGGTGTGGCGCTCGCCGACCGCACCCGCCGTGGCTTTGGCGAGGCCCATCTCGACGGCGATGACCTCGATCGACCCCGACGCGGTTGCACTGTCCGCTAGGCGGCTGGTATTGCGCGAGGTCATCGCGGCGTAGCGGTCGGCGGAGGTTGGGTCCGACTGCGGGAAGATCTGCGCGGCCATTGCCGCGAGCGAACGCACCAGCCCCACGAGACCGGCCTCGTTGGCCTGCACGCCATAGGCGACGGTGGTTCCCTGCCCGACCTTGGACGTGACCGAGGTGCGCGGGTTGGCGCTGTCCTCTCCCCTGTACCAGAACACCGTATTCGTCGGGGTGCCGGCAACCAGCCCGGTCGCCGTGTCGTAGGGCGGCCCGTCGACCCGCATCGGCGTTTCGCCCTGGCCGAAGAAGAAGCCGTCCGCCGCCGCATAGGAGGAGGCGGCGACCATCTTGCCCTCGGCAAGCTTCTGCACCGAGGCCTGCAGCGCCGTCTGGAAGTTGGCGGCCGTGGCATCGGCGTCGGCGCCGATCTCGAAGGCCCCCTCCTCCGATGCGTCGGCACTTGCCGTCATGGTGAGCGACTCCTCGCTGCCGTCGGGCAGCGTGAAGCTGATCGTCACCGTCTCACCGACAATCGGCAAGGTCGCGCCAAACTGCACCGTGAGCGACGGCGGGGCGCCCGCAGCCGGCGTGGTCGCGATATTGGCGCTGGTCGTGGAGATCTGCGCCAGCTTGAGGCCGAACGGATGCGTTCCGTCCTCGGCCAGCGTCACCGTGTCGGTGGCGGCACTCACCGTAAGGCGACCCAGATGGGAGGTTCCCAGATCGGCAAGCCGGCGCTCTCCCATTACCTGCTTGAAGCCGGCGCGCGTTCCAGAACCGTTGAGCACGTCGTAGGGGTCGGCCACCGGCTTGGTCTCGGTGCGACTGCCGCCGAACATGTAGCGGCCCGCAATATCGACGTTCATCAGCGTCAGCACCTCGTCGAAGCGGGCCGCCGCGAGGGTCGGCGTGGTCTCGAAATTGAGACTGTCCTGACCGCCGGCGCCGGACATGGTCGAGGCGCGTGAATCGGCCTCGATCACGTTCAGGCGGCTGATGGTGTTGTCGAGAACGTTGAGCCTGAGGTTCACCGTCTTGATGTTGCCCTGGTAGCTCTCGATGTTGGCGATCCGCTGCCGCAGCGCCAGATCGAAGTAGCGGTCGGTACCCATCTCGCCCAGGTTCGACGCCTTGAGACCGCTCGCCAACTGCGTCTGCAGCTTGTCGTAGCGCTGCTTGATCCCCATGATGTTGTTGATCCCGGTGGACAACGGGAACATCGATTTGTTGATCACCGTCATGGCGCTACCTCACGATCTGCATGAGCGAGTCGATCAGCTCCTGAGCCACCGACATCACGCGGGCATTGGCGGAGAAGGCGTTCTGCAGCTCCATCAGCCGCGCCATCTCCTCATCGACATCGACTCCGTACTCGCCCTCGAGCCGTTCCCCCAAGGCATTGAGCGTCAGCTCCTGCGTGTCGGCATCTGAGATTGCCGACGCCGCGGCATTGCCCTGGAAGTTGATGGCTTGGCTGATGAAGTCGCTCACGGTGCCCGCGAGCCGGAAACTGGCATTCTGCCCGGTGGTTCCGAGACTGCCGGCAAATCGCATGCTGCCCAGGTTGTCGACCAGGCTGTCGACGCGCTTGGCATCGCCAAGCGAGGCCGTGGCCTGGTATTGCACCAGCAGCTTGTTGTCGGCCACGATGTCCGAGTTCACCTGGATGCGACCGGCAAAGCCGAGCCGCTGACCGTTGCCGTCGAGCGCATTAGTGTAGTCGGCATTGTTGAAGTCCACGAACAGATTGATGGCGAGGTCGCCGTTCTGCAGACCCGTCGAGGTCCAGCGGCTCGATGCCGAGACCATGTCTGTCGTGCCGGATGCTCCGTCGTCGACGATACGGATCGTACCGCTGGACGGGCTGCTGACCACCAGCCCGGCACCGAGGCGGTTCTGCAGTTCGCTCGCGACAATGGCCGAACCCGCCGAAAAGTCGAGCCCGATCACCCGCGCACCGTTCGCGTCGATGTAGTCGAGCGGCAGCTTGCTGGTGTCGTCGACATGCAGCACCCGCACCGCCTTCTCGATCCCGCCCTGGGTGAAGGAGAACGTGAACTCATTGCCGTTGCGGATGTTCGCGATGTCGATGTCGAAGCCGTTGGCCAGGCCAGCCGTCACCTGGGTTCCGGCCGTGACGTTTGTCGACAACGACATCGCCAGAGCGCTGGCGACTTCATCCAGCTGGTCTTGCGCCTGGACCAGCTTGGCGTCTCGAAGCTCGACGAGACCTGCCAGTTCGCCGGAGGCGAGGACATTCTGCTTCACCAGATCGATCGGCAGGCCCGCCGAGGTCATGAGCATCAGCCGGCCGACCTTGGACTTGGCGTCATCCGTGCTGAACTGCGACGTGGCGGCAAGCGCGCCGGCGGACTCGAACGAGAATATCGAGGCACGGCCGTCGAGGATTCCGACGCCGGAGCGGGTCATGAGCGCGACGGTGTCGTCGTTCCGGTACGCGACCCGCAGGTCCATCTGCTCGGACAGCGAGGACACGAGGCGATCGCGCTGGTCGAGCAGCGTGGCGCGCGAGCCCGGGTCGATGCCCTGATCGGCGAGCCGGATGTTGATCTTCTCGAGCGAGGAGAGCTGCGCGTTGATGTCGTCAACGCTGGTCGCGATCCGGCTCTCGACCTCCTGCCGGAGCGACTGGATGTCGACGGTCAGCCGATTGAGCGTGCTGGCCAGCACCTGGGCCTTCTGCACGGTGTCGGCCCGCGCCGCAAAGCTGTCCGGGCTCGTCGAGAGGGAGGTGAGCGATGTTTCGAAGCTGTTGAAAGCGTCGTCGAGCGAGCCGACCGTACCGGGCATGCCGAAAAGGGTCTGCACGCGGTCGAGATAGCTCGACTGCACGCCAGCGTAGGCGGAGTCGGAGACTGCCCGTGTGTAGTGCTGCTGCAGGCTCTGGTTGAAGGTGCGGCTGAGGGCGCCTTCGCGGGCGTAAGTGGAGTTGACACCCAGCGTCTCAATGACGCTGAGGGCGCGCTTATGGTAGCCGGGCGTGCCGGCATTGGCGACATTGTAGGACAGAACGTCGAGGGCGTTCTGCCCGATCTTCATGCCGCTGAGCGCGTTGCTCAGCGTAACCGACAGACCCATCGCACCCTACTCCTCGTCCTACTCGAATGCCCCCGGGCGACGCCCGCCGACGCCGCACCGCCCGCGGTACCGGCCCGCGTCAGCGGACCATGTTCAGGGCTTCCTGCAGCATCTGGTCGGCCGTCGACACGATCCGCGTGCCGGCCGCGTATGCCTGCTGCGTCACGATCAGCTTGGTGAACTCCTCCGAGATGTCGGTATTGGAGGCCTCCAGCGAGGAACCGATGACACCGCCGCCATTGTCGAGGATCGGTTCGCCCGAGTCGGACGTCGCGGCGAACACGCCGCCGTCCATGCGCTTGAGCTGGTTGGTGGCGTTGAAGTTGGCGGTCACCACCTGGGCCACCTCGAGCTGCTGGCCATTGTTGTACGAGACCACCACACGGCCGGCATCGTTGACCGAGACCGAGACATACTCGCCCGCCGCATAGCCATTCTGGCTCAGCGCAGTCACTTCCGCGGTGCCGTTTGGATCTGCGAACTGGGTGAGCCCGGTGCTGCCGTGCTGCAGCCGCACGTCGCCGATGGTGACGCCGTTGACGGTCAGGGCCGGCAGGTCGGTGTACTCGATCGAGGGATTGGGAGAACCGTCGGCACCGAACTGATAGTCCCCACCGACCCGGGTCCACATCGTCTCGGTCCCGGTGGCCGCCGCATCGGTGAGGATGACCAGGTTCCAGCGCTCGGCGCCGCCATTCTGCGTCGAGTTGACCTTGGCCCAGCGCATCTGCACGTTGGCCGGCGCGCCATTGCCGGCATAGACCGTGATGGCGCCACCCGAGATCGACTGCGAGATGAAGCTGTCGACGTCGTCGGCCGAGACGGTCGGCACGCGCGCCGCCAGCGCCGTGGCCTGTGCCACCGTCGGATCGTAGGTGCCGTTGGTCAGGTTGAAGCCGATGGCCGAGGTGCCCGTCGTCGCGTCGGTGATGGTGATGCTGTCGGTGATGTTCCCCGCCTCCACCTCGATCTCGCCATCGCCGTTGAGCGACACCGTCGCGCCGGTGGCGCCGGCGGTCACGAGGTCCGCCTGGATGGCGGCGAGCATCTCGGCGACGGTATCCGTCGTGGCATCGGTGACGTCGATGGTCGGCATCGTGGTACCGCCGGACGCGGTGAAGGCGTAGGTCCGCGTGGTCGTGCCGATCTGGATGGTGAGGCTGTCGCCGAGGGCGGCGATGGTCGAGGCCGCAGCGCTGCCGACCGCCGCCGCGCCGGTGGTGGCTGCCGCCTGGTCGGGGGTGATGCTGAGGAAGTCCGTGGCCGCGAGGAGTTCCGAGCCGGCCGTCTGCGAGGCCTGGTAGCGCGGCGTCTTGGGCAATTGCGGCAGGTTGATCTCGTAGTTGACGCGCGTCGTCTGCTGCGCCGGCAGGAAGGAGTTCGAGACCTGCAGCACCTGCGGCACCGAACCCGAGATGTTCTGCGTCGCCGGATCGATCGGCAGGCCCTTGAGGTAGTAGCCGGCGCCGTTGACGAGATAGCCCGACTTGTCCATCTCGAAGTCGCCGCGCCGGGTGTAGTAGTTTGCGCCGGCAAAGGTCGCCGAACCATCCGCCTGCCCCGAACGGGGTTCGACGATGAAGAAGCCGTTGCCGTTGATGGCCATGTAGGTTTCGGTCGAGGCCCCCTTGACGTCGCCCTGCACGTTGTTCGTGGAGCGCGACTGCGCCAGCACGGAGCCGGCGGTCTGGCGCTTCTGGGCGGCGTCCGGGATCAGGTCGACGAAATCGGTATCGGTGCGCTTGAAGCCGGTGGTCTGACTGTTGGCGATGTTGCCCGAGATGTTCTCGAGGGCGAAGGACTGGGCGCGAAGCCCGGTGACCGCGGTGGAAAGTGCGCCGTAGATACCCATCTTGACTCCGTAACCTGTATTGCGCCGGACGCGCTGGCTCGTGAAGGTCGATGCAAGACCGATGCCAGTTGCGCCACCTGCTGATTTCATTGGACAATCTGGCGTGAAACGGTCGGTCCCGGAGGCGTGGGGGAAAAAGAGTCCGAGCCCGCCGGCAACAATTGCCGCGTCCCGACGACCCATGCCCTTGACCTTCACGGGACATCGTCTAAACGCTTGCGCACACCCGGACAGGACCCCACCGATGCTGTTCAGTACGCCCGAGGAATTCCTCAGCGCGCCGCGCCACGCGGTGACGGTGTTCGGTATGGCCGGTGTCGGCAAGACCTGGCTCGCCTCGCTGCTGCGCAGGCACCATTGGTTCCACTATTCCGCCGACTACCGCATCGGCACGCGCTACATGGGCGAGTTCATCGTCGACAACTTCAAGGCCGAGGCCATGAAGGTGCCGTTCCTGCGCGAGCTGCTGCGCACCGACTCGATCCGCATCGAGAGCAACATCACCTTCGCCAATCTCGACCCGCTCTCCACCTATCTGGGTCGCCCCGGCGACGTGAAGCGCGGCGGGCTGCCGCTCGCGGAGTATCAGCGCCGCCAGGAGCAGCACCGGGTCGCCGAGATCGCCGCGCTGCAGGACGTGCCCTATTTCATCGAGCGCGCCGAGCAACTCTACGGCTATACCGACTTCATCGCCGACACGGGGGGGTCGCTGATCGAGGTCATCGACCCGGACAACGCCGAAGACCCGGTGGTGAAGGCCCTTACCGGCTCGACGCTGCTGCTCTACATCCGCGGCACCGAAAAGGACGCGGCAGAGCTGGTCAGGCGCTTCCGCCAGAGTCCCAAGCCGATGTACTACCAGCCCGCGTTCCTGGTGCGGAAATGGGCGGAGTTCAAGGCGATCAACGGGGTCGCCAACGATGCCGACGTCGATCCCGACGCCTTCGGGGCGTGGGGGTTCGAAGCGCTGCTGCACGACCGGCTGCCGCGCTACCAGACGCTCGCCGACAATTTCGGCTACGCGGTCGATGCCGCCGACCTGGCGACGGTACGGGACGGCGACGAGTTTCTCGACCTGGTGGCCAGCGCCATCGGACGGCGAATGCGATAGCGCCCCAACGAGGGGCGCCGCATCCGTCATCCTTTCGCGTTTCCAAGTCACGAGGCAACGATGCCCATTCGCATTCCCGACCACCTGCCCGCCCGCAAGACCCTCGAAGCCGAGGGAGTCGTCGTGATGGATTCCTCGCGCGCCGCGCGCCAGGACATCCGCCCGCTGCAGATCGGCCTGCTCAACCTGATGCCCAACAAGGAGCGGACCGAAACCCAGTTCGCCCGGCTGATCGGCTCCACCCCGCTGCAGATCGACCTGACGCTGGTCAGGGTCAGCGACCACCAGTCCAAGAATACGTCGGAGGACTATCTCAGGAGCTTCTACTCGACCTGGGAGGAGATCCGGGACCGCAAGTTCGACGGGTTCGTGGTGACCGGGGCGCCGATCGCGCACATCCCCTTCGAGGAGGTCAAGTACTGGTCCGAGATGCTCGAGATCATGGACTGGACCGGCTCGAACGTGCACCAGACGATGTTCATCTGCTGGGGGGCGCAGGCGGCGCTGCACCACTTCCACCGGGTGCGGCGCTACCGCATGCCGCAAAAGGCGTTCGGCGTGTACCGCCACACCCTGACCGGCGCCCCGAACCCGTGGCTGCGCGGCTTCTCCGACAGCCCGATGGTGCCGGTCAGCCGCTACAACGACCTCGATCGCAACAGCATTGGCGACGATCTGGAAATCCTCATCGATAACAATGAGATAGGGATCTGCATGCTGCGCGACAGGACGCGCCGGGCGCTCTACATGCTGAACCACCTCGAGTATGACAACCGGTCACTGGCCGACGAGTACGACCGCGACGTCAAGGCGGGTCTCGATCCGGCGCTGCCGGTGAACCTGTTCCCCGGCGGCGACCCGACCGTCGAACCCGAGAACCGCTGGCGCAGTCACGGGCACCTGCTGTTCCAGAACTGGATCAACGAAATCTACCAGACGACCCCCTACGACATTTCCCGGATAGGCGACGGGGATAACTGAGGCCCGCGCCGGCCTGCCTCGATCCTGCCGCAATCTGCTCTCCTGTCCCGCTGCCGCAAGACTAGCACGTCCGGCCGCAGCGGGGATTGCTCCCGGCACCTTGCAATCCGGCGGCCGCGGCCTACCTTCCCGGCAGAGAGCCGAGGATCCCGCGTGCCGCAGCCGCCGACCACCCTGACCGACGAACTCGGCATCGCGCTCAGCAATCTGGCGGATGCGGCGACGGCGCCGTTCACCCCGACCCTGCGGCTCGGCGTCACCGGCCTCAGCCGGGCCGGCAAGACCGTGTTCATCACCGCATTGATCCATAACCTGTTGACCGGCGGGAGGATTCCGGGACTGGCCGCGCTCACCGAGGGCCGCCTCATCGGTGCCAGACTGGCGGAGAACCCCGACCCGGGCGTGCCGCGCTTTGCCTATGAACAGCACCTTGCGGCACTTGCGGGAGCGCGACCGCACTGGCCGGACTCGACACGGCGGATCAGCGAACTGCGCATCGCCCTGAAGTTCCAGTCGCGCCGCTGGCCGGGCGGACTGCTGGGCCCGACGGTGCTCAACCTCGACATCGTCGACTACCCCGGCGAGTGGCTGCTGGACCTGCCGCTGCTCTCCCTCAGCTATGCCGAGTGGAGCGCTCAGGCGCTCGGCAGAGCCGAGAAGCCACATTCCCGTCACGATGCTGAACAGCTTTATGCAGCTTTGGCGGGGATAAATCCGCTCACCGAGGCGAGCGACGCCGAGGCAGAGAGACTGGCCACGGCCTTCACCGGATACCTCAGGGCGAGCCGGGAGGACGGGCGCGCCCTGAGCGCGCTGCCGCCAGGCCGGTTCCTGCTCCCCGGCGATCTCGAGGGCAGCCCGGCCCTGACCTTCGCGCCGCTGCCGCCTCCCGGCGGGCCGGTACGGTCCACCAGCCTCTACGCCACGCTCGAGCGACGCTACGAGGCCTACAAGGCCATCGTCGTGCGCCCGTTCTTCCGCGACCACTTCGCCCGGCTGGACCGGCAGATCGTCCTGGTCGACACGTTGCGGGCGCTCAACGCCGGCGCCTCGGCGGTCGCCGATCTCGAGGCGGCGTTGACCGATATCCTCGCCGCCTTCCGACAGGGCGACAACAACCCGCTGACACGCCTCGTCGCGCGCCGCATCGACCGCATCGTGTTCGCCGCGACCAAGGCCGACCACGTCCATTCGGCCAGCCACGACCGCCTCGAAGCGGTGATGAACCGGCTGGTCGCGAGCGCCGCGCGGCGCGCGAAATTT
>JAYRZA010000058.1:0-10139 GCA_041916695.1 Devosia sp. | reverse complement strand
GATCTGTTCAGCACTATGTCGCTTCCTCGGCATCTTCAGGTTCCCTTTCCAAACTGATTATCCCAATCAGCCTGGTTCAAGAAAACCCGGTCAGGTCAGTACCTTCGGTCATTTCGACTTCAACGCCGGGGTGGTCTTCGCGGTATTGGCCGATCAGCTTTGCGAGGAAGCTGCGAGGGATCAGGGCATGGATACCGATGCGAAGCCGGCCGCTTTCTCCGGCTGCCGCCATGCCGGCGGTCTTCACCGCATGGTCGAGTTGGTCGATGCCTGCGGCTATCCGCTCGACGAAGTGGCGTCCCGCCTCGGTCAACCGAACACCCCGCGCATGGCGCTCGAACAGAACGATGCCAAGGTCTTCTTCCAGCGCCTTCACGCGGGCGCTGACGCTGGATTGCGCCACGCCGAGCGCATTGGCGGCGTGGCGGAAGTTCAGATATTCGGCGACGGCGAGAGTGTGAACTAAGGTCATCATCGGCACTCGCCCCGAGAGGAGATGATGGCTCAACGGATTTAATCCGTCATTCCTCGTAAGTCTACGCATACCAATTCGCCATGACTCAATCACAATGAAGTTGCGAAAGGTCTGCGTAGTATTGGCAGACATATTAAATAGAGAATCGCGCCGACAATCCAAACCCAACCGTTCCATGCTCCTATGGTAGCAGAATAGAGTGCCGTGAAGCCAAGCGGTCCCGCGATAGAGCTTAGATTGGTGAGGCTTGTAAGCGTTCCCTGTAAAGCTCCTTGCTTGTTACTGCTGACATTGTTTGAGAGCATTGCCTGCAAGGCCGGCATGCCAACACCTCCGGCGGCAAGCAGCAACAAAATCGGGAACACCATCCATCCCTGCGTGGCAAAAGCCAGAAGAATGAAGCCAGTCGCATCCGCAGCCATGCCAAAGAGTAGCGTACGCCGCTCTCCAAGCCGGCCTGAAAGCGGGCCGGTAACAAACGCTTGGAAGATCGCATGTGTTGCTCCAAACGCCGCAAGCGACAAACCAACAGTCGTGGTGTCCCACTGAAAACGGTCCTCGCCATAGATGACCCATAGAGCCGCAGGCACTTGGCCGATCAGTTGAATGATGAAGAAAACTGCGAAAAGCGCAGCTAGCCCGCGCAATGTATCATCCAGCCGGAACAGAACGAATGGTTTGATGCGAACCGGCTTTCCGGTCCCGCCATGGCTGCGATGAGTCTCCTTGAGAAAAATGCAGGCAAGCAGGAACGCGAAGCCGTTGAGAAGGGCAGCGGCGATAAACGGAGTATGGGCAGAAATACCACCGAGCATACCACCAAGTGCTGGCCCGGCAATCATGCCTGCCCCATAACAGGCCCCCATGTAGCCGAACCAGCGTGCGCGAGAACCTTCCCCAGTCGAATCCGCAATGGTTGAGGCAGCTACAGCTCCGGTTGCGCCCGTGATGCCGGAGACGAGCCGGCCGATATAGAGCACCCATAAGACCGGCGCTGATGCCATAATCGTGTAATCGACTGCGGCTCCCGCAAGGGAAGCCAGAAGCACCGGACGCCGACCGTAAGCATCTGAAAATTGTCCAAGCACGGGCGCGAAGATGACCTGCATCAACGCATAGAGTGACAGCAAGGCACCATAGTGACCAGCGACCTGCTCCGCCGGCACAAGCTCGCGCAGAAGCGTCGGAAGGACCGGCATGATGAGGCCGAGTCCCATGGCGTCGAGACTGACGATCAGCAGGGCGATGATGGCAGAGCTGCGCACCTGAAACTCCAGCGCCGCTCAATGCGAGCGACTTTATCAATGATAAGGACATAGACATAGAACTTATCGGTGATAAATTGTCAAGCGTTGGCGAAGGAACGTGAATGACCAAACTGGACAAGGGCACCGTGATCGCAGCGGCGCTGGAGCTGCTGAACGAGGTTGGCATGGACAACCTGACGACGCGAAAGCTCGCTGAACGCCTCAAGGTTCAGCAGCCTGCGCTTTACTGGCATTTCCAGAACAAGCGCGCGCTGCTTGACGCACTGGCCGAGGCAATGCTGACGGAACGCCACACCCGCTCGCTACCCGAAGAGAACGAAGACTGGCGGCTATTCCTGAAAGAGAACGCCCAGAGTTTCAGAACGGCGTTGCTCTATTATCGCGACGGGGCGCGCATCCATGCCGGCACTCGACCGACAGAACCGAATTTTGGCGCTGCCGAGACACAAATACGCTTTCTCTGCGCGGCGGGCTTTGGTCCGAAGCACGCTGTTTGGGCGCTCCGGGCGGTCAGTCACTATGTGGTCGGTTCCGTTCTCGAGCAGCAGGCATCTGATGCCGATGAGAGAGTTCCGGACAGGCCAGATGTGTCCGAGCAAGCACCGTCGTCCTTCCTGCACGATCTGTTTCACGAGTTGGAAACAGACGGCATGGATGCTGCGTTCAACTTCGGACTCAACAGCCTCATCGCGGGTTTCGAGCGGCTGCGTTCATCTACAACAGATTAGAGGCTTATGCCCCTTTGCCGCCCCAACTGCCACGACACCGAACCGCCCTGCATGATACCCGCGACCTCGCGGCCGAGCTGGCGGTCGATGACCGGCCGCCACGGGACAAGCGTGAACTCATGGCTCTTTTCCACCACGGCGAACTTGCCGCTCGTTAGCTGAACAGTCCCGGTGAACTTGCCGCTGACGTTCTCGCCGTCCGTAGCGGCACGGAACGGCAACCCCTTGCCCTCGGCCATCTCCGCGCCGATGCGAGCAACCTCGCGTTCGCGCAGCGTAGCGAGAAGGTTGCGCCGATAGAAGATGCGACCGTCCCGCGCTCGGCTGGCGTCGCGCTGCTCGACATGATGCTCGCGGCGCTGCTCCATCGCCTCGCGCACCTGCTGGCCGAAGCCGGTCGGCGCAGGGCCGGCCGTCTCGCCATGGATCAGCCGCCGGTCCAGCCAGGTCGCGCCGTCCGATCCGATCTGCCTGTCCAGATTGACGGGAGAGACGACGCGAACGCTGGCCTGCCGGTCGCGGCCGGCATCATAGGCGGCGGCGCGGCTCTCGAAATCTTCGGGAATGCGCCACTGGTCGGCGTCGATGCGCTCGACGATTCCGGCGCGGCGTAACGCCTCCAGCCGGCGCACATGAGCATCGACATAGCCCTCGTAGTCGCCGCCCGGAACACGGCCCTCGAACTTGGTCTGCTCCAGATGACGGCTCGGGCGATAGATGCCGTCCTCGGCGATGGCGGTGATGGTGCGGTCGGACGGCCGGGCTGCCGCTTCGGCCGGGCCGATCTGAACGACGCTGCCTATGCGGGCGTCCTCCAGCCGCTCGGGCGCGATGCCGGCAATGTGATGGGTCCGCCCGTCGATCCCGTCCACCACGATTGTCAGGTTCTCGCCCAACTCGTCGGACAGATGCTTGTCCACGACGCGGCCGACGATGGGCGTCTCGGGCGCTCCGTCATGGATTTGAAAACTCATGGGATCGCGTTCGCCGCGCTGCGGGCCGAGCGCCTTCTGCATGGTGCGGATGATGTCGCCGCGCTCGCCCAGCTTGCGCAGAGCCAGCTCCATGTCCTTGCTTAACTCCCAAACGCCGGGCGCGTGCTCGGTCGCCAATCCCATCTTCTCTAGCTTTGTAAGACGGCGCAGGCGCAGCGTCCGCTCGAACTGCCGCCTCGGCTCTGCCGGTTCATGGCGCAAGTCGAGGAAACGGGTATCGGCTTCCTCGGCCATGGCGCGGTCGATCCGGGTGAAACGGTCTTGGTCGATCTCGGCCGACAGCTTGCGGGTCTGCTCGATTTCGGTGACGGGGCCGAGTTCCAGACTGGCAAGCTCGCTGGCGCGCTCGCGCAGGCCGGCCGAAAGATAGTCGCCGTTGACGACTAGATCCCCGCCCGTATCGTCGCGGCCGTTGACGACGATATGCACATGGGGATGGCCGGTGTTGTAGTGATTGACGGCAACCCAATCGAGTTTCGTGCCGAGGTCGGCTTCCACCTGTTTCATGAAATCGCGGGTGTAGGCCGTGAGGTCTGACAGCTCCGCGCCGTCCTCGGGCGAAACGATGAACCTGAATTGATGGCGGTCGTCCTTGCCGCGATCAAGGAAGTCGTCGGCGTCGGCGCGCTCCTCGGTCGCCGAATAGAGCTGGCCGCGCTCGCCGTCGCGTGACGTGCCGTCGCGCTGGACATAGCGCAGATGCGCGCGGGCACGGCCGCCCTTCCACGCGGCCCTGACGCTACGCTGCTTGACGATCACGCGGCGGCTGCCCGGCTGGCGATGATGCCAGTTGCCGGAAATGTTCCGGGCGCGCACGAAGCTCGCGCCCCGGCCGCGCTTCACGCCCTTGCCGCTGGCGACCACGGCGCGGGACCGGCCCGGCGATGACGGGCGGGCGAATGACGGCATGGAAGGATCGCGGGAGGCCGCCGCCTGATGCTGCCGGGTGATCTTCCTGACCTGCGTGAAAAAGCTCTTGGTCTTACCGGCCTTCGGCGTGTCGGATCGGATGCGGCCGGGCTTCGGTCGGAAGCGGTTTTCGTCGTCGGCGCTCAAGGGCGCGACTCCAGCCGAAACCGCCGAAAAACGGCCGATCTGCGCCTATGGTGCCGCTCGAAACCCTGCAAAGCCAAGGCTTTGCGCAGAATCGCGGCACGCGGCCCCTCAAAACCATGGTGCCGGAACCGGCCACCTAACCAGTGTGCAGACAACAACAATTTTCGGAAGCGGCCCGACATGGTGCCGTCTTCTTTAATCTTGCCCTCCGCCCTTTCTGTCTTTTCTGCCCCTCCTGCCCGAAACCCTGCCGGGCGCAAACCTGCCCGACCGGATGCCGAAACCAGTGCCGCCGAGCGCGGGAACGCCGCCCTCATGGCGTTCCCGAACCGCTCGCGTCGGCGACGAAAATGCTGTCGCCCTGCGACTCTGCATCGACGGGATCGCGCGCCGGAACGGTCGCGCGGCCGTCGCCAGATTGTGCGTCGGACGGCGGCGCGGCGACAGCCCGTGCGTCGCCCGGACGCATGACGAACAGCGGTGCCTCGCGCCAATCTGGCGGCGGTGGCGGTGCCGATGATGGCGCTTCGGTTGCAGTCGCGCCGCCGAGGATCGGCGCGAGCGCGGCGACATAGGCCCGCGTCTCGGCCGGCAGGGCGCGGCCGGTCGCAAGGTGTTCGTCATAGCGGCCGGGACCGGCATTGTAGGCCGCAAGCATCGCGCCGACATTGCCGTAGCGGTCGAACATTTCGCGCAGATATGCCGTGCCTGCGAGGATGTTGTCGCGCGGGTCGTAGGGATCGCGGCCGAGGCCATGGCGGACGCGCAGGCCCGCCCATGTGTCGGGCATCACCTGCATCAATCCCATCGCGCCGGCCGACGAAACCGCCCGCACATCGCCCGCGCTTTCGGCGCGCAGCACGGCGCGAATCCAGTGCTCGGGGATGCCGAAACGCTGCGACGCGTCGGCGATGTGCGCCGCATAAGGATGGGCGGCGGCCGGGCGCTCGACCGGCACGGATTGCGCGACAGCGACGCCCGATCCGGTGCAGACGGAAAGCGCCCCCGCCAGTATCAGGACGGCATAATGCCATGCCGGCCTGTCTCCGCTTCGCCGCCAGCCTGCCAGCGTGCTCGCTGCGGTCAAGGGCAAGACGCAAGCGCCGGCCGATGGCCGCCCCTGACCTTCGCTGCGCGCGCCGGCCGTCCGGTGGCCGAGCGGGACGAAGGGATGAGACGGCTTTCCCGCGAACAAAGGGATGACGATCTTGGACCGGATGGCGGGTCGGACGCGCGCGGCCGTCATTCCTCGTCCTCGATCTTCCGGGGGTGCTTCCAACGCAGCGTCCAGACCGAAGGATCGTCGTTGGACTGGAACAGTTTGGCGCGGATCGGGGACGGGAAGATTGGCCCCTCCAATCGCATCGACACGAACTCGCCAGCGTTCTCGCTGGAGTCTTTCCATGCCGGGCCGGCGTCCGGGCCGTCCTCGCTATCGAGGCGCACGCGATAATCGGGCGCGTTTTTCACGTCGCTGGGCTTGGCCGGGACGATGAACAGCTTTTCGTGGAGGCCGAACGAATGAAGCTCTCCCGCATAGCCGGTTTCGGTGCGGGTGAAGGTGCCTATCTCTGCCATGGGAAATCTCCTGCGGTTGGTTTTCGGGGGGTGGTTTCAGTGCGTCGGCGCGCGCCACTCGTAGCGGCCGACGCCTTCCTCATCGGTCCAGAGCGGGACCGCTCGGCCGATGACGGAAGCTGCGGGGATGGGGCCGAAGTAGCGGCCGTCGAGGCTGTCGCGGACTTCCCAATTCATGAGGAAGATTTCGCCGGGCGCGATGACGCGGCAGCCCTGCCAGACGGGCAGATCGCGGCCGAGGCTGTCGCGCTCCAGCGCCTCGCCCATCTCGATCCCGTCCACCGTGATCGTGCGGCCGGCGCGGCAAACCTGCTGCCCCTGTAGGCCGACGACGCGCTTCAACAGCGGGACGCCTCGCGCGATATAGCCGCGCTCGACCATGAAGCCGGCGAGCGGTTCGGGCGGCATGATGGCGACCAGCTCGGGCACGTCGATCCGGTCTGCCTGCTCGACGGTGTAGAACCCGACTGGCGCGCTGGCGGTGGCGTTCCAGATGAGCCTCAATGGCGTCTCGACCGCGCTTGAAGCGGCGATGCCGATGACGGCGAGCACCGTCACCGTTAGGGTGCGGCGGCGCGTCATGGGTCGATCCTACGGCGATGAAGCCAAGCGGCGTGTCGCTCGGGCGTGTAGGCGTGCGGCTCCAGATTGGCGGTCAAACGGTTGTGGACGTGCCGCCAATGCTCCGGCGAGGCGTCGGCCGGATCGAGGCCGAGCGCATCCACGGCGTCGATAGCGGCAAGCGCACGCTGCACCTTCGGCCAGCCGTCGAGGCGCAACAGGATTTCGCCGCCGGGGCGCACGAACGGCAATGTCTGGAACGGCTCGCCCCGGCCGATGGCGCGCACAATGTCGATGCGCGAAACGACAGTGCCGTGCTCGCCGCTCGCCCATCGCACGAAGGCAAAGACGCTGCCCGGCGCGAAGCCGACGACGCTGCGGCGGCGGTCGATGATCTGCTCGTAGCTCTTGCGGCCGAAGCGTATCCAGTGCTCGACCTTGCGTTTCTCGAAGGTCAGCTCGACCAATGTGGTAAAGGGCGCAGGTCCGTCCGGCAGCGGACGGCCGTGCGCGCTGCGGTGGGCGCGGCGGGTCATTGTGCGTCTCCGGCGATGTGCTGGTGGGGTGCGCGCGCGTGCGCTGCGTCAACGGCGGGCGTCATGGCTCGCCGCTCCCGGCAGAACCGGCACCACGCTTCGCCTTCGCGCGCGTCAAAGAAAAAGAGTTAGCTGGGGTAACTGTTTCTGTTCTCGTCGCGTGTGGAGCAAGCGCCTCTTGCCATACCGTGAACGGTGATCTGACCGGCTCATGCCGGTCCACCACCAACCGGAATGGAGAGAGACGATGGACTACTTTGCAGGACTGGATGTTTCCCTTGAGATGACAAGCATCTGCATCGTGGATGCTGACGGGGCCGTGATGAAGGAGGCGAAAGTTGCTTCCGAGCCGGACGACCTCGTCGCGTTCTTCGGGCAATGCGGTATGGCGATGAAGCGGATCGGCCTGGAGGCCGGCGCTCCGTCGCAATGGCTTTACGGAGGAATGGCCGAAGCCGGTCTGCCGGTCGTGTGCATCGAGACGCGCCATGCCAAGGCGGCGCTGTCGGCGATGCCGAACAAGACCGATCGCAACGACGCGCGCGGGATCGCCAACATCATGCGCACCGGCTGGTTCCGCGCCGTGCATGTGAAGACGCAGACCGCGCAGGAACTGCGCTTCCTGCTGGTGGCCAGGCAGACGCTGGTGCGCAAGCTGATGGATATCGAACTGGCGATCAGAGGCATGCTGCGCAGCTTCGGCCTGAAGATGGGCGTGGTCTCCAAGCGCAACTTCGAAGCGCGCGTTCTGGAACTCGCCGGCGATCGTGCGATGCTGATGCGGGCGCTCACCCCGATGCTGAAAGCGAGACGCGCCTTGGCTCTCGAATATACCAACCTGCAAAAGGCGGCGACGGACTTCGCCCGTGACGACGATGTGTGCCGCCGGCTGATGACCGTTCCCGGCGTCGGCCCCATCGTGGCGCTGACCTATCGTGCGACCATCGACGTGCCCTCGCGGTTCCGGCGCTCCAAATCGGTCGGGGCGCATCTTGGGCTGACACCGCGCGCTCACCAGTCTGGCGAGGTCGACTGGACCGGGCGCGTCTCCAAGAGCGGCGATGCGATGGCACGGGCGGCGCTTTACGAGGCCGCGCACATCCTGCTCATCCGTGTGAAGCGCTGGTCGTCGCTCAAGGCATGGGGCATGCGGCTGGTGAAGAACCGGGGGCACAAGCGGGCCGTCACCGCGCTTGCGCGCCGGATGGCCGTGCTCATGCACCGCATCTGGGTCGAAGGAACCACCTTCATATGGAAAACGGGTGACGGCCAGGCAATCGCGCAGAGGCCGATACCCGCTGTTTAAGGGCGTCTGCCTGTCATCCACATGGATGCCGGCTGACGTAGGTTGCGAGTTCCGCCGCGGCGGAGAGATGTCCCCCGAGGGGACGAGGGTTCGGGTGAGACCGTCGAGACTCTTGTCCGCATCGCACCTTGCGACAGCGAGGACGCGAGTTAGCTTGGCCGCCCGACCTTCCGATCCCTGCTTGTGGCGATCCTGATATCGACCACGGAAAGAAGCGTGAGCCGCTCGGGGTGATGTCGATGATCCGCTCATGGCGTGTCCTCCGGCTCGATGCCTGGAATCCACGGAAGACGGACAGGTCGGGATGGCTCTTTCGCAGCGTGTTGCGAACGCGCACGATCATTGGCAAGATGATCGCGGGTGGCACTGGGCGCGTGCTTCACACCCACAGAAACAGTTAAAGAAGATTCTCTGTTAGATAAGTTAGCGGTCGGATTCCGCTTTTCAGGCCAAAGCGTTAGCTGCGGTTCGTGCGCCTGATCTGCCGATAGTGGTGCGCCTGATCTGCCGATACCCCGTGCGCCTGATCTGCCGATGGCATTAACAGGGTTATCAACAGTGCCTGTTGATAGGTTTTCGGGGCGGATGCGCAGCAGCTCGCGGCCGTCTTCCCGCTCGATCTGGAGCAGGTAGCCGGGAAGTTGCTGGCGGGCCGCGATCCGGCGCAGGTCGAGCGCGAAGTCGGACGGCCGCGCGAGACTCCCGGATTTCTGGTGAAGGTGCGCGACCTCGAAAATCCAGCCGTGGCGCTGGTGCCCGGCGTGCTTTCTGGCGACGCGGTAAAGCCAACGCTCGATGCCGCCAGTCAGCCGGAAATAGGCCGGGTCGATTGTCAGGACCAGCGAGCGGTCGATGACGCTGTTGTAGAACCATTCGGGCAGGACGAACTCCATGCCCTCGACGCGGCCGGCGCGCGTCGTCATTTCCTCCCACTCGTTGATCCATGAGAATTGCCGGCGACGCCAATGCGGGCCGTTGCGGATGGTGGTGGCGATGACGGTCGATTGCAGCCGCGCCAGCGCGGCTTTCAGAAGCCGGTATTGGTGATTGCCGGTCGGGCGTCCGATGGCGCGCAACAGATGGTAAGGCGTAAACCGGACAAAGCGCGACGTGGTGAGGCCGTCATTCTCGGCCGCGACGATCTGCGAGGCCGCCCATATCAGCACATCGGCGTCCCATATGGTCGCCATGCCGTGCTCGGGCATCCCGAACACCTGCACCTCTATGTCGGCGGTCTTGTAGAGAATCGGCTTGGTGCGCGGGGTCTTCGCCAGCGAGAAGAACGGCCGTTCCATCAAATCGCGCTGGTCGCGCGGCGGCGCGTCGCCCGTTGCAACCACGAAGGGGTCTAGGCGGCTGCGCTCGCTGTCCTCGCCCGGCAACGCCGGCTCGTGATCGTCCTCGCGCAGCATCTAGCAGTCGCCCCGTTCTTCGGGGGTGAGCGGACGCGCGGGAAATACGGTGCCGGCGGTCTTGTCGCGGGTGGATTTGCGCTCGCCGGCCGCGCTCCTGACCTGACCGGGTTTTCTTGAACCAGGCTGATTGGGATAATCAGTTTGGAAAGGGAACCTGAAGATGCCGAGGAAGCGACATAGTGCTGAACAGATCGTCACGAAGCTGCGTCAGATCGACGTGC
>JAYRZA010000057.1:0-10709 GCA_041916695.1 Devosia sp. | reverse complement strand
GCTCAACAATGCCATGTCGATCACTCCACAGCCCCCGCTCAAACCACGAGGGGCAAGGGTCACACATGGGTCAAATCTCGATGGAAAAATCCCAGCCCGCTGGGTCAGTTCTCAGTGGCAATCAACAGTCTGGCCGCGAGGTGATGTCGATGGTGGCGGCGGCAGCTGCGTTGGGAGTTAGCGAACAAGTCATCGAGCGCCTCATCAAGAGTGGGCGCATCGAGGCGCATAACTTGCGGAACGAGGAGACAGGCAAACTCAAGACCGCGGTTTTTGCTGACGAGGTTCTCGAGTTCCAGCGGACCTTTATCCCAGTCTCGGAGATCTGGCTTCGCCGTGGCGGACAGATGTCGAAGATCAACCCGATGCTTCGTTCCCGAGGCCTGAAGCCGGTGTTTCCACCAGATGAACTGCGCTGCACCTTCTACGCTCGCCAGGAGGTCGACTCCGTCTTTCCTCCGACGGCTTCCAGCCCGGCGTCACCGGTGCCGGGCATTGCCCAGCCGCTCTGAAGTCCCCTGCACTTCTCTCGAAGCCCCGGCTCACACCGGGGCTTTTTGTTACGCCTCACCCTTCCAGTCCGAACGGTCGGGACATTCCGAACAGCAGATCGGGACAATCCAAACGCAAACCGCGCGAAATTCTCCTTATGAATCAATGCGCATCAGGACAAATCGTATGGTGTCGCACACCTGAGCCTGATCCCGACAGAAAGAGTGCCCGCAAGGTGCTCCGCGGAGAAACTGCCAACCCTGCCAATCCACCGAGTGGTTGCCATTTTCATCCTCGATGCCCCTACGCCACCGACCGATGCGCGGCCGAGGTCCCTGCCCTTCGTGAGGTGGCGCCGGGGCAGCTCGCAGCTTGCCACTTCGCCGAGGATCTGACCCTAGGGGGAGTATGATGCAAAACGTTTTGTAAAAGGCTTTGCAAAACGTTTTACGACTGCTACTCCTATTCCATGGTCAAGATCCAAGAAGTAGCCAAGCTGGCAGGCGTTTCGCTCACCACGGTGTCGCACGTGATCAATCACCGGGACCGAGTTTCCCTGGCGCTGCGTGAACGGGTTGAGCGAGCGATCGACGAACTCGGTTACGTCCCGAACCGGCGGGCGCAGAGCCTGCGGACCGGCCGAACCAATATGATCGCCCTGATGATCCCCGACATCTGCAGTCCCTACTACACCGAGCTTGTGCGCTCAGTGCAGACGGCGCTGTCTGACACGGACGTCGACACGATCATTTACAACACGGATGTGCCCGGAGGTCACTCGGAAGACCACGGGCTCGAGTACCTGCGGCAGGTCCAGCGGAAGGGCCTCGACGGGCTGATCGTCGCAGACGCTGCGCTACATCGCATCCAGCACGAGCTGCTCGAGGTGAAGGTACCCACCGTGTTCGTGGGCAACCTTCCGAACCATGCGGTCGACAGCATCGAGCAGGATGGTTTCGCCAGCGCCTACGAAATGGCGAAATACCTCATCTCCAAGGGGCACCGACGCATCGCCCACGTGACCGGCCCGTCGTTCTTCAACATGTCGATGCTCCGCCAGGCGGGCTTTGAACGGGCGCTTCTGGATCATGGCATCGGCATCGATGACAGCCTGCGATACGAGGGCTCGTTCTTGGGTCCGTCAGGCCACGAGGCGGTCCGCTGGCTCTTGGAGAACCACGGCAACAATCTCCCCTCGGCCATCTTCTTTGCCAGTTCGCGAATGGCTCGCGGCGGTCTTGCGGAGTTCGCCGATCAGGGAGTCGTGGTGCCGCGCGACATCGCAGTCGCTTCCTACGACATCCACGAGGAGATGCGCGACATGCGCCCGCGGCTCACCACTATCGGGGTCGAACCGGCCGAACTCGGCCGCGGCGCCCTGAGGTTGCTCCAGGAACGCATGGACAGCAGCTACAGCGGCCCGCCACGCCGCATCGTGCTGCCGGCCAAGCTTGAGATACACGAAACCGCGTAAGGAAGGAAAAGGGCGCCGAGCAGCAAGAAGTGCCTGACTAACAAACCAATCAATTCCGTAGGGAGGAATCCGTGAGACTTGCAACCCGGCGCTTCGGCGCTCTGGGCATGATGCTTGCTATCGCCTTGGCAAGCACTGCCACCACCAGCTTCGCGCAGTCAGTGGCTCGCGAAGATCAGCTCATCTTCGAGAACATCAGCGAGCGCGTGACGACGCCCGAGAACTACAATCCGTTCCTGCCCAGCACGCTGCTGCACGCGGGTCTGCAGCAGGTAGGTCTCGAATCTCTCTTCTACTACAACTACGAAACCGGGGAAATGGTGCCCTGGCAGGCAGAGAGCTTCGCGTTCAACCAGACCTTCGACGAGGTCACGATCAAGCTGCGTCAAGGCGTAGCCTGGAGTGACGGCGTGCCGTTCACCTCCGAAGACGTGGTCTACACTTTGAACACGCTCAAGGACAACGCGCCGTCTCTCGGTGGTTGGTCGGTCAACGCCAAGACCTGGATTGCCGGCGTTGAGGCCACCGATCCTCAGACCGTCAAGATCAAACTCACCTCGCCCAATCCGCGGTTCATGCTCGATACGTTCGGCGTGCGCATCTACGGTACGACGATGATCGTCCCCAAGCACATCTGGGAGACGCAGGACCCGCTCACCTTCTCGAACTACGACGTAGCGAAGGGCTGGCCCGTTTCAACTTCGCCCTATCAGCTGGTGAGCTCGACGACCACCGAGACGGTGTGGAAGCGTCGGGATGACTGGTGGGGTGCAAAGTCAGGGTTCCACGCCTTGCCGGAACCGCTCGAAGTGCTGTTCCGCACCGCGGGCAGCGAGGAACGTCGCGCCGCCATGGCGACCAACAACGAGCTCGACAGCCTCTGGGTCCTCGGTCGCGACAACTTCGAGAACGTTGTTCGCAACAATCCCGCAGTCACGTCATGGTACAAGGAAGCGCCATACGCATATCTCGATCCTTGCCCGCGCTACATGTCGTTCAACACGACCGAGGCACCCTTTGACAATGCGCAGGTGCGCTGGGCCATCAGTGAAGCGATCAACCGCGATGCGATCGTCGACATCGCTTGGGAAAACCTGACCGTTCCCGCCAAGTGGATGACGCCCGACTATCCGCCGTTCAAGCCCTACATGGATGGCGCTGCTGACCTCTTCCAGCAGTACCCGACGCTCGAGTACAATGTCGAAAAGTCGGCCCAGATCATGCAGGATGCCGGCTTCACCAAGAACGGCGAGTTCTGGGCTGATAGCTCAGGCAAGCCGGTCACCATCGACCTTGTCATTCGTCAGGGCGAAGCCGATCAGGTGCGCATGGCCCCGGTCGTCACGCAGTTGCTGCGCCGGGCCGGCTTCGATGCCAACTTCCAACTGAGCGATATTGCCGCGTTCAACGACGCGCTGTCCAGCGGTCGGGCGGACGCCTGGCTCGACGTGTCGTGTGGCGGGATCTCCGATCCGTACGCCACGCTCGATCTCTACCACAGCCGCCACGCCACCCCGGTGGGAACGCTGGCGACTGGCGCGCGTACGCGCTGGAAGAATGCTGACTACGACGCGATCGTTGAGAAGATGGCCGTCACGGCCGCAGACGATCCGGCAATGCAGACCCTGTTCCATGATGCGCTCGCGATCTGGCTCAAGGATCTTCCGGCCGTCCCCCTCGTTCAGGCTGCCCTGCTCACGAGCTTCAATACCCACTACTGGAGCAACTTCCCCACCGTCGAGAACAACTATGTTCACCCAGGCTTCTGGTGGGCGACGGACCTCCTGATCGTGGCTGAAGTCAAAAAGGCTTCCCAGCAGTAACGCTCTGGCGCGCCGCTCCCAGCGAGCGGCGCGCATCCCTCTACCGGAGACCGAGATGACCTGGAGCTATCTGCTCAAGCGGCTTGCCATGTTCGTGGCAGTGGTGCTGCTGGCGATCACCGTCAACTTTATCGTCCCGCGGCTTGCGCCGGGCGACCCGACCGCCGCTGTCCTCGAACAGCTGTTGTCGCGCGGACAGCAGGTTGAAGGTTCGCAGGACATCGTCGCCGCCTATCGCGCCCGGTTCGGTCTCGATGAACCTATCCTGATGCAATACGGCCGGTACCTGCTCAATACTGCACGCTTCGATCTGGGCAGTTCCATCTCGTACTTTCCGCAAAAGGTCGAAAGCGCCATCGTCGGCGCCCTGCCGTGGACGATCGGGCTTCTAGCGGTAGCCACGGTAATTTCCTTTGGTCTGGGCAGCCTGATCGGCGCCTTGATCGCGTGGCCCGGCTCACCTCGCTTCCTCAAATCGTTGTCGCCGGCGCTGATGGTGCTCTCGGCTATACCCTACTACCTGCTGGCGCTGATCATCCTCTATCTTTTCGCCATCTGGACCGGCTGGTTCCCCCTGGGTGGCGCGTATAGCCAGCTGCCGCAGCGCTTCGACCTAATGACGCTTTGCGACCTCGTATATCACGCGTTCCTGCCGGCCCTTTCGATCGTTCTTGCGGGCGTAGGATTCTGGGCGCTGGGCATGCGAGGCGCCATGATCAACGTACTTGGCGAGGACTATCTAACCTTGGCCGAAGCCAAGGGCCTGCCCAAGCGCAGGATCTTCTTCGCCTACGCGGTACGGAACGCGATGTTGCCGCAAGTGACCTCGCTGGCCATCGCATTGGGAACAGCTGCCTCCGGCTCCGTTCTCGTCGAGGTTGCCTTCAACTACCCCGGCATCGGTTACCTGCTCTACAACGCCCTGCGCAGTTCGGACTATTTCCTCATCCAGGGAGTGGCGTTCTTTCTGGTGCTGACCGTGGCGCTGTCGGTCCTGATCCTGGACCTCATCTATCCCCTCCTCGATCCTCGCATCCAGCGCCGGTAGGTCGTGCAATTGAACTCGCTCGCAAGACATCTCGCCACGTCCGCCCGCTTCGCCATCGCCAACCCCAAGATGCTGGCGGGCATCATCCTGCTGCTGTTTCTGGTGCTCATCGGGCTGTTGGGGCCGCTGTTCATCGATGTGCGGTTGGCCGAGCCGATCTCGGTTCGAACCAATCAGGTACCATCGGTCGAGCACTTCTTCGGCACCGACAGCGGCGGCCGCGAGCTCCTGGCGGTTTTCGTGGCCGCAACACCGCAAACCCTTCGGATGGGTGTGCTCGCCGGGCTCATCGGCGTCCTGATCGGGGTCACGCTTGGACTGGTTGCCGGCTATTTCGGGGGCTGGGCCGACCGAGTGATCAGCGCCATTACCGACACGATGCTCACCATCCCGCCGTTGGCTATTCTTCTGGTGGTGGCTGCCTCAGTCCGCGCCGTCAATATCGAGATGATGGCGATCATCATCGCGTCCTTGTCCTGGATGTTCGCCGCGCGGGTAATCCGCTCGCAGGTCCTGACCCTTCGCGAGCAAAGCTATGTGCAGATGGCCCGGCTCTCCGGTTTCAGCAATCTGAGGATCATCTTCCGGGAGATCCTCCCGAATATGCTGCCGATCGCCTTTGCCTCATTTGTCGGCGCCGTCTCTGGGGCGATCCTCGCCGGTCTCGGTCTCGAGGTGCTTGGCCTTGGGCCTCAGAATACCCCGACGCTGGGAATGACCATCTACTGGGCCCTGCTCTACTCGGCCTTCAGCCGCGGCATGTGGTGGTGGTGGGGCCCGCCTATCATCATCCTGGTGCTGCTCTTCGTAGCGCTTTTCCTCATCTCTGCTGCGCTCGACGAAGTTGCCAATCCCCGCCTGAGGAGCAGCAAGTGAGCGGCCCCCTTCTCGAAATCCGCGATCTCAGCGTTTCCTACCGGCTGGGCGACCTGCAGGCGCGAGCGGTCGATGGACTCAGCCTCACCCTCGAGCGCGGCGAACGGCTCGGCATCGTCGGTGAGTCCGGTTCGGGTAAGTCGACACTCGCCCTCGCCCTTATGCGCCTTCATAAGCCGCCCGCGATAATCGAGAGCGGCGAAATCAGGCTTGGCGGCACCGATATCCTTCGATTGTCCAAGGATGAACTGCGGCGTTTTCGCTGGAGCGAAATTTCGCTCATTCCGCAAGGCGCAATGAACTCACTCAATCCCGTCCTCCGGATCCGGCAGCAGATGGCCGACACCATCCGTGCCCACCGTCGCGATCTGGACCGCAACCAGATCCGGCGACGAATTGAGGAGCTGCTGCAACGCGTCGGTCTCGATCCCAAGGTCGCTGAGCTCTATCCGCACGAACTCAGCGGCGGCATGAAGCAGCGCGTGTGTATCGCGCTGGCAATCGTGCTCGAGCCCAAGCTCATCATAGCCGACGAGCCAACCAGCGCCCTCGACGTCGTGGTCCAGCGGACCGTGATCGAAACCCTCAAGGATGTTCAGTCACAGATCGGGGCGGCGCTGATCATGATCGGCCACGACATGGGCCTTATGGCGCAGTCGGTCGACCACCTGGCTGTCATGTACGCCGGCCGGATTGTCGACATCGCTCCGATCAAGACGTTCTTCAGCCGACCGCTTCATCCCTACAGCCAGCTGCTGATCTCTTCCCTGCCCTCTCCGGACGAGACGAAGCCCCTCGCCGGCATTCCGGGCATGCAGCCGTCACTGACCGACCTGCCGACGGGTTGCGCTTTCAATCCCCGTTGCCCGGCGGTGCAACCGGTCTGCCGTGAGCTGGTGCCGCCGCTGCTGGAGCTTGAACCACGCCGGCGCGCCGCATGTCACGTAGCGGCGGAGGCCCACCATGTCGTCTGAAATGCTCCTCGATCTCAAAGATGTGTCGGTTGCATTCGGCGGAGGTATCGGCAGCAGGGCGCCGTTTGTCGCTCTTGAGAACTTGAACCTCTCGATTGCGTCCAACCGCCCCGAAATCGTGGCGATCGCAGGTGAAAGCGGCAGCGGAAAGACGACGCTCGGTCGCGTTGTTCTTGGTCTGCTTCAGCCGACAGCCGGAAGTGTCGCTTTCGACGGCGCCGACGTCTGGAACTCGGGAGCGGCACGGACGAAGTCCTTCCGGCGGGCCGTGCAAGCCGTCTTTCAGGACCCCTTCTCCGTCTTCAATCCATTTTACCCGGTCGACCATCTCCTGCGGGGTCCTCTAGAGGCCTTCGGCGTAGCGCGTGACCGCGCGACACAGCTCGATTTGATGACCAACGCCCTGCGGCAGGTCGGCCTCAAGCCAGATCAGGTGTTCGGTCGCTACCCCCACCAACTGAGCGGCGGGCAACGACAGAGGATCGTGGTTGCGAGAGCTCTCATGCTCCGCCCAAAGCTGATCGTTGCGGACGAGCCGGTCTCGATGATCGACGCGTCTTTGCGTGCCAACGTGTTGAACAACCTGGCGGCCCTTAGGGACGAACACGGCATCTCGATCATCTACATCACCCATGACCTGGCTACTGCGAGGCAGGTCAGTGATCGATTGTTCGTCCTCTATCGCGGACGGGCGGTCGAAGTCGGTGGCGCTGGTGATGTGATCGGCAACCCGCGACATCCCTACACCCAACTGCTGATGAGCTCGATCCCACGCCCGGATCCGGAGAACCCCTGGCCCGCGTTGGGCGGGACCAAGGGCGAGATTGGCACCAGCAACCGCAGTGCGTGCGTATTCGTGGACCGATGTCCTCACCAGATGCCGGCTTGTGCGACGCAACCACCGCTCGTTGCGACCGACAACGGCCGGCAGGTCTCCTGCCACCTCTACACCGCGCAGGGTGACACGCGTCACGGCTCTGCGCCTCTCAACCTGCAAGACCACGAAAGGTAAGGAATTCTCGATGTCTAGTTTCAACGGCCTTGGCATGCACATGGGCAACCTCTCTCGGCTGTCCAAGGCGCAGACCCGATCAATCAGTGCGGAGAACTTCAAGGGAGAGAAAGGCCGTGGAGCGATGGCGACGGACGGGGTTACCGCTCAAGCGGCCGGCGACCTCGGCCCAGGATGGAAGATCTCGCCTTGTGTCCGGATCGAGCCCCACGAGACCTTCGAGGTCGCCAACATCGATGGTCCGGGCGCTATCCAGCACATCTGGATGACCCCCACCGGCAATTGGCGGCTCTCCATTATCCGCATCTATTGGGACGGCTCTGACATCCCCTCGGTCGAGTGTCCGGTCGGCGACTTCTTCGCGTCCGGCTGGGGGGAGTTCGCCCAGGTGAGCTCGCTCGCCGTGTGCGTGAACCCGGGCAGCGCCTTCAATTGCTATTGGGAAATGCCGTTCCGCAAGCACTGCCGCATCACCATGACCAACATCGGCGAAGAGCAGATGACGCTTTTCTATCAGGTGAACTTCACCCTGACCGATGTGCCCGATGACGTGGCCTACTTCCACGCTCACTACCGCCGCACCAATCCAATCCCCTACAAGCAGGACTACGAGGTCATCGACGGTGTCGAGGGTACCGGACAGTTCGTCGGCATGTATCTCGCCTGGGGCACCAACAACAACGGCTGGTGGGGCGAGGGCGAGGTTAAGTTCTATCTCGACGGGGATGAGCATCCGACCGTCTGCACCACTGGCCTCGAGGATTACTTCTGCGGGTCATACAATTTCGACCCCACCCCCAAGCACGACCAAGCCTACGTCACATACACGACGCCGTATGCCGGTTTCCATCAGGTGATCCGCCCATCCTCCGACTACAGGACGCAATTCCGGATGGGCATGTATCGCTGGCACGTCATGGATCCGATCCGGTTCGAGAAGGACCTCAAGGTCACCGTCCAAGCCCTCGGCTGGGGCTACAACGGTCGCTGGCTGCACATGCAGGATGACGTGGCATCCGTCGCCTACTGGTACCAGACCCTTCCCGCACCCAAGCTCAGGCCCCTCCCTGACCGCGAGAGACTCGTGGTCATCTGAGCCGAGACGACGCGGACACCTCCCAAACCGCGTCTGCGCGTCGTCGAGACACCTCTCTCGACGACGCGCACCATGAGCATTTCAAGATAAAGAATAGGCGAGGGATCGTCTCCGACCTTCCCCGGCCTGAGATTTACTCAGTCCGGAGCAGGCGATGGCTCCAGGTTGCCGACAACACCTGCGGGCCCGTTGCCAACTTCTGCGTCAGCCTGCGCGCCAGAAGCGGACATCCTCCAGTTATGGTGCGTATGTACCGCCTAACGTTGGGACGTGAGTTGCTGGCACCCATTCAGCCAGCGTTCCTCGGCGCAAGCACTTCACAGCCGGGCGGTCGCCACAAACCAGCGAAACCGAATATAGTTGAGCCAGGCTAGGCCAGTGATCGTTGCGGGGGCGTATCGGAAGCCTCGGCGTATCCAGACCATGGCGAATGCTACCACAAGGTCAGCCGAGAGGGGGCCCCTACCCATGGGCGAGCTGAAGGCAGACGGAACGATGTGCCGATATGTCAGGTGAGGATTGTCCCACCACTGCCGAGCCGAGGCGGCGAACAGCCGCTTGGATTGCGTGTAACTGGCCATCCCCTTGATGCCGAAGTCGCCATGCAGCTCTGCCTCGCTGCCGATACCCCACACCTCGGGGGGCACCAGTCGGTCGCGGCCGGCTGCGATGAACCGCTCCACCAGCTCGACCATCTCGACGGCGTTGACACGAACGGCGTCGGATCCCTTGGTGCCGTGCCCGAGGATGAGAATCTCTGCCTCGCTCATCCAGCCTAGATCGTCGCTGCGTGGTTCGACAACGAGAACCCGGGCGCCTTCCTTCTGCAACCGACGAATGAAGGCCTGTCCGATGGCGCCGGTAGCACCAGTCACTGCGACAGTGCGCCCACGCAGCAGGTTTGCCGTCCCGAAGAGCAGGTCGAACATGCTGCTGGCGGAACTGAAGAATCCCATGGGATGGATGTGGTGCATGGCGTGATAGTTCGGGCCGACCCACCAGGTCCCGCGGCGACCGTCGAGGCGGTCCATCGACATGTGATTGACGTCGACGCCCTCCTCCCGGATGCGTTCGACGAACAGTATCGTCTGAACGATGGCCACCAGCACGACCGGCACCGCCCAAGGAAGCACCAGCAAGAAGGCCAGCGTGCCAAGCAGCGACGTCACATACTCGGGCACCAGGTGGGCCCAGAAGTTGCGATGCTTGAGCTCGGGATGCACCTGCATCTGCCTGTCGAGGAAATCGTGATGGATCTGATGACAGCTGGCAAACATCCGCAGCAGCCGGAAGCGACTGAAGCGCCAGCGGTGCAGCTGGTAGTGGATGACATCAAACAGGCACGTGCTGACCAGAAAGATCACCAGTGCCTGCGAGGCCCAGGTCCAAAGCTGAAAGAGTGCAGCAAGCCAGTTCATCGGAGTTCCCTGTGACAATGCCTCCAAGGAGGCGTTGCCCAGGGGTTAGCTGCCGGCGCTCACCGCGCGGGTTGAGTTCTCTTGCTGGCTATTGCGTCGCGCCGGCAGCGATATGCGGACACATGTCGGTAGCCCGCTCGTCAGGATGCGACGGTCGGGAGGGCGACCAGCTGCTGCAGGCCGCCGCCCGGACGGTTCTCCAATGTCAGTGAGCCGCCCAGTCGCTCAATGATCTCATGGGCGATGCTCAGTCCCAGCCCTGCGCCCTTGTGGGCGCTCCGGCTGGGATCGCCACGAAAGAACGGCTCGAACACCTGCTGCAGCAGGGCCTGGGGGATGCCTGGCCCCTCATCGTCAATGGTGACGAGAACGGTGTCGCCGAGGCGGGATACGGAGACCATCGCCCCGCCGCCATGCGTTGCAGCGTTGATCAGAAGGTTCCGCAACGCTCGGCGCAGCGACAGTGGTCCGGCCTGGACGGTGGCACCCTGCAGGG
>JAYRZA010000056.1:0-12290 GCA_041916695.1 Devosia sp. | reverse complement strand
TGACGATCTCGTCGGCATAGCGCAGCGAAACCAGCGCCTCGCCGCCCAGGTCGAGCTGCAGGCGGGTTTCGCCGAGCGGCCAGTGACCGGGCACCCCGGCAAGGGCGGCAAAGCCCTGCACGCCATCGCGCCCCGGCCAGGGCGCGCCGACGGCGATCGGCACCCCGTTGATGGTCCAGCCGCCGATCTCGACCGTCTCGCGCTCGCGCCAGAAGCCGAGCTCCTCCAGCCGGACTTCGATGCGATCGATTCTCTGCTCGATATTGAGAGCCATGTTGTGCCGGTCCCTGCCCTGCGCCGTCCAAGAAATGCGGGCGGAAGTAACCACATCGGGTATGTGGTGCAAAGGGGCGGGACGAAATGAAAAGTCCGGATCCCACCGGTGGCGGGACCCGGACCCTAGACTCTCCGGTGGCGGTCAGCCGTGGTTGATCATGACGTGCCGGACGGCGGTGTAGTCCTCGAGCGCATAGACGCTCATGTCCTTGCCGTAGCCGGACTGCTTGAGGCCGCCATGCGGCATCTCGTTGACCAGCATGAAGTGGGTGTTGATCCACGTGCAGCCGTATTGCAGCCGGGCCGCAGTGCGCATCGCCTTGTCGATGTCCTTGGTCCAGACCGACGAGGCGAGCCCGTAGTCGCTGTCATTGGCCCAGGCGATGGCGTCTTCCGGATCGCTGAAGCGGGTCACCGAGACGACCGGGCCGAACACTTCGCGACGCACGATCTCGTCGCTCTGCAGGGCACCGGCGATCACCGTCGGCTCGTAGTAGAAGCCCTGATCACCGGCCATGTGGCCGCCGGTGGTGATCTTGATGTGCGGCAGTTCGGAGGCGCGTTCAACAAAGCTCGCGACGCGGTCGCGCTGGCGCCGCGAGATCAGCGGCCCGATCTCGTTCTGGGTGTCGTCCTGCTGGTTGTAGCGGATGGTCGAGACGGCCGAACTGAGGTCATCGACCAGACGGTCGTGGATCTTCGGACCGGCATAGATGCGGCAGGCGGCGGTGCAGTCCTGGCCGGCGTTGTAGTAGCCGAAGGCCCTGAGGCCGGACACCACGGCATCGACATCGGCATCGTCGAAGACGATCACCGGCGCCTTGCCGCCCAGCTCGAGATGGGTGCGCTTGACCGAGCGGGCGGCCGCCTGCAGCACTTTCTTGCCGGTCGCCACGTCGCCGGTGATCGAGATCATGCCGACCCCGGGGTGATTGATCAGCGCATTGCCGACGCTCTCGCCGCGCCCGAGCACGACGTTGACCACGCCCTCGGGGAGGATATCGGCCATCACCCTGGCGAGCTTGAGCGCCGTGAGCGGGGTCTGCTCGGAAGGCTTGAACACCACCGTGTTGCCGCCCGCGATCGCCGGCGCCAGCTTCCAGGCCATCATCATCAGCGGGTAGTTCCACGGCGCGATCGAGGCGACGATCCCAATCGGATCGCGCCGGATCATCGAGGTGTGGCCGGGCAGATATTCGCCGGCGACGGTGCCGTGCATGTTGCGGATGGCCCCGGCAAAGAAGCGCCAGCAATCGACGATGGCCGGAATCTCGTCGTTGCGGACGGCGTTGATCGGCTTGCCGCAGTTGAGCGCCTCGAGCGCGGCGAAGCCGTCGGCATCGTCCTCGATGGCCTGTGCGATGCGCAGCAGGTAGGCCGAGCGCTGCGCCGGCGTGGTCCGCGACCAGCCGGCAAAGGCCCTGCCGGCGGCGTTCACGGCGTCGTCGATCTGCATCGGAGAGGCCTCGGGAATGGCCCGGATCAGCCCGCCCGTCCTCGGATCGAGCACCTGTTCCTCGGTTTCCGTACCCGCCTCGAAGCGGGATCCGATCAGCATTTCGGTATTCATGGGTAACTCTCCCGAAGTCGATATTTGTGCGTGTGGGCAGCCGAGTGAACCGACATCGCCGTCACTTGCCCATGCCCGAGACGGTCTGTTCGCCACCGCGGCTGAGGTAGAAGGCGATGAGGATGGGCGGCAGCGTCACCACGACCACCACCATGGCGACGACATTGGTCACCGGTCGCTGGCGCGGCCGGATCAGTTCCTCGAGCATCCACAGCGGCAGCGTCTGCTGCTGGCCGGCGGTGAAGGTCGTGACGATCACCTCGTCGAAGCTGAGCGCGAAGGCCAGCATGCCGCCGGCCAGCAGCGCCGTGGCGATGTTGGGCAGGATGACGTGGCGGAAGGTCTGGAACTTGTCGGCGCCCAGGTCCATCGCCGCCTCGATCATCGAACCGGAGGTGCGGCGGAAGCGGGCGACGGCATTGTTGTAGACCACCACGATGCAGAAGGTGGCGTGGCCCAGGATGATGGTCCACATCGAGAACGGGATATCCATCAGGCTGAAGGCCGAGCGCAGCGAGATGCCGGTGATGATGCCGGGCAGCGCGATCGGCAGGATGACGAGCAGCGAAATCGTCTCGCGGCCGAAGAAGCGCGAGCCCGACACCGCCGCGGCGCACAGCGTGCCCAGCACCAGAGCGATGGCGGTCGAAATGGCCGCGACCTGCACCGACAGCGTCAGGGCCTGCCACACGTCCGGCCGGTTCCAGGTGACCTCGAGCCACCTGAGCGTCAGGCCCGGCGGCGGCCACTGATAGGTCCGCTCCTCGGTGGAGAAGGCGTAAAGGAAGATGAGCGCGATCGGCGCAAGAAGGAAGATCAGCCCCGCCCCGGCGGCGAGCTTCAGCGGCCATGGCGCGCGGGGGGCGTCAGTGGACATGGATGCCTCCCCCAGCAGGCAGCGCATGGTCCGGCGAAGGCGATGGAGCGGCCGCCCGGGCGTCACAGCGCATCGAAGGCCCCCATGCGTCTCGCGCCCCACAGGTAGAAGCCCATGATGACGATCGGCACCACGGTGAAGGCCGCCGCCAGCGGGATGTTGCCGGCCGTGCCCTGGTGCGAATAGACGGCCTGGCCGATGAAGAAGGCCGAGGTGCCGATGATCTGCGGGATGATGTAGTCGCCCAGTGTCAGCGAGAACGTGAAGATCGACCCGGCGACGATCCCCGGCAGGGTCAGCGGAAAGATCACTTTCCAGAATGTCTGCAACGGGTTGGCGCCGAGATCGGAAGCTGCGTCGAGGAGATTGGTGGGCACCCGCTCGATCGAGGCCTGGATCGGCAGGATCATGTAGGGCATCCACACATAGACGAAGACGATGAAGGTCCCCGTCATGCTGATCGAGAGCGAGTTGCCGCCCACGACGGGCAATGACAGCCAGGCATCCAGCAGCCAGGTGAGGTGCACCTGCTCCAGCAGCCAGTTGAAGATGCCCTCCTTGGCCAGCACGAGCTTCCAAGCATAGACCTTGACCAGGTAGCTCGACCACAGCGGCAGCATGACCCCGAGGTAGAACAGCGCCTTCCACTTGCCGCGCGCATAGCGGGCCGCCATGTAGGCGATCGGGAACGCAATCAGGGCCGAGGCCAGCGTCACCGCCGCCGCCATCACCACGGTGCGCAAGATGACGTCGAGGTTCTGCGGCCGCAGCAGCTCGGCATAGGTCTTGAGCGTGAACTCGTAGGTGATCAGCCCCGAGAACTCGTCGATCGAAAAGAAGCTCTGCAGGAGCAGCGCGAACAGCGAGCCGATATAGACGATGCCGAGCCAGAGCAGCGCCGGCAGCAGCAGCAGGAACACCCACAGCTTCGGGCGAAGCCAGAAGGCATCGCTGAGCGCACCGAGCCAGCCGCGCCGGTTGGCGAGGATGGCGCCGCCGGCCGTGGCCGCCGCCCCGCTCACGTCTCGTCGTCCAGGTAGTGCAGGGCATCCTTGGGAAAGCCCAGGGTGACCCGGTCGCCCTCGGCAGGCGCCCCGTCGGCCGAAGGAAGCACGGCGTGGATCGTCGTCCCCGACATGTCGATGGCCAGCCGGATGGTGGCGCCGAGGAACGAGCGGGCGACCACCGTGCCGGTCAGCCGCGAGATGCCTTCGCCCGCCCGGATGACGTGGATCGACTCCGGCCTGAGCGACGCCCAGCGCCGCTCACCGGTGACGCCGTTGACGAAATCCGGGCCGAGCACGTTGGACGAGCCGACGAAATCGGCGACGAAGCGCGAATTGGGCCGGCGGTAGATTTCTTCCGGGGTGCCGACCTGCACCAGCCGGCCATGATCGAACACGGCGACCCGATCGGCCATCGAGAGCGCCTCGCCCTGGTCGTGGGTCACGAAGATGAAGGTGATGCCCAGCGAGCGCTGCAGCGCCTTGAGTTCCTCCTGCATCTGCTCGCGCAGCTTGAGGTCGAGCGCCCCGAGCGGCTCGTCGAGCAGCAGGACGCGGGGCTTGTTGACGATGGCGCGGGCCAGCGCCACGCGCTGGCGCTGGCCGCCGGAGAGCTGGCCGGGCCGCCGGTCGCCGTAATCGGCGAGCTTGACCATGGCCAGCGCCGCCTCGGCTTCGCGCCGGCGGGTGGCCCTGTCGACCTTCTTCAGCATCAGCGAGAACTCGACGTTCTCGCGCACGTTCATGTGCGGGAACAGCGCGTAGTCCTGGAACACGGTATTGACGTTGCGCCGGTATGGCGGGACGCCCTCGACGGCATCGCCGAAGATGCGGATATGGCCGGCCGTCGGCTGCTCGAAGCCGGCGATCAGCCTCAGACAGGTGGTCTTGCCCGACCCGGACGGACCGAGCATGGCGAAGAACTCGCCCTCCCCGACCTCGAGATCGATCCGGTCCAGCGCCCGGACGGCCCCGAAGTGCCGGGAGACTGACTGGAGCGATACGGCTGGATTGGAGGCCACGGCGGTCAACCTGTGCTGGACGTCGTCCCTGCCGAGACAGGGTCCCATGGTGAAGCCCGCGCAAGCGGAAAGGTGGATCCCGCCTTCCGCCGGGATGACACCGGGACAAGCTGAGGAGCGGGCGGGGGACCGGCCCCCGCCCGAGCGAACTCAGCGGCCGCCGATCACGCCGACATAGTCGGAAACCCAGCGGTAGTAGGGCACGCATTCACCCGCTTCGCACTTGGAGACCGGGGTCCGCCAGAAGCGGATCTTGTCGAAGTTGTCGAAACCGTTGGTGGCGCAGCCTTCGTCGCCGAGCAGTTCATTGCCCTTGCAGGCGGCGGGAACCGACGGGACCGTACCGAACCAGGCCGAAACGTCGCCCTGCACCTTGGGCGAGAGCGAGTGCTCCATCCACATGTAGGCGCAGTTCGGATGGGCGCTCTCGGCATGCAGCATGGTGGTGTCGGCCCAGCCGGTGATACCCTCCTTGGGGAACACCGAGCCGACCGGCGCGCCGCCGGCCTTCAGCACGTTCACCTGGAACGGCCACGAACCGGAGGCGACCACGCCCTCGTTGGTGAAGTCGTCCATCTGGATGAAGGCATCGTGCCAGTAGCGGCCGACCAGCCCGCGCTGCTGCCGCAGCAGGTCGAGGGCGGCCTTGTACTGCTCCTCGTTGAGGGCATAGGGGTCGGTGATGCCGAGCTCGGGCTTGCTGCTCATCAGGTAGAGTGCGGCGTCGGCAACGTAGATCGGGCCGTCATAGGCCTGCACGCGCCCCTTGTTCGACTTGCCGTCCGGCAGCGTGGTTTCCTCGAAGACGACGCTCCAGCTGTCGGGCGGCGTGTCGCCGAAGACTTCGGTGTTGTACATCAGGACATTGGCGCCCCAGACATAGGGCGTGCCGTAGTGGACGCCGTCGACGGTATGCCACGGCGCGTTCTGCAGCCGCTCGTCGATGGTGGACCAGGACGGGATCAGCGCGGTGTTGATCGGCTGCACGCGCTTGCCGGCGACGAGGCGGAGCGAGGCATCGCCAGACGCGGTGACGAGGTCGAAGCCGCCTTCGTTCATCAGCGCCACCATTTCGTCCGAGGTGGCGGCAGTCTTGACCGAGACCTTGCAGCCGGTATCCGCCTCGAACTTGGTCACCCAGTCGTAGTTCGGGTCGGTCTCGCCGCGCTCGATATAGCCGGCCCAGGCGACGATCGACACCTCGCCCTCGCCCGGACCGAGCGCCTGCAGCATCTCCTGCGCCATCGTCTGCCCACCAAGGGTTGCCACCATGGTCAAGGCCGTACACGTCTTGAGAATGGACTTCATCGCTTTCTCCCTGCTCGGGCCGGCGTCTCCATCGGCAGCCTGCCCCTCACCCGACCTTATCGGGCGGGTTAACAATCGCAAACGCATTCGTCCGTGGGGAGATATCGGAGAAACCGATAGCACATAGCGCATGCCGCGGTCCAGCATGCGGCGCCGCGCCGGAGAGCCGCGGGCCCTACCCCGGACGACCGCGAGAGGACTGCTGCTGCGCCAGCCCGATGAAGTCGCGCGCCGCCTGCGTCAGCTGGCTGCCGCGCCGCCAGACCATGCCGACCTGGACGACCGGCAGGGCGCCGGAGATGTCGCGGCTTTCGATCCGGTCGCCTTCCAGCGACCACGGCCGATACACCAGGTCCGGAAGCAGCGCGATGCCCGCGCCGGTGGCGACGAGGCTGCGCACCGCCTCGACCGAGCGGGTGCGGAAGGCGACGTTGGGACGCGCCGAGAAGGCGGCGAGCAGCTTGCCGGTGTTTTCCTCGGTCTCGTCGACGGTGAGCATGATGAGCGGTTCGGGCACGATATCGGATATCGCGATGATATCGGCGCCGGCGAGGCGATGCCCGAGCGGCAGCCACAGCCGGTAAGGCGAGGTCTCGAAGATCTCGGCCTGCAACGCCACCCGATCGCGGAGGTTCGAGATCACCATCACCGCCACGTCGAGCTCGCCGCCGACCAGCAGGTGCTCGAGATAATCGCCATTGTCCTCGATGGCCGACACGGTGACGTCGGGATTGGCACGGCGGTAGCGGGCGAGGAGATCGGAGAGCACGTAGCCGGCGACGAGCGAGGTGACCCCCAGCTGCAGCCTGCCACCGGCCGGCGTCGCCGCCTCGGAAAAGCTGCGCCGGGCATCGGAGACGCTGGCGAGGATGCGCGTGGCGTGGCGGTAGAACTGCTGGCCCTTGTGGGTGATCGACAGCCCCCGCCGGTGCCGCTCGAACAGCGTCACCCCCAGGTCGGTCTCGAGCTCCTTGATCGCCTCGGTGACCGCCGACTGGCTGATGGAGAGCGACTGCGCGGCACCCGACACCGTGCCCTCCTCGGCGACGGAGATGAAGTATTGCAGCTGCCTGAGGGTGAAGGCCATGGCCGAGTTAAGCACCTCGATGCGGCAGGCTCAACCGGACGAAGGGCCTTGTTCTCCCCGACAGCCGCGCTATCAGAGGATACCTGATCCGGAACCCGATCGATGAGCAGCCGCGCCCACACCCTTGCCGCCATGGAACGTCGCGTCCGCCGCCTCGGCCGTCCCTTCGGCGTCAGCCTGCTGGCGGCGCAGAAGCGCAATCCCAAGATCGAGGCGCACGGCGGCTACATGCTGCGCGACGACGACACCTTCGAGATCGTGTTCGGCAACAAGGGCTACGAGTTCTCGGCCAGCCTCGATGAGGTCGAGGCGTTCCTCAACGAATCGCGCGACGCCATGCACGCCGAGCGCAAGAAGAAGTAGGGCGGGCGCTGGCGGCGGCGGGCAAGTGCCGCTATCGTTCCCGCCGGGAAGTCCTGTGTCAAAGAGTGAGCGACTGGCTGCATGTCCATCAAGGCCGCGATCTATCACCTGACGCACTACAAGTACGACCGCCCGGTCATCCTCCAGCCCCAGATCATCCGGCTGCAGCCGGCGCCGCAATCACGGACCAAGGTACTGAGCCACTCGCTGCGCGTCTCGCCGGGCGGCCACTTCATCAACCTGCAGCAGGACCCCTACGGCAATTACCTGAGCCGGCACGTGTTTCCCGAGCCGGTCAGAGAATTCAAGATCGAGGTCGACCTGGTTGCGGACATGACCGTCTACAACCCCTTCGACTTCTTCGTCGAGGAACGCGCCGAGACCTGGCCGTTCACCTATCCCGAGGACCTGCGCGACGACCTGTCGATCTACATGAAGCCGCAGCCGGCCGGCCCGCTGCTGCAGCGCTTCCTCGCCGGCATCGACCGTTCGCCGCAGAACACCGTCACCTTCGTGACCGCGCTCAATGCCCGGGTGCAGCAGCAGATCGGCTATATCGTCCGGCTCGAGACCGGCGTCTTCGAGCCCGACGAGACGCTGCATCGGGCCCAGGGCTCGTGCCGGGATTCGAGCTGGCTGCTGGTGCAGGCGCTGCGCCACCTCGGCTTTGCCGCGCGGTTCGTCTCGGGCTACCTCATCCAGCTCAAGCCCGACCTCGCCGCCCTCGACGGTCCGTCGGGGACGGACCACGATTTCACCGACCTGCACGCCTGGTGCGAGGTCTACCTGCCGGGGGCCGGCTGGATCGGGCTCGACCCGACCTCGGGCCTGCTCACCGGCGAGAGCCACATCCCGCTGGCGGCCACCCCGCATTACCGCAACGCCGCCCCGATCACCGGCTACACGAGCTTCGCCAATGTCGAGTTCGCCTTCGACATGAAGGTGAGTCGGGTGGCCGAACACCCTAGAATCACCAAGCCTTTCTCCGATGAGAGCTGGGAGCGGCTGAACGCGCTGGGCCGGCGCGTGGACGAGGACCTCAAGGCCGCCGATGTCCGCCTGACCATGGGCGGCGAGCCGACCTTCGTGTCGATCGACGATTTCGAGTCCGGCGAGTGGAATGCCGACGCGGTCGGGCCGACCAAGCGGGCCAAGGCCGACGCGCTGATCCGCCGGCTGCGCGAGCGCTTTGCGCCCGGCGGCCTGCTGCACTACGGGCAGGGCAAGTGGTATCCCGGCGAGACCCTGCCGCGCTGGACCTTTTCGCTCTACTGGCGGCGCGACGGCAAGCCGGTCTGGCAGCGCGAGGACCTGGTGGCGCGCGAGGGCGTCGTCACCGCCGCCCGGCCGGGCGACGACCGCCGCCTGCTCGACTCGATCGCCGCCAGCCTCGGCCTCGGGACGGACACCATCGACCCCGCCTACGAGGATCCCGGCGACTGGCTGGTCAAGGAAGCTCGCCTGCCGCCCAATGTCGATCCGGCCAATCCCGAACTCGCCGATCCCGAAGCGCGCGCCCGGATGGCGCGGGTGTTCGATCACGGCCTCAACAACGCCACCGGCTACGTGCTGCCGGTGCAGCGCTGGAACGCCCTGCCGGGCAAGTCGCGCTGGATCACCGAGAAGTGGAAGACGCGGCGCGGCAGGCTTTTCCTCGCGCCCGGAGACTCGCCGGTCGGCTACCGACTGCCGCTGAGCTCGCTGCGGCACCTCGCTCCGACCGCCTATCCGCACGTGGTGCCGCGCGACCCGCTGGTCGCGGTGGGAGACCTCCCCGAGGTCGAGGACCTGCTGCGCCACCCCGTCGCGGTGCGGATCGGGCACCACGCGCAGCCCTCGACCTTCACCGCCGACCCCACCGTCGCACAGATGGTCAACGAGCAGGTGCTCGACGAGATCGACAGCAACGTGCGTACCGCCATCACGGTGGAACTGCGTGAGGGGCGGCTCTGTGTGTTCCTGCCGCCGGTCTCGACGGTGGAGGACTATCTCGAGCTGATCGCCGCCGCCGAGGAGGCGGCGAGGAGCATCGACCTGCCGATCCATGTCGAGGGCTACGCCCCGCCCTACGATCCGCGGCTCAATGTCATCCGCGTCGCCCCCGACCCCGGGGTGATCGAGGTCAACATCCACCCGGCCGTCAGTTGGGAGGAGTGCGTGGCGACCACGACGGCGGTCTACGAGGAGGCGCGGCTCGCGCGGCTCGGCGCCGACAAGTTCATGATCGACGGCAAGCATACCGGCACCGGCGGCGGCAACCATGTGGTGGTCGGCGGCGCGACCCCGTCCGACTCGCCGTTCCTGCGCCGGCCGGACCTGCTGAAGAGCCTGGTGCTGCACTGGCAGCGCCACCCCTCGCTCTCCTACCTGTTTTCCGGCCTGTTCATCGGGCCGACCTCGCAGGCGCCGCGCGTCGACGAGGCCCGGCACGACAGCCTGTACGAGCTGGAGATCGCCCTGCGACAGGTTCCGGCACCCGATGCGGGGCCGGCGCCGCTCCCCTGGCTGGTCGACCGGCTGTTCCGCAACCTGCTGGTCGACGTGACCGGCAACACGCACCGTTCGGAAATCTGCATCGACAAGCTCTACTCCCCGGACGGGCCGACCGGCCGGCTCGGACTGGTCGAGTTCCGCGGCTTCGAGATGCCGCCCAACGCACGCATGAACCTGGCGCAGCAGCTGCTGGTCCGGGCGCTGATCGCACGCTTCTGGAAGGCGCCGTTGGCGGGCGGCTTCACCCGCTGGGGCACGGCATTGCACGATCGCTTCATGCTGCCGCAATTCGTCTGGGCCGACTTCCTCGAAGTGCTGGCCGACCTGAGGGCGCACGGCTTCGACCTCGATCCGGCCTGGTTCGCCGCGCAGCTCGAATTCCGCTTCCCGTTCTGCGGCGAAGTCGAGGTCGAGGGCATGAAGCTGACGCTCAACCAGGCGCTCGAGCCCTGGCACGTGATGGGCGAACAGGGCGCCATCGGCGGCACCGTGCGCTTCGTCGATTCCTCGGTCGAGCGGCTGCAGGTGAAGCTCGAGGGCAGCAACCCCGGCCGCTACCGGGTCGCCTGCAACGGCCGGCTGGTGCCGCTGGCTGCGACCGGCGAGAACGGCGTCGCGGTGGCCGGCGTGCGCTTCAAGGCCTGGCAGCCGGCTTCGGGCATGCACCCTGCCCTGCCGGTCAATTCACCGTTGCATTTCGACATCTACGATTGCTGGTCGGGCCGGGCGATCGGCGGCTGCACCTACCACACCGCACATCCGGGCGGCCGCAACTACGAGACCTTCCCGGTCAACGGCAACGAGGCCGAAGCGCGGCGCCTCGCGCGCTTCGTGCCCTCCGGACACCGCCCCGGCGCCTATGCCCCGCCCGCCGAAGCCTATTCGCCGGAGTTCCCGCTCACCCTCGACCTTCGCCGCCCGCCCCACTGACCGGCCCGCCCGGGTCGGGTTTTTGACCAAACAGTCGAAAGTCCACTTGCGATTTCCGACGCCTCAGATAGCGCTATTTGCCCATGGAGAAGCGGAATCAGCGTCAGCCGGCCAAGAAGCGGGGCATTCCCGGCCTGATTTCGGGCTACAGGCTGCTTCCCGGCGTCCCCGACGAGATGATCGCCCCCTCGGGCGCCATCCGGCCCGCCTGGGAGGGCCTGATCGGGGCCCTCGACGAACTGGGGGCGGAGGAGATCGCCTCCCGTTTCGAGCGGGCCGACCAGTACCTGCGCGACGCCGGCGTCTACTATCGCAAGTATGACGGGGCCGAGGGCAAGGAGCGCGCCTGGCCGCTGGCGCACGTGCCGCTGATCATCGACGAGGCGGACTGGATCGGCATCTCGCGCGGCCTGACGCAGCGCGCCGAACTGCTCGAGAAGATCGTCGCCGACATCCATGGCGAGAACACCCTGGTGCAGCGCGGCCTGCTGCCGCCGGAGCTGATCGCCCGCAATGCCGAGTTCCTGCGGCCGGTGGTCGGCATCAAGCCGGCCAGCGGACACTTCCTGCACTTCTGCGCGTTCGAACTGGGGCGCGGCCCGGATGGCGGCTGGTGGGTGCTGGGCGACCGCACCCAGGCCCCGTCCGGCGCCGGTTTCGCGCTCGAGAACCGGGTGGCGACGACCAGGGCGCTCTCCGACATCTATGGCAGGATGCACGTCCACCGCCTCGCCGGCTTCTTCCGCGACTTCCGCGACGCGCTCAACGGCATTGCCCGCGCCGGCGACGGGCGAGTCGCCATCCTGACCCCCGGCCAGCACAACGAGACCTATTTCGAGCACGCCTATATCGCGCGCTACCTCGGCTTCATGCTGCTCGAGGGCGAGGACCTCGTGGTCGAGGGCGGCCAGGTGATGGTGCGCACCGTTGCCGGGCTGAAGCCGATCAGCGTGCTGTGGCGGCGGCTCGACGCCAGCTTCGCCGATCCACTCGAGCTGCGCAACGACAGCCATATCGGCACGCCGGGTATGACAGAGGCGCTGCGGCAGGGCTCGGTGGCCATCGTCAACGCCCTCGGCTCGGGCATCCTCGAAACCCGCGCGCTCGCCGCCTTCATCCCGAACCTGTGCCGCGCGCTGCTGGGCGAGGACCTGGTGCTGCCCACCATCGCCACCTGGTGGTGCGGCCAGGCGGCGGAGCGCCGGCACGTCGTCGACAACTTCGACACCATGATGGTCGGCCCGGCCTTCGCCACGGGTCTCGCCATCGACGATCCGCAGGGCACGGTGCTGGGGGCGCAACTGCCCAGGGCGCAGCGCGAGGCGCTGCTCGCCGAACTGCAGCAGAACGGCGGCGACTT
>JAYRZA010000055.1:0-14351 GCA_041916695.1 Devosia sp. | reverse complement strand
GAGGAGGTCGAGCGCGGCAATCTCGCGCTCGACCTCCTCGCTGCTGGGGCGCTTCCTCATTCCGCCGATCCATCGGTGGCGATGCGATAGACGCGGCCGCGGTTCTCAATCACCTCGGAGGTCACCTCGAGGTTCAGCTTCTTCTTAAGGTTGCCGCTCATCGCGCCGCGCACGGAGTGCGCCTGCCAGCCGGTGGCCCGCATCAGCTCCGGGATCGTGGCACCCTGGGGCCGACGCAGGGCGGCAATCATGGTGCCAAGCTTGGTGCCGCCCTTCGGAAATGTGGATCCGCCGGCTTTCGGTTCGGGGTTTGAGGAGTTGGCACCGAGTTCGGCCGTACTCCCTTGGTTCGGCGAAACACTGCTACTATTGGCGTCGTGTTCGATCACTTGGCCAGTCGGCTCGATCCCCATGAGCCGCAAGCCCTCGGCCGAGATGACCAGGGTGGTTCGCCCCAGCTCTTCGGTCTCGCGCCAAACTTCCTCACTAGGCTGGACGGGGCGTTCGGCTATGAGTTCGCGGGTGAGAAGACTCTTGAGGATGACGCCGAGGGTGCCGCGGTTGTTGCCGAGCGAGTTAGGCACTGGCAGAACGATGCCAGTTTCGCGTGCACCGGCGGCGGCGAGAATGACGCGCTGGGCGTCGGTGAGTTTGGTGGTGGCCATCTGGCCCTCTTTCGATCAGGAGCCCGGCGAGGATCACAGGGCTTGCACTGACCAAAGCCCGGAGTTGGTTCCGGGCCGGAGGGCGACGTGTTGGTCGACGATGAACAGCAATGCTCGTTCGTCGACGGAAGTCCAGTGATGCGAAGCCAAGCAACCGGAATCTCCTGGCCCTTCCTAGACTCCAATCTGGAGTGCGCCCCTCGCAGGCGACAGGATCAGGCAGCGGATTTGACCGGGTGCCGCCTATGTTGATCCTCGAACTGCTGCGGGCTCAGATATCCGATCGCCGAGTGCAGCCGACGCGCCTTGTAGACCTGATCGATGAAGCTCGGAAGGTCGGCGGCCACATCCGCAAAGCTCTCGTAGGCCATCGGGTAGACAGCTTCGACGTTCAGCGTCTTCATGAAGCTCTCGGCCTTGGCATTGTCGCAAGGATTGCCTCGGCGCCCCGTCGAGCCGACGAGGCCATGGTCCGTAAGCGCCTGCCGATATCGCCCGGCTACATACTGCGAGCCTCAGTCGGTATGTGAACGCAGCCCGGAGGCGGGCTCCTCTTCTCGACGGCGGATTGCAGCGCCGCCAGGGTCAGCCGCACGTCGATGGATCGGCTGATCGCATAGCTGACCACCTTGCGTGACCAGGCGTCGAGGATGACGGCGACGTAGACGAAGCCGACGGGGATGGCAACATAGGTGATGTCGGCGACCCAGAGCTGGAGTGTCAAACGGCGCTGCAAACTTGCACGCCGAAACACAGCGAGGATGACGCGTTTGGGCGTCGGTCAGTTTGTTGGTGGCCATCTGGCCCTCCTTCAATCAGGAGCCCAACGTTGATCGCTAGGCTTGCACTGACCGAAGCCCGGGGTTGGTCCGGGCGGGGCTGGTGGTTGAGGAACAGCAATGCTCGTCGTTCAGCAGAAGGGCATGGAAGGTCGCTCGCCGCCCCGAACTGTCGAGGCGAAGGCCGCAGAGTTCAATAGGGATTGAGGACAACGAACTCAGGTCAACCGGGAGAAAGGCGTCGCGTCAACCAAGCAACTGCATCTGTGACACAGGCCGACCGACGCAACGGCGATAGCTCAGTCCGACGTTAGGGACAGGTCGCGTTCTGGCTCATATCATGCTTGGCCGTTACCTCCCCCTCGGTCCAGACGGTGCACCACCGGATATTATCATGGTTGTAGATCATCGTGCCGTTCCGCAGAAAACCGCGCCTGAACTCGCCCCGTTGCGTCATCTGCTCCAGGTCGTTGACGACGACACCAGTACCGTCCATCCAACCGCCGCGCATGTGGCCGGTATACTTGTCATGGTAGAAGTCCACCGCCGTGCCGAACACGTGTCCGAATGCCTCGATCGCCTCTCCATCCTGGATATACCCGGAATCAAAGGTTCCTTTGAGCACGCTTCCATTGGGCATGCGCACTGACCCTTCGCCGGTGAAACTTCCCAGAAGCCAATGTCCGTCCAGGATCATCGGACCAAATCCGACATCAAGTTGGGCATTAACGAAGAACATCATCGCCCAACCGTCGCTGACCTCAAAGGTGCCGGCGCCGTGTGGGAGGATATGCTCCTCCGACAAGCGTTTGATCAGGTAGTCGCTGGGTTCGAAGATGCTTTTCTTGCCGCCGGTGACGGTGCCTTCGTATCGACCAGTAAAAGTCGTCGATCCAGGCTGGTTGGATTCATCCGTAACCTCCAGCCCCTCGGCCAAGTCGCGCTTGACTCTCGGATCGACCCCGAGTGGCGAGGCGAAGTTATTCACGAAGATGGAGCAGGTCCCCGAGTCAATTCGGCCGGTCACCAGGACCAATTTGCAGGATTGTGGTCGAGAATCCTGGGCGATCGGGCCAGTTAGCGTAAACTCGCCATCGGGCTCACCCGACACGAAATTGCCGGTAAGCGTCCACCAGATCGAGGCATCGCCTGAGATTGCGTCCTGTCCCGGCTCAAATGAAAAGGTGCCCTTACCCCACGGAAGGCCGTCGCGCCACGTCCCGGCAAATAGGCCGTTGCGGTACGGAATCGGTCGATCCTTGCGGGGATCGATGCCGAGTTTTCTTAGCGCCTCAATGATCGGATTCACCGTGAATGCCACGTGGTACGTGGGAGCGCCCTTGGGGGTGTTGTAGTTTGCTATAGCAAGGGCACCACTATCGATGCCGACTACAGGTCCGCCACTCTGACCATACCGCGCCAGAAAATTCAGTCTGAGCGCTCGGCCAAACAGCGCTCCTTGCTCTTGGTTCAAGGAACCTTCGACAGTGGTCGCCACCTGGTCTCTCGCATCAAAGCCCATCAACAATCCCGAGGTCGATGAATCGTACTGTTCGACGAGTCGCAAGGATGGAAAGCTTCCTCCCGGGATGCTCAAAAGGGCGATCTGACCGTCGTCGAACGCGACGACGGCGTCATTGGCATCAGCTCGAATCGTGCCCGTTGCGGAGTCGTAGAAATAGACGGTGATGCGGCGCATGATGCCGGTGTCATCGGTCTCCCAGGTCCCACCGCTTCCCGGTCCCGCTATGACATGCGATGCGGTGGCAACAAACGTCTGTTGCGATGCTGGACCCGACGCTACTACGAACCCCGACCCCACGGCCTGGTCCCTACTGATCTCGGTGCCGGTCCCCTGCACGATAATTTTCACTATGGCCGGGCGAAGCGACTCGGCCGATGTCAGTTCCTGCGACGCGGCACCGCCCAAGACCAGGAAGACGAACGCCAGCGATATGGCTATCGTGCGAAGCGTCACGGTGCGGCTCCCGTTATTGGCAAAACGACAAAGACGTCCTGAAGTTCGACGATGCCGGGCAGCGTCAGGAAGAGGCTGTGGGCACCCTCTGCCTGTGGGGCAGTGAACTTGAATTGCACGGAGAGAGCTGGACCGTCTGCTATGCTCACGGAGAGCGGAAGTGGCGCGGAGTCGCTAGCATTGATGCGAACCTGGATGCCGGAAAGGTCCGCGGCAGCTAGCGCAGTGCCTGCATCGGCGGAGGTCCCCGTGAGGGTCAGGATGAGCTTTGCCTCCTCACCGGGTAGGGCAACTTGCGGCATCACTTCGTAGCGCAGCGTCGAGACTTCGAACGGATTTCCCTGCCCGTCGATGAGAAAGTATCGTCCATTTAGTTGCCCATTGGTCGGATCGTCGCCGTTGGCGAAGATATAGCTGAGCACCTGCCGCACTGAGTCATTTGCAAATAGGCGCGCATGTTCGGTTGTCGAGGGACGCGCCTCCGGGAGATCCCAGTTGGCGGCGCTGCGTTGGATCACCGTTCCGTCTCCCCGAGTTTGCTGGAATCGAACTACCTGTCCCGAGGATCGATCGATGGTTACTCGATAGTCGGTATCGATCAGGCTGCCGACGATGGGGTAGGCCCTGATCCCGTCCGGAGGCGGCTGAGTAATTTCTTGTTGAATGCCTCGCGCATGTTCGAGGGTTTGCCGAAGCCAGTCCTTGCCAACCTCATCTGTGAATATGTCCGGGACAAACGCAAAGTGTGTCCACACCTCGGGGTCGAGCGGGTCGAAGTCAGTGTCGACCGCACCCAAGTCGCGCCATCTGCAACAGTCGTCGCTCGGATAGTTCGGCAGTAGCTCGTAGGCACTTCGAAATGTGAGCGCCGTTAGCCTGATATTTTCGAGCCCGCGGGCGGCCAGATTCTCCCAAAACCCGAAACCACTGTCCAGCAATCGGAAGGTTTGGGCAGAGCCCCGATACGGCGTCCCCAGCGTGACCAGCCGCTTCACCCGCTCGGCGAATTCGGGCTTGGAGACAAGCAACCGGGCTACGATGCCACCCATGCTATGCGCAATTATGTCGAAGTCCTGATCGCCAATCGGCGATTGGCTGATCCATGTCGCCAACGCCGCCGCTGTGTCGGTGTTCGATATCCGCCAGTCGTAATCAAAGACGAAGAGATCGTCGCCCAACTTGTATCCCAAGTGCTTGGTCAAGGTGTCGATCAGGTCGTCGTACTGATGCACCTTCCAAGGCCCGAGAATTTCGACGTTTTCGATTATTCCGCAGCTCTTGTGCTTGAGCTGCAGTTCCCCGGTGGTTAGGGGAAGGGCCAAGTCGGAAAAATGTGAGTAGGACGACAGCCCGCCCCAAACAACCTCGCCAGTTGCCTTGTCGCACAGGCGTGAGCCGAGCATTCCAGGGATGAAGACGAGGGGACGATCTGGGGCCGCAGACACTTGCGACGTGCCGCCAATCAATAGCAGCACTGCGATGGTCGCGGCGACAAATCTGCTAAGCGGCAACCGCAGGAAGCTCACCATCTTGGCACCATGTCCCCCTCGCGCTCAGAAGGTAATTCGTAGGCTGCAACCCCCGCGCGTCCAGCCGATAACACGATGCAATTCCAATCATTAACACGGACAGTACATCACGTCGAGAAATTGAGAAGGGCGTTTCGTCGAAATCTGCGGCGGGCCTGCTTTCATGAGATGCAATATTGAGGTCGCAAAGTCGGGCCGTGTCGGTCTAGCGTGTAGAATGGGCATTTGCTCACACCGCTATAGCTTCGGGCAACCGGCCTAGACGGTAGACTAGACTAGTCGAAGGGAAGTTGAGCTGCTGCCGGTTTTTCGGACACGAGGTTAAGCTAGCATTGCCCGTCACGAGAGGCCTGCAAGAAGGCATGGAGCGACGAGAGGCACCTCCCCGAGGCCAAAGCAAGTCAAGGCTGTCACATTGTCAGACTTTTCACCCTGCGTATTAGGGAGAGCGTAAGCCGGGGCGGGCACGATCTGGGCGCGAAGTCTCTGAGAGTGTCTTGAATGTATGGTCGTGGGCTAAGAAGTATCCAGACGCGTTTCACGCTGCTGGTCGCGTTGTCGTGTCTGGTTGGTGGCGGTGTTGTCCTTCTGGTTGACCCGCTCCACATGTTCGGTGGCCCGCTTGCGCCGGTGGCCACGGGCCTCATGCTGATGGTGATCGTTGTGCCTGCGGCGCTCACCTATCACCTCGCCGGCAAGCTGGTAGCAGACATCCGCGCCCTTAAGGTCAGCGCCGAGGCCATTGTCGCTGGCGACATGGATCAGCCCCTCGAGGTCGACTGCCGATGCGAGGTCGGTGGTCTTGCGGATAGCTTCAGGAAGATGGTCGGGCGCCTCAACTCCAACCTGTTGCGCATGAATGTCCTCGCCTACCACGACTCGGTCACCGGGTTTCCGAACCGCGCAGTCGTGCAGCATGTGCTGTCGAAGGCCCTCGATGGGCCACAACCCATGCCGGTGTCGGTCCTGTTTATCGACCTTGACGGCTTCAAGGCCATCAACGACGCGTTGGGTCACGAGGCCGGCGACGAATTGCTGCGCCAGGTCTCCCTCCGCATCGTCGAGGAGGGATTGAACCGCAGGCGGGACGAGGTTGACGACTGCACGACCGCCTATGGCGAACTCTGCGACAGACCGCCCGAGGGCGTGGTGTTCAGCCGCTTTGCGGGCGACGAGTTTGTCGCGGTGATCCCCGTGATCACCGAGGAGGGCGCACTGACGGCCATGTGCGAACGCATCCAGGCAGCACTGCAGCGGCCCTTCAAGATCGGAAGCGATGTAGCCCATATCGGGGCGAGCATCGGCGTGGCTCGGGCGCCGATCGACAGCACCTCTGCCTCTGAGATCCTCGCCGACGCGGACATGGCGATGTATTCGGCCAAGCAGCAGGGACGCGGCCGCGCGGTGTTCTTCGATCGCGAGCTCCGGGACCGCCTGCTCGACCGCCAGACGCTTGAGCAGGAACTGCGGGCAGCGCTCGAGACAGATCAGTTCGTGGTGCACTACCAGCCGCGGTATGACGTGCAGACCGGCGCCATCACCGGCTACGAGGCCCTTGTGCGGTGGAAGCACCCCTCACGCGGTATCCTGACGCCCGGTCACTTTCTCGAACTGGCCGAGAAGAACCAGGTGATGTGCGATCTGGGTGGGATCGTTCTCCAGAAGGTTCTGCAACAGATCAAGCGCTGGCAGTCTGCCGGTCAGCACCTTCCCGTCGCCGTCAACATCTCTCCGTCCCAGTTCAGGAATCCGCTGCTGATCGACCGTATCAAGGCGATGCTCGAGTCCAACCACATCGATCCTCGCATGCTCGAGATCGAGATCACCGAGCAGGCCGCCATGAGCGACTATGCCGATGCCGCACCCAAACTCGAAAGGCTCCGCGCCACCGGGGTTCGCATCGCGGTGGACGATTTCGGGGTGGGCTACTCAAACCTGACTCAACTGGTGAACCTGCCCTTTGACGTTCTAAAGATCGACAAGTCGCTGGTGGATGACATTGGCGTGGTGGCCAAGTCGGAGGCGGTCATCGAGTTCCTGGTCCATCTCGCCCACAAGATGGGGCACACCACGATTGCCGAGGGTATCGAGCGATCCGAGCAGCTCGATTTTCTGAAGCGTGTCGGGTGTGACGACGTTCAGGGGTTCCTCTTCGCAAGGCCCCAGCCTGCCGAGACCCTCGTAGTTCTGCAGACCGCGCCCAATGACGATCAGGTGCGACAGGTCGCATGAGGATCGAGACATGCCGTAGCGTTCAGTATCGGCCGACTCCTGTGCAGACGCAGGTCGCGTAGGTGAGGACCCGTCACGGCACTAGCGACTTCAGGTACTCGAGAAGGTCCTCGAACTCACCCTCGCGCTTCAATCCGTTGAAGAGCATTCGGTTGCCCGGTACGGCTGCCTTGGGATTGCTGAGGTATTCCTGAAGTCTCAGCTCGGTCCATACGAAACCGGCATTGCGCATTGCGTCCGAGTAAGCGAATCCCGGCAGCGATCCAGCCCGTCGGCCGACAATGCCGACTAGTGACGGACCGGCCTTGCGGTCGCCTGCGGGGGCCTCATGGCATTCCCTGCAGCGATTGGCGAATACCCCCTCGCCAACCGTCTTGTCGCCCGCCAGTACTTCGGGTGCAGCCGACAGACAGGCGACGAGCAACGATGGTAGGAGTTTCTGTCGCGCGTGCATATGGGCCTCCCTGCTTGTGACCACCTACGAACATGACGAATCTGGGGCAGGCATCACCCGAACGGGTGAGAGTGTTTCTGTCGAAGGCCACTTGGGCTAGTTCTAGGTTCGCAGTCACAGGAGAAGCGCTTGACGCTGTCGCCGACAACGATGCGGGCCATCGAAGCCTGTTACGACGCGGCGGTCGATCCGACTCTCTGGCCCTCGGCACTTCAGCTGCTTGGGGAGTCGTTCGGTGCACAGAGCTGCACCTTTGGCACCTGGGATGGTGCCGCCGACCCGTTTCGCATGCCCAGATCAGCGGGCCATGAGCAGTTCGCCGAGTTGTGGATCAACAACTCGGGGGCGACGCTGGACATTCACATCCCGCGGGGACGTCGGATGGCGAGACAGCGTCCAGCAGTGATCCTCGAACGCGATATAGTGGCCGATGATGAGCGTCATTCGTTGCCCTACTATGGTGAGATTGCCAGGCCGGGGGATCGGGAATGGTGGGCCGCGGCCTGCTTCCGTTCAGGGGGGCGTCAATGGTGCCTGCCCCTCTATCGCGGTGCGGCGCGCGGGCCCTTCAGTTCAACCGAAGCGCACTACGCCGCCTCGGCGGGCGCCCATCTGGGGCGTATCGTGCGCCTCGCCGAACGGCTCGCTGACGCGCAACTGAGCACTCGCCTCGATGTGCTCGAGAGGTTCGGTTGCGCCGCGATCGTTGTAGGCGGGGACGGGCAACTTATCCGTGCCAACCAGACCGCAGATCGACTTATGGGCACCGGCGTTGACCTGCTGTCGGGACGACTTGTCGCCGACGGTGGTCGTTCGGTCCTCGATCTTCGTCAAATTCTTGCGGCGGAGGCGGGTTCGGAACGTCCGATGACCTTTCCCGCACTGGTGCTTCGTCGGCGGGAACGGCCACCGATAGCTGTCGAGATCGTCTCCTCCGGTTCATTTGCAGCACGCTGGTTCGCCCCCGGTAGAGCCCTGCTCACCCTGACCGAACTCTTCATTGCTCCCCTTCGGACGCCGCAGGTCCTGATCGCCGCCTTCGGGCTGACCCCCGCCGAGAGCCTCCTGGCCACGAAGTTGGCCGAAGGGATCGGCATCGGAGCCGCGGCTCGCGAGCTTGGCGTCGGCATGGAGACCGCTCGCACGCAGCTCAAGTCGGTCTTCGCCAAAACCGGGACACGCCGACAGGCGGAGCTTGCGGCACTCCTCGCTCGTTTCCGATAGTCTCACCGGTGGCAAGGTGGACACTCAGGCAGAGTGGCTTGACGCCCTATTCGAACACCATCACCACTACTCGCAACAGCAAAGCGTTGTCGGGGCGTTGGGTGAGATTCTCGGTTCGGTGGGCTGCCGGCGCGGCCGGGGCAGTGATCCTCACCCTGTCGGCGTCGACCGCGTTGGCGCAGGATGCGATGTCGACTTCGCCAACTGAGGAGGTGGTCGTCCTCGACGAGACACTCGAACCGTGGGTGACATCGGCTCACTGGGCGGCGGCCTTGTGCTACGAGACGATTGGCCAGTTGATCAACGAGCATGTGTTCACGGACCCCAACCGGAAGTCCAACGCGCAGAAGCTGCGCGATGCACTGGGGGAGTTGATTGACGCGAACCGCAACGAGATGTTCGCCAAGGGCCTCAGCTTCGAGCAGTCACAGGCCATCGACATGTACTTCTACCGGTTCACACAACCCAGGACCGCCCGTTATGTGGCGACCCAACAGGCTGCCGAATTGGCGATTGACCTGCGAAATTGTCCTGCAGCAGTGCAGCGTCTTCAGCTTCAGCTCAAGGAGGCCGGCCAATGAGCGCTCCCGCCGCCGCCCGCATCGGTGCCGTTCTTGCCTCTTTGCTGTGTCTTGGGACGCTGCCGGCAAGCGCGCAGGCTCTGTCGGTCGAGGCAGACCAGGCGTTCTGGTGCGCTGCGGCCTATGCCAACTTCGTCAAGAAGGCGGCGTTCACGTGGCCCGAGCAGCAGGCCGCCGCACTTGCCGATCTGTCTCGACTGGAAGGGGCAATGGCGGCCGATGCTGCGCGACTAGAATGGCAGCAAGTCGACGTGGAATCGCTGGCACGCTCATACGACGAGGAAGTGGCGGCACAGATTGACGACTACCTGCTGTGGAGAGATCCAGCGGCGCTCCGACTGAGCCTCGGCGACTGCTTTCCATCCGTGGGCTTCTAGCGGCTACATCTCGGGGAAACGCAAGGCTGCGGGATACGTCCGCTGAGGGCAAGTCAGGCGCGGTCGGCGACCAACCTCGCTTGGCGCGCTTGGTTCAGCACTGGTAAAACTGCGGCCGCAAACTGCAGCGAAGTTCACAACCGAACCCGCACCGTTTGCCACTACACCGGAGGCAAGTAAGTACTTCTGGGGGCTTCCGATGCGTCAACTCCTTGCGCTGGTCGTGCTGGTGGTCACCACCATGGCGTCAGTTCCTGCAATGGCAGACGACTGGCTGGTCGCGAGGCTGCGCGGTGTGGTCGAGATACACCTTCATGGCGAGTGGGGTCCGGTGCGCCGCGGCGACCTGGTTCCGGATGGGACCGAGATCCGGACGGGCGGTGCAGGGCGCATCGCTCTTGTGCGGGGCAACGAGACTGTCGAGCTGCTGCCGAACACCTTGGCCACCATCATTGACAAGGATGGGCAGCGCTTCACCACCGTGAAGCAGTCCTACGGTAACGTCGAGGTGGAAGCCGAAGTCCGGGAGGTGAAACACTTCGCGGTGCAGACACCCTATATGGCTGCGGTTGTGAAGGGCACCCGGTTCCGGGTCAGCGCAGGTCCTGAAGGTGGCGAGGTCGCGGTCGAGCGCGGCAATGTCGAGGTCAAGACCAAGATCGGACTCCGGACGATGCTGGCGCGCGGGCAATCCGCAGAAGTGGACAGTTCGGGCAATATGTCAGTGGCGGGGATCGGACTGCTGCCGGAGGTTCTGACGCGAAACGGCAAGGCTGTCGGATTCAGCAGCGGAGCCAATGCCCATGGCCAGGCGACCGCAGCTGAGGCCCGTGCCCATGGACAAGCCACTGCGGCCGAGGCCAAAGGGGACGCTGGCAGCAACGGCAAGGCACACGCCAAGGACAATTAGCGTCGGCGCGCGCTGGGCGTTTCTGGACAACGCCAGACCCGTTCACGCCTAGGATAGCAACCGGTATGGTAGAGGGTATTTGTTCCGATCCAGAACACTTGTCCATTGCCAAACGTGTTGGTCGGAGCGACGGTCACTGAGTTGCGGCCGACTTGTCGAGGGATGAGCCTGACCTCATCACCCTCTGCCGACCCCCAACCGGTCTCACGAGGTTATCGCAAGCACCAGCAACTGCCCCCGCCTCAGTGGCGGGGGCAACCCCCCGCTGGACAATAGCACTTGCGGTAAGTGCAGTCACACGTGGCGTCGCGGGCAAGGCATGATAACGTTGCCACCAGGGCTTGTGACCCACCCTTCAGCGTACCTAGGACTGCCCGTTGTTGCGCGGCGCGCCTGTTGACTATCTGGTCAGTGAACGATCTGGGCTACAGGGTGGGCAAAGTGAACGGCTTGAACGATCCGGACCTCGACATCCCCATCAAGCCTGACACGACCAGCTGGTTCATGGGTGAAGTTCGGAAGCGCCGCCTCGAGCGGCAGTTCCTTGTCGCTGGAGGCCGCCAGGAAGAGTCCAGGAAGGCATGGCCCTTTGTGGCCCCAGGTGGCGGCAGATGAGTCCGCGCCATCGTGACGAAATCATCCTGCTGATCATCGCCGTTCTCGGCCTGGCGCTGCTGCTCTGGCTTGGCACGTTGGCGTTTGGTCCCGGAGGAGATGGCGCACTGAATGGCTCATAGTCGCAGAGTATAGCGCTCCTGGGCCACCGTTAGGTCATACAAGATTGGCCCGGAACAGGGTTGGGCCGTCTTCGCGTATGGCCTCCGCACGGCCAGACGGTGAGGCATGATGCGGGGAGCGATGTAATGATCCACGATCGCCCGCCGGTTGCCCCACGATCCCAGGCGGGCGGGCCGGGATCGAAAGACCGGTGCCGGGGCGACCCGGATGGCCGCCCCCGGCGCGCAGCCCTGTCAGGGCTTGTCGAGGCCCGTCTCCGCGGCGCCGAGCGTCGCGAGTGCGGCATTGACGAACTGGCGGTTGACGATGTCGTCGGCGGTCACCGCCTTCACATCCTTGAAGTCGGGGTTGGAATAGGTGAAGGCCACGGTCTTGGCGAGTTCACCGGGGTTGAGACAGCCATTGACGCACCAGCGGCCGGCGAGGAATCCGGCGGTATTGTCGAGCGTCGCCTTCGGCAGATCGTCGCGGACGGCGGCCACCGCATCCACCCACTGGGCGGGATTGGCCTCGAAGTAGCGCGATGCCTCGACCAATGCCGTCACGAAGCGCTGCAGCGCCTCTGGCTTGCTGGCAATGGTGCTGTCGAGGGTCGCAACGAACTTGGACAGACCAGGGGAAGCGGCGGAGAAATCCTCCGGCGAGACGAGCACGCTGATCCCGGGGGCATCGGCGATGGCAAGATAGGTGCCGTAGGAGACGGTGGTCGCGTCGACCTTGCCGGCCGCGAGCGCCTGGACGCGGGCCGCCGGCGCCCCGATGGGCACGTAGCTCGGGCCATCCGCCGGAACGCCCCTCGAGGCCAGCACCACCTGGGTCAGGCTGTGGTCGAGGCTGCCATTGTCGGCAATGGCATAACTGCGACCGACAAGGTCGCCAACCGTGGCGATCTCCGACTTAGCGGCGATCAGGAACGGCGCCCCGAGCGTGCCCGAGACGATGCCGCGGATCGGCAGGTCGCTGTCGGCGCGCAGCCGGATCGCCGCCTCGATGCTGATGTCGGCCATGTCGACGGCGCCGGAATTCAGTGCTGCGACGGCCTGCGGCGTGCCTTCAAGCGCGACGATGGTCACCTTGACCCCGTGCTTCTCGTAGAGCCCCAGCCGGACGGCGAGCTTCAGCACCGAGTCGGTCGTGGGGTTGATGTCGGTGTCGGCCGTTGCCAGCTTCAGTTCCAGCATGTCGGCCGGCTTGTCCTGCGCGACGGCCCCGCCGATCGAGGCCGCGAGAGCAAAGCCGAGGGCAAGTGCGGGTAGAATTGTCCTGTGCATGTTGTTCGCTTTCCTTGGTGGTGCCGGTTTCCGGCAGAGTCCGAGCTAGTCGCGAGCGGCGAAGATCGGGATGGCCCCGAAGTAGTGAGCGACAACACCTGAGTGGCTGGAAGTCCTAGACGTCCGCGAGAAGACCCGAAGGCAACGTGCGCCACCACATCCGGTTGGCAACTGAACCGGCCCGTTCGATGAGATGCGCTGCCTGGTCCCGAATGCCGACCGCCCCCATGGGTGTCAGTACTCAGCCCTGGGCCGACTCATTCATTCATCCCTATCATCGAGTTGCCGCGACTTCTCCCGCACGGAGACTGCTTTCGCCGACGCCGGGCGACCAGTCGCGCAACGCCAATGCTGCTTATTGGGGAACCCCAGGGCGCCGCGGACGGAATACGGCCCAATCGGAAAGGGCGCGGGCCAATTCCTCGAACTCGAGTGCACTGCGGCCATCGCCTGAATACACTCCCAAAGTTGGGTGCGCAGGCCAGAGGCGCACTGTTCACCGTCTCGGACTGCGCCCCTCCCCTGGGATCGTGGAAACGAACAAATCCGATTGACCGAGGCTCCGTTGATGATAACGATAACAAATGCCTTGGGGGAGAGCATGAACAGAGCCAGTCAGGTTGAAATCGCCGCATCTATCGTGACGGCCTACCTGGCCAGAAACGCGGTTTCGCCAGGGGACCTTCCCAAGCTCATCGGCGATGTAACCACGAGTATTGCCGATCTCTCGGCGACACCGAAGGTGCCGCAGTCGAGCGCCTCTGCAGTGGTTGTGACCGCCAAGGATGTGAAGCAGTCGATCACGCCGGAGTACCTGATTAGCTTCGAGGACGGAAAGCGCTACCGAACGCTGAAGCGCCATCTGAGGGCTCGCGGGATGTCGCCCGAGCAGTACCGTCGGAAGTGGAATCTGCCTCCTGACTACCCGATGGTTGCGGCAAGCTATGCAGCCCTCCGTTCCGCCATGGCCAAGGGGTTTGGCCTGGGAAGCCGGAAGGCCTCCGAGACCTAGTGGTGACCGGAGTTAGGTGGACCGATTCCGGGGCGCAGCACGCTGATGTTGGCCCTTCGGTGGAAATCTGTCGGCCGAGCGGCGTCGAGGGGCTCTGTCGGCTGCAGCCATGCCTAGGAAGCGCCTGAATGGACTGGTTTTTCCCCTTTCTGCTCGGCGCCTGGTGCGGGGCCGGCTTGCTCATGTTGATCTTCGCACTGTTCGCGGTCGGCAGGTAAACGGGCGTCCAACCGGAGCCTCTCGTGTCGAGCCGTCCATAGGAAGCGAGTTAGCCTCGTAGCTCATCCTTAATCTGTGCTCCCGATACTGTGTCGGGGATGCATCGGGGTGAAGGGTCGAGATACTGCGTCAAGGCGCGGTCTCGGGCGAACTTGACGGAAACCACCATGCCGCAGGTTTGGCAGGACATGATTGGCAACCTGGGGGTTGTTGGCCTCCTTGTCGCCGTCTGCTTCTCCCTGCAGCCAACGCTGGAGAGGGCGGCGCGCCGATACTGTCAAACGGCGTTGAAGATTGACCCCCGATCGGCGTGCAATATTGACCCCCTGACGACGCTGAGCTGATCCGACCCGACGAAGCTGGTCGGGTTGCGCAGCCGGGT
>JAYRZA010000054.1:0-15362 GCA_041916695.1 Devosia sp. | reverse complement strand
TGACCACCGAAAGCCGTTCGCTCGCTACAGCGCTCCCTCTGGGCGCGCTTCGCGAACGGCTTCACCATCAGGACCTACACCACGCCCGGGGACACGACCTCTTCTGCCGGGAAACCACGACCCGCATCGTCCGAATGGTCTCTGGGATCAAATCCTTCGCAGGGGCCTGCCCGACAACGTTCACGTTCACGCCGCGCCCGAGCCCGCAATTTTGGAAGACGACCGTGCCGTCCTCTTACCGGCGCCGTTGCAGCATCGGCGCGCCATCGGCGATCCCACCACCTATATGGACGACGCTACCGTTCCGGATGGGCTGATTCGGGTCGGACTCGCCCACGGCACCATTACCGGGTTCGGCTCCGATGACCGGGACGTGCCCAACTACATTGCGCCGGATCGCCCAGACAAGGCGGGGCTTTCCTATCTCGCGCTCGGCGACTGGCACGGCCAGAAGAAGATCAATTACCGGTGCTGGTACAGCGGCACGCCCGAGCCCGACGCCTTCGACGTGATCGACGGCGGACAGGCGTTGCTTGTCGAAATCGAGGGGCTGGGTGCTCCCCCCACGGTCACGCCGGTGACCACGGGCCATTACACTTGGATTAGCCTGTCCCAGCAGATCAACACCCGCGGAGATATCGACTTCCTGGACGGCAAGCTGCGCGGTGTCGCCAAAGACCTCAATAGCGTGCTCGTTCATCTTGCGATCGAAGGTGCATTGTCTCTGCAAGACCGCCGTTATTTCGAGGAACGGATAGTCGAAGGCGTTTCGGCTGCGCTGTGCTTTCTGCGTGTCGATGATCGTCGCCTCTTTCCGCGTCCTACTCCGGAGGACCTCGATCAGATCGACCGCGGCGGATTTGTGCGGGCAGCGGCAGAAGAGTTGAAGCGGCAATCAGAAGGGGGCGGCGAGATCGAGCGCGCCATCGCGGCCGAGGCGCTTCAGCGGCTCTACATCGAGCACATGAAACTTCAGGCGGCGCAGAAATGAAGCTGCGATCCGTAGCCGTCAATCAGTTCAAGAAGTTCACCAGCCCCGTTCGGCTCGATGGCCTCGGCGACGGCCTCAATGTAGTCGTCGGCCCGAACGAGATGGGCAAGTCAACCTTGCTCGATGCGCTCCGCGCGGCGCTCTTCGAGAAATACAGCTCTAGAGCGCAGCCCATCACTGCCTTGCAGAACGACCGCAATCAGGCCGCGCCCGTGGTTGAACTTGCTTTCGAGCTTGATGACGGGCTGTACCGGATCACGAAGCGCTTCATCAAAAAGCCTTACGCGCGCCTGTCCTGCCCGGACGGACGGACGCTGGAAGGCGATGCCGCAGAGGACACGCTGCGCACCTTGCTGGGCTTCGATGAACCTGGCAAGACCGGCGCCAAAGCGGAAACGCTTGGCATGTGGAATGTCCTTTGGGTGCAGCAGGGGCAGTCTTTCGGCGCGCTGGACATTCCGAGTACCGCCCGGTCCAGCCTCCACAGCGCCCTCGAAGCGGAAGTTGGCACGGTCCTGGGCGGCCGGCGCGGCAGGGCCTTGCCGCAAGCCGTGGAAGCTCAGCTCGGCGTTTTGGTGACCAGCGGCGGCAAGCCGCGGGGCAGCTATAAGGACCTGCTCGACCGCATCGATGCTCTGGAGAACGAGCTTGGCGATCTCCAAGGGCGGCGCCAGGAACTGGCGCAGACACTTGAGGACCTCGAAACGGCCGAAGAGAGCCTCGCGCGGCTGATTGCCGTTGACCGCGACCAGGCAGACCAGAAGGAGCTTGGTGAAGCCCGGCAGCGTCATAGCCGACTTGCCGAGCTGGAGGCGCGCATAAGCGCGGCGTCCGCCGAGCTCGAGCTGAAAAAGCGAAATCTCGCCCAGGCCGAGAAAGCGGCCGAAGACCGGCAACGTCTCAAGGATGATATCAAGTCCGAAGAGGCTGCACTTAAAGAGTCCGGGCAGCAGCTCTCCGAAACGCGCAGCCAGGAGAAGGAAGCCCGGTCGCAGCTTGATGCACTGCGCGCGCAAGTGCGGGAATCTGAAGCAGCGGTTGCGAAGGCCGACGATGCCGTTTCACGCGCGCAGCGCATAACCGCCATCGTCGATCGGGAAGCCCGTATTCGCGAACTTGAGGGCCGCTGCGCAAAGGCGCAGGCGGCCGAGGACCGCCAGCGGCAGGCCCAGCAGAAAGCCGCCGCCATTCTGGTGACAGACAAATTACTTGCGGCAATCCGCAAGGCCGATAAGGATCTGCAAGCCGTCGCCAGCCGGCTAAGCGCCGCGGCCACGCTCGTCTCGTTCGACATCGCACCGGAACGACGAGCCGACATCGAGATTGACGGGCAGCCTCTCAAGGCTGGGCAGTCATCCGTTCAGGCGGTCGAGCCCACCACCATTTTCATTCCCGATCGCGGCCGGATCACGGTAGAGCCCGCGATCAAGGACCGGGATCAATTACTCCGCCAACAACGTGACGCAACGGCAAAACTTAAAGACGCCCTCGCGGCGGTTGGCATCGCCGCCGCCACCGACGCCGAAGACCAATACGCCACGCGCCAGAGCCTCTTGCAGGAGGCAGAGCTTGCCCGCCAGGAAGCGGCGCTGCACGCCCCGGCAACGGAAGACCATGATGCGGGCGCCCAGTCTCTTTCTGACTATATCGAGGGAACGCGCACGATCCTGGAGCGTGAGAAGACCGAGCTTCACCTTGAGCGGTTGCCGGCGCGCTCCGAAGCGGAGGCAGCTTTACGGACGGCCAGGGAGCAGGCAGCAGAAGCGCGCAATTCACTGCAAACGGCGCGTGCCGTCCTTACTGGCCCGGAAGAAGCCCTGACACGGCTTCAGAGTGAACTTGCGATCGTGAACGCCCGGCATAAGGAAGCCGAAAAGCGCGTCGAAAAACTCCGTCGTCAGCTCACGGACTCCGAGGCCGCATGTGCCGATGATCAGCTTGCAGCCGCGATTGAGGCTGCCCGCAACGTCTTTTCCGAACAGGAGTGCGCCATTGCGGCCCTCGAAGGGCAGCGGACCGATGAAACGCTGCCACAGTTAGAAGCCAGAATTGGGCGCCTTGAAAAAGCGTTACAGGACCGCCGCGACAAGCGTGCCACCCTCAAGGAGAAAATCGCGGGCTTGCGATCGCGTGTCGAGGCGGCCGAAGCGACCGGGCTTGATGAGGCAATCGCCCAAAAAGGCCGCGAACTAGCGCTGTGCGAGGAAGAGCGCCAGCGCCTTGACCGCGAAGTCAGGGTTCTCGGACTTTTGTTGACGACCCTCCGAAGCGCGGAGCAGGAGGCCAAGGAGCGGTACTTGTCGCCTGTTCTGCGGCGCGTCCGTCCCTATTTGCAGCTTCTATTTCCCGGTGCCGACATCCGGATCGACGAGGATCTCCGGATTGCCGGCGTTGTGCGCGAGGCCGGCTACGAGGAGGCCTTTAGTCACCTCAGCATGGGGACGCAGGAACAGATCGCGGTGCTGATCCGGCTGGCATTTGCCGAAATGCTTGTCGAACAAGGCCATCCAGCGACGGTCATTCTCGACGACGCACTTGTGTTTTCCGACGACCGCCGCATGCAACGCATGTTCGACATTCTCAATATGGCGGCGCGCAACGTACAGGTACTCATCCTCACCTGCCGCGAGCAGCTTTTCGAAGAGCTTGGGGGACGGGCGCTGTCGCTGACGCCCGGCAACAGCGAAGAGCTGTTGTCGGCGTGATGATGCAAAGGGGGGCAATGATCAATGAGGATAGCGTCTGTCAGAATCGAGAATTTCCGGTCCTTCGCGGACGCCACCATTCCTTTCAACGATTACGGCTGTCTGGTCGGTCCGAACGGGGCTGGCAAATCCACCGTGCTCACCGCCCTCAATGTATTCTTCCGCGAGTCAGAGAACCTGCCGACGGACTTGAGTCAACTGGACCAGGAGGATTTCCACTGCAAGAAGACAGGTGAGCCGATCAAGATCACGCTCACCTTCTGCGATCTCAGCGACGGAGCAAAGGAGGATTTTGCCGATTACGTGCGGCAGGATCAGCTTATCGTCTCGGCTGTCGCCACGTTCGATGCCGCCACAGGTAAGGCGCAGGTGAAGCAATACGGGCAGCGGCTTGCCATGCGCGCCTTCGCGCCCTTCTTCGAGGCTGCCGACGCGGGCAAGAAGGTGGCGGAGCTGAAAGACATCTATTCCAAGCTGCGCCAGACCTATGCCGACCTGCCGGCGCCCGGTACGAAAGACGCCATGGTCCAGGCCCTGCGCGATTATGAAGCGGCACGGCCCGGCGAATGCGAGCTGATTCAGAGCGAGGATCAGTTTTATGGCTTCTCCAAGGGCGCGAACCGCCTCGCGAAACACATCCAGTGGGTCTATGTGCCGGCCGTGAAGGACGCGACCTCCGAGCAGGTCGAGGCGCGGAACTCGGCGCTTGGCAAGCTTCTCGCTCGCACCGTCCGCTCAAAGACGAATTTCGATGAGAGGGTGAAGACCCTTCGCTCCGATATGCAGCAGCAATACCAGGCGCTTCTCGACGAAAACCAGAACGCCTTGGATGATATCTCTACAGCTCTTCAGACGCGGCTTTCCGAATGGGCGCATCCGGACGCGCGTCTGCGCCTGCAATGGAAGCAGGACCCGGATAAATCCGTTCGCGTCGAAGAGCCGTGGGCGCACATTCTCGCCGGCGAAGGCGATTTTGAAGGCGAGCTGGCGCGCTTCGGTCACGGCCTTCAGCGCTCGTATCTACTTGCGCTGTTACAGGAACTCGCCGGCACGGACGCCGAAGGCGCCCCTACGCTCATCCTCGCATGCGAAGAACCCGAGCTTTACCAGCATCCGCCGCAGGCGCGTCATCTGGCTTCCGTTCTTCACAAGCTTAGCCGCGGCAACTCTCAGGTCATCGTGTGCACCCATAATCCACTATTTGTGTCGGGCGAAGGATTCGAGGACGTACGGATGGTAAGGAAAGAACAGGGCGACCCGTGTTCCACCGTTTCGCACATGACGTTTGCGGAGATCGCTGCAGCGGTCGCCGGCGCCACGGGTGAGCAGCCGACCAAGCCCGCCGGCGCTCTTGCCAAGATACACCAGGCCCTGCAACCGGGCCTGAACGAAATGTTCTTCACCCGCCGTCTTGTACTGGTAGAAGGGCTGGAGGATGTGGCCTACATACTGGCCTACCTCAATCTTCTCGACCGGTCGGATGATTATCGACGCCTCGGCTGCCACATCGTGCCAGCCAATGGGAAGAGCGAGCTGCTACAGCCACTCGTCATCGCCAGGCACATGCGGATTCCGACTTACCTTGTTTTCGATTCGGATGCCGACAAGCCTGATAAGAACGGCAGCAAGGCTAAGCATGAGAAGGACAACAGGGCGCTTCTTACGCTTGCCGGCAATCCCGGCGCGGACCCGATGCCGCCTGCGACCGTGCTGGGTAAGGGGTTCACAATGTGGCACTCCGATATCGGGACAGTCGTCGAATCCGAAATCGGCGCGGCCGATTGGGCCACGTACCGTGCCGAAGCCGACAAGCGCTACGGCCATGCTGGGGGCCTGCGGAAGAATTCCCTCCATATCGGGGCAAGTCTCGCGTTCGCTTGGGAGGCAGGACAGCGCTCAGCAAGCCTTGAGCAGCTATGTACCCACATTCTCGACGCCGCTGACTTTCTTCCAAATGTGTAAGTGAATGGGCGCTGAACTCAGTTAGAGGGACCCCGTGGGTAGCGGCCGCATTGAAGGCCGGTCATGAAGCGGATGCGACCCGACGAGGTTCGCATTGGGTCATGGCTTGTCGCAGGACTGACTGCGAAGATGCAATCGACAATAGCATCGTTCTACGCCATTTCCTGTATTTCTTCGCCCCGGCACGCTACGACCCAATCATCGTTGCTATCGTCTTGAAACCATCCTGTCCCGCGCCCGACCTATTCTCCGGAAGGAGAAAGAAGGGTGTCCGCGACCAAAATCCTCTGGGGTCAGATTCTCGTCGTCTTTCTCATCGTGCTCTCCACGACCTGGGCCGCGACGCAGTGGACGGCCTGGCAGCTCGGCTTCCAGCCGCAGCTCGGTCGGCCGTGGTTCGAACTCGCCGGGTGGCCTGTATACTACCCGCCTGCCTTCTTCTGGTGGTGGTACTTCTACGACGCCTATGCGCCGGAGATTTTCGTCGAGGGCGCGTTCATCGCCGCGTCCGGCGGCTTCATCTCGATCGCAGTGGCGATCGGCATGTCGGTCTGGCGCGCCCGCGAGGCGAAGAATGTCGAAACCTACGGTTCGGCCCGATGGGCGCGACCGGAAGAGGTGAAGGCCGCCGGTCTCCTCGGACCCGACGGCGTCGTGCTCGGCAAGCTTGATCGCGCCTATCTGCGTCACGACGGTCCGGAGCATGTGCTTTGCTTCGCGCCAACCCGTTCCGGCAAGGGTGTCGGCCTCGTCGTGCCGTCACTGCTGACCTGGCCGGGCTCGGCAATCGTCCACGACATCAAGGGCGAGAACTGGCAGCTCACCGCCGGCTTCCGATCGCGACACGGTCGGGTGCTGCTGTTCGACCCGACCAATGCGAAGTCGGCTGCCTACAATCCGTTGCTCGAGGTCCGTCGCGGCGAATGGGAGGTGCGCGACGTCCAGAACATCGCCGACATTCTGGTCGATCCTGAAGGCTCGCTGGAGAAGCGGAACCATTGGGAAAAGACCAGCCACGCGCTTCTCGCCGGTGCGATCCTGCACGTGCTTTACGCCGAGCCCGACAAGACGCTGGCGGGCGTTGCCGCGTTCCTCTCGGACCCGAAGCGGCCGATCGAGTCGACACTAGCAGCCATGATGAAAACCCCACACCTTGGCGACGCCGGTCCGCATCCGGTGATCGCCAGCGCCGCGCGCGAACTCCTCAATAAATCCGACAACGAGCGCTCGGGCGTGCTGTCCACCGCCATGTCATTCCTCGGCCTCTACCGCGATCCTGTCGTCGCCGAGGTCACGCGCCACTGCGATTGGCGTATCACCGAAATCGTCGGCGGCGCGCAGCCGACCACGCTTTATCTCGTCGTGCCGCCTTCCGACATCAACCGCACCAAACCGCTGATCCGACTGATCCTCAACCAGATCGGCCGGCGGCTGACGGAGGACCTGCAGGCCAAGGCCGGACGGCATCGATTGCTGCTGATGCTTGACGAGTTCCCCGCCCTTGGCCGCCTCGACTTCTTCGAAAGCGCACTCGCCTTCATGGCAGGCTACGGCCTTAAGAGCTTCCTGATCGCGCAGTCACTGAATCAGATCGAGAAGGCCTACGGCCCGAACAACTCGATCCTCGACAACTGCCATGTCCGTGTCGGTTTCGCCACCAATGACGAGCGCACGGCAAAGCGCGTGTCCGATGCTCTTGGCACGGCGACGGAAATGCGGGCGATGAAGAACTATGCCGGACACCGTTTATCGCCTTGGCTCGGCCACCTCATGGTTTCGCGCTCGGAGACCGCACGGCCACTGCTGACGCCCGGCGAGGTGATGCAGCTCCCGCCTGCCGACGAGATTGTCATGGTCGCGGGCACGCCACCGATTCGGGCGAAGAAGGCCCGCTACTATGAGGATGCCCGATTCCAGGAACGCATCCTGCCGCCACCGGCGCTGGAGAGGCCCAAGGCGGCCAAGGTCGACGAATGGAGCAGGCTGCCACTGCCGCCGCGTCCCGAAATCGAGGAGGCGCCGCCGCGCGACACCCGGGACGATGACGATCCGACCGGATCGGAACGCCGGCATCAGCCCGAATTAAGCAAGGCGAAGACGATTGAGAAGAAAGAGCCGATCGACAACGAATTCGCGCCCGATCCGGATGATGACATGGAGGACGATGCCGCGCGCGTCAGCCGGATCAACCAGCGCATGCGTCAGGTCGCCCGCCAGGCCTCGCTCGATCCCGGCGACGGCATCGAGATGTGAGACCGCCCATGAAGAAGCCTCCGAAGAAGCAGCGTCTGTCGGTCTATCTCGATCCCGACGTCATGAAGAACCTCGCCGACTATGCCGCGCGGCGCGACCATTCCCGTTCGTTGATCGCCGAGGCCGCGATCGCCTCCTTCCTGTCGCCCGACGCCGCCGAGCGGCAGGAAGCCGCGACCACCAGACGCCTCGACCAGCTCGACCGCCGGATGACCCGGATGGAACGCGACCTCGGCATCGCCGTCGAGACGCTCGCGGTCTTTGTCCGCTTCTGGCTGACGACCAACCCGCCACTGCCGGAGCCGGCACAGGCGGCCGCCCGTGCCAAGGCCGGCGAGCGCTATGACGCCTTTGTGACCGCCCTCGGCCGGCGTTTAGCCAAGGGGCCGAAGCTCCGGCAGGAGATTTCGGAGGACGTTGGCGGCACACAAGAAACGGAATAGTCGGGATGGCGATCATCGCGCTGGTCATCCAGTCGGGCCGCCCCACGAGATGCGCTGACGTTTCCATGTCTCAGGCCGATAGTCGTCTCTTTGATTCCCAAGTGTCGATGTATCTGGATTTTCCGATAGAATGGGGAACGACTCTGCATCGAAAGCATGATGAAGACTTGACGAGATGGGCAGCGACGACTGGCGAAACAGCACCGATCAAAACGTCTACGAGATGTGTGTCGCCAATGGAGGCCCCGGCTTCTGGATACGCCGGACGACATGGGGCGCGACCTGTGCGCGCATTGTCGGTATTGGTCCCATGACGAAGCCCGGCCCATACTTCGGCAACCCTTCCGTTTTGATGGACGTCTATAGCTTGGTCGGTGAGTTGAAAGAGGGTCTGGCGCAAGTACCGGTGCCAGGCACATACAAAACCTGGCGAAGAATTCTTGCGCCGCCGTGGGCCGGGCAAGGCGACTTGCGGTCGCTCGACGACCCCGCCATCGACGCGGGTCTCCAAGCCCTGGATAGAAAACGCCATAGAGCATCGGGAAAGGCCCAAAGCGAGGAGGAACGAGTGTTTCTTTCGGTGCCCTTCTCGCGCAAGGAGGAGGCCAAGCAACTCGGGGCGCGCTGGTCACCGGCGGAGAAGCTTTGGTGGCTTCCGGCAAGCAACGAACCGGCACTCTCCCAAGCACGTGCCTTGGGTTTTCTTCCCGGCAACATCTGAACAGACGGCAAGCGGGGCTTTCGGAACTAACATTGCCGGATTCGGTCGCGCGCGCGTCCATCCTTCCATCGCGAAAGACGTCAGGTGCTGATCTCGCGCGATAGGTGCTCTCGCCGTTTCCCTGTCTTTCTTCGCCACATCACTACTACGCCCACGGCCTTGTTGCCGTGGCCCAACTTCTGCCTCTTCTAATCATCCCCGATCCAGGGCCGCGCGTCTGCGGCCCCGCAAAAGAACGGGGACAACGTGGCGGTTTCTCAGGCAAGATCCGAGGCGATATCGCGGGGTGCGCGCATGCTCCGCACCGCGCTCGGTTCCGCCATAACAGGCTTCCTGGAAGACCCGTCGATCGTCGAGGTGATGCTCAACCCCGACGGGCGGCTCTGGATCGACCGGCTTTCCGAGGGTCTCTCTGATACAGGGGAGCGGCTGTCGCCGGCCGATGGCGAGCGGATCGTCCGGCTCGTCGCCCATCATGTCGGCGCCGAGGTCCATCCAGGCGCTCCGCGCGTTTCGGCCGAACTGCCCGAGACGGGGGAACGGTTCGAGGGGCTGCTCCCTCCCGTGGTCGCCGCGCCCGCCTTCGCCATCCGCAAGCCCGCCGTCGCCGTGTTCACGCTCGACGACTATGTCGCCGGCGGAATCATGGTCGCCGATCAGGCCGCGATCTTGCGCCGGGCCGTTGCCGAACGCCGGAACATCCTGGTCGCCGGCGGCACCTCGACCGGCAAGACGACGCTCACGAACGCATTGCTGGCGGAGGTGTCGAAGACGTCCGACCGCGTGGTGCTGATCGAGGACACACGCGAACTGCAATGCGCCGCGCCGAACCTCGTGGCGCTGCGCACCAAGGATGGCGTCGCTTCGCTTTCCGATCTCGTGCGCTCGTCGCTGCGCCTGCGCCCCGACCGCATCCCGATCGGCGAGGTGCGAGGGAGCGAGGCGCTGGATCTCCTCAAAGCCTGGGGTACCGGCCATCCGGGCGGGATTGGCACCATTCATGCCGGCAGCGCCATCGGCGCACTGCGCCGGCTCGAGCAGCTCATCCAGGAAGCCGTCGTCACCGTGCCCAGAGCGCTGATTGCCGAGACTATCGATCTCGTGGCCGTCCTCGCTGGCCGCGGCTCATCCCGCCGCCTCGCCGAACTCGCCCGCGTCGATGGGCTCGATGCGTACGGCGATTACCGCGTCACCCCCGCGGTCCAAGCCACAGGAGATCCCGCATGATCCACTGCCTTTCGCGTATCCGCCGTCCCGTCGCGACGGCGGTCTCCGTCGCCTTCCTCAGCATGATGCTGGCGCCGGCCGCCCATGCCTCCGGTTCGTCGATGCCATGGGAGGCGCCGCTCCAGTCGATCCTTCAGTCGATCGAGGGGCCGGTCGCCAAGATCATCGCCGTCATCATCATCATCGTCACCGGCCTGACGCTGGCCTTCGGCGATACCTCGGGCGGCTTCCGCAGGCTGATTCAGATCGTGTTCGGCCTGTCGATCGCGTTTGCGGCCAGCTCGTTCTTCCTCTCCTTCTTCTCCTTCGGCGGCGGGGCGCTCGTCTGATGGACGAGATCCCCGGATTCTCCGTCCCGGTCCACCGGGCGCTGACCGAGCCCATCCTGCTCGGCGGCGCCCCGCGCTCGATCGCCATCCTGAACGGGACGCTGGCAGCGGCGCTCGGCCTCGGCCTGCGCCTGTGGCTGGTCGGGATCGGCCTCTGGGCCGTCGGCCATTTCGCTGCGGTGTGGGCGGCCAAACGCGATCCGATGTTCGTCGACGTGGTGCGCCGGCATCTGCGCATCCCCGGCCATCTGAGCGTGTGAGGCCGGCCCATGATGAACCTCGCAGAATATCGTCGCACCGCCGCCCGTCTCGCGGACTTTCTGCCCTGGGCCGCGCTCGTGGGTGAAGGCGTCATCCTCAACAAGGACGGCAGCTTCCAGCGCACGGCGCGCTTTCGTGGTCCCGATCTCGACAGCGCCGTCCCGGCCGAGCTGGTCGCGGTCGCAGGGCGGCTCAACAACGCCTTTCGCCGCCTTGGCTCAGGCTGGGCGCTTTTCGTCGAAGCCGAGCGCCATCCCGTTGGCGCTTACCCGGCGAGCCGCTTTCCCGATCCGGCATCGGCATTGGTCGACGCCGAGCGCAAGGCGAATTTCGAGGAGGACGGCGCGCATTTCGAGTCGAGCTACTTCCTGACCCTCGTCTACCTGCCGCCGGCCGAGGACGCTGCGCGCGCCGAGACCTGGCTCTACGAGGGCCGCGAACAGACCGGCATCGACCCTCACGAGGTTCTGCGCGGCTTCGTCGATCGCACCGACCGCATCCTTCAGCTCATCGAGGGCTTCATGCCCGAGTGCGCCTGGCTCGACGACGCCGAAACCCTGACCTACCTGCATGGCTGCGTCTCATGTCGGCGCCACCGCGTCCGCGTCCCCGAAATTCCGATGTATCTCGACGCGCTGCTAGCGGATCAGCCGCTCACCGGCGGCCTCGAACCGCGCCTCGGCAACGCGCATCTGCGGGTCCTGACGATCGTCGGCTTCCCGACCGCAACTACGCCCGGCATCCTGGACGAACTCAACCGGCTCGCCTTTTCCTATCGCTGGTCGACGCGCGCCGTCCTGCTCGACAAGACCGACGCCACCAGGCTGCTAACGAAGATCCGGCGGCAGTGGTTCGCCAAGCGCAAGTCGATCGCCGCCATCCTCAAGGAGGTGATGACCAACGAGGCCTCGGCGCTGGTCGACACCGATGCGGCGAACAAGGCCGCCGACGCCGATCTCGCGCTGCAGGAGCTCGGGCAGGATTTCGCGGGGCAAGCCTATGTGACGGCCACCGTCACCGTCTGGGACGACGATCCCCGGATCGCTGCCGAAAAACTGCGGCTCGTCGAGAAGGTCATTCAGGGCCGCGACTTCACGGCGATGCCGGAGACGATCAACGCCGTCGATGCCTGGCTCGGCTCGCTGCCCGGCCACGTCTACGCCAATGTCCGGCAGCCGCCGGTCTCGACGCTCAACCTCGCCCACATGATCCCGCTGTCGGCGGTATGGGCGGGGCCGGAACGGGACGAGCACTTCGCTGCTCCCCCCTTGCTCTTCGGAAAGACCGAGGGCTCGACCCCGTTCCGGTTTTCCCTTCACGTCGGCGATGTCGGCCATACCCTCGTCGTCGGCCCGACCGGCGCCGGCAAGTCGGTGCTGCTGGCGCTGATGGCGCTCCAGTTCCGGCGCTACGCGCAAGCCCAGGTTTTCGCGTTCGATTTCGGCGGTTCGATCCGTGCTGCGGCGCTTGGCATGGGCGGTGACTGGCACGACCTCGGCGGCGGGTTGACCGAAGGTGCGGAGACGTCCGTCTCGCTGCAGCCACTCGCGCGCATCCAGGACGTGCCGGAGCGCGCCTGGGCGGCCGACTGGATCGTCGCGATCCTGATGCGCGAGGGCATCGCCATCGATCCGCAAGTCAAGGAGCATCTCTGGTCGGCGCTGACCTCGCTCGCCAGCGCACCCGTCGGCGAGCGGACGATCACGGGGCTCGCCGTGCTGCTGCAATCGAACGATTTGAAGCAGGCGCTCAGGCCCTATTGCGTCGGCGGCGCCTACGGGCGGCTGCTCGACGCCGAGGCGGAGCATCTTGGGCATGCCTCGGTACAGGCATTCGAGACCGAAGGACTGATCGGCACCGGCGCGGCGCCGGCCGTGCTCGCCTATCTCTTCCACCGCATCGAGGACCGTCTCGACGGCAGCCCGACGCTGCTGATCGTCGACGAAGGCTGGCTCGCCCTCGATGACGAGGGCTTCGCCAGTCAGCTCCGCGAGTGGCTGAAGACGCTGAGGAAGAAGAACGCTTCCGTCGTCTTTGCCACGCAATCGCTCTCCGACATCGACGGCTCGGCGATCGCGCCAGCGATCATCGAGAGCTGCCAGACCCGGCTGCTGCTGCCGAACGAGCGGGCGATCGAGCCGCAGATCGCGGCCATCTATCGCCGCTTCGGGCTCAACGACCGGCAGATCGAGATCCTCGCCCGCGCCATGCCGAAGCGCGACTATTACTGCCAGTCGCGGCGCGGCAACCGGCTGTTCGAGCTGGGCCTGAGTGAGGTCGCGCTCGCGCTCTGCGCCGCGTCATCCAAGACCGACCAGGCCGCCATCGCGCGCATCCTCGATAGCGAAGGCCGCGACGGCTTCCTTGCCGCGTGGCTGCGCCACAGCGGCGTCGCCTGGGCCGCCGACCTCATTCCCGACCTCACCAACCTGGAGATCAAGCCATGATTATCCGTCGATCCCGCGCGGTGTTTCTCGCCGCGACCATCTTGGCGCTGCCCATCGCCGCCTCTCCCATTTTCGTGCAGCCGGCGGCCGCCGCCTGGATCGTCTACGATCCGACCAACTATGCGCAGAACGTGCTGCAGGCAGCGCGGGCGCTGCAGCAGATCAACAACCAGATCACCTCGCTTCAGAACGAAGCGCAGATGCTGATCAATCAGGCGCGCAACCTTGCCAGCCTGCCTTATTCGTCGCTCCAGCAGCTCCAGCAATCGGTGCAGCGCACCCAGCAGCTCCTGAATCAGGCCCAGAACATCGCCTTCGACGTGAGCCAAATCGACCAGGCGTTCCAATCGACCTACGGCAACGCCTCGCTCACGGCTTCGGACCAGCAACTCGTCACCCAGGCGCGCGAGCGCTGGCAGAATACCGTCGCCGGGCTTCAGGATGCGATGCGCGTCCAGGCGGGTGTCGTCGGCAATATCGACACCAACCGCGCGCAGATGTCGGCGCTCGTCGGCCAGAGCCAGAATGCTGCCGGCGCGCTGCAGGCAACTCAGGCCGGCAACCAGCTTCTTGCGCTCCAGGCGCAGCAGCTCGCCGACCTGACCGCCGTGGTCGTCGCCAACGGGCGGGCGCAGGCACTCTCCGAAGCCGAGCGTGCCGCAGCCGCCGAACAGGGCCGCGAGCAGCGCCGGCGGTTCCTGACGCCGGGCGTCGGCTACCAACCCGGCAATGCCCGCATGTTCCAGAACGGCAATTGAGGCCCAGCAAGAGGATCGTGTCATGGACGGCAAGATGCTGGCCCGCCTCGGCGCCATCGTGTTCGTCGCGGTGGCGATCACCGCGACGGCGATCGAGCTGACCCGTGAGGAGGAAGAGCCGGCCGCCCGGTCTGAGAGACCGGCCGGGACATCCTCGGCCGATCCGCTCCGCGACGAATTGCGGCGCTGTCAGCGCCTCGGCGAGGCGGCGACCCGCGACCCCGCCTGCCTGCGCGCCTGGGCGGATAACCGCGAGCGCTTTCTCGCACCCGGCTCATCGCCCGCCGTCCCGCCGTCGGCATCACCTTCAGAGACGCGATAGGCATCATGGGCGGGACCGGCGTCATCGACCATTTCCTCGAGGTCTTCACCCGCTACATCGACAGCGGGTTCGGTCTGCTTGGATCCGAGGTCGCGTTCATCGCGACCACGCTGATCGTCATCGACGTGACGCTGGCCGCGCTGTTCTGGAGCTGGGGCGCCGACGACGACATCATCGCCCGGCTCGTCAAGAAGACCCTGTTCGTCGGCGTCTTCGCCTACATCATCTCCAACTGGAACAATCTCGCCCGCATCGTCTTCGAGAGCTTCGCCGGCCTCGGCCTCAAAGCCTCGGGCACCGGCTTCTCGACCGCCGATCTCCTGCGTCCCGGCAGGGTGGCGCAGACCGGCCTCGATGCAGGCCGGCCGCTGCTCGACTCGATCTCCGACCTGATGGGCTACTGGTCGTTCTTCGAGAACTTCATCCAGATCGCCTGCATGTTCCTCGCCTGGGCGCTGGTGCTGCTCGCCTTCTTCATCCTCGCCGTCCAGCTTTTCGTCACGCTCATCGAGTTCAAGCTGACGACGCTCGCCGGCTTCGTGCTCATTCCCTTCGGGCTCTTCGGCAAGTCGGCCTTCATGGCCGAACGGGTGCTCGGTAATATCATCTCGTCGGGCATCAAGGTTCTCGTGCTCGCCGTCATCATCGGCATCGGCTCGACGCTCTTCTCCGAATTCACCGCCGGCTTCAGCGGCGCGACGCCGACCATCGACGAGGCGATGGCGATCGTGCTCGCCGCGCTGTCGCTGCTCGGCCTCGGCATCTTCGGCCCCGGTATCGCCAATGGTCTCGTCTCCGGCGGCCCGCAACTCGGCGCGGGCGCCGCAGTCGGAGCCGGCCTCGCCGCCGGCGGTGCGATGGTGGCGGCGGGAGCGGCAGGCAGCATGGCGCTTCGCGGAGGCGCGGCCGCCCTGTCCGGTGGAGCCGCCGCCGCGCGGGGCGG
>JAYRZA010000053.1:0-15384 GCA_041916695.1 Devosia sp. | reverse complement strand
CGACCCCACCGCAAACGCCCCGCTCGCAATCGGCTCGCGCAGAATGTCCGCCAGCTGTCGGTACAAGGGACCCTGCGATCGCTGTAGTCCACGACGCGGAAGTAGATCGATCCTGTGTGCGACGTCGCCCATGCGGCAAGCCAGACCTTCCAACCCCCAACATCATAATAGCACAAGTCTCACATGCAAAACCGCCAACGGATACAACCGACAGAATTCCGAGGGCGCTCGCGTTGTGGTTCAGGTGTAGATAGCGTCATCGCAACAAGGAGGCGTCGAAATGCTGGCACTAAGAGAGCGGTTGTCGCAGGGGACTCCGCTGCTGGCGCCGTTTTCCATCGTACCGGCCGTCGAGATGGTGGAGTTGATCGGCCATGCCGGCTTCGACGGCGTGATCCTCGACCTCGAACACGGAGCTCACGGCAGCGAGTCGCTCGGGCCACTTATCCTCGCTGCGCGGTCGGTGGGCATCTACCCTATCGTCAGAGTCCGGAGCAGCGAACCAACAGAGATTGCGGCGGCCCTCGATGCCGGTGCCGCGGGTGTCATCGTGCCGCAGATCGGGTCGGCGGAGGAGGCGCTTCGGGCGGTGCGAGCCGCCCGGTTCGCACCGGAGGGAAGTCGAGGGGCCAACCCCTTCGTACGCGCCGCTGACTACTCCGGTCGTCCCGAGTGGTTCGCACGGGCCAATCGGGACGTCGCAGTGCTGCTGATGGTCGAGGGTGAGGGCGGCGTGCGGGAGTTGCCTCAGATCCTCGAGACGCCCGATCTCGACGGCATATTCCTCGGTCCGATGGACCTGTCCCATGCCCTTGGAGTGCCAGGTGATATGGGGCATCCAAGAGTCGTCGCTGCCATCGAGCAGGTCATCGACGCCTGCCGCCTCAAGTCCATGACTACCGGCATCTTCGCGGCATCGGCCGAGGCGGCACGTCGCTGGATCGGCCGAGGAGTCACGCTGATCGGGGCCGGTGTCGACACCGCCCACCTGTTGGCTGCCCTGAAGGGGACGGCTGCCTCGTTTCGCGCCTGAGGGGCCCGGGCGCGGCCGAGGCCGCCTTCTCCGCCGCCGCTTTGCCGGCAACGTGAAGCCGCTGGCCTCGGGAGCAGAGCGCTGCGGCGGAGTCTCGTCGCGGGACGACGCGAACCGACATCCGCTCGCCTGCATCACGTGGTGCTGAAGTCGTATCGATGCATACGAATGCAAAAGCGTTTGCATTCGTATGCAAGCGCCACTAAGGTTGGTCGCTGCAGGGGCCAGCGGGCAGGCGTGAGGGATGACTTGCGGCGCGGGCACCGGCTCCTGAGCCCCGGCCCTTGCCAACTGGGGGAACAGGAGAGCACCCTCAAAGGACACAGGAGAACAAGATGAAGCATATTCTGGCAGCGAGCGTCTCGGTCGCCGCGCTGTTGCTCGGCGCCGGCGTGGCGCTGGCGGACTGCGGGGCTCCGGCCGGCTCGGTGCGGATTCTCTCGAACGACTTCGCGGCGCTCAAGGTGGTGGCCGATGCCGCCAAGGAGTGCGCCTCCGATACCGTGACGGTAACCGCAAACCAGACCACCGAACACAAGAACATCCAGGGCCCGGCCCTCACCGTCAACCCGGCGGAGTACACCGTCGCGGTCGTCGCCAACAACTCGATCGTTCCGCTGCTCAATGACGACCTGATCCGGCCGCTCGACGATCTGGTGGCGAAGTACGGCCAGGATCTGCAGCCCAACCAGTTGATCAAGATCGACGGCAAGGTGATGGCGATTGCCTTCATGGGCAATGGCCAGCATCTGTTCTATCGCAAGGACATCCTCGAGAAGGCCGGCGTTGAGGCCCCGAAGACGTACGACGACGTGCTCGCGGCGGCCGCCAAGATCAAGGAAGCGGGCCTGATGGACTATCCGCTGGCGGCCAGCGTCAAGCCGGGTTGGGATCTCGCTGCCGAGTTCGTCAACGACTACCTCGCGACCGGTGCGGACTTCTTCGAGCCGGGCAGTGCCAAACTCGCCATCAACAACGAGAATGGCCTCAAGGTGCTCGAACTGATGCGAGCCCAGATTGCGTTCATGGATCCCGACTACCTGACCTTCGATGCAGGCGAGATCCAGAAGGAGTACGAAGCCGGCAACGTTGCCATCATGAACGAGTGGGGCTCCATCGGTGGTGCCATCCTCGATGGTGAGGGGTCCGCCGCCGGTGTGGTCGAAAACACCGTCCTGGCGGCCGCCCCGACCTTTGCCGGCGGCAGCATTCCTGCCGCGGCGCTGTGGTGGGATGGCTTCACGATCGCCAAGAACATCTCCGACGCCGATGCCGAGGCGTCGTTTGCCGCGATGGTTCACGGCATCAGCCCGGCGACGGTTGCGGCCAATCCGAATGCGGCGACCTGGCTGGTCAAGGGCTACGAGCCAGGCCCGGCGGCAGTGGGCGTGATCGCCAACGCCAATGGTGGCGCTCGCGCCTATCCGATGACGCCGTACATGGGGCTGCTGCACACCGCATTGTCGACCGAGCTTGCTGATTTCGTGGCGGGCAAGGAAGACGCGGCCAAGGCACTGGCCGATGTCGAGGCTGCCTACTCGGCTGCCGCCAAGGAGGGCGGCTACCTCTAGTCTCCTCCCTGGGGTCGGGGCGGTCCGCCGCTCCGGCCCCTGACAGTTCTTAGTCTATTGTCAGGCCGGGGACCGAAGGTGCCGCACAAGACATTCCTCGCCTTCATCCTGCCGTCCGTCATCGCGATGCTGCTGTTCATCGCGTTGCCCATCGTATCGGTTGCCGTACAGTCGCTGTTTGTCGAGCACCCCAAGGTCCTGATCACGGTCGAGACCTGCCAGCCGCTCGGTGGCTGCACCACGGAAACGCGGGTCGACAGCGAAGCTATCGCGAGGCTCAAGGAAGAGCAGCCGCTGGGGCAGTTCAACGGGCTGGGCACTTATCTGAATCGCGCCCATCTCGCCGTCGGCGAAATAGCGGAAATCCTCGCCGACAATGCCGGGCCGGGCGATGTCGCGGCCCGCATCTACGACCTGCCCTTCTACCGCGCACTCGCCTTCACCCTGGCCTATACCTTCGTCGTGACACCGCTGGCGATGCTGCTCGGTTTCCTCATCGCGCTGGCAGTCAACATGGTCCCGTCGCTGCTCAAGGGGCCGGTCATCTTCTTTTCGCTGCTGCCGATGATCATCACACCGCTGATCGGTTCGCTGATCCTGTTCTGGATGATCAATTCGGAAGGTATCGTCGGGGCGACGCTGCAGGCGGTGTTCAACGATCCGACGCTGTCACTGAAGGCTTCGCCGGTGCTGACCTGGGTCACGCTGCTTGTCTACGGCATCTGGACGAACGCACCTTTCAGTTTCGTGGTGTTCTACGCCGGATTGCAGACCGTGCCCGGCGACACTCTGGAGAGCGCCATGATCGACGGGGCCAGCCGTTGGGAGCGCATTCGCTATGTGGTGATGCCGCATCTTGCGCCGCTCGCCACCTTCATTGCGCTGGTGCAACTGATGGACAACTTCCGTGTCTTCGAGCCGATCGTCGGGTTCTCGGCGCAGGCCAATGCGACCTCACTGAGCTTCTCGATCTTCAACGACCTGAGGAACCAGAACGCGCAACTCTACGGCTCGGCCGGCGCGACCTCACTGCTGACCATCGTGGGCGTGGTGATTCTGTTGATGCCGGTGCTGATCCGCACCTGGCGCGACTTCGCCCGCAAGAGCTGAGGGAACGTCAATGTCCGTCGCCACGCGCCGCCCGCTGTTGCTCAACGTGGTCGCCACCGCGTTCGTACTGTTCTGGCTCTTTCTTGCGGCCTTTCCGTTCCTCTGGACGGTCTGGGGGTCGTTCAAGGTCGAGTCCGACTTCTTCTCGCGCGAGAGCTTCTGGAACGCCATATTCGGGGCAAGAACGCAGCTGGAGACCGGTGGTCAGTTTACTGCGGACGGGTACCACGGCGCCTGGGTCACCAACGAGTTCTGGAAATCGGCGATCAACACGCTGATCGTCACGGTCAGCGTCACCCTGATCTCGCTCACCCTGGGCACGCTCGGCGGCTATGCGCTGGCGCGCTCGGGGCACCGGTACGCCTTCTGGATTCTGATCGCGGCGCTGGTGTTTCGCGCCATGCCCCACATCACACTGGTCTCGGGCTACATGCTTCCCTTCTTCGAACTCAACATCTGGGGACACCTGCCGACGGCCATCATCGTTCTCGTTGCCATCAACCAGCCCTTCACGTTGTGGATGCTGCACTCGTTTTTTCTGTCGATCCCCAAGGATCTCGACGAGAGCGCAATGGTCGACGGCTGCTCGCGTTTCGAAGCCTTTCGCCGGGTGGTGATCCCGGTGATGTGGCCGGGGGTGATCACCACGGGATTGTTCAGTTTCCTGCTCGGCTACAACGACTTCGCGGTGACGGCGATGCTGCTCAACCAGAACAATCAGACGATGATCCCCAAGATCTCGAGCTTCCTTGGATCGATAAACGACGCAGGCAACGTCATGTACGCGGTGGCTGCAGTGGTCTCGGCCACGGTGCCGCTCTTCATCCTGGTGCTGTTCTTCCAGCGCCAGATCGTATCTGGTCTCACCGCCGGCGCGGTGAAGGGGTAAGGGACACGCCATGGCGCGCATCCAGCTCAGTAACGTCACCCGGCGCTGGCACAGTTTCGTTGCCGTCGACAATCTCTCGCTCGACATCGCTGACCGCGAGTTCCTGGTGCTGCTCGGCCCCTCAGGCTGCGGCAAGACCACGACCATGCGGATGATTGCCGGGCTCGAGGACATCAGCTCGGGCGAGATTCGGATCGGCGATCGGGTGGTCAACGCCCTCGAGCCGAAGGACCGCGACATCTCAATGGTGTTCCAGAGCTACGGCCTGTATCCCAACATGACCGTCTACGAGAACATCCGGTTTCCCTTGAAGGTTCGCAAGGTGCCCAAGGAGCAGCATCACGAGCGCGTCATGAAGGCGGCCGCCATGGTCGAGCTCGGTGAGTACCTGGAGCGCCGGCCGGCGGCGCTCTCGGGAGGGCAACGGCAGCGCGTGGCACTGGCGCGTGCCATCGTGCGCGAGCCGAATGCCTTCCTGATGGACGAGCCCTTGTCCAATCTCGATGCCAAGCTGCGCGTCTCGACCCGCGCGCAGATCAAGAACCTGCACCATACTCTCAAGACCACGACGATCTACGTCACGCACGACCAGGTCGAGGCGATGACCCTCGCCGATCGGGTGGTCGTGATGAGCCGTGGCGTCGTACAGCAGGTCGGCACGCCGATGGAGATCTATGATCGGCCGGCCAACACGTTTGTCGCCGGCTTCATCGGCTCGCCGGCCATGAATCTCGTCAACGGCGACATCGAGAACGGCGTCTTCACCGGCGAGAACATCCGCGTCGAGGGGCTCAGCCCGACGCAGCGCGGCCCCGTGACGCTGGGATTCCGAGCCGAGGACGTCGCCGTCGTCGGCGAGGGTGGCGACGCAGCCGCACCCATCTACACGGTCGAACTGCTCGGCGAAGCGACGATGATCTCCATTCGCCTCGGCGGTGAACTGGTCTCGATCAAAACCTCAAAGGACTATCGCGCCGAAATCGGCGACGTGGCCCGGGTCCGCATCCCCGCCGCCGCCTGCCATCTCTTTGGCCGCACTAGCGGCATGCGACTCTTGTAAGGAGCGGCCCATGAACGGGACGCAAGCCGGCCTCAGCCGCGCCGAATTCGATCGTCGTGTCGCCGAACAGGGCCTGTCGCTCTCCGCAGAGGAGGCCGACAGCGTCTATGGGCTGGCCACCTGGCTCAATACCGGCATTTCCGGTCTCCCCGAACGCATGCCTGAAACGGTGTACGGGTGCCCGAACCCCGCCGACCTGTCCATCCTCGAGGCCGGCAGCCGCCTGCGCGACAGGTCGCTCACGTCGGTCGCCCTGACGCGGGCCGTACTGGACCGCATCGCCGAGCGCGACCCCGCCTATCGCGCCACCTATCGGGTGATGGCCGAGCGCGCGCTCGCCGACGCCCGCCGTGCCGACGAGGAACTCGCGTCCGGCCTCGACCGCGGTTACCTCCACGGCATTCCGGTGGGCCTCAAGGACATGATCGATGTCGCGGGCGTCCCCACCACGGCAGGGTCGCGCAGCCGCGAGCACAACGTGCCCGGCGCCAACGCCACGGTCGTCGATCGGCTTGTCGAGGCCGGCGCCGTGATCATCGCCAAGCTCGCGACCTATGAGTGGGGCACCGTCGGGCCGGCCTATGACACGCTGTTCCCCCCGGCGCGCAATCCCTGGAGCCTCGAGCACATCACTGGCGGCTCGTCCTCAGGCTGCGCCGTGGCGGTCGCGGGGGGGCTCCTGCGCACCACCATCGGCACCGATACCGGCGGCTCGGTCCGTGGCCCCGCCTCCTATTGCGGTATTGTCGGCCTGAAACCCACGCTCGGCCTCGTGCCCACAGACGGCACGCTCGGAATGTCGCCCAGCATGGACCATGTCGGCCCGATGGCAGCTACCAGCGCCGAGGCCGCGCTGACGCTCGACATCATCGCGGGCAGGGTGGCCGACGGTTTGGCGACCCGGTTGCTCGGCCAACCCATCGCGGGCCTCCGGATCGGCTACGCCCGCTCCTGGTTCGCGGCCGATGCTCAGGCGCTTCCCGCCGTCGTCGAAGCCATCGACGCCGCCGCGTCTGCCCTAAGCGAACTGGGCGCGCTGGTCGAGGAGGTTGACCTGCCGGACTACTCCGCCATTGAGGTCGCGGCTGCCGCCGTGCTGCACTACGAAGGCTTCAAGGGCCACGCCGCGGAACTCTCCGGTCATCCCGAGGGCTTCGGCCGCAAGACCTTCCAGTCCATTGTCGCCGGGGCGGCGCTCAGTCAGGCGGAGTATGCCGAGGCTTTGCGCGCTGGCGCCGTCTTCCGCGCCCGGCTCGACCGCGAGGTGTTCAGCCGCTTTGACGTCGTGCTCACCGTCGGCACCTTGACGCCCGCGCTGCCTGTGGCGCTGTTCGGCAAGGGGTCGGTCTGGACGCCCATGCGCACCATCCCTTTCAACATTTCGGGCCATCCGGTGCTGGCCCTGCCGGCCGGGTTCCATGACGGCCTGCCCATCGGCATGCAGATCATCGGGCCGCAGTTCGGTGAGGCGCGCATATGCCAGGTCGGCGATGCCTTCGAGGCCGCCACCGACCACTCCGCGCAACGCCCGCCCCTGCCCGGCACGACGGACGGGCGGGGAAGAACCTCTACGTAAGTTGCCTTTACATATTCGCATTTTCATGATTGCATACGTATGCAAAGCACGACACATAGCACGAGACTGATCGGGAGTCGGCAATGGCGCGGTGGCTGAAGCAGAGCAGGACAGTGGAGGAGCGCGCCGAGGCGAACCGGCAGGTCCGGCAGACCGTCGAGACCATCCTTGCCGACATCGAGGCGCGCGGTGATGCTGCCGTTCGTGAGCTGAGCCGCAAGTTCGATGGCTGGGAGCGGCCCGACTTCAGGTTGTCGCGCGACGAGATCGATGCCTGCCTGGCACAATTGTCGGACCAGGACCTGAGCGACATCGCCTTCGCCCAGACGCAGGTGCGCAACTTCGCGCAGGCGCAGAAGGACTCGATGCGGGAGTTGACCGTGGAGACGCTGCCCGGTGTCACCCTCGGCCACAAGCATGTTCCGATCGCTTCGGTCGGGTGTTACGTGCCGGGTGGCAAATACCCGCTGCTCGCCTCCGCCCATATGTCGGTACTGACCGCAAAGGTGGCGGGTTGCGACCGGGTAATCACTGCCGCGCCGCCGTTCCAGGGAAGGCCGGCCCCCGCCATCGTCGCCGCCCAGCACATGGCGGGGGCGGACGAGATCTACGTGCTCGGAGGTATCCAGGCGATCGGTGCGATGGCGATCGGCACCGAGAGCATCAGGCCGGTCGACATGCTCGTCGGGCCGGGCAACGCTTTCGTTGCGGAGGCCAAGCGTCAGCTCTACGGCCGGGTCGGGATCGACCTGTTCGCCGGCCCGACCGAGACGCTGGTGATCGCCGACGCAACGGTGGACGGCGAGCTCTGCGCCACCGACCTGCTCGGCCAAGCCGAGCACGGGCCGACATCTCCCGCCATCCTGCTGACCAATTCGGAGGCCCTGGCGCGCGATACCATGGCCGAAGTCGAGCGCCTACTGGCCATACTCCCCACCGGGGAAATCGCGCGCAAGGCATGGTCCGACTTCGGTGAGGTGATCGTCTGCGACGGCTACGACGAAATGGTCGAGGTCGCCGACCGGATCGCGTCCGAGCACGTGCAGGTGATGACCGACCGGGACATCTGGTTCCGCGACACCCTGAAGAACTACGGCGCCCTGTTCCTCGGGCCGCGCACCAATGTGGCGTACGGCGACAAGGTGATCGGCACCAATCACACGCTGCCGACCATGAAGGCGGCGCGATACACTGGCGGGCTGTGGGTGGGCAAGTTCCTCAAGACCTGCACCTGGCAGCAGGTGGTGACCGACGAGGCCTCCGCCATGGTAGGGGAATATGCCTCCCGGCTCTGCATGCTGGAGGGCTTCGCGGGCCACGCCGAACAGGCCAACATCCGTGTTCGTCGGTATGGTGGTCGCAATATCCCATACGCCAGCGCGGCGAGCCCTCGGCAGGCGGCCGAATAGCATGAGTCTGCCACGCACCCCCAGCTTCCGCCTGGACGACAAGCGAGCCCTCGTCACGGGGGGGACTCGCGGCATCGGGCTGGGAGCGGCGGTGGCACTGGCGGAGGCCGGGGCGGCGGTCACCATCACGGCTCGGACACTGCGCGATATCGAGCATGTTGCCGGTACGCTGCGCGATGCTGGCTTTGCGGCCGACGGTGACGTCCTGGACGTGACCGATACTACAGCGGTCGAGCGCTTCATGGCGGATCGGCCGCCGTTCGATATTCTGGTCAACAGCGCCGGGGCGGCCCGGCACGCACCCTTTCTCGAGATCGTCGAGGCCGATTACCGGGCGGTGCTCGACATCAACCTCAAGGCGACTCTCTTTGTCTCGCAGGCCATGGCACGGCGCCTGGCAATGACCGGCCGCTCCGGCTCGATCATCAACATATCTTCGCAGATGGGCCACGTCGGTGGGCCGCGACGCGCCGTATATGCGGCCAGCAAGTTTGCTGTTGAAGGGCTAAGCAAGGCCATGGCCATCGAGCTAGCTCCGCTCGATATTCGCGTCAATACGATTTGCCCGACTTTCATCGAGACCGACCTGACCCGGAAGGGTCTCAGCGATCCGGAGTTTCGGGCCTGGGTGCTGGGCAAGATCAAGCTGGGTCGGCTGGGACAGGTTGAGGACATCATGGGGCCGGTGGTGTTTCTTGCCTCCGATGCCGCGGCGCTGATGACGGGGTCCTCATTGCTGGTGGATGGCGGATGGACGGCGGAGTAGTCAAGCGGTCGCCGGTGACCTCGTCACAGGTCGCCGAGTACGCCGGAGTCAGCCAGTCGGCGGTGTCGCGCACGTTCACGCCCGGGGCGTCAATCTCGCCCAAGACGCGCGCAAAGGTGCTGGCCGCGGCCAAGGAGCTGGGCTATCGCCCCAACGCGATCGCACGCTCGCTGATCACCAACCGCTCGCGCATCATCGCGGTCGTGATGGCGTATCTCGAAAACCTGTTCTACCCCGACGTGCTCGAGGAACTGGGCAGGCGGCTGGCTGCGGAGAACTACCACGTCCTGCTCTTCACCGGTTTCAAGGACCGGGACAGCGATCCGGTCTTCGACCAGCTGATGCAGTACCGTGTCGACGGGATCATTCTCGCCTCGACTTCGCTGAGCTCCGAACTGAGCGAGGAGTGCACCGTCGCGGGCATTCCGGTGGTGCTGTTCAACCGCACGACAGAGCGCAACGAGACGTCATCGGTGACCACGCGGAATCGGGAAGGCGGGAGGAAGCTGGGGGAGTTCCTGCTCGCCGGCGGACACCGGAGCTTCGGGTACATCGCCGGGCTCGAAAACTCCTCAACCAACCGCGATCGCTTCGCCGGCTTCAGGGATGCCCTTGCCGCGGCGGGCATCCACGACATCGTGGTGCGCACGGGCAACTATTCGCGTGTCGAGGCCGAAAAGGCGGCGCGGGAGGTCTTCGCTCTCCGTGAGCGTCCGGAGGCACTGTTCGTTGCAAACGACCACATGGCCGTCGCGGTGATGGACGTCGCTCGTTACGAGTTCGGCCTTAGAATCCCCGAGGACCTGTCGATCGTCGGTTATGACGACGTGGGCCCGGCGCGCTGGCAGTCCTATGGCATCACCTCGGTGACACAACCGATCTCGGCGATGGTCGAGGCGACCGTCGACATCCTGATGGACCAGATCGAGAGCGGTGAAATCGAGGCTCGGCACAAGATCATTCCGGGAGAGTTGGTGGTGCGCAGTTCGGCGCGCCTGCCCGCGGACGGCATCATCGAGGTCGACGGCCGGCGCTTCTACCGCCCGGAGGGCAATAGCTAGGCGCCGTATTGTGCGCGCGCGCTTTGCATACGAATGCAGCCAGAAATGGAAAGGGATTTCATATGACGACTTGGACCCAGGAGGCGATGGAAAAGCGCCTCGTCCGCTATGCCGATCTCAAGGGGCTGAGGAACGCCTTCATTGATGCCCGCACCCCGGGCTCGGATCAGAAGGAAAACTTCACCATCATCGGCCCCGGCGTATCTGAAAACCCGGCACAAGTGGTTCACATTCCCGAAGCCCACGGCTTCAACGTCGGGGCGGCGCGTCAGCCTTTCGGTTGCACCAACTCGCAACACAGCCACCTGACTGCCGAGACATTTGTCGTTCACACGGGACGCTGGCGGTTCCTGTTCGGGCCCGACAAGACCGACGGCTATATCGACGCCGGTCCGGGTGATGTTGCGACGGTGCCGACGCACATGTTCAGGGGCTTTTCCAAGCTCGACGAGGGCACCGGATTCCTTTTCGTCGTGCTCGGTCACGATGATCCGGGAAAGGTCCTGTGGGCTCCCTCGGTGTTCAAGCTGGCGGAAGACCACGGCCTGAAGCTGCTCAAGGGCGGTAAACTGATCGATACCACGCTCGGTCAGAAGGTTCCTGAGGGGGCCGAGTTGGAACAGCCCCCCTCGGCGGAAAAGCTCAGGGAACTCGCCACGCCGCCCATGAGCGAACTGATGAATTACGCCATCCGCGGTGAGGCCATCCGCGGCAATCCCGACAGCCCGCTGGCCGGTCCCGGTGTCGAGGAAGCGCCGGTGATCGGCGACGTCGATGCCGGCGACGGCTTCCGCGCCGGACCGATCACGGGGCACTGGAGGCACGACTTCACGCTGCGCCGGCTGAAGCTGAGCACCGGTGCGAAGATTCCGATGCACTCCCGCGCCGAACAGGAGGTCATCTTCGTCCAGTCGGGCACGCTTGAGTACAACTGGGATGGCGGCAGCCTGATCATGGGAGCCGGTGACACGCTGACCGTGCCGGTCGGCCTCATGCATGCGTTCCGCAACCCGGCCTCGGCCGACGCGGTAGCCTTCGTCATACGAGGCGCGGCGGCGCCGGCAGCGCCGCAGTTCGCCGAAAACCGCGTGGCGGCCGAGTGATGAGTCGCCGCATTCGGACCACGCATGTAGGGTCGCTGCCCCGCTCCAAGCAGATCACCGATCTGGTGTTTGCGCGCGAGGCGGGCGTGCCGGTCGAAGAGGCCGGATTCAACCGCTTGGTCGGCGCTGCGGTTGGTGACATCGTCGCCAAGCAGAGGGCCGCTGGCGTCGATCTGCCCTCCGATGGCGAGATGAGCAAGATCAGCTACGCCACCTATATCAAGGACCGTTTGACCGGCTTCGCCGGCGACAGTTCCCGACGCCCTCCCAAGGATCTCGAACTGGTGCCGAGCTTCCTCGAGCGTCAGGCCCGCTCGGGTGGCACTCCCACCTACAAGCGGCCAAAATGCGTGGGCGAGATCGCCGTCAAGACACTCGAGCCCCTGCGTGACGACGTGCGCAACTTCCAGGCCGCCCTCGACGCCAACGGCTACGAGAAGGGGTTCATGAACTCGGCGACGCCGGGTGTCATCGCGCTGTTCCAGCCCAACGAGTTCTACCCAACCCAGCAGGCCTATCTCGAGGCGGTGGCCGAGGGCATGCGGACCGAGTACGAAGCCATCGTCGCCGCGGGGTTCGTTCTCCAACTGGACAGCCCCGACCTGGGGTTGGGCAGGCACATGATGTACAAGGACCTCGACGACGCCGGCTTCGTCCGCGAAGCGGAGAAGCACGTGGAAGTGCTGAATCACGCGCTGCGCAACATCCCCGGCGACAAGGTGAGGATGCACGTGTGCTGGGGCAACTACGAGGGTCCGCACAACTGTGACATCGCGCTCAGCAAGATTCTGCCGACCCTGCTCCGCGCCAAGCCGAAGGCGTTGCTGTTCGAGGGCGCCAATCCGCGGCACGCGCATGAGTGGGTGGATTGGAGATCGGTCAAGCTGCCCGATGACTACGTGCTGATCCCCGGTCTCATCGACTCGACGACGAACTTCGTCGAGCACCCTCAACTCATCGCCGAGCGCCTGATGCACTACGTGGACATCGTCGGTGCTGACCGGGTGATGGCCGGCACCGACTGCGGGTTTTCGACCTTTGCCGGGTTTGGCGCCGTGGACAGCTCGATCGTCTGGCTGAAGCTCAAGTCGCTGGCCGAAGGCGCGGCCCTGGTCAGCGATCGGCTGAAGCTGCACTGAGCGCTCCCGGGCCTCTGCTCCTCGCGGATCGGGCGGGGGCCGCTGCGGAAAGGCAGCCTGCCGAACCATGAGGGCATACGAAGGAGCCACGCCATGATTGCTGCCGAGACACTGGCGCTGCTGCGCCGCACCGATACGCCGACGATCTGCAACGCGCTCGAACATGTGATGGGCGGGCGCACCGCGGAGGGCTTCACCAAAAGTCCGGTGGTCGCCGCCGATCCGGGCCTTCCGCCGATCGTGGGGTATGCCCGGACGGCGAGGATTCGGGCCACTTCCCCGGCACAGAAGCCGGCAGCCGAGGTGCGCGCGCTTCGCATGGCGTACTACGAGTACGCTGTGAGCGGGCCGGGGCCCAACGTGATGGTGATCGAGGATACCGACTGGCCGCACTGCATCGGAGGCTTCTGGGGGGAGATGCAGGTGGCGCAGCACAAGGGACTGGGGATCGCCGGGACGCTGACCAACGGCGTGCTCAGGGACCTGGGCATGCTGGACCCCGGTTACCAGGTGATCGCCGGATCGGTCGGACCGTCACACGCTTTCGTTCACGTGACCGAGATCGACGTGCCGGTGACGGTGTTCGGGTTGAGCGTGCGCCCCAATGACCTGATCCATGCGGATAGACACGGCGGCGTGCTGATCCCGGCCGAACACGTCGAACGACTGCCAGCGGCGATCGACATCGTCATCCGCAAGGAACAGCCGATCCTCAGGGCCGCGCGCACCCCCGGCTTCACCGTCGAGAAGCTGCGTGCCGCATGGCTCGAGGCCGACCAGATCAAGTAGGCCCGGTCGCACAGCGGCGTACTGGCGGGCCGCCCTGTTGCAGATACCTGCACGGCAGAGCCGCGCAGGCACTCATGAGACCACCTTGCCCAGGTCAGTTGAGGCGCTGCCCGTTCTTGTCGAACAGGTGCACCACGGCGAGATCCGGTGCCACTCTGATCTTGGAACCGGGCGCGGCGCTGATGCGCTCGCGGAAGATGCCGTTGATCGACTGGCTGCCCAGCCGCCCGATGACCTGGGTCTCCGAGCCGGTCGGCTCGAGTACGACGACCTCGATCTCGATACCATTGGGGTCGAGATGCAGGTGCTCGGGACGGATGCCGTAAGTGGTTGCGCCAGAAATGCTCTTGTCTGCAACCGGCAGCACGATGCCGTCCGGCGTCCTGAAACCCTCGGCGGTCATGGCGCCCGAAATGAAGTTCATCGAGGGAGAGCCGATGAAGCCGGCCACGAAGGTGTTCTGCGGGCGGTCGTAGAGATCAAGGGGACTACCTATCTGCTCGATGACGCCGTCCTTCATCACCACGATCTTGTCGGCCATGGTCATGGCCTCGACCTGGTCGTGGGTGACGTAGATCGTGGTGGTCTTCAGTCTCTGGTGCAGTTCCTTGATTTCGGAACGCATCTGCACGCGCAGTTTCGCATCGAGGTTCGACAGCGGCTCGTCGAACAGGAAGACCTGCGGATCGCGCACGATGGCACGGCCCATGGCGACGCGCTGGCGCTGGCCGCCTGAGAGTTGGCGCGGCTGGCGATCGAGGAGGTTCTCAAGGCCGAGGATCTGAGCGGCCCGGTCGACCTTGGTCTTGATCTCGTTCTTCGGCACGCCCTTGAGCTTGAGCGAGAAGCCCATGTTCTGCGCCACCGTCATGTGCGGGTAGAGGGCATAGTTCTGGAACACCATGGCAATGTCGCGTTCCTTGGGCGGCAGGTCATTGACGACCCGGCTACCGATGCCGATCTCGCCCGAGGTGATCTCCTCGAGCCCGGCGATCATGCGCAGCAGGGTCGACTTGCCGCAGCCCGAAGGGCCCACCAGGACGACGAATTCGCCGTCGTTGATGTCGACCGACACACCCTTGAGAGCTTCGAAGCCGCCATAGTGCTTGCCGGCCTTGTTGATGGTTACGCTGGCCATCCTCGTTCTCCTCCCCTGGTTGCGGTGATCCCGCATCCTTGTCGGCAACTTCGACGCTGGCGTGGTTTGCGTCAAGGCTGCGGCATGCGACTAAAGTCGTAGAAAATGATAATACTAAAGTCGTATGCCGGGCCGTGCGACGCCATGCGGCATCCGCCGGGTGCAGCGGTCCTAGGCCTCGCGAGTACTCATTCGCTTTACAGCAGGGCCGGCTGGTGCTGTAGCAGCAGCATGATCAGCGCCGCCGACCTCGATCGTACCGACCCTCTGGCATTCGCGCGGGCCCGCTTCAGCCTGCCCGAGGGACTGATCTACATGGATGGCAACTCCCTCGGTGCCTTGCCCAAAGGAGTACGCGAGCGCGTCGACGCGGTGGTCGCGATGCAGTGGGGCGAGGGCCTGATCCGCAGCTGGAACACGCATGACTGGATCGACCTGCCCGCACGCCTTGGCAACCGCATCGCCCGGCTCGTCGGCGCGGAGCCGGGTACGATCATGGTTGCCGACTCGACCTCGGTCAACCTGTTCAAGGTGGTGGTCGCGGCGCTGCGGATGCGCTCCGATCGCAGGGTGATCCTGACCGAGCGGGGCAACTTCCCAACCGACAGCTATGTCGCTGCGGGCGTCTCCGAGCTTCTGGGCCGCGGGCACGAACTGCGCGAGGTGGATGCCGGGGCGCTGACCGCCGCGCTCGACGGCAGCGTTGCCGTGCTGCTCCTGACCGAGGTCAACTATCGCAC
>JAYRZA010000052.1:0-15744 GCA_041916695.1 Devosia sp. | reverse complement strand
CGGGCCGAGATAGGCCTCGCCGATGCCGGCGACCCCACCGCCGACGACGATGATCTCGGTGTCGACGAGGTTGTTGGCGCCGCCGATGACGGCGCCGAGCGCTTCCGCCCCCTCGGCGATGACGGCGCCGGCCTCGGGCTCGGCGGAGGCGGCGATGGCGCGCAGGCCGAGCGCACGGCCGGTGCGGCGGCGATACTCGGCCTCGAGCGCCGGGCCGCTGGCATAGGCCTCGACGTGATCGCAGGCGCCGCACGAGCAGATCCGGCCCTGCCGCAGCGGCGCCGGCAGATGGCCGATGGACCCGGCGATGCCGTGCGCCCCCTGCTCCACCACGCCGTTGCGGACGATGGCGCCGCCGATGCCGGTGCCGACGGCGACGACCAGGGCCGAGGCGCGGCCGCGCGCCGCCCCGAGCAAGGCCTCGCAGAGGCCGGTGGCATGCACGTCGTTGAGCACGCGGACCTCGAGCGCGAGGGCGGCGGCCAGTCGGGCGCCGAGCGGCGTGCCGGCCCAGCCGCGCAGCAGGTCGGTGGCGCTGGCGATGCTGCCGTCGCGGGCGACGACACCGGCCGTCCCCACCCCGCAGCGCACGGGCGGCGTGGAGGTGGCCGCGAGCGCCCGCCGCGCCGCGGCGATGACGGCCTCGACGATGGCGTCCGCCCCCTCGCGGGCCGGCGTCGGTGCCTCGACGAGCCCGGTCACCTCCCCGTCGCCCGCGACGAGGCCGGCGAGGATTTTGGTGCCGCCGATGTCGATCGCCAGTGCCTGCACGCCCGCCCCTCGAAAAGCCGGCGGAATCATGGCCGGAAACTGCTATGGGATGCAAGGCAGTAGAGGGTGGAGACGGAGCATGCGGGCAATCATCGCGCAACTGAGGCACAGGCTGATCGTCTCGGCGCAGGCGATGGACCCGCGCAGCCCGCTCAAGCGGCCGGAGACGCTGGTGCTGCTCGCCCAGGCAGCGGAACTGGGCGGCGCCGGCGGCTTCCGCGTCGACGGGGCGGAGGTGGTGCGCCGGCTGCGGGCGGTGACGACATTGCCGATCATCGGCATCGTCAAGGACCGGCGCGAGGGGTTCGACAACTACATCACGACGACGACGGCGGACATCGCGGCGCTGGCCGCGGCGGGCGCGGACATCGTCGCCATCCAGGCGACGGCGGGATCGCGGCCGGGGCCGGCGGTGGCGGAGCTGATCGGCGAGGCGCATCGGCTGGGGCTGGCGGCGATGGCGGACATCGCGCTGTTCGCCGAGGCCGAGGCGGCGATCGCCGCCGGAGCCGACCTCGTCGCGACAACGATGGTGGGGTTCACCCCGGCGTCAAAGGGCATGGCGCGGCCGCCGCTCGAGCTGACGCGGCAGCTGGCCGGGCTCGGCGTGCCGGCGATCGTCGAGGGCGGGGTGTGGACGGCCGAGCATGTGCGGGCCTCGCTCGCGGCCGGCGCGCATGCGGTGGTGAGCGGATCGGCGATCACGGCGCCGGACCTGATCGTCCGGCACCTGCTGGAGGGCGCCGGCCTCGCCGCGGCGGCGGAGGGCTAGAAGCCCTCGACCGTCAGCTCGGAGGCCATCACGCCATTGCCGGCCGAGAGGCCGCAATCGACGGGAAGCGCGACGCCGCTCACGGCGCTGGCGGCGTCGGAGGCGAGGAAGAGCACCACCCGCGCGATCTCGGCCGGCTCGACGATCCGCCCCAGCGGATACCAGCGCGCCAGGATCTTCAGCACCTCGGGGTTCCTGGCGATGCGATGGTCCCAGATCGGGGTGCGGACGGTGCCGGGGAGCACGGTGTTGGCGCGAATGCCGTACTTGCCGTAGTCGACGGCGATGGAGCGGGTCAGCGCCAGCATGCCGGCCTTGGCGGCACTGTAGGCGGGATCGCCCAGGGCGCTGATGCCGTTGACCGACGAGACATTGACGATGGCGCCGGCCCGGCGCTCCTGCATGGCGCCGAGCACGGCATGCGCGCAGTTATAGGCGCCGTTGAGGTTGTCGTTGATGTCGGAGGCCCAGCCGGCGGGCGTGGTGACGCGGAAATTGGCGTAGTTCGACACCCCGGCATTGTTGACGAGGATATCGACGGGCCCGAGCGCCGCGACCAGACGGGCGAAGGCCTCCGCCACTCCGGCCGCATCGCCGATCTCGACCTTGGCGGCGGCGACCCTGATGCCGGCCGCCGCAAGATCGGTCACCAGCGCGTCGAGCCGGTCGCTGCGGTCGATGGCGGCGATCGCCGCGCCCTCGCGTCCGAACCCCAGGCACAGCTCGCGCCCGATCCCCCCGGCGGCACCGGTGATCGCCACCACCTTGCCGGAAAATTGTCCACTCATTGGCTCACTGTCCTCTCAACGCCGCGCCGATCCACTCGAGGCTCTGCCGTTTCACGTGGCCCCAGTTGTAGAAGCTGATGGTCTCGACCCCGCCGGCCCGGAGGGCGGCAACGGCCGCGATCAGTTCGGCGCGGCTCGCCAGATCGGGATGGGCCGGGCGGACGATGCCGCGCAGCCGCGCATCGCCGATGCGGCGCCGCACGTCGAACAGATCGGCGCGCACGCGCTCGGCACTGGGCTCGTAGAAGCATGCCTCGATGATGATGCCGGCCGCGGCCAGCGCCGAAAGATCGGTGCCCTCGTAGAACGCGCCGCCGGTGGGGCGCGCGACCGAGGGGATCACCGCCAGCTCGACGTCCGGCCGGATGCCGTCGCGGATTTCCGCGACGAGCGAGGTGGTGACCGCGCCGCGCCAGCGCAGGAAGGCGGAAAGGTCGGGATCGCCGGCGACGTCGGCGAGCCAGAAGGCCGATGCCATGTCGGCCGGCAGGTCGAACTCGGCGTCGAGTCCGGCATGGATGTCGCGCGCCACGCGCCGCCTGAGGCCATCGGCGTCGACGCCGGCCGACCTTGCGCCGGCCATGCAGTGCTCGCAGAAGCACAGGCCGAGCAGGTTCTCGAGCCAGGGGTTGGACTTCACCAGCGCGAACTCGTGGTGGTAGCCGTGCGCATAGGGCAGGAAGCCGGGGGTCTCGAGCGACAGCGTGGCGACGGCATAGTGATCGGTCAGATCGCGGCAGAGCGCCACGCCGTACTCGCGCACGACCGGGTTGGCCGGACACAGGCTGTAGATGTAGCGGTCGCCGAAGGCATTGGCGACGGCGTGCTCGGGGTGCGCCATGCCGATGCGGCTATTGTGGTTGAGCACCGTCCAGGCGGTGGTCGGCACCCCCGACGCGACCAGCTCGGCCAGCACGTCGCGCTCGGCGGTGACGCGGCTGACGCGGGGTGTGATGGCGCCGTAGCGCGCCATCTCGGGACGGAAGTAGATGGTGCCGTCCTCCGGGAAATAGACCTTGCCGCCGACGCCGTGCGGCCTCAGGAACTTGCCGGCGTGGTAGGCCGTGGCGAGGGTCACCCCCTCGAGGCCAAGCCCGCGGAACTGCTCCGTCGCCGTCGCGACCCCGACCTCCGTCAGGTCCCAGGCATAGGTGTAGATGGTGCTGCCCGTCATCGCTGCCACTCCCCCGATCCGGCGAGAGTGGCGCAACGACCCGTCGCGCGCAATGCCATGCCTCGGCGAAACGCCTTGTTTTTCAGCATTATCAGCCGAGGCGCGGAACAAATGCCCGCTCCAGCTATCCGGTTGGCATGATAATACGTTATAACACGCTATGGCAGATCGGTATCCCGCACCCCCGGGACGATCATGCCGGCCTCGATGCGATCGTGACAGCCGCAGGCGTGATCCCTGAGTCGGGCACGGTCGACGACGGTGAGGTGGCCCCGCGAGTAGGTGATGGCGGCGGCCCGCTGCAGGTCCGAGCAGATGTTGGAGACGGTGGCGCGACGCAGGCCCAGTGCCCGGCCCAGGCCATCCTGGGTGAGGGCGAAGGTCCGCCCCTGCATGCGGCGATCGGCCAGCAGCAGCCAGCTCGCAATGCGCTGCTCGGCCGAATGCAGCCCGTTGCAGGCGATCGTCTCCATCAGCTGGATGATCAGCGCCTGCGAGTAACGCAGCAGGGCCGCCCGCACGCACTCGAACCGGGTCATCGCCTCCTCGAGGTCGGCGATCGTCAGCCAGGACGCCTCGCCGGCGATCTGGACCGTGGCCCGGGCCGGCACGGAGCCACCACCCATCAGGTAGGTGAAGCCGAGAAAGCCCTCGTTGCCGATGGAGGCCTGCTCCACCGACTTGCCGCCCTCGCTCTGCGACAGCATCGAAATGACCCCCGATTGCGGAAAGATCGCATGGTGGATCGGATCGCCGTGGTCAAACAGGGTCTCGCCGGCAGATATGGCGCGTGTCTGCAGCCGTTCCATTATGAAGTTCCGCGCCTCGGGACGCGTCGACATCAGGACGTGGTTACGCAGTATTGGTCTCGTGTTCGTTGTCATCTTCGTCGACAGCTCAATATGTGAAATTCAACACGCGCCGCTGTCTTAAGGTGTCCTTAACCAGCCATTATGTACGGTTTCGTACTTGTATGCTGCTCATTTGCGACCGCAAGCCCGCAACAACGCAGGCTACGGCTTATTGGTTCCAATTTGTTTAGCGCTGCACGATCGTATGGTCGCCGCGCAGCGCCCGATGGGGGATTTGCCCATGCATTCTCTGGATCCCGGCGTGGCGCCTCCCCTCGCGCTCGGCGGCCTGATCGAGGAGATCCCCACCGCCGTCGTGGTCATCGATGCGAGCGGCACCTGCCATGCCAACGGCGCGGCGCGGCAGTTGCTCTCCGAGGCGGGTTCGGCGGAGGCCGGGCTGGCGCGGATCGCCGCCCAGGCCGCCGCGGGCCTTGCCGGGGTAGTGTCGCTCGGCGCGCTGTCGCTGCGGCTCGAGCCGCGCCGCAGCCAGTGCCAGGGCATCGCCTGGATCGTCGGGCTGACGCGGCTCGCCGCCACGACGGAAGCGCCGCACCCCCCGGCGGAACGGTGGGCCGACGAAGCCCGGGCCGAACTCGATGCCTATAAGGTTGCCCTCGACCAGCACGCCATCGTCGGCGCCACCGACCGGGCCGGGCGCATCACCTATGTCAACCACGCCTTCTGCGCGATCAGCCAGTACCGGCCCGAGGAACTGATCGGCAACACGCATGCCGTGCTGAACTCGGGCCACCACCCGCGCAACTTCTTCGTCGAGATGTGGCGGACCATCGGCAGGGGCGGCCAGTGGCGCGGCGAAATCTGCAACCGCGCCAAGGACGGCTCGCTGTACTGGGTCGATACCACCATCGCCCCGCGGCGGGACGCCGATGGCGCCGTCGCGGGCTACGTCTCGATCCGTTTCGACATCTCCGAGCGCAAGCGCGCCGAGAGCGAACTGAACGCGGAGAACCAGCGCCGCCGCGACGCCGAAACGCTGCTCCGCGACGTGATCGAGACGGTTCCCGACGGCATCGCGGCGTTCGACGCCGAGGACAGGCTGCTGGTGTTCAACTCGGCCTACCGGCGCGCCTATCCCGAGATCGCCGAGCTGATCACCACCGGCACCGGTTTCGAGACGCTGCTGCGCGAGGGCGTGGCGCACGGCCAGTATGCGCTGGGCAAGGACCAGGCCCGCGATCCGGAGGCCTGGATCGAGAACCGCCTGCGCCAGCACCGGCGCCCGGGCCGCACCAGCACGCAGCAGCTGTCGGACGGACGCTGGCTGCAGGTCCGCGAGCGGCTCTCGCCGAGCGGCAACATCGTGGGCGTGCGCACCGACATCACCGCGCTCAAGCGCGCCGAACAGCAGATCAAGAGCCAGTCCGAGCGCGATCCGCTGACCGGCCTGTACAACCGCTCGGTGCTGATCGAGCAGCTGTCCCGCCAGATCGACCGGGCGCTGCGCTCCGGGACCCCAGGGGCCCTCGTCGTGTTCGACCTGGACGGCTTCAAGGACATCAACGACACGCTCGGGCACGCCGCCGGCGATACCCTGCTCGGCACCATCGGGCGACGGCTGCGCGCCGCGCTGCGGACCAGCGATATCGAGGTACGGCTGGGCGGCGACGAGTTCGCGCTGATCCTGCCCCGGCTCGCCGACACGCGGCTGGTCGAGCGCCTGCTGGCACGGGTCTACGAGGCCATCGAGGCGCCGCTGCGGCTGGGGGGCCGCCGCATCCGGCCGGCCGCCAGCATGGGGGTGTGCCTGTTCCCACGCGACGGCACCGATCCGGCCGACCTGCTGCGCAACGCCGACATCGCGCTCTACCACGCCAAGGCGCGCGGCCGGGGCCGGCACTGCTTCTTCTCGACGCCGCTGCGGGAGCGCATCGAGCGGCGGGAGGCGCTGGCCGACGACCTGCGCATCGCGCTCGAGCGCGACGAGGTGACGATCGCCCTGCAGCCACAGCTGGCCACGGCGGGAGGCACGCACACGGGTTTCGAGGCGCTGGCCCGCTGGCGGCGAAGGGGTATCGACGTGCCGCCCGGCCAGTTCATCCCGGTGGCCGAGGAGACCGAGCTGATGGTACCGCTCGGACAGCGGGTGCTCGAACTGGCCCTGTCCGAACTGGCCCGGATGCGGTCGGCGGGACTGCGGCCGGGACCGGTGGCGGTCAATGTGGCGGCCGCGCAGCTGAAGCTGCCGGATTTCGTCGAGACCGTCATGGACTGCCTCGCAAAGACCGGCTCGCGCCCCGCCGACCTCGAGATCGAGGTGACCGAGACGGTGCTGCTGGATCGCTCGGCCGAGCAGATCGGGCGGAGCCTTGCGGCCCTCCACCAGCTCGGCGTCGGCATCGCGCTCGACGATTTCGGCACCGGCCACGCCTCGCTGTCGCATCTCAAGCGCTTCCCGGTCGACCGGCTGAAGATCGACCGCAGCTTCGTTTCCGGCATCGGCAGCAGCGCCGAGGACGAGATCATCGTCAAGGCGGTGATCAACCTGGCGCAGAGCCTCGGCAAGACGGTGGTGGCCGAGGGGGTCGAGACGGAGGAGCAATTGCAGTTCCTCGCGGCGCTCGGCTGCGACACGGTGCAGGGCTACCTGCTCGGCCCGCCGCTGCCCCCGCAGGAGGCCGGGCGCTTCGTCGCGCAGCGGATGCAACGGCGCGCCGCCTGACGGGTCGGGCGCCTTGCGATCACCCACCGGCCCCGGGCGGGCGCCGGCCCGCGGCAGGTCCGTCAGATCGCCAGATATTCCTGGCGCAGCTCGGCATTGTCGAGCACGTCCCTGGCGGTGCCGGTGAAGGCGACCTCGCCGGTATCGAGGATCACGGCGCGATCGGCGAGCTGCAGCGCCGCGACGGCGTTCTGCTCGACGATGATGGTGGTGATGCCGAGGCTCTTGATCTCGTTGACGATGTTCTCGATCTCGCGGACGATCACCGGCGCCAGGCCCTCGTAGGGCTCGTCGAGCAGCAGCAGCTTGATGTCGCGCATCAGGGCCCGGGCGATGGCGAGCATCTGCTGCTCGCCGCCCGACAGCGTCACCCCCTCCTGCCGCCGGCGCTCGGCGAGGCGGGGAAAGTGGCTGTAGACGCGCTCGAGGTCCCAGCCGGCGCCGGGCGCGACCTGGGCCAGGGTCAGATTCTCCTCGACGGTGAGGCCCTGGATGATGCGGCGATCCTCCGGCACCAGCTGGATGCCGGCCCGCGCCGCCTCGAACGCCTTCATCCTGTGCACGGGCTTGCCGTCGAGCCAGATCTCGCCCTTGACCAGACCGGGCGAGTCGACCCGCGCGATGGCCCTGAGCGTCGAGGTCTTGCCGGCGCCGTTGCGGCCGAGCAGGGCGAGCACCTCGCCGTGCCGGATGTCGAACGACACCCCCTGCACGATGTAGCTTTCGCCGTAATAGGCATGCATGTCCCTGGCGGCGAAGAACGGCATCTCGCGCGTGGCGGCGACGCCTGCGGCAGGGGCGGCGGTGGTGGCAAGGCTGCTGTCCATGGTCATCACGCTCATTTGGTATGGTTCCCCAGGTCGTGCGCGCCGCCCAGATAGGCTTCCTGCACCTTGGGATTGCCGCGCACCTCGTCCGGCGCGCCCTCGGCGATGATGCGGCCGCCGGCCAGCACCGAGATGTGGTCGGCCAGCGAGAACACCACATGCATGTCGTGCTCGATGATCACCTTGGTCATGCCACGCGCCTTGATCTTCTTGAGCAGATCGATGGTGGTGTTGGTGTCGTGCCGGCTCATGCCGGCGGTCGGCTCGTCGAGCAGCAGCAGGCGCGGGTGCTGGATCAGGCACATGGCCAGCTCCATGCGGCGCTTGTCGCCGCGGCTCAGGGCGCCGGCATGGACGTCGCGCCGCTCGTACAGCCCGACATCCTCGAGAATGGCCTCGGCCTCCTCCCGGATCCCGGTCTCGGCCTCGAGCGGCTTCCAGACATTGGCCCTGTAGGCACCGTCACGCTTGGCGAAGGCCGGCGTCATGACGTTCTGCAGCACGCTCAGATCGGGGAAGATCTCGGGCGTCTGGAACACGCGGACGACACCCATCTGGTTGATCTCGTGCGGCTTCTTGCCGGTGAGGATCTGCCCGTCGAAGACCACGGCGCCGCGACTCGGGGCCAGCTTGCCGATGATGACGTTGAGCAGGGTGGACTTGCCCGCCCCGTTGGGGCCGATGATGGCGTGGGTCTTGCCTTCCTCGACCTCGAGGTCGATGTCGGACAGGGCGTGCAGCCCGCCGAAGTGCTTGTGCACATCGGCAACGTGCAGGACGATGTTCTTTTCGGCGACGCTCATCTGATCTCACTCCGCCGGCTGGATGCGCATGGCTGCGCCGGAACTGGGCTTGCCGCGGCGGCCGAACAGCCCGACGATGCGCCGGACGCCCTCCATCACGCCGCCGGGGAGGAACACCACGATCAGGACGAACAGCAGGCCGAGCGTGAGGTGCCAGCCCTCGCCGACGAACTTGCCGGTGACGAGCACCACGATGTCCTCGAGGCCGTCGGGCACCCAGTCGAACACGCGGTGCAGGACCTGCTCGTTGAAGGCCGAGAAGATGTTCTCGAAGTACTTGATCAGCCAGGCCCCGATCACCGGTCCGATCAGGGTGCCGACGCCGCCCAGGATGGTCATCAGCACCACCTCGCCGGAGGCCGTCCACTGCATGCGCTCGGCGCCGGCCAGCGGATCGGTGACGGCGAGGAGCGCGCCGGCGAGGCCGGCATACATGCCGGAGATGACGAAGGCGGTGAGCGCGTAGGGGCGGGTGTTGAAGCCGGTGTAGTTCATCCGCACCTGGTTGGACTTGATGGCGCGCAGCATCATGCCGAAGGGCGAGGAGAATATCTTCTGCGAGATGAAGAAGCCGACGATCAGCATCGCGGCGCAGAAGTAGAAGCCCTCGACGCCGGAGAATGCGTGCCCGAGGATGGAGGCCGACGGCAGACCCTCACCGCGTGGCGCCAGCGCGGTGTCGATGATGCGCGGATCCTGCAGGGTCAGCTGCAGCGAGGTCTCGCCGTTGGTGATCGGCGTCAGCACCGAATAGGCGAGGCTGTAGCACATCTGGGCAAAGGCGAGCGTCAGGATGGAGAAGTAGATGCCGGAGCGCCTGAGGCTGAGATAGCCGATCACCAGCGCGAAGCCGCCCGAGACGATCACCGCGAAGATCATCGCCGGGAACACGTCCATGGTCAGCAGCTTGAACGACCAGACGGCGGTGTACGAGCCGACCCCGACAAAGGCGGCGTGGCCGAAGCTGAGATAGCCGGTGAGGCCGAACAGCACGTTGAAGCCGAGCGCGAAGATCGCGTAGATGGCGAATTTCTGCATCAGCCCCGGATAGGCGGCGCCGAGCGGCGACAGCCAGATCGGCATGGCGAGCACCACCGCCGAGAACACCAGGAAGGTCAGGAGGTCGCGCCTCGGGACGTTGAAAAACTGCAGCATTTCAGCTCTCCATCACGCCGCGCCGGCCGAGCAGGCCCCGCGGACGCACGAGCAGGATGACCACGGCGGTCAGGTAGATGATGATCTGGTCGATGCCGGGCAGCAGCGACTTGATCTCGTTCATCGAGGCAAAGCTCTGCAGGATGCCGAGCAGGAAGCCGGCGGCCACGGCGCCGGGCAGCGAGCCCATGCCGCCGACCACGACGACGACGAAGCTAAGCACCAGGAAATCCATGCCCAGGTGATAGGTGGGCGGCACCAGCGGCGTGTACATGACGCCGGCGAGCCCCGCGACCACCGCGGCGATGCCGAACATGATGGTGAAGCGGCGGCCGATATTGATGCCGAGGATGCCGACGGTCTCGCGGTCGACCATGCCGGCGCGCACCACCATGCCGAAGGTGGTGAAGCGCAGGAAGGCGAACACCGCCGACAGCACGCCGATCGAGAAGACGAAGTAGGTGAGCCGCCACCAGGGGTAGGTGACCGAGTTCGGGGTCAGCCCGAGCCAGCTGCCGATATCGGCGGCCCCCTGCAGGGCGGACGGCATCGGCTGGCTGATCGGGTTGGCCCCGAAGATCGCCTTGACGACTTCCTGCAGCACGATGGCGAGACCGAAGGTGACGAGGATCTGCTCGGCGTGCGGGCGCTTGTAGAAATGCTTGATCAGGCCGCGTTCCATGGCGATGCCGATCAGCAGCATCACCGGGATGGCCAGCAGGATGGAGAGCGGCACGGAATACTCGATGATCAGGCCGCCCCACTCGCCGAACCAGGTCTGGGCCAGCGGGGTCTTGATCTCGAGCGGGGCCCCCCAGGGCGAGAGCTGGTCGGGATCGATGGTGATCGTCTCGAGCGTGATCAGCTGGCGGAAGGCGACCGCGCAGAAGGCGCCGAGCATGAACAGGGCGCCATGGGCGAAGTTGACGACACCGAGCGTGCCGAACACGAGGGTCAGCCCCAGCGCGATGAGGGCATAGGCGCCCCCCTTGTCGAGGCCGTTGAGAAGCTGGGCGAGCAGGGCTTCCATCAGTCACTCCATGCGCCATGCGGCGCGACGGGCGCCAATCCGGAACACCCGGACGGGCGCGCAGGAAACGAATGAGAGGCAGGTCGTCCCGCGGCCGGGCAGGCCTGCGTCATATGCGTCGCCTCCTTGCCGGGCCATCCGTTCTCGGGGGAACGAACGACCCGGCCGAGGAGCCGGCGGTCAGAGGGTTGACCGCCGGGGTTCGCGATCGGTGCGCCGGCGATCAGCACATAGCCGGAGTGTCGGGACCCAGTTCGCCGCCGAAGATCGCCGGGTCGTAGGTCACGGCATCCTTCTTGGCGACATCGATCACCTGCAGCAGGTCGAACGGGTTGGCCGGGCTCTCCTTGCCCTGCACCACCAGCACGTCCTTGAAGCACTGGTGATCCTCGGCACGATACAGCGTCGGGCCGTTGCCGAGACCGTCGAACTCGAAGCCCTCGAGCGCCTTGATGACCTCGGGCGGGTAGAAGGTGCCGGCCCGCTCGCAGGCGTCGGCGTAGAGCATGGCCTGGACGTAGGAGGTGTGCGCGGCCTGGCTCGGCGGCTGGCCGTACTTGGCGCCGAACGACTTGGTGAAGGCCCTGGAGGCCTCGTCACCCAGCTGCCAGTCCCAGTTCGAGGTGCCGTAGATGCCCTTGATGGCCGGGCCGGCGCCCTTGGCCATCAGATCGGAGATCAGCGGCACGACGATCTGGAAGTCCTTGCCGTTGGCCTGGCGGTCGCGCAGGCCGAACTGTACGGCCTGGGTCAGCGAGTTGACCATGTCGAAGCCGTAGTGGTTGAGGATCAGCACGTCGGCGCCCGAGTTGAGGACCGGCGTGATGTACTGGCTGAAGTCGCCCGCACCCACCGGCGTGCGCACCGGTGCAAGGGTCTTCCAGCCGAGCGCCTCGGTGGCGTTCTTGATCGATTCTTCCTGGGTCCAGCCCCAGGTGTAGTCGGCGGTCAGGTGGTAGGCGACACGATCGGTGCCGTAGGCCTTGGACAGCGTCGGCGCGATCGCGATACCGGACTGGTAGGCGTTGAAGAAGTGGCGGAAACCGTAGCGCTTCTTGTCCTTGCCGGTGGTGTCGTTCGAGTGGGTCAGCGACGCCATGAAGATGACGCCCATTTCCTGGCACAGGCCCTGCACCGCGATGGCTTCGGCCGAGGACGAGCCGCCGGTGATCATCACCGCGCTGTCGCGCTCGATCATGCGGCGGGCCGAATCGCGCGCGGCGTCGGCCTTGGTCTGGCTGTCGCCGGTGACATAGGCGACCTTCTTGCCGAGGATGCCGTTGCCCTTGAGCGTCTTGGATGAGAAGGTGGGGATCATGCCGCCGTCGCCGCCGCCATTGAGATGCTCGACGGCCAGCTCGTAGGCGCGCAGTTCGTCGGCGCCCTCATCGGCATAGGCACCGGTCTGCGGCACGTTGAAGCCGAGCGTCACGGTGTCGCCGGTCGGGGCGTTGCAGAATTCCTGCGCATAGGCGCCGCGGGTGAAGATCAGCGGCGCGACGCCGGTCGCGAGGATGCCGGCGAGGCCGGACTTCAGCAGCGTGCGACGACGCATGCCCTTCAGGGAATCGGTCATTAACTCCTCCATCTGGAAGCGGAAGCCGGTACATTGCCGACACGTTGGCCGCTTGCCGCCGAGTATTCGCAGGCCAGAAAAGTTTTCAATAGCCCATTGAAAACGCTGTGATATTCTGTAAATTGTTGATCTGTTCAGCGTCACAATCTGTCAACGCGTTGACAGGAGGGCAGCAGACGATGCGGGCACCGATCGGCATAAGGATCAGTTCGAGGCGACGAACGCTCGCCGTGTCGCAGGCCGAGCTGGCGCGGCGCGTCGGCATTTCGGCGAGCTATCTCAACCTCATAGAGCGCAACAAGCGCGATGTCGGCGGCGCCCTGCTGCTGCGCATCGCGGCCGAGCTCAGCATGGATATCGAGGAGCTCACCGGCGCCGCCGAGCACCGGCTGATCGCCGACCTCGAGGAGGCCTTCGCCGACCCCCTGCTGCAGCCGCTGGCGCCGCCGGCGGGCACGGCGCGGCAACTGGTCGCGGAGCAACCCTTCGCCGCCGCGGCCCTGGCGCGGCTGCACCGCGCCTACCAGGGAGCGCTGGCCAGCGCCGACGACTATTGCAACCGGCTGCAGGCCGATCCGCTGTTCAGCCAGCTGCTGCACCAGATCCTGTCCGGGATCACCGCAGTCCGTTCGAGCGCCGAGATCCTCGAGGAACCGGATCTCGACGACGCCGCCCGGGCGCGCTTCGGCGCCACCATCGGCCGCGAGGCGCGCGGGCTGGCCGACACCACCCGCACCCTGATCGGGCATTTCGACCGCGAGGCAGGTCCGCGCCGCGCCGTCTCGCCGGTGCGCGAACTCGACGACCTGATCTTTGCGCGCAACAACTATTTCGTCGGGCTCGAGGCGGTGGCCGACGACCTCAGGGCCGAGATCGAGCGGCACGGTCCCTTCGGCGAGGCGACGCTGGCCGCCGCACTGGCCGAGCGCCACCGGATCGGGATCCGGCGCAGCGTCAACCGGGAACTCGACGCGCTCGGCTTTCCCGGGCAGTACCATTTCGACCCGGCGAGCCGCACGATGTGGTTCCAGGCCAGCGCCATCGCCGCGACCCGGCAGTTCCAGCTGACCCGCCTGTATGCGGAACTCAGCGCCGCGCCGGCGATCGAGGCCGAGGTGGCCGCCGCGCAGCTGAGCACGGAGGCGGCGCGACGCCTCGCCTACCGGGCGCTGGCCTCGTACCTCGCCGGGGCGGTGGCGTTTCCCTACGGCCGCTTTCTCGCCGATGCCGAGGCGACGCGCTACGACATCGAGGTGCTGCGCCAGATCCATACGGCGAGCTTCGAGCAGGTGGCGCACCGGCTGGTGACGCTGCGCCGCCCCGGGGAAGAGGGGATTCCCTTCGGCTTCCTGCGCTCCGATCCCGCCGGGCGGCTGACCAAGCATTTCCCCCTGCCCGGCCTGCTGCTGCCCAATAGCGGCCATGCCTGCCCGCTCTGGGTCATCTACGATGCCTTTCGCACGCCCGATGCGCTGGTGCGCCAGGTGGTGCGCTTCACCGACGGGTCGCGCTACCTGTTCCTCGCCCGTGCGACGGCGCGGCGGGCCTCGCAATTCCGCGAGCGTTCGGTCTATACCTCGGTGATGCTGGCCTGCGACGTGCTTCATGCCGACCGCACCGTCTACGCCGCCGGGCTCGACCTGAGCGACCAGCAGGCCGACGTGCCGGTCGGGCCGACCTGCCGGCTGTGCACGCGCCGCGATTGCGCCGACCGCCAGGAGGAGGCGCCGGCGCCGGGGGGCGGCCAAGCGGCGATCCGCGCCCCGTTGGTGCCGCGGGGCTTTTGACCAATCGGCCCGACTAGGCTTTAGTGGTGGTGTTCCCGGCGGGAGAGCGGGACCAAGGGGGAAAATTGGCGCTCGATGTCCTGATTGCCGAAGACGAGCCGAGCATCCTCGAGTCGCTGGATTTCATCCTGCGGCGCGCCGGCTGGTCGATCAGCGCCGTCACCGACGGTGATGCGGTGCTCGAGGCCGTGCGCCGGCTCAGGCCCCGCCTGCTGGTACTCGACGTCATGCTGCCCAAGCGGTCCGGCTTCGAGGTGCTCAAGCAGATCAGGGCGGACAGCCTGATCGCCGACCTGCCGGTGCTGATCCTCACCGCCAAGGGGCAGCAGCTGGACAAGCGCACCGCCGAGGAACTGGGCGCCTCGAGCTTCGTCACCAAGCCCTACGCCAATGCCGATGTCGTGGGGGCCGTGCGGCGGCTGCTCGGCGAGGGCGTCGCCGGCCGATGACGGCGCGCAAGCTCGAAAGCGCGGCGCTGTTCTTCACCATTTTCGGCGCCATGCTGATCATGCCGCCGCTGGTGCTGCTGTTCAACGTCAGGGCGCGGCTGTTCGGACTGCCGCTCGAACTGATCTACCTGTTCGCCGTCTGGGTGGTGCTGTGCGCCGGCACGGCCTGGTTCGGCCGCCGGCTGCCGCGCGCGCCGGCCGGGGACGACGAGGCGGGGGGGGCGGGCTGATGCTCTCGGCCAACCTCGTCATCGCCACCGCCGTCGCCTATGTGGGATTGCTGTTCTTCATCGCCTGGGCGGGCGACCGGCGGGCCCGCCAGAGCAGCGGCGGCCTCCTGCGCTCACCCTTCATCTACACGCTCGCCATCTCGGTCTACTGCACCAGCTGGACCTTCTACGGCGCCGTCGGCTCCGCCGCCCGCAACGGGCTCGAGTACCTCGCCATCTACCTGGGACCGACGCTGGTGTTCGTCGGCTGGTGGTTCGTGCTGAGAAAGCTGGTCCGCATCGCGCACACCCAGCGCATCACCTCGGTGGCCGACCTGCTGAGCTCGCGCTTCGGCAAGTCGAGCCGGCTCGCGGTCCTGGTGACGGTGATCGCGGTGATCGGCATCGCCCCCTATATCGCGCTGCAGCTCAAGGCGGTGACCTCGTCCATCCAGGCGATCGGCGGCAGCGGCGCCACGGCGCGCGAGGGGTTCGGCGGCATCGACGACGTCGGTCTCGCGCTCGGGGTGGCGGCCGCCATGGCGGTGTTCACCATCCTGTTCGGCACGCGCAACCTCGATGCCAAGGAACAGCACCATGGCGTTGTCGCCGCCATCGCCTTCGAGGCCATCGTCAAGCTGTGCGCGCTGATCGCCATCGGCGGCTTCGTGCTCTATGCCGGCGGCGGCTTCGAGGCGATCTTCTCGAACGCCGAGGCGAAGGGCATCGACATCTACTCGGAAGATACCTTCGGCAATCGCTGGATCGCCATGAACGTGCTGTCGATTGCTGCGATCCTCTGCCTGCCGCGGCAGTTCCAGATCACGGTGGTCGAGAATTCCGACGAGAACCACCTCAGGACCGCCGGC
>JAYRZA010000051.1:0-16835 GCA_041916695.1 Devosia sp. | reverse complement strand
ACCCCAACCCGCTGATCCAACCCGGCTGCGCAACCCGACCAGCTTCGTCGGGTCGGATCAGCTCAGCGTCGTCAGGGGGTCAATATTGCACGCCGATCGGGGGTCAATCTTCAACGCCGTTTGACAGCCGGAGGCGCGCCGCTGCGCGATGGCGACGAACCTGCCAGACAGCGCAGGCTGCCGGGCCTCTGCCATATTTCGCGCGGCGAGGAGCTCGGCCCGGAATGCCGGCCGGCCGATCCTCACTCTCTCCAGTGCCCCCTGGCAGTAGTCGGCCGGAAAGCCATCCTTGCTAGCCTCTCCGAACGACAGGCGCAGCCTTGCCAGTTCCGCCGCAGCCTCGGCCTCTTCATAGCCTCCAGCCGCGAGGGTCAGTTCCGCCTCGTCGAGGGCGACCTGATAGATGGAGGGGTCGTCGAGGACGAGTTCACAATGATGGGCGAGAACGAGATGGGCGGCAGTTGCCGAGAGAGCCCTCGCCCTCGTTTCCTGGTTCGCCAGCGCCGTCGTCAGGCTTGCCGCCACGATCGACGTCGCCAGGATCAGTGTACGCATCGCTTTTCCCCCCTGAGCGTCGCCGACGACTGTCGCCTCCGCCCTTGCTTGGCTCGTCGCGCCGCGACGGATTCGGTCCGCCCCGGTAGCCCCTGCTCACTCCTCGCGCGGAATAAGACCGCCCGCCGTCGCCTGCGCGCCCGTTCGTTCGCCGCGCAGTTTCCATTGCCAGGTGCGCAGCGCGGCCTCTGCGTCGGCCTTCTGCCTTTGCTTGAACGATGCCCATTCGGCGTCGCGCGCCGCACGGCTCGTCGCCTCCGGCACGCCACGCGCGACTTCCGCCTCGTGCAGCAGTTGCAGGCGCGCGCGCTCCCGCTCGGCCTGGCCGCGTTGCCAGGTCCGGATGCGGCTTTCCATGGTCTGTTCCATGACATGCAGCAGGTAGATTTCCTCGGCGAGGCGCCGGCGTTCGACGATGCGGGACCAATCTCGCGGGGCGCCCGGGTCAAGCTCGCCACGGGCGCGGCGCAGAGCGGTAGCGCGGGCGATGATCCCGCTCAGGTCGCCGGCAATCGAGTCTTCGGTCGACTGGCCGTCAGCCGCGCCAGCCAGATGTGCATAGGCTTGCTCGGGAGCGTCCCGCAGGTCCGCGACCTGCACCTGGTCAAGTGACAGCCCCACTGCGCGAACGCGCCAGGCCAGTGCCCGCAACCAGAACTGGCGCTCTCGCGCGTCGAAGGTCTCCTGCGTGGCCCGCACGCTGTCGATGGTGCGGCCCAGTTCGGCGAGCGCCGCCCGTCCGGCCGCCAGTTGCTCCTCGCGCGGCTGCCGGGTGGCGTGTGCCGCGCGCCCCACCGCCAGCTCGGTCGCCACCAGGGCGCCAAGCGCCTCATCGGCCTCCTTCCACCATGCCCGTGCATCGACCCCCCTGGGGACGTCGCCGGAGAGGAAAGCCTCGAGCCGGCCTGCCCACTTGCTTCTCAGATCGGCTGCCAGGCTTCTTGCTTCGGCAACTTCAGCCTCGTTGCGCACGTAACTGGCGAGCAGGGTAATCCGCCGCGAAAAGCAATCGAAGGCGAACTGGGCCTGGCGTGGGTGGCGAAAGCTCGGCAGGGTTTCCCACTGCAGCCCTTCCCAGAAGGCCACTCGCTCGGCGAGCCTGATCGCCAGTTGGTCCGCATCGCCGGCGGGCAGTCCGGCCAGGCTCTGCTCGCATCCGGCCAAGGCGGGGAAAGTCCCTGCGGGCGTGGACGTTGCGGGCGTGGACGTTGCGGGCGGGGGTGCCGCGGGGGCCGGGTCGGAGGGCGCTGGCTGTACCGTTGGGGGCGCCTCGGGCTCGCGGTCGAAGCCGCCGATCAGTCCCTGCGCAGCGACCGGGCCGCACCCCAGCAGCAGCAAGCAGGCCGGCACGAGCCCGAAGCGCCTGATCATTGGATCAGCCCCGGAATGGCAGGGATCTCGGCCCGCAAATGGTCGGTATGGATGACTTTGCCGTCACCATCGATCAGGTCGACGGCGATGTCGTAGCCGCCGGGCGCGTCGGCGACGAACTGGTAGCGACAGGCGCCTGGCTGCGTGACAAGCCGGCCGCTGTCGATCCGGACCTCGACCCGCTGAACCGGCAGGTCCTCGGTCACACAGCCGAATTCCACCGCGGCGGCATATTGCGCGCTCGTGGAGCCGGCGGCCGGCACCCCGAGGATGTGAATGAACTTACCCGGCACGATGGGCATGAACCTGGTCGTCACCAGCCGCTCGAGCCGGATGGCGTCGCCATGCGGGGTGTTCGAGTTCTCGCAGGTTTCGGGATTGGGCTTGGGGCCGGCCCAGGCGCCCTGCAGCACGCTGTCGCCCGGCTTGTAGACGAACACGCCGTCCGTCCACCGGCCGCATGCGCCTTCGGGCTCGCGCAGCGAGACATAGACTTCGCCCCTCCACCCGGTCGTCTCGCCTTCCTGCCGCACATATCGAGCCACCGGCCCTTCGGCCCTTCTGCGTTGACGATGAAACCTTCGAAGCGACGCCCCTCCTCGCTGGTGACCAGCAGGGTCGTCGTCGCGTCCCGCAGGTCCGGCGAGTGCCAGAACCCGGCAAGGTCGGGCTGCGACCAGTCACCAACACCTGCCGCCGAGATCAGGGTCACGGTGCCGCTGATCTGCTCCGAGTTCCCTAACGGACTACGGTCGGTCGCGCCTGCAGTCGGCCCGCGCGCTGGCGATTCATCCCAGTTCGCCTCGGTCTCCCCGAAACTGGCGGGCTCGTCCAACACGGCATCCAGCAGCAGGTCCGTGCCGCGTTCCACCGCACCCCCTCCGCCATCGCCCGGACTGTCGGCCGCCGGTATGGGCGGCATCGGCCCCAGAAAGGACTCAACCGTTTGGCTGCCGAGCGGGTCCTCCGGTGTGGACTGGCCTGGCAACCGCTCGAGAATGTCGTTGACCGTGAAGGCGCCATGCCGATCGTAAACAAGCCCCGCCTCGTGGTTGAAAGCAGCGAGATAGGGCACACCGAGTGCGTTGAGGCGTAGCCGTTCTCGCCCATCCGCCAGCTCGAAATAGGTGTTGGCTCGTAACAGGTCCGCCCAGCCTTTGCATCCGCCCTGCTCCAGTTGCGTTGCCCATCCAGCCACGCTGGTCAGCAGCGCGCCCCGGACCTCCATGACCTCCGACATGGCCCGGTCGATGTCGGCCTTTTCAGGAAATTCCGGCAACCTCTCATAGATGGCGCGCGTCACGTCATGGCCTGCCAGGGCAAGCATGCTCGTCCAGTAATGAATATGCCAGGCCGCCTGCTTCTGATGCCAGCGCGCGGTCCAGTAATTGCCCCCCAGGAAGCGGTCCAGCGCCTCTTCGCTGGCAAGCGGCTCGTAGGTGAACAGCGACTGATAGGGCGGAGGCAGCTTGACGGGATCAGACATGAAGTGTTCGGCGCCAAACGCCACGCCCGCTGCGGTCAGGCGCCGGAACAAGTCCACCAGCAGCGTGAGCGATGGCCGCGCCGTTTCGATCAGGCGGTTCACGTTGCACTGCAGGCTCGGAGGCGTCCAGCCCGTGGCCGCGACGGGCGGCGACGCAACGTCGGCCGGAAGCAAGGCGCGAAGCCGGCCGATAATGGCGTCGAGATTTCCGGTGGAGCGCCCCGCCGCGACAAGCTGCTGGCGGTTGGCCTCCAGATCGGAGATCGTCGCGAGCACGAACCCCGCGCCGTCCCGCGAAAAATCTTCGATGCCACTCGACCCTGCGGCCGCCGCCACCTCGGCAAGGATGCCGGGTTCAGGTGGCGCGGCGGGAGGTGGTGCGGGCGGCCCCGGCGCTGCCGGCTCTACGGTCTCGACAAGCCGCTCGACGCCCGGATCGTCGACAAAGAACACTTGGCCCGAGGCGAACGTGGGAGCGGCTGCAACGGTCAGTGCCACCGCTGTGGCGCAGGTTCGAAGCCGTCCAGCCATCTTGCACCACCGTAGTTCCGGATGAGAGAACATAGTCGGCCGTCGGATTGTGGGACCCCGCAGCCGCAGTGGCAATAGGCATTCGCATCGGCTTCAATCGTACGAATGAGCAAGCGACTGCCTCAACGGATCAGCATTTCAGAATTCCCCGTTAACAGCGGCCGAGAGAAGTTACGCCGGTGCTCGCCAATCGGCATAGCCCCGGCCTTCGCGCCCGGTACTTCGTTCCCAACGCTCGTTGCAGCGCCCCTAGTGGCAGCGCCTGATCGTGCACGGTCTCGTTACGCTCTTTGCTACGGCGCAAGGACGCCGACCGCACCGCCTTCTACATTAATATTGGAGGAAGATCGCAAGAAATGACAACGCCCGATATCATCGACATGAGCCTATCCGACCTTATGTCCCTTTGGCCTCGGACCATTCGTGTGTTTCTCGACCGACGAATGCACTGTGTGGGATGCCCCATCGCCCCATTCCACAGCCTCGTCGACGCTGCCGAGGAGCACAATCTGCAACTGGCTGAACTCATCGCCGCCGTAGAGGCTATAGCAGGCCCGGCCGCAGACCATCGGCAAGCATGACGAGGCCATGGGGGTCGCAAACCAGCAGCTTTCGACGTCCACGCTCGACTAGACCCGCCGCTTCCCAGGCGGTGAGTACGCGGGAAACGGTGTGCAATGTCGTACCGGTCATTTCCGCGACGTCCTGCTTGGAGATGGGGAAATCGATCCGCAGGCCGGCGTTCTCCTTTCGGCCCGACTGATTCACCAGGCGAAGGACCGCGTGAGCGACGCGACGCTCGACATCTTCGGTCGACAGCTCAAGCACACGCTGCTGGGTCTCGAGGAGTCGGCTGCCCAGGGTCTGCGCAACGCTGATCGCCAGCACCGGGTAGCTCCCGAGAAGCTCGGTCCAGAGCCGCATTGGCCAACAGAGGGCGCAACTATCGGTGAGTGCAGTCGCGGTGCCGGGATAATCCAGCCGCGCTAAAGCCTTCGCTATCCCAAACAGGTCGCCGGGGTTGACTATCCGGACAACGATCTGCTGGCCCTCGCTGGTCACCTTGGTCACTCGCAACCGGCCTCGCACCAGAACAAAGAAGCGTCTGGCTGTCTCGCCCTGTTCGAAAACCCGATCGCCTGGAAGGAAGCGGCGCGCCGCAGCGACACTGACGATCTCCTCGAGTTGCTGCGGTTGCAGTTGTGCAAACAGCGAAAGGCCCTCGAGCTCCTCGGGCCTGATCTCAATGTGCATGTGGCCCACCCCTGGAAGCGCTCCGGAGCCCCATCCGGCAGTGCCGGTCGGCTACACACAATGCATTTCGGCCCGACCGAAAACTTGACGAAAATCAATCCGAGGGCGTTTCGTGCATCATGTGTCCAGGAACACCGTGGAGGAATCCATTCGAGTACTCCGCGGCATACAGCGCTCTCGCTTCTGAGATGCCCTCGGCCGGACCCATGCGCCCGTCGGCCACGGCTCGAAACAGCGCGGCAATCGCGACCATGTCGCATACCTGGGGCGACAACCTTAGGCTCCTGATACCGGACGCCAGTAGTAGCGGGACATCCCCCAAGAGGCACTGCACCGTGCTCGACATAGTCTGGACGCCGTTAAGGGCAAGGAATTCCTGGCCGTCCAGAGTGTCTACCATGAGCCCATCCGGGTCCTCACCGCACACGAACTTGCAGTTGTCCTTGATGTTGCCCTTGATCCGGGCATGGGCGCAGCGAGCAGAGATGGCGAGGGGAACGCGGCCGAAGGCAAAGGCCTCAAAGCCAATCTCCGGCGCCCCAGCCGCGATAGCCCGGATAGCATCGAGCGGCAGTTCCGGGGGCAGGCAGATGGAGGTCGCGCCACCTTTTGCCAGCACCCGTGCCGTGGCGGAGTTGTAGACGTTGACCAGTGGCCCGACGGCGTGGGTCTGGCCCCGCATTGCGGCATGCGCGCTGAGTTCCGACACTTCTATGGGCAGGCCACGCTTGACCAGTCGATGAGTGAGCTTGAGTTCGCGCTCGAGCGTCACCAGCGCCAGAGACGCCAGCCGGACCGACTTGCCTGCCGCGAGGAGACGATCGACCACCTTGTCGAGCAACGCATCATGGAAATGCATGCGCTTGGAGCAGACAATCTCGCCGACTACCACCGTATCGACGTCAGCCTCGTCGGCGACGCGGTGATAGAAGTCGCGCCACGCGGCCGGCTCCCAGAGATAGAGCACCGGGCCGAGGGTAAGTCTGACCCCTCCGCGATCCTTGGAGCTCAACGCCATCGCTTGTCGTACGACCCCGTTGTGGTGCGCTGCCCCTCGCTGAACTTCAGGAGCGCGTCGCTGACCTCCGCCCCCGTGTCGTCGAGCACGCGGCGAATTTCTCGGATGACCTGCGCGATATAGGCCCGCCCGCGCTGCCTCCCCTCGATCTTGAGCGCCGTGACGCCCGCCGCGCGCAGTTGCTCGACCTGCGACAGGACGTCGAGGCTGGCAGGATCCTCGAAGATGTAGCCGTCCTCCCCGTCGACGACGAAGCGGCCCTTGCACAGGGTTGGATAGCCGGCAGCTTCACCGGCGGGAAACCGGTTGATGGTGAAGGCGCCAAGCTCGGAGACCATCTCGTCGCCGACCTGCCGGTAGCGCACGTGGCTCGCGGGAGAGCAAACGCCCTGCATGTTGGGTGAGCGCCCGGTGGCATAGGACGACAGCGAACAGCGGCCCTCCTCCATCACGCACAAGCCGCCGAACACGAACACTTCGGTCTCACAGCCGACCTTGCCGGAAATGGCGGCAACCTCCGCGATAGTCAGCACCCGAGGCAGTACTGCGCGCTTGATCCCGAAGGCTTCGACCAAAAAGCCGCAATACTCCGCATTGCTGGCAGCCGCCTGGACCGACAGGTGCAAGCGCTGGTCCGGATGGCGATCGGCTGCGTAGGCAAGAAGGCCCAGATCGGCGAGGATCAGGGCATGGGCGCCGAGGTTGACCGCATCATCGACGGCGTCGGTCCATATCTCCTCCGAGCCGGCCCGCATGAAGGTGTTGATCGCCACCAGCGTCCTGACGCCACGCTGCTTGCCAAGCGCGATCGCCTCTCCGAGCTCATCCCGGTCGAAGTTGAGGCCGGGGAAGTTCCGCGCATTGGTCTCGTTGCGGAAGCCGCAGTATATCGAATCTGCGCCCGCTTCGACAGCGTCGCGATAGGCGGCGGGCGTGCCGGCGGGGCAGATCAGTTCCACTGCAGGCCCTCGCGGCTCAGCAGATAGGTCCGCAGCCGCGCCAGGGCTGCCTCGACCGGCCCGTGAGCGATCCCGTTCGGCGCCAGGTCGCGGGTGAAGTCGATGGATTCGTTCTCGAGAGCATTGCGAAGCGCCAGCGCGGCTTCCATGTCGCCTTCAACTATGATCTGCCGCCCGAAGAACTCGGCATCGCCATCTGCCCGGCCCTCCGCCAGCGCCAGCAACAAAACCAGCGGCCCCGAGACCCTCACATCATACTGGTAACGGCCACCTCGTCGTCGCCGCGCCGATACGGCTCCCGAACGCGGCACGACGAGAAAATCAAACGGAATGTCACTCGGCGCGAACGCGTAGGTCAGGCCGCCATGTGCATCGAGCCGTCCGATTAGCTTGGGGTGGCGCCCGATCACGCGCGCAAACGCGCGCCGGCCAACAATTTCCGCAAGATTCGAAGGCACAAGACTCAACAGGCGCGGCACCGCAGGCGGCAAGGTCATTTCGGTCTCCCACTTCAATTGCCATTCTAGCGCCGACGCGACCACGCGAACCTTGATCCAGCGCAAAGACAGGGAACTTGCTTGGGGCTAGCCGCATTTCCATGAAGACGGATCGCGACCTTCGGGCCTTCGTTACGCGCCTCGAGCGCGCCGGACTGCTCAGACGTATTGCCCGGCCCACCTCCGTGGTTCACGAGATCACTGAAATTCACCGCCGCGTTCTGGCGGCCGGCGGCCCGGCACTGCTGTTCGAGCAACCGGTGAGGGTGGACGGCAGCGTCTCCGACATTCCGGTGCTGGTGAATCTGTTTGGCACGCAGCGACGGATTGAACTTGGCTTCGGTACGGACGACCTGGCAGCCTTGGGCGATATGCTGGCCTTCCTGCGCTACCCAGAGCCGCCCCGGTCGCTGCGATCGGCCTTATCGCAAGCGCCGGCAATCCGTGCCGGTCTGTCGTTGGGAACCAGCAGGGGCGGTGGACTTCCATGCCAGGAACGTCGACATGTTGGGGCCGCCGCCGACCTCTCGGTTCTGCCGGTGCAGTGGTGCTGGCCGGGCGAGCCGGCTCCGCTTGTCACCTGGCCACTGGTCATCACTCGGGCACCCGACGACCCGAAAGATATCAACGTGGGCATCTATCGTATGCAGGTGCTCGGCCCCCGCGCGCTGATCGTCCGCTGGCTGGCCCAGCGTGGTGGCGCGCGACACCACCGCCTGTGGCGCGACAAGGGCCTTGAAATGCCTGTCGCGGTGGTGATCGGCGCCGATCCGGCAACGCTGCTGTCGGCTGTGATGCCTCTCCCTGACGGGATGAGCGAGCTTGATTTCTCCGGTGTCCTGCGGGGAGAGAAGCTGCGCGTTGGATCCGGCCTCACGGTAGACCTACCGATCCCTGCCAGCGCGGAAATCGTCATTGAGGGGCGTATCGCCCCCGGCAACGAGGCCGACGAGGGGCCCTATGGCGATCATACCGGCTACTACAACGCCGTAGAGCGCTTCCCAGTGGTGGACGTGACGGCTGTCACCACGCGCGCAGCCCCGCTCTATTTGTCCACCTATACCGGGCGGCCACCGGACGAACCTTCGGTCCTGGGGGAGGCAATGGCGACGTTGTTTGTCCCGCTCATCCGTCGCCAGTTTCCCGAGATACTCGACCTCCATATGCCCCCAGAGGCCTGTTCCTACCGCGCTATGGTCGTTGCCATCGACAAGCGGTACCCGGGCCAGGCGCGGCGCGTGATGATGGGTTTGTGGTCGGCATTGCCTCAGTTCAGCTACACCAAGCTAATCATCACAGTGGACGGCGACATCGATATCCGCTCCTGGCCGGATGTAATCTGGGCACTATCGACCCGCTTCGACGCATCGCGCGACACTTTGATCGTGAACGAAACGCCAATCGACTACCTGGACTTTGCCTCGCCGCTTCCCGGGCTGGGCGGCAAGCTTGGCCTCGATGCCACCAACAAGCTTGGTCCAGAAACACAGCGCGAGTGGGGCCGTCCCTTGGTGATGACCGAGGAGGTCATCCGGCGCGTCGACGATTTCTGGTCGGAGCTAGGATTGGAGGGGCCGTGATGAGGCATCGCGTCGTCATTGGCATATCTGGCGCCTCGGGGGCTGTGCTCGGTGTAAGGATTGTCGAGCTGCTTGCCGGCCGCGTCGAGATCCATCTTGTGGTCAGCAAAGCCGCAGAGGCGACCATCGCGCACGAAGTTGGCCAGGAGGCGCTGGAGGCGTTGTGTCAGCAAGCCTCCGTTGTGCACGGCATCGATGCCATCGGTGCGAGCATCGCCAGTGGGTCTTTCCAGACCGCCGGCATGATCGTCGCGCCATGCTCAATCCGAACGCTGGCCGCCGTTGCGATGAGCCTGTCGGACAACCTACTGGTTCGTGCTGCCGATGTTCACCTCAAGGAACGCCGGCGGCTGGTCCTGCTCGCGCGTGAGACTCCGTTGCATCTGGGGCACCTGCGCTCCATGGTGGCAGTCACGGAGATGGGAGCTATCGTGGCACCTCCCGTTCCCGGCTTCTATCGCAGGCCAGGGACGGTCGCCGAGATCATCGACGCTACGGCTATGCGGGCCATCGACCTGCTTGACCTGGGCATCGACCTCGATCGGGATCGATGGGGCGGCCTCACGTCCCCTGCCTCCTGATGCCCAAGCGTCCACACGCCAGCGTTGCCACCAATGCAACCAGGGCCACGACAGTGAGGGGGCCGCTGACCAGACGGATCAGGTCGCTCTCGAGCACACCTCCGACAGCCCGTGTGGCGACGCTGAGGTGCAGCACGATCAGGGGCAGGTATAGAGCCGGCCGGTAGGTCAGTCCTATTCCGACGATGGCAGGAAAAATGATGAGGGCGTGCCCGAAGACCATGGACAGCACAAAGCCGATGAGGATCCCGTGCAAGCCGAGGTCGTACGCAAAGGGCCCCGACCAGCCGGAGGTGAGGAAAATTCCCGTGATGGCAAGCCAGCCGTAGCCAAGCAGCATCGCCGTGGCCATGAAGCGCGGTTGCCCGCCCAGCTGCACGGTCCGCATTGCGACATCGTAGCGCACAAGCCAACCTGTCATGCCGACAAATCCGACACCCAGCATGGAGCGGCCCTGTGGCGATTGGAGACCAAGAGCCGCGCCAGCGACCACAATGGCGACAACCAAGACGAACAACCAGTGCGCCAGCCGACCTGGTGTCATGACCCGGCTGAGCTCTAGTCGCTCCGCGGCAATAGTCACTACCAGGAACCCGATCCACCAACCGGCAACATCGGGCACAGCGGCGCCCACCCCCCACTGAACGCAGCCGACGACGAGCATTGCGGAGGCAAGCGCCAGCATGGCCGTGAACAGGGCTTGCTGGCGGGCCGCGATCCAGATCGTGCCGCCCGTCAAGCAAAGCGCGGCACCAGCCGCCACCGCTGCTCCTACCCCCATGACGCCGGCCATTATGAGAATCGCGGCGAGAGCGAAACCAGCCGGCGTCAAATAGGCCCAGCCCCGACCAATCGCGACGGCCCGTTCCAGCGAGATGAGTGTCCCGAAGACGCCGCAGACCATCAGAGGGCCGTGGATATCCCCCAGTCCTGGTGCGTCCGGCAAGGGCAGCCCGATCCGAAGCAATCCCCCGTAGAGCGCCGCGCCCATCGATGCGATCGCAAACCCCAGGAGAAGGGGACGCAGGGACAGGGGTCTCCGCGTGTCCGACACAACGATGAATCGCCTAGGCAACGACCCGGTCAATTCGAACCTGCCAGACTTCGGGTCCCTCTTGCTCGTAGGTCCATTCGAAGGTCCCCGGGTACTCTGCGTTGAACTGATAGAGCAGGGGCCTGGGATCGTGGTCGTTGACGATACGGAAACTCTCACCGCCGCCGAGGTTCTCGAAGGTGGAAAAGATCAGCGGGTGACGGAGGCGGGGGGCAATGAGCCGGACGTCGATGACCGTCTCGGTCGACTGGCAATCGGAGCACATCAGATTAGGGTCCTTGTTCGCGTGCGGCCGAGCAGTTCGTAGCCGCGGTCAGTAATGAGGTCAGGGGTCCAGGCCGGATCCCAGACGAGGCGGATGTCCACCCGGGAAACCTCCGGAAAGCTGCTGGCGATCTTCTGTCGCACTTCCGCGATCACCAGGTCTCCCAACGGACAGGCCCGGCTCGTCAACGTCAGTTGGACCTTGATCTGGTCGACTGACCTGCTTGCATCCAGAACGAGTCCCAGATCGACAATATTCAAGCCGATCTCCGGGTCGAGCACGTCGCGCAGACACTCGCACAAGCCGGGGTCGAGACTGGTGTCGCTAAAGCTCATTTTGCTTCCCGGGTGAACGAAGCTAGATTGCTCCGCCGCTGTGGCCCGTTCTTTGCGCCATCGCAAACTTGGTCAATTGCCGCACCGAAAGGTCGCTACCGGCCGCGGCCATCGCAGTTGGCGGCTAGGGACGGAAGCTCACAACGACCGCTTCGTCGGTTTCGATGCGGCCCGCGCCGATCAGGTCCAGGCAGTAGGGGACGGCCGGAAATACCGCCTTCAGGCACACCTCGATGGAGCGCGGTTTGCCGGGCAGATTTATGATCAGGGTCCGGCCGCGGATGCCGGCAGTCTGGCGCGACAGGATCGCGGTCGGGATCGTTTCAAGGCTCTTCCGGCGCATCAGCTCGCCGAAGCCGGGCAATTCCTTCTCGATCACCAGATGCATCGCATCGGGAGTGAGATCGCGCGGCGATGGCCCGGTCCCGCCGGTAGTGAGAACCAGATCGGCCTGCAATCCATCGCAGAGTTGGCGAAGAGCATCTCCGACCGGCTCGACGCCGTCAGCAACCACTCGGCGGATCGGCTGCCACGGACTGCTGATCGCCTTTTTCAGCCAGTACTCGATCGCCGGACCGCTGGCGTCTTCATATTGGCCGAGGCTCGCCCGATCCGAGATAGTCAGAATACCAATCGTGACCACCCATCAACCTCCCAGCACGGACATGTGGCGCGAAATGCCACCGGAAAGGCCGACGGCGCCGGCGCGGAAATTGTGTCGCTCTGGCTTGCGGCGCAATGCATGGAGAATCGCGGCGTCGAGAGCGTTTGCCGCGGCGTCAGCGGCCAGCGCCGGACGCAGGTCTACCGAGCCTTCATCGCCCATGCAGGTGAAGAGCCGTCCGTCGCTACCCACCCGGACCCGGTTGCACGAGGCGCAGAAATTGCACGACAGCGGCGTGATGAAGCCCAAGAGGCCGCCGGTCTCGCCAACCTCCACATAGCTCGCCGGTCCGCCACTCTTCTGGGTCGATGGCATCAGCGTCCACTTGCGCTCGAGTCCGCGCCGAAATTCTGTCAGTGACAGGTACTGCCCAATTCGGGAGATACCGGTATCGCCGAGCGGCATGGTCTCAATCAAAGCTAGCGCCATGCCGTTCCCATGCGCATAACGCAACAGCGCTTCGAACTGACTTTCCAGCACGCCCCGGAGCGCGACGGCATTGAGGCGTATCCTGAGCCCCTCGGCGAGCGCCGTTTCGATCCCTTCGAGGACATCGGTGAGGGCCCCGCCGCGCGTGATCTGGTGGTATTGATGCGGATCAAGCGTATCGAGCGAAACGTTGACGCGGCGGACCCCATGACGCACCAGCGTCTTCGCCATGCGCGACAGTCGCGAGCCATTGGTGGACACCACGACTTCATCGAGTTCTTCGCGCGCCAGGTTGTCGGCAAGCCGCTCCAGCAGGGCCGGCAGGTCCTTGCGGACCAGCGGTTCGCCCCCTGTTAGCCGGATCTTCCGCACGCCGCCCGAAATAAACGCGCTGGCGATCCTGTGGAGATCTTCGACCCCAAGCCGGTCGCGGCTGGGAGCGAAGGCCATATGCTCGGGCATGCAGTAGGTGCAGCGAAGGTCACACCGATCCGTCACGGACATCCGCAGGTAGGTCACTTTGCGACCGAAGCCGTCGACCAGGGTTTGGGAGGGGCTATCCATGGGGCTAACCTGCCGCCGAGGAGGTCGTCCCGCCGGGCTCGACGTCGCATTGCAGGTCGTGCAGAAGTCCGTTGGTCAGGCCATAGATCCAGCCGTGCAGCCGAACCTGGGCACCGCGGCCCCATGCGGCCCGCATGATCGGTGTGCGCGCCAGGTTGTTTACCTGCGCGCGAATAGACAACTCGCACAAATGATCATTGCGTGCCTCTGTTGTCGGATGGTCCCGCAGGGCGTCGCCCGCCTCGTCCGCCAGATCGCGGATCGGCTGGAGCCAATGGTCCATGACCCCGTGCCGATGTGGCTCCATGGCGGCGCGCACTCCACCGCAGCCGCGGTGACCGCAGACTATGATGTGTTGGACTCCAAGCACATCGACCGCAAACTCGAGCACCGAGAGCAAGTTGAGGTCTCCACGGTGCACGAGGTTGGCGACGTTGCGATGGACGAACACCTCGCCAGGATCGAGGCCGGTAATGACGTTGGAATAGTCCGGATCCTCCCGCCGCCGACTCTCGCTCCAAAGACGGTTGTTGTGCAACAAATCGGCTAGCAAGCGTCACCCCCGGTGTGCCTGGTATGCAATCTCATTGGCCGGATACTCCAACTGCGCGAGCCTCACAGTGGGACCTCCGGGCGTCGCACGCGCTCCCGGTGACCGCGCATTGCCCGAGCCAGCCACTCCAGCTCTGGCGGACCCAGGCGCTTCCTGGCGACTGGCAAGAGGACGACGTTCTCGAAACAAATATGGTGTCGTTCCTCGACGACGAACGATCCGATCAGGCTTGCCGGATCGCGGTCAGGCCTGGCCCGATGCTCCAGGTCGGCGGCCAGTCGGTTGATTGTGGCAAAGCCAGGACGCTCCTTCCGCATCGCCTCGAGCACCCCGTCAGCCGACTTGGTTCGTTCCATAAGGAGCGGGAATAGAGCCTGCTTCTCGTCCGCGAGATGGGTGAGGAAATCCCTCAGCAGGAAGTCCCGGCAGGTGGGCACCACCTCCGAGGCGACCTCCTGGCCCGAACCGATTACGCTGAGTAGGTTGCACAAAACTCTACAGCGGAAGTTGTCGGCGAAGATATATTCGAGGGGCGTGGCAAGGTGCTCCGGCGGGATTTCTTCCGCCAGAGTCTGCGCCATCCTGCCCAGGTCGGCCGGTATCACCGGTGTCCGCCGGAAAGGTGGGGAGCGCCGCGCAGGGCGATGCCAACAATGGCGGCCCGTTCGGCGAGAACGCCAATGAACTGGGCGACGCCCCGGCTCCAGCTCGAGGCTTCCAGTTGCAACGCGATGCGCTCGCGCACGGCCTCGAATGGCAGGCGCTTGCCGGCGATGCGGCGATCGAGCCGGATGACGTGGAAGCCAAAGCGCGAGCGGACCGGCTCGGCCATCACCTCGCCCTCGCCCAGCTTGACGAGCGCAGCCTCGAACTCGGGCACGGTGCTGCCCGGCGTCAATTGGCCCAGCGAGCCCCCGACCTCGCGCGACGGGCAGGCCGAATGCAGGCGGGCAAGTTCGCCGAACCGCTCCGGCGCCTCGGCCAAATCATCGATGAGCCGCTGCGCGAGCGCGCCGATCCGCTTGGCTACCGTCTCGTCGGTGCCGGCGGGGACCGCCAGCAGGATGTGGTGCGCCTCCCACATCTCACCCGTGGAAAAGCGCCCAGGCTGGGCATCGTAGTAGCGCCGGCACTCCGCTTCGCCCGCCGCCGGCGTGCTGACCTGATCCTCGAGCAGGACCCGGATGAGCGCATCGTTCTCGGTCTCGATCCGCCCCCGCTCGTCGCGCTCGGGAGCCGCGACAAGGCCGAGCCGGCCCGCTTCGTTGAGTAGCAGCTGGCGCACCACCAGCGCCTCGGCGGCGAGGCGGAACGCTTCCGCCGGCGAGGCCGCCGGATGCTGCTGCGCCTCGGCGCTGATCGCCGCATGCGGGATGACAACACCGTCGACCGAGACCACCGAGGACGGCGGCCGCGGCGGCGCCGGCACCTTGACGCGGGTATTGGGGATGGCGGTGTTGGCCGGCCCCTCGGCGGCGGCCCCGAACTGGATCAATGGCTCCGACATGTCCACCTCACTCGGCGGGTGGGCGGCGCGTGCGCACCACCTGGTAGCCCGGCCGCCACAGGTAGCGGACCGGGACGCTCAGCATGTGGACGAGCCGCGAGAACGGGAACAGCACGAAGATCGTCAGCCCCAGCGTGATGTGCAGCTTGAACACGAGCGCGGCATCGGCGACATGGCTCGCCGCCTGCGGGTCGAGGGTGAAGATACCTTGCGCCCAGTGCATGAACTTGACCATCTCCTCGCCGTCGAGATGCTGCGCCGAAACCGCGATCGTTCCGAGGCCCAGCGCCAGCTGCAGCCAGAGGATGGCGATGATCAGGCTGTCGGTGAAACTTGAGTTGCGTCGCACCCGCGCATCGAAGAAGCGCCGGTGGATCAGGAGGGTCGCGCCGACGATCCCCATCACGCCGGCGACGCCGCCCAGCACGATGGCGATCAGTTGCTTGGCGCCGTGCGAAACGCCCAGCGCATCCCAGATCGCCAACGGGGTCAGCAAGCCGACGAGGTGGCCGGCAAAGATCAGCAGCACACCGACATGGAACAGCACCGAGCCCCACATCAGTTGCCGCCGTCGCAGCAACTGGCTGGACCCGGTGCGCCAAGTATAGGGCTCGCGATCGTAGCGGATCACCGTGCCGACGGCGAGGACGACCAGCGCGATATAGGGGTAGATGCCGAATAGCAGCGTGTTGATGAACTCGGCCATCTCATGATCCTCCCTGGGTGCCGGGTTGTGGTGGCGGCCGGCGGGCGGCACGCACCTGTGTTCGGAGCCGATCCGGCCCGCAGCTCTGCTCACCCATGCCGCCGCCGAACGTGACCGCCTCGGACTCCCACACCGCATCTAGGGCCTCGAGGTCGTCGGGGTCGTGGTCAGGCTCCTCGAGCAACTGCTCCAGCGCCTCCTGCCGCGGTGCGATGCCCGCGATCGCCTCCAGCGCCCGCATGGCATTGGCATATATGCTTCCGCGCTTCTGCAGCCGGGTCCTGAGGTTGGCGACGATGTGCAGCGTCTGCCCCAGGAGCTCGCGCGCCTCCCCTTCCGACTGGGTCGAGAGGTACTCGAGAAACAGAGGCAGGAAGTCGGGCATCTCGCCCGGCCCGATATCGAAGCCCTGCCGTTCGAACATCTGGGCGAGGTCGACCATGGCCTGACCGCGGTCGCGGCTCTCGCCGTGCACATGCTCGAACAGGTGCAGTGACAGGGTGCGGGTACGGTCGAACAGCGACACGTAGCGCTCCTGTGCATCGTAAAGGTCGAGCTTGCCGAGGTCCGCCGCCAGCGCGGCAACACTCGCCTTGTCCTTCGCCCCCAGGCGGCTCTCTTGCGCGATCGCCGCCTCTATCTCGGGAACGGCCTCCCGCAGCTCCGCGGTGGGATAGGACAACAGCACCGAGATGATCTTCAACGCGTTCGCCATCACGCACCCGCCTTCATCAGGTCGACTGGCGTCTGCACCTTCTGGCGTTTGGCGCCAAACAGGTCCGGCGCCGACGTGCCGCCGGAGCAGCCATTGCCGAAGCTGAAGCCGCACGATCCGCGCTCGTCATAGGCGTCCTCGGTGAGCTCGCGGTGGCTGGTGGGGATGACGAAGCGGTCCTCGTAGTTGGCGATGGCCATCAGCCGGTACA
>JAYRZA010000050.1:0-17900 GCA_041916695.1 Devosia sp. | reverse complement strand
AACCCCGACCAGCTTCGCCGGTTCGGATCAGCTCACCGCCGCCTGGGGGTCAATATTGCACGCCGATAGGGGGTCAATCTTCAACGCCGTTTGACACGTCACCGCGTCGTTCTTGCCTTCGACTGCGATCTGCCGCTCGTACTCGAATTCTACCGAGTGCAGCCAAAGCCAGTTGACGATGGTTTGCTCCTGAAGCGACTTCACATAGACGCCGGCCATCGTGCCGATGGTGGCACTGCCTTTGCGCCGGCGCGCCGCCAGATAGCGTTCGTGATCAGCCTTCGTATCGAAGATCTCGGCGGGGAGATCGGCTTTTGGGTGCAAGACCAGCAGGTCGATCCAGAGCCTGGCGAATTCAGGATTCTTGTCCAACAGTCCCCCGATGATCTCCTCGATCACCTTCGCCTCGCCGGCCGGATGCTCGACCCAGTCGGCGAGCTGCGGCGGCCGCCCTTCCGTCTTTTCGATGATACCTCGCCCCAGCGCGTGAAACGTGGTGACCTGGCATTTCAGGCTCGCGGCATCAACACCGAGTTGACGCGCAATGCGCCCCTTGAGCTCCTCGGCGGCGCTCCTGTTGAAGGCGAGCACCAGGATTTCTTCGGGACGATGGAGCTGCTTGTCGAGGACGTACGCGACCTTGCCCACCATGGTGGCGGACTTTCCAGACCCAGCCGATGCAACCAGCAGATTGTTGTCCTCGAGGCGGATGCAGGCTTCACGCTGCTGATCGGACAAGGATCGCCCGTCGAGATCGCTGAAGAACGACCGGTATCTGTCGAGCTCCGCGGCAACGAACGCGTCATTGTACTCATGCCGAACGCTCGCGTCCGTGAGGAAGGCCAGTGAGGCTGGCAATGTGGTCCTCAGGTCTTGCGGCATCATTTCGGGATCGAAGAGCGGATGCGACAAGGCAGCCGCGGCCTTGCCCGGCACGGCGGCGATCGCCTGGGCGAGATCGGCGTGCGCCAGGTATTGCCGCTGGTGCTCCGTGATGGTCCGGAGCCGGCTGTCCACTTCGCTCAATCCGCTCTTCTCGGCGGCAACAAGCTCGAACAGGTGACTGTTGATGAAGCCGTAGAGATCGCCCGCGAGTTGCGTCGCCGCCTGTTCTCCAAGACAGGCAAGACTATCGACACGATGCCGGGACCGAACTTCGACGCAGTACCATAGTAGCGCTTTGGTGACCGAGATCGCGGTCAAGTCGATGCACGGCAAATCGATGCTGCCGCCCGACACCAATTGTACTGTTCCCGACGTCGCGCGGCTGAGCGTCAGCTTCCATCGGCCCCCAGGCAGAAGCCGTGCGAGGAAACCGGGTCGGTATGTTCGGGTGCGTCCAGACATCTTGACCTACGTGCCACAACAGCAGCCTGGTCGTCACGTCGGCAGCACCGCCAACAGCAGTCTCCGCTCGTTACCGAGGTTCTTGTTCACCCGAAAGCGCCAATCTCACCGCGCCTTCCAGCGCGCCGTCGCCGTACTGGCGATCGAACGCGGATGAGATCACGACCGGCATGCCCGGATGGCGCAGGTGCAATTCGGGGCTGTCCTCGTAGATGGAAATGCCGAAGGGCAGGTAGTCGACCTTGATCCGATAGCCGCTGACGTAGTCGAAGTGGAAAGCGTCATCGCGGTGACGCTTACCCCTGTGGTCGTGGGTGGCCCCATACAGGCCCTCGTCGAGAATCGTGTTGAAAGCCTGGCTCTTGCGGGCATGAGCTTCGACCGCCCCCAGACCTACGGGTTCCGACAGGGCGAGGAGCTCATTCAGCAGCCGCCGTTCGAAGTTGGCAGGCATCTTCTCGTCGATCCAGATGTAGGTGACGTCCTGATGACCCTCTCGGTCATGATCGACGATCATCGCGAATCTCCAGTTGCAGCCATGTCTTCCGATGATGCTCATAGACCTGCTGAGTTGGCGCGGGGAACTCGTCGCCGAAACAGCCGCCGGCGACAGCAACCAGCCCCGGCTTTCGCGCGGGATACCAGAACACCGTTGTCCCGCAAGCCGTGCAGAAATGGTATGCGACGGAGAATCCACTGTCGCTGTCACGCTCAAAGACGCGCGAGGCGCCGCGCGTCGACGTCCTGACTCGGTCGTAGAACGCCGCTACACCGAAGGCCGAGCCCGTTCGTCGCTGGGCACTCAAGGCAGTGGCAGGCCGAGACCTTCTCCGGGACACCCTGACACACAATCTGCAGTTGACCGCAGGCGCATCTGGCCGTTCGAGTCTCGGTGTTAGCCACGGCCATCGCCCAGACTTGCGCGTCGCCGAGCCTTTCCGCCAAGGGAACTAGAATCCATAGCGTTTGTCGGCCCAGCGCAGGAGCACCTTCGCATCGTGGTCGGGAAGGCGCACGCGCGCGTCGCGTAAGCCCTGCGCGATGGCTTCACCGACCTCCGGTTCGACCCTGTTTCCGTGCGTCATCAGGAAGAACCAGGCGAATGGAAGTCCTGCCTCGCGGTCAATCGCCTCGATGCGATCCATCAGCATGTGGACGGACAGCTCTGCGGCCGCCAACTTCTCCGCCGGCAGATGCAGCGGCCGGGTGATGAATCCCATCTCGCGCTGCCCGTTGTGCTCGTAGTCTTTGATATCGAGCGCCCAGTGCTGGTACACGCGCGCGCTGCGCGCGCTTGACTCCTCCCAGTCCTGAAAGAAGCGCATCTCGCGCGGCTGGAAATCGAACCAGTTGGGCTGCAGGTCGAGAAACGGGGTTCGCGTGCCGTCTGAGCCAACCCAAACCCGCCCCTCCATCTCCGAACGTCTCGTCTCACGCTTGTCGCGGTCGAGCCGCGCGCAGCGCGCGAGGAAGGTGCGCAGATGCACGACGCTGCTGGCGGAACGCTTCGCCAAGCGGTACAACGGCCCCGCGATCACCTTGTCGTCGGTTATGTCGTCGTGGGCGATCCATGACGGATCGAGCAATGCCTCTTCGCTCCACGGCCGGTCCGACGGATTGACGATCGGCCCGGCGCGCCACTCGATCTCGCGACCAAGCGAGATCTGCACATAGTCGGCAGCGCCCGGCCCGGTTGGGGCGAAGGCATAGACGCTATTACCGTGCCACTCCGAGATCTGAAAATCCGTGCTTTGCAACCGCGTCCAGAGCGCCGCGACGTCGCCATTGTCCCTGGCGAGCTCAGCTTCCATCCACCCTCGATAGTCGGCGAGCCGCGTTCCATCGCCGGCCAGCACCGAGCGGGTGTCCCGCCAATACTGGTCCTCGAGGCTTGTCGTCGAAAAAACGAATCCGGGGAACGCTTCGGTTAGCGCCGCTGCCAATGCGGTCTCGTCAGCGCCGGCCGGCAGACGCGCCAGGACGGCCTCGACCGAGGTGTGATCAGGCAGCCTTGCAGATGCTTTCCCCGAGATCTCAACCATGCGAGCACCCCATCATTTCGTCGGCGCCGGGTCCTGCCCGGCCGACTGCGTTTTTCCGGCGTTGAGCGTCTTCTCGATCTGACTGGCCGACGCGAGAATATCCTCGAAGCTCGGAGGGGAGCCAAAGATCATGGCCATCGTGTTGGCATAGTCGCGGGCGAGCGCCTCGACCATTCCTGACACCGGAGCGATCGCGAAGCTGCCCGGCACGGCCGATGGCAGGTCATAGTCCGGCCGATCGAAGAACATGCGGGCGTGCCGTACACAATCGGCCCCGAGCGCGAGGTCGGCAAGCGCGGCTTTCCCGGTCTCCGACTGCTTCAGGCAGTGCAGGTCGTAGTAGTGCCGGGAAACGCGCTGACCTTCCTGCCGGAGCTCGCCGCGTCGCTCGTACCAGCGTCGCAGGCCGTGGGCGATCACCACTTTGTCCCAAAAGGTGCGGGTCGCCTCGATCGTGGTGACATCGGGGACCGCCAGATCAAGACCTGCCGCGTCTTCGGCCACGTAAGGTGCAATCGTCAACGGACCGTGGGGATCGAGGGCTGATTTCGCTCCGGATTCGAGGCGGATCGCGGGTCGCACATAGGCGCCGTCGCGCGGCTCGACTTCGGGGTACCAGAGGAGCAGCGTCTGCCCGTCGGGATCGGCCTCATCGACCTCCACTCGCCCCGTCGCGTTGGTCACATCGGCAAGCTGGCCCGCCAGAAACTCTCGCAGCGGTCCAGTGATGTAAGCCCGGCACGCGTTGCGAATGGCATCGAGCCTTGCCCGGCGCTTCTTGTTCGATAGGGCCTCGAGCTCTTCCACCGAGGCGGGCTCCTCGAGGTCGTCGCGGAAGACGGTCACGTCGATGTCTTCCGAAAACCGCTGGATCAAGCCGTAGCCTTTGGAGAGTGATGTTCCACCCTTGAACAGCAGTCTGGGTTCACCCCCGGCGCGCTCGTGGTAGAGCGCGTTGAGGGTCCAGCAGACCCAGAAGTCTTTCTCCACATTGCCGACCGGCGCGCCGATCCGATTGGCGGTCGCCAGAAACAGATCGAGGCGGTCCTGTGCCGGCGCCGCGATGATCTGGCGATATGCCCCCGTGCTCATCGCTTCGCCTCGAGCGGAGCGACGCTCAGAAGGTCGCGCAGGAACTCCTGCATCCAGATGGGCACGGCGGACAGGCCCGCGCCGAGGTCCTCTCGGATCGCCTCGCCATGCTTGGGATCGGCGAGAAGCCGGCGTAGCGTCGCTTCGATCCGTTTGCGTTCGTCCGGCTTGGCGAGCATGTCCTGTAGCCAGTGCAATGCTTGCACGACACGCATTCCCGGCCGGTTCGCCCAATAGAGCCGGCTCGGCGCCGCATATTTGAAGTGAATTTCTTGACTGCCGAGCTTGATCGGTTTCAGCCGGGCATCGACCAGCACCTCGATCCGCGCCGGCACCGCTGTCGTGAGGCCGAGGTCGTTGGCGGCCGTCATGCCGTCGACGACGGTGCGCGCATTGTCGCGGCGCGTCACGGCGCGGATGACGGCGCGATAGTCAGGCACGGTGGCCCGGCCCGTCAGGCTGTTCGTGCGCGGTTTGTCGTAAAGACCCCGGTCGATCCTGCGCAACTCGCCGGCTGCTGCCAGGCGCTGCAGGCTCTTGTCGACGGCCGCGCGGCCGCCGAGATCCGCGAAATCGCCCGGAGTCCAGACCTCGTCCGGTTTGGATTGGATACGCCCCAGGACGCGAGACTGTATGTCGGTATCGAGTGCCACCGTCGTCATGTCCGAAATATGCTACAGATTTCGGACAGAGACAAGAACCTGAGTCCGAAGAATGCTACAAACTTCGGACAAGGCCGACGTCATCTCGCTGACCAGAATTTCTATTCAAACTTTGGTCAGTCCCTGCGTGGACCCGAAGCAGCGTGTTGCCGGCCGTCGCCGACCTTCCGCCGCGCCATCGGCGATCCTTCCTCGATGCCGAGCGATCACCGATCCTGCGCTGCCGTCCTCTGTCGCAAAAGTGGAAAAATGCGAGGCTTTAATTCCACTTCTTCATGGGCCACTGGATCGGCGGCAAGGCGGTAACGAATAGGCCCCCAGCAGAGAACCAGCGCACGCAAAGAAGCCGAAACTTCCGGAGCCCGTGCGGCCCAGCGCGAGAGACTAAACTTCCGTTGTTACCCGACCAAGCAGGAGCGGACCGCGCCAATGCCATTGTGTCATCGACACATGCGCTCAATTCACTTCTCGGGCGACGAGAACTCAGCCTAGGTAGGACGTCGACTGATCGCGACGCCACAGGAGGAGACACATGCGTTTTCGACAGCACATTTGGGCATTAAGCTTGGGACTTTGCCTTTTTGCGACCGCCGTCCAAGCTCAACAAACAGTCCTGAAATTCTGGGACAATCAGCAGACCCCTTCGGGCCTCTCCGACATACAGCGCGAGGCGGTCACGAGGTTCGAAGCTGAAAACCCCGACATCAAGGTGGAGGTCACCACCATCCCGTTCACGGAATACCAGCAGCGCCTTCTGACCGCCGTCCAGGCCGGCAACGGCCCGGACGTCTCAACCGTCGACCAAATCTGGGTATCACCGTTCGCCACCGCCGGCGTGCTGCAGCCACTTGACGATCTGATCGCCAAGTCATCCGTCGTGAAGCCCGAGGCCTTCTTCAAAGGCGGATGGGATTCAGTGACCTACGACGGTCACGTCTGGGGCATTCCCTTCAATGCGGAAGTTTGGTTCTTTGCCTACGTCAACAAGACGTTGTTCAAACAGGCAGGGATTGATCCAGCGTCGATCGTGACCTGGCCAGGTTTGCTCGCCGCCGCCAAGGCTCTCACCGATACGTCAAAGGGACAGTACGGAATCGGGCTCGTCGGCGCCAAGCACGAATACACGAACGTCATTACAAACTCCTTCATCTTCTCCAACGGCGGAAGTATTCTCGACCCGAACGGCAAATGTGCCCTGACCAGTCCCGAAACCGTCGGAGCACTCAAATTCTACGCCCAACTCGCTCAGTATGCACCGGCTGGGCTGCTGAACGCCCTAAATGAGCCCAACCGCGAACTTTTTCTCAATGGCAAGCTTGGGATCGAGCTTTGGCCGACCCTCGAGCAGAACACGCTCCAGCATTCGAACATTGACTGGGACATGCTCACGGGCTTTGCACCAGAAGGAAAGACGCCGATCGGTGAGTTCGGCGGATGGAACCTGGTGGTGTACAAGCAATCCAAGAACCTCGAGGCAGCGTGGAAGTTCGTCGAGTTCATGACGCGGGAAGATGTCAACGGCAAAGTGGTCGACCTCATTCCGGCCAATATTAAGGCCGCCGACACCTTCCTTCAGGCGAACCGGAAGTACCCGGCGGAGATCCTCAAGCATCTGGAACTCGCGAGGCAGCGTCCTCTCCTACCGAACTATCTGCAGATAGCCGAGATACAACAAACGATGGTGCAGAAGATCCTGACAGGAACGCCGGCTGAGCAGGCCACCGCGGACGCGTGCACCGCTATCGACGCACTCTAGGCCGAGGTCGTCCCCCCTTGACGAAAGGTGTGAGGCGCCCGCTCGCTACAAGCGGGCGCCTCACACAGACTGTCCAGGCGGCTTTCGGGCGACGCACTCAGAACTCCAGACGGAACTGGCGGTAAATGGAAAGCGTTCGAAAGCCCCGGTGGCTCGCACCAGTTGCCCTTCTTTTGCCGGCGGCAGCTCTGGTAGCGGGGTTGATGTACTGGCCGATGTTCGAGACGCTCAGGCAGAGCCTCTATTCATCGTCCTTTCTGAATCCCACACCGAGCTTCATAGGGCTCGGCGCCTACGGGCAGATGCTGACTGATCCAGTCTTCTGGCAGATCGTCCGAAACTCTATCACCTGGACCCTGGGGGCGATCCTGGCGCAGAACTTCCTCGGCTTTATGGTCGCACTACTGCTCAACAACCGCCTTCCCGGACAAGGCATTCTCCGGTCCATTGTTCTGTTGCCGTGGATTCTTCCCGGCGTCGTCGTCGCCATTCTTTGGCGTTTTATCTACGACCCACAACTTGGCCTTATCAATTCGGTCTTCATGCGGCTTGGCTTCAACTCCGGCGTGGATTTGCTCGGCAATCCCACAACGGCGATGGCTGCGGTGATCGGTGCGGCGATCTGGAAGGGGTTTCCGTTCTGCACAGTCATCTACCTTGCCGCCCTGCAGGGGGTCGATCATGAGCAGATTGAGGCCGCGACCGTTGATGGCGCAGGCCCTGGGCGTCGCATCCTCCACGTCGTACTTCCTGCAATCTGGCCAGTCGTCGCTGTAAACCTTCTGCTGACGTCAATTTTGACGTTCAATTATTTCGACCTCATCTACATGATGACGCGTGGGGGCCCTCTGAACGCGACGGCCATCTTCCCGACGAGGATTTACGAGTTGGGCTTCGGCCAATTCCGGTTCGGAGATGCGTCGGCATATGGCGCAATGTCGGTACTGGTCCTTATCATCTTCGTCGGACTTATCTACCTGACACAACGCAGGACACGGGCCTAGCCACTCAATGGGTTCAACGCGCTCGAAAGCAATTCGCCGGCTCGTAATCATTGCTCTGCAGCTGGCGGTCGCGGCGATGGTCCTCACGCCGTTCTTCTGGATGTTCAGTGTATCCCTCAAGCCAGCGACAGAGCCTTTTGCAATCCCGGCCAAGCTGTGGCCCGACCACCCTACGCTGGAAAACTACGTTCTAGCTCTTCGACCCGAGTTTTTGCGGTACTTTCTCAATAGCATCATTGTCTGCGGCGGAACGGTGGCGGTGACGGTGCCCCTGGCGCTGCTTTGTGCCTACTCCTTGTCTCGTTACCAGCATCTCCTCTTGTCTGCTTTCTTCGCCGCCGTGCTTCTCGCGCAGTTCTTCCCGTCAAGCGCAATCATAATACCAATCTACTCCATCATGAAGAACGCCGGCCTGCTCAACTCGTACGCATCATTGATCGTCGCCTATATCACCATTACGCTGCCGGTATCGATTTGGATGCTCCGCGCATTCATCGGCACCATACCCGTGTCGCTCGAAGAGGCGGCTTCGATTGATGGCGCGGGCCCGTTGAGGATCTTTTTTACGATTATCGTCCCGCTTTCCAGGAACGGCATCGCGGCGACGATTGTATTCGCACTCATCGTCACCTGGCAGGAATTCCTGTTTGCACTGTCGTTTACGACCACGTCAGACATGCGAACCCTTCCGGTCGGCGTCAATGACTACATTGGCCAGTACGGCATCCAATACGGGGAACTCATGGCGAGCTCTGTACTGATCTCCGCACCCGTGGCCGTTATCTACTTTGTATTGCAGCGACAGTTTGTGGCGGGCCTGACTGCGGGCTCCGTCAAAGGATAGAGGCGAAGGAGCGCTGATGGGTGACCTTGATGGACGCGTGGCTTTGGTCACCGGAGCCGGGATGGGGATCGGCCAAGCCACCGCCCTGGCGCTGGCGCGAGCCGGCGCAAGCATTGTCGTCGTCGATATCGATGGCACATCCGGCAACAAAACCGCAGGCGACATAGTGGCCTCGGGCGGCAATGCACTATTCGTTCCCTGCGATGTGCGATCGCTCGCTGAGGTCGAACGGGCGACAGGCGCGGCAGTCAGCACGTTCGGCCGCGTCGACGTCTTGGTGAATAACGCGGGGCGGCCAATACCAGGCGTTGTAGACGAGCTCGCACCGGAGCTTTGGGACGAGGCCATTTCGGTCAATCTGAGCAGTGCTTGGCGATTCATGCGATGTGTGGTTCCACATATGCGCCGACAGGGAAGAGGCGCGATTGTCAACCTGAGCTCAGTCCACTCCCTGTTGGGATTCCACGGCTGGTGTGGTTACGCGGCGGCCAAGGGTGGCATCAATGCCCTGACACAGCAGTCGGCCGTGGACCTGGCACCGCATGGTATTCGGGTCAATGCGGTTGCACCCGGCACCGTTCTTACTCCGTCGCTGGCGCGCTTTGTCGAGGAGTCGGCCAACGGCCAGGATATGTTCGATCGATGGAAGGCGTCGCACCCGGTGGGACGCGTCGGTGACGTGAACGAGGTCGCCGACGCCATCGTGTTTCTTGCGAGCGACCACTCGTCGTTTATCACCGGACACATCCTGAGGGTTGACGGCGGCATGGTTGTCCAGGGGGACTGAGCAATGGTTACGCTCTCCTCGCGAAATGTGCGGCTCCAGGTCAACCAGGCCGGCGGCATACTCGGTGAGGTCGCCTTCACCTGGCTAGGGCGAGAAGTCTCGCCTCTCTATCGCGCGCCATGGGTAGACGCACCAGATGCGTTGCCGACCGGCGTGCCGGCGCATCTGCGGGGCCTGGCAGGCGACTTCTTTTGCGCACCCTTCGGCAAGCCCGATGATCCCTCCGCACCCGCGCACGGCTGGTCAGCAAATGGGTGGTGGTCGGTAAAAGCCCAACATCAGAACCAGGATATGGCGCGCCTCGTACTGCAGCTTGACCGGACGATCAATGGAGCATCACTGAGCAAAGAGATCATCCTGCGCGGCGACCATCCAGTCGTCTATCAGAGACACGTCTTCGTTGGTGGCACGGGATCGATCCCTGTTGCTCACCACGCGATGGTCCACGTGCCAGGCGGGGCTCGCTTGTCGTTCTCGACGAAGGATTTTGGCGCTACCCCAAGTGAGGCGTTGCACCATGACCCGGCGGTAGGACGTTCACTTCTCGTGTATCCGCAACGCTTTCGGGACCTCGGCGCCGTGCATCTCGAAGGGGGCGCGACCGCCGACATCCGTACCTATCCATTCGCAGATGGACACGAGGACTTCCTCACCCTTTTTGAGCCTCGAAACGCGCGGACCGGATGGTCGGCGGCTCTTGCCATCAACGACGGGTTTCTGTTCTTTGCCCTGAAGGATGCAAGCGTGCTCTGCCAGACATCGCTTTGGATGAGCAACCGCGGACGGCACGATCCCCCCTACTCGTCCAGGCTCGCCGCTGTCCTTGGGATAGAGGAGTCCTGCGCCCACTTTGTTGACGGTCCCAGGACCTCCGCAGAAGCCAATGATCTCTCAGCGGAAGGATACCGGACAGCGTTGCAGTTGCATCGGCACAGCGACAGGTCGATCAGGTACGCGTTCGGCGCGATAGGAGCGGACCGCCGCTGGAGCGAAGTGGCGGACATTTCAATCGAGCGGGATAACCTAAATATTTCGGACGCGTCGGGCGATTTCGTCACAATCCCGTTTGACGGAAGCTTTTTCAACTAAAGCTAACGCCAGTCTTGCCGCCGGCGGGATGAGAACTCTGAAACGGTCACTCGGAGTTGGCTTTGACTCCTATGTCCGAACAAGTACGATTTCTCGCTGGATAACCTCATTCGACGGAGAAATCCTCATAGGAGTTGAAATGACGCTTGTCCCTGCGGATCGGGTGCTGCGACAGGCGGCGCGCATCAGTTTCAAGCATCTGCGCTTGATCGCGCTAATCGCATCCACCTCCAACCTTCACCGCGCCGGCGAGGCGATGCACATTACCCAGTCGGCCGCCACAAAGATGCTGCAGGGCGTCGAAGCGACACTTGGGGTTCGAATTTTCGACCGAACCGCGCGCGCGCTTGTTCCGACCGAAATCGGAAAATTTATCATAGAGTACGCCAACAAGACCTTGGCGGAAGGATCACGCTTCCTCTTGTCACTTCAGGGTCTAAATGAAGGCGGTTATGGTGAGCTGGCGATCGGCGCGATCACCTCGACCGGTGCGGAGTTGCTTCCGACGGCCATCGCGGAGCTCAAGGCAAGGAGACCATTTGTCAGAATCGAGATCGTCGCCGGCACCAGCGACAACCTCCTCGACAAGCTCGAGCAAGGCAGTCTTGATCTCGTGGTCGGGCGCTATAGCAACTTCCGCCAGCAGGCGCTGTTCAGCCGTGAAACGCTGGGTATGGATCGAGTTAGTGTGTATGCAGCGGCTGGGCACGAACTTTCACTCCGGCCTACGCTCACCGCGGCCGACCTCCTCAAATACGCTTGGGTACTTCAGGCGAGCCCGAGCCCATCACGAGAGATTATCGACGAGTACTTCTCCAAGGCCGACCTGTCACCTCCACGCAATCTCGTAGAGACAGAATCAACGTTCATGGCGCTTCAGCTCGTCCGTCGCGCGTCAATGCTGTCAGTCCTGTCAGACGAGGTCATGGCCACCGAGATCATGTCGGGTGATTTCGTCCGGCTCCCCATCGCCCTCGCCGACCCCCGTGAGCCATACGGCATCATACGGCGCCGTGATGCAACCTTCTCTCAGACCGCCACGGAGTTCGCTGACATTCTGCGCGAGACTGCCCGGTCCATAGCGCAGGACGGGCTCGAGTTGCGTGCGAAGGCCCTCGTGGCTACGGGGCCAAAGCCAAAAGACCGTTCCTCGCCTCGCTCCAAATCCGCGACGGGCATTTCGACTTAGCTTGGCTGAACAATGACGATATGGAATTGCTGACGCGCGTCTTTTCAATTTTTGCCGACGACACTCACGGGTATTGTCACCACGGCAGGAGGCGCGCCGACTAGGCGACATCGCCGTTCAATGGCATGAGGACAATGGCAAAGGTTGCAGTCGTTACGGGCGGAGGGCGGGGCATTGGCGCCGCGGTATCGCGGATGCTGGCCGAGCATGGCTATGACATCGCTATTAACTATCGAGCAAATGCGCAGGCCGCAGCGGCCGTGGTTGGCGACATAGAAAGACGGGGGGGCAGGGCCGTCGCGGTTCAAGGGGATGTGGCTTCGGAACAGGACGTTCTGAAACTGTTCGATGAAGCGGAGAGCAAACTCGGCAGGATCTCAGCCTTGGTAAACAATGCCGGTATTCTCAACCCGATGATGCGCTTTGAGGGGATGCAGGTCGACCGGCTCAATAGAATTTTCTCAGTCAACGTGATCGGCACCATGCTGTGCGCGCGAGAAGCCGTCCGACGGATGTCCACCGCCACTGGTGGAAGCGGTGGAGCCATCGTCAATCTCTCCTCTGTCGCAGCAACTACCGGGGGCCCAGGCGAAGCCACCGACTATGCCGCGACCAAGGGCGCGATCGATTCCTTTACGCACGGTCTCGGCCTAGAGGTTGCGCGGCAAGGTATTCGCGTAAATGCCGTGCGACCCGGCCTGATTGACACCGAAATCCACCAGAGCGCCGAACGGACCCAACGAATGGTTCAGATCATTCCGCCCGGTCGTGTCGGGACCGCCGATGAAGTCGCTGCAGCCGTCGTATGGCTTCTTTCGGATGCCGCATCTTATGTGAACGGCTCGCTTCTGGACGTCACCGGCGGTCGCTAGATTGACGTTCTTTGCGCAGACGAGCCATCCCACCTTGGCCGCGTAGGCAGGAAAGACTGATCTATGGACGAGAGACTGAGCCGCACCGCGGCAGCCATCGCGGCTTCAGGGGCGGACTGGGTTGTACTAACGCGCAACGACTCGGTAGCCTACGCAACAAACCACATTCCGTCCGTCGAGATCGGAAGTTCGCCATTCGCGGGAGGGCCGACGACAGCGCTCGTCAGCGCTGCCGGCATCTGTGGCGTTGTGGCGCCCAACGTCGAAGCAGGAAGTGCAAAGGCAAGTTGGGCCGAGTTCGAGTTCTACGAAGGATACGCGTACGATCACGACTTCGATCCAATAGAGAATTACCTCGATGCGGTGGAATCGCTTGCTCGGCGCCTTGGTACCGGCGGCAAAACTGCAATCGAAAAGGAGGCGCATCCTGCTGCTTTGGAAAGCATCTTTGAAGCAAGTCCGACGGCCGACTTCCACTCGGAATTCTGTCGAGTTCGAGCGACCAAAACGCCGGCTGAACTTCAACTTCTACGCCGAGCGGGTGAGGCTGCCGCCGTTGGTCAGCGCACCTTTTTGACGGCCTTGCGACCCGGCAGTTCCGAGCTCGAACTGTTTTCCGATGCGCGTAAGTCCATCGAAAATGCTTGCGGCGAGCGCGTTGCTGTCACGGGTGACTTTGTGTCCGGAGTCGCGAGGACCTCCAGTGTCTCCGGATGGCCTCTCGCCCGACGCGTGGAAGCTGGCGATCCGGTTATTTGCGATCTATCGCCCCGTGTTGCTGGCTATTGGGGAGACAGCTGTGCCTCCGTTGCCTGTCGCAATCCCAGCAAGGGTTTCGAAAAGCTGTTTGCAGCGTCGAGAACTGCCATTGGCCGCGCTGCCGAAATCATCAGACCAGGACTAAAGATGTCAGAGCTCGATGCAGAGCTACGCGGAATCGTCGCGAGCCATGGCTATGCGTATCCGCACCACTCTGGCCACTCGCTCGGTACAGCACCGCACGAATGGCCAAGGGTCGTACCCAATGAGACCGCGGCTGTAGAGGCGGGCATGGTCCTGGCAATCGAACCTGGTGCTTATCACCCCGACGCAGGAGGCGCCCGCCTCGAATGGATGTTCGAGGTGACTGCAACCGGCTGCCTTGTCCTGACTCCCTTCGACTTCATGCAGTCGGTATGAGTCGCGGCTGGCTTCCAGCTGTGCCGCCGCTAGACTTCCTGGATCTTGCCTGATCCCATCAGAGCTGCAACGAAGGACGGCAACTTCAAGCCTGCCTTGATTTCTGCGCCGAGTTCGGCCTCCGCCTCTCGAATTTGCGGTAGTGCTCTTGCCACGTCTTCTGCCATGCGGCGGGGCACGACGACGACCCCATCTTCATCAGCCACCACGATGTCGCCTGATTCCACATGCGCTCCCCCGATCTCGACGGGTAGGCCAACCGTACCCGGGCCACTCCTGACGCTTGTGTTGGCGGACAGTCCGGCACAATAGACCGGCAATCCCACCTCGCGGATTCCTGCGACATCTCTGGCCAGCCCGTCTGTCACGATACCAATCACGCCGCAATTCTTGGCCATACCGGCCATATGATCCCCGACAACCGCCGTTCCCGTAAATGAATCAGTGGCGACCATGACGATGTCCCCCGGCGTCGCAATATTGAACGCCCCGAATACCGCCAGATTATCCGCAGGACCGGCGTGGCACGTAAGCGCAACTCCGACCAGAGGCGCGGACGAAGTTGCAAGCGGCCTTATGAGGTAGTGGAGCGCACCACGCCCTCCCATGGCGTCAACCACAAAACCAGTGGACGCACCCTCAAAGGCGGCTAGCAGGTCGCTAGACGGGCGTTCGAAGTGCCGATTGACAACAAGCAACGGCGGATCGCTCAGCATGGTGACTATCCAACTCTAGTGATGGCATGCACACGACCAACGACTGCTCTATTCCCCGGCCAACGCCGCACCGACAAGCCCGAATACGTCGATCGAATGATCTTGTTTAGGCCACACCGTTTCATCAGCGTGAAGGGAAATTACCGACTTTCTCTATTCCGGATAGGCATAGAGCCCGCGATGGCCCCAGGGCAGCAGAATGAGGCTCTCCCGGTTGACCTGCCGAGCTGGCCCATAGCTGGGAAACCGCGACGGCTCCGATGAGTGCTTGGAATGCATCCATTGCCTCTTTTCAATTCTGACTACTCGATCGTGCGTGTATCCGGTTGGTCTGCGCGGTCAATCATCCCTTGAGCCAGCGGGGAACCATCACCCGGTAGGCAGGTCCAGGTCGCGTGCGGTTCTAGGCCTTCGCGTCACGCGCGGAAAGTACCCATAAGGGGAGAGGATGTGACTCCGGGATGACAAAGCTAATCAATGAGCCCTCCAACTACGTGGACGAAATGCTTGCGGGGCTCGTCGCCGCACATCCTTCCTTATTGCTCAGCGGTCCTGCCAGGCGCGTGATCGCGAAAGCCACACGGAAATCCGGCAAGGTAGGGCTCGCTTCGGGCGGAGGAGCTGGCCACTTGCCGCTTTTCTGCGGCTACGTCGGAGAAGGATTGCTGGACAGCTGTGCGGTCGGCAACGTCTTCGAGGGTCCCAACCTAGACTCTTGCCTGGAGTCCGTCAGAGCGGCTGATCAGGGGGCAGGAGTACTGCTGCTGTTCGGCAACTACGGTGGCGATCGCATGAATTTCGGAATGGCTAAAGAGATGCTTGCGGCCGATGGATTGGAACTCGCCACTGTTCTTGGCACGGATGACATCGCCAGCGCGCCGCCAACCGCTCGCGACAAACGCCGTGGGGTCGCAGGCATCCTCTATGCGTACAAGGCCGCCGGAGCAGCGGCCGAACGCGGCGCGCCCCTCGAGGAGGTCGCTCGCATTGCTCAGAAGGCCGTAGATCATACCCGCACTATCGGGGTTGGCCTCGCTTCGTGCGTCGTGCCGGGCGCCGCGCATCCCACCTTCAGCTTGGAACGGGGTGAGATCGAGATGGGTATCGGCATCCATGGAGAACCGGGCATCTGGAAGGCTCCCCTCAGATCCGCTGACGAAATCGTTGGTGAAATGATCGAGCGGTTGCTGAACGACGGGCACGCTGCTTCGGAACGTCGCGTCTCCATCCTCGTCAACGGACTAGGTGCCACGCCGCTCGAGGAGTTGTTCATCCATTTCCGGCGCGCCCACGAACTCCTTCAGGCGAAGGGCTTCTCGATCTTTCGCCCGATGGTCGGCTCCTATGTAACCTCCATGGAGATGGCCGGCATGTCGATCAGCCTCCACTTCCTCGACAAAGAACTCGAGGACTTGTTGGCCGCCCCCGCCTATTGTCCCTTCTGGAATGTGACCTCCAGAACATGAGCACATTCCAAGCAACAGATCTCGCCGCCGCCGCCGCCAAAATCGCCGCCGCGATGCCTGATATCGCCCCGGAGTTGAACGCAGCAGACTCGCTGCTGGGTGATGGCGACACCGGGGGAATGCTCGCGCGCGTCGCCGGAGCCGTCGCTCGAGTCGACGTCGTCCCGGACGAAGACATGGGTGAGACCTTGGCCAACTTCGCTCGTGCTGTTGGCAGCGCGACGGGCTCGAGCCTAGGGAGCTTGCTTATGTCGGGATTCTCAGCGGCATCGCACGACCTGCATGGCCGCGCATCAATTTCCGCGGCCGAGGTTGCCCCACTAATGGCGCGAGCTCGCGACGCAATGCTGTATCGCGGGCAGTGCTCGCTTGGAGACAAAACCATGATCGATGCCGTCGAGGCAGTTCGCGCCGCCGTGACGGGGTTGGACGACTCTGAAACGATGGCCCGACGTGCCATGGAAGCAGTCACCGAATGCCTTGCGAGCTTTCGCGACCGTCCCTGCCTCGTTGGCCGAGCCCGCATGTTCGGAGATAAGAGCCGCGGTCTTCACGATCCCGGCATGCTCGGCATCGCTCGTCTGGTTGCAGCGGCTTGTGACGCCGGCAAGGCCCCACCTTCTGCGGGACTATAACCCAGTTCTAGCCATCTTCCAGCGCCTTCCAGACCAATCTCCTCGCGCTTAACGCCTCGGTCGAGCGGCGCGGGCGGCGAGGCTGGTACAGGCTTCGCCGTGGTGGCTGTAGAAGTGAGACTGGCGCAAATCGGCAGCGGATGCTTCCGCCGATGTCAAAGCGCTGGTCGAAGCCTCGAGCGCCGACGTCGCAAGCGGCAGCAAGCTTGTGGCCAACGCAGCTCAGAAGCTTCGCATGATGTCCGACGCTGCCCGAGAAAATCGCGAGCTGGTGGGTGGTATTACGACCGCGAATCGGGAACAGGCCTCCCAGATCGCTGAGATCAATAGCCTATTCAGAGACTCGATAGCGCGACTCAGGAAAACGTCGCTCTAGTCGATCAAACCAACGCTGCGATCACCGGGTCGCCTCGGCCCCTTAACTGCGAGACGTGCCTGGCTCTGGCAGAAGCAAGGTGATGAAAAAAGCTCGTGTACGGCTATCCAAGTGCAGCAGATGGAGCACGACATACTCGGCTCGTGCGACGGGTATTCTACCCCGGCCACAATTGAGTGAAAGTCGGACGATGCCACCTCGGCCGCAAACAGAGCCCTTATGACACGGCCCTGGCCCGTTGAACCTGAAAGTCTTGGCTAAGAATATGGTCCGCTGATCGCAAGGACATCGCTGCAACCGTAAGTGATGGGTTTACGGCGGCCGACGTAACAAGGGTGCTAGCGTCTGCGACGAACAGATTGGGATGGTCAAACGCCCGACCGAAGGGATCAAGCGGGGCTGTTTGTGGGTCGCGGCCAATCCTGATCGTTCCGCACTGATGCGATGTCGTGTTGCGATCGAATGGTCTCGAGACCATCAACTGGAAGCCTGCAGCCCGCAAATGCTCCCGCATGTGCTTGCGCAGCATAGAATGAGCTCGCAGGTTTGACCTCTGCCAATCCAATACTAGGCGAGTCCCATCAAGGCGGACCCGACTATCCGGATTGGGAAGGTCCTCGCTCATAAGAAGCATGTCGGCAGAGTGCCTAGTCCACCGTTCCAGGAGCCATTCCGGAGCCCATCGTAAGTTCGCTTTCATCACGGCTGGGGAAACCCGTGTCAAACGGCGTTGAAGATTGACCCCCTATCGGCGTGCAATATTGACCCCCAGGCGGCGGTGAGCTGATCCGAACCGGCGAAGCTGGTCGGGGTTGCGCAGCCGGATCGGATCAGCGGGTTGGGT
>JAYRZA010000049.1:0-19381 GCA_041916695.1 Devosia sp. | reverse complement strand
GGCGCCGGACAGGTAGGGGCCGCGAAAAGATCGGCTTTTCCGGTAGTGGGTTACGAAGCGGTCGCTGAACGTTGAGTAGACAAGGTAGTGCCACTCGCCCCAGCGGAAGTAGTCGGGGCATTCGAGCGTTACGTACTCATCAGTCTGAAAAAACGGCTCACCAAACTCCCAGTGCTCGAGGTCATGCGAGTAGAGCGCGGCGATGCAGCCGCCCTCGCGAGCTGGCTTGCCGGCTAACCTTGACGTGACCAGCATCACATAACGTCCCTCCTCCTCGGCCCAGAAGACGAAGGGGTCGCGCCAGTCGTGAACCTCGTAGAGGTTGCCATCCGCCGCCAAAGCGAACGTCGGGTCCTTCACCCAGGTGGTGCCATCCTCGCTCGTGCGGCGAAAGCCACGTGCCAAGCGTAAGCGTCGACGACATCGGGGCAGGCAAGGCGGGCATCGAGCTCCTCGCCACCAAGCACGATCGCATACATCTGTTGAGCTTCCTGGCAGGGCGTATCGTCGGTTTCGATGAACGCGTGGAAGGTGCCGTAGCGGCCGCCGACAAGCTAGGCGTAGCGCTATCGATTGAGTATGGCGAAATGAGCGAGGAGTTCGGCGAGGAGGTCGTTGCGCGTCGGCATCGCGTCGGCACCCTGCCGCATGCCTTGTTCTGTCTCAACGATATTACCGCCGTTGGGGCGCTTAGGGCCGCGCGAGACCTTGGCATCGCCGTACCCGAGCAGTTGTCCATCCTCGGGGTCGACGACACTCCCTCGATTTCCTACTGTCTGGGCCTATCCACGATCAGACATCCAATCGGCGATCTTGCGAACGCCGCGGTGGCGACGGTTCTTTGGGGGATCGAACACCCATTGCAAGAAGGGCAAGGGGCAGTACTCGGCACGAAGATCATGGTTCGATCGACAACCTAGTGGGCGCGGCGACACCCTTCGTCGCTTCGTCACGTTGGGCAACCGATGTGCGTTCGATCAGCTTACATCGATACTTGGTATGCAGAACCTTCGGTGGACTGCCCTTTAGCAAGCCGATCAGGGACGGGTTCCATCACGGCCGTCGCTCCCAGACCGCCTGCTGGAGGCGATTGTCGCGACAGCCGTACCTTAGCACATCAGTGCTGACAGCCACGGCACATGCGCTGAGCGTCAGACGGGCTGCATCCCCGGACGATCAACACTGCGGGAGACCATAGCACGGAAGCGTTGGGATGTCCGTAACGAGCATCTTGTTGCGCATGTCAATCGCTTGACAACATAATTTGGAGGGGGATAAGTGAGAGTGAGAAGTGCATGTGCGTTTTACCTCCAAGCGTCAGGGCTTAGTCGCGACACCCTTTGTACCGTTGGATCATTTGGCTTCCGACGAGGGGTTAGCTACCCCCTCTAGGCCAAATCTGTGCCTCTCGGGCGTTTCCCTTGCTAATGTATGGAGCAGCGATCATGCGCCAAGAGAAGCGAGATGCACCTGGCGGCAAGCTATTCGATCTTCTAGTCGATATCGATGAGTTGCGTGATCCCTCGCATCTCGCGGAGGTTCTCGCAAAGCTGCTCGACGTCTACGGTCTGAAGTCGGTGGCCTATCTCGGCTCCGGTGTCGCCGACCGGCCCGAAGACGGCCCCTACCTCGCCGTCACCTATTCGCCGGAGTGGGTCGAGCATTATAAGGCGGCCCGCTTCGTCAGCGTAGACCCGGCCATCCAGGTCGGGCTTCGCCGTTTGCTGCCCATCGACTGGTCAGAGTTCGACCGGGAGAACGACAAGGTGCGACGCCTGTTCGGCGAGGCCTCCGAATTTGGCCTCGGCCGCCACGGTATCTCCCTACCCGTACACGGCCGCCATGGCGATCGCGCGCTACTCTCGATCACCAGCGATGCAGGCGAGAAAGATTGGCGGCGGCTGCGTCTCCAATACATGCGCGACTTTCAAGTGCTGGCGCTCCACATGCACCAGGCGATCCTGCGCCTCGCCGGCGGCCGGCCTATCGAGCAAACCAGCCTCTCGCCGCGCGAGCGCGAGTGCCTGTTGTGGGTCGCCGAAGGCAAGACCTACTGGGAGACCGCGATGATCCTGGGCCTGTCGGAACACACGGTGCGCTGCTACCTCGAGAGCGCCAGGCACAAACTCGGTGCCGCCAACAACACCCACGCTGTCAACAAGGCCGGCAGGGCCAGTTTGCTCGCCCAGCTCCCGTAAATCCGGATATCCCACCGGATGTCGCTCTCGATTGATCCGTGTTCCTTGCGCACGTAATCCAATCAGTCAAAGGCTGGCATCATGCGCGAGCGCGTCACTGTTCGTATAACCGACGCCATGATCTCCCAGCTCGACGCCTGGATAGCGGCGCAGCCCGGCTACGTCAGTCGGCAGGAAGTCGTGCGTCGGTGCGTCGAACTCGCACTCAAGCGTCCCGAGTTGCTTTCTGCACTCGCCTGCGACACCCAAAATGGACCCACCGCCCAGCAAAGCCGGCAACGCTAGCCTGCTGCTCTGCGCCCAGTAAATCCGGAAATCCCACCGGATTTCGAGCACCTGCCGTCGGGTTTAGTTGCTTCAGCGTTTTCAACAAACGCGTGGAGCAACCCATGATCACCACTATCGAAGGCGTGGATCGCCATCGCCATCCAACTCTGATTGACGCAATGTTTCGGATGCGGGCGGCGGTCTTTGCTGACCGCCTCGAATGGGACGTCGCCGTCACCGACGGCTGGGAGATCGACGGCTTCGACGCCGAGGACCCGCTCTACCTTCTCTCGGTCGACGAGCAAACAGGTGTGCTCCAGGGAGCCGTCCGCCTCCTGCCGACCACCGGCCCCAACATGCTGCGCGACGTGTTCACGGTCCTCGTGCCCGGCGGCGCCCCTGAAAGTCCGCTCATCTGGGAGAGCTCGCGTTTTGCCGTGAACCCTGCGGCCTTTGACGCGGTTGAGCGCGTCGAAGCCAACCACATCGTGAATCGCATCACCGTCGAGCTGCTTTGCGGCATCGTCGAGGTGTGCCAGCGCGCGGGTATCGAACACGTCGTGTCGGTATTCGATGCTCGAATGGCGCGTATCTTCCGATCAATCAATTGCGCCTTCGAGATCATTGGTACGCCGGCCCGTATCGGCAAGACCATGACCTACGCGGGCGTGTTCGATATGTCCGATGTGATGCGCGAGCGGCTCGGTAACGCTGGCAACCTTCACGGGCCGGTCCTCGCGACCAACGTTCCGTTGTTGCCCGTCGACACCCCTGACGTTTGAGCTTCTCTCGGGATTGTCACATGGTTATCTGGCCTGCGCGATAACCATGTCCTATAACGAATTCGAGGCGGTACGCGCCGCCTCGGGGCGTAGAAACCCCTTCTGCACGGATGATGCTGTCCGAACCAGCATCGAGATCCTCTGGCCAATGGCCGGGGGCCTGGGACGCATGTCCAGGCGCCTCGGTGCTAAAGGTCTCAGGGCCGTTGCAGAACGGTTTCTACCCCCCGGCTTGGGGTCACAGGACTATATTGTTTGCGGGGGCGCACCGCGAACCAAGCCGCAGGGATTCAATGCGAACAAAGCCAGGCGACGACATCGGGCCAGATCCAGCAAAGCCCTTCAACACGATCCAAGCCCTCCTCGCAGAGCTCACAGGCGCCGAACTTGAGCATGTCGCAATAGCGGTTATCCGCGACTATCAATGTCGAATGCAACAGGCTCAGGCCATCTTCGAAGAGTTGAGCCGGCTTGAGGCCGCTGGGGTCCACCACGACATTGAGTGCCGACGGCACGAGTATCTGGTCGCCATGCTAAACGTCCATGCCCAGCACCAGCTCGTCAGCATGGTCGTCAACCGGCTCGGCCGTGTACCAGAGATCGACGGCCAGGGCCCCTTGCTGAACTAGCTATGCGGTGGCCACTGGCCTAGATCAGCCCCATGCGCGCAGCGATCGTGCCGGCCTGCCGATTGTTGGCCGCGCCGACCTTGCGGGTCGCCACATCGATATAGGAGCGCACCGTGCGTTCCGAGAGGCTGAGCATCACGGCAATGTCGGGCATCGACACGCCCTCGGCGAACCAGCGCAGGCATTCGGCCTCGCGCGGCGAGAGCTTGATCTCCGAGGCCAGCGACGCATCGCTCCGGACGCCCGAAATGCGCGAGTGCACGAACGCCACTGCCACAGCCGCGGTAACAGGATCGATGTTGCCCTCGACCTGGATCTGTGGCTGCGCGCTTGCGAGAGTGAAGACCATGCGGTCCCGAAAGCCGACGGGCACGGACACCGACAGGCCCGAGCAAATGCCAAAACGCGCAGCATCCGAAAAGAACTGGCTGACGGCACGGCGGCCAAGCCGCCGTGCCTCCTCGCCCGACCAGGTGAAGAGCGACGGACCGTGCTTGGCGTTGGTGATCACCGGATCGACCCGCAGGTAGTTCTTCTCTACGTACAGCGCCTGCCACTCGCGCGGGTAGTTGGAGACCACGAAGGTCTCGGGTCCCTTGAGATAGAGGTAGGCAAAGAAGCTGAAGCCGGCCTCTTCCGCGAAATCGCGCAGCGCCCGCCGCGCTCCCCGCTCATCGAGCGGGAGCGACAGGGTGTCGATCAAATGGAGGAAGAGCTCGTTCAATATAATTCGATTCCAGAAAACGATGGCCGGTGGCGGGAAGCGCCAACAACAGACGGCGCCGGCGACCGACATTGCGATCATCAAAATGCCCCCGGGAATACGATGTCCTGGTCCACCAGGACGTTGAACTGGTAGCCCGGCCGGATTTCGAGGGTCGGCTGGACGTCGAGATTCCTCGAGACCGTCTGTTCCGAAATCTCCCCGAAGGTTTCGGCAAAGGACTCCCGCGCCGAATTCTCCGCATTGTTCCCCGTGCTATTGTCATCGGGGAGCATCATCTCGATTCCCGTGCCGATCAGAGCCACGAGGATGGCCGACCCGAACGTTTCCAGCAGATGATTGTCGACCCTGTCGGTGAAGCCGCCATAGCCGGCCGCGTCGGTGCCTGCCATTCCGCCGATCTGCAGCGTCGACCCGTTCGGGAAGATGATGTCCGTCCAGATCACGAGCACACGGTTCTGCCCGAACGCCACCTTCGAATCGTAGCGCCCGAAGAGCTTGCTGCCTTGCGGGATGAGCAACTGCCGGCCTGTCGCGCTGTCATAGACGTTCTGCGACACCTGCGCCGTAATGCGGCCGGGAAGATCGGAGTTGATTCCCGTCACCAGCGTGGCGGGGATCACCGAGCCGCGCTTCAGCTCATAAGGCGACATCTGCGGCACGACCGTCTTCGGCAGATAACCGAGATCGGCGATGTCCTGATTGAAGAAGCTTTCCTTGGCCGCCTGCCCGTTGGGATCGGGGTTCTCGGCCCCGGCCTTCATCGCGGCCGCGTAGAGATCGAGAGCGCTAATCGGCTGGTTGCTGGCAACAGCGGCCGTCGCGGGTTCCGCGTTTGCCGTGGTGACCGTCTCACCCACCGTGCCGATGTCGACCGCGATCGGCGAGTCCAACGCCGCGGCGTCGGCCTGCAGGCTTGCCATGCGCTGGCGCTGCAGCTCGCGCAGCCATTGCTCCTGCTGCTCGCGCTCGAGGCGGGCCCGCCAGACATCCTCCGGCTCCAGCGTCTGTCGCTCAGGGACAGCTTCGTCCGGTTTGACCGGTGTGAAGGGATTGTTCGCGGCCTCGGCCGGTTGAATAGGGGTGGGCTGCAAGACCACAGGCGCAGGCTCGCCGATGATGCCGTCGGGAATGCCGCGTTTGAGTTGGTCGGCGTCGGTGGTCGCCGGCCGCACTGTGCTCGGCCCGTCGCTCGGCCCGCCGAACTGCAGGCCGCGCGAGGTCAGTCCGTAGATGATGACCGCCAGAAACGCGACCACCAGCACGATCGCCACGATGATCGGCACGCGGTTGAGGCGCCGGATCCGCGGGCCGTCCCGCTCGTCGACACCGCCGAGCTTGAGCGACTCGGTCATGAGGTGCCACCCGAGCCGCGCTGCATCACCGAGACCGGGCTCACCGGCTCGGCGCCGGCCGCACCGAGCTTGTACATGCGCGTGATGTCGACGCTTGTGGTCGACAGCCGCACCAGCACGCTCCCTTCAAACGCGTCAACCACATAGGCCAGGGGCACCGTCGCCGTGCCCTTGGTCTGCTGCTCAGTGACGATCGCATAGCCCCACCCTTTCAGCGCGGCCTCGAGGGCTTGGCCGAAGACAGACCCGTCCGGGGTGAGCACGATCGTGGTGTTGCCGGGACCGATCTGCTCGGCGAAACGGCCAACCATGTCGCCGGCGATCGACGTCGCCGCCTCGGGCGTCAGCTCAGTGGTCACGGTGCTAGCGACAAGACCAGCGCCGCCCAGCGTCTGGCAGGCCGCCAAGGGCGCCGCGAGCAGCAGCGCGGCGAGGATGCGGCCGGGAAGAGAAGGCATCGGCATGCCCCTACCCTCCCCGCCTGATGGTGATCTTCTGCTGTTTGCTGCCGACCCCGGAAACGAGGATGGCCTGGTCGATGTAGTAGTCGACGACCATCATCGTACCGTTCAGGCGATAGTTGACGATGCGGTTCTGGCCGCCCGAGACGACGAACAGCACTGGCGCGTCCTGGCCCGACATGGCGGACGGGAACTGGATGTAGGTCTTCTGGCCATCGCTGTAGATGCGCGTCGGCTTCCAGCGGGCCGAGCCCGAGATATTGAAGGCAAAATTGAGCTGGTCGGCCGGCACGCCGGCGCCGGGCACAATGCTCGCGTCGAGGCGAGCATTGATCTCGGCGAAACGGGCATCAATGTCCTCCGGATAATCGAACCCGGTGCGCGCCATGTATTGGGTTGGGTGGGACTTGAGCTGGATGTGATAGGTCCGGCGCGACGTGGTGACGACCATCGAGGTGACAAGCCCAGGCTCGGCCGGCTTGACCACCAGATGCACGGCTTGGGCGCCGGGAGCGCCGGACGTCGCCGGCTCGACCTTCCAGCGCACGGTATCGCCGATCAGGACGTCACGCACGATCTCGCCGGGCTGCAGCTCGATGTCGCAAACCTGGAGCGGCGCGCACACCACCGACGGCTGGATCTCGCCATAGAGGAAGATCACCTTGCCGTCCGGACCGCGGGTGACGACGCCCTGCCCGTCCTGCCATTGATCCGACAAGGCGGTGCCGCGCACCTCGTTGCCGCTCAGGTCCTGCGCGGTCACCGGCAGGCTCGTCGCGGCGACCAGCAATCCGGCGCACAGCAAGCAGCGCCGGAATCGAGATGCCATCATCAAAAAGTCCCTCCGGGCGCTCATAGCTGCGCCGTCCAGTCGAAGTCGGTGAGATAGAGGCCAATCGGATTGAGGCGGATCACCGCCTCGTCCTGGGGCGGTGTCAGCGTTACCGTCGCGACACCGCGGAAGCGGCGTTGCGCGAGCTCCTTGCCCTGCCGGTCCCGCTCGTATTCGGTCCAGTCGACCTGATAGCTCTGGTTGGACAGCGGCACGATATTGGTCACCTCGATAGCAACAGTGAGCGTTTTGGCGCGATCGAAGGGCGAATTGCCGCGGAACCAGGCATTGACCTTCTGGGTCGCTGGATCCCCGCTGCGCAAGAGCGCGTAGGCCCGGTCGATATATTGCTTCTGGACGACGGTATCGGGCGTGACGGACCGGAAGTTCGCAACGAAACTGCCGAGCGTCGCGCGCACGACGCGGGCGTCGGCATATTCGATCTGCTGCGGAAAGCCGACGGTGGCGGCCGTTCCGAGGCGATCGACCTCGACGATGTAGGGGACGAGCTTGACCTGCGTGCTCTGATAGAGCGCGTAGGAGAAGCCAATGACGGCCATCAGCATGCCGGTGACGCCGACGATGCGCCACGAGGCGGCGGCCTTCACATAGGAGCCGTAGCGCTCGTTCCATTCCTGGCGCGCGGCGAGATAGGGATTCTCGGGGGTCTTAGAAGTGGCCATCGCGCGTCTCACGCCTTGTCGTCAGAAGAGGGACGCGGCCCGGTCCGGCCGAGCGATTGATCGAGCTTGGCGTTGGCGAGCCCCAGCGTCGACGCGCCCCACGTTCCAGGCACGCCGATCGACTTGTCCCGCGCCGCCGAAGCAACGGCGCCGCTGGCGGCCCCTACCCCGCTGGTCATGCCTTTGAGGGCCGCGGCCCCGAACGAGCTGCCAGCGGCACGCGCGTCGGAATATGCAGCCGCCCCTGCCCGGGCGCCGCCCCAGGCGAGGGCGGCCCCACCAGCGGCAAGGCTCGCCGCCTGGCCTCCGTGGCGGATGGCTTCCATGCCGCCGGTGACCGATACGCCCTGCACCACGCCCTGCACGATCGTGGGCACATACATGGCGATGACGAAGACGACGACGGAAATGCCGCCGATCGCCAGCGTCGACAGGAACTCGTCATTGCCTGAGCTCGAGGAGTCGTTCGCGAGGTTGATCAGCACCTCGGACCCGATGCGCGCGATCATCACCAGCGCCATCAGCTTCATGCCGACCGAGAAGGCATAGACCAGATAGCGGACCGCAAAGTCCTTGGTGAAGCTCGAGCCGCCGAGACCAAGCATGATCATGCCGGCCAGCAGGCCGACATACATCTCGGCCATCACCGCGACGAAGATTGCCGCGACCAGGCTGAAGGAGATCACCACGATCACCATGGCAAAGACCGCCGCGATCGCCAGCGCATTGTCCTCGAACAGGCCGAACCGCGCCTTTTGCGACATTTCGCTGGCGACCTGCAGGCCGGCATTGAAGACGTTGGCCGGCGAGGCTGAGCCGCCGCCAGCGCCGATCTGGAACAGGCTGTCCACGATTGCACGGGCGAAGGCCGGTCCCTGCTCGAGGATGAAGACGAACAGTCCGACGAAGAGAATGCGGCGCACCAGTTCGGCGAACCAGGTGTCGAGCGAGGCGGACGATAACGCCAGCCACACCGCGGCGATCGCGAGCTCGATGCCGGCGAGGATCCAGAACAGCGAGCGTGCCGCTTGCATGACCGTCGACTCCCAGCCCTGGGAGGCCGAGGCGATCTCGTTCTCGAGATTGGTCAGCAGCGACCCGTCCTGCGCCAGCGCCGGCTGTGCCTGTATCAGGGTTGCGACCGCGACGAAGAGGATCAGCCTAGTTGCCGGCGGCGTCATTGCTCTGCCCCTCGCTGTCCCAGCGGGGGCGCATCACCTGCCCGCCCGTCGTGTCGTACTGTTGAGGCACAGCGCCGGCGCCGATCGGCGCCGGCGACGTCTGACCCTGCACCTGCAGCCAGATCGTGATTCCAATTGCAACGAAGGCGCCGATGGTCGCCACTATGATGAAGATCCTCCTCACCAGCGCGGCTCCATCTCCTGGCCGCCCGTCGTCGCCGGCGACGTCGAATTGAAGAACTCTTCGCGGCGTGTCTGCGCCAGGTCCTTGTCGGCCTGCTCGGACTGATACCAGGTGGCCATCATGGTGATCTGCTGCGCCACGAGGCCCCGCAGCTTTTGCGCCTGCTCGACCTGCTGAGCCGCGATCTCGTGCCCGACCTGCAGCGCCTGCATCTGTCCGACCGACGTCTCCGACATGGTGCGCAGCTGCGCCATGGTCGCTTCCTCAGATACGAACTGGTCGCTGGTAAGGCCCGCGGCGCGCAGCGTCGCGGCGATCGTGTCGCGATTGGTGTCCGACCAGGATTGGTAGCTATCGGAGAAGGTCTCGCCTTTCTCGAGGCCGGTCTTGAAGTCGGCGTAGCTCTGGAAGCGTTGCTTCAGCACGTCGTCAATGTTGCCCATCGAGAAGGCGATCCCCTCCCCCTGTGCGACGAGCTGCTGCAGTTGCCGGAGGTCGGCCTCCGCCTCCCCCCAGACGTGGCTCGGGAGCTGCAGTGTGTTCTGCAGCATGTTCTCGTAGATCTTGAGCTGGTTCTGAATCTGCTCGGCCAGTTGCCCGATCTGGGTGACCTGGTTGGAAATCTGCTCGGCCGACTGACCCGTGAGGTGGACCAGCTCGGCGTTGTTGAGCAGTTGCGTCCACTCCGTCGCATTGCCCGTCACCACTCCGGCAGACGCCGAGGTCGAGTTCATCAGCCCGGCGACCAGGAGCGGCACCACGGCGATCCTAACGGTCCGCGAGGATGGTCTCAGCATCTGCGATGCTCCTTTCGCTCAACCAAGCAGCCGGCCACCGCGCGCCCTGCGCCGCGACCAGCTCCTGGATGCGTTTGATGTTGTCCTTGCTGGCGGCGCCAACGAAGGCGAGCGTCACGCGCCCAAGCGCCATGTCGAATAGGCGCCGGCCCTCGGGGGAGGCGACGTAGTATTCCCGCTTCGGCGTCGCTGTGGCGACGATCTCGATCTGGCGCTCGTTGAGGCCGATCCGCTCATAGAACTCGCGCGTGCCCGGTTCCCGCGCCGCGCCGTTCGGCAAACAGATCTTGGTCGGGCAGCTTTCCTTGAGCACGTCGATGATACCCGACCGCTCCGCGTCGGAAATCGATTGGGTGGCGAGCACCACGGCGCAGTTGGCCTTGCGCAGCACCTTCAACCACTCCCGTATCTTGTCGCGGAAGGTCGGGTGCCCGAGCATCAGCCAGGCTTCGTCGAGGACGATGAGGCTCGGCGCGCCGGTAAGGCGCTTCTCGACCCGGCGGAACAGATAAAGCAGCACTGGAACGAGGTTCCGCTCGCCCAGATTCATCAGCTCCTCGACCTCGAAGGTCTGGAAGGCGCCGAGCGTCAGCCCGTCCTGCTCCGCATCCAGAAGCTGGCCCATTGGCCCGTCGACGGTGTAGTGCAGCAACGCGTCCTTGATCTCGCGCAGCTGCACGCCGCTGACGAAATCCGAAAGCGATCGGCCTGGGGCTGTCGCCATGAGCCCGATCTGCCGGGCGATGGCATTGCGGTGATCGGGCGTCACCTTGACGCCCTGCATCTCCACCAGCGTCTCGATCCATTCGGCCGCCCAGGCGCGGTCGCCGTCCGTCGCGAGCTCGGCGAGCGGGCAGAAGGCGAGGCGGGAAGCCCCCTCCCCTGCCCCGATCTCATAGTGGTCGCCGCCGGCAGCGAGCGTCAGCGGCAGCAGGGATCGGCCCTTATCGAAGGCGAAGATCTGCGCGTCGCGGTAGCGCCGGAACTGCGCGGCGAGCAGCGCCAGCAAAGTCGACTTGCCCGACCCGGTCGGGCCGAAGATCAAGGTGTGCCCGACGTCGTCGACATGGAGGTTCAGCCGGAAGGGAGAGGAGCCGCTCGCGACCTGCATAAGCGGCGGTGAGTTGGCCGGGTAGAACGGGCACGGCGCGGTCGCGCTGCCCGACCACACCGAGTTGACCGGAATGAGATCGGCCAGGTTGCGCGTGTTGATCAGCGGCTCGCGCACATTGGCGTAGCTATTGCCCGGCAGGCTGCCAAGATAGGCTTCCGTGGCGTTGAGCGTCTCGATGCGCGCACCGAAGCCCTCGGCCTGGACGAGCCGGCGCACCGCCTCGGCCTGCTCGCGCAGGCGCTTGTCGTCAGTGTCGAACAGGACGATCACCGGCGTGTAGTAGCCATAGGCGACGAGCTGCGAGGACGCCTCGGCGATCGCGTCCTCGGTTTCGGCCACCATCAACATGGCATCTTGGTCGACCGACCGGCTCTGCGTCTGGAAGAGCTGGTCGAAGAACGGCCGGACCTTCTGCTGCCACTTCTTGCGCGTCCGCTCGAGCTTCTGGCGGGCCTCCTGGTCATCAAGGAAGATGAAGCGGCTCGACCACCGATACGTCAGCGGCATCAGGTCGAGACTGTTGAGGATGCCGGGCCAGCTCTCGGCCGGGAATCCGTCGACGGCTACGACCGCGAGGTAGCGGCCGTCGACGACCGGCGACAGGCCGTGATGCAGCTCGGCCGTCGCGAGCCAATCGAGATACATCGGGATCTCGGGAAGTCGGACCGGATGGTTTTCGCCGCTGATGCAGAAGCGGATAAACTGGAAGAGCTCGTCGTACCGGACATCGCGGCGGCTTTCCGGCTCGCGGACCGTTCTCGTGACCATGCGCCGGATCGACAACACGTTCCCTAGATACTGCTCGACCTCGCGGATCGAGCCGCGGAAGGTGTCGAGCACCAGGTCGGCATAGGTCTCGGACCGGCTTTCGTCGTCCGAATAGATGTAGCGTGTCATCGCCGACCGCCGCCGCTCCGGCGGCCGGTAGGTGAGGATGAGAGCGTGCTGGCTTTCGTAGTGGCCGCGTTCGGACTCGAAGTGCCTGCGGCGCTCCTCGTCGATCGCCCGCGTGACGGCATCGGGGAAGAAGCAGTCAGAGGCGGCCGGATAAGCCGTGGTCGGAACGCGCACGGCTTCGACCTGGATCATCCAGCCGGAGCCGAGCTTGGCCAGCACCATATTGATCTGGCGCGAGACCTCGTTGCGTTCCTGGTTGGTGGAGCTCTCCGAATCCGGCCCAGCAAAATACCAGCCCGCCATCAGCGATCCGTCCTTGAGCAGGATGACGCCGTCGGCGACGAGGCCGGCATAGGGCACCAGATCGGCAAAGGATGGGCCTGGACTGCGGAAGCGGCGAAGCGCAACCATGGGTCAGTACCTCCGCCAGGGTGTCGAGGTGGGCCTGTAGTTCGGCCGGTAGCCGATGTGCCGCACATAGACGTGACGCATCATCGGGTCGGCCTTGGTCATCACGCGCAGAGCACCGATCACCACGATCCACACCGCGATCCCGAACAGGGCCGCGTACCAGGTCAGCACGACGAAGATCAGGATCGCCGTGGCCAGCCCGGTGAGGAGCACCAGCTCGCGATCGGCGCCCATCAGATGGTTCGGGCGCGACAGCGCCCGATGGATGCGCGAGCGGGCGAGAGGGGTGCTGGCCTCAGCCATTGCTAGACTCCCCTGCCCTGTTCTGCGGCGCCTCGTCGGCGGGAGCACCGATCGAGGCGCCGCTCGCGCTGAACAGGCCGACGATCTGCGTGGCGCCCAAGAGGATGCCGGCGACCAGCACGACGTACATGAGCCTGCGCGCGAAATCGTTGAGCTCGCCGCCGAAGATCAGCATGCCGCCCGCGATCGCCACCGCGGCCAGGGCGATGAAGCCGGCCACCGGCCCGGTGATCGATTCCTGAATCTGCTGCAGGGGTCCTTCCCAAGGCAGTCCCCCACCCGAGCTGGCCAGCGCCGGCGTCACCAGCACGAGGCAGAGCATGGCGACCGTGAGGCCGGTGGTGGCGGTTCGGCGGATGTCATGCGGCATGGCTGTCCTCGTCGATCTGGGCGATGTGAAGGGTCTGGTAGTGCGAGCCATTGAAGCTGTTGACGCGCATGACACCGCGCACGCGCCGACTCTTCCCCGCTCGCTCGATGGAGATGACGAGGTCGACCGCTTCGCCGATGACGGCGTGCATCGGTTGCTGGCTGACCTCCGCGGTCAGCTGCTCGAGACGCCGCAACGCCGACAGCGTGCTGTTGGAGTGGATCGTGGTGACGCCGCCCGGGTGCCCGGTGTTCCACGCCTTGAGCAGGGTGAGCGCCGCGCCGTCGCGGACCTCACCGACGATGATGCGATCCGGACGGAGCCGCATCGTGCTCTTGAGCAGGCGCGCCATGTCGACCGTGTCGCTGGTGTGCAGCGCGACCGCGTTCTCGGCGGTGCAGCGGATCTCGGCGGTATCCTCGAGGATGACCATCCGATCCTGCGGCGCGGCCGAGACGATCTCATCGATCACCGCATTGGCGAGCGTCGTCTTGCCCGAACCGGTGCCGCCGCAGATGACGATGTTCATGCGTGCCCCGATCGCGTCTCGAATGGCCGCGGCCTGAACCGACGTCATGATCCCTTCGCGGACATAGTCATCGAGCGGGATCAGGCGCGACGCGCGGCGCCGGATCGTGAAACTTGGCGCGGCCACCACTGGCGGGAGCAGGCCCTCGAAACGGTGGCCGCCGATCGGGAGCTCGCCCGAAATGATCGGCCGCTCGGCATCGACCTCGCTCTGGAGAGCATGCGCCACCGTGCCGATGATGATCTCGGCCGCGCCAGGCTGGAGCGCGGCAAGCAGCTCCATCCCCTGCCCCAGCCGTTCGACGAACAGCCGCCCATCCGGATTGGCCATCACTTCGACGACGCTCGTATCATCGAGAGCGCTGCAGATGGCGGCGCCGAGGGCGTCTCGCAGTTTGCGCACGAGGCGGTGATGCGAAGCGCTCGCGCGCGCGACGTCGTCCGTGCCCGGCCGCGCCCGCTCTGCTTGATTGTCCGCCCCCAAATCCCTCGCCATGTGTCGGTCCGCGCCCTGCTGCTTCGTCAGGGTGCGATAAGACCGAAGCATCTTCAGGGGGTCACCCCGGCGATTCTGCCGGGTTAGTTCCCGCCGGTGAGTCGGGGGCAGAAGGTGTTCGGCCATCCCGGTGCTTGCGAAGGGCCGGTCCCCGTTAGCACGGGCCCCGTCATTTCTGCCGGGGCTCGGTGAACGACACTTGGAGCCACGGGCACCCGGTAAGTGGCGGAAAACTCGACAGAAATAGCGCTCAACAAGCGTCAGTCGGGGCTTCTGATCGGTGCGACGGCAAGGATCTGTTAACCAATAAGTCCTTGCAAGGTCACGCGACTCCGGTATCGTCACGGTAAATCGGCGTGTGCGGCCGAACTTCCGTGACGAAAGAAGAATGCCGTGAACACCAGTATCGCCGAAGAGGTACAGGCCACTCCGGATGCCGATGAAACCATTGGCGCCCACGCCGAACTGCTCAGTTCGCAACTTCAGGCGTTGAGCGAAGCGATATTCCCGCCCACATCCAAGAAGTCGCTTCGCCGGTTCACGTCGGGCGAAGCTGCGCGCCTGATGAGTATATCGGATTCGACGCTGCGCAAAATGACGCTTGCTGGAGAAGGACCGCAGCCCGAAACCACAAGCAATGGGCGGCGCCTCTATACGCTTGGGCAGATCAACGAAATCCGCGCGCTACTGGCGAGCGGCACGCGGGGTCGCGAGGCCGTAGACTTTGTCCCGCATCGACGCGGCGCCGAGCACCTGCAGGTTCTCGCCATCACCAATTTCAAGGGCGGGTCGGGCAAGACGACGACGTCGGCGCATCTGGCGCAGTATCTGGCGCTCCAGGGGTATCGCGTCCTCGCCATCGATCTTGATCCGCAGGCCAGCCTGTCGGCTCTGTTGGGGGTTCTCCCGGAGACCGACGTCGCCGCCAACGAAACGCTCTACGCAGCCATTCGATATGACGAGGCCCGCAAGAGCCTACGCGATGTGGTTCGGAAGACGTATTTCGATGGGCTGGACTTGGTTCCGGGCAATCTCGAGCTCATGGAGTTCGAGCACACGACGCCACGCGCACTTATGAACGCAGCGAAGACCGGCGACGGCATCTTCTTCGCGCGCGTCGCGAGCGCACTCGACGAGGTGGCGGACGACTACGACGTGGTGGTTCTAGATTGCCCTCCCCAGCTGGGCTTTCTCACCTTGAGCGGCCTCTGCGCGGCGACGGCAATGGTGGTCACGGTTCACCCGCAGATGCTCGATGTTGCCTCCATGAGCCAATTCCTGCTCATGACGCGCGATCTGCTTGGTGTTGTGCGCGATGCCGGTGGCCGGCTGAAGTACGACTTCATCCGCTATTTGCTGACCCGATATGAGCCCCAGGACGGTCCGCAGACCAAGGTCGCCGCCCTGCTCCGCAATTTGTTTGGCGATCACGTTCTGACCAATCCGATGGTGAAATCGGCAGCTGTCTCTGATGCCGGGCTCACGAAGCAGACGCTGTACGAGATCGGGCGGGAGAACCTGACTCGTACGACCTATGATCGCGCGATGGAGGCGCTCGATGCGGTCAATGGAGAGATCGAGCAACTCATGAAAACGGCATGGGGGCGGCATTGAGCGAATTGCGTGAAGGACAGTTGGGAGCTCCCAACTCGATCGCTCCGAGCCCCCTGCCGGTGCCAGTTGGGAGCTCCCAACTTTTCTGGCCGTCGGAGGAAACCCCGTGAGCCGGAAGGATGCCATCAACTCGCTGTTCTTGAGCAAGCCAGCGCAGACGCCGCCCTCAGGAGCGTCACCTGCAAAGAACCCCGAGCGCGTCCGCAGCGGCGCCATCGGCGCGATGGGAACGTCGCTTCAGGAACTCACGCAGGGCGCGCGGGCCGCGGCTCGACTGCACGAGCAGCTGCTCGCAGGCGATCACGTCGTCTCGCTCGACGCCGCCCTCATCGATGCATCGCCGATCGCGGATCGGTTGCCAGCGGAGTTTGATCCCGGCTTCGACCAGCTTCTTGCCAGCATCGAGCAGAATGGGCAGCAGGTGCCGATCTTGGTTAGGCCGAGCCCGTCCACGGACGGGCGCTACCAGATAGCGTATGGCCGCCGGCGGCTCCGGGCGCTTCTGCAGCTTGGCAAGCCCGTGAAGGCGATCGTGCGCGAGCTCACGGACGACGAGGTGGTCGTCGCCCAAGGGCGCGAGAACCTTGATCGCGCTGATCTGTCATTCATCGAGAAGGCGCTGTTTGCAAAGCGGCTCGAGGACGCCGGCTATGAGCGGTCGGTCATTATGGCAGCGCTCTCGACAGACAAAAGCGACCTCAGCCGGTACATCGCGATCGCACGCCGCGTACCGGAGGAACTGGCGAGGCAGATCGGGCCGGCCGCAAAAGCCGGTCGTGCACGGTGGAGCGCGCTCGTCGACGCCATGGAGAAGCCGCGGGCGACGGCAAAGGTCGATGACACAGTAGCATCCGACCAGTTCCGTGCAGCAGATAGTGACAGCCGGTTCGCGCTCGTCTTCAAGGCACTCGCTTCATCCGCAGAACGGCAAGCGAAGGGCGACTCCTGGAGCACGCCCGAAGGTCGCCGCGCTGCTCGTGTCGAACGTCGAGGCACGCAGACCGCCATAACCTTCGACGAAAAGCGCGTCCCCGAGTTCGCCGCCTATGTGGCGGGCCGCCTCGATGCGCTCTACGCCGAATTCGCCGACAAACAGGGAGGTGAGAACCAGGATGAATAGGGCGGCTAGGCATTCCGCCCAGTCAGCCCCAAACGCAATCAGCAAAAGAAAAAAAGGCCCCCGAAAGCGAACCCCGGAAGCCCTTCTCAAGTGTGGTAGCTAGAGAATCGCACTTCCCCGAATCGCAGTCAAGCCTCGTTTAGGCCTGCTCCGCTTCTGGCGGCCGGATTTCTTTTGCCTTTCGATAGGTGAAAGACAATGCAGACGCATATCTCAACGACGCCCTTTGGGCGGCGAGCGGTTTCGCTTGGCATGATCGCAAGTCAGGTCGCCGCAAAGTCCGCGCCGCAGGGCGCCTCGGTCGACAAGTGGAAGGTGTTCTACTCGATCCGCGACGCCAAGGAGCTCCTGGGCGCAACGGATCGATCGCTGACGCTCCTCAACGCCCTTCTGTCGTTCCATCTCGAGCCCCAGCTCACGGCCGACGGCGATCTGATCGTATGGCCGTCCAACGAGGCGCTCACTGCCCGTGCCAACGGCATGCCGCCCACGACGTTGCGCCGACACCTGACCGTCCTGGTCGACTGCGGCCTCATCATCCGCCGCGACAGCCCGAACGGCAAACGGTTCGCGCGCAAGGGCAGGGGAGGCGAGATCGAGCAGGCTTACGGCTTCGATCTGTCGCCGATCGTCGCGCGGGCCGAGGAGTTACAGGACCTGGCTGATGCCGTGAGGGGCGAGAAGAAGGCCTTCCATGTCGCCAAGGAGCGTCTCACGCTGCTGCGCCGAGACATCGTCAAGCTGATCGACGCTGGCATCGAGGAGAACGTCCCGGGCAACTGGGCAGGCGTGCTGCGGACCTACCAGGCGATCGTCGGCCGGCTTCCACGATCAGCCCCCCGCCAGCTCGTCGACGATGTCTGCACCGATCTGCACGGTCTCTACAGCGAGATCCGTGAGGTATTGGAATCATTCGCGAAAACACAGAATCCGGACGCCAATGAGTCCCATAATGGTCGTCACATACAGAATTCAAACCCAAACCCCCTTCGTGAATCTGAAAGCGGCTTAGGAAATAAAGAAGAAGCGGGCGGCACCGCCGCGGAACCCGACAACCTGCGGAGCCTGCCGAAGCGCGAACTGCCCTTGGGGATCGTGCTGGACGCCTGCCCGGCCTTGCAGGACCTGGCGCAAGGCGGTGCCATCCGGCACTGGCGGGATTTCCTGGCCGCGGCCGAATTGGCGCGGCCGTTCCTCGGGATCAGTCCGAGCGCCTGGCGCGAAGCCAGGGAGGCCATGGGCGACCAGCACGCCGCAATCACGATTGCAGCGATCCTGCAGCGAACCGACCAGATCAACAATGCCGGCGGCTACCTGCGCAGCCTGACCGACCGGGCGCGGGACGGGAAGTTCTCGACCTGGCCGATGATCATGGCGCTGGTGCGGGCAAAGCTCGACGCGTCCAAGCCGCCCAAGGATGGCCGCGGAACCGGGCCGTCCGGTAACGCCGACGACGGCTCAGATTTTCAGGTCTCGCCGGCGCTGCTCAAAACCCTGAAGGACCCGAAGTTCCGATGATGAGGCGGTCATTCGGCTGCGGCAGGCGGCTCGGCGTCGATCAGGCCCGTGCGCTGGGCCCGATCGATGAGGTTCTTGACCGAACTCGGCGACCATTTGCTGCCGCCGCGCGGCGTCCGCTCGTGCAGGCGCTCGAGCTGACCGGCGATTTCGCGCAGGGTGAGCGCGGGGTTCGAAGCATGGATGCCGGCCACCAGCGTCATCAGCCGGTCTTCGGGCAAGCGGGGAGGGGACTTTCGGAGCAAAGCGGGTTCGGCAAGGTGTTCGGCGACGAGCCATTTGACGGCCCGGCGCAGCCGCTCCGGCGTCCAGTCGAGGCCGCGCTGCTTCAGCACCCGGGCAATGTCGTCCCAGGTATGGTCCGGCCGCATGCGCCGTACCGTCGGCAGCCACTGGTTCACGGTGGCCTGGATGCGGACGCCGAAGGCCGCTTTCTGCGCGGCTTTGACCTTGGCCAGCGCCTCCGGCCGGCGCTCGCGGATGCCGGGATTGCCGGGCAGTTTGCCCTTGGACTTGGCCGCCCGGATCCCGGCCTTGGTCCGTTCGGAGATCAGCGCGCGCTCAAGCTGCGCCACCGCGCCCAGCACCTGAAGGGAGAACATGCCCTGTGGCGTTGTTGTGTCGATCGGATCCCGGAGAGAGCGGAAATGTGCGCCCTTGACGGTCAGGTCCTCGATCACCTCGAGCAGATGGCTGACCGAGCGCGCCAGGCGGTCGAGCCGCACCACCACCAGCGTGTCGCCGGCGCCGATCTCCTTCAGGAGCTTCGACAGGGCAGGGCGGGCGCGCGAAGCACCCGAACCGTGCTCCTCGACGATTGCGTCGCAGCCGGCTGCGTGCAGCTCCATTTCTTGGGCTTCGGTGGCCTGCTCGTCCGTGGAGACGCGCGCGTAGCCGATTTGTCGGCCCTGTGGTCG
>JAYRZA010000048.1:0-21508 GCA_041916695.1 Devosia sp. | reverse complement strand
GCCCGATGGTCAGCTGATTGGGAAGCGTGAGGAGTTGCGGGTGAATCTGCATGGAGGGCAGACTCACAGCAACGCGTCGGCCGGTCAAGCGGAACGCGCTAGCGTCCCGGCGCAGCACGGCACACGGCGCGAATGGCCGGTGAGGGGCGGGCCCCCACCGGCCGCGACTGCGTCAGTCCCCTCAGGCCACCAGCTGCGCGGTGACGCGGCGGCGCTCTTCGACGGCTGCGGCCAGGCGCTCGAGGCTTTCCACCGTGGTGTTCCAGTCGATACAGCCGTCGGTGATCGACTGACCGTAAACCAGCGGCTTGCCTGCGACCAGGTCCTGACGACCGGCGACGAGGTTGCTCTCGACCATCACCCCAATGATGCGGCGATCGCCGGCGGCGACCTGCGCTCCGACGGCGTCGAGGACGCCGGGCTGGTTCTCGGGGTTCTTGGACGAGTTGGCGTGGCTGGCATCGATCATGATGGCGGGCCGAATGCCCGACTTCTCTGCCTCCCTGCTAGCGGCCTCGACCGATGCCGCGTCGTAGTTGGTGGCCTTGCCGCCGCGCAGGATGATGTGACAGTCGTCATTGCCGGTGGTTGCGGCGATGGCCGAATGGCCGGACTTGGTGACGGCCAGGAAGTGGTGCGGCTGGCTGGCCGATTTCACCGCGTCGAGCGCAATCCGGACATTGCCGTCGGTGCCGTTCTTGAAGCCGACCGGGCAGGACAGCCCGGAAGCCAGTTCCCGGTGCACCTGGCTTTCGGTAGTCCGCGCTCCGATGGCGCCCCAGGAGACCAGGTCGGCAAAATACTGCGGGATGGTCATGTCGAGGAATTCGGAGCCGGCGGGGAGGCCGAGGTTGTTGACCTCAAGCAGAAGGCTGCGGGCAAGGCGGAGGCCATTGTCGATATCGAAGCTGCCGTCGAGGTTGGGGTCGTTGATCAGCCCCTTCCAGCCGACGGTGGTGCGTGGCTTCTCGAAGTACACACGCATCACGATCTCGAGCGAGCCGATGAGCCTGGTCCTGAGGGCGGCGAGGCGGCCGGCATAGTCGAGGGCGGCAACGGGGTCGTGAATCGAACAGGGTCCGACAACCACGGCGAGGCGGTCGTCGCTGCCATGAAGGATGTTGTGCAACGCATGGCGGGCGCTCAGGACGGTGCGCGTTGCCGCGTCGGTGCGGGGGAACTCGCGCTCGACCTCGGCAGGGGTTCGGAGTTCGCGAATCTCGCGAATGCGAAGGTTATCGGTGGACTTCATCATGGTCGTCGGCTCCTCTGTGGGTGCACCGGCGACGAAAAAGCCGCCAGGTGCTGGCGGCTTTTCGGGTTATTCTCTGTCTGGACTTCTCAGTTCAAACGCTACCCTCCGGCTGCCAGCGGCTTCCGTTGCTAAAGTACCAATAGAAGTAGGTGGCGCGGAGGTTCATGCGAGACCTTCTAGCGTACACCTCGCGGCTTGTCACGCGGGTTGATCGTCGCCCTTGGTCGTAGCCGCCCGGATGGCGGCGAAGACCCGCAGTGCCGCATCGAGGTCGGCGTCGGGGAGGCCCGAGAAGACCTCGCGCCGTACCGCCATCAGCGCCTCGTTGACGGCACCGACGACGCGCCGCCCCTCTTCCGTGTAGGAGACCACATTGGCCCGCCGGTCGGAGGGATCGGGTTCGCGCCGGACAAGGCCGGAGGCCTCCAGTTCATCGATCAGCCGGACCAACGAGGCGCCCTCGATGCCAACCGCGTCGGCAAGCGCGTTCTGTCGGACATGGTCGCCCAGCCGATCGATCCAGATGAGCGGCGCCGAGGCGGCCTCCGAGACGCCGTGACGGGATGCCGCCTCACGGGCCATCTTGCGCCACAGGCGCCCCGACAGCACCAGTTCGCGCGTCACCTCGCGCAGCAGGCTATCGGGCATCCTGAACGACTCCAGTTGCGTGGCACGCGAGGGTGATGCCCGGCAGGAACCACATTTCGCCGCCCAAGGGCAACACCCGTCCCATAGCGAGCGGAGCCGACGAGGACAACAGGCGTCCCCGAGGCAAGCGCCGCTGCGGACCGAAACTTAACGGCGGTTAACTCGACCTGCGGCAGATGCATGGCTCGGGTGCAAAATACCCCACTGGTCGAGTCGAGTTGCGAGGACTATCTCAGCGCCATCAACAGAAGGGGAAACCAGATGAACATCCGTCAGAAGATCTCGCAGATCATCGCCTACAACCGCACCGTGCGCGAGTTGAACTCGCTGAGCAACATCCAGCTTCGCGATCTTGGCATCACCCGCGACGACATCCGCAACGTGGCCCGCACCGCGGTCAACTGAGCGTTCTGCTGTTCCGATACCCCAGAAGGCGCCCCAGCGGGCGCCTTTTGTGTTTCGCGGGCAGTGCTCAGCCGCCCGCCCCCTGATAGTTGCGAAGGCACCATCGCCAGTGCGCGGCGGCGAGCAGGGCCATGACCGGACCGGCGAGGAGGCAGGCGAAACCGGCCCAGCCGCCAAGCAGCGGCACCGGCTTGTCCAGGAGCACGGCGACAGGAACCGTGCTGATGAAGCCGAGCGGTACCAGCGTGATCAGCATCAGCTGAATCGGGACGGGAAAGATGGCGACCGGGTAGCGGGCCAGTTCCCAGAAGCCGAAGAACACCGAGTAGAGGTGGCGCGATCGTACCCAGATCATGGCGCTGGCACCGATCATGGTCATGAGGGCACATACCACCAGCGCGCCGCTGACCAGAGTCGCCACGAAAAACAGGGCGATCGGGACCGACCAGGCGATTTCCACCTGGGTCAGGGCCCAGCCCATGAGCCCGATGGCCAGTGCGATGTGCCCGGTATAGCCGATGTTGAGGCCAGAGAAGACCAGGTAGGCCCAGGAACTGACCGGCTTGACCAGGATGGCATCCATGGTGCCGAGCCGGACCAGGTCCTCCATGACGCGGAACTGGGTGAAGCTGAACGAGGCGCCCAGCGAATAGGCGAGCAGGTGGAAGCTGAGCAGCAGGGCCATGTCCGGCCAGGTCCAACCGGCGAGACTGCCGAAGCGGCCGACGATCAGCGCGATGGCGGTGTACATGGCGCCATAGGACGCCACCTGCGAGATCCAGGCCAGCAGCATGGCGCCGGGATACTCGAGCCTAGTGCGCACGAACATGGCGACGAGGTGAGGGATAAGGCGCAGGGTGCGGATCACGTCTCAGCCCCCCTGCACCACGAGACGGTGGCGGGCCCGCGACCATAGCCAGGCGAGGCCCGCGAGCAGTGCGGCCAGCCAGCCGAGCCCGATCGCGAAGTAGACGAGGGTCTGGACCGGATCGAGCTTGCCCAGATAGACCGCCGAGGGATAGTAGCTCACCCAGGCGAAGGGCAGGTGGCCGGCGATAGCCGCCAGCCAGCCGGGAAACAGCCAGAGCGGGACCAGCCCACCCGACAACAGCGTCATCAGGCTCATCAGGAACCACTCGAGAGCGAACACCGTCATCAGCCAGAAGGCGAGCAGGCCGGACAGCGTCGCGAGGCTGAACAGCATCGCGAAGGACAACCCCCAGAAGGCGAGAAATGCCAGGCCGTGGAACATGCTGGCCGGCGGCACCAGCCCGTAGGTCAGGCCGACGACGATGGTGACAGGCAGCACGATGAGCAGCAGCTGGAAAACGAAATTGCCAAGATGGCTGGCCAGGAGATAGGTCGGATAGTGCAGCGGCCTCAGCAGCATGACGGTTACGTCGCCGGACTGCACCGCGTTCCCGACTTCGTTCACGAGGCGGGAGAAGTCCCAGTACAGCACCGGCCCGGCCAGTACGGCATAGGTGATTGCCTCGGGCAGCGAGACACCGTCGACGGTGGCGCCGGCGGCGGCGCCATAGACCGAGATCCAGATGGCGATGCGGGCGAAGATGAACACGAGGTCGCCGAAGGCCGCCGCCCAGACTGCATTGCGATAGGCGAGGCGGGTCTGGAAGGTCCTGACGGTGAAGGCGGCATAGGCGCGCGTCCTCATGATGTCGCCACCAGGTTCGGCTTCTGCTGGTAGAAGGTGCGGATCACTTCCTCGATTGCCGGCTCGTCGAGCGCCGCGTCCTTGAGGTCGTATCCGCTTCCGAGTTCGGTCAGCACATCCAGGATCGAGATGTCCTCGCGATCGAGCAGAAAGTGCTTGGCGGCGCCGTCGTCCTGGACGAGGCGCGCGGTGGTGAGCTGCAGGGGACCCGGATCGCTACCGAATTCGAGGCGAAGCCGGCGGCGCGCCCCGAGCGCCGCGCGCAACCGCCCCAGTTCGCCATCAAACAGCAGCCTGCCGTCATCGACCATGATCAGGCGTGGACAGATCTCCTCGATGTCCTGCAGGTCGTGCGTCGTGAGGATGATGGTGGTGCCGCGTTCGCGATTGATGCGGGCGAGGAACTTCCGCGTCGTGTCCTTGGCGACGACGTCGAGCCCGATGGTTGGCTCGTCGAGGAACAGAATCTTCGGATCATGCAGCAGCGCCATGGCGATTTCGGCTCGCATGCGCTGGCCGAGGCTGAGCTGGCGCACCGGGCGGTCGAGATAGTCGCCCATGGCCAGCATGTCGCTCAGCAGCGAGAGGTTCTCCGAATAGCGCGGTGCGGCGATATCGTAGATGTGCCGGTGCAGCACAAAGCTGTCGCGCACCGGCAAATCCCACCACAGCTGGCTGCGCTGGCCGAACACCACGCCGATCTGGTTCGCGTTGGCAATGCGATGGGCGTGGGGCTCGCGTCCAAGCACGTTGATGCTGCCGGCACTGGGCACGAGGATGCCCGTCATCATCTTGATCATGGTCGACTTGCCGGCGCCATTGGGGCCGAGATAGCCGACCGCCTCGCCTGCCGCGATGGAGAAGGTGACATCGCGCACCGCGTTCACGACGGTGAACTCGCGGCTGAACAGGCCGCGGATCGACCCGACCAGCCCCGACCTGCGCTTCGCCTGGCGAAACGTCTTGGAGACCCCGCTGACCGTGATGTTGGCTGACACGGCAATACCTCAAAAAAACCGAGGATACGCGATTCTGGCTGCGTGGGGGGCGGGAAGCACAGGAAGCCCGACATTGGGCTGACCGGATGGGGCGCGGCGAACGAGGGGCCCCGGGCCAATGCCATCGGCCCTTTTACTCTCCGGTCCCCGCGAAGGGAGCGGTCGGGCAGGTTGGCCGTGCCCTAGCTGCCGTTAAAGTGGTCGTAGATCTGCTGGGCCAGTTGGCTCGAGACGCCGGGGACGGCGGCGAGGTCGGCGAGGGCGGCGCGGCTGACGGCCTTGGCGGAGCCGAAGCGCTGCAGCAGGGCGCGCTTTCGCGTGGGGCCGATGCCCTCGATTTCGTCGAGCGGGTTCCGGACGACGTCCTTCTTGCGGTGGGCGCGGTGGGTGCCGATGGCGAAGCGATGGGCCTCGTCGCGCAGGCGCTGCACGTAGTAGAGCACCGGATCGCGATGCGGCAGCATGAAGGCCTCGCGGCCCTCCATGAAGAACTTCTCGCGGCCGGCGTCGCGCTCCTCGCCCTTGGCGATGCCGATGAAGGTGACTTCGCGCGGCAGGTCGAGGCCGGCGATGACCTCGCGCACGGCATTGAGCTGGCCGGCGCCGCCATCGATAAACACCACGTCGGGCCAGTCGGGCATGGTTCCGTCTTCGTCCTCGACCTCGGGGCCGCCGCTTTCGCTGGCGAGGCGGGTGAAGCGGCGGGTCAGCACCTCGCGCATCATGCCGAAATCGTCGCCCGGGGTGATGTCGGTCGATTTGATGTTGTAGGTCCGGTAGTGCTTCTTGCTCAGCCCCTCCTCGCCGGCGACGATCATGGCGCCGACGGCGTTGGTGCCGGAGATGTGAGAGTTGTCGTAGACCTCGATGCGACGCGGCGGCTCGTCGAGGCCGAATAGGTTGGCGACGCCCTCGAGCAGGGTCTTCTGCGTCGCGCCCTCGGCGAGCTGGCGGCCGAGCGCCTCGCGCGCATTGTTGAGCGCGTGGACGACGAGCTCGCGCTTTTCGCCGCGCTGCGGGGTGAGCACGGCGACCTTGTGGCCGGCGCGGGCAGAAAGCGCCTCCTCGATCAGCTCGCGCTCGGCGAGCTCGTGCGAGAGCAGGATCTGGCGGGGCGGGGCGCGGTCCTCGTAGAACTGCGAGATGAAGGCCTCGAGCACCTCGGCATCGGAGAGGCTGGCGTCGGCACGCGGCCGGAAGGCATGGTTGCCCCAGTTCTGGTAGGCCCGGAAGAAGAACACCTGGACGCAGAACTGTCCGGCCTCGTGGGCAATGGCGAAGACGTCGGCCTCCTCGACGGTCTTCGCCGCGGCGTCGCTGCCGCTCTGCACCAGCGCAAGCGCGGAAAGGCGGTCACGCAACAGGGCGGCGCGTTCGAAATCAAGCGCTTCGGCGGCGGCGTTCATGTCGGTGGCGAGGTGCTCCTGCACCGACTTCGACTTGCCGGAGAGGAATTGGCGGGCCTCCTCGACCAGTTCGGCATAGTCGGGAAGCGAGATCTCGCCGGTGCATGGGGCGGAGCAGCGCTTGATCTGGTGCAGCATGCAGGGGCGGGTGCGGCCCTTGTAGAAGCTGTCCGAACAGGTGCGCAGCAGGAAGGCCTTCTGCAGCGAGTTGATGGTGCGCTTGACCGCCAGGGCCGAGGCGAAGGGTCCGAAATAGTGGCCCTTCCTGTTGCGGTTGCCGCGGTGCTTGCGGAGCTCGGGAGCCTCGTGCTCGGTGGCGATCAGGATGTAGGGGAAGCTCTTGTCGTCGCGCAGCAGCACATTGAAGCGGGGCTTCAGCCGCTTGATCAGGTTGGCTTCGAGCAGCAGCGCCTCGGCCTCGGTCTCGGTGCGCACGAACTCCATGTTGGCCGTGGCGGCGATCATCCGCTGGATGCGGATGTCGAGGCCCTCGGGGCGCGTGTAGTTGGTGACGCGTGCCTTGAGGCTACGGGCCTTGCCGACATAAATGACCTCGCCCGCCGCATCGAACATGCGGTAGACGCCGGGCGAAGCCGGCAGGGTCTTGACGAAAGTGCGGATCACCTCCGGGCCGGAGGCCGGTGCAGGCTCGGTCATTTGCGGCGCGGGGTCGGGCCGCGGCGATCGGGAAACTCGAGATGCTCGCCGCCATCGAGGGCGATCATCTGGCCGGTCATGGCGGGGAGGGAAAGGAGGGCGATGACGCCCGCGGCGATGCCGGACTCGTCGGCGCTGGTGCCGAGCGGCAGTTCGGTGAGCCGGCGGGCATGCGCCTCCGCCGTCACATGCGGGGGTGGTACGGTGGGCCCCGGGGCGATCGCGTTGACGCGGATGCGCGGCGCCAGCGACTGGGCGAGGGTTCGGGTCATGGTCCACAGCACGGACTTGCTCAGCGTGTAGCTGAAATAGGCTGGAGAGAGGTCCAGCACGCGCTCGTCGATGATGTTGATGATGTTGCCGGCCTGGCCGGTGGGCAATTGGGCCGCGAAGTCGCGAGACAGGAAAGCAGGCGCCTCGGCGTGAACGGCAAAGTGCGCGTCCCAAAGCGTCTCGTCGAGATCCAGGGCGGCGTCGCGCTCGAAGATCGAGGCATTGTTCACGAGCAAGGTCAGTGGTCCGAACGGAGCGGACGCTGCGGCGATCAGCCCCGCCCGCTGGGCGCGGTCGGCCAGATCGGCCGCAACGGTTTCGACGCGGCCGCCACCGGCGCGGATGGAGGCCGCGGTGGCCTCGGCCTTCGCGGCAGAGCTGCGGTAGTGGATCAGCACCGCCCAGCCGGCCGCCGCGAGGCCGCTCGCAATGGCCGCGCCGACGCGATCGGCGGCACCGGTGACTAAGGCAACGCCGGGGCTGGTGCCCTCGGGTGCGGTGGGATGTTTCAGCGTTTCGGCGGTCATGAGTCGCATCATAGATGGGGCGTTCGCAGACGGGCATCAATTTCGAACCGCAGGCGCTTGTCAGAACATGGCAGTTGCCTGCTCCCCTGAACGGGTTCGGGTTGGGCGCCACGCGCGGTCTTGCATTGCGTCACACCCGCAGGCATTGCTCGGCGCGCAGTGCCGCAAGCACGGGAGGCAGGACGTGACTGACGCCGCATCGCTTCGGCCCCGGATGGACAACGTCGCCCTCGGCATCGGGCTCAGCCTCCTCGCCATACTGATCTTCGGCATCCAGGATGCCATGGCCAAGCTCCTGGTGCAGGGTATCTCGCCGTTCCAGCTGGCGATGATGCGCTTCTGGGCCTTCGCAGTCTTCTCGCTCGTGCTGGTAGCGCGGCAGGCGCCGCTGAGGCAGGCATTCCGATCGCGGCACCCGGGGCTGCAGGTGGTGCGTGCCGTCCTGCTCGTGGTCGACATCTGGCTGTTTGCCATCGCCCTGATCGACGTGCCGCTGGCGGAATTGCAGGCCATTGTGCTGGTCTATCCGCTGCTGGCAACGCTGTTTGCCATTCCGATCCTGGGAGAAAAGGTCGGAGTGTTCCGCTTCGTCGCGGTCGGCATCGGTTTCGTCGGGGCCCTGGTGATCGTGCGGCCCGGGGGGCTTCCGCTCGACTGGGGCGTGCTTGCCGGCATCGGCTCGGCCGCCGCCTACGCACTGTACATTGCATTGACCCGGAAGGTGTCGCGGCACGACTCCACTGCGACGAGCATGGTGTATGTCGGCATTGTCGGTCTGCTGCTGACCAGCGCGGTCGGAGTGTTCTTCTGGGCCCCGCTCGAGCCCGGCTCGCTGTTGCTCGTCGGTGCGGTGATGCTGACCTCGACTGCCGCGCACGGGCTGATGATGGTTGCCTTGGCCCGTGCGCCGGCGAGCACGCTGCAGCCATTCAACTACATGTCGCTGCCGCTCGGCATCACCCTGAGCTACGTGGTGTTCGGCCATCTGATCGATCCTGTGGCACTCCTGGGGGGAGCGGTGATCGTCGGCGCCGGCCTAGTGGTGATGGCGCGAGAACGCTTCCTCGCCCGGCAGGGCCGGCAGACCGCGGCAGTGGCGGCCGAGGAGACGCCGACGCACTGACGCGAGGCGCCGCCCCGATCATCCGAAGCGGCTCGCGATCCACACCCCGCCGGCCGCCGAGACGGCGGTCAGCACTGTACCCCAGGCCATGTCGACCAGCGCCACTGTGGGCGTGAAGCCGCGCATGGTCGACAGATTGGTGAGGTCATAGGTCCCGTAGGCGACCAGCCCGAGCACGGCCCCCATCAGCAGGGCCCTCAGCACATTGCCCTCTGCCGGAGCGGCGACAAGAATGACCAGACCGGCGACATAGGCCAGATAGAAGCCGGCGGCGATCATCAGGTTCGGCTGCTCGAGCAGAAGGTCGCCCAACTCGCGTCGGTAGAAGTTCTTGCCCGTCAGCGTCAGCCAGACGAAGTCAAGCGGGAAGAACACCACGGCACAGGCCGCAAACAGGATCAGGTATTTGGTCAATCGGGCCTCGCCGCACAGGATGCACAAGTTGAAACGCGCCGGGGCCGGCGCGGATCACCCCGGGCCCTTGAATCGTGCATCGGTGATGGGCATCTGAGCGCAGCAAGGGGCGCTGAGCCCAGGGAGGCTGCGATGGTCATCGTGCTGGAAATCCTCTTGGTTGCCGGATTGGTCGGACTGGTGGCCAGCTACCTGTTCCGCGGCCGCCGCGAGGCGGAGCGGCAGGCGGTGACCGAGCAGCGCGTCACGGCCTACATGCAGACGATCCGCAGGGAGGCGAGCAACTCCGAACTGTCGGCGATGAGCGACGGCGAACTCAAGGAACTGCTGCTGTCGAGCGCCCGTAACCTTCGCGTCCAGGCCGACCGCAAGTGGTACCTGCTGGTCGGCGGCGGCGTGGTGGCGTTCTTCGCCGCCATCATGGTGGGCACCGAAGAGGGGACACGCGGCTTCGGCATTGCCATGCTGGTCGGGGCGGCGGTCCTCTATGGCCTCAACGAGTATATCGGCCGACGCATGCGGGAGCCGCTGCACAAGCGCGGCATCGATCCCGAGCGGCTGCGGGTCGAGTAGCTACAGCCGCCGCATCCGGCCGACCATGAAGACGACGGCACCGGCAATGACGAGCAGGAAGGGCGCCAGCACCAGGATGGAGAGGATGGTGCCGTCGACGTGCACCGGACCGGCGCTGCCCCTCAGTTCGGCGAGCCCGAAGCGCTCGAGCGCAAACAGACCGATACCCAGGGTGACGAGCGTCGAGGCGAGCTTGACGTAGGGCTTCATGGCGGCTCCACAGGCACCGGACGAGGCCTAGTTAGGCCTCGCCCGCGGCCGCTTCAAGGGGCGTCAGTTGCCGATGCAGACGCTGAAATTGCTGCCGCCGGTGCAGACCTGGCTGCGGTACCACGGATAGTAGTGGACCCGCGAGCGCGGCCGGATGACGACGAAATCGTCATCCTCGTAGTCCTCATAATCCTCGTAGTCGTCATCGTCCTCGGAGTCGTCGTAGCGATCGGCCGCGAGGTAGTTGGCGTTGACCCAGCCATCCGGCCCGCGCTTTTCGACGAAGCACCACGCGCCCTTGCAGTATTCGACTTCGACCCGTTCGCCGGGGCGCAGCACGTCGACCACGGCGTAGCCGGTGCCGCCGCCGGAGCGGACGTTGACGGTTGCGGTGGCATAGGCGGTGGCGGCGCCGGCCGCGGCGGTGCCCGCCGCCAGCATCGCCAGCGAGACGAAGAGGGATTTCAGATGCATGACAGGTTCCTCAGCTTCAAATCGGCCCTTTGCCCCCGTCCCGCGGGGAGCCTGCACGGGGTTTTCTGAACCGCGAATGAACAGCGCGCCCCGGGGGAGGATCCGGGGCGCGCTGCGATCGTCCGGCGATCGTGCCGTCAGGCGGTCAGTTGTGGAAGCCGAGGCAGAACTGGGCGTTGTCGCCATTGAGGCAGAACGAGCTGCCGACGCCCGGCTTGCCCGGGAAGTAGGGCGGATCGAAATCCAGCACGGTGCGGCGCACCCAGCCATCGGGGCCCGGGATCTTCAGCTTGTACCAGGTGTTCCACTTGGCGATGACCTGCACCTTCTGGCCTTCCTCGACCCAGTTGACGGTCGGCGAGCCGAGGTGATGGTTGGCGCGGACCTTGGAGTCCTGATCGACCCAGGCCCAGGTGGCGGCCATGGAGGCGCCGGCGGTGGCGATGACCACGGCGGTGGCGAGGGCGGCGGTCTTGAGAGTGCGAGCGAGCATGGAGAGTATCCTTCTGCTGAAATGGCCGTTGCCGGCCGTGATCCAGAACCTAGCGCCGCCCACCTGAACGCAGGATGAACCCCCGGGAACGACCGCGCCCCCGGTGGTGAACCGGGGGCGCGGCAGGCGCGGGGACAGGCCCGGCGGGATCAGTAGCCGGCGTTCAGGCAGAACTGGGCATTGTCGCCCGAGATGCAGAACGAGGCGCCTTCGTAGTCGTAGCCCGAGAACGGGAAGGGCGAGAAGTCGAGCACGCCGGCCTTCACCCAGCCATCGGGGCCCGGGACCTGGATCTTGTACCAGTTGTTCCACTGGCCGATGATCTTGACCTTCTGGCCTTCCCAGACCTGGTTGACGGTCTGCGAGATGTGCATGTGCTTCTTCTTGACGTTGGCGTCCTGGTCGACCCAGGCATACTGGGCGGCCATCGAGACGCCGGCGGTGGCGACGACGACGAGGGTGGCGAGAGCGGCGGTCTTGAGGGTCCTGGCGAACATCTGAGGCTTCCTTGCTTTGGGTGGTGGCATCACTGCCTTGACCGTGAAGCTAGAAGAACCTGCCTGAACCGAAGCTGAAACCAGCGTTAATCTAGAATTTTTTCGCGCGGCCGTCAGGTTTCGTTCATCTTCGTGGCGCCGCCTCCACCCGGCTCAGGGGAGCGGGTCGAGCGGATTGAAGCCGAGGAAGCGATGCGGGGTGACCTCGAGCTTGGCGGGCGAGCCGACGAGGTAGGAGCCGCGCGCCCAGCCGGCCGGCTCGCCCTCGACGAGCACGAGGCACCAGTTCTGCGTCACCGTGCAGCGCTCGAGATGGACGCGCGCGCCGTCGGCGAGCCTGCCGACGATGCGGTAGAAGGCCCCCGGCCCGGCGCGCAGCGGCACATCGCCCGAGGCGCGGGCGGTGGCGCGGCTCTCGGCAAGCGCCGGGAGCGGTGCGAGGAGGGCGAGGGCACAGAGGGCGATCAGGATTTTGCGCATGGCCTGGGCTCCGGAACGGGGTGGCACCAGACAACGCCGACAAGCGGGCGGCAATGCGGCGGGCAGGCGACGACGCCGGCCGGCCTTACGGCCTCCGGGTCGAGCGCGGCAGGACTGCGCCGACGGGGCGAGGCCCCAGCGGTCGTCCGCAGATGAGTGGCAAGGCCTCGCCCCGCCGGCGCTACCGGGCCGTTCCACCTCGCTCCGGCGGACCGCGGGGATTTCCCCGGAACCGCGGCGCCTGGCCACCGGGCGGCGCGGGCCACCCGGCCCTCCCGGAGGAGGGGGCTTATCCCCACGGTCCAGATCCACGGAGCAGGCTCCGGACGTTTCCGTGCAGGCACCCGGCTCCCTTGCGGGAGCCTCGGCCCCTGGCCGCCCGTGGGCGGCCGTGGCGCTTGTGGCGGCCCTCGCTCCGGAAGGAGCATCCGGCCGGCCGGAACTTCGGCAAGGAGGGCGCGACACCCTCCACCCGATACTGCCCCCGCGAACCGTTCGCTCGCGATCCCGTCCAGCGCGGGGTCAGCGGCGGCAGATTACGCCCGCTTCAGGGGTGGGGGATAGATTTGCTGCAACAGGCTGGAGGGCATCGCGGCGAAGGCCGGGAAGCTCGGCTTTTCGTGCGGCGACGCGATCGCAAACGGAGGTCCCCGCTTTCGCGGGGATGACCCGGTGGGGGTGGCGTGGCTGGTGCGTGTGACCACCCCCACCCTTGATCCCTCCCCACAAGGGGGAGGGAGACGACTGTGGGTGGTTCCGCGCTTCTGGAACTTGAGGCTCGCGCGCCTCCCTCCCCCTTGTGGGGAGGGAAGGAGGGTGGGGGTGATCCACGCTCGGAGCGCGGGACTTATCTCCGGATGGCCCCTCCGCCGCAGCCGGGGTGACCCGGTGGGGGGCGGGATGGTGCAGGATACTCGGTGTCATCCCGGCGGAGGCCGGGATCCAGCGTTGTCCCCCCTGGCGGCGCGGCGGCCGGCATTGCGGCGGCGGACGCGGGTGCGGCGGATGTGAGGTTTTGGCGCGGGGGGCGCGCCGGGCGGCGGGGGCGGCGCGGGGATGCGCAGATCGGGCGGCAATTCGATCTGCCGCCGGTCGATCAGGCCGGTCATCAGATCGCGCAGATAGATCGCGGTCATGCGGTTGATGTCGCCGATCTCGTCGTCGAGGCTGCGCGGGGGGACGGCAATGGCCGCGCGGCGGGCGAGGCACTGCGCGACGGCGAGCTGCATCTGGCGGAGGCCGATGCCGAGCGCGTGGAGGCGGAGGCCGGGCGCGAGGCGCGCGGGCAGGAGCTGCCGGCCCGGCTCGCCCTGCAGCAGGCGGTGCACCCGGCGCAGCAGCCGGGCGGCGTCGGCGACCAGCGCCGGATCGGCCGCGAGCCCGGGCGACTTGCGCGCCAGCTCCCAGACATCGTCGGCCATCGCCTCGATGCGGGGCGCGAGGAGACCGACGTGCGCGGCGAGCCCCGCCCGGGGCGGGCCGGCGGGCGGCATCCGGAGGCGGTGGAACGGGGCGTCGGATCGGGCCATGGCTGTCCTCGCCGAAAGGGCGGCGGCAGGATAGGCGCGATCGGGGGGAGCGGGGATAGATTCGGCACGGGCGGGGCGCGGTGGCGGCGCCCGGCGGGCCGGCGCTGCAAATGGGACCGGTTTGCAGGAGCAGGGGCGCGAGCGGGTGGGTGGGGGCGGTACAGGGACCGGACCGGCACCGGCCCGGCGCAGGCCGGGGCCTGTCCCGAGATGCATCCCGATCGCGGCGCCTCTGCGAAGGGCTGGGTCCCGGCCTGCGCCGGGATGACATCGCGCCGGCGGCACCGGCCGGGCCGCACTGACCTCGGGGGAGGAGCCCGGAGAGGCCGATGCGCAGGAACGGACTCGAATTTGTTCCCGTTATGTTCTATTGTTGCCGGCACCTGTCGACCCTGCCGGAGCCGCGACCATGCCTGTGCACACCATTCCCCTCAACGGGCGCACCACCCGCCACCCGAAATTCACCCCGGAGGAAGCGGAGGAACTGCGGGAGAAGGGTTTCCGGTTCTCGATCTATCGGCCGGAGGAAGACGAGTTCAGGTTGAGCCTGCCGCTGCAGACGATCGAGGACAGGGTGCACGGGACGCTGACGATCGAGCAGGGGTGAAGGGGGTTGTCGAACGCAGTCTGCTCAATGCATATGTCACCGACATTGCATATGTCACCGACATTGCGCGAGGTGAGTTGATTGGGCATTTTGACAGACAACGGCGTTGACGCTGTCCACCACTATACACCGCTACACTACTTGCCTTTTATAGCTCGCTCGGGCAAATTGCTGGGCAAACCAGCGTTGGCTGCGGCCGGGTTTGGCCTGTCTCATCTGCGCTCAATGTCGAGCCAGCAGGACGTTCAACGCGGCTTCGGTGAGCACGGTTTTCTGACGATAGATTCTCATCCGCGAATACTAGCCGCTAAACTAAATGCTGGGTTTCCTCACATAGGAGTTCTGGTACCGGCAGCCATTATTGAGGACCAGAAGTTCGCTCTTTGCCGATACAACGTAGCCATGACTCGATATTTGCGACGGCATGGAAAGCCCGGTTTTGAAGAGAGCGCCACCAACGGTCGATACTATGACGGTCGACAGATTCCTATTGCGCTTGAGGCTGCCGACAAAGCGGCGATGCTCCATAAATATGTCGGCTCCGACACTATGATCGAAGTGTTAATGTATGGGGATTTGGATCTCCCGGTCGATACAAAGGTCGTTGTTTACTCGCAGTCGGACGTGACGATTGCTGAGCATGTGCTCGGCTTTTTGAATGTTGCTTGGACAGTCGTACTGACAGATGCTCCCGGAGAATATCATCGTCGACAGGACTACGCGGCGGCGGTCTCGGACTTTATAGGTAAGGCGCTTGCAGACCCCAGCTGGCGGGGCGATGGTTTGGAGTTTGATAGAGTTTGAGTTTTCAGCTGGTACTCATAAGTGGCGCGGTAGCTGCCGGAAAATCAAGCGCGGCTGCGCTCTTGATTTCGAGCTACGGCTTCAGGAGAGTGAGTAGTGGGGACTACCTGCGAGGCTTGGCGGCTGAGCGAGGTATCGATAGTGACCGATCTTCGTTGCAGGCGCTGGGCGATCGACTGGATCTCGACACTGATTTCGCGTGGTTGATCGACGATGTCGCGGCTCCAATGATAGACTTGGGTGGCGCGGAGCGCTGGCTAGTCGACGCGGTGCGAAAGCGCAAACAAGTACAGCATTTCAGACGTCGTTTTCCTGACCTTGTGCATGTCCATTTTGCAGCGCCGGAGCCGATACTTCGACAGCGCTACGTTGATCGCCTCATAGCTACTGGAGCAAAGTCGGACGACGCTGCCTCGGACTACGACAGAGCGATCTTGCACCAGAACGAAATCGAAGCTCGGTCTCTTTCAGAAATTGCCGACATAGAATTCGATACGAGTAAGATGTCGCCGGAGGAGATAGTGGCGGCGATTGGAGGGGAAATTGAGGAGAGTGGTGCTACTTAGTGGGCGCACCTGCACAGGCAAGAGCGGTTTGGCGCAGCGCCTAGCTGATCGCTATGGCTTCCACGTTTTCAAGTCCAGTGAAGTTGTGGCCAGGCGAGCCACTGCGGCGGGCCTTCCTACCGACCGTGGGTCTCTCCAGAGTTTCGGTGATCAGCTTGACCTAGACACTGACCATCGATGGTTGCTCGACTCCCTCCTTGTCGCCAGCGCAGATTGGGTCGACGACAGATCTATTGTCGTCGACAACATCCGTACTGCAAAGCAACTTGAAGTATTCAGGCAGCAGGCTGGGCTGGACGTGACGCATATCCACCTTTATGCGTCCCCGAAATCAGAGCTAGTTGCGCGCTTCAGTCGCTCTCATCCTGAATACGACGAGGTGCGGGCCAAGTCTGAGTACGACAAGGTCGACTTGATGAAGCAGGCTGCAGACATCGATTTATTTGCAAAGGACGCTGACGTTCGAGTTAACACGGTACGCACGGACGGAGCAGATACCGTAGTACGGGTTGCGGCTCGTTTGGGATTGCTGTCTCCGTCAAACACCAGATGTGTGGACGTAATTGTAGGGGCTCAGTTCGGAAGCGAGGGAAAGGGCCACGTGGCTGCCTACCTTGCAAAGGACTACGACGTGCTCGTTCGTGTCGGAGGGCCAAACGCCGGCCACACAGTATCGTCGGCATCAGGTGTCTACACATATCACCAGCTCCCATCGGGAGCCAAGGACACGACGGCGAAGTTACTACTCGGTCCAGGGATGACGATCAACGTCGAGAAATTGCTGTCCGAGATTTCAGAGTGCGGCATAACACCAGACCGACTTTATATCGACCCGCAGGCGATGATAATCGAGCAAGTGGACATCGACGCTGAAAAGTCGAGAATTGTCGGTGCTATCTCGTCTACGGGGCAGGGCGGGGGTGCTGCGGCCGCTCGCAGGATAACAGGTCGGGGCGATCCGACCACAAAGCTTGCCCGCGATATAGAAGCGTTGAGGCCATATGTGGGGGTAGGGCCAGACTTCCGTGGCTCCACGCTAAGGCAACTGGAGAGTGCGTACGCCAATGGCCAATCCGTGTTGCTAGAAGGCACTCAAGGTAGCGGCCTCAGCTTGCTCCACGGGGACTATCCCTTCGTTACCTCTCGCGATACCAACGTGGCGGGTTGCTTGGCCGAAGCTGGAATCTCACCCAGCCGGGTTCGCCGTGTCATCATGGTCACAAGGCTCACGCCGATTCGCGTTGCTGATCCGGAAGGTGGGACCTCTGGCCCTCTAAAGCACGAGGTCACCTTCGAGGTAGTTGCGGAGCAGGCCGGTCTAGACCCGGCCGAGGTGACATCACACGAAAAGACGTCAACTACGCATCGTCCTCGCCGAGTCGGTTGGTTCGAGTGGGAGGAGTTCAGGCGTGCTTGCGAACTAAATGGTCCAACGGACATAGTTCTGACATTCGCCGACTACGTAAGCGTCAAGAATCAAGATGCCCGACGCTTTGAGCAGTTAACGCGAGATACTATCAAATTCGTCGAGGAGCTTGAACGGGTCGCGCATGCGCCAGTCTCTCTAATAAATACTCGATTTCCTAGAAATCCTAATGAAGACCTAGATGTCAGGACAATAATAGACCGCAGGACATGGGTTACTACCCGAAAGAGTAAAGCATGAGCGCCATTAGTCCTTCGCCCCCTCCAGCACATCCAGCTCCATCTCCCTGAGCCGCTTGATCTCGTCGCGCAGCCGGGCGGCCTTTTCGAATTCGAGGTTGGTCGCGGCTTCGCGCATTTCGCGTTCGAGGTCCTTGAGCACGGCGGCGAGGTTGGCGCCGGCCTGGACTTTTTCGCGGCCGGACTTGTCCTTGCCGATCGAGACGGTGACGTGGTCCTGCTCGTAGACGGAGTCGACGATCTCCTTGATGTTGGACTTGACGCTCTGCGGGGTGATGCCGTTGGCGAGGTTGTAGGCCACCTGCTTTTCGCGGCGGCGGCTGGTTTCGGCCATGGCGCGGTCCATCGAGCCGGTGATGGTGTCGGCATAGAGGATGACGCGGCCATCGACATTGCGCGCGGCGCGGCCGATGGTCTGGATCAGGGACGTTTCGGAGCGCAGGAAGCCTTCCTTGTCGGCGTCGAGGATGGCGACGAAGCCGCATTCGGGGATGTCGAGGCCCTCGCGCAGCAGGTTGATGCCGACCAGCACGTCGAAGGCGCCGAGGCGGAGATCGCGGATGATCTCGATGCGCTCGATGGTGTCGATGTCGGAGTGCATGTAGCGGACGCGAATGCCCTGCTCGTGGAGGTATTCGGTCAAATCCTCGGCCATGCGCTTGGTGAGCACGGTGACCAGCGTGCGGTAGCCGGCCTTCGCCACCTGGCGGATCTCGTCGACGACGTCGTCGACCTGGGTCTTGGCCGGGCGGATCTCGACCGGGGGATCGATGAGGCCGGTGGGGCGGATCACCTGCTCGGCGAAGACGCCGCCGGCCTGCTCCATCTCCCAGGAGCCGGGGGTGGCGCTGACATAGACGGTCTGCGGCCGCATGGCGTTCCACTCCTCGAAGCGGAGCGGGCGGTTGTCCATGCAGGAGGGGAGGCGGAAGCCGTATTCGGCGAGGGTGGCCTTGCGCCTGAGGTCGCCGCGATACATGGCGCCGAGCTGGCCGACGGTGACGTGGCTCTCGTCGATGAAGACGAGGGCATTGTCGGGCAGGTACTCGAACAGGGTCGGCGGCGGCTCGCCGGGCTTGCGGCCACTGAAGTAGCGCGAATAGTTCTCGATGCCGGCGCAGGAGCCGGTGGCCTCCATCATCTCGAGATCGAACAGGCAGCGCTGCTCGAGCCGCTGCGCCTCGAGGAAGCGGCCGGCGCCGTTCAGTTCCTGCAGGCGCGCGGCGAGCTCCTTGCGGATCTCCTTGATGGCGCCGGTGAGCGTGGCGCGCGGCGTGACGTAGTGGGAATTGGCGAAGACGCGGACATAGGTGAGGTCCGAGCTCTTCTTGCCGGTGAGCGGATCGAACTCGGCGATCTGCTCGATCTCGTTGCCGAACAGGGTGATGCGCCAGGCGGCGTCCTCGTAGTGGGCGGGGAACAGCTCGATGGTGTCGCCGCGCACGCGGAAGGTGCCGCGGGTGAAGCCGGCGTCGCCGCGCTTGTACTGCAGCTGGGCGAGCGAGCGCAGCAATTGCTGCTGGTCGACCTTCTGGCCCTTGCGGAGGTCGAAGGTCATGGCGGTGTAGTCTTCCACCGAGCCGATGCCGTAGATGCAGGAGACCGAGGCGACGATGATCACGTCGTCGCGCTCGAGCAGGGCGCGCGTGGCGGCGTGGCGCATGCGGTCGATCTGCTCGTTGATGGTCGACTCCTTCTCGATATAGGTGTCGGTGCGCGGCACATAGGCTTCGGGCTGGTAGTAATCGTAGTAGGAGACGAAGTATTCGACGGCGTTGTCGGGGAAGAACGACTTCATCTCGCCATAGAGCTGCGCCGCCAGCGTCTTGTTGGGGGCGAGGATCAGCGCCGGGCGCTGGGTGCGCATGATGGTCTGCGCCATGGTGTAGGTCTTGCCCGAGCCGGTGACGCCGAGCAGCACCTGGTCGGTCTCGCCGTTGTCGACGCCTTCGCACAGCTCGGCGATGGCGGTCGGCTGGTCGCCGCGCGGCTCGTAGGGGGTGACGAGGCGGAACGGGATGCCGCCCTCGGATTTCTCGCGCGGCAGCGGGCGATGCGGCTTCCACTCGGTATTGCCCTCCACCTCCTTGCGGCCGTGCAGGATGATGTCCTCGAGGGCCTTCACGGTGGCCGAGATGCCGACGGTCTGCGCGCCGGCGAGGCTCTGGCCGGGCATGGCGACGGATTTCCGCGAGGAGCTGCCGGGGACTTTCGCCTTGCCGGTCGACTCCTGCTGTTGCGCGCTCCGCGTCGCCGTGGCCAACGCGCCGCGCAGCTGCTCGAGCGCGGCGGGGTCCCTGGCGGCAGCGCGGCCGATGCCGCGGGCGGTGAGGGAACCGGAGGACGGACTCTGTCCCGAAGGAACATGGCCGAAGCCGGCCTGGTCGGATTCGCCGAAGCCGCCGAAATCCGGGCGATCGACGGAATTGGCCTTGGATTTCGGGGCCTTGAGCGCCATGCCGGTCGCGGCGCTGCGGGCGGACTTCCTGGGCTTTTCCACGGGCTGCGGCACGAGCGGCCGGATGCCGGTGCCATTGGCTTCGGCGGCGCGGCGGGCGGCGTTATCGAGCGCCCGCTTGTTCTTCAGCCGCTCTTGCGGCAGGCGCTTGCCGAGCTCGGCCGCCTCGGCCTTCTCGATCTCGCCGATGAAATCGTCGATGGAGAAGGTGGCGGGTTCGCGAGCGGGTTTCTTGTCGGCGGCCATGGTCGGTCTCGAGCGGCGGAGGGACGGCAACGGACACCATAGATAGGCGTCGCGTCAGGATGTGTCAGCAGGGTGCAGCGATAGGCCGAAACTAGCACGCCCGGAACGGAATGGGAACGGGGATGCCGGGATGGGATTTCCCCGGCGCCCGGCTTGTGCTTGAATTGCGCCATGAGCCACAGCAAAGCGCATACCGGCCATCCCGCCCATGCCCATCGGCACGAGACGTCTCCCGTGCCGCGCCGCCCGCGTTCGCGCTTCGAGTTGGCCAACCTGGTGCTGGCCTTCCTGCTCGAACTGGCGGCGCTGGCCGGCTTCGCACTGCTCGCCGCGCTGCTGCCGGACAGCTGGCTGCGGCTGGTCGGCGGCGTCGTGGCGGTCGCCGCCTTTGCCGGGCTGTGGGCGGTGTTCGCCGCGCCGCGCTCGAAGCGCCGGCTGACGATGCCGGCGCTGCTCTGGTTCAAGCTCGGCATGTTCGCCATCGCCACGATCGGGCTGGTCGTCGCGGGCCTGTGGTTCTGGGCGGGCGTGTTCGCGGTGCTGGTGGCGGTGAACCTGGTGCTGATGGGCTATTTCCGGCACTGGTAGGGGAGATCCGGAGGGCGGGGTCGGCAAGGCACGCCGGCGAGCGCATCCCGGGCGACCGTGCACTGTCGTCACCGCGCATCAGGGCCGCACCGTCACGGCAGCCGCGCCGGGCACGCCGCCGAAGCTGCGGGTGCGGCGCCGGTAGTCCGCGAGGGCGGCGGCGAAGTCGCCGGGACCGAAATCGGGCCACTTCACCGGGGTGAAGTAGAACTCCGCGTAGGCGCTTTCCCAGAGCAGGAAATCCGAGAGGCGCTGGTCGCCGCCGGTGCGGATCATCAGGTCGACATCCTCGGTGTCGAGCCGCCCCGACAGGTCCTCGGCGGTGAGGTTGTCGCCGGCGGCGGCGAGGATGGCGTCGCGGGCGGAATAGTCGATGGCGATCCTGAGGTGCAGGCGGCGCCCTTCACGGGTCGAGGCCTCGGCGTGCCCGATGGCCTTGGCGAGGCCGAGCGGCAGCCGATCGCGGCGGCCGAGCACGGTGATGCGCACGCCGAAATCGCGCAGCCATGGCACCTCGACCAGCAGGAAGTGACGCAGCAGACCCATCAGCCCCTCCACTTCGGCCGGCGGGCGGCGCCAGTTGTAGGTGGAAAAGGCATAGAGGCTGAGGGCCGTCACCTCGTGCTCCGCGGCGGCCCGGACGATGGTGCGTACGACATCGGCTCCGACCTGATGCCCGTCGGGGCGCGGCAATCCGCGCTCCTCGGCCCAGCGGCCGTTGCCGTCCATGATGATGGCGACGTGGAGTTTGGGAGAAAGATTAGTTTGCATTACAAACCTCGCAGTCAGGGGTGGGGGATGAAGGGTGGGAGGGGGGGCAGAGGGGGGCGCAGTGGGGGTGTGGGAGGGGTGTCGGAGGGTGTCGGAGGGTGTGGGAGGGTGTGGGAGGGTGTGGGAGGGGTGTGGGCGGGGGTGGTGGGGAGCGGGGAGTGGCGAG
>JAYRZA010000047.1:0-21644 GCA_041916695.1 Devosia sp. | reverse complement strand
GATCACGCTCGGCGACCGGACGCTCGGCGCAACGGCAATCCTGTGCAAGTCGGACGCCGCGCAGGCGATGCGCCAGCTGCAATGGGGCACCGCCTACCTGAGGGACCGCGCCTCCCGCCAGGCACTGGGCGACGCGGAGGCCGAACTGTCCCGCAATGCGGCGGTCCTGGATCTGCTGGCAGTCACCCTCGACGAGGAGCGGTACCACTCAGCCGCGCTCGCCGCGGCGACCCATCTCGCCCTGGCTTTCGATTGTGATCGTGTGTCGATCGGCGTCCTGCGACGGGGAACGGCGAAAGTCACCGCCATCTCGCACAGCGCGAGCTTCGGCAAGCAGATGCTGCTGGTGCGCAGGCTCGGCGCTGCCATGGACGAGGCGATCGATCAGCGCGCCGTCGTCACCTTTCCTCCGGCGGAAGGCGATGCACCTCTGGCGACGCGGGCCCATGGCGAGCTGGTCGAGGAGGCGGCGAGCGCACGTGTACTGACCGTCCCGATGCTGGTGCGGGACGAATTTGTCGGTGCGGTGCTGTTCGAGCGGCCCGCCGATCATGCCTTCGAGACTTCCGAGGTCGATGTCCTCAATGCCGTGACGGCTGCTCTGGGGCCGGTCCTCGAGGAGCGGCGCCTCAACGATCGCTGGATCGGCTTCAAGCTTTCGGACGCCGCGGCAGGCGTTGCACGCCGGTTGTTCGGTCCCGGACACGCCGTGCTCAAGGCCACCGCGGCGGCCCTGCTGATCCTTGTCGCCTTCCTGTCCGTTGCCACCGGGTCCTATGAGGTCACGGCAAAGGCCGGTCTCGAGGGGATGGTGCGCCGTGCCGTGGTCGCGCCGCTCGACGGGTTCGTCAAGGCCGCGCCGGTGCGGGCCGGCGACCGGGTCGAGGAGGGGGCTCTGCTCGCCGCGCTGGACGACAGCGACCTCACGCTCGAACGCCTGCGCTGGTCCACCGAGCGGCAGCAGCGGCAGATCGAGTACGATCGCGCCTTTGCTGCCCGCGACCGGTCGGCGCTGGCCACCAGCCGCGCGCAGATCGACGAGGCCGACGCGCAGATCAGGCTCGTCGACGAACAGCTGGGACGGTTGCAGCTCAAGGCGCCCTTCGCGGCCCTGGTCACGGCCGGCGACCTCAGCCAGTCGATCGGCGCCGCGGTGTCGCGCGGGCAGACGCTGTTCGAGGTCGCCCCCCTCGATGCCTATCGGGTGAACCTCGCGGTCGACCAGTCCCAGATCGGCGATCTTCGGGTCGGCCAGGAAGGGGCAGTGCTGTTCGCGGCCATCCCCGAGCAGTCTTTCCCCTTCGTGGTCGACAAGATCACGCCGGTAGCCGAGGCACGCGATGGCCGGACGGTGTTCCGCGTCGAAGGTCGGATGACCGGTGCCCCGGACCGGCTGCGCCCGGGCATGGATGGCGTCGCCAAGATCGCCGTCGATACGCGGTCGCTGGTCTGGATATGGGCGCGGCCGTTCCTCGACTGGGTGCAGCTCGCCACCTGGCAGTGGTTGCGCTGAGGCAGCCATGGCCGGCTCGCCCTTCAGTCCCAACTGGTACCGTGTCGCCGACCTGACGCCACGACTCAGGCCGCACGCCCGGGTCCACCGCCAGCGGTTCCGCGGCGAACCATGGTATATCCTGCAGGATCGCCAGAGCGGCCGCTTCCACCGCATCTCGCCGGCCGCCAACCTGATGCTGAACCTGATGGACGGGCGCCGCACCGTGCGCGACATCTGGCAGTCCGTTGCGGATCGCGCCGAGGACGAGCCGCCGACACAGGATCAGGTGATCCAGTTGCTCGGCCAGTTGCATGCCGCCGACCTGCTGATCGGCGAGGCTCCGCCCGATCTCGGCGAACTGGGCGACCGGGCCACCGAGCAGGCGCAGCGCAGCGTCATGCAGCGCCTGCGCAACCCGCTCGCGCTGCGCCTGCCGCTGCTCGACCCGGACCGCTTCCTCGATGCCATGGTGCCGGCCTTCAGGATCGTCTACTCGCTCGGGGGCCTGCTCGTCTGGCTCGGGGTGGTGCTGGCGGGGCTGGTGCTGGCGGTGCTGCACTGGCAGGAACTCACGGCCGATGTCGTCACCGAGGCGCTGACCACGCAGAACCTCGTGCTTCTCGCGCTGGTCTATCCGCTCATCAAGCTGCTGCACGAGATGGGCCATGCCTCGGCCACCAAGGTGTGGGGCGGGGAACTGCACGAGTTCGGCATCATGCTGCTGGTGCTGATCCCGGTCCCCTATGTCGATGCGTCGGCCTCCTCCGCCTTTCGGGAGAAGTGGCGGCGCATCGTCGTCGGCGGTGCCGGCATCATGGTCGAACTGGCTGCCGCCGCAATTGCCATGATCGTCTGGGTCAACGCCGAGCCCGGGCTGGTCCGCGCCGTGGCCTTCAACGTCATGCTGATCGGCGGTGTCTCGACGCTGCTGTTCAACGGCAATCCGCTGCTGCGGTTCGACGGCTACTACATCTTCGCCGACCTGATCGAGATTCCCAACCTCGCCACCCGCGCCAACAAGTACTTCTTTCACGTGCTGCAGCACCGTGCCTTCGGGCTCGAGGACGGCGAGAGCCCGGTGACGCACCCCTCGGAGCGTCCATGGCTGTTCGGCTATGCGGTGCTGGCCGCGACCTACCGCGTCGGCGTCTCACTCGGCATCGCGAGCTTCGTGGCAACGCAACTCTTCTTCGTCGGCGTGCTGATCGCGCTCTGGACCCTGGGGCAAAGCTTCATCTGGCCGATCGGCAAGGGCATCGCCTACCTCGTCGCCAGCCCGCGCCTCGGCGGACGCCGGCTGCGGGCCGCCGCCATGGCCGCAGGAGCGGTCGGAGTCGTGGTGGCGGCCCTGTTCGCCGTGCCGTTGCCCTATGCCACGGTGGCCCAGGGGATCGTCTGGGTGCCAGAGCAGTCGCTGCTGCGCAGCGGCACCGACGGCGTCGTGCAGCGCGTCGCGGCGCTGGACGGTGCAGATCTGCCGCCCGGTGCCGAGGTGCTGGATCTCGAAGACCCGATCATCGATGCCCAGGTTGCCGTGCTGACCGCACAGCGTGCCGAGTACGCAGCCCAGCTCGATGCGGTACGCGCCCTCGATCCGGTGCAGGTGCGTCTCATCGAGGGCCAGCTGGCCCATATCCAGGCGCGGCTCGCCGCCTTCGCGCAGCGCAAGTCGGAGCTGTCGCTTCGTTCGCCGACCGATGGCCGGCTGATGCTGGCGGGCCCCGACCTCGTCGGGCAGTACCTGCGACGCGGCGATCTCGTCGGGTACGTCGTCGGAGCCGACGATCCGGTGCTGCGCGTGCTGGTCTCGCAGGCCCAGATCGATCTGGTGCGGCTGCGCCGGGGACCCGTCGAGGTACGCTTTGCGAGCGAGCTTGCGGCGGTGCGGCCGGCAGAACTGCTGCGCGAAGCGCCGGCGGCGCAGACCGCCATTCCGTCGGCGACGCTGACGACCGAGGGCGGCGGCGATATCCTCATCGATCCGCGCGATCCCCAGCGCGGCCGTGCCCTCGAGGGGCTGTTCTTCATCGATCTGCGGATCACCGACGGCCGGCCGGTCGAGCGGCTCGGCGAGCGCGTCTATGTCCGCTTCGATCACGGCACCGAACCCATCGCCTTCCGGTTGCTGCGCACACTCCGGCAGGTCTTCCTCTCGCGCTTCGGAATCTGATCGTGAAACTCTCGGTTGTCCTTGCCCTCGCCCTTGCCGCATCGACCCCGGCCTCCGCCGAGCAGTTCGACTGCGTCATCGACCCCTCCGCGCAGATCAAGCTCGGCAGCCCGGTCTCCGGGGTTCTCGCCGAGGTCCTGGTCGAGCGGGGAGACTTCGTCGAGGTCGGCCAGGAGATCGCGCGGCTCGAGTCGGGCATCGACCAGGCCACCGTCGAGGTCGATCGCCTGCAGGCAGATTCGAGCGAAGAGCTCAACGCCGCCCAGACGCGCCTCGAGCTGGCGCAGACGAGGCTGGCGCGTGCCAGGGCACTTGCGGAAAAGGGCGTCGCCACCGCCGAACAAGTGGAGCAACTCGCGGCCGAGGTGCAACTGGCCGAGCGCGAACGCGAGTTGCAGGTGCAGCGCCGGCGGCTGGCGGCGCTCGAACTCGAACGCTCGCTGGCGCAACTGGCGCGACGCACCATCCGGGCCCCAATCTCCGGCTACGTTGCCGAGCGCTCGCTCAGTGCCGGCGAGTTCATCGACCAGAGTGCGTCCGTCGCGACGCTCGTGGCTCTCGATCCCTTGCGGGTCGAGACCTTCCTGCCGGTCTCCTACTGGGGACAGGTGCAAGCGGGAATGGCCGCCGTCGTGACCTTGTCCGAACCCGTCGCCGGAGCCTACCCGGCCACCGTGACCGTCGTCGATCGGGTGTTCGACGCGGCCAGCGGCACGTTCGGGGTGCGGCTCGATCTGCCCAACCCGGATGGCGGCCTGCCCGCCGGGCAGCGCTGCGCTGTCGAGTTCGCCCTGCCGTGAGCGGGCCGGCGCCCGAGGACGCTTTCCTTGCGAGCTTTGCCGGCGCCGCCGCCCTCCGCTTCGCGCTGCGCGCCGGCCTGGTCGATGTCCTGTCGAGGGGATCGGTCGACCTGCGGGAGCTTGCCGCCGCCGCCCGGCAGGAGGTCGGCGGCGTCGAGACGCTCTGCGGGCTGCTCGCCGCGGGCGGCGTCATCGAGCGAAGAGGGGAGTCCGTCGGCCTTTCCGCCGCATTCCGGGCGGTGCTGCCGCGGCGGCACGCACTTGAGAGCAAGCTCGCCTTCCTCGATCTTGCCGCTCGCGACGTCCTTGATCACCTGCCCGCAATGCTGTTCGACAGCGCGGCCTACGTCGCGACGGGCCGGGTATTCGACCTGTTCCGCTATGACCTGGCGCTCGAGGTCACTGAGGCCAACCTCACGGCCACGCGCCGCTGGGTCGACTACACGACCGCCCTGACCGAGCACGAGGCGCCGATGCTCGTGCCGCTGCTGCCGATCCACGGGGTGTCCCGGCTGCTCGACGTCGGCGGCAATAGCGGTGCCTTCGCCCTCGCCCTCTGCGCTGCGGTCCCCGGCCTTTCGGCGACGGTTCTCGATCTGCCGGTCGTCGTCGAACTGGGGCGACGGCATGTGGCCGGCCATGCGGCGGCGGAGCGGGTCGCCTTCGTCGCGGCCGACATGCGCAGCGATCCCTGGCCCGCCAGTCACGATGCGGTCTGCTTCAAATCGGTACTGCACGATTGGCCCCTCGACGACGCACGCCGCCTGCTGACGCGGGCACGCGACAGCCTGCCGGCCGGAGGCCGGGTGCTGATTGTCGAGCGCGGCCGCTTCTCTCCGGTTGCGCCGCTGCCCTTCGGCACGATCGCCAATCTCGTCTTTTCGCGCTTCTACCGGGCGCCGTCGGTCTATGCTGAACTGCTGGTCGAGCTGGGATTCGTCGACATCGAGACCGGCGGCATCGAGATCGACATGCCATTCCACGTCGTGAGCGGCACAAAGGCAGGACTCAGATGAGACCCCGCATCGTCGCCCTTTCTTCGCCCCCCGGCGGAGGCAAGTCGACCTTCGCGGCGGCGCTGGCGAAGCGCCTGGGCGCAGCGCGGGTCGAGTACGATGCCTACGACCGGATGACCGACATGGAGCCCTCGGCGGTACGCGCCTGGCTTGCCGCCGGCGGTCCCTATGACCGGGTGGTCGTGCCCGAACTGGTCGCCGACCTTGCTGCGCTGGCCGAAGGACGCCCCGTTCCGGACCGAATGCACGCTGGGCTGCTGCAGCCGCGGCCGCTGGTGATCTTCGAGACGCCGTTCGGTCGCGCGCATGCGGCCACGGCCGCATTTATCGACACCTCGGTCTTCATCGATACCCCCGCCGATGAGGCGCTGGCGCGCAAGCTCAGGCAGTTCGTCGCCGATCAGATCGCCGATCCGGGACCCGGCGGCGCGAAGCGCTTCGTGGGCTGGCTCGACAGCTATCTGTCTCATTACCTCGCGATTGTCCGACCGGCGATCGCCATGCAGCGCCAGCGCGTGCTGCCGCTCGCCGACCTGGTGATCGCCCCCGGCACCTCACTGGAGGATGGCGTCGAGCAGATCGTTGCCTTCCTCGTCCGTCGCGCCGCCGGAAGCAGGGCTTCCCCATGAGCACACCGCCCCCCGTCGCCTCCATTCTGGTCGTCGGCGGCGGGTCTGCCGGCTGGATCACGGCCAGTTACCTCGCGCGCATGCTGCGCCGCCAGCGGGTCCGGGTCACGCTGGTCGAATCCCCCGATATCGGCACTATCGGCGTGGGCGAGGCCACCATTCCTTCGATGGTGCGTTTCGTGCGCGCCATGGGGCTGGATGAGGCCGAGTTCATGCGGCGGGTTGCCGGCAGCTACAAGCTCGCCATCCGCTTCTCCGACTGGATCGAGGACGGCCATACCTACTGGCACCCCTTCGGTCCCGTGGGCCCGCGTGTCGCCGGCAACGATCTCTTCCACTACTGGTTCGCCCGCCGTTCTGCGGGAGCGACGGTGGCTCCATATTCCGAGCACGCGCTGCAGCGGCTGCTTGCCGAGTCCGGCAAGGGGCCCCGTCCGCTTCAGGCGAGCTCGCCAATCATCGACACCGGCGCCTACGCCTACCATCTCGACGCCGGCGCCCTTGCGACCTACCTGCGCGAGGTCGCTACGGGCGACGGGGTGGAGCACCTGGTGGGCGAGGTCAAGCAGGTCGAGTTGATGCCGGATGGCTCCATCGCCAGCGTCGGCATCGGTGGGAACCGCCGCATCGCGGCCGACCTTTTCGTCGACTGCACCGGCTTTCGCGGCGTCCTCGCCGAAGGGGCGCTTGCCGACCCCTGGATCGACTGGAACCACCAGTTGCTCAACGATCGCGCCGTGGTCATGCCGGTGACCCGGACCGACGAGGTGCCTCCGTACACCCATTCGACGGCCATGCCAGGGGGCGGCTGGGTCTGGCAGATCGCGCTCGCCACCCGCACCGGCATGGGCTACGTGCATTCGAGTGCGCATGTCGATCAGGACCGGGCCATGGATACCCTCGTTGCCCAGGTCGGGGCGCGGCGGCGAGGCCTGGCGGATCCGCGCCTGCTCAGGATGCGCATCGGCCGCCGTACCCGTTTCTGGAACCGCAACTGCGTGGCCATCGGGTTGGCCGGCGGCTTTGTCGAGCCGATCGAGTCGACCGGCCTGCACACGACGCTGCGAGGTGTCGAGCTGCTGTTCGAATACTGGCCCGGCGTGGGCATCAATCCGACACTGCGCGATGCCTACAACGACCGCATGGGCAGCATCTTCGACGAGGTGCGGGACTTCATCATGCTGCACTATCGCCTCACCCGCCGCACCGAGCCGTTCTGGCGTGATGCCCGGGAGGTACCTCTGACGCCGACCCTCGAGCGCCTCCTTGCACTGTATGACGAGTTCGGCCAGATCGAGCCGGTCGAGGCCAATGTCTTCGCCGACACCAGCTACTACCTGATCCTCGACGGATCCGGACGCTATCCGAAGCGCCCGCACCCGCGCACGGGCCTGCCTGCGGCGCGCGACATCGATGAGACTCTTGCGGGCTTGCGACGCCACAACGCCGCGGTTGCCGAAACCCTCCCCAGACATGTGGATCTGCTCGATGTCATCCATCCGGCAAAGTCCTGAATCGGCCGCCGAACTGCGGTTGAAGCGGTTTGCCGAAGCGCTCGGCGTTCCGCTCATGGGCGAAGTGTCCGCCAAGCTGGTGCCGGGCGCGCTGCTGACCGACCGCTTCCTGCTTTCGGCGCCGATTGCCGCGCTTGCGCCGGGCTCGCTGGGCAACGTCGTCGAGATGGCCGAGACCCTCGGCCTCGACCCGGAGGCGGCCGCCGTCCTGTCCCTCGACCTCGAGACTGCCGACGTTCTGCATTTCGGCTATGAGGGCAGCCCCTCCGGGGGCGCCGTCCTGAAGCTCTACTGCGAGTTCGCCGCCATCGTCGGCGACTGGGACCGGGCACGCCGGGAAGGGCGGCGGCTGCTCGTCCATCGGGCCGTCAAGTGGGACCCCGAGTCGAGCGAGGGAGCGGTGATCTCGCTCTACGAGGCCGACCCGACACTGTCGGTCACCGACACCGTTGATCGCATCTTCGACCTTCTGGGCGATCATCCGGCGGCCGAACTCGTCGTGTCCGTGTTCCATCGCGCCGCCGGCCGGCTCCCGGCACAGGACAGGCTTTTCCTCGAAGTCACCGAGCAGGGTACCGATCGACGCTCGTTCGACCTCAAGGTTTACGATGCCGGTTTCGCGGTCGGTTCCTTCCGCGAGGCCATGCGCGACGTCGCGGCTGCCTTCGGTTTCGATCGGGTGGACCGGGACAGGCTGGCGCAACTGCCTTCCGCGGAGATCCTCGGCCATCTGTCCGGCGGGCGGGGCAGGGACGGTCGGCCGTTCCTGACCCTCTACTACGGGGGCGGTCCGAAATGACGCCGACCTGGTGCGAGCCGGTTCTTCCCGGCGATCGCTATGCCGACTACTGTCAGTGGCCCTACGATCCACCGGCTCCGGTGGGCGGCAAGTGGCGGCAGTCGAGCCTGCTCTGGCTGGCGCTCGACGCCGCCCGCGCCGACCCGCGCCTGAAGGCCGCCTGCAACGAGCTGCGCCGCGGGCTCGGCGCATTCCGCACGGTCTATGGTGTGAAGCTGGCCGGAGGCAGGCTGAGCTTCGAGTTCTACTTCTACGACTATGAGCGACTGGACCGTTCGCTCTCCATCCCGCGCGTGCTGTCGGTGCTGTCGCCGTTCGTGCGGTGCGCGCTGCCGCCGGTGGAGCAGCGACCCTACTTCATGTTCTCACTGGACCTCGATGATGCCATCGTGGGTGGCCGGGCGCCCTTGGCCGAGATCGACGTCTATGTCGGCAATCCCGGCAGCACGGTGTCCTCCGGAATCTGCTACGCGCATCGCGCCGAGGGGCTCGAGCTCAAGAACTTCTACTTCTTCTTCGACGCCAGGACCGAGCGCAACCAGATCGTCGACAAGGTCGCGACCTCGGCCTATCTCGATGCCGGCCGCGACCTGACCGAGATCCTGTGGCCCGAACTGCGCGACTGCGGCGTTGTGGTTGTCGCCAACAAGCGCAACCGCGATGGCGTCTACTTCTCCCGCATCAGCGCCGGCCAGTTGCAGCAGTTCCTCAATCGTGCCGGCTGGCCGACCGCGATCACCGGTGCCTTCGAAGCAGAACTCCCGCGCTTCGACCACCTGCTCTACGATGTCGGGATCGACTACGCCGTCGTGGACGGGCGGATCGTCATCACCAAGTCGGCCTTCTATGGCCTCCTCTGATCTCCTCGAGCGACCCCGCGCGCCGCAGTTGCGCCTCTATCCCGAGCGCCCCGACCTCAGGCTGGGCAAGCTCGATGGCGTGCTGCACGCCATCGAGGCAGCCATCGTTGCGCCGCTGGCACGCCAGCGCGGCCGCGACCTTTTCCGCATCGTCCCAAAGGTCAGGGCGCGGGCCGCCGAGCTTTCCGAAACACCGCTTCCGGCGCTGCAGCAACATGTGCGTGCGGCTGCGGTCGACGTCAGGCGCTCCGACTTCAAGGACGAGGCCGCCATCGCAGAGACCTTCGCGCTCCTGCGCGAGATCTCCGGGCGCACCCTCGGCAAGCGCCACCACGACGTGCAGCTCGTCGGCGCCTTCGCCATCCTGTCCGGGGCCATCGCAGAGATGGCGACGGGCGAGGGCAAAACCCTGACCGCCGGTCTTGCCGCCGCCGCCGTCGCCCTCGCCGGCACCCCCGTGCATGTCGTCACGGTCAACGACTACCTCGCCCGCCGCGATGCGGAACTGATCATGCCGCTCTACCGTGCGGTCGGGTTGTCGGTCGGCATCGTCGTCGAGGGCATGGAACTGGCCGACCGACAGTTGGCCTATGCTGCGGACATCACCTACTGCACCAACAAGGAACTGGCCTTCGACTACCTGCGCGACCGCATGATCCTCGGCCAGCAGTCCGGCGATCTGCGGCTCCGTCTCTCCGCGCTCGGCGGCAAGTCGGCTCGTCTTGGGGACCTGCGCCTGCGCGGACTGCACTTCGCACTGGTGGACGAGGCCGACAGCGTACTGGTCGACGAGGCTCGCACGCCGCTGGTGATTTCGGGCTCGGCCAAGGCAGACAACGATCCGACAGTGATCGCGGCCGCCCTCGGCATTGCTCGCCGGCTTGACGGCGAGCGGCACTACCGGGTGCTGGCGGACGAGCGCCGCATTCAGCTCACGCCCATTGGCCGCAACGAAGTCGAGGCCTTGACGGGCGAGCTTGGGGGCCCCTGGAAGTCCCGCATCATGCGCGAGGAGCTGGTTCGACAGGCTCTCTCCGCGCTTCTGCTGTTCCATCGCGACGAGCACTACGTCGTGCGGGACGGCAAGGTGATGATCGTCGATCCCTCGACGGGTCGCCGCAGCAAGGATCGCTCCTGGAGCGACGGGCTGCACCAGATGATCGAGACCAAGGAGCAACTGGCGCTCTCCGATCAGCGCGTGACCATCGCGCGGATGACCTATCAGCGCTTCTTCCGACGCTATGGGCGACTGGCCGGGATGACGGGCACGGCCTCGCGAGTCGCCGGCGAATTGTGGCGCGTCTATCGGCTGCCGGTCGCCACCATACCGACCCACCGCAAGTCCCGCCGCAGCTACCGGCCGGATCGGGTGCTCCCCGACGAGAAGGGCAAGTGGCAGGCGATCCTCGAGCGGACCATCGAGCTCAACCGGCTCGGCGCCCCTGTGCTGATCGGCACCGGCAGCGTTGCCGCCTCCGAGCAAGCGAGCGGCCGGCTCCGCGAGGCCGGCCTGGTGCACGAGGTGCTGAACGCCCAGCAGGACATGCACGAAGCCGCGATCGTCGCCCGCGCCGGGGAGATGGGTCGGATCACGGTGGCGACCTCGATGGCGGGGCGCGGCACCGACATCCCGCTCGGGCCCGGCGCGGCGGAAGTGGGAGGCCTGCACATCATCATGTCCGAGCGGCACGAGGCGCGCCGCATCGACGACCAGCTCGCGGGCCGCGCCGGGCGGCAGGGGGAGCCGGGTCATGTCGAGGCCATCCTGTCACTCGAGGACGCCATTCTCGCCACCGACGCGCCGCCCTGGTTGCGCCGCGTCGCGGCCTCGCTCTCCGCCGGTTTCGGCGAAGCGGGCCGTCGCCTGGCCATCCGGCTTGCCCAGAGGCATGCCGAGCGTCTGCACGCGCGCATGCGCATGGCCCTACTCAAGTCCGATCGCCACGCCCAGAAGACCCTGGCTTTCGCGGGACGTGCCGAGTAGGGCGCTCAGGTCCACAAGGCTCTGTGCCGGGCACTTTCCGTTCCCCCACCGCCGTTCCGGCGATACGCTCGCGAGTGCTGGAGGAGATTCGTTTCGATGTCCGTTTCCTACGACGCCGTGCTCGAAGACATGCTGACGGTCGCCCGTGAGGCCGGGTCGCTGACCCAGGCCCACTTCAAGCGCTTCCGGGACCTCGAAATCGGCATCAAGGGGCCGGCCGATTTTGTCTCGGACGCCGACCGGGAGTCCGAACTGCTGATCCGCCGGTTCCTGTTCGATCGCTACCCGGGTTGGAGCTTCACCGGCGAGGAGTTTCCGCCGGTCGACAAGGAAGATCAGGAGTATCGCTGGCTGGTCGATCCCATCGACGGCACCACCAACTTCATCAACGGCCAGCACTACACGATTTCGATCGCCTTGCGCCGCGGCAACAAGACCGTGGCCGGCGTACTCTACAATCCGCCGGCGGACGAGATGTTCAGCGGCATCGCCGGGCAGGGCGCCTTCATGAACGGTGAGCGCCTCAGCGTCTCCGAACAGGCCGATATCGGCCTGATGATGGTCGGCACCGGGCTGCCCATTCCCGGTCTCTCGCTCTACCCCGGCGCCTATGAGCGGCTCGACGCCATACGCGCCCCGATCGGCGGCGTTCGCATCGTCGGCAGCGCCGCCAATTCCTGCGCCTATGTCGCCATGGGCCGTCTCACCGGCTACTTCGAGGAGACCGGCTTCGTCGACACGGCCGCGGGCATCCTCTTCGTCGAGGAAGCCGGCGGCATGGTTACCGACTGGTGGGGCAGGGGGCCGGAGTACTACGAGCACACCGGCGCCATGATCGTCGCCAACCGGGCGACCCACGCTTACCTCATCGACAAGCTCAGGGACGTTCCGAAGAAGGACCCGAGATAGCCCGGCTGCAGCGCGCCGCCGACGCTTCAGCGACCCGTGTCGTTCCGCGAAATCACCCAGCCAGCGCCGCGGCTACCCCTTCCGGATCGTCCGTGGTGATCTGATCCACCTTGAGGTCGAGCAGCCGGTCGATCACCGCGAGCCCCTCCTCGTCGGCCCGGCTCACCGTGTAGGCGTCGATGCGCTTTCCCTCGGCATGGAACGCCCCGACGATGTCGAAGCCGTCGTCCGCCGCAGCCAGTACCAGCCGGTACTCGAGATAGTCGAGTTCCGAACCGGGCGATGCTGCCACGGCCTCCGCGACGAAGGCCGCGTAGTCGCGACCCTGCATCAGCCGCTCGATCGCTCCCTGGTGGCAGGGATCGTAGCCGATCCGAAGGCCAGGGGTCGCGCCGGTGAGGATCCCGACCGACGCCGCATCGCCGGAGGAAACGATGAAATGCCGCGCGACCGGTGCGAGTGCTGCCGCGAAGTTCGCCACCGCCTCGGGGCTGAGCGCGGCCGCGTCCTCCTTGTAGTCGAGTTGCAGCAGCGCCTCGGGATGCGCCCCGTCGCGCGCGATCAGCGCCGCGAGGTCTTCGAGCAGCATCACCTTGTCGGCGATCGGCCGGCCGGCATTGTCCCTGAGGCTGAGGCCGCGCAGCACCTGGGGAGGGGTCTGTCGCACCGGACCGCTGCCGGTCGTCTCGCGTTCCAGCGCCAGGTCGTGCAGCACCGCGAAGCCGTTGCCGGCATGCACGACGAGATCGACCTCGACGCTGGCTCCCAGCCGCATCCCCTCGAGGATGCGCCGTCCGGTAAACACCGGATCGGTACCGTGGCGGCGGGCCCGGTGCCACTTGAGGAATGTGCGGTGCCCGCTGCGGGTCACCGATACGGCATCGGCCATCGTCTCAGGCGCTCCGGTGAAGGACAGCGTCGTCGCGATACACCGAAAAGGCGCGCGGCCTGAGGTCGACCGCCTGTCCAGCCGACCAGTCCCGCGCTTCGGTGACCATCGACTTGAGCCGGAGCTTGTCCGGCAGGTCGATGTCGACAATCGCATGCGTGCCAAAATCGGTGACGCGATGAATCCGGCCGGTACCGTCCCCGACCGCACCGACGATCTCGAGCGCCTCGGGCCGGATCGACAGGATGGCCGGGCCGTCCGCCACCGGAACCGGTACCCTGAAGGCCGAGTGCGAGAAAGCTCCGCCGGCAATCCGCCCTTCAACCAGGTTCATCGAACCGATGAAGCCGGCAACGAAAGGGGTCGCCGGCTCGCGATAGACCACGTCCGGTGCCGCCGCCTGCTCGGTGTGACCGTCGCGCATCACCACGATCCGGTCGGCCAGAGCCAGCGCCTCGTCCTGTCCGTGCGTCACGAACAGCGTGGTGATCTTCAATCTCTGCTGGATGTCCCGAACCTCTTCGCGAAGGCGCTCGCGCAAGTGCTGGTCGAGACTCGCGAAAGGCTCGTCGAGCAGCAGGATCTTGGGTTCGAGTACGAGCGAGCGCGCCAGCGCCACGCGCTGCTGCTGACCACCCGACAATTGCGTCACGTGCCGGGTGCCGTAGCCGGACAGGCCCACCAGTTCGAGCACCGCCTCGACCTTGTCGTTGATCTCGGACGCCGGCAGGCGTCGCAGCTTCAGCCCGAATGCCAGGTTCTTGAACACATTCATGTGCGTCCATAGCGCGTGGCTCTGGAACACCATGCCGGTCGGTCGCTTTTCGGGCGGCACCCGGGTGACGTCCTCGCCATCGATGGTGATGACTCCGGACGTCGGCGTCTCGAACCCGCCGATCATTCTGAGCAGTGTCGACTTGCCCGATCCGGACGGACCGAGCAGGCAGACCAGTTCGCCGTTGCCCACCGTCAGCGTGAAGCGGTCCACCGCCAGCGTGGTCGAGAACGCCTTGGTCACGTCCCTGATGTCGAGTACCGCCATGGGATCGATTGCCTTTCTGTGGCTTCAGCCGCCGAAGCCGCGCGCGAAACTACCGGAGCTGATGACGCGGCGTGCGAACAGCAGCGCGACAAAGGAGGGAACCCAAAGCAGCACCGAAAGCACCGCGCCGTACTGGATCACCGGCTGGTTGTTGATGAACGAGATCATCAGCACCGGCATGGTGCGGATCGCCGGGGCGCCGATCAGCCAGGCACCTTCGGTCTCGTAGAACGTGCCGACGAAGCTCAGGAGGATCGCGGCGGCGATAGTCGGTCCGGCCTGCGGCAGGGTGATCGACCAGAACACCCGCATCGGCGAGGCGCCGACATCGCGCGCCGCCTCCTCCATGCGCCGGTCCACCGACTGGAAAGCGGCAACCGGGATCCAGATCATGAATAGCAGCGTGCCGACCAGCTGGATCAGCACCACGCCCCAGAACGTCCCGATCAGGTTGAGCTGCAGGAAGATCGCGGCAATGGCGACCAGCAGGCCGAACTTGGGGAAGGCGTGCCCGGCCAGGAACGAGAAGAACAGGATATCGCGCCCCGGGAAATCCAACCGAGCGAACGCATAGGCGGCCGGCAAGCAGATGAGCGCCGAGAGCAGCGTCACGATGCTCGCCAGGCTCAGGCTCATCGTGATCGAGTTCCACACGTCCGCCCGCGCCAGCGTCATGCCCCAATATTTGAGACCGAACTCCTGCGGGATCACCGATGGAAAGCGCCAGACATTGGTGAAGGCCCAGGTGCCGACCACAAGGAGCGGAAACACGATGACCACCGTCAGCACCGCCGCGAAGGCAATTCCGGTCCAGTCGATGCGTTTCTCGCGGAGTGCCCGTGCCATTTCAGGGGCTCCGGTTCCGCGCAACGGAGCGCACGTAGAACAGGCCGAACACGATGCAGAAGCAGAAGGTGATCACGGCCTGGGTGATCGCCATGGTTGGATCGTTCAGGTCGCGGAACGTGCGCTGCATGTAGGGGCCCATCATCTCGGGCGAAGCCGGGCCGAGCACGTAGGGCAGGGTGAAGGCCGAGAAGATGCCGAGCACGGTGAAGCTGACGGCGACCAGGATGGAGTTCGAAATGCGAGGCAGGATAATGTACCAGAGCACTTGCAGGCGCCTGGCGCCGACATCTCGGGCTGCCTCGATCGACTGGTTCGACACGTTGCCCATACCCGAGAGCAGGATCAGCACGGTCAGCGGGATGTTGTCCCAGACGAGACCGATCACCGGCCCCCACGGCGTGAGATAGGGCGAGCGGATCTTGGGCAGCCCGACGGAGTTGAGCAGCAGGTCGACCGTGCCGTTCGGACCCAGCACGCGGATGAACGCGTAACTCAGGATGATCGACGGCACGAACATCGGGAAGATCGCCAGGCCCTGGACATAGGCGGCGAGGCGGCCGCTGGAAAAGCGCAGGTAGAGTGCGATGGGGACGCACACAACGACCAGCAGAATCGCGCAAACTGCCGTCGTCCACAGCGTCACATAGAGATTGTTGAGGCTGTACTGGTCGGTGAAGAAGAACTTGTAGGTGTCGAGCGCGAACGAGTGGCCGCTCCCCTCGTTGGGCAGCCACACGGTTCGCCCGACGGCCGAGATGATCGGCCAGATCACCATCCAGCACACCAGAAAGACCGGAATGGCGACCAGCAGGAGGCCCGTGAGCCCCCTGCCGGGTTTCTTGCCGACGATGTCGTTCGCCGGCGCCAGCGTCACGCGGAGCGGTCCACGTTCGGGGCCACGTTCCGGTACCAGCCGTCGTTGATCGCCTTCTCCCAGTCGCCGCCCGGGAAGGTCGGGATGGTGGTCGGGATGACGTCGGCGTATTTCTGGCGCAGGTCCTGGCTCACATAGTCCCACGACACGCCCGGGAAGCCGCCCAGTTCACTGAGCACCGCGGACTGGATTTCCTCGCTGAGCACGAAGTCGGCCAGCTTGAGCGCGGCGTCCTTGTTGGCGCCGTTGGCGAGAATGATGCCGCGCGAGAAACCGCCCGGCAGCGCCAGATCGCCGAGCTGCACGAGCCCGGTCGTTTCGGGCAGCACCCCCGTATTGATCGCCTGGATCGCCTGGTCGGACCAAGCCGGGATCATCGTCACCGCCGACTGGCTGAGCAACTGGATCGAGGGCGTATTGCCGCCGGTATAGGCGCCGCCGTCGAACAGCGAGGGCGCCAGGTCCTTGAGAATCTCCCAGGCCGGGTTGAGGGCGGCCTCACCGGCTTCGGGCGTATAGTTGCTGGTGGTGAACTTCGAGGGGTCCTTGCCGTTCGCCTCGAGGATGGCGCGGCGGACGAAGTTGCCGCCAGAGCCGCCCTTGTCGGGGCGGTTGTAGATGAACTGGCCAGGATTGGCCTTGATCCACGCAACGAGGTCGGGCCACGACTTCGGGGCGTTCGCCGGGTCGAGCTTGGTGGTATCGTAGGCGAGTAGCACCTGGCTGCCGCGGTAGGGTACCGAGTAGTCGCCGTCGAAGGCCAGCGGGTTGATCTTGGTGTAGTTCGAGAGCCCGGCTTCCTTGATGTTCACATAGAGCCCGGCCTCGATGGCCCCCGCCGGAAGACGCGGATCGCCCGTCTCGAAGTAGTCGGCCTGGGGGTCGGTCCCGGTCTGCAGCGCAGCCAGGGCACGGTCGGCGATCGCCAGCTGTCCGGCACCGTCGCCGGCATCGATCAGGTTGATCGTGATGCCGGGGTTCGCCGCCTGAAACTTCGGCGCGACGACATTGGTCCAGAAGTCGAGGATGTTGGTGTCCGACGAGGTGTACCAGTCGATGCGACCGGCCTCGGCGAAGGCGAGGCGGGGCAGCAGCACCATGCCGGCGGCAGTGCCGCCGACCGAAAGCATAAACGCACGACGCTTCATCGTTCTTTCTCCCTGTTTTCGCCTGCGGGGTTATCCCGCGGCTGGTCAATCTGACGCCGACCGTTGGACCAGACTAATCCGCGTCTGTCCGCTGGCAAGCGAAATATGGAACGGAAATTCCATTGTGACGCCCTCGCGCTTGAAGTGTTCTGCCAAGGGCCCGATCCGCTTTAACCTCACTGTGGTGACACTCAGATGACGTTCGACAGCCCCGGTGGCCGGGGCGAAACACGCTCAGCCAGTCGCCTCCTGGCGCAGGAAGAGGCGGCCGACTTCGGCAAACAGTTCGAGATCCGCAAGCGAGTCGGAGAGGCGGGTCTTGGGCTTTTCCCCGGTGGTGACAGCGTGGTGGAAGGCGCCCAGTTCCACCCGGAACGCATCCTCGTAGAACGGGCCGACGGTCTCGGTCCCGGTCGAGTGGAGGTCCGACGTGGTGATCTCGAGTCGGGTCGGCAGGTTGCGCACGTAGGGCGTGTCGTAGGTGATCTTGAAGTGCTGGTGCAGGGTCAATACCTCGATCGCCGCGTCGAACCGCGCGACCTCATGAATCACTGCCTCGTAGAGCGCCGTGAACGAGCCATAGTCGAACATCACGAGGACGTTCTCGCCCCGGTGCTGGCGCGCCGCCGCGACTGCGACTGGCGCCCCGAACAGCTCGCGCATCGCCGAGAAGCTGTGCGAGGAAAGGCCGGTCAGCACCTGGTAGGCGCGCAACTGGTCCGGTCGCGCGGCGCCCATCACGCTCTGCAGCAATGCCTCGGTCCGGGTCCGTCCTTCCGCGATCACCTCCGCCGGCACATCGGTCGGGCGGTAGATGTTGCGGCTCTGGTCGACAAAGAACTGGCTCTCCCGGATCAGGTCGCGGAGCCGCACGTGCCGGATCTCCTCCCGCGCCGGCAGCCGCTTCTTGAGCTCTAGGAAAGCTGGAGCGAAGCGCCGCATATACCCGACGAAGACGATCTTCTCGTTGTCCCTGTCGAGCTCAACCAGCGGCCGCAGCTCCGCCGCCGTCAAGGCCGCCGGCTTCTCGATGAACACGTGCTTGCCCGCCCGCATCGTCCTTTCGAGCAGGGGGGCATGCAGATGGTCCGGCGTCAGGATGAACACGGCGTCCAGATCGGGGTCCTCGATCAGCGCCTCGGCCGAAGCGGCGCGGGTCCGCACCCCATAGCGGTCCGCCACATGCGCGACGAGGCCGGGCGACACATCGGTCACCGCCGCGATCTCGAAGCGTGCATCGTCCGCCAGCAGCGGCAGGTGCATCAGCTGCGCCACCTCGCCGAGGCCGATGAGGCCGACCCTGATCCTGCCGCCGCTCACTGAAGCCCCTCGACATAGGTGAAGTTGCGACGGGCCAGCTGCAGCGGCGTTTCCGTGGCATTTTCGGCCACATCCTGCTCCACCACCACGGGGCCATCGAAGCCCCTGTCCTCGAGAAAGCGCATGATGGCGCGGATATCGACCACCCCGTCGGGCAGCGGCGCCATGACGCCCCGGCCATAGGAGTCCTCGATCGACAACTTGCCGTCGAGCACCAGCTGCCGCACGGCGGCATCGACGTTCTTGAGGTGCATGTAGGCGATCCGGCCCCAGACCCGCTGCATGTAGGCCAGTGGGTCCTGGCCCCAGAACGCGTGATGGCCGGTATCGAAGCAGAGGTCGATCTCCGTCTCCGCCAGCAGCCGGTCGATCTGCGCCTCGCGCTCGACTGCCGTTCCGACGTGCGGGTGGAAGCTCGCCTTGAGGCCGAACTCCCCCTCGATCACGGCCTGTGCCTCGCGCACGGTGGTGACCAATCCCTGCCAGCCGGCCTCGTCGAGCACGCCCTCTTGCCCCGGCGGATACCAGTTGCTCTCATCCATGATCACCAGGTGCCGTGCCCCCAGGTCGCGCAGCAGCGGGGCCAGTTCGCGCAGTGTCGCGATCAAGCCGGGCGCCGTGTTCCGGTCGCCGAACGTGTGCACATGCGTGATGCCGATCAGGGTCAGCCCGCGCCGCCCGAGCTCCCGTTCCAGCACCGCCCTGTCCTTGGGCAGGAAGCCGTAGGGTCCCAGCTCGGTGCCGCGATAGCCGGCCTCCGCTACCTGGTCGAGATACTGCTCCCAGGTGACGCTGTTGCCGGTGGGATAGGCGATGCCCCATGAGCACGGGGCGTTTCCGATGAGCATGGTCGCTCCCTGCTTGGCGAATGTGGAGGGGCGCGGCCCTCCCAGCCGAAGCCCCGTCTTCACCATGAACACGCGTGCATCAGCCGTCAATACTCAGAATGCCCATTTCACATGTCGCTAGCACGACAGCCAGGTGGAACGTTCGTTCCGAACGGAAAAGCAATTAAGTACAGTAACTTAGGACGCATGTTCTTGACAGGCGGCCTTGCTGGGGTGATCCTTCGCCGTGTACACGATTTCATCGCGAGGCGCCCTTGACCGAGCCATCGTCCCGCCCGCAGCGCCGCACCACGGCCGACATGGTGGCCAAGCGCGCCAATGTTTCGCGCGTCGCCGTTTCGCGGGCCTTCAATCCCCGCGCCTCGATCAGGCCCGACAAGCGCGACCTGATCCTGCGGGTGGCGCGCGAGCTCAACTACACCCCGGACATGGCGGCGCGCTCGATGGTCACCGGGCGCTCGCACCTCGTCGCCGTCATCGTCCCCGATCTGGTCAGCCCCTGGGAGAGCCAGGAGGTCGACGCACTGACCTCGGCGCTGCAGGACCAGGGCTTTGCGACGCTGCTGTTCAAGACCCGGGCCGACATGAGCCTCGACGAGACGCTGCTCACCTACATGGGGGGCTTCAATCCCGACTCGGTGATCGCCTTCACCGAGACCGTCCGGCCCGAGACGCTGGGAAGGGTCCTCGATCGCGCCGTGCCGATCTATGTCTGCTACCCGGAGTCCGGCCCTCCCGCACAGCCTGCACCGTTGTCCGACCGGCTGAACGTGCTGCACCGCGACGGAATCGTGCAGGCGGTCGCGCTGATGCAGGGGTTTGGGGCCCGTCGCTTTGCATTCCTTGCCGGCGCCACGCATTCTCTGGCCACGGCACAGCGTCTCCTCACGATGCGCGCCGTTCTCGCGGAGCGCGGTTTGCCGCCGCCGATCGTGATGCAGGGCGACTATTCATACGAGAGAGCGTGGCGGGAGACGATCAACCTGTTCCGCATAGGGGAGGGGGCCGACGCCGTCTTTTCGGCTAACGATGTCGGCGCTTTCGGGGTGATCGACGCGCTGCGTCATGAACTTGGGCTGCGCGTCCCGCACGACGTCAAGGTGGTCGGGTTCGACGACGTGGCGCAGGCGCACTGGCGCGCCTACGACCTCACCACCATCCGCATCGACATCGGCGAGCGGGTGAGGGCGCTGATCCGACTGATTCTGCGTCGCCTCGCGGCGCCCGATGCCGGGCCGCTGAACGAGAGCATCACCGCGCGCCTCGTCGTGCGCGGCACCGTGGGCTGAGGCTCGCTGTGCGTCCCCGACCGTCAGGTCAGCACGAGGAAGTCCATGGAGGTGAGCGACAGGTTCCGGTTCAGCGTGGCGATCTGCTGCTGCGCGGCGCCGCCGGCTCCGTCGGCGTCGTAGAACAGCGCGCCCGTCGAGGCGTTGTAGATCAGCCGGTCCGCCGCATCGGCTGCTGCCGTGCCGCGATGGAAGGCGGCCGCGTCGAGCGCGCCAACGGCCCCGAGGCCGGCAAAGACCGCACGGCTGAACCCGATCGTGTCGTCGGCGACGCTGTAGTCGGTGATCCGGTCGACGCCGCCGGAAGGCGCGTCGAACACGAACATGTCGAGGCCGCTGCCGCCGGTCAGCGTGTCGTTTCCGCCGCGTCCGTAGAGTGTGTCGTTTCCGCCCGAGCCGTTGAGGGTGTTGGCACCTCCGTTGCCGACCAGCCGGTTGGCAAGCCCGTTGCCGGTGCCGCTGAGGCCGCTGTTGCCGGTGAGTTCCAGGTCCTCGACATTGCCGGCAAGCGTCAGGCTGACGCTCGAGCGCACGGTGTCCGTGCCGCCTCCGGCAGCCTCCACCACCGTGTCGCTGGTCGAATCGACGACATAGATGTCGTTGCCGGTGCCCCCGGTCATCCGGTCGCGACCGCTGCCACCGTCGAAGAAGTCGTTGCCACCGTTGCCGTTGAGGGTGTCATTGCCACCCAGGCCGTAGAAGAACTCGTCCGCCGCCGTGCCGTTGAGCGTATTGGCGGAGTTGGTTCCGGTGAAGGTGAGGCTCTGGGTGGTGAAGTTGAACGCCTGTGCGCTCGCCACACCGGCGAAGTCGTTCCCGGCCACGTCCTCGAAGGCGCCGCCGTCGATCAGCACGTAGTAGCTCTGGCCCGCCGCGAGATTGGCCGCCGGGTTGATGGTTACGACCTTGCCCGCAATCGACACCTGCGTGGCGTCGTTCGCTGCGATGGTCGCCGCCGCGGCGCCGTTTCCGGTGTGGATGACGATGTTACCCGTTCCCGCCACCACGTTTTCGCTGAACGTCAGCACCAGGTTGGCGCTGGTCGCCACGGAGCCGGAATTGTCTGCCGGGCTGGTCGAGGCCAGCGTCGGCGCGGCTGTGTCGATCGGGGCCGTCACCAGTGTCTCGGCGGCAAAGGTGCCGTCGAGGAAGGTGAAGTACTCGACCTCCGACACCCGGTCGAGGCCGAGCTGTAGGCTCTGCACCAGG
>JAYRZA010000046.1:0-27877 GCA_041916695.1 Devosia sp. | reverse complement strand
GGGCCCGGTTGGAGATGAAGCGCCCGATCGTGGTGAACTCCCCGATGGCGGTCTCGCGCAAGCGCTCCATCCGGTTGTCGAGCAGGTCGGCATAGGCCTGCGTTGCCGCAAAACGGAAGCTGGTATCCTCGACGGCGTGCCCGACCTCGCTGGACAGGGCATGCAGGCCCGCCAGGGTCTGCTGGTGCTCCTGGGCCGAGCGGCTGAGACCGATGGTCTGGACGATGTGAGTCAGCCGCAGCTCGTACGCGGCGACCCGGCCCCCCAGCTCGCGCGCCAGCGGCAGGCCGAGCAGCGCCATGCTGCGATAGGTCTCGATCTCGAGCAGGCGCCGCACGATGACGCCGCGCCGCAGCTCGCCGCAGCGGCCCGCGGCGATCTCGAAGCGGACGAAGCGGTCGGCATCGAGGTGGAAATCGGTGGCCGCCTCGGCCTGTCCGTCGAAAACGGTGGAATAGCACAGGCTGAGCGGGCTGAAGCCGGACAGCGCTGCTGGTGCGATCCGCTCCCCTGCGGTCAGGTCGATGCGGGTGGCCGAAATCACCGGCAGGCCGGCATGCAGTTCGAGGCCGATCCCCTCGGGTGCGGTGACCGGGTCGTCGATCGGCGCCGACCAGGTCAGGGTGGCGAACTCGTTGTGAAGCTCCCAGGTCACCACGCGTTCGCCCTGCTCGAAGGTCAGCTGCCGGGCCCAGGCCGGTCCGTCCGCCGGCATGCGCGCGACCTCCAGCATGCGCCCGTGCAAGGCCCTCAGATCGTCGCCGGTCCCCTGCGCGCTCATGAAGGCCAGCCGCCGGATGCGGCGCGGGGCGCGCATCGGCAGAACCGGACGCGCATGCGTCTCGGCATCGATCAGCCGCCGGTGGCCATGTTCCGTCCAGTGCATCGCGCGTTCCTCGGGCGCACCACCCTGTTACGACAGGGGCGATACCGGCAATCACGTCTTTGGTCGCGCACCCTGCGCAGGTTCGGCGGTTCGACGCGGAGACGAACCGCCCCAGCGCCGCGGGTCAGCGCTTGCTCAGGGCCTCTGCCGCAAAAGTGAGGGCGCTCTCGACCGCGCGGATCTCCACCACCAGCGGTCCGATGCGGGGATCGGCCTCCCAGGCGGCATAGCCGCGCTGGCGGGCGAGCGCGGCCAGTTCGGCGGCCCGCGCCGACACGATGCTGGCGGCGGTGCGGGCCTCGCTCAGCGCATCGTTGCGCACCAGGGTCGGGGTCTTGGGATTGCTGGCGAGCGTCTGCAGCCGCTTGGCGTTCGATCGCCACTGGCGCGCGAACTCCTCCGCCCGCTTCAAGCGGAACGAAATGACGGTCTCGCTGAGTTCCTCCACCATGGCCGGCAGTCTCGATTGGGCAACGGCAAGAGTCAATCTGCCGCGGAGGGGCGCGGCCCCGCGGTCCGCGCGGTCGGCATGGCTCGCCTGCGGCGGCGGGGCTTCGCGCCGCCCGCGCGTCCTGCTAGATGGTCGTTCGTTTCCACCCGGCAGCGGGCCTTCCGGGCCGCTCCGCCCTGACCATGGGGAGATGACGATTGCCCAGCAAGACCAAGCCGGCCGCCCCCACCGAGGCGGCGATCCGCGAGCGCGCCTACTTCCTGTGGGAGGCCGCGGGCCGACCCGAGGGAACCGGTGATCACTTCTGGCATCTGGCGCTGGCCGAGGCGGCGCAGACCGCAGCTTCGGATCCCGGCTTTGCCAGGCCGCCGAAAGTGAAGGCAAAGGCTGGGAGCGCGAAAGCGTCCGCGAAGGGCAAGCCCAAGGCAGAGTCCGATGCGCCCAAGGCCAAGCCAAAGTCGAAATCGGCCGAGGCCAGGCCGGCCAAGCGGGCCACCCCCAAGCCGCGCGCTGCCATCCAGCCGCCGAAGTAGCGGCTGGACCGGCGACGCGGTCAGTCGAGCGCGGCGACCGCGATGATCTCGACCTTCAGCGCCGGATGAGCGAGGCGCGCCTCGATGGCGGCACGGGCCGGCGGATTGGCCGGGTCGATCCAGGCATCGTAGACGGTGTTCATCGCGGCAAAGTCGGCGATGTTGTTCAGCACGACCTGGCAGAACAGCACCTTGGACTTGTGGCTGCCGGCCTCGGCCAGCAGCCGGTCGATGGCCTCGAGCACTTCGGCCGTCTGCTTTTCGATCGAGCCGTGATAGTCGGCGGCGACCTGGCCGGCGAGATAGACGGTGTTGCCATGCACGACCGCCTGGCTCATGCGCTTGCCGGGCTGGTAACGGGTGATGCTCATCGGGGGCTCCTCGGGATAAACGTTCGCGGCACGCCTCATAACCGCCGGCACCGGGCGGTGGAAGGCCCAATCTGCCGCCGCCGGTCGACCGCACGGCGCGCGCAAACCGGCAAGGAGGTTCCGACGATGCCCGATGGGCCGCAGCTGATCACCGCCGGTCCAGGCGATCAGGCCCGGGTGCGCGACCTCGTTCGTCGCGCCTATGCGCGATGGGTGCCGGTGATCGGGCGGGAGCCGCGGCCGATGCAGGCCGACTACGCCCGTGCGGTGGTCGAGCATCGCATCGATCTGCTGGTAGACGGCGGCGACCTGGTGGGCCTGATCGAGACCGATCTGCGGTCCGGTCACCTGTGGATCGAGAACATCGCCGTCCATCCGGACCGACAGGGACGGGGGCTCGGTACGCAGCTGATCGCCCATGCCGTCGGGCTGGCCCGCGCCGCCGGGCGGCGCGAACTGCAACTCCTCACCAACGCCGCCTTCCTCGCCAATGTCCGGCTCTACGAGCGGCTCGGCTTCGTCGCCTGGAAGACCGAGCCCTGGCTCGATTCGACCACGCTCTACATGCGCATGCCGCTCGATGATCGGCCGGGCTGACTACATCGTGATGCCGCCATCGACGATGAAGTTGCTGCCGGTGGCGTAGGCGCTCTCGTCGCTGGCGAGATAGACGAGCAGGTGTGCCATCTCTTCGGGCTGCGCCATCCGGCCCATCGGCTGGCGGGCGACGAAGGTCTTCCACACCTCGTCGTGGTCGCCCAGGGCGTGGGCCCGCTCATGCAGCGACGGCGAGTCGACGCTGCCGGGGCAGATGGTGTTGGCCCGGATGCCGTGCTTCATGTAGTCGAAGGCAATCGACTTGGTCAGCCCGATCACCGCCGCCTTGCTCGACATGTAGCTGATCCGGTTGGGCACGCCCTTGAGCGAGGAGGCCACCGAGGCGACGTTGATGATGTTGCCGCCGCCCTGCGCGATGAAGGCGGGCAGGAAGGCCTGGCAGAGCACGAACATCGAGGTGACGTTGATGTCGAAGCTCAGCCGCCATTCCTCGAGCGTGGTCGTGCCCAGCATGCCCTGGTGCACCCAGCCGGCGCAGTTGAACAGCACGTTGACGCCGGGGTGCCGGGTTGCGGCTGCCCGCAGCGCGGCATGGTCGGTGACGTCGAGCGGATAGGCCTCGTGGCCGGCGGAGACGGCGGCAAGTTCGGCGCCCTTTTTCGCAATGCCGGCGACATCGCGATCGGTCGCGATCACCCTCGCCCCTTCCCTGGCGAAGGCCAGCGCCGCGGCGCCGCCAATGCCGGCCGCCGCCGCGGTCATGAAGATCGTCTTGCCGTCCAGTCGGCCCATCAGTCCCTCCGTTGTCCGGTTCCTCGCCCGCACTCCCCTCTCACATATCTTGGATTGGTTGTAGGTACGAGCCGGATCGGCTAATATTTCAGTTGTTTCGTCGCGACTTAAGCGATGGCGGGGGAGCAGATGACCACCGACAGCTGGGAAGCGGTCCTTCCCCATATGTTCGCCAAGGCCGGGATAAGCGCGGTCGAGTCCATGGTGATCGAGCCGCTCGCGGGAGGGGTTTCTTCCGATATCGTGCGCATCGGCCTGCCGGACGGGCGGCAGTTCTGTGCCAAGCGGGCGCTGAGCAAGCTCAAGGTGGCCAGCGACTGGCAGGCGCCGCTCGAGCGCAATCACTACGAGGTGGCCTGGCTGCGGCGCGCCAATGCCATCGTGCCGGGCGCCGCCCCGACCGTGATCGGCGAGGACCGGGAGCACGGCATCGCGCTGCTCGAGTACCTGCCTGCCGACGCGTATCTGCTGTGGAAGACAGAACTCCTCGCCGGCCGTGCCGATCCGCGCGTCGCGCCGGCGGTGGCCGCGGCGCTGGGCAGCATTCACGCCGCGACCCTCGAGGACAGGTCGGCCGCCGCCGAGTTCCCCACCGATCATCTGATCGACGCGCTGCGGCTCGACCCCTATCTGCGCTTCACCGCGGGTCGGCATCCGGCCCTGGCCGAGCGCATTCTCGCCGTGCTGGCGACCACCGCCGCGACCAAGCTGGCGCTGGTCCACGGCGATGTCAGCCCCAAGAACATCCTCGTGTCGCGCCGTGACGGCCATCCGGTGCTGCTCGACGCAGAATGCGCCTGGTATGGCGATCCGGCCTTCGACGGCGCCTTCTGTCTCAATCACCTGATGCTGAAGTCGGTGCACCTGCCGCAGTTGCGCGCCACACTGCTGGCCCAGGCGGAGGCGTTCGCCGGCGCCTGGCTGGCGCATTTCCCCGCCGCGTTGCGCTCCGCCGTTGAGGTACGGACGGCCGCACTGCTGCCTTGCCTGATGCTGGCCAGGGTCGACGGCAAGTCGCCGGTCGAGTACCTGGCCCCGGCAGCCCAGCAGATGGTGCGCGACCTCGCCATGCCGCTGATCACCGCTCCGGTGCCGAGACTGGCCGCGGTCTTTGCGGCGGTGGCACAGGGGCGGCCGTCATGAGCGCGATTGCGTCCGTCGTCGGTCGGCAGGTCTGGGATTCGCGCGGCCGGCCGACGGTCGAGGTGGAGATTCGGCTCGCCTCCGGGGCACGGGGCCGTGCCATTGCCCCGTCGGGCGCCTCGACCGGCAGCCGCGAGGCGCTCGACAAGCGTGACGGCGGCAGCCGGCTGGGCGGTTACGGGGTCAACGCCGCTCTCGCCGCCGTCAACGGCGAGATCGCCGCAATGCTCGCCGGGCGCGATGCGGCGGACCAGCAGGGCATCGACGCCGCCCTGATTGCCCTCGACGGCACGCCGCAGAAATCCCGGCTCGGCGGCAATGCCATCGTCGCCACGTCCTCGGCAGTGGCCTGGGCGGCGGCGGCGGATCGCGGCGTGCCCCTCTGGCGTCACCTGCGGGACCTCGCCGGACTCGCACCGGACGCGCCGCACGTTCCGGCACCGATGATCCAGATCTTCGGTGGCGGCCGGCATGCCGGCAATCGCATCGACATCCAGGACTACCTCGTGCTGGCGCTCGGGGCGAAGAGCTTCGCCCAGGCCACCGAGTGGATCGCGGAAGTCTACATCGCCGCGGCCCGCGCCATGGCTCAGCGCGGCAGTCCTGGCGGGGTGGCCGACGAGGGCGGCATCTGGCCGGACTTCAAGGCCAACGAGGAGGGACTGGACCTGCTCACCCGCGCCATCGAGGCGGCCGGTTTCCGCCCCGGCACCGACATCGGCATCGCCCTCGATGTGGCGGCGAGCTCGTTTGCGGTCCCCGGCGGTTACCGGCTGGCCCTCGAGGGCCGCACGCTCTCGACCCTTGAGATGATCGAGATGCTGGAGCGCTGGGTCGCCGCCTACCCCATCGTTTCGCTCGAGGATCCGCTGGGCGAGGACGACGATGCCGGCTTCGCCGAGATCACGCGCCGGCTGGGCAAATCGATCCAGGTCGTCGGCGACGATTACCTGACCACCAGTGCCCCCCGGATTGCTCATGCCGCGGCGATCGGTGCGTGCAATTCAGTATTGCTCAAATCCAATCAGTGCGGCACTTTGTCCGAATTGATCGCAGCAAGTAACCAGGCGCGGGTCAGCGGCTGGAACGCCATACAATCGGGTCGATCGGGGGAGAGCGAGGATGTCACCCTCAGTCATCTCGCGGTCGGGCTGCTGTCGGACCAGATCAAGGTAGGCTCGATGACAAGAGCGGAGCGTACGGCGAAGTGGAACGAGGTCTTGCGGATCGAGTCGGAACAGGCTGACGGAGCGTTCTGGACTTTCAGACTGCCGTGAGCGGGCGGAGCCTGGCAGTGATCCGAAGTGTTGGGGGACGGGTTGACGTTGGGTCGGAAGACGGCGGACACGAACCGGCCGGTTCGCGTGGAGGACGTCGCGCAGCTTGCCGGTGTTTCGCCCATCACGGTGTCGCGCGCCCTGTCCTACCCGGAGAAGGTGCGCGAGGAGACCCGGCTGAAGGTCGCCGACGCCGTCGCCAAGACCGGTTACGTGGTCAATCACTTCGCCTCGACCCTGCGTTCGGGCCGGTCGAGCATCGTCACCGTCTTCGTCTCCAGCCTGCTCAACCCGCACTTCGCCAATTCGATGCAGGGCCTGATCGATGCCTTCGAGGGCAGTCCGTTCCACTTGATGTTCGCGCAGACCAGCTACTCGGAGCAGTTCGACATGAACCTCGTCGGCGCGGCGCTGCCGTTCCGACCGGCCGGACTGGTCTTCACCGGCGTAGTGCGCTCGGAGGCGACGCGCCGGGTGCTCGGCAAGCTGGGGGTGCCGGTGCTCGAGATGTGGGGCGCGCGGCCCGATCCGATCGACATGCTGATCGGGTTTTCCAACCATGAGGCGGGCGAACTGATGGGGCGGCACCTCGGCCAGGGCGGCTTCCGGCGCGTCGCCTATTGCGGGCACACGCTGGAGTGGGGTGCGGAGCGGCTGGAGGGACTGCGGGCCGGCCTTGCTGAGCATGGTGCGGAGATCGGACTGATCCATGCGATGGAGGGAACCCGCCGCATGGCGGACGGCATGGTCGCGTTCGACACGATACTGGAGCGGCTGCCGGACTGCGATGCGATCTTCTTCGGCACCGATGTGCTGGCCTCCGGAGCCCTCATCCGGGCTCAGGACCGCGGCATCGGCGTCCCCGAGCGGGTGGCGATCGCCGGTCTTGGCGATCTCGATTTCAGCCAGCATACCCGCCCGCCGCTCACCACGCTGAATGTCGGGGGCTACGAGGTCGGGCGAGAGGCGGGGCGTCGGATGCTGCGGCGGTTGAACGGGGCCCCGGTGGACGATCCCATCATCACGCATCCGATCACGCTGGAGGCAAGGGGCAGCACGAGGCACTGAGCGGCAGGTCGAAGGCGACGGAAGATTTGGGGGCGAACGCGCTTGCGGAGCGGTTCGCTGGTTGGGTGACAGAAGTCGATGGTTGGGAAGAAGCGTTCCAGTGATCCGAACCGGCCGGTCCGGGTGGAGGATGTCGCGCGCGTGGCCGGAGTTTCGCCGATCACCGTGTCGCGGGCATTGACCAATCCGGACAAGGTCAAGGAAGACACACGCCGCAAGGTCGCCGCGGCGGTGGCGCAGACCGGCTACGTGGTCAACAGCTTCGCCTCGAGCCTGCGGTCCGGCCGCTCGCCGATCGTCGCGGTCTTTGCCTCCAAGCTCAAGAACCATCACTTCGCCAGCGTGCTGCAGGGGTGCACCGAGGCGCTCGAGGGCAACGGGTTGCAGCTGCTGACCGCCCGCCTGGGCGAAACGGCCGACGAGCAGAGGCGGGTGGTCGCCGCCATGGCGCCGTTCCGTCCCGCCGCCATGCTGTTCACCGACATGCTCAAGCCCGAGTTCGACCGCAGCGTCATCACCGCCCAAAGCGTGCCGGTGGTGGAAATGTGGGACCAGCGCCCCGATCCGGTCGACATGCTGGTGACGATCTCCGAGGACGAGGCCGGCCGCCTGATGGGCCACCACTTCTATGAACGCGGCTTCCGCCGCATCGCCTATGCCGGGCAGCTCTACGACCGCGGACGTCGCCGGGTCGCGGGGTTCCGCGCCGCGCTGGCCGATCACGGCCTGCGGTGCGATCTGGTCATGCATGTCGAGCGCGGCTGGGAACCGGACGCCGGGGAGGAGGCGCTGGCGGACGTCCTCGATCAGATGCCGGATTGCGACGCCATCCTGTTCGGTACCGACATGCTGGCGGCCGGGGCACTCAAGGCGGCGCGCGGGCGGGGCCTGCGGGTGCCGGAGCAGATCGGCCTCGCCGGCTTCGGCGACATTCCGCTCGCCGCCTTTCTCGATCCACCGCTCACCACTCTCGAGCTGAGCGGCCTCGAGATGGGGCGGCGGGCCGGGCAGATGCTGCTGCGACGGCTCAACGGCGAGCGGGTCGAGGAGCGCACCGTGGTGTTTCCGCTGCACCTGCGCGGCCGGCAGACAACGCTTCGCTGAGGTACGCTCATCATGCCGTCCCTTGCCGCGCCCCGGCGGGCCTGATATTCCGATATGGATCAGCCAGACCGGTAGGACCCCGCGATCGAGGAGCCCGCCCATGGGGTGGGAGGGGCGGCCACCGGCAATGCACCTTTGCGTCACGAGGAGACCATCATGACTTCGGCTAACGGCGGCGGAAACGCGGGCAGCGGTGCCCCGCGCAGATTGAGGTCGCGCGCCTGGTTCGACAATCCGGCCAATCCCGACATGACCGCGCTCTATCTCGAGCGCTACATGAATTTCGGCATCTCGCGCGAGGAGCTGCAGTCGAACAAGCCGATCATCGGCATCGCCCAGACCGGGTCCGACCTGTCGCCCTGCAACCGGCACCACATCGAACTGGCCAAGCGCGTCCGCGAAGGCATCCGCGAGGCCGGCGGCATCGCCATCGAGTTCCCGGTCCACCCGATTCAGGAGACCGGCAAGCGGCCGACCGCCGGGCTCGACCGGAACCTGACCTATCTGGGCCTCGTCGAAGTGCTCTACGGCTATCCGCTCGATGGCGTGGTGCTGACCATCGGCTGCGACAAGACCACCCCGGCCATGCTGATGGGCGCCGCCACGGTCAACATCCCGGCCATCGCGCTGTCGGTCGGCCCGATGCTCAACGGCTGGTTCCGCGGCGAGCGTACCGGCTCGGGTACCATCCTGTGGAAGGCCCGCCAGATGATGGCGACCGGCGAGATCACCTACGAGCAGATGATCGACCTCGTCGCGTCGTCGGCCCCCTCGACCGGCTACTGCAACACCATGGGCACCGCCTCGACGATGAACTCGCTGGCCGAGGCGCTGGGCATGCAGTTGCCCGGCTCGGCCGCCATCCCGGCGCCCTATCGCGACCGCCAGGAGATCTCCTATCGCACCGGCATGCGCATCGTCGAAATGGTGCATGAGGACTTGAAGCCCTCCGACATCCTGACCAAGGACAATTTCATCAACACCATCGTCGTCAACTCGGCGATCGGCGGCTCGACCAACGCCCCCATCCACGTCAATGCCATCGCCCGCCACATCGGCGTCGACCTCGGGATCGACGACTGGCAGACGCACGGGCACAAGGTGCCGCTGCTGGTCAACATGCAGCCGGCCGGCGAGTACCTGGGCGAGGACTACTACCATGCGGGCGGCGTACCGGCCGTGGTCAACGAGCTGATGAAAGCCGGGCTGATCCGCGAGAACGCCCCGACCGTCAACGGCAGGACGATGGGCGAGAACTGCCGCAACACCACGGTGCAGGACTACAAGGTCATCCGCTCGGTCGCCGATCCGCTCAAGAAGGATGCCGGCTTCCTCGTGCTGCGCGGCAACCTGTTCGACAATGCGGTGATGAAGACCAGCGTCATCTCCGAGGAGTTCCGCGAGCGCTACCTCTCCGATCCGGCCCATCCGGGCATGTTCGAGGGCAAGGCAGTGGTCTTCGACGGCCCGGAGGATTACCACCACCGCATCGACGATCCTTCGCTCGAGATCGACGAGCATACCCTGCTGTTCATGCGCGGCGCCGGGCCGATCGGCTATCCGGGCGCCGCCGAGGTGGTGAACATGCGGCCGCCCGACTACCTGATCAAGAAGGGCATCACCTCGCTCGCCTGCATCGGCGACGGTCGCCAGTCGGGTACCTCCGGCTCGCCGTCGATCCTGAATGCCTCCCCCGAGGCGGCGGCCGGCGGCAACCTCGCCATCCTGAGGACCGGCGACCGCGTGCGGATCGACCTCAACAAGGGCTCGGCCGACATCCTGATTTCCGCCGAGGAACTGCAGAAGCGTCGCGCCGACCTCGCCTCGATGGGCGGCTACAAGTATCCGGACCACCAGACGCCGTGGCAGGAGATCCAGCGCGGCATCGTCGACCAGCTCGGCTCGGGCGGCGTGCTGAAGCCCGCGGTGAAGTACCAGCGCCTGGCGCAGACCATGGGCGTGCCGCGCGACAACCACTGACGTCGCCGTTGCGGCGCGTCGAAGGGCCGGTCCGCCGGCCCTTCTGCTTTATTTGCGGCATTGCGGGTGCATGCCCGAAAGCCGACGATATTTGACGAAACGATTGCCGATGAGCACTATAGCGCACCCGTCAGGTGAGGGCCCGATGTCTGATATTCTCGACTACTGCAAGGGACGCGAGGCCGTCCGCTTCAAGCCGGGCCAGGTGATGATCGACGAGGGCAGCCAGGAGGGCAAGCTCCTGGTGCTGATCGAAGGTCAGGTCGAGGTGCTGCGCAAGGATACCCAGGTCAGCTATATCGACGAGCCGGGGTCGATCTTCGGCGAAATGTCGGCGCTGCTCGATATCCCGGCCAGCGCCACCGTCAAGGCGCTTTCCGCGGTCAAGGCCTATGTGATCGAGGACGCCATCCAGTTCCTCGGCGGCGACCCGGAGGTGGCGCTGCACGTGGCAACGCTGCTGGCCCGGCGGCTCTACTATACCACCAGCTACCTGGTCGACCTGCAGCAGCAGTCCGAGGGCAAGCGCGAAGACCTCGATCTGGTCGACAAGATCCTGGCGCAACTGGTGGAAAAGCCGGACGAGAGCAAGGCGGCGCGGCGGAGCCGCAAGTAGCGCTGCGCGCTACGCCAGCCCCTTGGCCAGCAGCACCAGGTAGATCATCGCGCCATAGGTCAGCTGGTGAGTGATCTGGTCGAGCCCATGCAGGCTCCAGAAGCGGCGGGGCTGGGTGTCGACGTGCACGCCGCGCGAGTAGTGGATCTTGGAATAGTCGAGCAGGTAGTGGACGGCGAACTCGCCGAGGACCAGTCCGGCGAGCGCCAGCAGCGGGGTGCCGGCGAGCAGCAGCACGATGAGGCTCAGGCCGGCATGTACGCCCGCGTGGGCGTAGCCGCCGATCTTGCGAAAATCGCCCTTGCCGGCCAGCATCCAGCCGGGCTGCATGAAGTAGTCGGCGACGAAGTGTTTCAGTTCGAGTCCGAGAAACAGCAGAAAGAAGAGCTCGACCATTGACCCTCGTCCCTTGCGCCGGCCACCTGCTGCGCCCGCATCACGGACGCCGATGCTGGCAAGCCGGCGCGCCGGAGGCAAGCGCAGAGTTTGAGCTTGCCGGCTTTTGCCGGCCACCGCATTCACCGGGCATTCATCTGCGGCGTGGCATCTGAACCGGTCGGACCCGCTGGGCCGGAGGAGACTGTGATGCGTGCCGTCATCTCGCTGTTCGTCGCGGTTTTCGCCATGCTGCTGAGCGGATCGGCGCTGGCGGCCTCCGGTGTCGCGATGGGCGTCGACCAGAACGCCACCCTCGAGGCGGAGTCCGGTACCCGCGTCCTCGCCGTCGGCAGCGATATCTTCATCGGCGACAAGGTGGTGACCGATGCGAGCGGGCTGGTGGAACTGCTCTTTTCGGACAAGACCAGGCTGGTGGTCGGACCGCGCTCGAGCCTGGTGATCGAGGACTACCTGCTGCGCGAGGATGGCTCGGCCGGAAAACTCGCGGTCAATGCGCTGGCCGGAACGTTCAGGTTCATCACCGGCGGCGCGGCCAAGGACCGCTACCTGATTACCACGCCCACCGGCACGGTGGGCGTGCGCGGCACGGCGTTCGACCTCAACGTCGATGCGCGGCAGACCAGCCTGCTGCTGTTCCACGGCGCGGTGATCCTGTGCACCCTCGACGACAAGTGCGTCGTCGTCGACGAGGTCTGCGAACTGGGTCAGGCGAGCACGGCGGAGGCGCTGGTGCTCGGCCTCACCGATGAGATCAGGGGGCAGGCGCGCGAGGCGTTGCGCACCCTCTTCCCCTATGCCAACTCGCAGTCCGAACTGCTTGCCGCGTTCCGCCTCGAAAACGCGCGGCGCTGCCTCAACCGCCCGGTGACGGTGCCGGAGCACGATCCGATCAGCGATAGCGACGAGCCCGACACCTACAAACCGCTGATCTTCAACTACCAGCCCTGACACCGGTTCCGCGACAGGGTAAGCAGAGAGCATGATCAGGCGCCTGCTTCCCATCTTCCTCGGCCTCGTCATCGTGCTCGGGCTGACGCTCGTGCGCGCTGCCGATCCGTTCCCGGTGCAGGTGCTGCGCGAGATCGCCTTCGACTTCTACCAGCGGCTGCATCCCAGGCCGCAAGGCGAGTTCCCGGTCCGGGTCATCGACATCGACGAGGCCTCGCTCGATGCGCTCGGCCAGTGGCCGTGGCCGCGCGACCGGCTGGCCACGCTGGCGGACAGGTTGACCGAACTGGGCGCGGCCGCCATCGGCTTCGACGTGCTGTTTCCCGAGCCCGACCGCATGTCGCCCAGCCGCATCGCGGCCGAGATCCCCGGAGTGGAGGCGGCCAACCTGCCAGACTATGATGCGCTGTTCGCGACGGCGTTGTCCCGCTCCCCGGCGATCCTGGGATTCTCGCGCACCCCCAACGGCAAGCCGATGACCGGTGGGCCGAAGGGCGGCTTCGCGGTCTCCGGCCCCGATCCGACGGCGTCGATCCCGTTTCTCACCGGCGTCGCCGCGCCGTTGCCGCTGCTGCGTGAGGCGGCGCCCGGCCTCGCCGCGCTCAGCCTCAACACCGAACTCTCCACCAGCGCGATCCGCCGCCTGCCGATGCTGTGGACCAATGGCGACAAGCTGTTTCCCACCCTGTCCATCGAGGCGCTGCGGCTGGCGCTCGGCATCGGCACCATCGTGGTCTTCGGCGATACAGCGGCGGAGGGCTATGTCGAGGGGCTGCGGCTCGCCGATTTCTCGGTACCCCTCACCTCGGAAGGCGATCTGTGGCTCTACTATTCGAAGCCGCGCGCCGACATGCTGGTGCCGGCCAAGGAGGTGCTCGGGTCCGGCTATCGACAGGTTGCCGATCGCATCGCCGGCCACATCGTCCTGATCGGCACGTCGGCCTCCGGCCTGCTCGATCTGCACACCACGACGCTCGGCGACAACGTGCCAGGCGTCACCGTCCACGCCCAGGCGATCGAGCAGATCCTCTCCGGCGCCTATCTCACCCGCCCCGACTGGGTGGCGGGGCTGGAGATCGTCGGCCTGCTGCTGATCGGCATGCTGCTGGTGGTGATCGTGCTGCAGCTCGGCCCGGTGGCGGGGCTGACCGTCGGCGTCTTGTCGCTGGGTGGCGTCACGGCGTTTTCGTGGTGGATGTTCGTCACCAACGGCACGATGATCGATCCGAGCTATGCCCTTGTGGCGCTGACCTTGCTCTACCTGGCGCTGGTGTTCTTCCGCTTCCTCACCACCGACCAGGCGAAAAAGCAGATCCGACGCGCCTTCGGCTACTATGTGTCGCCCACCCTGCTCACCGAGATCGAGAAGAACGGCGATCGGCTGAAGCTCGGCGGCGAGATGCGTCAGGTCACCGTGATGTTCTCGGACGTGCGCGGCTTCACCCCGCTCTCCGAAAAGCTCACTCCGCCGCAGATTCTGGCGCTGCTCAACACCATGTTCGGGGCACTCGGGGAGGAGATCACCGGGCGGCTGGGCACCATCGACAAGTTCATCGGCGATGCGATCATGGCGTTCTGGAACGCCCCCGTCGATGTCGCCGACCATCCGCGCCGTGCCGCCGAGGCGGCGCTCGGCATGCGCACCCGGCTCAAGGCGCTCAACGCCGCCGATGCCTTCGGGCTCAGGGCCGGCCATCGCGGCGGCATCGACGAGGTGGTGATCGGCATCGGGCTGTCGACCGGCGAGGCGCTGGTGGGCAACATGGGCCTCGAGACCCGCTTCGACTACTCGGCCCTGGGCGATACGGTGAACGTGGCGAGCCGGGTGGAAAGCGCCTGCAAGGACATGGGGTACGATCTCCTCATCACCTCGTCGACGCGCGAGGCCATCCCCGATTTCGCCTGTCTCGAGGCCGGGGCGATGGCCCTCAAGGGCAAGTCCGACCGGGTCGTGCTGCACCTGCTCGTCGGTGACCCGGCGCTGGCCGCGACAGGGGCCTTCAAGCTGCTGCGCGCGACCCATGGCGAGGCGCTCGCTGCCCTGCGCGACCGCCGCGATGCGACGGGTGCCATCGCCGAGTGCGCCGCCCTGGCTCAGCAGGTCGAGCCGGGCCTGCGGAAATTCTACGACAAGCTGCCGGGACGCCGCGCCGACTTCGCCGCGGCGCCTGCCGCTCACGAGGCGGCCGAATAGGCCTCGCGCATCGCATCGATCTCCCCCAGCGCCTCGTAGAACGGCCGCCAGTCGTCATGCGCAGCGATCGGGGTCCAGAGCGCCTCCATCTCGTCGATCAGCATCGTGCGGGGCCGCTCCCGCGCGAAGTAGGGGTGGTCGAGATTGGCCCCCGGCGTCGGCGCATGGCCGGCAAGCAGGGCGCGGAGCGTCTCGAAGGGGCCCCCGGCATAGTGGGCGGCGGCGGGACTGCGAGCGGCCCGCCGCGGGTCGCCGCCGCGCCAGTCGAAGAAGAACTGCTCGTAGGGCGTCTGCGAGACGCGGAGGAATTCGAAGACCTCGCGTACCAGGGCCGCATCCGCCTCGCTGCCGCGCGAGACGAGCCCGAGCCGATCCAGCATGCCGGCGTAGAGCTGCGCCTGGAAGGCGGGCCAGAAGCGGTTGAGCGCCGTTTCCATCGCCGCATGCTCGCCGAGCGGCAGCAGCACCTCGGCGAGCCGGGTCAGGTTCCAGGCCAGCGCGTCGGGCTGCCTGCCGAAGGCATAGAGTCCCCACTCGTCGAAGTAGGCGGCGGTGAAGTTCGGATCGTAGGTGGGGAGAAACCGCCACGGGCCGTAGTCGAAGCTCTCGCCGGTGATGTTGATGTTGTCGGTATTGAGCACCCCGTGCACGAAGCCGGCGGCGATCCAGCGTGCCCCGGTGGCGGCCACCTTCTCGCTGACCGCGCCCAGCAGGGTCGCTGCCCGGTTACTGTCCCCCTCCCGCCAGAGGTTGGGGAAATAGTGCCGGACCGAGTGATCGAGCAGCGCCGTCAGCGCCGCCTTGTCTTCCAGGTATCCCAGCCGCTGGAACGAGCCGATCCGCACATGCGAGTGGCTGAGCCTGACGAGCACCGAGGACCGGGTCGGGGATGGCTCGTCGCCGCGCTGAAGCTCCTCGCCGGTCTCGATCAGGCTGAGGCTCTTCGAGGTATCGACGCCGAGCGCCTCGAGCATCGCCGTCGCCAGCACTTCGCGTACGCCGCCCTTCAGCGTCAGGCGGCCGTCGCCGCCACGCGACCACGGCGTCCGCCCCGAACCCTTGGTGCCGAGATCCATCAGCCGCCCGTCGGTGAGGTCCTCGAGCTGGGCAAACAGAAAGCCCCGCCCGTCCCCGAGATCGGGATTGTAGGAGCGGAACTGGTGCCCGTGATAGCGCAGCGCCAGCGGCTCGGGGAGCGATCCGGGCAGGGGTTGGAAGCGCCCGAAATGGGCGATCCACTCGGCATCGCCGAACTCGTCCAGTCCCACGCTCGCCGCGGCCCGCTGGTTGCGATAGCGCAGGACATGCTCGGGAAACGCCGCCGGCCCGACTGGATCATAGAGGCCGGAACCGAGCTCGGCGTGGGTGGTGCGCGGGCGATATCTCGGCATCAGGTCGTCCCCTCATCCGCCCGTCCGGCATCCTCTCCCTCATCGAGGGGAGCGGCAAGATGTGGCACCGTCTCGCCGCAGCTTCCCTTCTCCAGTTGAGCAGGAAGGTGGATCGGCCGAGGGCCGAGACGGATGAGGGGTCGGTCGACCGCCGCCCTCACCGCCTGAACACCCCCACCACCTCGACATGCGTCGAGTAGGCGAACTGGTCCACCGGCACGACCGACTGCAGCCGATAGCCGCCGCCGACGAGGATCGCCGCGTCGCGCGCGAAGGTCTTGGGCTCGCAGCTCACCGCCACGACGGTCTTCACCTTGCTGCGCGACAATTCCCGCGCCTGCGCCTCGGCTCCGGCCCGGGGCGGGTCGAACACCACCGCGTCGAAGCGTTCGAGTTCCAGCGGCGCCAGCGGATCGCGGAACAGGTCGCGCACCTGCGTCACCACGGGCTTCAGTCCCTGCGCGTGGTTGACCGCCTTCTGCAGCGCCGCGATGCCCGCCCGGTCGCTGTCGGCGGCGAACACCCGCGCCGTCTGCGCCAGCCTGAGCGCGAACGGGCCGACGCCCGAGAACAGGTCGGCTACCGCCCTGGCAGCGCCGACGCCTTCGAGCGCCAGTCGCGCCAGCGTCTCCTCGGCCGCCGCCGTCGCCTGCAGGAAACTCCCCGGCGGAATCTCCACCGTCGCCTTGCCCATGCGGATGGCCGGCGGCTGCGACATGAACACGGCGTCGCCGTTGAAGGTCATCCGCGCCAGCCGGTGGGCGCGGGCGAAATCGGCCAGCGCGACCGGCTTCAGCTTACGTTCGGAGCGGACCGAGAGGTCGAGCCCCGTATCGGTCATGGTGAAGCTCGCCTCGCACTCGCCGGCGAGCGGCAGCAGGGCCCAGGCGATGCGCGGCGCCGCCCTGCCGAGCGAAGGCACGAGGATCGGGCAGGTGGCGATGTCGAGCACCTCATGGCTTCTGGCCCGCATGTAGCCGGTGCCTGACTTGCGCACATGCAGGCTCGTCCGCCGTCGCCCGCTGCCGCGCGCATCGACCAGGTCGCTGGTTCCGGCGGTGACGCCGGCATGCTCGAGGGCAAGTGCGACAAGGCCGCGCTTGAATGTCGCGTAGGCCGGTGGCGCCAGATGCTGCAGCGCGCAGCCGCCGCAGCGGCCGAAATGCGGGCAGCCCGGCGCGACCCGGTCGGGGCTGGGCTCGATCACCTCGAGCAGCGTCGCGCGTTCGCCTTCGAGCGCCGCCTCGATTCGTTCGCCCGGCAGCGCGAACGGCACGAATATCCGTTCGCCGCCATGCGTGGCGACCCCGTCGCCGTGCTGGCCGAGGCTCTCGATGCGCAACTCCGTCATGATCGCGGAGGTAGCAGGCTTTGGCCGCCGCGGTAAGGCCCGATCGCCGGCGACCGACGCCATGCGGACGTGCTAGGAGAAATCCCCTTCAGACGCGGGAGCAGGACCGATGCCGCCAGATTCCGAGTCCTGCCTGGTTCGGATCGCCGAACTGGAGATCGACCCCTCCCGCCTCGAGGAGTACCGGGCCCTGCTGGCCGAGGAAATTGCGGCCTCGGTGGCGCTCGAGCCGGGCGTGCTCTCGCTCCTCGCGACGGCGCTGAGGGATGAACCCCACCAGATCCGCCTCATCGAGGTCTATGCAAGCCGCGCCGCCTACGAGGCTCATCTCGAGACGCCGCACTTCCTCCACTACAAGCGCCGGACGGCGGACATGGTGCGATCGCTTCGTCTCGTCGATACCGATCCGGTGGCCCTGCGCAGCAAGGCGTTGCCTGGCCCCGAGGACGGCCGCGCCGGCCGGTCTAGAAGCCCAGCAGGGCCCACAGGCTCGCCAGCGTCATGAAGACGATGATCAGCGAGCCGATGGTCCACAGCGTCGCCCGGATGTCGTGGATCTGGGCGGTATAGTAGGCGGCAAAGTGCAGCAGCCGCGAGACGACGTAGCCGTAGAAGAGCGTCTGCGCCAGCCACAGGGGGGGAGCGGTGAGCACGTAGAGAAGGCCGGCCATGAAGAAGAAGGGCAGGTTCTCGAGATCGTTGTGCTGGATGCGGCGGATGCGCTCGACCCGGTCGTCGGGGTCGAGCTGGCCGGGCCGCGGCTCAGGGTTGAGCGCCGTTTGCCTGGCATCCTCGGGCGAACGATAGCCGCCCTTGATCTGCATCATCTTGAGCACGGTGAGCCAGGACATGCCCACCGCCTTGAGCACCATCAGGGCCGCCGCAATGGCGTAGGTGACGAAGACGGGATTGTCGAAACCGATCTGCGGCATGCTCGGGTCTCCTCGCTGTGGGTCAGCGTTCTTCCGTGGTCAGGGGCGGCTCGCCTTCTCGAGCAGGCTCGCGATCGACACGAACGGAATCCCCATCCGCTCGCTGAGCCCGGTGGCGCAGGTCGAGACGGTCGAGAGCCCGATCGTGCAGTCGGCGGGAATCTGCGCCTTGGCAAAGCGCGTCGCGTGGGCATTGAGCTCTGGCACGTAGAGCCCCTTGTCGCCGGCATAGCCGCAGCAGGTGATGGCATCCAGCACCACCACCTTCCGGGCGATCGCCGCCGCCAGCGCCTCGATCGCCGCCTGCTCCTTGAGCCGCTGCGCCGAGCAGTTGTGATGCACCGCCACCGCCGGCAGCGGCCTGGTCACGGTCAGCCGCGGCAGCACTTCGTTGATCAGGAACTCCGCCGAATCCAGTACCGTCGCGGTGCCCGGATGCTCGCGCATGTGCTTGGCGCAGGTCGAGGCATCCGTCACCACCGCATAACGGCCCCGCTCGGAGAGCCGGTCGAGCTCGGCGCGCGTCCCCGTGCCCACCCGCTCGGCCGCCTCGGGGAAGCCCTTCGAGAGGAAGGGCTGGCCGCAGCACTGGCCCTCGAGCCGCTCCGGCACCACCGGGTCGAACCCGGCCCGGCGCAGCAGGGCCAGCATGGCCTCGGTGGTCGGGAGCAGGCCGTTCTCGTCGGTCTGGGCGCCGAACATGCGGGTGGCGCAGCTGGGGAAGTAGACGACCGTGCCGTTGGGCGCGTCGGCGGCGGCCGGCCGCGCCTTCGGCGCCCCCGGCCCGACCCGGAGGGCCGGCGAAACGCGCGGCACCGCCTTGGGCGCCAGTCGGTGCATGGCCCCCGCCACCGCATCGGTGACGCCATCCCCGACGATCCGCCGCGACAGCCGCTGCATGCCGACGCCGAGCTTCATGCCCGCTTCGACCGCGCCCGTATGGGTCGCGACCCACGCCGCCGCCTTGTGGTCGCCCTCGGAGCGCCGCCGGCCGCGTTCGCCGATCACCATCGTGCCGGTCTCGATCCCCACCGGGCAGCGCAGCGAGCACAGGTTGCAGGCCGCGCAGGTGTCGAGCCCGGCATACTGGAAGCCGTCGTCGAGTGCCTTGAGCCGCTCCGGGTCCTCCCCGGTCTGGCGCAGCCGCGCCCGCTCGCGCGTCACCACGATGCGCTGGCGCGGGCTGAGCGTCATGTGGTGGCTGGGGCAGGCCGGCTCGCAGAAGCCGCACTCGATGCACAGGTCGACGATCTCGTCGGCGAGCGGCATCAGCTTGAGGTTCTTGACGTGGATGTCGGGGTCGGGGTTGAGCAGCACGCCCGGGTTGAGCAGTCCCTCGGGGTCGAACAGGCGCTTCACCTCGTGCATGACGAGATAGGCGCGCGTGCCCCATTCCGCCTCGACGAACGGCGCGATGGCGCGGCCGGTGCCGTGCTCGGCCTTCAGCGAGCCGCCGTAGCGCACCGAGACGAACTCGCTCAGTGCCTTGGAGAAGCGGTCGAACTTGTCGGCCGCGCCCGGCTCCATGAAGTTGTCGCTCATCTGGAAATGCAGGTTTCCGGCGAGGGCGTGACCGAAGATGATGGCGTCCTCGTAGCCGAAATCGTCGAGCAGCTTGCGCATGTCGATGACGAAGTCGGCCAGCTTGTCGATCGGTGCCGCCACGTCCTCGGTGAGCATCGAGGTGCCCTTGGGCCGCGCCGCGCCGCCCGAGGCGAAGAACCCCTTCCGCACGTCCCAAAGCGCATGCGACTTGGCTTCGTCGGGCGAAAAGTCGATGTGCGTCGCCCCTTCCGAATGGAGGATCGCGGTCGCCTTGTCGGTCTCGTCCCTCAGCGTCTCCTCGTCGGGCGCGCTGATGTCGATCAGGATCACCGGCGAGGTCTCGGTGAAGAACCGCACATAGGGCTGGATCGCCGGCAGGTGCTCCACCGTCTGGAGCGCCCGCCGCTCGATATACTCGGCCGCCGTCACGCCGGTCGTCGTCTGGACGCCGCCGTTTGCCAGCTTCGAGATCGCCCGGGCACACGAATAGGGGTCGGGGAACGGGATCAGCCCGGTCACCTTGAACGGGTGCTCGGGGATGGTGTTGTAGGTCACCTCGGAAACGAAGCCGAGCGTGCCTTCCGAGCCGACGATCAGGTGGATCAGGATGTCGATCGGATCGTGGAAATCGACCAGCGCATTGATCGAGTAGCCGACGGTGTTCTTGATCCGGTACTTCTTGCGGATCAGCTCCACCAGCTCGGCGTCGGCCGTCACCTGGTGGTGCAGCTGGTGCAACCCCTCGAGCAGCCGCGCATGCGAGGTACGGAAGGCCGCGACCGAGGCAGGGTCGCCCGAATCGAGCACCGTGCCGTCGACCAGCATCACCCTGAGCCGCTGCATGGTGTGGTAGGTGTTGTAGGCCACCCCGCAGCACATGCCTGACGAGTTGTTGTTGACCACGCCGCCGATCTTGCAGGTGGCCTGGCTCGCCGGGTCCGGCCCCAGCTTGGCATTGAACGGCTTCAGCGCCCTGTTGGCATTGGCGACGATCACCGCCGGCCCCAATGTCACGCGCGCCCCGCCTTCGAGGATCTGCAGCTTCTTCCAGCCATCGCCGAGCACGGCGAGCACACCCTCGGTGATCGCCTGGCCGGAGAGCGACGTCCCCGCCGCGCGGAACGTCAGCGGCAGCCGTTCGACCCGAGCCGCCTCGATCACCGCCCGCACCTCGTCCTCGGTGTTGACGATCACCACCACGGCCGGCACCAGCCGGTAGGAGCTGGCATCCCCCGAATAGGCATAGGTCATCACCGGGTCGGTCATGATCCGGTCCCTGCGGATCACGTCCTTGAGCCGCTGGGCAACGCCCAGACCGGCCTGCACCCGGTCCACCGCAATGGGGGACATGTTGTTCACGATTATCGGTCCTTCAGAAAATCTGTCAGACAAGTTAGTGCATCGGGCGGCAAGATGCAAAAGCCGCCGCGCTTTCGCCTATGGCATGAGGACACACCATGGTGCCACGTTCAGAACCGGATCCGACGGACCCGGGTGCGTCCCGAGCGAGCGTTCTGGTCGCGATCCCGGTGCACAACCGGCCACGACTGGTCGGCCATTGCCTCGCCACCGCCACCGCGCTGATCCTGCCCCCCGGCAGCGAGATCCTCGTCATCGACGATGCCAGCACCGATCCGGCGATCCCCGCGCTGCTTGCCGGCGTGGCGGCGCAGACGCGGCAGTTGCGCGGCGACCGTTCGACCGGCCCCGCCGGTCCGATCACCGAGGCGTGGCGGCAACTCCTCGCCGGCCCGCACCAGGTGCTGTTCTGTCTGGACAGCGACATGATCGCGAACCGGCGCGCGGTGCTGGACGGACTTGCGGCGCTCGACGGCTTCGAGGGTCTGCTCTCGCTGTACAATTCCACCATGCATCCCGATTCGGGTCCCGCGTCGGGCGAAAGGGTGCCCAAGCCGGACCTCGGCAATGCCGGCACGTTGTGGACGCGCCGCCTCGTCGAACTGGTCTCGGCCGAGATACCGGCCGGGCCCTTCATCGACGACCGCTATTCGGCCCTCCTCGCCCGTCGTGGCATCCCGATGGCGGCGATGGTCCGCAGCCGGGTGCAGCATCTGGGCATCGAGGGCAGCAATAACCGCTTCTTTGGCACCATCGACTATGGCGTCGGCTTCGTGCCGGATTCCACCGAGCAACTGCAGGCAATGGCGGAGACGCTCGACCTCCTTCTGTCCAGCCAGTCCTACTACCTCAAGCCGACCCTCGTGAGCCGGGCGCTTCGCCGGCTGCTCCGACCGATGCGCCGCGACTGAGCATCGCCGCCCACCCGCTCCCCGGGGGCTCAACAAGTGAGCCTCCCGTTGGTATCGTACGCGCAGTCTGCTCGACGCGGAGAGGTAGTGTGCCTGCCGTCAATTGGTTCGCCGTCATCGCCGCTGCCATTTCCGCCTTCGTGCTCGGCGGCCTCTGGTATTCGCCACTGCTGCTGGAAAAGGCCTGGCAGCGGGCCGCCGGGCTCGGCGATGCCGATCTCAAGCGCGGCAGCATGCCGCTGATCTTCGGGCTCGCCTTCGTGCTGACCCTGCTGATGGCGGCCAACCTCGCCTTCTTCGTCAACGGCCTCGAGCTGGGCATGGTGCTGGCCTACTCGCTGGCCGCGGGGCTCGGCTGGTCGGCCTTCGGGCTGGGGATCATCGCCCTGTTCGAGCGCCGGCCACTCGCCTACTTCCTGATCAATGGCGGCTACCTGACGGCGATGTTCCTGCTCATGGGGCTGATCCTCGGCGTCTGGCGCTGAGCCGGTCGGCGCCGCGCCGCGAGGCGGACCTCGCCGGCGCGACAGCCAGGGTTCAGGCGAGGTCGTTCGCGACCTCCGCTTCGGGGCGGGGTCGGCCGCGCCGGATCTCTTCGGTGGCGCGGTGGAGGATCTCGATCACTCGCCTCTCCTCGTCGGGCCCGTGCCGGACCGCGTCCTTCAGCGCCCGCTTCAGCGCCTTGCGCGCCGCGTCGACGTCTCGCGGCAGGGGCTCTGCCTGGCGAGGCGCATCGTGCGGTCGACCGGGATGCGGCGGGCGTGGCGGGGCCTCCCACTCTCCGGGGGGACGGCCGCGCCGCCCGGTCTCGCGGACGGCCTCGTCTGGGTCGCCGCCGAATGAGAAGTCGGCGTTCGACATCCTGTCGCGCCACTCCTGCATGCGGGCGCCGGCCTTGCTGAGGAAATCGAGGGTCGACTCGATCGCCTCGCGGTTGTCGGCGAGATGGGCGCGCCCCTCGTCGGTGATGGTGTAGAGCTTCTTGTTGCCTTCCGCCGCCGAGGTGACGTAGCCAGCCTCCTCGAGGAAGGTCAGCGCCGGATAAATGACGCCTGGGCTCGGCGAGTAGAGGCCGTGCGACTGCTCCTCGATGGCCTTGATCAGGTCGTAGCCGTGTCGCGGCTGCTGCTCGATGAGGTACAAAGCGACAAGCCTGAGATCGCCCGAGGCCAGCATCCTGCCGATGCGGAAATTGCCGCCGAAGCCGCCCCAGTCGCCCAGGTTGACGTTGAGATTGCCGAACTGCCGGAAGCCCCGGCGGGCCATTGCCTCCATCCGGCGCCAGTTGCGCTCCCAGCGCGGGTCGTGATCGTGCATCCGAATGCTCCTCGATATATCTTGCGATAGGTCGAAGATGCGTATCCGGCCTAAAGGTTTCAAGACAGTCGCACGATATATCTTTGACCTGGACCCGCGGGCGTCAGCGATAATCCACCAGTTTCTTGTCCGGATCGTAAGCCTGCTCGGCGACGGTGCGGATCACCGCCTGGCCGCACTTCATGCGCTTGGCGACCGCGTCATAGGCGTAGGTCGGGCTGCCGTGCAGCTCCCAGCCTTCCGACAGCGCCTTGGTGACCTTGTGGCAAAACGAGGAATCGTCCTCCCCCGTGAGGAACCGATAGATCAGCATGCAATGCTCCTATGCCCCGCCCCCCGGCGTCGGGCGATTGTAATTGTGCCCGCGAACCGCTAATCGCTGCGGCATGCACCGGTTTCCAGCATTTTTGCTCGACGGCTACAAGTCGTTCATGTCGGATCGCTACGATCCGGAACAGGGCCGCTATCGCGAGCTTGCCGACAAGGGCCAGTCGCCCACCACCATGATCATCGCCTGCTGCGACAGCCGTGCGGCCCCCGAGACGATCTTCTCGGCCGGCCCGGGCGAGCTGTTCGTGCTGCGCAACGTCGCCAATCTGGTGCCCCCCTTCCAGCCCGATGGCGGCCAGCACGGCACCTCGGCGGCCATCGAGTTCGCCGTCAATGCGCTGAAGATCCAGAACATCGTGGTTATGGGCCACGGCCGCTGCGGCGGCATCCGGGCGGCGCTCGATCCCAGTGCCGGCCCGCTTGCCCAGGGGGATTTCATCGGCAAGTGGATGAGCATGCTGGCGCCGGTCTCGGAGGCGGTGTCGCGCTACAGCCTCGCGACCAGCAAGGAGCGCCAGACCATGCTGGAGCGCTTCTCGATCCGCAACTCGATCGCCAACCTGCGCACGTTTCCTTATGTCAAGGCGCTGGAGGCCGAAGGCAAGCTCGGCGTCCACGGTGCCTGGTTCGATATCTCGAGCGGGGAGTTGTGGGTGATGAACGCCGAGGGCGACTTCTACCGACCGGACGTGTGAGCCGCGTCGTCCGATCGGATCCAGCTGTAGCGCATATCGGGCGCCCCGGCCTCGTTGCCTGACCCGTCGGTGTACTCCACCGCGACGAAGCCGTGCCGTTCGTAGAAGCGCCGCGCCGCGGTGTTTTCGGCATAGCACCAGAGCTCCAGACTGGTGTTCCGCGCCATCGCGTCGGCGAGCAGCGCCGTGCCGATACCGGTTCCGATCGCCGCAGGCGCCACGTAGAACTGCTCGATCCAGCCGTTCCGCTCGGCGACGAACCCGGCGAGCCGTCCGCCGGTTTCCGCCACCGTCACCCGGCACTCGCGCAGCACCACTTCGGCGATGAAGGCGCGGTCTTCCGCCACGCTGTGGAGTTCCGGCAGGAAAGCCAGCAGGCGGCGCGAGGCGGAAAACACCGCGGCTAGGGCATCGGCGTCGCCCGCCGTGGCGGGCCGGAGCGCGATCACGCCGACGCCTGTGCGAAGAGGCGTGGCCCGAGCATGTTGAGCAGCAGGCCGACAAGAACCAGCACGCTACCGGCGATCTCGAGCCCGTCGATCGTCTCGCCGAGCAGGAGGGCGGCACCGCCGATCCCGGCCACCGGTACGAACAGCGCGAAGGGGGCAACCAGGCTCGCCGGATAGCGACTGAGCAAGGCAGCCCACATGCCGAAGCCGAACAGCGTCGCCGCATAGGACATGAAGGCGATCGAGCCGGCGCCGCGCCAGGTGAGGTGCTGCAGCGCCTCGCCGATGGCGCCGGGTCCGTCGAACAGCAGCGACAGCGCCAGCAGCGGCAGTGGCGGCACCAGCGCCGACCAGACGACGAAGCCCAGCATGTCGATCCGCCCCGCCTGCTTGCTGGCCGAATTGCCCAGCCCCCAGAACACGGCGGCGACGACGGTGAGACCGAGCGGCAGCAGCGCCGCGCCCGCCAGCCGGTCGAGCGCGATCACCCCGATGCCCGCAAAGGCGATGCCGGCCCCGACGAGCTGGGTGGCTTTCGGCCGCTCGCCGAAGAACACGAACGCCATCAGGATGGTGAAGAACACCTGCAGCTGGATCACCAGCGAACTCAGCCCCGCCGGCATGCCCAGCCGGATGGCGACGAACAGGATGCCGAACTGGCCCACCCCGATGGCGAGGCCGTAGCCCGTCAGCACCCGCCAGTCGACCCTGGGGCGCCTGACGAAGAACACCGCGGGCAGCGCCGCGAAGGTGTAGCGCAGCGCCGTCAGCAGCAGCGGCGCCACCTCGTCCACGCCCCAGCGGATGGCGACGAAGCTCAGTCCCCAGACGAAGGCGACGGCGATGGCAAGCAGGATGTGGCGGGGGGACATGGGGCGGACCGGAAGTTGGCGAGCGAGGTCGACCTGTCGGTAATCGCCTTCTCCCCTTGTGGGAGAAGGTGGCCGAAGGCCGGATGAGGGGTTCGCATCGGCTTGCGATGCGCGGCCGGAGAGATAGCGACGGGCGCATAGGAGCCCGCCGACCCTTACTTGATCTCGTCCCTGATGATCAGCCGATGAAGGAGGCTCGGCTGATCCATTGCGGCGCTCCAATACTTGTGCCGGCTCTCGAGTCTATAAACACCGGTCGCTGTCAGCGACCCGCCGGCGAACAATCCGCCGATCATCCAGAAGGGCGCGAAGAGCACGACAAACTGCGGGAGAAGCAAAGTCGCCACCAATCCGACGACGCAGACCGCTCCTGCGACCTGCACCCGTCGCCATGTGGAAATCGACCTGGCCCGCAGCTCGCCCTTGCGCGCCAGCACTTACGCCGCCTTGAGTTCCACCAGCCGGCGCTCGATCAGCGTCTCGAGGATCTGCACGGTATTGAGCGCCGCGCCCTTTCGCAGGTTGTCGCTCACAACCCACATCGACAGCCCGTTCTCGACCGTCACGTCCTCGCGGATACGGCTCACATAGGTATCGTACTCGCCCACGCATTCGATCGGCGTGGCGTAGCCGCCGGCCTCGCGCTTGTCGATCACGGCGACGCCGGGGGCCTCGCGCAGGATGTCGCGGGCCTCGTCGGCGGTGATCGGCTTGTCGAACTCGAGGTTCACCGCTTCCGAGTGCCCCACGAAGACCGGCACCCGCACGCAGGTGGCGCTGAGCTTGATCCGGGGATCGAGGATCTTCTTGGTCTCGACCACCATCTTCCACTCTTCCTTGGTGGCACCGTCCTCCATGAACACGTCGATGTGCGGGATGACGTTGAAGGCGATCTGCTTGGAGAACTTCTTCGGCGTCGGGCTGTCGTTGACGAAGATGCCCTTGGTCTGGGCCCAGAGCTCGTCGACGCCTTCCTTGCCGGCGCCGGAGACGGACTGGTAGGTCGCCACCACAACGCGCCTGATCGTCGCGAAATCGTGCAGCGGCTTCAGCGCCACCACCAGCTGCGCCGTCGAGCAGTTCGGGTTGGCGATGATGTTCTTCCTGTCGTTCTGCGCCATGTAGGCGTCGAGAACCTGGGCGTTGACCTCGGGCACCACCAGCGGCACGTCGGCGTGGTAGCGCCAGAAGCTCGAATTATCGACCACGATGCAGCCGGTGCGGCCGATCTTTTCGCCATACTCCTTGGCGATCGCCGAGCCGGCGCTCATCAGCGCGAAATCCACTCCGGCGAAGTCGAAATGCTCGAGGTTCTGCACCTTGAGCCGCTTGTCGCCATAGCTGATCTCCTGGCCCTGGCTGCGCGCCGAGGCGAGGGCGATCACCTCCGAGGCCGGGAACTTGCGCTCGGCGAGGATGTTGAGCATTTCCCGGCCCACATTGCCCGTGGCCCCGACGACGGCGACGCGATAACCCATCTTGAACTTCCTTGTTTACCCTATCCCCCGCGCGTCGATCGCTCGGATCCCGCGGCACACGTGGCTCCGGCCGCTCCCCGGCGGGAGAGGCCCGGGGATCGGCTCAGGGGGTTTTGGTGGTTTTGGTTGCCGCCGTGCCGAAGCCGGCAGCGTCGATCGCGCCCTCGGCCTTGGCGGTGATGTTCCGGTCGATGCGCATCGCGCCCGGTCCCTGTTCAGTGCGGCAAGGCGTTATCTACGCCGAAATCGTCGCGTGTCAACCAGCGAATAGGCATTTGCCTATCCTCCGTCACGAAAAGCACCCCGCCCGGGGGCGGAGCGCTGATCCGTCGTGCCCGCGGGAGGTCGGCTCAGGGGCCGACCGGTCCGACCTGGGTAATCGTCGCCGTGCTGTTGACGCTGGTGCTCCAGATGCCGGCGAAGTTGCCCCAGCCCCACTGCGTCGTCGTGGCATTGTTGTTGGCGCCGATCTGCACCGTGGTCGAGCTGTTGTTGGCGCCAACCTGTCCGGTGGTGGCGGTGTTGTTCACCCCGGCCTGTACTGTGGTGTCGGTATTGTCGACCCCCAGCTGCACGTTGGTGGCGCTGTTGTCGGTGCCAAGCTGCGCCTGAGTGTTGCCGTTGCCCTCGCCCAGCTGCACATTGGTGGCCGAGTTGTCGGCACCGCCCTGCAGCGTCAGATTCGAGTTGTCCTCGCCGCCCTGCACGCCGAGCGCCTCGTTCCCGGTTCCCGCCTGGCCGGTGAGGTTCGAATTGTCCTCACCGATCTGGGCGCTCAGTGCCTCGTTGTCGTTTCCGAGCTGCACGGCGGCGTTGTCGTTGTCCTCGCCGAGCTGCAGGTTGCCGGCGAGGTTGTCGTCGCCGCCCTGGATGGCGAGGTTTTCGTTCTCGCTGCCGCCCTGGATGTTGACCGAGGTGTTGTCGTCG
>JAYRZA010000045.1:0-30842 GCA_041916695.1 Devosia sp. | reverse complement strand
GCCGCGCGCGGTGCCAGCGCCAGGGTCGACGCCTCCCCCTGAGGCGGTCTGGCGGGGCCCTTCATCACCATCTGGTACACGCTGGGCATCCTGGCCTCGGCTTTGCTCGGCGCCGCGCTGGGACGGTGGGTGTTGCGCTGGCGGTGACGCCGCCGTGCAATGGCCTGTGCGCGCGGCACCCCCACCCTTGATCCCTCCCCACAAGCGTGAGGGAGACGGCAACTGCCCTGGCTGCGCCGGAGCCGCGCAACCAGGGGCTGACGGGAGGGGCCTACTTCGCGCGCGCCGCCCAGTTGATGCCGCGGCGCAGGATCGTCGCCATGTTGGGGTTCTCGAACTCGCTGGCGCGATGGCCCAGCGTCGAGTGGAACACGCGGCCGGCGCCGTAGAGCCGCTTCCACACCACCGGCATCACGACGCCCTTCGTCCAGGGCGCATGCTGCCCCGAGAAGGTGGTGGTAGCCAGCACCTCGACCGAGGGATCCATGTGCATGTAGTACTGCTCTGAGGTGTAGGGGAACGAGGCGGGGATGCCCTGCATGACCGGATCGTCCGGCCGGGTGACGTCGACGCTGTAGTCGATGATGTTGCCCGGATGCGCGACCCACTGGCCGCCGACGACGAACTGGTAGTCGACCGCCTCGCGGAACGCATCGCTCATGCCGCCGTGATGGCCGGCAAGCCCGACACCGCCCTCGATCGCCTTGACCAGGTTGGCGAGCGGCTCCTTGTCGATCCGGCTCATGGTGTAGATCGGGACGATCAGGCTGAGCTCATGGATCGCCGGATCGGCGAAGACGGCGAGGTCGGTCTCGACGCGCACCGAGAAGCCGTCCTCGTGCAGCCAGCGCCGGTAGATGGCCGCGCATTCCTCCGGATCGTGCCCGTTCCAACCACCCCAGACGATCAGTGCGCTGCGCATCGCGTGTACTCCTCGCAAAAACCGGCGGAGAGTAGCCGAAACCGGACTCGACGCCAGCGCTATTTGTCGCCCCCCGGCGGGCCGGAGGGTCGGCGACACCTCGTGCCCTTTCCCCGCCCGGCGAACTGTTGTTAACTCTCCCCGTCACCGGAGTTGCGAAGGTGCGGACGGCCGCCGCGATGCTGTTATTCGGGCGTCGCATGGCGGTGGGAGAAGAATCCGGACCACTCGGATTCCAGCGAAAAGGACAGGGAAATGAAACGACTTCTGTTTGGCGCCTCGGCGCTGGCGCTAGCCGCGGGATTCAGCGGCGCAGCCTATGCGGACTTCTCGCTCACGCTGCTGCACTTCAACGACTTCCATTCGCGATTCGAATCGATCACCGGCTCGGACTCGAACTGCAACGCCGATGGCGAGGCCAAGGGCGAGTGCTTCGGCGGCATTGCCCGGCTGAAGACCGCGATCGACACGCAGCGCGCCGCCGCCACTGCCGCAGGCGAAAATGTCGTGGTGTTCTCGGCGGGCGACGAATTCCAGGGTTCGCTGTTCTACACCCAGTACAAGTCCTCGATCATCGCCGACTTCTTCAACGACCTCGACATCGACCTGGCCGCCACCGGCAACCATGAGTTCGACGATGGCCCGGCCGAGTTCGCCAAATATATCGACGCGGTCGAGCACCCCATCATCGGCGGCAATTTCGACGTCAGCAACGAACCGCTGCTGGCCGGCAAGATCACCGGCGTCGTGGTGCTCAATGTCGGCGGCGAGAAGATCGGCGTGATCGGCGCCCTGGCCGAGGACACCGTCGAGACCTCCTCGCCGGGCGACAATGTCAGGTTCGAGAGCGCCATCGAGTACACCCGCGGCGCCGCCAAGGCGCTCAACGATGCCGGCATCACCAAGGTCATCCTGCTCAGCCACCTCGGCCTGCCCACCGACCTCAAGGTCGCCGCGGCGGTGTCGGGCGTCGACCTGATCGTCGGCGGACACTCGCACACCCTGCTCTCCAACACCGACGAGAAGGCCGCCGGCCCCTATCCGACGCTGGCCGCCAATCCAGACGGCGTGAACGTCCCCATCGTCCAGGCCGGCGCCTATGCCAAGTACCTGGGCCAGCTGAAGATCACCTGGGACGATGCCGGCAACGTCATCAAGGCGGAAGGCAACCCGATCATCCTCGACGCCTCGGTGACCCCGGATGCCGGCTTCCTAGAGCGCGTCGCGACTGCCGCGGCCCCGCTCGAGGCGTTGAAGGCCGAGGTGGTGGGCTCCGCCACCGCCGAGATCGTCGGCGACCGCAATGTCTGCCGCGTCATGGAGTGCGGCATGGGCAACCTCGTCGCCGACGCCCAGCTCGACCGCGTCGCCGACCAGGGCGTGACCATCTCGATCGCCAACTCGGGCGGCCTGCGCGCCAACATCGATGCCGGCGAGATCACCATGGGCGAGGTGCTCACGGTGCTGCCCTTCTCGAACACACTGGCAACCTTCGAGATCAGCGGGGCCGACATCGTCGCCGCGCTCGAGAACGGTGCCAGCCAGATCGAGGAAGTCGCCGGCCGCTTCCCGCAGGTCGCCGGCCTCAAGTACACCTTCGACAAGTCCAAGCCGGCCGGATCGCGCATCAGCGACGTGCTGGTCAAGGAGGGCGATGCCTGGGTGCCGATCGACCCGGCCAAGACCTATGGCGCAGTGACCAACAACTACGTCCGCGGCGGTGGCGACGGCTACGAGATGTTCGCCACCAAGGCCGTCAACGCCTACGACTTCGGGCCGCCGCTCGAGCGCGTCGTGGCCGACTACATCGCCAAGCTCGGCGGCGCCTATACGCCCTATACCGACGGCCGCATCACGGACGCCACCCCGGCTCCGGCCCCCGAGCCGGCTCCGGCGGAGACCCCGGCTGCCGCTCCGGCCGAGACTCCGGCTGCCGCTCCGGCCGAGACTCCGGCCGCCGCCCCGGCCGAGGCGCCCGCCGCCAATGCGATGGAGGCGCCCGCCATGGAGGCCCCGGCGATGGAAGCACCAGCCATGCAGGCACCCGCCGCGCAGTAGCCCGGCGTCATCGATGGCAAGGGGCGCCCAAGTGGCGCCCCTTCGCGCTTTCGCCCGCAACGCCCGGGGGGCGTCAGTCGGTGCGGCGTTCGAAGACCACGACGGGGCTGTCGAAATAGCTGGTGCGGGCCAGCTCGACGAAGCCGAGGCGGCCGGCGACGCGGATCGAGGGCAGGTTGTCCGGGTTGATGATGCAGGTCATGCGCTGCCCGGCGAAGGCCGTGCCGGCCCAGGCGATGGCGGCGCTCATCGCCTCGGTGGCATAGCCCCAGCCCTGCCCGCCCATGGCGAGCGCCCAGCCCGCCTCGAGCGTGCCCTCGAGACTGGGCACCAGGTTGCGGCGCAGATCGTGGAAGCCCGCCTCGCCGACGAAATCGCCGGTTTCCTTCTCCTCGATGGCAAAGAAGCCGAAGCCCATCAGCTGCCAGACGCCGAAATGGCGCAGGAACCGCGACCAGCAGGATTCGCGATCGAACGGCTTGCCGCCGATGAAGCGCACCACGTCGGGGTCGGCCCACATTTCGGCATAGGCGTCGAAATCATCGAGCCGATGCGGGCGCAGAATGAGGCGTTCGGTCGTAAGGGTCGGAATCATGGCGCCAGACTAGCGCATGGCCGGCCCGCAATGAAATTGGAACCTGGCGGAGCGTCAGCGCGGGCGGGCCAGCTGGCGCCAGGCGATCAGGATGATCACCGCGCCGATCAGCGCACCGAAGAACCCGGCACTCTCCCCCGCTTGGTAGAGGCCGATGGCCTGCCCCAGCCAGGTGGCGAGCAGCGCCCCGACGATGCCCAGCACCGTGGTGAGGATGAAGCCGCGCGGCTTCGGATTGCCCGGCGTGATCAGCTTGGCGAGGATGCCGACGACGAACCCGATGAGGATGGCGCCGAGAATGCCCATGGGCGTGCTCCGGTGGTGACGGGGGATAGATGGAGCGGGCGGGGTCGGGATGCAATGGGGGTCTCTCGCACCAGCGCGCCGCAGCTGCATGATCAGGCCCCCCACCCTGACCTCGTTCGTCCGTGCGCGCACCCCACCCACCGGCTTCGCCGGTCCCCCCTCCCCGCCTCCGGCGAGGAGGGAGCGACGACTGCTCCGCCAAGGTTGAACCCATCAGTCGGCGCGGCGCCTTCATGCGTCGACCGAGACAAGAGCGCCTGTTGCTGAGGCTCCGCGCCTAGACTACGGCCGGCCGGCCGTCAGCAACCGCTCGCTGGCGGTGATCGCCTGAACGCGCGACGCGACCCCGAGCTTCCGGTAGATTTCGGCGACGTGGTAATCGCACTTCCGCTTGCTGATGCCCAGGATGGTCGCGGTGTCCAGATTGGACTTCTCCTGCCTCATCCAGTGCAGGATATCCCATTGAATGGCCGACAGGTTCGCCGGCACGGCATCGGACGCTTCTCCGGAGGTGATGAGCCGAAGGGAGACGGCGGAGCCGATCACCGCCAGTGCCGGCAACACCGACCTTTGCGGCGGCGCTTCGCGGCAATAGGCCCCGAGCACCGACAGCCTCTCGGTCGGCGAGACGATCGGGGTGACCGCTCCTCCGGCAAGTCCCACCTTCTTCAGCAGCGCCATGAAGGCCGGGTAGGCGGGATGAGCCCGGTCGGCCTCATCCGGAATCACGCTGCCCTGGCCGGAGCTGCGCAACCGGTCCAGCGTCGGGTTCGATCGAAACAGCCCGGCGGCGTGGAACGCCTCCCACGCTTCCGTCGGCAATGTCGTCATCAGCGGATAGAACACATCCCCGCCGGCCGGCGGGATATCGGCCGTGTAGCCGAAATAGTCGAAACCGAGCAACTCCACGGCGTCCTGGATGCGGTCGGCGAGGTCTTCGCGAGGGCGGGCTTCGGCAATCCTCGCAACCGCCGGGGCTATTCTGGCAAGGGCGTCTGCAACGCGCACAGCTTCCATGATCGGACGCGACTCCTTTGGAGGGAAATCGTCGATGGCAGCCCGGTCAGCCTAAGTTATCGACCAGAACTTAACAAGCGATTGCCCGCACAGATGAGCCCGGGGCCGTCTGCGCCTAGGCTTGGACTGCCAACACGTTCTCGCGTCGACGACGCACCGAGAAAGGGAACCATGAAATCGCCGGACGACCTGTCAACACGCCTCGACTTCATCGGCCTCGATCGCAAGAGCATCGAGACGCTCGCCTCCGCCGAGCAGATCGTGCTCGCACATCTGCCGATCGCACTGCAGAGGTTCTACGAGAAGCTGGTCAAGGTGCCGGAGGTCTCGAAGTTCTTCTCCGGTGCGCCGCAGATCAACCGGGCGCGGAACAGCCAGCTTGGGCACTGGAAGGCGATCGCGACGGGCCAGTTCGACGACGCCTACGTGGAATCGAGTCGTCGGATCGGCCTTCGCCATGCGACCATCGGGCTGGAGCCACGCTGGTACATCGGTGGCTACGGCCTGATCCTCGAAACGCTGCTCCGGGGGGTTGCGCACGACTTCGTAGCGAAACGCCTCGCGGCCGAACCGCGGCCCCTGCTGAGCGGTAAGCGCGACGCCCAGGCGATGCAGGCGGTCGACGACATGGCCGACGTGCTCGCCGCAATGATCAAATCGGTGATGGTCGACATCGACATGGCCGTCACGGTGTATTTCGAGCAGGTCCTCGCCGAGGTGCAGAAGCGCGACCGCGAGAACGCCGACAAGATCCAGTGGGCCGCGGACCAGACCGGCGAAGTTCTGCAGCAACTGGCGGCGGGCGACCTGACCGGCCGCATCGAGTCCGATTTCGAGGGCGGCTTCGCCCACATCAAGGATGACACGAACGCGCTCGCCGACCGCCTGACCAGCATCGTTCGGCAGCTGCAGACCACCTCCCGGCAGCTCAAGACGGCGACCGGCGAGATCCTCGCCGGCGCCAACGACCTGAGCGAGCGCACCACCCGGCAGGCGGCCGCCATCGAGCAGACGTCGGCGAGCATGGAGGAACTGGCGAAAACGGTGGCCGAGAATGCACGGCTCGCCGAGGGCGCGGCCATCAAGGCGGACTCGGCGGCCGCCAGCGCGGAGGCCGGCGGCGCCGTGATGGCGCAGGTCAGTGACGCGATGGATCGCATCTCCGACTCGTCACGCAAGATTTCCAACATCATCGGGCTGATCGACGACATCGCCTTCCAGACCAACCTCCTGGCGCTGAACGCCTCGGTCGAGGCGGCCCGGGCCGGCGATGCCGGCAAGGGCTTCGCGGTGGTTGCGGTGGAGGTGCGGCGCCTGGCGCAATCGGCCGCCAACGCCTCGTTCGAGGTCAAGGGACTGGTCGAGGCCAGCGTGGCCGAGGTCGCCGCCGGCGAGACCCTGGTCCGGGACGCCTCGACGAGGCTGACCGACCTGCTCGCGGCCGTGCGCGAGAGCACCCATGCGATGGCGGCGATCTCGGTCGCGAGCCGGGAGCAGTCGCTCTCGATCGGGGAAATCTCGGCGGCGGTCCTGCAGATGGACGAGATGACGCAGCACAACGCCGCCCTGGTCGAGCAGACGAATGCGGCGATCGAGCAGACGGAGGGTCAGGCGCGCGACCTGGACGCAATCATCGACCAGTTCTCGCTGACGCCGACCGCCGAATCGGCCGCGCGCCCGAACCGGGCCGCCGCGAGGCCGGTGCCCGTCCCCGCCCGCAAGGCCGTCGGCCAGACCTGGAGCGAGTTCTAGCGCGTCGTCCACCCCCGCACCTGCGGCCGGCCTTGCCGCAAAGGCCCTGCCGCAGCGCCGAAGTCGGTGGCCCCCTCCACCGGCTTCGACTACGGCCGTGCGGCCGAGGCAGGATCAGTGCGTCGACAGCTCCTTGCGTTCGCGCTCGGAGACCATGGCGAGGTCGAGGACCTTCTGCAGCTCGGCGGCGTGGCGGAAGCTCGGTTCCTGCATCTTGCCGGTGCGCACCGCCTCGGCGAAGCGCTGGTAGTTGGTGGGGACGGCCGGCACCTCGAGCTCCTGCCAGCTGCCGGTCGCGACATCGGCGCCGAGCGAGACGCGCAGCTTCGACCAGTCGTGCCGGTGCTGCACCTCGACGGCCCCCTTGTCGCCGTAGACGCGCAGGCGCAGCTCGTTCATGTGGCCGGTGGCCCAGCGGCTGGCGTGAATGACGCCGAGCGCGCCATTGTCGAAATCGACCGCCATGGTGAAGCTGTCATTGGCATCGAGATCGTATTCGCCGATCCTGTTGCCGGGCGCCTTGTCGAAGGTCTTCAGCCGCGCGAACACGTGGCCGATGTCGAGCCCCGAGCCGTAGGAAGCGAAATCGAGAATGTGGACGCCGATGTCGCCGAGCACGCCGTTCGAGCCGTGCCGGGTCGACAGCCGCCACAGCCACTGGCTCTCGGTGCGCCAGTCGCCCCAGGCCGGCTGCACCAACCAGCTCTGCAGGTAGCTCGCCTCGACATGCTTGACCGCGCCGATCTGGCCCGACAGCACGATCTCGCGGGCCTTCTGCAGCTGCGCGACATTGCGGTAGGTGAGGTTGACCATGTTGATCAGCCCCGAGGCCTCCGCCACCTCGACCATCTCGAAGGCCTTGATGGCATCGGTGGCGAGCGGCTTCTCGCAGAACACGTGCTTGCCGGCCCTGAGCGCGGCGATCGAGGTCGAGTGGTGGATGGAGTCCGGGGTGACGTTGGCCACCGCGTCGAACTGGCCCCAGGCGATGGCCGCATCGAGCGAGGCGAAGCCGTTGGGGATGCTGTGGGTGGTGTTGAACTTTTCGAGCCGCGTGGGATCGACGTCGACACCGGCGACGACGGAGACACCGTCGATGGCAGCGAAGTGCCTGGCATGCTGGGCGGCCATGCCGCCGGTGCCGAGGATGAGTATGCGCATTGTCGTTTCCTTCAACAAGGGTCCGGAGGGGAGGCCCGGAGCCCGATTCAGACCTGATGTTCGCGACGGTCGCGATCGGCGACGAGCGCCAGATCGAGCACCTTCTGCAGCCCGGCCGCGTGGCGGAAGCCGGGCTCGGACTGGATGCCGGTGCGCACCGCCTCGGCGAAGCGCTGGTAGTTGGTGGGCACGGGATCGGCGCTGACCTCGCGCCAGGTGGCGGTCGCGACATCCTCCCCGGCGCAGACCCTGAGCAGCGTGCCCCAGTGGCCGTGGCTGAGCTCCAGCCCGCCCTTGTTGCCGTAGACGCGCAGCCGCTGGTCGTTGGAATGACCCGAGGCCCAGCGCGAGGAGTGGATCACGCCGATGGCGCCGTTGCCGAACTCGGCGCTGATGATGAAGCTGTCATTGGCATCGAGCACATACTCGCCGATGCGGTCGCCCGGCACCTTGTGGAAGGTCTGCAGCCGGCAGTTCATCGCAACGATCGGCTGCCCGGTGGCAAAGCTGGTGAAATCGAGGATGTGGATGCCGATGTCGCCCAGCGTGCCGTTGGAGCCGTGGCCGGTGGACAGCCGCCACAGCCAGGTGCCGGCAAGGCTGGCGGTATCGCTGAAATCGCGCAGCGCCAGCCAGTGCTGCAGGTAGGAGGCCTCGATGTGCTTGACCTCGCCGATGGTGCCGTCGGCAATCAGCTGACGCGCCTTGTGCAGCTCGGCGACGTTCCGGTAGGTCAGGTTGACCATGTTGACGAGGCCGGCCGCCTCCGCCGCCTCGACCATTTCCATGGCCTTGCCGTGATCGGTGGCGAGCGGCTTTTCGCAGAACACGTGCTTGCCGGCGGCCAGCGCGGCCAGCGTCGTCGCGTGGTGGATGGAATCGGGGGTGATGTTGTCGACAGCGTCGAACGCGCCCCATTCCAGCGCCGCATCCAGCGAGGCGAAGCGCCGGGGGATTCCATAGGTATCGCAGAAGGTGGCAAGCGCGGCGGCATCGGTGTCCACCGCGCCGACCATCTCGACACCGTCGATGGCGGCGAAGGCCTTGGCGTGGCTATTGGCCATCCGGCCGGTACCGAGGATCAGGAGGCGCATGCTGGGAACTTCCGCTCAAAAGGACCGGGCCGCCCCGCCGGGCGGCCCGCTGCGGCTCACATATCAGGGCTTGGGGTGGTGCGTCAGCTTGGCGCCGCGCTCGACGATCTTCTCGATCGCCTTGTCCACCGGGGTGTTGGGGGCCTTCAGCAGGTGCGCGTGGTTCGTCGGGTTGTATGCCCAGTTGACCGCATTGCGCAGCACCTGCCCGACCGTCTTGTCGTGATAGGTCGGATAGGTCTCGTGGCCGGGGCGGAAATAGAAGATGTTGCCGGCGCCGCGCCTATAGGTGAGGCCCGAGCGGAACACCTCGCCGCCCTGGAACCACGAGACGAACACCGTCTCGAGCGGCTCGGGCACCGAGAAGGGCTCGCCGTACATCTCCTCGTTCTCGAGCTCGAAATAGGCCGGCAGGCCCCTGGCGATCGGATGGCCCGGGTTGACCACCCAGATGCGCTCGCGCTCGCCGGCCTCGCGCCAGTGCAGGTTCGCCGGCGTGCCCATCAGGCGCTTGAACACCTTGGAATGGTGGCCCGAGTGCAGGACGATCAGGCCCATGCCCTCCCAGACGCGCTGCACCACGCGCTCGACGATCTCGTCCTTGACCTCGCCATGCGCGGCATGGCCCCACCAGATCAGCACGTCGGTCTCGGCAAGCCGGGCGGCGGTGAGGCCGTGCTCGGGATCCTGCAGCGTGACGGTCGAGACGGACAGGTTCTTGTCTTCGACCAGAAGCGAGGCGATCTGCCCGTGCATGCCCTTGGGATAGTTCTCCGCCACGAACTTGTTCTTCTGCTCGTGGACGTTTTCGCCCCAAACGAGGGTCCTGATCGTCATGGTCGTCTCCTTGATGTTCGTGACAAGGGCCGGACTGCGGCGCCGGCCCCGTGGTCTTCGAAATGTGTCCCGGGGCGCCCGCTGCCGCGCGGCGGGCGCTCAGCGCGGCATGGGTTTACCAGCCTTGTCGAACCGATGCACCTTGTCCGGCATCGGGGCGATGGAAATCGTGTCGCCCGGCTTGTGGTGGCTGGTCCCTTCCTCGCGTACGATCACCGGCTCGTCGCTGCCGATATCGACATAGACATAGCTGTCCGAGCCCAGGTTCTCCGAATGCACGACGCTGCCCTTCCACGCACCGTCGCGCTCGGCGATGTCGATGTGCTCGGAGCGGATGCCGATGGTCGAGGCCCCCCACTTCGAGGCGATCTCGCCGTTGAGGAAGTTCATCTTGGGTGAGCCGATGAAGCCGGCGACGAACAGCGACTGGGGGTTCTCGTAGAGCTCGAGCGGCGTGCCCACCTGCTCGACGAGGCCGTCGCGCAGCACGCAGATGCGATCGGCCAGCGTCATCGCCTCCACCTGGTCGTGCGTGACGTAGACCATGGTGGCGGTGTGCATCTGGTGGTGCAGCTTGGCGATCTCGAGCCGGGTGGCGACACGCAGCGCCGCATCGAGGTTGCTGAGCGGTTCGTCGAACAGGAACACCTTGGGATCGCGCACGATGGCCCGCCCGATGGCGACGCGCTGCCGCTGGCCGCCAGAGAGCTGCTTGGGCAACCGCTCGAGATAGGGCGTGATCTGCAGCATCTCGGCCGCCTTGTGCACGCGCTGCTTGATCGCCTCCGGCCCCGACTTGGCGAGCTGCATGCCGAAGGCCATGTTCTCGTAGACCGTCATGTGCGGGTAGAGCGCATAGGACTGGAACACCATGGCGATGCCGCGCCTCGACGGCGCCAGCGCGTTCACCAGCTGCCCGTCGAACCGCATCTCGCCCGAGGTGATGTCCTCGAGCCCCGCCATCAGGCGCAGCAGCGTGGACTTGCCGCAGCCGGACGGCCCCACCAGCACCATGAACTCGCCGGAGCGGATGTCGAGGTCGACCCCCTTGATGACGTCCACCAGTCCGAACGACTTGCGGATGTTCTTGAGCTCGATATGCGCCATGGTTGTTAGCCCTTTACGCCGCCGGCGGTGAGGCCGGAAATGATCTTGCGCTGGAAGACGAGGACGAGGATGACGAGCGGCACGGTAACGATCACCGATGCCGCCATGATGTTGCCCCACGGGATTTCGTACTGGCTGCCGCCGGACAGGAGCGCGATGGCGACCGGCACTGTGCGGGTGGCGTTGGACGAAGTGAAGGTCAGGGCGAACAGGAACTCGTTCCACGCCCCGATGAAGGCGAGCAGCCCGGTAGTCACCAGCGCCGGCCACATCAGCGGCATGAACACTCGGGTGATGATCACCCACGGCGTCGCCCCGTCGACGATCGCCGCCTCCTCGATCTCGATCGGCAGATCGCGCATGAAGGTGGTCAGCACCCACACGGTGAAGGGCAGCGTGAAGATGGTGTACGAGAAGATCAGCGCCCACGGCGTGTTGTAGATGCCGAGGAAGCGGATCACCTCGAACAGGCCGGCGAGCACCGCGATCTGCGGGAACATCGAGACCGCCAGGATGGTCATCAGCAGGAGCCCGCGACCGCGGAAGCGTACCCGGCTCAGCGCGAACGAGGCGGTGACCGCGAGAAACAGCGCGAGCAGCACGGTGACGCCGGCCACGAAGATCGAGTTCAGCAGGTTCTGCGGGAAGCTGCCCGAATTGAGCACGCTCAGGTAGTTCTCGAACGACAGCGAGGTCGGCCAGTAGGTGACCCGGAACAGGTCCGTGCCGGATTTGAAGCTGGTCAGGATGGCGTAGTAGAACGGAAACACCGCCACCACGACGATGAACACCACCAGCGCGTAGAAGCCGGTCTTCTTGGCAAGCGACCAGACCATCAGCGGTCTCCCCCGTCGAAGCGGACCTTGCCCAGCCAGATGTAGAGGGCGGTCATGACGGCAATGATCAGGAACAGCAATGTCGACTGCGCGGAGCCGTAGGCGAACTTGTCGAAGTCGAACAGGTTCTCGCGGCTGATCACGCTCATCGTCTTGGTGGCCGAGCTATTGGGCGTCAGCACGTAGATGAGGTCGAAGATGCGCATGGCGTCGAGCAGGCGGAAGATCACCGCCACCATCAGCGCCGGCTGCACCAGCGGCAGCGTCACCCTGAAGAACACCTTGACCGGATGCACGCCATCGATGCGCGCTGCCTCGTAGACGTCCTTGGGCACCATCTGCAGCCCGGCCAGGATCAGCAGCGCCATGAACGGCGTCGTCTTCCAGATATCGACGATCAGCACCGCGGTCATGGCGGTGTCGACGCTGGCGGTCCAGGCGATCTTCTGGCTGATCAGGCCCAGGTTGAGGAACAGGTCGTTGATGATGCCGAACTGGTCGTTCAGCATCCAGGACCACATCTTGGCCGACACGATCGTCGGGATGGCCCAGGGAATGAGGATGGCGGCGCGGACGATGCCGCGGCCCTTAAACTCGGCATTGAGCACCAGCGCGACGATCATGCCGATGACCGTCTCGAGCGCCACCGAGACGACGGCGAAGCGCACGGTGTTCCACACCGCGTTCCACCACGCCGGATCGACGAGCAGGCCCGAGAATACGGTGCGGCCGCTCTTCAGCGTGGTCCAGCTCAGGTAGTTCTTGAAGCCGACAAACTCGGCTCCGTACAGGTCGGTCAGCGAGGCGTTGGTGAACGAGAAGTAGATCGTCCTGAGCAGCGGCCAGCCCGCCACCACGGCCAGCGCCGCCAGCATCGGAATGAGGAACCACATCGCCGCGGCGACGCGGGACTTCATCAGTTCGGACTCGATCTTCCGGGTCTGGACGATCGGGGTGCTGGGGACGGCGGCTTCCGTGGTCATCGAGAGGGGCTCCTGCTGGCCAAGTGACGCCACGGCGCGGACGACGAGGGGGTGTCGTCCGCGCCGCGTGAAGGTCTAGGACCTTACCAGGTATCGCCGCCCTTGAGCTCGGTGAGCTTGGCTTCGAGCAGCTCGAGGTTCTCGGCGGCGGTGCCATTGCCCGACAGCGTGTCGTGGACGGCCGACCAGAACAGCGAGGAGACCTCGTTGTACTTCACCTTGGTCGGAGCCGACGGACGCGGCACGGCATTGAGGAACACGTCCTTCCAGCGCGGGATGATCGGCTGGCTGGCCGCGATGTCGGCATCGTCATAGAGCGAGACGATGGTGGGCAGGTTGGACTGCTTGAGAGCGCGTTCCTTCTGCACGTCGGCCGACGACAGGAACAGGGCGAGCTTGATCGCCTCGTCCGGGTTCTTGGAGTACTTGGAGACGGCGATGTTCCAGCCGCCGAGCGTGGCCGCCGAACGGGCACCCTCGCCCTCGCCCATCGGCAGCGGAGCCACGTCGAACAGGCCCTTCACCGCCGAGTCGTCGCCATTGCCGAGCTGGAAGGCGTACGGCCAGTTGCGCATGAACACGGCATTGCCGAGCTGCCACACGCCGCGGCTTTCTTCTTCCTGGTAGGCCAGCACGCCCTGCGGCGCGATGGTGCCGACCCAGCTCTTGGCCATCTCGAGCGCGGCCGCGGCCTGGGGGTTGTTGATCGAGATCGTGCCATCGGGCTCGACGATCTGGCCGCCGCCATACGACTTCACCCACTCCAGGGCGTCGCAGGTGAGGCCTTCATAGGCATTGCCCTGGAACACGAAGCCCTGCATGTCGGCCTTGCCGGCGGCGCGCTCGGCGTCCTGGATTTCCTTGGCGGTCGCCGCCAGCTCGGACCAGGTGGTCGGCACGGACTTGCCGTACTTCTCCAGCAGGTCCTTGCGGTAGTAGAGGGCCGGGGCGTCGGTGAAGGCCGGCAGCGCCACGAGCTTGCCGTTGGCGGTCTGCGACTCGATGATCGAGGGGAAGTGATCGGCGACCACGTCCTTGGCGGCCTCGGTCAGATCGAGGAACTGGTCGGCAAGCTGCGGCGCCCAGATCACGTCGGTCTGGTAGACGTCGATGTCGGCATTGCCGGCGGCGAGCCACAGCCGGTACTGGCCGAACTGGTCGGTCGTCGAGGACGGCATCGGCACGATGGTGACCTTGTTGCCGGTCTCGGCCTCGAAGCGATCGAGCTGCGAGCGCAGGAACTCGAGGCCGTTGCCGGTGTCGCCCGAAACGATGGCGAGATCGGCGGCCTGGGCTGCCATCACGCCGAGCGTGGCACTGGCGAGCAGGCCCGCGATCAGGGACTTCAGTTTCATTGGTATACCTCCCAAGGGACTGGTTGACCGGGAGGCAGACGAGTGAAGGGCGGCACCCGAACGGGCGTCGGCCGGCACCAGATCTCCTCCCTCAAACGCTCCGATCCCGAACGGTGCCCCCGTCCGGAAATAGCTTCAAAGCGCTTTGAGCGGAAATTAGTCTCCCGAGCGAAACGCTGTCAAGCAGGATTCGGACGATTCCATGGGGCGGCGATCAGGGTCGACATGAATACTGTTTCATTACAAACAGTTAGACGAAAAGCCCGGCAAGAGTGGCCGAATTGCTTCCGCGCGCGATGATGTTCGTACCTCAGAAATCCGGGCCCGGACAGCCCACTTGCGCTTCGCCTCCAAATCGCTTTGAATGCCGGGCCTCGAGGAGGAGGAGACCCGCGGGCGGGCTTGCAAGGCGACCGCGGGTGTGATCGTTTCGCGGCCGCCGGCACGGCCACGGGACAGGCACGGATGCATCTGGTTTGACGATGAAACTCAAAGACTTGGCCGCCGAGCTCGGGCTGTCTCAGACGACCGTCAGTCGCGCCCTGAACGGCTTCCCGGAGGTCAACGAGGCCACCCGGCAGCGCGTCAGCGAGGCGGCGCGGCGGCTGGGCTACAGGGCCAATGTGGCGGCGCGGCGCCTCGCCACCGGCCGCTCCGGCGCCATCGGCGTTGCCCTGCCGCTGCAGCGCTCCATGCATTTCGGCCCGCACGTCTCTGAGTTCCTGTCCGGCATCTCCGAGCGGCTCGCCCAGAACGAGATCGACCTGGTCGTCGCGCCGATCGAGGAGGACGACGAGCTGCCGGTCTACCGGCGTCTCGCCGCCAGCAAGCGCGTCGACGCGGTGGTGATCTCGGCGCCGACCCCGAAGGACGCGCGCATCGCGGAGCTGACCGAGCTGGGGCTGCCGTTCCTGCTGCACGGGCGCACCGAAGTCGACATCCCGCACGCCTTTCTCGACATCGACAACGAGGGCGCCTTCCGGCGCGCCACCAGCCACCTGATCGACCTGGGGCACCGGCACATCGCCATGATCAACGGGCCGGAGGAACAGACCTTCGCCATCCACCGCGACCGCGGCTTCAGGAGCGCCCTGCTGGCGCGCGGCCTCGTGCCCGACCCGCAGCTGATCGGCGGCGGCCGCTTCACCGACGAGAACGGCTTCCGCCTCGCCCAGGCCTTCCTCGAGCGCCGCCCCCGCCCCACGGCGTTCCTCGCCGGCTCGATGATGACCGAGCTCGGCGTATTCCGTGCCCTGCGGCTGGACGGGCTCGAACTCGGCCGCGACGTCTCGATGATCGCCCATGACGACGTGTTTCCATACCTCAACGCCGACAACATGGTGCCCTCGATGTCGACGACGCGCTCCTCGATCCGCGCCGCCGGGGCCCGCATCGCCGACCTGATCCTGCTGATGCAGGAGGGCAAGGACCCCGGCTCCATCCACGAGGTCTGGCCGGTGGAACTGGTGCTGCGGGAGTCGACGGCCCCAGCGCCGGTATAGGGCCGGGGCGCCGCGGCCGCGCGCACCGCGCGGGGTGCCCGCACCCTCCCCTGAGCTCAGGGTGGGGGTGACCCTTCCGGGGCCGCAGGCTCGATGTCGTCCCAGCACAGGCCGGGACCCGGCACCCTGCCCGGGCGCCATGATTGGGATTCATCTCGGGATGGGCCCCGGCCTGCGCCGGGGTTACGGCGGTGGGGCGGCCCGATGGTGCCCCAATAAACGCCGAAGGCGGGGCGCTCACACCGCTTTGAGCGGCCGCAGGTGGTTGTCGAAGTTCAGCTCGAACGTGGTCGGCGCGGCCGGGGAGCCGGCAAGCCCGGCGAGCTGGCCGGTGCCGCTCGAGGCCAGGAGGCCGGCGCCGTCGGGGGCGATGCCGCAGGCGTTCTCGAGCCCGAGCGTCGCCACCACGGCGGCGGCGTCCGGATCGATGGCGAGAATGGTGTTGCCCTCGGGCGAGGAGACGCCGACCAGCGTGCCGTCGGCGGAGGCGGCGACCGAACCGATGTAGTTGCGCAGCTGGCCCAGGGCAGGCCCGGGCAGCTCGATCAGCCGGATGTCGCCGTCGCGGGTGGCATAGCCGACCAGTTGCGGACGATCGGCTGAGGGGCCGCGGAACTGGCAGCCGAACCAGACGCGACAGCGATGATCGACCGCGAGGTGCCGGATCGACAGCTGGTGCAGGCCGGCATCGAGCCGGAGCTGCCCGACGAGCCCGCCGTCGCGGCGGTCGATGAAGGCGAGCGAGGGGTCCATGGTCGCAAGGTTGAGCTCGGCGCGGCCATAGCCCGGATGGGTCTCGATGCCGCCATTGGCGACGACGAAGGTCTCGCCATCGGGCATCAGCAGCATTTCGTGCGGGCCGGTGCCGAACGTGTCGAACTCGCCGATGCGGCTGTGGCCGCCCGCGACGTCGTAGATGCCGATGACGCCGCGGGCGTTGTCGAAGTCGTTCTCTGTGGCATAGAGCAGCCGGCCATCGGGCGAGAAGACGCCGTGGCCGAAGAAGTGGCGGCCCTCGCTGCTGGCCAGCGTCCGCGGCGGCATGGCGCCAGCCGGATCGAACACCAGCGCGAAGGTGCCGGGCTGGCGGGCGAACACGACGGCCTGCCCGGTGACGGGCGAGACGGCGATATCGTGGCCGCGTTCGGGCAGGTCGACGCTGGCGATCAGCCCGCCCCGCTCGCTGACCAGCGCCGCAGCATAGCCGCCGGCGCGCTTCTGGATGGCGGAGACGAAGACCAGGTCGGCCTGCTCCAGCGCCTCGGCACGACGCGGCAGCAGGGAGGCGGCGAAACCCGCCCCTGCCGCCCTGAGGAAGGCCCGACGCCGCCACATCGATCAGTCCCCGTCCAGCGAGGTGAAACCGACCGAGAGCCCGAGCGCCGCCGCGAGGTTCTCGCCGAGCAGCGTATCGAGCGAGCGGCTGACGATCACCAGGTAGGCGAGCGCCTGCGTCTGGCGCGGATCGGCGAGCGCCGCCTCGACCGGATCGGTGACGAGCGCGGCGGCACGGGCGGCATTGGCGAACTCGAAGCTGGCGCCGCTGCCGACCCAGAGGTTCTCGGCATCCGTCGCCTCGGCGAGGCGCGATTTCTGCAGCAGGTCGGCAAGGCCGGCGAAATTGGCCGCGATCGACGGCACCGTCATGCCGGAGCGCCAGAACAGCGCCGATTTCGGCTTGGGCGCCTCACCGTCGCGCCCGAGGAAGGGGAGCAGCCGCTGGTCGCGGATCAGTTCGACCCCGTGCGCGAGGAGCCCGGCCAGTTCCTCCGCCACCTCGCGGTAGCTGCGATAGTCCGGGTCGGCCTCCGACGGCGCGAGCAGGCGCCGCGAGATGCCTGCCGGATCGGCCCATGCCTCCGCCATGGTCGCGGCCGTCCGGTGCTGCAGGGTGGCGATGGCGAGGGCATAGCGGCAGCGATGGTCGTCGCCGTCGGCGAGCGCCTCCGCGCCGCTGCCGAAGAGCACCAGCTCGAGCGCCACGAGTCCCTGCATCGCGACGCTCTTTCCGGCGAGCGTGGAAGCGGTTGTGGCGCTCTCGTCGCGCTCGGCGAGCGCCGCCTGCACCTGCCTGAGCGCGATGCCGTTGCGGTCGGGCCAGAACAGGATGGCGTCGGCGCGATTGTTCTCGAGGAGCGGCCCGAGGCGATAGAGCTCGATCCGCGACCACGCGGCGACGGTGAGCCGGAAGCTCTCGCGGGCGCCGCTCAGCGCGGCCGCGGACGGGGTGGCGCAGGTGGCGCCGACCGCCGCCTCGAGCCCGGCCGTCGCCTCGGCGAAAGCAAGAAAGCCGGGGCGGATGGCTTCGGTGATGGCGAGCGAGATCACCTGTTCGGCGCTGGGCCGGGCGGCGGAAGCGCCGGCGCCCCCTCCACCGGGCTGCGCCGGATCCCCCTCCCCCGCCGCGCAGGGGAGGATCAGGACGGCGAGCACCGCAGCGAGGGCGATCAGCGACCGGCGCATCAGAGCGATCCGAGGAAGGCGAGGAGGTCGTCGCGCTCGGCCCTGGCGAGGCCGGCATAGCCGTCGCGCGCCGCCTGGGCCTCCCCGCCGTGCCAGAGGATCGCTTCCTCGAGGTTGCGGGCCCGGCCATCGTGGAGGAACTGGGTGTGGCCGGAGACGGTCTCGGTCAGGCCGATACCCCACAGCGGCGCGGTGCGCCACTCGTAGCCGTCGGCGAGAGCCTCAGGGCGATGGTCGGCGAGCCCCTCGCCCATGTCGTGCAGCAGCAGATCCGTATAGGGCCAGATGAGCTGGAAGCGGTGCGCCCCCAGTTCGGCATCGCGCGTGGTCACGAACTTGGGCGTGTGGCAGGCGACGCAGCCGAGCGCGTAGAAGGCCTGCTTGCCGCGCAGCACCGTCGCCGCCCCGACGTCGCGCCGCTGCGGTACGCCCAGATTCTGCGAATAGAAGGTGACGAGATCGAGCACCGGATCGGGAGCCTCGGAGGGCCCGAGCCGCTCCTGCTCGCCGGTCGGGGCGGCAAGGCACGCGGCCTGGGCCGTGGTGCAGTCGCCATGCGGCTGCATGACCAGCGGCGTCGCGATGCCGATGTCGCCGGCAAAGGCATCGGCCGACTGCGCCCGGATGGTCGCGGCGCCGGCCTTCCAGCCGAAGCGGCCGAGCTCGACCGTGCCGGTGACCGGATCGACGGCCCGGTTGGGCCGGCCCGAGATGCCGTCGCCGTCGGCATCGTCCGGATCGGCGCGGGCGAGGATGTCCGCCGCCGGCACCTGCTCGAGCAGGCCCAGCCCGATCATCTGCGGCGCGACACGCGGCGAGAGCATGACGTCGTCGGCCATCGGACCGTAACCGAGATCGGCGACCGCATAGGACGGGCGGCGCAGCGTCACCACCGTGCCGTCGCCCAGCGTCACCGGGTGGTCGGCGTAGGAGACGACCATGCGCCCCTCGGCGGCGAGGCCCTGTACGGCGAAGTTCTGCAGCTGCCCGCCATAGGTCGGCTCGGGGATCACCTTGGCGGCAAGACCGGCGAGTGCCGCCGTCTCGGCCTCGCTGCGGGCCGGCACGGACAGGCGGAGGAACATCGAGACGGCGTCCTCCCCCTCGGCAGGGACGTGGCCGCGGCCGTCCTTGAGGTGGCAGTTCTGGCAGCCGCGCGCATTGAACAGCGGGCCGAGGCCGTCGGAAGCCTCGGTGGAGGCAGGCGAGGAGACCCAGAGCTTGCGGAACAGCGCGTTGCCCAGCTTGAAGCGTTCCTCGTCGGCGAAGCCGAGATTGGCCGACGAGAACGAGAAGATGTCCTGGTTGACCCGCTTGCGGACGGTGGCGGCGCCGCCCGGCAGCTGCTCGAAGCTCTCGGGACGCGAAAACTCCGCGGTGGGCGCGGTCACCGCGAGAACCCGCGCCAGATCGGCCGGGGTGAGGTCGGCGCGGGTCCCGCCATCGCCGGCGACGGCGAAACCCGCGGCAAGAGTCATGACCAGGAACGCGGTCAGGCGCATGTGCATGTCAGGCACCCTAGCACTCCCGGTCACAAGCCGGGAGAAGAAGCAGCGTCGCGAACTTTGTCCACCCCGCGACGCCAGTAAAGTGTGGGAAAACCGCGCGTTACTGAAACACTGCGTCCGGATTGCCCAGGCTGTCGGAGTCCTCGATGGCGACCGCGTCGCCCAGCTCGAGCAGCGCGACGGCCCGCTCGATGCCGCGCGTCTGGGCGATCAGCCCGTCGATGGCCGCCTGCACCACGGCATTGCCCTCGGTGTTCCCCTCGGCGATCATCTGGTCATACTTTTCCACCGTTTCGCCGCGCGTCGCCATCGCCAGCATCCGGTTGACGGTATCGTCGAGGAGCGCACGAATCTCGGCATCGAGGGCCGCATCGCGCGCCGCGATCAGCTGCGAGAGCGACGGGCCCTCGACCAGGGTGCCGTCGATCCTCGCGTAGCGACCCAGATAGACGTTGCGGATCCCGATCGCATCGAACAGGTGGGAATTGTAGGTATTGTCGGAAAAGCAGTCGTGCTCCTCCTCCGGATCGTGCAGCAGCAGGCCGAGCTTCATGCGTTCGCCGGCAAGCTCGCCATAGGAGAGCGAGCCCATGCCGGTGAGGATGGTGGCGAGGCCCGATTCGGCCAGCGCCGCCCGGGCCGCCCCGCCCGGCCGCCAGTTGGCGACCATTTCCTCTAGGTCGGTGACGAGCAGGTCGGTGGCGGCGTCGAGATACTGGGCGCGGCGCGCCGCGTTCGCCTCGCTCGCATAGTCGGTGAACGGCCGGTTGCCGGCGCCCGGTCCGGTGCCGTTGAGATCCTGCCCCCAGAGCAGGAACTCGATGGCGTGGTAGCCGGTCGCGACATTGGCCTCGATGCCGCCCGCCTCCTGCAGGGTGTCCGCCAGGAAGGCGGGGCTGATCACGGCGGCATCGACCGCCGATCCGTCGATGGTCAGCGCGGGGTTGGCGATGACATTGGCGGTGTAGAGCCCGTTCTCGTCGCTCTCGGCGCCATAGGAGGCATCGACATAGTCGATCAGACCCTCGTCGAGCGGCCAGGCATTCACCCTGCCCTCCCAGGCATCGACGATGGCATTGCCGAAACGGAAGGCCTCGGTCTGCTGGTAGGCTGGCCGCGCCGCGATCCAGGCGGCGCGCGCCGCCGCCAGCGTTGCCGCGTCAGGCGCCGCGATCAGCGCGTCGGCCGCCGCATCGAGCGAACGGGCGGTGGCGAGGGCGTCCTCGTAGCCGGCCAGGGCGATGTCGGCATAGGTCTCGAGGATCGCCTCCGGCGCGGGCTCGGAAGCAAGCGCCGGGCCGGCCGCGAGGACCACGGCAAGAAGCAAGGGGCTGAACGACTTCATGGGCGCCTCCGGTGGATTGGGTGAGGCGGCCTAGCAAAGTGGATACGAGCTATCAAGAAATATCCGCCAAGACTGGAACCGCTCTAAACTGCGGCAACCGGACAGCATTTCGGCATCTCGACTCGCTCGCGCAAAACGGGCACTGTCACAATTGTCACAATTGACCCCAGGGGAGCCGCGGGCCCGCATCACTCACCATCGCCTCGGTTCCGCGCCGCCGGCCGGAAGACCGGCCGGGCCGGCCCTATTGGGCTGTCACGCGGCTGTCACATGGCGCCAATAGGTGAGACGTGGCTTAAGGGGCTCCTCCCGAGTCAATTGCAGAAGCCATATACAGGGAGACGCACAATGAATCTGAAGAACGCGTTTGCCGCCTCGGTTTCGGTTACGGCGCTTGTCGCCTCGACCCTCTCCGTCTCGGCGCAGACCGACCTGAACGCGCTTTACGAAGCCGCCAAGGCCGAGGGTCAGCTGACCACCATCGCCCTGCCGCACGACTGGTGCGGCTACGGTGCCGTCATCGAGGCCTTCAAGGCCAAGTACCCCGGCATCACCATCAACGAACTGAACCCCGATGCCGGCTCGGCCGACGAGATCGAGGCGATCAAGGCCAACAAGGGCAATACCGGCCCGCAGGCCCCCGACGTGATCGACGTCGGCCTCAGCTTCGGCCCGTCCTCGAAGGCCGAAGGCCTGATCCAGCCCTACAAGGTCTCGACCTGGGACTCGATCCCGGACTCCGCCAAGGACGCCGAGGGCTACTGGTACGGCGACTATTACGGGGTGCTGTCGTTCCTCGTGAACACCGACCTCGTCGCCAACCCGCCGACCAGCTGGGCCGACCTCAAGAAGCCGGAATACGCCAACGCCTTCGCGCTCGCCGGTGACCCGCGCGCCGCCAACCAGGCGATCTCCGGCGTCCACGCCGCGGGCCTCGCGACCGGCGCCACCGCCGGGGCCGAAGCCGGCAAGGCGGGCCTCGCCTTCTTCGCCGAACTCAACAAGGCCGGCAATTTCGTGCCGGTGATCGGCAAGGCCGCCTCGGTCGCCCAGGGTACCACCCCGATCGTCGCCGCCTGGGACTATAATGCGCTCGCCTGGAAGGACGGCTTCGCCGGCAATCCGGCCGCGCAGGTGATCGTGCCCAGCGACGCCGTCGTCGCCGGCGTCTACATCCAGGCCATTTCCGCCTATGCCCCGCATCCCAATGCGGCCAAGCTCTGGATGGAATACCTCTACTCCGACGAAGGCCAGCTCGGCTGGCTGGCGGGCTACTGCCACCCGATCCGCTTCAACGACATGGCGGCCCGTGGCGTGATCCCGCAGGACCTGCTCGACAAGCTGCCGCCGGCCGACGCCTACGCCAAGGCCGTGTTCCCCACGCTTGACGAACAGGCTGCCGCCAAGACCGAGATCACCGCCAACTGGGACGCCGTCGTCGGCGCCAACGTCCAGTAACATGGCTGACGTCAGCCTCGCCGCTGACAAGGCAACCGGCCCGGGTTCCCCCGGGCCGGTTGTTTCGCGCTGGCGATCGCAGCACCTGGGCGCCTGGCTCGGCGTGCTGCCCTTCATCGTCTTCGCGCTGCTGTTCCTGATCATCCCGACGCTGTTCCTGATCGCCACCGCCTTCGTCGATCGGGAGGGCCAGTTCACCCTGCAGAACCTGATCGACCTCGGCACCGACCAGGTGATGAGCGCCTTCTCGATCTCGATCCGGGTATCGGCCGCCTCCGCCTTTTTCGGCGCCGCCATCGGCCTCGCCATCGCCCTGGCGGTGATCCGCGGCCGGCTGCCCAACGCCATCCGTTCGACCGTGATGACCTTTTCGGGTGTCGCCTCGAATTTCGCCGGCCTGCCGCTGGCCTTCGCCTTCATCGCGACCCTCGGCCGGCTGGGGCTGGTGACGGTGATCCTGAGGACCGTGTTCGGCTTCGACATCTACAAGTCGGGCTTCAACCTGCTCAGCTTCACCGGCCTGACGCTCACCTATCTCTATTTCCAGATTCCGCTGATGGTGCTGATCATCGCGCCGGCCATCGACGGGCTGAAGCGCGAGTGGAGCGAAGCGGCACAGACGCTGGGCGCCAGCCGCCTGCAGTTCTGGCTGCACATCGGCTTCCCGGTGCTGTGGCCGAACCTGCTGGGCACGCTGTCGCTGCTGTTCGCCAACGCCTTCGGCGCCATCGCCACCGCCTACGCGCTGACCGGCTCCTCGCTCAACATCGTCCCCATCCTGCTCTACGCGCAGATCCGCGGCGACGTGCTGCACAATCCCGGCCTCGGGGCCGCGCTGGCGCTGGGGATGATCGCCATCACCGCGCTCGCCAACGTCATCTACATCGTGGTGCGGGTGCGCGCCGAGCGGTGGCTCAAATGAGGTCGCGCCGGCTCCGGTCGTGGATCGTCTTCTCGCTGGGCGCGGCCTATTTCCTGTTGCCGCTGCTCGCCACCTTCATCTTCTCGATGCAGATGCGGCGCGGCCAGCTGACCTTCGATGCCTACCTGTCGGTATTCGCCGACAACCGCTTCCAGTCGACCTTCAGCTATTCGCTGCTCTGCGCCGTGTTCGCCATCATCATCGGCGTGGTGATCGTGGTGCCGGCCGCCTATTTCGTGCGGCTGCGGCTGCAATGGCTGCGGCCGGTGATGGAGTTCATCACGCTGCTGCCGCTGATCGTGCCGCCGATCATCCTGGTGTTCGGCCACATCAAGCTGTTCAACTCGTCCTCGATCCTGCCGCTGACCAACTCGACCTTCGGCACCGACCTGCTGCTCACCTGCGGCTATGTCACGCTCGCCCTGCCCTACATGTATCGGGCGATCGACACCGGGCTCAGGACCATCGACGTGCAGACGCTGACCGAGGCGGCGACCAGCCTCGGCTCGGGTCCGATCCGCATCATGGCGCAGGTGATCTTTCCCAACATCTTTGTCGCGGTGCTGTCGGGGGCCTTCCTGACCTTCGCCATCGTGATCGGCGAATTCGTGCTGGCGAGCCTGCTCAACCGGCCGGCCTTCGGCGTCTACATGCAGAACATCGGCGCCAACCGGGCCTATGAGCCCTCGGCCCTGGCGATCATCTCGTTCGCGCTGACCTGGGGCGCCATGGGCGTCATCCAGCTGCTCGACCGCTTTGCCCCCAAGCAGGCCAGAAAAGACTAGACGGAGGACTGGACCATGGCCGAGGAATTCCTCCGCATCGACAGGCTGGTGAAGGCGTTCGGGCCGACCCAGGTGGTCAAGGGCGTGAACCTGAGCTTCAACCGGGGCGAGTTCGTCACCCTGCTCGGCCCCTCGGGCTGCGGCAAGACCACGATCCTCAGAATGATCGCCGGCTTCGAGCAGCCGACCTCGGGGCAGATCCTGGTCGAGGGCAAGGACATCACCGGCGTGGCGCCGAACCAGCGCAATATCGGCATGGTGTTCCAGGCCTACGCGCTGTTCCCCAACATGAACGTCGCCGGCAATATCGGCTTCGGGCTCAGGATCAAGGGCATGGGCGCGGCCGAGCGCGAGGCGCGCGTCGAGGAGATGCTGAAGCTGATCGGGCTCTCGGGCTACGGCAAGCGCTATCCGTTCGAGCTCTCGGGCGGCCAGCAGCAGCGCGTGGCGCTGGCGCGCGCGCTGGCGCCGAGTCCCCGCATGCTGCTGCTCGATGAGCCGCTCTCGGCGCTCGACGCCAAGATCCGCGTGTCGCTGCGCGACCAGATCCGCGAAATCCAGCGCGAACTGGGGATCACCACGGTGTTCGTGACCCACGACCAGGAAGAGGCGCTGTCGATCTCGGATCGCATCGTGGTGCTCAACGCCGGCAATGTCGAGCAGTTCGACGAGCCGTTCGCCATCTACAACCGGCCCACGACGAAGTTCGTCGCGACCTTTGTGGGAACGCTCAACACCCTCAAGGCCACGGTGGCCGACGCGGCGAGCCGCAGCGTGGCGATCGGCGGCACCCGGGTGACCATCCCGGCGCTGCCGGCGACGGCCCGGTCGGGCGAGGCCGTCTCGCTGACCATGCGCCCCGAGGCCGTGGTGCTCGGCGGCGAGCGCGACATCGTGCTCGAGGGCACCGTGCACGAGGTCAGCTTCCTCGGCTCGGTGATCCGCCTCAAGGTCGACCTGGGCGGCAATGCGCTGGAGCTCGACACCTTCAACGACCAGCGTACCCCGCCCCCGGTGCACGGCGCGCGGGTCAAGGTGGGAATCGCCGCCAGCGACGTGCTGGTGCTGGGCGAGTAGGCACCGGCCAGGGGCGAGAAGCTAGGCGGCCGCGCGGCATGAACATCCTCCTCATCACCGCCGACCAGTGGCGCGGCGACTGTACCGGCTATGCCGGCAACCGGCTGGCGCGCACCCCGCACCTCGACGCGCTGGCGGCCGACGGCGTGGCGTTCGTCAACCACTACGCGCAGGCCGCGCCCTGCTCGCCGGCGCGGGCCGGGCTCTATACCGGCCTCTACCAGATGAACAACCGGGTCTGCCGCAACGGCAGCCCGCTCGCCGACCGCTTCGACAACATTGCCCGCGCGGCCCGGCGGGCGGGGTACGATCCGACGCTGTTCGGCTATACCGACGTATCGCCCGACCCCACCGGCAAGGCCCCGGCCGACCCGGACAACTTCACCTACGAGGGCGTGCTGCCCGGCTTCACCGCGCGGGTGAAGCTGCCCGAGCACGAAAAGCCCTGGCTCAGCTGGTTGCGCGACCAGGGGCTGGACCTTTTCGATCACGATCGCGCCCACCTGCCGCTGGGCGCGCCGCCGGGAACGGTCAGCACCGCGCCGCCGGCCTATTCGGCCGACCAGACGCAGACGGCGTTCCTCACCGGCGAGTGCATCCGCTGGCTCGGCGAGCAGGACGGCGACCGGCCCTGGTTCGCGCACCTCTCCTACCTGCGGCCGCACCCGCCCTTCATCGTGCCGGCCCCGTACAACACCCTGGTGTCGCCGGACGAGGTGGGCGGCTTCGTGCGCGCCGCCTCGCCGGAGGCGGAGGCGACCGCACATCCGCTGCTCGATTTCGCGCTGCGCTTCACCGGCAAGGACCACTTCATCGCCGGCGCCGAGGGCCTCGTGCGCGACTTCACCGAGGCCGAGTTCCGCCAGATCAAGGCCACCTATCTCGGCATGATCGCCGAGGTCGACACGCAGCTGGGCCGGCTGTTCGACGCCATCCGGGCCCGCGGCGACTGGGACCGGACGCTGATCGTGTTCACCTCCGACCACGCCGAGATGCTGGGCGACCATTTCAGCTTCGGCAAGGGCGGCTATTTCGACGGCAGCCAGCATATCCCGCTGATCATCCGCGATCCGCGCCAGGACGCGCGGGGCCGCCGGGTCGACGCCTTCACCGAGGCGGTCGACATCTTCCCCACGCTGCTCGAGGCCATGAACGTGTCCCCGACCCACCACCCCGACGGCCGCTCGCTCGCGCGCTTCGTCGCGGGGGAGGAACCGGCCGACTGGCGCGACGCGGTGCACTGGGAGTTCGACTTCCGCGAGGTCGCCGAGCAGACGACGGAAGCCTGGTTCGGGTTGCGCTCGACGCAGCTGAACCTGGCGGTGATCCGCACCGCGCGGTGGAAATACGTGCACTTCGCCGCTCTGCCGCCGCTGCTCTTCGACCTCGCTGCGGACCCCGGCAATCTGCGCAACCTCGCCGCGGACCCGGCACATGCGGGGGTGCGGATCGCGATGGCAGAACGGCTGTTGAGCTGGCGGGCCGAGCATCTCGACCAGACGCTGGCGCTGACCGAGCTGACGGCGGGCGGGGTGGTGCGCGCACGGGGCTGAGGCGGCTGGTTCGGTGCGACGAGTGGGCGGTCTCCCTTCTCCCCTTGAGGGAGAAGGCGGTCCCGACAGTTTTTGAGTCACGTGCGACTGCCGTCCCCCACAAGGGGGGAGGTGCCGACCTGTGGGTGGGGCGCGATCTGGCCAGGCACTCGCTCTACACCTCCCCCTTGTGGGGGAGGGCGCGAGGGGGGTAGCAGTTGGCACCGCAATGCGAGGCCCCCGATGCGCGATCCGTTCGTTTCCACTGACTGGCTTGCCGACCATCTTTCCGATCCCGACCTGGTGGTCGTCGATGGCAGCTGGTACCTGCCGGCGGCGCAGCGCGATGCGCGCGCCGAGTATCTCGCCGGCCACATTCCGGGTGCCGTCTGGTTCGACCTCGACGGCTATGCCGACACGACCAGCGCCCTGCCGCACATGTTGATGCAGCCGGACTCTTTCGGCGGGCTGGTGGGGCGGCTGGGGATCGGCGACGGCATGCGCATCGTCGTCTATGACGGGGTCGGCGTGTTTTCGGCGCCGCGGGTGCGCTGGACCTTCACGGTGATGGGGGCGCCGGACGTGCTGATCCTCGAAGGCGGGCTGCCGAAATGGCGCGCCGAAGGCCGGCCGCTCGCGAGCGGCGACACGACGCGGCCGCCGCAAACGTTCACGCCGCGCTTCGATGCCACACGCGTTGCCGACCTCGAGCGCATGCGCGGCTTCACTCAAGGCAGCGAACGGCAGATCGCCGATGCCCGGCCGGCAGCCCGCTTCCGCGGCGAGGCCCCGGAGCCGCGCCCCGGCCTGAAGTCCGGTCACATGCCGGGGGCGATCAGTGCCCCGGCGGATACGCTGGTCGAGAACGGCCGGCTGAAGGCGCCGGAGGTGCTGCGGGCCCAGTTCACCGCCGCCGGCATCGACCTCGAGAGGCCCATCGTCACCAGCTGCGGCTCGGGCGTCACGGCGGCGACGCTGAAGCTGGCGCTGGAGCAGGCCGGGGCGAAGGACGTGATTCTCTACGACGGCTCGTGGGCCGAGTGGGGCGGGCGGGACGATGTCGAGGTGGTGACGGGATAGCGGTAGCGACCCCTCACCGTCTCGCGCTGCGCACGATCCACCCTCTCCCACAAAGGGGAAATGGACGATGCGGCACCATCCCGCCACGCCTGCCTCGGGAAGGTGAAGGTGGCGGGGGCACCGGGTGAGGAGGAGACCCGCCCTTACGCCTTCGAAATCCGCCAGCTCCGCACCTCGAACGGCCTGAGTTCGGCCCCTTCGCCGCGGTCGATAGGCTCCTCGAGGATCGACAGGCTGCCGCCGACGGCCCAGCCGGCCGGCGCGCTGACGGAGAAATCGCCGCGTCGGCCGGAGGGCTCGTAGACGCGCAGGATCAGGCCGTTGCCGTCCTCGGCCGGCTTGAAGCCGGAGAGCGCCGCCGGGATGCCGGCCACCCCCACCGGCTCGAGCGTCAGGTGCGCGACGCCGCTGGCGGTGGCGGCCAGCAGCGGCTGGTTGAGGTCTTCGGCCTCCTCGCGCACCCGGCCCTCGTGCCAGTCGCCGGCATGCGGATAGAGCGCATAGGTGAAGCGCTGCCCGCCCTCGTCGGCGAGGGGATCGGGATAGACCGGCGCGCGCACGAGGCTGAGGCCGAGGACATTGCCCTTGGCGCTGTGGCCGTATTTGGCATCGTTGAGCAGGGCCACCCCGAAGCCCGGCTCGCTCATGTCGACGAAGCGGTGCCCCGGCACCTCGAACTGCGCCTGGTCCCAGCTGGTGTTGTCGTGCGTGGTGCGGCGCACGACGCCATTGGCATGCTCGAACGCGGCGTGCGTCGTCCGCACCGACACCGGCGTGACGGTCCGCAGCAGGCAATGCCGGTCGTGCCAGTCGATCTCGGTGACGATGTCGAGCCGGCTGCCATTGGCTTCGAGCGCGTAGGTCTGGGTGACGGTCGAGGCGCGGAAGCGGCGCACGACGCGGATGGCGGCGCGCGCCGGCCCGCTCTCGATGACCTTGATGCTCTCCGGCCGATTGAGCTCGATGCCCTTTCTGGCGTAGTCGTCCTCGATATCCCAGGCGTCCCAGTTGCGCGGCTTGTCGATCGGATAGACCCAGAGCTGGTTGCCGCGGCCGGCCAGCGCCTCGCGCCCGGTGGCCTTGTGGACGAGGCTCGAAACGGTGCCGTCGAGCCCGATCATGGCGCGGATATGGGCATTCTCGATATGGGCCTCGCTGACCGAGAGCCCCGGCTGCGGCTCGAGCGAGACACGGGAGAACACCCGGATGCCGAGCGGCGGCATGATGTCGGCCGAGGCGAAATGCGCGCCGTCGGTGGTGGTGACGCGCACCGGACGCCGGCTGAGCGAGGGGTTGACGACGACGACCGCGTCGTCGATGTCGCCGTCCGGCAGCTTGCCGACAATGGTGGAGAGCGCCATCTGCTGGCGCGCCAGGGCCCGGCCGCAGGCGTCGTTGAGCTCCCGTTCGGCATCGTCGTAGACCTCGGCGATGGACGAACCGGGCAGGATGTCGTGGAACTCGTTCTTCAGCACCACGCGCCAGATATGCTCGAGGCTCTCGGGCTGCTCGGCGCCGAGGAGCGCGGCGAGCGAGCCCAGCGTCTCGGCGGTGATCAGCGCCCGCTCCGCCTGCCGATGGGCGCGCTTGACGGCGCTCTGGCTGGTCAGCGTCGCCCGATGCAGCTCGAGATAGATGTCGCCCTGCCAGACCGGCAGTTGTGCCCTGCGCGCCGTCTCGTGGGCCGCGGCGAAGAAGTCCTCGACCCGGCCCCAGCGGGCCGAAGGCAGCGCCGGGAAATCCCTGAGCTGCATCTCGCGCTCGACATATTCCGGGGTGACGCCACCGCCGCCATCGCCATAGCCGACCGCGAGGAGCGAGGCCGGATGCGCGGTCTTCTGCTTGAAGTTCTTCCAGGTGCTGGCGATGCAGAGCGGGTTAACCGCGCCGTTGTAGCCGTGCCAGGGGTTCTCGAAGGTGTGGGCCAGCACCCGGCTGCCGTCGATCCCTTCCCACCAGAACAGGTCGCCGGGAATGGTATTGGTCTCGTTCCAGTTCACCTTGATGGTGAAGAAGGAATCGATGCCGCCCTGGCGCAGCAGCTGCGGCAGGCCGCCCGAGAAGCCGAAGCAGTCGGGCAGCCAGCAGACGCGGTGCCGCACGCCGAACTTCTGCTCGAAATAGCGCTGCCCGTAGAGAATCTGCCGGGTGAGGCTCTCGCCCGTCGGCATGTTGGTGTCCGGCTCGACCCACATGCCGCCGACCGTCTCCCAGCCGCCGGCCTTGACCTTGGCCCGGATCCGCTCGAACAGGGCCGGATCGTCCTCCTCGATCTGCGCGTAGTACTGGGCGGTCGACTGGTTGAAGCGGAAGCCGGAGCGCGCCAGGTACTCGTTCGAGCCCTCCATCAGCGACACCGCGGTCGAGAAGGTGCGGCGCATCTTGCGGCGCGTCTCGGCATAGGGCCAGAGCCAGGCGAGATCGATATGGGCGTGGCCGGTGAGGACGATCTCGCCCTGCGGCGGGAAGCGCTTCTGCAGCGCCCGCAGCCGATCGATGAGGAAGATGTCGGCCTTCATGACGCTGGTGCGCTGATCCTCGGTGAGGGCGGCGGGGTTCGCCTTCAGCGGCGGCAGCTGCCAGATGCGCTGCTGCCCCTCCTCCGGCGCGAAGCGGGCGATGTAGTCCTGCGTGCCGGAGGGCCAGTCGAGCATGTAGAACGCTTCCTCGGCGGCGGCGACCAGATGCGGCACCACCTCGTGCCCCTCGAGGATCTGCGCGGTCTCGACGATGAGCCGCAGCCGCAGCTGCAGGCTCGACACCGCCGGATCGATCCAGGCGAGACGGGCGAAATTGAGGTGCGGGCTGCGCACCGGCTCGCCGAACGGCAGCCGTGCCACCGCCTCGGCCTCGATGCCGAAACTGTGGGCGCGGACCTGGAACTCCTTGTGGTACGGATCGTTGCCGAGACTGACCACCTCATCGGCATAGCGCAGCGAGACCAAGGCCTCGCCGCCCAGGTCGAGCAGCAGGCGGGTCTCGCCGAGCGGCCAGTGGCCGGGCACGCCGGCAAGGGCGGCGAAGGCCTGCACGCCATCGCGCCCCGGCCATGGCGCGCCGACCGCGATCGGCACCCCGTTGATCGTCCAGCCGCCGATCTCGACCGTCTCGCGTTCCCGCCAGAACCCCAGTTCCTCCAGCCGGACT
>JAYRZA010000044.1:0-30974 GCA_041916695.1 Devosia sp. | reverse complement strand
GAGGCTGCGCGCCAAGAAGCGGGACGGCGAGGACTAGCGGACGGGCCGGCAAGCAGGTTCGGTGCGCTGCGCACCGCTGGGGACTAGCCATCCCGTCGTGCCCCTCGTATTACACCCCGATGAACCCTTACCTCCTCGTCGGTCTCGGCGGCGCGATCGGCGCCATGGCGCGATATGCCATGGGCGTCGCCGTCGGTGCGTGGCCGCATGGCTTTCCGACCGCCACCTTCCTCATCAATGTTCTCGGCTCGATCGCCATGGGCCTGCTGATCGGCCTCCTCGCCAAGACCACGCCACAATACCAGAGCGAGATCCGGTTGTTCGTCGCGGTCGGCATTTTCGGCGGCTTCACCACGTTCTCGAGCTTCTCGCTCGATGCCATCACCCTGATCGAGCGCGGCGACGTCCTGCTGGCCGGCCTCTACATCGTCGGCTCGGTCGTCCTGTCGCTTGTCGGCCTCTGGCTGGGCATGCTGGCCATGCGGGTGATCGCATGAGCGGTGTGCGCCAGCAGACCGTCGCCCGCGACGAGGACGGCATGCGGCTCGACCGCTGGTTCGCGACGCACTTTCCGCAGGTCCCCTTCGGGCACCTGCAGAAGCTGCTACGCTCGGGCCAGATTCGCGTCGACAGCGGTCGGGTGAGGGCCAATGCCCGGCTCGCCGCCGGACAGGTCGTCCGCGTCCCCCCCATCGAGCCGGCCCCGGAGCGTCCCGAGGGCGAGATCAACTCGAAGGATGCCGAGTTTCTGCGTGATATCATCCTCTACGAGGACGACGAACTCTATGTCTTCAACAAGCCGCACGGCCTTGCGTCGCAGGGCGGCTCGGGCACCACGCGGCACATGGATGGGCTGCTGAAGAGCATCCCCAATACGAAGGGCGAGGCGCCGCGCCTTGTCCACCGGCTCGACCGCGATACCTCGGGCTGCCTCGTCGTCGCCAGGACCAAGGCGGCCGCCGCGCATTTCGGCAGGGTGTTCAGTTCCCGGCAGGCGCGCAAGATCTACTGGGCAGTAGTGTGGGGTAATCCGCACCCCAAGCAGGGCTCGATCTCGTGCTTCCTCGCCAAGCAGGCAACCACCGATGGCGAGCAGATGGTGGTGGTCCCGCAGGGCACCCCGGGCGCCCAGCACTCGATGAGCTACTACTCGACCACCGACACGGCCGCCCGTCGCTTTGCCTGGGTCACGCTGAAGCCGGTCACCGGCCGCACCCACCAACTGCGTGTCCACATGGCGCAACTCGGCAACCCGATCATGGGCGATCCGCGCTACTTCAACATTCAGAACTGGGAGGCTCCCGAAGAGATATCGAGGGGCCTGCACCTCCACGCCCGGCGCATCAGGTTGCCGCTGCGCAGCGGGCGGTATCTCGATGTCTCCGCGCCGCTGCCGCGGCACATGCAGGCGACTTTTGACGTGCTCGGGTTCGACGCCGACCGCTATGATGCCCAGGATCAGGACCCGGAGGACGCATGAACCTCGTCATGTTCGATCTCGACGGCACGCTGATCGACACGCAGGCGCTGATCGCCGAGACCATGGCCGGTGCCTTTGGTTCGCTCGGTCTCGTCCCGCCGGACCCGGCACAAGTTCGATCGATCATCGGACTGGCACTCCCCGTAGCCGTCGGGCAACTCGCCGGGTCGGACGATGTAGGCCTGATCGAGGGGCTGGTCGGGCAGTACAGGTCGCTGTATCGCGCTGCCCTCGAGACCAGCCTCGACCGAGAACCGCTTTACCCGGGGGCCCGTGACGCACTGGACCGTCTGCGTTCGCGCCCGGATACCGTACTCGGCGTTGCCACCGGAAAGGGTCTGAGCGGCGTCGTACGCATTCTTGGGAACCACGGACTTGCTGGGCACTTCGCTACCCTGCAAACGCCCGATCACAATCCATCCAAGCCCCACCCGGGCATGCTGTTGCGGGCCATGGCCGAAACCGGGATCGATGCCGACAACACCGTCATGGTCGGCGATACCGTGTTTGACATGGAGCTTGCAGGCGCCGCCGCAACCCGGTCGGTCGGTGTCAGCTGGGGCTATCACGACGCAGGAGCGCTTCTCGAGGCCGGGGCAGGGGCACTGATCCACGCTTACGATGAACTCGACGCTGCCATCGATCATGTCCTTGGATTGACCGATGCGTGAGTTTCTGGAAGAGGCGGATGCGCATCGCGACGATGGCTACGGTCGGGCGCAGCACCTCAACAAGGTCGAACTGCCGCGCCGCTTCTACAAGGAGGTCGGCGTCGGTTCTGCGCCCGGCGGATATGCCGTTACCCTGGACGGCAGGTCGCCGCGCACGCCCGGCCAGAAGCCCGTCGTCGTTCACCAGCGGACCCTGGCCGAAGCCATGGCAATCGAGTGGTCGGCACAAGGGGAGTTCATCGATCCGCGCTCCATGCCAGTCACCCGGCTGGTGAACTCCGCAATAGAGGCGGGCGAGGACCGCCTGCCGGCTTTGCGCGACGAGATCGTCAAGTTCGCGGGCAACGACCTTCTGCTCTATCGCGCCGAGACGCCCCGCGAACTGATCGCCGAGCAGGAGCGCGTCTGGGACGCCGTGCTGGTGATGCTGGCGCGGCGCTTCGGCATCGGCTTTCAGCCCACGATAGGGATCATGCACCAGCCGCAGCCTCGGTCGACGCTGGATCGGCTCGCGGCATCCCTCGCCACTGCCGATCTGGTAGAGGTCGTCGCTCTCAACTCGCTGACCGGCATCACAGGGTCCGGACTTCTGGCCATCGCCTTGCGCGAGGGCCTGATGGATGCCGAGGACGTCTGGGTGGCGGCGCATGTCGATGAGGATTTCAACATCCGCCTGTGGGGTGAAGTCGAGGAGGCACGCGAGCGCCGAGACAAGCGCCGACTGGACTTCGACGCGGCCGTGCGGGTGCTCGGGCTGGTGCGTTCCGAAGCGGGCTGAGCGCGAAGCGCCGTAGGCCTCGTCGGGCCGAACGGCCCATCTAGGCTTTGGCGGCCCCAAGCAGCATGCCGAGGGCCTGGACCACGCTCTGCTGTCGAACGGCGTCGCGGCCACCGACAAACTGCTTCTTCAGGTGCGTGGTTCCGGACTCGGTCGCCAGAGCAAAATGCACAAGGCCGACCGGCTTGTCGGTGGTGCCGCCGTCCGGGCCGGCGATTCCGGTCACCGCGATCGCTAGGTGAGTACCGGCGGTACCCAATGCCCCCTCGGCCATCGCCTCGGCAACCGCCCTGGAGACAGCCCCGTGTTCGCGCAACAAAGCGAACGGTACCCCGATCATGGCGATCTTGGCCTCGTTGGCGTAGGTCACAAAGCCACCGTACAGGACCTCGGAAGAGCCGGGGACGGCGGTCAGCGCCGCGGCGATTAGTCCGCCCGTGCAGCTCTCGGCGGTGACCACGGTGAGGCGGGCCGCCTTGAGCGCGGTCACAGTCTCCCTCGCGAGCGCGGCAACGTCATCCGGCAGCTTCATCCCCCCCCCGAGGTAATTCGATGCTGGCTGCCGCAAACGCCACGATGCCCTCACCACGGCCGGTAAAGCCCAGTCGCTCGCTGGTGGTAGCCTTGACGGCAACACGTCCCGGATCGATCCCGCAGACCCGGCCAATGGTCGCCTTCATCGCCTCGACATGCGGCCCGATGCGGGGTGCCTCGCAGACGATGGTGAGATCGAGGTTGACGATCCGCCCCTGTCGGTTGGTGACCCGCCCCGCGGCGTGCTCGAGAAAGACGGTAGACGCGGCACCGCGCCAGCGTTGATCCGATGGTGGGAAGTGATGGCCGATGTCGCCTTCACCCAGGGCGCCGTAGATGGCGTCGCAGAGCGCGTGCAGCGCAACGTCAGCGTCGGAGTGCCCCTTGAGTCGTGCGGTGTGAGGGATTTCGACGCCCCCCAGCCAAACCGATTTTCCCGGTTCAAACGGGTGCACGTCGAATCCGTTGCCGATCCTGGTTTCCATGGGCGCTTCTCCGCCAATGAGGCGTTCGGCACGGGCGAAGTCCTCCGGGTGGGTGATCTTGATGTTCTGCGTGCTGCCAGGGGTCAGAGCCACGGCCAATCCCGCCCATTCGGCGATCGCGGCATCGTCGGTGAACTCGCGCGGAAGACGCTCGGCCCGCATGTGGGCAGACAGGATCTGGGGGAAGCGAAAGCCCTGCGGGGTCTGTGCAGCAAAGAGCGTGTGACGGTCCTCCGTCGATGTCACGGTTACTCCGTCCACAGATCGCTTGATGGTGTCGGTGACCGGAACCACGGGCAGGGCGGCCTCGTGGGTAAGCAGCGCCGCCACAACCCCCTGGATGATGGCGGCCGATGTCAGCGGGCGAGCAGCGTCCTGGATCAGGACAAGGTCGGGCTGGTATCGACCGAGCGCCTTCAGCCCGGCAAGCACCGAGGACTGTCGGTTTGCACCGCCCTCGACCGGCGGCAGCAGCCGCGGATGATCCAGGCCAAGCCCTGTGAACCGGCCGTGGTGTTCAGAGTGAATGACCGGCAGCACCCAGGTCACGCTTTCGAGGTCGAGGAAAGCTGAGAGCGTTCGCGACAGGACCGGCAGTCCGGCCACAACACGGTATTGCTTCGGAACGGTGTCTCCGCTAGCGGATGCACGCTCGCCGCGGCCCGCGGCAACCACAATGGCAGCGATGGTCTTCTTGCTTGTCACAGTCGGCCGGCAATACGCTGATAGGGCGCCAGCAGGTCTAGCGACGGCGCTGCAGCACAGCAAGTGGCTTAGGTGAAAGGTGCGTTCAGCAGTTGCGCCGAACGGATTTTTGACTACTCTGCAGGCAATTCCTCACGATGAGCAAATATGGGGCATTTGGGTGGCTGAGTTTGCCTGCGCATTGAGCATTGCGGGTCACGCATTGCCCAGCCGCGCTTTCCTTGCCCCCATGGCGGGCATCACAGATGCGCCGATGCGAGCTCTTGCCGAACGCTTCGGCGCAGGGCTCGTCGTCTCCGAGATGATCGCCAGCAACGCTCTGGCCACTGGCCATCACGACATGGTGCGCAAGCTCGGCAAGTCCGGCACCCTGCCGCACGTGGTGCAGTTGGCGGGGTGCGAAGTCGAGTGGATGCGCCGGGGCGCCGAGATCGCTCGTGACAGCGGTGCCGACATCATCGACATAAACATGGGCTGTCCCGCCAAGCGAGTGACAAACGGATATGCCGGGTCGGCGTTGATGCGGGTTCCCGATGAGGCCTTGCGCCTGATCGACGCCGTGGTGGCCGCAACGCAGGTGCCGGTCAGCGTCAAGATGCGTCTCGGTTGGGACGAGGACAGCCGCAATGCCGCACAACTGGGACGACGTGCCGTTGACGCCGGCGTCCGCATGATCACCGTGCATGGGCGCACGCGGCAGCAATTCTACAAGGGCACCGCGCGCTGGCGGCTGGTTCGAGAGGTCGTGGAAGCGGTCGATGTGCCGGTCGTCGTCAACGGTGACATAGTTGACCTGACGACCGCGCGCGAGGCGTTGCAGCAGTCCGGCGCGGCGGCGGTCATGATCGGTCGCGGTGCCCAGGGGCAGCCCTGGCGGGTGGGCGAGATCGGGGGCGGGCTCTCCGGCCGGACGGAGTCGAGGGCCCCCACCGGGGCCGGCCTCGCCGAGCTCGTCCTCGAGCACTATGAAGCGATGCTCGAAGCGTATGGCACCATTGTCGGGGTACGTGTCGCTCGCAAGCACCTCGACTGGTACCTCGATGCCTCGGGTATCGATCCTGGCAAGCCCGCCCGCGCCGCTCTGCTCAGGTCGGAAGACCCGGCATTGGTGCGTCGTCTCATCGGCGAGGTCTTCGAGGGCTGCTGGAGGGCCGCGGCATGACCAAGGAAGTCCCGCCCGGCCTGACCATGGCGGTGCTGCAGGCGCTCCCGCAGCCGGTCATCGTCTGCGCCGAGGATCACACCATCGTCTTCGTCAACTACGCGGCGGAGGCGTTCTTTGGTGCGTCGATGAGCGTGCTCAGCCGGCAACGGCTCGACGACCTCCTGGCTTTCGGTTCGCCGATCATCGGGCTGGTCACCTCGGTTATCGAGCGCAATGCACCGATGACGGAGTACCGCGTCCGCGTCGGTTCATCGCGGTTCGGCGACGTCAATGACGAGCGGGTCGTCGACGTGTTCGCCACTCCCATCTCCGAGGGAGAGGGCCGGCTTGCGCTGCTCTTCCAGGAGCGCACCATGGCAGACAAGATCGACCGTCAGCTGGTAAGCCGCGGCGCTGCCCGCTCCGTCACCGGGCTTGCTTCGATGCTGGCACACGAAATCAAGAACCCGCTCTCGGGCATCCGGGGGGCCGCGCAGCTGCTCGAGCAGAGTGTCACACCCGAGGAACTACCCCTGGCCCGCCTGGTGCGCGATGAGGTGGACAGGATCGTCGACCTGATCGACCGGGTGGAAGTATTCGGCGACGACAGACCGATCGAGCGAGAGCCGATCAACATCCACGTGGTGCTCGACCGGGTGAAGCTGCTCGCCCGCAGCGGAGTGGCAAAGGGCATCACCTTTGTCGAGGACTACGACCCCTCATTGCCCCCCGTGGGCGGCAATCGGGACCAGCTGATTCAGGTCTTCCTCAATCTCGTAAAGAATGCCGCCGAAGCGCTGGAGCGCACCCCGAAGCCCGAGATACGCTTCTCGACGGCCTTCCGTCCAGGTATCCGCATTTCTGTCCAGGGCGTGTCCGAGCGCATTTCGCTGCCGCTGGAAATCGTCATCGAGGACAATGGTCCGGGCGTCCCGCCCGACATGATTCCGATCCTGTTCGACCCCTTCGTCACCACCAAGGCCAACGGCTCGGGACTCGGCCTGGCGCTGGTGGCCAAGATCATCGGTGACCACGGCGGGGTCGTCGACATGGATAGTCGCCCGGGTCGCACACGCTTCCGCATCCTGCTGCCAGTCGCCAGCCGACCGGCCATGTCCGAGACTGAAAAGGTTCTGGCAAAATGAGCCACACAGTGCTCCTCGCCGACGACGATGCCGCCATCCGCATGGTCCTGAACCAGGCATTGACTCGGGCAGGCTACGAAGTGCGGCCGACCGGAAACCTCTCGACCATGTGGAACTGGGTCAGCCGTGGCGAAGGAGATATCCTGATCACGGACGTCGCGATGCCGGACGGCAATGCGTTCGACATCATGCCCAAGATCAAGAAGCTGCGGCCGGACCTCCCGGTCGTGGTCATGAGCGCACAAAACACGTTCATGACGGCCATCCGCGCCAATGAAGTCGGCGCCTACGAGTATCTGCCCAAACCCTTCGATATCGCGGAGGTGCTTTCGGTGGTGGCCCGCGCGCTGGCCGACGCGAAGAAGGCGCCGTCGGCGGCCAAGAAGGTCGACGAACCGGGCGAGACGATGCCACTCGTCGGCCGCTCACCGGCCATGCAGGACATCTACCGTGCGCTGGCGCGCCTGATGCAGACCGATCTCACGGTGATGATCACCGGCGAGAGCGGCACCGGCAAGGAACTCGTCGCGAGGGCACTTCACAACTTCGGCAAGCGTCGCAACGGCCCCTTCGTCGCGATCAACATGGCCGCCATTCCCCGCGACCTGATCGAAGCCGAGTTGTTCGGTCACGAGAAGGGCGCCTTCACCGGTGCCACGGCGCGCTCCTCCGGCCGCTTCGAGCAGGCCGAGGGCGGCACGCTGTTCCTCGACGAGATCGGCGACATGCCCATGGATGCCCAGACTCGCCTGCTGCGGGTGTTGCAGGAGGGCGAGTACACCATGGTCGGCGGGCGTACCCCGATCAAGTCGAACGTCCGCATCGTGGCCGCCACGCACCGCGACCTGGGCCAGATGATCCGGCAGGGCCTGTTCCGCGAAGACCTCTACTACCGCCTCAATGTCGTCCCCATCCGCCTGCCGCCCCTGCGGGAGCGCGTCGACGATATCAGCGATCTCGTGCAGCATTTCCTGAGGACGGCGCAGCGGGAGGGCGAACCGGTCAAGACCATCGCCCCCGACGCGATCCGCCTGATGCAGAACTACTCTTGGCCGGGCAATGTCCGCGAACTCGAGAACCTGGTGCGTCGCCTGTCGGCTCTCTACGCCGATGAAAACATCTCGGTCGAGATCGTCCAGACCGAACTCAACCTTGCCGACCGGCAGCCGATGCAGGCTGGTGCCTCGGGCCCGATCGACGTCTCGACCGCCGTCGAGTCGCATGTGGCGCAGGTCCTGCGCGAAGCCGAGCCCAACCTTCCGCCCGCCGGGCTCTACCAGCGCGTGCTCGACCGGGTGGAGGCGCCGCTCATCGCCATGGCACTGAATGCCTGCGGCGGCAATCAGATCCGGGCTGCCGATCTGCTCGGGCTCAATCGGAACACATTGCGCAAGAAGATTCGGGCGCACGCGATCGAGATCGTCAAGCAATCGCGCCGACAGGGCTAGGTATCATCCTGTAGTCCCCGTTGCGGCAGGCACGTGCCGGTGGTGTGGCCGCAGTGTCACATTTTGGCAACATTTGTCTTGAACGCTGGTTCCATCTGGGTGACACTGCCCGGAAGCTCTCCTAGATGGCCACGGATGCAGGACGCAACGCTCGCAAGTCCCGACCTGACTGCGCCAGCGCCTGCTGTCGCTCGCCGCCCGTTGCGCTTCGCCGACAGCGGCAGGCAGGCGATCAGGACGCTCGGGCTGATCGTCGTCCTGTTATCGGTGTTCGTGTCCTCCGGTTCCTTCCTCATCATGACCGGCGCGACTGACATCGAGCCGACTCCGGAAGTCTGGACGGTCATCTGGGTCGTGAACGGGCTCCTGGTGCTGGCGGTGATTGCGCTGGTCCTTACCGAGGCAACCCTTCTGTTGCGGGCCCGTCTGCGTGGTCAGGCAGGGGCAGGGCTGCAGGTGCGAATGGTGACGATGTTCGCCATGGTCGCAGCCATACCTGCGCTTCTGGTAGCCGTCGTCGCGATGATCTCCCTCAACCAGGGACTCGACCAGTGGTTCTCGGAGCGGACGCGGACCATGGTGGAGAGTTCGCGCCTGGTCGCACGGTCCTACATGCTCGAGCATGCACAGGTCCTGCGCGACGACGTCATCTGGGTCGCCAGCGAGCTGGAACAGGCCCGCGGCACGTTCGAGACCGATCGCGTCAAGTACCAGCGCATCCTCACCGCACTGGCCCAGACGCGCTCCTTGCCGTTCACGTCGCTGATTTCCGCCGACGGCGACACGCTGATGAAGGCCCAGATCAACGCCCCCGGGACGTTTCCGAAGGTGCCGGCAGGCCTGACATCCGGAGTGGGAGAAGGAACCCCGACCGAGATCGGTCCCGGGCGAACCAACCTGATCGGCTCGGTTGTGAAGCTGCGCGGCTACGATGACACCTACCTCTTCGTCGCCCGCCCGGTCGACCCCGAAGTCCTGGAGTTCATGCGGCTCACCGACGAGAACGTCACGGAGTACCGTCAGTACGAGAGCAACCGCCTGGTCTTTCAGATCACCTTCACGCTCATGTATGTGGGCCTTGCCTTGGTGCTGCTGCTTGCAGCGGTGTGGATTGGCATAGCGCTCGCCAACCGCTTCGTGGATCCGATCCGGAACCTGATGATCGCCTCGAGCCGCGTTTCGGAGGGTGACCTCGACATTCGCGTACCGGTTCAGGAGGGGAGGGGCGACCTGCGCGATCTGTCGAACCGCTTCAACACCATGACACAGCAGCTCAAGTCTCAGCGGGTTGCCCTGATGGCTGCCAGCGAGACAAACGAGAAGCGACGGCAATTCACCGAGGCTGTTCTGGAGGGCGTCTCCACCGGCATCGTCGGACTTGATCCATTTGGTGTCATTACCCTGGTCAACGCCCGCGCGGCCGAGATGGTGGGCAGCGATGAGGTCTCCCTCGTCGGCAAGAGGATTGCCGAGGTGATTCCTGCTCTTGGCCCCGTCATAGAGCGGGCGCAGTCGTCCCGACGCGGCTCACTGCGTGATCAGATCGAGATCGGTTCCGGCCCCGACTACCGAACCTACCAGGTGCAACTGACGCGCGAAGGTACGATGACCGAGAGCAAGGGGTATGTCGTGACGCTCGATGACATCACCGACCTGCTGTCGGCTCAGCGCACCGGCGCCTGGGCCGATGTGGCGCGCCGCATCGCGCACGAGATCAAGAACCCGCTCACGCCAATCCAGTTGTCGGCGGAACGGCTGCGGAGGCGCTACGGCACCAAGCTCGCCGACGACTTCGAGGTGTTCGACAAATGCATCAACACCATCGTCCGCCAGGTGGGCGATATCGGGCGGATGGTCGATGAATTCTCCTCGTTTGCCCGTATGCCGGAGGCACGCCTCGAGCACGGCGACCTGGGGGAGACCATTCGGCAGGCGGTGTTCCTCGAGAGTGTGCGGCTGCCCGAGGTATCGATCCGGCTGGAGCTACCCGAGACCCCGATATTCGCGTGGTTCGACCACCGGCTGATAAGCCAGGTGCTGACGAACCTGATCAAGAACGCGGTCGAGGCGATCGAAGGGGCGGGGATATCGGCCATCAAGGACCCGCGCATCACCGTCGAGGCCAGACTCGACGGTGATCTGGTGCGCCTGGCCATCTCCGACAACGGCAGGGGATGGCCAAAGGAGAATCGGAATCGACTGCTCGAGCCCTATGTCACGACACGCGAGAAGGGCACTGGCCTGGGGCTTGCGATCGTTGCGAAGATCATCGAGCAACACGGCGGCAAGGTCGAACTGATCGATGCCGAACCGGACGAGAACGGGCGCATCGGCGCCTGCTTCAGCTTTACCCTGCCACTGCGCCGCGCAGGGGAAGCCGATCAGGAGGGGACAGCAGCCCCTTCCGACGCCTTGGCATATCAGCAGTCTGCCAAGACGCGCAGCGACGGCGCAGCGGGTGGGGCAGAACCTGTAGGCGGACAAGCAAGGGAGCCGCAATTGCAAGCGGTTGAGAACAACTAATGGCCCTCGACATTCTGATCATCGATGACGAGGACGATATCCGCGATTTGATCGCCGGCATTCTGGAGGATGAGGGTTACGAGGCGCGGCAGGCGCATGACGCGGACTCTGGCCTCAACGAGATTGCCCGACGACGGCCAAACCTGGTGTTTCTCGACATCTGGATGCAGGGCAGTCGGCTGGATGGGCTGCAACTGCTGGACGTGCTGCAGAGTCAACACCCCGAAATGCCCGTCGTCATGATCTCGGGGCACGGAAATGTCGAAACCGCCGTCAGCGCGATCCGCCGGGGCGCCTATGACTATATCGAGAAGCCCTTCAAGGTCGACCGGCTACTGCTGATCACCCAGCGGGCCATGGAAGCCGCGCGGCTGAAGAACGAGGTCGCGGATCTCCGCGAACGGTCCAGCACCGCCGTTGAGCTGGTTGGCGGATCAACCCAACTCCAGCAGGCTCGCGCACTGATCGAGAAGTCGGCCCCGACAAACTCGCGCATCTTCATCTCCGGCCCGTCGGGAACGGGCAAAGGACTCTGCGCACGACTGCTGCACCAGAAGAGCGCCCGCTCAGAATCGCCTTTTGTCGAGATCAACTGCTCCCTTTACTCGCCCGATGAGATTGCGGTGGTCCTCTTTGGTCGAGAGACTCGGGAGAAAACCGGGACGCTGCGCACCGAGGTCGGGGCCATCGAGCGGGCCCATGGCGGAACGCTGTACCTCTCGGAAGTCGCGGCTCTTCCCGCGACAGCTCAGCAGACCCTGTTGCGCATGCTCGTCGAGAGCAAGTTCAGCCGGGTAGGAGGGACGGTAGCGGTCCCCGTCGACGTGAGGGTGATCTCGTCGAGTTCGCAGAATATCGCGACCATGATCGAGTTGGGGCAGTTCCGCTCCGACCTGTTCCATCGCCTGTCGATTGTTCCGCTCCAGCTGTCCCCCCTGAAGGAACGTCGTGAGGATATCCCGCCGCTGGTGCATATCTTCATTGAGCAGGTATGCAAGCTGCACAACCTGCGCAGTCTGTCGATCGGCCAGGACGCCGTGGCGGTCCTGCAAGCGCAGGACTGGCCCGGCAACGCCCGCCAACTGCGCAACTCGATCGAGCGCCTCCTGATCCTCGTCAAGGACCAGACTCCGCCCGACGGGCTGATCACCGCCGCCCTGCTGCCTTCCGACATCGGCGAAGTGCTGCCCACCGTAGGTGACAGCGATTCCTCGGCGCACCTGATGAGTCTGCCGCTGCGGGACGCACGTGAGGTCTTCGAGCGCCAATACCTGCTTGCCCAGATCGAGCGGTTCGGCGGCAACATCTCCAAGACGGCCGAGTTTGTGGGAATGGAGCGCAGCGCCCTGCACCGCAAGATCAAGTCGCTTGGCCTCTAGTGGCAGGCCAACCGGGCGGGTAGGCACAAAAAGTCTTTTGTGCCATACTGGGTTGCGGGTGGAAAAGTGATAGGCAACGGGTAGGGGTGGCGGCCCACTTACCCGCGTATCAACGTGGCTCGTCCGTATGCCGAGGCAGCGGACCGCCGCAGAAAAAGAGGCCAACGAATGCCCAGCGAAAAGGTCCAGAACCTCCAGGACGCCTTTCTCAATCATGTCCGCAAGCAGAAGGTCCCGGTCACGATCTTCCTGGTCAACGGAGTGAAGCTGCAGGGAGTGATCACCTGGTTTGACAATTTCTGCTTGCTGCTGCGGCGCGATGCGCAGTCGCAGTTAGTGTACAAACACGCCATCTCGACCATCATGCCGGGCGCGCCGATCCAGCTCTTCGACCCCGAGCACTCTGGCGACGATTGACGAAGCCGATGGCCGACGACCTGAACGACGACGCAGATGACGACCACAAGGCCGGTCGGGAGCGCTTCATCGACCACCGGCAGGCGCCGACACGTGTCGGCCTTGTGGTCCCCGACGTGCGCGGCCATCAGACCGGCCACAGCATCGAGGCGCGGAAGGCGGAGTTCGAGGGACTGGCCGAAGCGGTGAGTTTCGACGTCGTGTTCTCCGAAACCGTCAAGGTTCGCGAGGTCAAGCCTGCGACCTTTATCGGTGGTGGCCACGTCGAAGAGATGGCCAGGCGCATAAAGGCCGAACAGGTGGAAGTCCTGCTGGTCGACGCTGCGCTGCATCCCATTCAGCAGCGCAACCTGGAGAAGGAGACCGGGTGCAAGGTTCTCGACAGGACCGGCCTGATTCTCGAGATTTTCGGCGAGCGCGCCGCGACGCGTGAAGGCGTCCTGCAGGTTGAGCTTGCCCACCTGAATTACCAGAAGAGCCGGCTGGTCCGCAGCTGGACCCATCTCGAGCGCCAGCGCGGCTCCGGAGGGTTCGGGTTCATGGGCGGCCCCGGCGAAACCCAGCTCGAGAGCGATCGGCGCCAGCTTCAGGAGCGCATCAAGCTGCTCGAGGAACGCATCGAGAAGGTGCGCCAGACGCGCGGCCAGCAGAAGGGACGACGAGACAGCGTTCCCTTCCAGGTGGTGGCGCTGGTGGGCTATACCAATGCAGGGAAGTCGAGCATATTCAATCGATTGACCGGGGCAGGGGTGTTCGCCAAGGACCTGCTGTTCGCGACGCTCGACACCACTGTTCGCAAGATCGCGCTGCCGCACGGTCGGGAGGTCATGCTGTCCGACACGGTTGGATTCGTCTCCGACCTGCCCACTGACCTGATTGCCGCGTTCAGGGCCACGCTGGAAGAGGTGCTCGAAGCCAACGTCATCCTGCATGTTCGCGATATCGCCAATCCTGACCATGCAGCGCAGGCGGCCGACGTGCTCAAGGTCCTCGAGGAACTGGGCGTGTCAACGGAGACGACTCCGCTGATCGAGGTCTGGAACAAAGTGGATCTGCTGCCGCAGGACGCTGACGGGAACATCCCGGCACTGGAGACGATCTCGGCGCTTGGCCACGTCGCGGCAGCGGTGCCGGTGTCCGCCGTGTCGGGGCAGGGGCTGGACAAGCTCCTGGAGACGGTAGAGCAGGTGCTGGGGGCGCAGGCCCGGACCTATCGGGTACTGGTCCCGCACACCGCAGGCGCTGACGTCGGCTGGCTCTATGGTCATGCAGAGATCATCGCGCGCGGTGAACCCGACGAAGCCGGGCAAGTCTACGAAGTCCGGGTGGAGCCTCGCCACAAGGCGGCATTCACTGAACGCTTCGCAGGTCGAATCGAGGGCTCAGACGCTGCCTGATTTGTCCTTGGCGCGAATCTCGTTCCAGTAGCCATCCAGGCGCTCGAGCCCGGCGGTCTCGACCGGGACGGCGTCCTCACGTGCCCGTCTCTCGACATAGTGGAAGCGACGCGTGAATTTGGCATTGGCATCGCGAAGCGCGGCCTCGGCGTCGATCCCGAGCTGACGCGAGAGGTTCACCGCGGCAAACAGCAGGTCACCAATCTCCTCGGCAACCCGATCGGTCGACTGGTCGGACTCGACTGCACTCTTCACTTCGCCGAGTTCCTCCTGGACCTTTCCCCAGGTGTCGCGCCAATGCGCCCAGTCGAAGCCGACCTTGGCGGCCCGGCGGGTCAGCTTTTCAGCTCGCATCAGAGCGGGCAGGGCATGGGGCACATCGTCGAGGACGGATGGAGACGACTGGCCCTTTGCCAGCGCCTTGCGCGCACGCTCATCGGCCTTGACTTCCTCCCACTTGGCCTTGGCGCCTCCGGCGTTTCGGGCAGCCTCTTCCCCAAAAACGTGAGGATGCCGCCGTATAAGCTTCTCGGTGATGGAAAATATCACGTCACCAATATCGAACTGGCCCAGCTCCGAAGCCATCTGGGCATGGTAGATCGGCTGGAGCAGGAGGTCGCCCAGTTCCTCGCGCAGATCCGCGAAATTCTGCCGATCGATCGCGTCGGCAACCTCGTAGGCTTCCTCGATGGTGTAGTTCTTGATGGTCGAGAAGTCCTGCTCGAGATCCCACGGGCAACCGCTATCGCGGTTGCGCAAAGCGGCCATGATCTCGACGAGGCGGGCAATATCGCGCGACGGCCGCATGGTCATGAAAGATCGAACTCGACAACATGGCTCCCCAACCGACCGACGACATGTCCTGGGTGAGAGACGGGAACGAGACCGCATAGCGAGCCGGTGGTCACGATCGTACCCGCCCGCAGCGGGTAGTCGGAATGCTGGTTTCGCGCGTAGGCGACGAACGACGCGAGGACCGTGCCGAAGCTGTGGCGGGCCTTGCCCGCATGCAGGGGTGCGCCGTCGAGCAACAGCTGCACGTCATAGGCCTCGATATCGGCACCGGGCTCACGCGGCGTGGGGTCCATAACGTAGCCGAACGCCGACATGCTGTCGGCCAATCCGCCGATCGGGCCTGCCTCGGCGCGGTTGCGGAATCGGCTACCGCAGACTTCGATACCGACGAAGTAGTGATCGATCGCTTCGACGATCTCGCCCTCGTCGGCACTGGCCGTGGTGCTGTCGAGGTCCCGGGCCAGCACCAGACCGACTTCCAGCTCAAGGCCTATGACCCGCGAGAGCGGCAGGCTGCACGAGCCGGATCGCCCGAACCGCTCGGACCTAATGGGCGCGACGACACCGACGCCATCGGGATGGACGGCGGTCTTGAGCAGGCCGATGCCGGTCGCCAAGCCGGTGCGCACCCCGTTTTGAATGCGATAGGCCGCTGCCCGGTCCAGCCTCGAGTAGGGCCCGGCATCCACATCGGCCCGACCGCTGTGATGAGCGGCAATCAACTGCTGGACCAGTTGCGTTTCCCCAGTCATTTCGACACGTTTCCTTCATTCGCATAAGATATATTATGGAACCAGGCCGACGCCAAACAGGACAAGCCGGGTGACGTTGCGCGCCGCTTGGGCTGATCGCGATCCCGAGCGACTCCCTTGGTCCGGTTATCGCATGAAGTCGACCGCGTTCGAGCATTGTTTGTGGTCTGACAACCGTGCGGGCGTTGCCTAGAGCATGGCCGTGGCGGTGATTTCGATCCTGAGGCCAGCGGCCAGCAGTTCCTTGACCACGACGGTTGCGCGCACCGGATAGGGTTTGACGAAGAACTCGGCGTAGACCCGGTTCATGCCGCCGGCATCGGCCTTGTCGACGAGAAAGACCTGAACCTGGACTATGTTTGCCAGGGTGCCACCAGCGGCCTCGACCGCCTGTCGGAGGTTGGTCAGCGCCCGACGGGTCTGTCGCTCGATGTCGCCGGTTACGATCTCTCCGGTTTCCGGGTCCTCGGATATCACCACCAGCCAGACCTGCCGACCGACGCGAATGCAGTCGTTCACGGGGCCTGAGGACTGCGCAATGCCGGTGTCGATCACTTCGATCATTCTTTGCGTGGCTCCCCATCCAACCTAGCGCGGGCTGATCACCTGACCGGCCAGCACGTCGATCTGAAGCCCGTCAAAGGCGGGTCGGACGTGTTGCGGCGTCATCGCGTCCGTCCGGACGTAGTCGAGGTCAATGTGCAGGTTGGTCAAAACCGCGTGGCGAGGCTTCATCTCCTCGACGAGCGCAAGCGCCTCGGAGAGGCTCAGGTGACTTGGATGCGGAGCCGGCCTCAGCGCGTCGAGCACCCAGACGTCGAGGCCGCTGACGGCTTGGCGCGACTCATCCGGGATGCCACTCAGATCACAGGAATAGGCGAAGTTGCAGATGCGAAATCCGAGCGAGTAGATATCGCCGTGATCCTGTTGAAACGGCATGACCGTGATACTGCCGCCCGGCCCCTGGATTACCAGGTCTTTGCCGGCCTCTATCAGGTGCTGATTGAGGATCGGCGGATAGCCGCTGCCCGGCGACGCCGTGAAGCAGTAGGCGAAGCTCGGCACGATGCGGTTCGCGGCCTCGTGGGTGAAGTAGACGTCGACGCGCTTTCGGTTGTGGAGCGCAAGCACGCGCAGATCGTCGATTCCATGTGTGTGGTCTGCGTGCTCGTGGGTGTACAGGACGGCCTCAACTCGATCGACAGCCGCGTCCAGCAGCTGTTCGCGCAGATCACAGCCGGTGTCGACGATGATGCGCGTCGGCTGTGCGTTGCCTTCGGTCCAGCCCTCGACGAGCAGGGAGCAACGGCGGCGGCGGTTGCGGCGGTCCATTGGATCGCACACACCCCAATCTCCGCCAATTCTGGGCACTCCGCCGGACGAGCCGCAGCCCATGATGGTGGCGACGATGCGTTGAGCTGCAGGCATCAGCGTGACTGTGCCTTTCGGAACAGGCGGTAGAAGTTCGCGGTGGTCTCGACGCCGACCTCAGCCAAAGTCACGCCACGGACAGCGGCAACGGTTTCCGCGGTGTGACGAACGAAACTCGGCTCATTGGATTGTCCACGATGTGGCACCGGAGCGAGATATGGTGCGTCGGTTTCGACAAGGTATCGGTCGGCCGGTACCATCCGGCAGACCTCGCGGATGGTCTCGGCGTTCTTGAAGGTGATGATGCCCGAAAACGAAATGTAGCCACCCAGCGCCAGCGCGGATCGCGCCAGGTCTAGACCGCCTGTGTAGCAGTGCAGGACGAACGGGAAGGGCCCCTGCCCCGCCTCCTCTTCGAGGATACGCCGCATTTGCTCGTCGGCGGAGCGCGAGTGAATGACCAGGGGCAGCCCGGTGATACGGGCCGCCGCGATGTGGCGGCGCAAACCCGTTTCCTGGGCGACCTTGGGGGCATTGTCGTAGAAGAAGTCGAGGCCTGCCTCCCCGATCGCGATGCAGCGGGGATGGGCGCTCAATCGCACGAGATCGGCAGTGTCGAAATGAAGTTCCTGATCCGCATTGTGCGGATGCGTTCCCACGGAGCACCAGACTTCGGGGTGTGCCTCGGAAATCGCACGGATCAAGTCGAATTCTCCGATCCGCGTGCAAATCGTCACCATGCCGTCGATCCCGGCATCGCGGGCTCGCGCCAAAACTCCGTCCCGGTTGGCGGCCAACTCGGGAAAGTCGAGATGGCAGTGCGAGTCGATGAGCATTTCGCCGCCCTACCCGGACCTGCCAAGGTCGAACTTCCGAAAGACCGGCTCCGGCGGCGGAAGAAGCGTGCCCTCCGGGATGCCCTCGGGACGAACGGCGTCGACCAGCGTTCGCTGGGTTGCGGGAACGGCAAGAGAATCGAGCAACTTTGCCGCCGAACCGGGCACGAATGCCTGGGCAGCGATGGCGGCGCGGCGAACGACATCTGCAGTGGTCGCGAGGATGGTTCCCATGCGCGGAAGGTCCGCCTTCAGTCCCCACGGCGCCTGCTCCGCAAAGTACAGGTTGGCGGCATTCAGCAGGCTGGTGAGCTCGGCCGTCGCCTCGTGAATCTGCTGGGTCTGCATCGCGAGTCGCATACGCTCGATTGCGGCTATCGCGGCCCCGGTGATCGCAAGGTCCGGGACCGTCTGCCCAGCAGCAGGGACCGCCCCGGCGAAGTTCTTCTGGATCATCGACAGCGACCGCTGCGCGAGATTGCCGAAATTGTTGGCAAGGTCCGCATTGGAGCGATTGACGAACTTGTCGCGGCCCCAGTCGCCGTCCTGCCCGAAGCTGACTTCGCGCAGGCAGTACCAGCGTACCGGGTCCGTGCCGTAGAGATCGAGTTGCTCATGCGGATCGACGACGTTGCCCAGCGATTTCGACATCTTCTTGCCCTCGGATGTGAGGAACCCGTGGGCAAAGACGCGGCGTGGCAGGGGCAGACCGGCGCTCATCAGGAAAGCGGGCCAGTACACGGTGTGGAAACGGATGATGTCCTTGCCTATGACATGCAGGTTGGCCGGCCAGAATGTACGATACCGCTCACTGCGTTCGTCGGGAAACCCGGCGCCGGTGATGTAGTTGGTCAGTGCATCAATCCAGACATACATCACGTGCCCGGGTGCGCCCGGCACCGGAATTCCCCAGTCGAACGTGGTGCGCGAGATCGACAGGTCACGCAGGCCCGACTTCACGAACGACACGATTTCGTTGCGACGTTCTTCCGGGGCGATGAACTCCGGGTTTGCGGCGTAGTAGTCGATCAGCTTCTGCTGATAGGCCGACAGCCGGAAGAAGTAACTTGGCTCACGGACCCAGGTCACCTCGGCACCGGAGGGTGCGAACCGGCGTCCCCCCTCGCCTTCCGTAAGCTCGGACGCATCGAAATACGCCTCGTCGCGAACCGAGTACCAGCCCTCGTAGGCATCTTCGTAGATGTCGCCGTTGCCGTTGGCGGCCATCCGTCGCCAGATCTCCTGCACCGACTCGTAGTGCCGGGGCTCGGTAGTCCGGATGAAATCGTCGTTGGAGATATCGAGGCGCGCGGCCATATTCCGAAAACGCGCCGAATTGCGATCGGCGAGCTCGCGCGGCGTCAGCCCCAGCGCCGTGGCCGTCTGCACCATCTTGATGCCGTGCTCGTCGGTGCCGGTCAGAAAGAAGGTCGGACGCCCCTCGAGCCTGGCCCAGCGGGCGATCGCATCGGTCGTCACCATCTCATAGGCGTGCCCTATATGGGGCTCCCCGTTCGGATAGGCGATGGCGGTGGTGACGTAGAAGGGCTCGGTCATGGCTGCGACGGACTGGTGCTCAACTGCTCGTGTTTCCGGATCGCGTCGAACAGCGCAACCAGGGTTTGCCGCATGTCGAGGTTGTACTCGTCTGCATCGGCAAGGGAAAGCCGGGCCTTGTCCCACAGCTCACCGACAGAGGCAAGTCGGGCGCGATGACCGCTGGCGGCGGCGGAGCGGGCTTCCTTGGCGAGCCAGTCGTTGAGCATGTCCCGGGCAAAGCGGAGCTCCGCCGAATCTCGTTCCGCTCCAAGGGCATCGGCAAGCTCCATCCGGCCGCCGGCGGCCAGTCCGGACGGATCGGCGAGCCAGTCGCGCAGGGCGGTCAGCGTACCGCGCTCCTCGAGAAGGAGGGCCTCCAGGGCCCGCCTCGGCCGGCCTGCTGACAGGGCGACCGCAAGGTCAACGGCCTCGGCGTCGCGAACGATGCCGGAGCGCTGCAGCACGGCGCGCACGTCGGCGTCGTCAAGCGGACGCAGGCCAACCTGGAAACAGCGCGATCTGATCGTCGGGAGCAGCGAGCCAGGCCGGTGCGAGATCAGCAGGAATGTCGTGTCGGCGGGCGGCTCCTCGAGGATCTTCAGCAGCGCGTTGGCAGATGAGGCGTTGCAGTCGTCGATCGAGTCGATGATCGCAATCCGATGCCCGGCCCGGCCTCTAGTGTGGCGCAGTTGCTCGATGAAGCCGCGCACTTCCTCGACCCGGATCGCCGTGTAGTAGCCCCTGCCGGTTTCGCGCGGTGCCTTTCGCATGACGAAGAGGTTCGGGTAGGCGCCAGCTGCAACCTGCGCGGCAATATGCTCGGGTGTCTCGTCCCCGGTAGCCGAAAAGATCTGGCGCGCCAGATCGAACGCGTAGGTCGCCTTGCCGATGCCGCGCGGTCCATGCACCAGGATTCCGCCTGGCAGGCGCCCTGCGGCCAGCCGAGCCGATACGGGGGCGGTGGCGACAACATGCCCGACTAGCGTCTGCCCCTCTTCCGGTAAGGCGACACCCTCAATCTGGTCGGGCTCACGCGAGGGGGAGGTCACGGCGCGATCCAGGCGCCCCTGCTCTCGATCTCGGGGAAACGTCGCACCAGCACATCCCATATCTCGAGTTCGAGATTATCCTCGCTCTGGTTGGCGGGCAGCACCACGCAGCGTTCCGGGTTGGCCGCGGCAATGTCGAGGAACGCGCGCCGCAGCCGGCGGTGCCAATCGAGGTCTTCCTTCTCGAAGCGGTCTCCGGTCTGAGCCAGTGCCTGTTCGAGTTCGCGGGCATTCACGCGCGCAAAGGCGGCCGCCGGGTCCATGTCGAGCACAAAGGTGATGTCCGGCTGATGGCCATCGAGCGCCAGGGTCTCGAGCCCACGGATCAGGCGGTCGTCGACGCCCCCAGTAAGCCCCTGATACGCCCGAGTGGAATCATGGAAGCGGTCGGATATCACCCACTTTCCAGTCTCAAGGCTCGGCGCGATCAGTTGCCTCACGTGATCGAGACGAGCGGCGGCAAACAGAACGGCCTCTGCGCCCGCCCCCCAGCTTTCCGAGCGCCCCTGGAGTATGAAGGCACGGACGGCTTCTGCCCTGGGCGTTCCCCCGGGTTCACGAGTGCGCACGGCCTCAAAGCCCAGTCGGTTGAGGCGGACCAACAGGCGCTTGACTTGTGTCGACTTGCCGACACCTTCTCCGCCCTCGAAGGTGATGAAGCGAGCCGCAGGGGCGGGAACGTCGAGCATGGTCCGCGGCGTCCGATCTAGAGCCAGCCCAAGGCCAGTTCCTTGAGCGCGTCAGTGGCCTTGCGCACGATGTCTCCCTCGGCGACCGATTCGCCGGCGTAGAGCGGCGTAACCTGCACCACCGCGCCGTTGCAGGATACCTGCAACTGACCCAAGGGCTGCCCCTTCTCAACCGGCGGCAGGATCGGGGCGCTGTACGTGACGATGGCCTGAGGGCAGTTCTGCGCGCCTTTTGGCAGGAAGAGATCGATATTGCCCTTTCCAACCAGCGGCACTGTCTCTGAGGCCCCTCCATAGACGTTTGCATACGCCACCGGCTTTCCTTCCGGATAGACCGGAATGAGCTCAAAGCCGCGGGTTCCCCAGGTAATCAGCTTCCGCGCCTCTTCGGTGCGTTCGCTCATCGACTTCATTCCGTGCAGGACGCCGATCAGGCGTCGTCCGGAGGCCGCCGTCGACACCACTTCGCCATAGCCCGACGCCTCGGTGTGTCCCGTCTTCAGGCCATCGACGCCGATGCCGATTTCGAGCAGGGAGTTGCGGTTGAGCTGGCGTATCTTGTTCCAGGTGAACTCCTTTTCCGAAAAGATCGGGTAGTATTCCGGGAACTGCGCGATGATGAAGCGGGCGATGGTGGCGAGATCGCGCGCAGTCGAGAACTGGTCCGGATCGGGCAGGCCGGTGGCGTTCACGAAGTTCGAGCCGGTCAGCCCAATCTCGCTGGCCAGCCGGTTCATCATCTGGGCGAAGCTCACCTCGGTTCCGGCTATACCTTCGGCCAGCGCAATCGCCGCGTCGTTGCCCGACTGGATGATGACCGAACGCACAAGGTCCATGACCTGGATCTTCGAGTTCAACTCCGCGAACATGGTCGACCCGCCGGAAGCGGCCCCGCCATCGCGCCAGGCATGCTCGGAAATGAAGAACTCGTCAGTCGGCTGGAGCTTTCGCTGTTGCAGCTGGTCAAACACCACGGCCAGCGTCATCAGCTTGGCCATGCTGGCGGGCTCCAGTCGCTCGTCGGCGCTCTTGTTGAACAGGATCGTTCCGGACTCGTAGTCCATCAGCACCGCGTACGGTGCCTTGGTGTCGAACTCCTGGGCGCGCGTTGCACCGACAAGCGCCAACATCGCCAGCAGGACCAGTCCGAACACCCTGTGGCCAAACGTTCGCAACGTGAAACCCCGCGTGCGGCCTCCACCCGGCCGTTGTTCGACCAATAGAGAACTAAAGCTTCTAGGCCAAGTTCTTCGGCGCGCGCCATCACATCGGCGCGAACCACTCCGGGTTTCAAATGGGTCAGACGCAATCGGGTTGCATTGGCCCCGCCAATTCGCACCGACTCTTCCCCAACCGCGCCCAACAGCGCAAAGCCCAGGGCGACTTCTTCCGCCCGCCTCATGTCCCAAAAGACCCCGAGTTCCAGTCGAATAGCGCGTTCCTCGACGTCGGCCACCGCGGCCGAGTCCGCCAATGCCGAGGCCCTGGCGCCCATCGCGTCGGCCGCCGCCTGGGCGCTGCCGATAGCGGTTTCGTCAGCCAGGGGGTCGACGTAGCCGAAAAGACCCATGACGTCACCGATTGCGTCCGGTCCACGCGCAGCCTCGATCTCGCCAAGGCCGGTCGCAGTCCACATGCCTGCCCGGCCCGATCCTTCCGCAGATGCAAGCCGGGTGGCCTGTTCCTCCATGCGAGTGGGCCGGTCCACGCTCGCCAGCAGCATGCGGGTGTCGTCGCCGTTGAGGGGCGCCGGGCCGATGTACTGGACCGAAATGGTCCCCACTCCCCTGTTCGCGTAACCCAGTATCTCGGCCGCGCGGTAACTGAGGTCCATCACTCGGCCATGCAGATAGGGGCCGCGATCGTTGACTCGCACCACCATGGAGCGACCGTTCTCGAGATTGGTCACGCGCACGTAGCTGGGCAGCGGCAGTACCGGACTGGCTCCGGAGATGGCGGTAGCGGAGAAGATCTCGCCATTGGCCGTCCTCCGACCGTGAAAGTCGGCGCCGTACCACGAGGCGGAACCGGAAGCGAAATAGCCCAGAGGGCTCTCCAGCGGCTCATACGTCACGCCGCGCACGACGTAGGGCTTGCCGACAAGGTGGCGTCCGCCCCCCTTGGGCGGGTTCTTGGCATTGGTGACCCGTGGGCTGGCCTTGACGCCGAACTCATCTTCGGAGAACGCGGCGCGGGCGATATGCGGTACCGCCCCCGAACTTCCGCAGGCGGCCAGAACCACTGCTGCAATCAGCGACAGAATGAGCAGTCTGGCGGCCGCACCGAGGTCGCGAGAAGAAGTTGCCAATGTGATGAACCCAAATCAACCGATGTCCCATCATATCCACCGACGGTCGCCGATGGTGACCCGTGGCGGAACGTGGTTGCTTTGTCGTTAAGTTGAAGCGAATTGCGTGGATCTGCGATTTGCCTGCCGGCGCCCTTTGTGCTAGCAGGCCTGGTCCGGGGACGACCCCGGCAGCTTCCGCGCTTTTGCATCGGGACGACCCGAGATCCTAGAGGAAATCGGGACATGCGTTCCTTGCAGGACCGTCTTCGCCACGCACTGAGCTTCGAACTCATCGGGCTGATCCTCGTCACCCCGTTGGCGGCGTTCGCGTTTCACATGCCGCTATTCGAGATTGGTATCGTCAGCGCCGGCAGCGCTGTGGTCGCCTTGATCTGGAACTACATCTTCAACTGGGGCTTTGATCATGCGGTCAGGCGTCTCACCGGCTCCAGCCGGAAGAGCCAAGCGTTGCGCGTGCTGCACGCCCTGCTGTTCGAAGTCGGATTGCTGCTGGCTCTCATGCCTTTGATCGCATGGTACCTCAGGATCGACCTCTGGCAGGCTCTGGTCATGGACGCGGCATTCGCCGGCTTCTACATGGCCTATGCCTACATCTTCAACCTGGCGTACGATCGAGTGTTTCCGCTCGCCGAGTGGAAGCGCGAAACCGCTTGAGACCGCGCTATGCCGCCCATTGTCGAATGGCGGCGTAGACAGGCCCCGGGTTCTCTGCAATGGCCATGTGGCCGGCCGCTTCAATCACCGCAAGCCGGCTGCCGGCGATGCCGCGATGCATCTCTTCCGCAGCCGCCGGCGGGGTGATCTGGTCCCCCTGCCCGACGATGACCAGCGTGGGCACGGCAATCAGGGCGAGGCCCGGTCGGGCGTCGGGTCGCGCCAGGATGGCCTGCTGTTGCCGGACATAGTGATCCGCCCCGTTGGCGAGCGCCATGTCGCGGTGCAGCGCGCGCACATCCTGGCGTCGCTGGTTGTCCGGGTGCACCGCCATCGGAAAGGACTGCTCGACGACCGTCTCGAACCTGCCGTTCTTGGCCAGCGCAATTCGGCGGTGACGGTTCTCGGCGGCCTCTGGCGTGTCGGGGCGCGCCGAAGTATCGAGCAGCAGCAACCGATCCACTCGGTGCGAGGCCTGGCGCATGATCTCGAAGGCGATGTAGCCCCCCATCGAGAATCCGCCCAGGGCAAAACGGGTCGGCGCCGTGGACAGGATGTCCGAAGCGATCTCGCTGATGCTCCCGCCCCCACGATGGTTTGCGATGGTCACGGCGCCGTACGGCCACAGGACGTCGGCCAGGCCCGCAAAGACCCTCGCGGTGCAGTTGAGGCCGGGGACGAGCAGGAATGGCACTGTCATGAGAAGTCCGTTGTGCGCGCCTCCGGCGGCCAGAAGCCGCTTGCTTGCCGCGGCGCCGGCAGGCATATAAAGATATCTTTATATCTCGCCGTGCGATCGTCGCCGGCGTTCGACGTATTTGGCGTCACGTTGGTCGGAAAGTCGAGTGATGTTTGAACGGCAACACCTTGAGATCGATGGAAACTCCTTGCCGAACGGTGCCGAGGTCCGGGCAGCGCTGAGCAAGGCCGCGACCGAGCGCATCCTCATCCTCGACGGCGCGATGGGAACGATGATCCAGGCGCGCCGGTTCGACGAAGCGGCATATCGCGGTGACCGCTTCAGAGACCGGCCGCGAGACCTGCGCGGCAACAACGACCTGTTGAATCTCACCCAGCCCGACGCCATCCGCGCCATCCATCTCGAGTATTTCCTCGCGGGCGCGGACATCGTCGAAACCAACACCTTCTCGTCGACCGACATCGTGATGGCCGACTATGGCATGCAGGAGCTTGCCTACGAGTTGAACCTCACCGGTGCGCGCCTGGCTCGAGAGGCGGCGCAGTTGGCTTTCGAGAAGGACGGCCGGCGCCGATACGTCGCCGGAGCCATCGGGCCGCTCAACAAGACCGCGTCCATGTCGACCGACGTGAATTCGCCGGGCCACCGGTCAATCACCTTCGACGAGATCGTGAGGGGGTACGCCGAACAGATCAACGGCCTTATGGACGGCGGTGCCGACCTGCTGCTGTTCGAGACCATCACGGACACGCTCAACACCAAGGCCGGCATCTTCGCGGCTCGGCGGATCTTTGCGGAGCGCGGCAATGAGCTGCCGGTCATGATCTCGGGAACAATCACCGATCTCTCGGGGCGCACGCTCTCCGGCCAGACGCCTACCGCCTTCTGGTACTCAGTGCGGCACGCCAACCCCTTCACCATCGGACTCAACTGCGCGCTCGGTGCCAACGCCATGCGCGCCCACGTCGCCGAACTGAGCGACGTCGCCGATACCATGGTCTGTGTCTATCCCAATGCCGGCCTGCCAAACTCCTTCGGCGGCTATGATGAGACACCGGAGTTCATGGCGAGCCAGCTCGAGGGGTTCGCGCGTGACGGTTTCCTCAATATCGTCGGCGGCTGTTGCGGCTCGACCCCGGACCACATCCGGGCCATAGCCGCCGCCGTCGGCAAGTACCGGCCCCGCAAGGTGCCCGAGGTCCCTACCCTGCTGCGCCTGTCGGGTCTCGAGCCCTTCACGCTCACCTCCGACATCCCGTTCGTCAACATCGGCGAGCGCACCAACGTCACTGGCTCGGCACGCTTCCGCAAGCTGATCACCGCTGGTGATTACTCGGCAGCGCTCGAGGTTGCGCGCGACCAAGTGCAGAACGGCGCCCAGATCATTGACATCAACATGGACGAAGGACTGATCGACAGCGAGAGGGTGATGGTCGAGTTCCTGAACCTGCTGGCCGCCGAACCGGACATTGCCCGTGTGCCGTTGATGATCGACAGCTCGAAGTTCGAGGTCATCGAGGCAGGCCTCAAATGCGTTCAGGGCAAGGCGCTGGTCAACTCCATCTCGCTCAAGGAAGGCGAGGAGAAGTTTCTTGCGTCAGCGCGACTGGTGCGAAGTTATGGTGCTGCGGTGGTGGTCATGGCCTTCGACGAGGAGGGGCAGGCCGACACGCTCGAACGCAAGGTCTCCATTTGCACGCGCGCCTATGACCTGTTGACACGCGTTGTCGGCTTTCCGCCCGAGGACATCGTCTTTGATCCCAATATCTTTGCTGTCGCCACGGGCATCGAGGAGCACACCGGCTACGGCGTCGCCTTCATTGAAGCGACACGGAAGATCCGGCGGGCGCTGCCGCACGTGCACATCTCCGGCGGGGTGAGCAACCTCTCTTTCTCGTTTCGAGGCAATGAGCCGGTCCGCGAAGCGATGCATGCCGTGTTTCTCTACCACGCCATCCAGGCGGGGATGGACATGGGCATCGTCAATGCCGGCCAGCTGGCGCTCTACGAGTCCATTGACAAGGACCTGCGCGAGGCCTGCGAGGACGCGATACTCAACCGCACACCCAATTCGACCGAGCGCCTGCTGGAGATAGCGGAACGCTACAAGGGTGCGGCCGGCCAGGAACAGAAGGCCAAGGATCTGGGCTGGCGCGAACAGCCGGTCGAGGCCCGGATCAGCCATGCGCTGGTCAATGGCATAACCGAGTTCATCGAGGCCGATACCGAGGAGGCCCGACTCAAGTCTGCCCGCCCGCTGGAGGTCATCGAGGGGCCCCTGATGGCCGGCATGGGCGTCGTCGGCGATTTGTTCGGCTCGGGCAAGATGTTTCTACCCCAGGTCGTGAAGTCTGCGCGTGTTATGAAGCAGGCCGTTGCTCACCTGCTCCCGTTCATGGAGGCCGAAAAGGACGCCAATGGCGAGGCCACCGGACGACGCAGCTCAGGCAAGATCCTGATGGCCACGGTGAAGGGCGACGTACACGACATCGGCAAGAACATCGTCGGGGTCGTGCTCTCCTGCAACAACTACGAGATCATCGACCTCGGAGTGATGGTACCGTCATCGAAGATCCTCGAGACGGCCAGACAGGAACGGGTCGATGTCATCGGCCTGTCGGGGCTGATCACTCCGTCGCTGGACGAGATGGTGCATGTGGCAGCCGAGATGGAGCGAGAGGGCTTCGATATCCCGCTCCTGATTGGAGGGGCGACGACCAGCAGGGTTCACACCGCCGTCAAGATCCATCCGCAGTATCAGCGGGGCCCTACCGTTCATGTACACGATGCCAGCCGCGCCGTCGGCGTGGTTTCCGCCCTGCTGTCGGAGGAGCAGCGGCCAACCTATGTCGCGGACGTGCAAGCCGAGTACGAAAGGCTCAAGGCGCGCCATCTTGAAGCCGAGGCCGAAAAGCAACGCACGCCACTCGCGGCGGCCCGGGCCAATCGCTTCCGACCGGACTGGACGAACTACGTCCCGCCGCGTCCGAGCTTCCTGGGTACGCGCGTCTTCGAGAGTTACGACCTGGGTGAGATCGCACGCTACATCGACTGGACGCCGTTCTTCCAGGCCTGGGAACTCAAAGGGCGGTATCCGGCCATCCTCAAGGACGAGGACCAGGGGCCGGCCGCACGGCAATTGTGGGATGACGCGCAGAAGCTGCTCAAGCAGGTGCTGCAAAGGAACTGGTTCCGCCCCAAGGCCGTTATCGGCTTCTGGCCCGCCAATCAGGTCGGGGACGACATCCGGCTGTTCACCGACGAGAGCCGTGAGGTCGAACTGGCGACCCTGTTCACCTTGCGCCAGCAATTGTCCAAGACCGGAGGCAAGGCACACGTGGCTCTTGCCGATTTCGTCGCTCCGCTGGGCATTCCGGACTATGTGGGCGGTTTTGTCGTCACGGCCGGACTGGAGGAAGTCGCCATCGCCGAGCGTTTCGAACGCCAGAACGATGACTACTCCTCGATTCTGACAAAGGCCCTCGCGGATCGCTTTGCCGAGGCCTTCGCCGAACTGATGCACGAGAGGGTCCGCAAGGAGTTCTGGGGATACGCAGCCGACGAGAGCATTTCCCCCGACGACATGATCCACGAACGCTACCGCGGCATCCGGCCGGCTCCCGGCTATCCTGCGCAGCCGGACCACACCGAGAAGACAACGCTGTTCCACCTGCTCAATGCCAGGCAGCGGATCGGCGTGAGCCTCACCGAAAGCTACGCCATGTGGCCGGGCTCATCGGTATCGGGACTCTATCTCAGCCACCCGGACAGCTATTACTTCGGCGTGGCCAAAGTCGAGAGGGACCAGGTTGAGGACTACGCCCGACGCAAGGGCATGGCTGTTCGTGAAGTCGAGCGCTGGCTTGGGCCGATTCTCAACTACACCGCATCCCCGGCAGGCGCGTCATGACGTCGACTTCGCTTTCTGCGCAACGCGGGAGATCAGTGCCGGTCGTCGTCGTGACTGACCCGGCCCTGCTCGCATCCCTGTCGGCATCGCCTTCCACTGCGATCGTCCGCCCGGAGGCGGCGCACGATCATCCGGCCGGGACGCGTTGCGTCGCCTGTGACAGCCGGGGTGACATTCGAGTGCTGCTCTTCGAACTCAACGAGAAGCTGCGCCTGGGTATGGTCGCGGCGTTCGACCGTGTGGCAGTCGATGCCACCCACCTTGCCGATCCAGCGGCAATTGAGAACGCGCTGATCCCCGGCCGCCTGCCTGCCCTTGCTCTGCGCGATCACGCGGTAGCGCGCTCTTTCCACCTCGCGTCGCCATGACCGGCCGGCGAGTCCGGATGATCTGCAGAATGGCTGTGTCTTGTCTGGACCCAGGTCGATCTGGGCCCTATCTACGTCACCGATCCCATGTTGAGCTAGGAGCCGAAAATGGATGCCGGGCAGGTGTGGTTCGTCATGCCGGCCTTCTGCGAGGCGCGCGCAATCGACACTACCCTCGCCCAGTTCCGTGGGACCGGCTTCAATGTGGTGGTTGTCGACGACGGCTCGGATGACGACACGGCGGAAATCGCACATCGAGGTGGTGCATGGGTTTGCCGCCATGTCGTCAATCTCGGCGCGGGAGCAGCACTGCAGACCGGCATACAGTTCGCACTCCGGCGTGGGGCGGCGTTCATCGTGACTTTCGATGCAGATGGTCAACACATATTGGCGGATGCAGTTTCGATGCTCGCGGTATTGCAGAGCGGTGAGGTCGAGGTTGTGCTGGGATCTCGCTTCTTGGGCACCACTGTCGGCCTTCCCGCCTCCCGCCGCAACCTGTTGCGACTGGCGACCTGGTACACGCGCTTGCAGACCGGACTCCCGCTCACTGACACCCACAATGGCCTCAGGGCACTGACGGCCGCCGCCGCGCGGCAGATCGACCTCAGGCACAATCGCATGGCGCATGCATCTGAGCTGCTCAAACAAATCGCAACCAGGGGACTGCGCTGGCGGGAGCATCCGTGTACCGTCGTCTACAGCGAGTACTCCCGGGCCAAAGGGCAGAGGAACTCAGGCATGTTTGTCATCTTGCTGGACCTCTTGATGGGGAGGTTGCACCGATGATTGCCCAGGCGCTTCTGGTCATCGGGCTCGTGGTGATCATGGCCTATGCGCTGGCACAGCGCGGCCGTTCGGTGCTCGTCGCAAACGCTGTGGTGGGGGGCTCCATGCTGGGCCTGGTACTCGTTGCGGCTCCGGACCTCGCCAACCTTGTCGCGAATGCCGTCGGCATCGGACGCGGCGCGGACCTCGTCATCTACGTGTTCATCCTTCTGTCTCTGGCGGCGATCTTCAATCTCCACCTCAGGCTACGGTCGGAACGGGAGGTCACCACGCGCATCGTCCGGGAATTGGCAATCCGCGGTGCCCGGGCACCTGCCGAATGAGTCCGATCAAGGTGGCCATGTTGCTAGGAGTAGCGCTATCGCTAGCGCTCGGCCAACTGCTGTTCAAGGCCGCAGCCGAGCGATTGCCGGCCGAGGCCGGACTGAATGCGCAGACGCTTCTGGCGCTTCTCGGCAACTGGCAACTGGCCCTTGCGGTGTCGGTCTACGCTGCGTCGACAGCGCTCTGGGTGTTCGCACTGAAGGGCACGCCACTGACCCAGGCCTACCCTTTCGTAGCGGTCGCCATGGTCCTGGTGCCCCTGGCGGCCGTAGTCGTGCTTGGCGAGACGCTGACGCTCTCGCTGGTCCTCGGTACACTGCTGGTTGTCACGGGAGTCCTGGTCGTCGCCTGGGGATTCTGACTAGCGGGAGCGGAGCAAGTCGGCGGCGACGTCCATCCGCGCCTCGCTGGCCTCGAGATAGGCGTAGAACGAGGCATGCCTGAGAGGCGCCGGAAACCAGCTTCTTCGCACTGTCACCCGCCCGAAGATGGTTCTGACCACCGCGAGGATGTCCTCATAGGAATTGACGTGCTCATGACGCACGATCACGCGGTAGTCGAGACCATACTTCATTCTGAACGCCACCCCGGTCGACAACATGTAGCCTAGGGTCCAGCCCAGTTCGCCCTCGCACGGAATGCCCGCCTGGAAGATGTCAAACGGCGTTGAAGATTGACCCCCGATCGGCGTGCAATATTGACCCCCTGACGACGCTGAGCTGATCCGACCCGACGAAGCTGGTCGGGTTGCGCAGCCGGGTTGGATCAGCGGGTTGGGGTT
>JAYRZA010000043.1:0-34572 GCA_041916695.1 Devosia sp. | reverse complement strand
TTACCGCGGCTGCTGGCACGAAGTTAGCCGGGGCTTCTTCTGTGGGTACCGTCATTATCTTCCCCACTGAAAGAGCTTTACAACCCTAAGGCCTTCATCACTCACGCGGCATGGCTGGATCAGGCTTGCGCCCATTGTCCAATATTCCCCACTGCTGCCTCCCGTAGGAGTCTGGGCCGTGTCTCAGTCCCAGTGTGGCTGATCATCCTCTCAGACCAGCTATGGATCGTCGCCTTGGTGAGCCGTTACCTCACCAACTAGCTAATCCAACGCGGGCTCATCCAATTCCGATAAATCTTTCCCCCGTAGGGCGTATACGGTATTAGCACAAGTTTCCCTGTGTTGTTCCGTAGAACTGGGTAGATTCCCACGCGTTACTCACCCGTCTGCCACTCCCCTTGCGGGGCGTTCGACTTGCATGTGTTAAGCCTGCCGCCAGCGTTCGTTCTGAGCCAGGATCAAACTCTCAAGTTTGATATCTGACTTGGTCGACGCATGCACGTTTGCTTGACGAGGACACACACCTGTCACTCCGGCCACGAGGGCCGTGTGATTGGTAGTGTACCTCTGAGAAACGTACCGTCGAAGTCTGTTGTCTGGTCTCACGACCGGACCGCAAGAACCTCGCCGTCCACGTTTCTCTTTCTTCCAATCTTCACAATTTCAAAGAGCTGACCCCGGTTGCGTCTTTCGACGTCGGCGTCGGTGGGAGCGTCGCTCCCGAATTCGGAGGACAGAAGCCTGTGTCCGGTTGCCCGGCAGCAGACCTGCCCTTTCGGATTTCGCTGAACAGTGGGAGCGACTAGCGCTCGACGTCGTCAGCGGGGCGGGTTGTATTCGAGACGTTTCTGTCTGTCAACACCCATTTTCAACTTTCGGCAGAACCGAAACTCGAACCTGAAAGCTTGAATTTCTTCATTACTTTCAGAGGCTTGCTTCAGTCCTTGGCGTTTTGCGGCGCCGCGGTCTTCAGCGATGGGCGGGTTATATGGGCGGCCTCCCGAGGTGTCAACAACCGAAAATGACGAAAACGACATTTTTCGATTCCGACCCAGGCCCGGGCGGGCGTTCCTGCCGGAGCTAGATATAGCACGCGCGCGCGGAGGTTGTCACTCTGGGGCGCGGATGGCCGGTTCGGGGGGTGTCCGGCGCCGCCCTCCCCCTGTGGATAATTTCTGCCGCGCGATGCTCTCCCCCGGGGCGCGGCGGGCCACGCCGCCTGGCCAAGTTTCGCCGCAATGTCTGCGCACCAAGGCGTGTGTCGAGCGGTTGACTCGCGCGCCGAGGCGCGCCACTGCTTCTGACCGACGGACGGGTGGCAGCAGGCAGGACGGGTTTGAGCCCAACACAGCGCAATCGCAGCGCCGCGCTCTTGAAGTCCAGCGGCTTCGAGGACAGCCCGGCGCTAACCGTGCAGTCCACTGACGGCGAAATTCCGCACGGTCGCGAGCTCAGCTTTGCCTGGCTGACCGGCACCGTAATGACCGGACTGACTTCGGTCATGCTGATGGGTGCGGCTCTCTATGTGTCGTTCGAAGGCCAGGACACGTTCTCGACGGCCTACGAGGCCCTGCAGCTGATCACCCGGTCGACCGGCGAGGTGGCCGACTCGGAGGTCAAGGGCGATCGCCTCCGTCCGGTGGCCCGGACCCGCTCGGAACTCGAGATCGTCGAGGCCTCCATCCGCGAGACCGTCGACGGCCGTGCGCTGATCCGCAAGCAGCCCTTCGTGCGGGTCCGCGCCACCCTGGCGACCGCGGCCACCGCGCTTTCGGAAGACATCCCGGACTACGACCCGGTGGCGATGATCGATGCCAGCCAGCCGATCGCCGACACGGCCGGCGACGGTGGCGCCAATCCGGAGATCTACGGTGCCGAGGTCGAGGGCGAGGTGCAGATTCGCACCGCCGCCATGCCGATGAGCCTCGTTCCGCCCGCCGTGATCACCGACCGGAGTGCCGCCGACTTCGTGCGCCTGACCGTCGAGAACCTGTTTGCCGAAGGCGGCGCGGACGGCGAGGTGGCGCTGGCCTATGCCACGCCGGACCAGGGGCTGCGCGACCTCGGCGTCGTCACCGGCGACGGGCTGTCCGGCGTGGCCGAGAACGTCTCGGTGGTGGGCAAGACCAGAAGCGCGGAGGAAGCAGGCCTCGGACGGTCCGAGCGCGTCGTGGCGGTGCGCGACGACGGCCCGCTCAAGGACACGCTGCTCAAGAATGGCTTCGACGATACCACCTACGACATGGTGGCGGCGACGCTGCGCAACGTGCTCAACTCGACCACCGTCCCGGTGGGCGCGCGACTGCGCATCCTGATGGGGCCGTCGCGGACATCCGAGACGCTGATCCCGCACCGGCTCAGCATCTACTTCCCCGATCCGCGAACCGGCGAGATCAAGCATGCGGCGACCGCCGCGCTGACCGACCGGGGCAACTACGTGCTGGGTCTCGCGCCCGCCGATATCGAGTTCCCGGAAGAGGATACCGAGCAGATCAACGTCAACAACCTGCCCTCGGTCTATCGTTCGATCTGGGAAACGGCCCGCAAGCACGACATCGACGACGCCACGACATCGCGCATCGTCGCCATGTTCGCCTACGACATCGACCTGACCAAGAAGATCGCCGCGGGCGATTCCATCGAGATCCTGCAGACCCAGAAGGATGCCGCCGGGCACCAAGAACTGCTCTATGTCGCCCTCAAGCTGGGCACCACGACGCGCGAACTGTTCCGCTTCCGCACCAATGACGGGACCGTCGATTTCTTCGACCCGAGCGGCGAGACCGGCAAACGTTTCCTGACCCGCCGCCCGGTGCAGGGCGGCGGACGGCTCGCCAGCCGCTTCGGCTACCGCGTCCACCCCATCTTCAAGTCGCGCCGCATGCACACCGGCGTCGATCTCGCCGCCAAGACGGGCACGCCGATCTACGCGTCCGGCGACGGCGTCGTCGAGAAGGCGCAATGGGTGTCGGGCTACGGCAAGTTCGTCATGCTCAAGCACGTGAACGGCTTCGAGACCGGCTACGGCCACATGAGCCGCATCGCCGACGGCATGAAGCCGGGCGTCAAGGTGCGCCAGGGCCAGATCATCGGCTATGTCGGCTCGACCGGCAACTCGACCGGCCCGCACCTGCATTTCGAGATCAAGGTGAACGGCCGCTTCGTCGACCCGCTCAGTGTCAAGCTGCCGCGCGACAAGTCGCTCTCGGCCCAGTACGACACCGCCTTCAAGCAGACCATCAGCCAGGTCCGCGACCTGATGCAGCGCGAACCGGCCCCCCTGGCGGTCGCGTCACTCGACTAGCGCCTGCGCGCCTGGGTGAGCCAGGCGATCACGGCCGCGAGCAAGGCCAGCAGCGCCGTGATGTAGGCGATTGCCGCAAAGGCGGCGTTGCTCGCCGCGTGACGCGCCGATTCGGCGGCCGGCTGCAGGGCGGTATCGGGCTGCAGGCCGAAGAAGACGGGCAACTCGGCGAATGGCCCCAGCGTCCGCTCGAACACCATCGCGGCGACGCCGCCCATCAAGGCGACGGCGAACAGGCCCGCCACCCGGGCCACGGCATTGTTGACCCCCGAGGCAAGGCCGGTGTCGGCGTCGTCCACGGACGTCATCACCGCCGTCGACAACGGCGACACGACGGCGCTCATGCCGATGCCGAGCACGGCGATTGCCGGCAGCACCCCGATCCAGAGGCTCTCGAGGGGCATCACCAGCCCGAGAAGGGCGAAGGCGCCGGCGACGACCACCGACCCGCCGGCGATCAGCGGCGCCGGCCCGAACCGGTCGGACAGCCGCCCGGCGAGCGGCGACAACACCGTCAGCGCCATGCCGAGCGGGAGCAGGGCGATGGCGATTTCGGCGGGCGAGCGTCCCCACCCGCCGATCATCGCCATCGGCAGGAAGAAGGTGACGGCGCCGAGACCGAAATACAGCAGGAATGTCAGGCCCTGCGCACCGGAGAACGCCATGACGCGGAAGTGTCGCAGCGGCAGCATCGGCTGTGAGACCCGCCCCTCCCACCACAGGAACGCGCCCAGCAAGACGACACCGGCGCTGCCGTAGCCGACCACCTGGCTCCAGATCGGCGCGCTGCCCCCCGCCGGCGTGAGCCCTGTCGCGATCAGCAGCAGGGCCAGCGTCACGAGGAGGCCACCGACGATGTCGAGGCGACGATTCGCGTCGGCGGGATCGCGGGGTACCTTGAGCAGCAGCACCGCGATGGCGACCCCGCCCAGGGGCAGGTTGATGGCGAAGATCAGCCGCCAGATCCCGTCACCCAGGCCTGTCAGCACCAGCCCGCCGAGGACCGGGCCAAGGATGGTGGTGAGCGAGGAGAACGACGACCAGACCCCGATCGCCCTACCGCGCTCCTCGCGTGGATAGGCCCTGGCGATGATGGCGAGGCTGCCCGGCACCATGAAGGCGGCGCCAAGTCCCTGCACGGCGCGGGCGGCGATCAGCCACGACGCATCCGGTGCAAACGCGGAGGCCAGCGACGCCAGCACGAACAATCCGATGCCGAGCGCGAACACCCGCCTGAGGCCGAATCGGTCCCCCGCGGCGCCACCGATGAGCAGCATCGAAGCCAGCGGCAGCAGATAGGCATTCGAGAACCACTGCGCATCGCCCAGGCTGGCGTCGAGGTCGGCGCGGATCGCCGGGGTGGCGATGGACAGCACCGAGCCGTCGATGAAGCCCATCGAGGAGGCGAGGATCGCGGCGACGAGGACGTAGCGCCGGTTCTGGCGCGGGCAGAATGTCGTCTCCGCCGGCGCTGCCGATTCGTTGGTGCCCATCCCAGACCTCGCTGGCTTCCTGCGAAAAGCCTAAGCCCTCGCGACCCATACGGCGAGTTCGATTCCGCCGGGGGCGCGGAAATGGAAGCGCCGCCCGCCGGGAAAAACGTAGGCGGGCACAGTGATCGTGCCGCCGGCAGCAACCACATCGCGCTCGGCCCGTTCGAGGTCCTCGGTTCGGATCACCGCAAGCGGCGCCGCCGGACGGCCCTCGCCCGAATCGACCCCCACGTCGATCCCGGCCGATTCGATGCCGTGATAGGTCGGGCCATAGGGCGTTTCGGGCCAGCCGAACGCCTGTGCGAAGAACCGTCGCGTGCCGGCCCCATCGGCGGATGGGAACTCGAGATAGTCGATCTGGTAGCGCTGCATGACGGACTCCTTTGTTCCTGTTCTGTTCTAGACCGACTGGAACCCGCGGGCAATGGGGATACGGGGCCTTGTGGGTCTGGCGCACGATGCGGGCGGAGAGCCGGTCCGCGAATGCGAGTGAGGCTCGCGCCTCGCCGGTCGGCCGGGGTTTTTGGCGTATGGCCTGTGGGCCCGGGTGCATCCCGTGCCGCATCGCGAGACCGGGGGGGCCTGGCCACGCGGTGGCATCAAGTGCTCCGTCCCGGCAGCGTCCGCCCGCCGCCTTGCCAGGCGGCTTCCGATCCGTGCAGGCTGGCAGGCCTGCCCCGCGTGCTAGCGGCTCCACCGTGCTCAAAACATGCTTTGGGCCTGAACGGCGGCGACCCGCCATCCACCCGTCCTCCACCGCACCAACCACTCGTCATGATCTCGCTTCAGTGCGGCGGACGAGGGGAAGATACCACCGCGCAGACTGGCGGGGACAAGATCGAGGCACTCGCGCTCACCTGGTCGGGGCGCCAGCGATGACGGCGAACCGCGCCCGGCCCGAAATTCGCCAGCTGCGCTGGCGATCCCGAGCATCGTCTCGCGATCCTCATCGGTCAGCCGAGGCTTCGGTGACTTCAGGTCCCGCAGGCCGGGGCCGGCCGGTCTCCCGGCCGGCCCCGGTCCAGCGTCACGCCGCTTCGGCGTGCTGGTCCGGTCCGCCGGGGCGGATGACGAGGCCGGAATCGGCGGCATCGACCGTCACGGTCTGGCCGTCGACGACGCGGCCGGCGAGGATCTCCTCGGCGAGTCCGTCCTGCACGTGGCGCTGGATGACGCGCTTCAGCGGACGGGCGCCATAGGCGGGATCGTACCCCTCATTGGCGAGCCACTCGCGCGCCTGGGGCGTGAGCTGGAGGTCGATGTCGCGCTCCCGCAGCAGGTACCGCAGCCGGCCGAGCTGGATATCGACGATCGAGCCCATGTGCTGGCGCTCCAGCCGGTGGAAGACGATGATGTCGTCCACGCGGTTGAGGAACTCGGGCCGGAACGAGGCCTTCACCACGTCCAGCACCTTGCCGCGCACCGTTTCGACCGATTCGCCGTCCCGCAGGCCGACGAGATATTCCGAACCCAGATTGCTGGTCATGATGATAATGGTATTGCGGAAGTCGACCGTCCGTCCCTGCCCGTCCGTCAGCCGCCCGTCGTCGAGCACCTGGAGGAGGACGTTGAAGACGTCCGGGTGAGCCTTCTCGATCTCGTCGAACAGCACCACCTGGTACGGCCGACGCCGCACCGCCTCGGTCAGCACCCCGCCCTCGTCGTAGCCGACATAGCCCGGAGGGGCGCCGATCAGCCGGGCCACGGAGTGCTTCTCCATGAATTCCGACATGTCCATGCGCACGATGGCGTGCTCGTCGTCGAACAGGAACTGCGCCAGCGCCTTGGTCAGCTCGGTCTTGCCCACCCCGGTCGGCCCGAGGAACATGAACGAGCCGATCGGCCGGTTCGGATCCTGCAGCCCGGCCCGCGCCCGGCGCACCGCCTTGGCGACGGCCTCGACCGCTTCCGACTGGCCGACGACCCGCCGGCCGAGTTCGGCTTCCATCGACAGCAGCTTCTCGCGCTCACCCTCGAGCATCTTGTCGACCGGAATCCCGGTCCACCGGCTCACGACCTGAGCGATATGTGCGGGCTGCACCACCTCTTCGACCATCGGGTTGTCGGCCTTGCCGTCGCCATCGGGGTCCTCGGCGGCCCTGATCTGCTTCTCAAGACCGGGAATCACGCCATAGGCGAGCTCGCCGGCCCGCGCCAGGTTGCCCTGACGCTGTGCCAGTTCGAGATCGGTGCGGGCCTTGTCGAGCTCTTCCTTGAGCTTCTGACCACCCTGCATGCGGGACTTCTCGGCCTGCCAGCGGGTGGTCAGCGCGCCGGCCTGCTCCTCGAGGTCGGCGAGTTCCTGCTCCAGTCGACCGAGCCGGGACTTGGAGCCCTCGTCGGTCTCCTTCTTGAGGGCCTCGCGCTCGATCTTCAATTGCATTATGCGCCGGTCGAGTTCGTCGAGCTCCTCGGGCTTCGACTCGGCGGCCATGCGCAGGCGGGCCGCAGCCTCGTCGACCAGGTCGATCGCCTTGTCGGGGAGAAACCGATCCGCGATGTAGCGCTTGGACAGGGTCGAGGCCGCCACGATCGCCGAATCGGAGATGCGGATGCCGTGGTGCAGTTCGTACTTTTCCTTGAGGCCGCGCAGGATCGAGATGGTGTCCTCGACCGTCGGCTCGTCGACGAAGACCGGCTGGAAGCGCCGGGCCAGCGCCGCGTCCTTCTCGACGTGCTTGCGATACTCGTCGAGCGTGGTGGCACCGACGCAATGGAGTTCCCCGCGGGCGAGGGCCGGCTTCAGCAGGTTTGAGGCATCCATCGCGCCATCGGTCTTGCCGGCGCCGACCAGGGTGTGCATCTCGTCGATGAACAGGATGATCTGCCCCTCGGCCGACGAGATCTCGGTGAGCACCGCCTTGAGCCGCTCCTCGAACTCGCCGCGATACTTGGCTCCGGCGATCAGCGCCCCCATGTCGAGCGACAGCAGCGCCTTTTGCTTGAGCGACTCGGGCACGTCGCCGTTGACGATGCGGATGGCGAGGCCCTCGACGATGGCGGTCTTGCCGACGCCGGGCTCGCCGATCAGCACCGGGTTGTTCTTGGTGCGGCGGGAGAGAACCTGGATGGTGCGGCGGATTTCCTCGTCGCGGCCGATCACCGGATCGATCTTGCCTTCGCGCGCCGCAGCGGTGAGGTCCCGCGCATACTTCTTGAGCGCATCGTACTGGTTCTCGGCGGATGCCGAGTCGGCAGTCCGCCCCTTGCGGATGTCGTTGATCGCCTCGTTCAGCGCCTGCGGCGTCAGGCCGGCAGAGGCGAGGACCTTGCCGGCATCGGTATCCTTCTCCACCACCAGCGCGAGCAGCATGCGCTCGACCGCGACAAAGGAGTCCCCGGCCTTCTGAGCCGCGCTCTCGGCCGTGTCGAAGACCCGCGCCAGCTCGCGACTGAGGTAGAGCTGACCGGCGTCGCCCGACACCCTGGGGATCCGCTTGATCGCCGCCTCGGTCTCGGCGCGGGCCAGCCGCGCGTCGCCGCCGGCCTTGGCGATCAGACCCGCCGCCATGCCCTCCTCGTCGTCGAGCAGCACCTTGAGCAGGTGGATGGGCAGGAACTGCTGGTGGCCGGCACCCAGAGCAGCCTGCTGGGCGCTCTGAATGAAGCCGCGGGCCCGTTCCGTGTACTTCTCGATGTTCATGCAACTCTCCTGTGTGGCACGCAGGACCGCCCCTCGACAGGCACGGGCCCAACGCCTGAAGCGCTGACCCGACGCGACCGGAGGCCGCGCCCCCGCATCCGCCGGATCAATTCCGGAGGCCCGCTCGGCGGCACTCTCCGGTCTCGAACGAGATATAGGGAGGGCCGGACAAAACAAAAGGGCCGGGGTTTCCCCCAGCCCTCGTCGTTCCTGATCTTGGGTCGGACTACTCTGCCGCCGTGCTGCCGGCGGTCAGGAAGGCCGGCAGTTCGCCGACATCGGGCTGGGGAGCGCTGGCCGGATCGGCGGCAACGCCCTCGCCGCCCTGCCCGCGCGACCGGCGGCGCGGACGCCGTTCGCGATGCCGGCGCGGCTCGCCCTCGGCCGGTGCCGCCGCGGCTTCTCCATCGGCGGGCACCGCCACCTCCACCGCCGCCATCACCACCGGCTCGCTGCCGGGAATCGGCTGCGGCTCGGGCTGCGGCTGGCTCTGCTGGTAGGGCTGGCGCGGTTCCGGCGAAGCGAACCGATCATTGATCGGCGCGAAATCGTCATCGTAGTCATCCTCGTCGCCCTGCTGGCCGAACTGGTCGCGCTGACCGGCCTGCGGCTGCGCCGCGCTGAGGATGCGGAAGTAGTGCTCTGCGTGCTGCAGGTAGTTCTCGGCCATGACGCTGTCTCCCGAGGACTGCGCATCCCGGGCGAGCTGCAGGTACTTCTCGGCGATATGGGCCGCGTTGCCGCGCACCTTCACGTCGGGGCCGTTGCTCTCGTAATTCCGGCTCAACGGGTTGCCGTGCTTGCGGCCGCCATTGTTGTTCCGTCCACGCGAGCGGTTCTTGTTGTTCTGCTGGTTTGGTCTCATCGTCTCTTTTCAAGCCTTGGAAAAGATCACTAACGGCAGGTTCGGGCCATCGGCGCCTCGGGCTGCGGGCCGGCAGGACGCCGGCGGGCAAGCTAGTCCAAAGTGCCTAGAGCTGCGGGTTGAACCACTTGTGGCCCATCACGGCGCCCCGGTTCCTCGTCCAGGTGTCGATGCTGCCGAACGCAGCTCGCCGATGAGCGGGTGGCCGTCACCTTGGCACGATCAGTCATGCCATAGACAGCAGCAGGAACGTACCCGGTTCGTCCAATCTTTCCAAGCAGAAAATATGGTGGGCCGCGGCCCGGGCGCAAGAGAGTTCAGCCGCGTCGCGCCACGACCATCCGCTGGTGGCCGGCCAGATCGCGCTCGATGGCGATGTCGACGAAGCCCGCATCGACGAGGATATCGCTCACGGCTCCCCCCTGACCGGCCCCGATCTCGAGCAGCAGCACGCCCTCGGGCTGCAGAAAGAGCGGCGCCTCAGACGCAATGGCCCGATAGGCGGCAAGCCCGTCCGGTCCCCCGTCGAGGGCCAGCAGCGGATCGTGGTCGCGCACTTCGCGCATCAGTGTCGCGATGGTGCCGCTCTCGATGTAGGGCGGGTTGGAGGTGATCAGCTCGAAACGCTCGCCCGGTTCGAGCGGATCGAACCAGGAGCCGCGGCGGAAATCGATCCGCCGGTCGACGCGGTGCCGGCCGGCATTGTCCCGCGCCGCCTCGAGGGCCCTGTCCGATAGATCGACCGCCACTGCCCGCATATCGGAGAATTCGCTGAGCAGGGCGATCGGGATGCAGCCGGTGCCGGTACCCAGATCGAGGATTCGCGGCGCATCGAGCCCGCCGATCTCCTCGAGCCCGCGCTCCACCAGCATCTCGGTCTCCGGACGCGGCACCAGGGTTGCCTCGTTGAGCCGGAAGGCAAGGCCCCAGAACTCCTTCTCGCCCAAGATGCGCTCGACCGGCTCGCCGCGCAGGCGGCGCTCGGCCAGTCCTTCGAGGGTCTTCAGCGGCTGCGGCCCGGCCGGCTCGCGTTCCCGGTTGACCAGTTCCAGCCGGTCCATGCCGAAAGCCGCCTCGGCCAGCAGGCGCGCCTCCAGCTCTGCCGTGCCGATCCCGGCCCGCCGCAGGAGGTCCCGCACACCCCGCCATGCTCCCCCGATGCTGAGTGTCAGCTGATGCCCTCCATCGCCGCGAGCTGTGCCGCCTGATGCTCGGTGATCAGGGCGTCGATCAGCTCGCCCAGGGCTTCGCCGGCGATCACCTTGTCGAGCTTGTACAACGTCAGATTGATCCGATGATCGGTTACCCGTCCCTGAGGGAAGTTGTAGGTGCGAATGCGTTCCGACCGGTCGCCCGAGCCGACCTGCTCGCGGCGTGCCTCCGACCGGGCCGAATCGCGGGCATGCCGCTGCTCCTCGTAGAGCCGGGCCTGCAGCACCTTCATGGCCGTGGCCCGGTTCTGGTGCTGGCTCTTCTGGCTGGCGGTGACGACGATGCCGGTCGGCAGGTGCGTGATGCGCACCGCCGAATCGGTGGTGTTGACGTGCTGGCCGCCGGCGCCCGAAGAGCGCATCGTGTCGATCCGGATGTCCTCGGGCCTGATCTCGATGTCGATGTCCTCGACCTCGGGCAGCACCGCCACTGTGGCGGCCGAGGTATGGATGCGTCCCTGCGCCTCGGTGGCCGGCACGCGCTGCACCCGGTGGACGCCCGATTCGAACTTGAGCTTGGCATAGACGCCCTTGCCCGAGATGTTGGCCACCACTTCCTTGTAGCCGCCCACTTCGCCCGGGCTTTCCTCCATCAGCGCGAACTTCCAGCCCATCAGATCGGCATAGCGCTGGTACATGCGCAGCAGATCGCCGGCAAACAGCGCCGCCTCGTCGCCGCCGGTACCGCCGCGCACCTCGAGAATGACGCTCTTGTCGTCGGCGGCATCGCGCGGCAGCAGCAGGATGCGGATCTGCTGCACCGCCGCCTCGATGCGCGGCTTCAGGTCCTCGATCTCGGCGACCGCCATCTCGGCGAGTTCCCGGTCGCCGCCGCCGGCCAGCTCCTCGGCCGCCGCGAGATCGGAGAGGAGCTTGCGATAAGCCTCGATGGGCCTGACGATCGGTTCGAGCTCGGCATATTCCTTGCTGAGGCGGACGAACTGCTCGGCGGACGGGCCGGCCGACAGCGCCGCCTCGATCGAGTCGAACCGCTTGCTGAGCGCGTCGAGCTTATCCTGTGGAAGGCTGGCCATGGCGGCGTCAGATCACCAGGCCCTGCCGGTCCACCCACTCGAGCAGCAGCTCGCGGATGTCGGGGCCGTGCGCCCCCTCGAGCAGCGCCGCGGAGACGGACCTGCGGATCGGCATCAGCTCGGTTCCCAGCACCATTTCCTTGATCGGGCCGACCGAAGGCGGACTCATCGACAGCCGTGTCATGCCGATCGACATCAGGGCCAGCGCCTCGACGGGGCGCCCCGCCAGCTCACCGCACATGGTGAGCGGCACGCCAAAGCGCTGCGCCATGTCGACGATATGTTTCAGCGCCCTGAGGCGCGGCAGCGCAATGGGGTCGTAGCTCTTGGCGACCCGCTTGTTGCCGCGATCGGCGGCGGTGAGGAACATCACCAGATCGTTCGAGCCGATCGAGACGAAATCGGCTTCCGGCAGCACGTGGTCGAGCTCCCACAGCAGCGACGGCACCTCGATCATGGCACCCAGCTCGAGCCGCGAGGGCACCGGGCGCCCCTCGTGCACCAGCCGCTCGACTTCCTTGTTGACCACCAGCCGGGTCTGCCGGAACTCCCAGGCATCGGTGACCATCGGCACGAGAATCTTCATCGGCCCGCCATTGGCGGCCTGCAGCAGGGCGCGAATCTGGATGCGCAGCAGCCCCAGCCGGTCGAGGGCGAGGCGCAGCGAGCGGAAGCCCATGGCCGGGTTCTCCTCGGCCTCCGAGCGCAGGTAGGGGATCACCTTGTCGCCGCCGACATCGAGCAGGCGGAAAACGATGGGCTTGCCCTCGGTCAGCCGGATCGCCTCGGCATAGAGCTCGACCTGTTCCTTGAGGCGCGGCAGCCGGGAGGCGATCATGAACTGCAGTTCGGTGCGGAACAGCCCTACGCCCGCCGCCCCGGTGTCGCGCAGCATCGGCAGGTCGGCGACGATTCCGGAATTGTGGAACAGCGTGATCTCGACGCCATCGCGGGTGACCGACGGCCGATCCTTGAGTTCGAGGTAGTGCGCCCGCCGCTTGGCGCCCAGCCGCACCTTGTCGACATAGACCTGGATCATGTCGCCGGTCGGCCTGAGGTGCACCTGCCCGGTGCCACCATCGACGATGATGTCGTCGCCCGATTCCGACAGCGCCACCACGTTCTCGGCCTGCCCGACGGCCACGAGGCCGAGCGACTTGGCTATGATGGCGACGTGGCTGATCGAAGCCCCCTCCTCGAGCACGACGGCGCGCAGCCGGGCCCGGTCGTACTCCAGCAGTTCCGCCGGACCCAGGTTGCGGGCCACGAGGATGGCGTTCTCGGGCAGTTCCTTGTGACCCATGGCGTCGCCGTCGCCGGTGAGGACGCGCAGCAGCCGGTTGGCCAGGTCGTCGAGATCGTGCAGCCGATCCTTGATGTAGGGGTCGGTGGAGCGCATCATGCGGGCGCGGGTGTCGTTCTGAACCCGCTCCACCGCCGCCTCCGCGGTGAGGCCGTTGTCGATCGCCTCGGTGAGCCGGTCCACCCAGCCCCGGTCATGGGCGAACATGCGATAGCTCTCGAGGATCTCGCGATGGTCCGACGAGGCCACCATGTCGCCATGGCTCAGCATGTCGTCGATGGACAGGCGCATGCGGTCGAGCGCGGCCCGCATGCGGACCTGCTCGGCCTCGGTATCCTCGGCAACGAAATTGGTCACGACGACGCGCGGATCGTGCAGCACCACCTGGCCCAGCGCCACCCCGTCGGTGAACCCCGCGCCGTTGAAGGTGCGCGGACGCCTCAGTTCGATATCCTGCCCGGGCTTGATCAGCGCGTCGAAATCGGCGGTCGACATCATCTCAGCGAGCAGCGTCGCCGTGGTCAGCATCGCCTCGATCTCGTCCTCGCCATACAGGTGCGCCTCGCGGTTCTGCACGACCAGCACGCCCAGCGTCTGGCCGGCGCGCAGCACCGGCACGCCGAGGAAGGCGAGGAACGGGTCTTCGCCCGTTTCCGGCCGGTAAGCGAAGGCGGGGTGTGCCGGGGCGTTCTCCAGGCTGAGCGGCTCGGCCTGCTTGGCGATGAGGCCGACGAGGCCCTCGCCGAGCCTCAGCGTGGTCATGTGCACGGCGGTTTCGGCGAGGCCGCGGGTAGCGAACAGCTCGAGCGCGCCGTCGTCGCGCAGCACGTAGAACGAGCACACGTCGGCGTGCATGTTCTGGGCGATGAGGGTGACGATCTTGTCGAGCCGCGCCTGCGAAGCCAGCGGCTCCGCCATGGTTTCGCGCAATTGCCTGAGCAGCACGCGCGGCCCGCTGATCGCTGTCGCCATGATTCCCGCCCGGCGGCCCCGCGCCGCCCTACGGCCCGGGCACCGCGATCGGGGTCAGCGGCGGCTCAGGCGTCTTCCTTGTCCAACCCGTAATACGTATGGAGGGCCCGGACCGCAAGCTCGGCATATTCGTCGTCGATCAGCACAGAGGTCTTGATCTCGGAGGTGGTGATCAGCTGGATGTTGATCGCCTTGTCGGCCAGCGCCTTGAACATCGAGGCGGCGACGCCCGCATGGTTGCGCATGCCCACGCCCACCACCGAGACCTTGGCGCCGCCCTTGGCGCTGGTGATCTTGGAATACTCGAACCGCCCCGCCCCGCCGGCCGCCTGCAGCGCCTTCAGCGCCTTGTCGTGCTCGGCATCGGGCACGGTGAAGGTGATGTCGGTGGTGGAGCCGTCCTCGGAGACGTTCTGCACGATCATGTCGACCACGATCGACTCGTCGGCCAGCGCCCCGAAGATCGCCGCGGCGATGCCCGGCCTGTCCTTGACGTCGCGCAGCGTGATCTTGGATTCGGCGCGCGCCAGCGTGACGCCCGAAACGATCTGCTGTTCCATGATCTCATCCTCATCGCATACGAGTGTGCCGGGGACGCCGGGCGTGCCGTCCGGGGCGATCTGCGGCGCCTCCGGATCATCGAAGGTGGAGCGGACGGTGAGCCGCACCTTGTGCGCCATCGCCATTTCGACCGAGCGGATCATCAGGACCTTGGCGCCGAGCGAAGCCATCTCCAGCATCTCCTCGAACGAGATGCGGGTCAGCCGGCGCGCCTTCGGCGTGATGCGCGGGTCGGTGGTGTAGACTCCGTCGACATCGGTGTAGATGTCGCAGCGATCGGCCTTGACCGCCGCCGCCACCGCCACCGCGCTGGTGTCCGAGCCGCCGCGGCCGAGCGTCGTGACGCGCCCGGACGGCGCGATCCCCTGGAAGCCGGTGATCACCGGCACCATGCCCTCGGCGAAGCGCTTCTCGAGCTCGGTGGGGTCGATCCCGGTGATGCGGGCCGCGCCATGCGCGTCGTCCGTGAGGATCGGCACCTGCCAGCCCTGGAACGAGCGCGACGGGATGCCCATCTCGCTCAACACGATCGCCATCAGCCCGGCGGTGACCTGCTCGCCGGAAGCGACCACGGCGTCGTATTCGCGTGCATCGTGCAGCTTCGACGCCTCGTTGACCCAGCCGACCAGCTCGTTGGTCTTGCCGCTCATCGCCGAGACCACCACCGCCACCTCGTGGCCGGCATCGACTTCGCGCTTGACGTGACGCGCCGCCTGGCGGATGCGCTCGACAGTGGCGACCGAGGTGCCGCCGAACTTCACTACGATACGGCCCAAGGCCCTGCCCTCGCCTCTGCCCGGTCCGAACCGGCCGGTACGCTGATTTTGGCGCGGGATGTGCCACAAAGCCGGCCGCCGCGCAACAGGACGACACGCCGCGCCTGCCAGAAGCGCGGCAGCCGGCAGGACCAGGGATCACGGCCAGACGACCGCCGCGCCGGCGCGACAGCTTGTATCTTGCTCCGGCCGTCATAGGAGCCGATATAGGCCGCAGGTTCCCGGGAGGCCGAGATGACTGCCACCACCATCAATGACGACGAGATCGGCAAGTTCGCGGCCATGGCCGACGAGTGGTGGGACCCGACCGGCAAGTTCAGGCCGCTGCACAAGTTCAACCCGGTGCGGCTCGCCTATGTGCGGGACCGGGCGATCGCCCGGTTCGGTCGCGATGCCGGCGCGCGGCGACCGCTCGAGGGCCTGCGCATCCTCGACATCGGCTGTGGCGGCGGCCTGCTGTCCGAGCCGCTGGCCCGGCTGGGTGCCACCGTCACCGGTATCGACGCCGGAGACAAGAACGTCCGCATCGCGACGCTGCACGCCGCCCAGTCGGGCCTTTCGATCGACTATCGCACCACTACCGCCGAGGCCCTGGCGGCGACGGGGGACCGGTTCGACATCGTGCTGAACATGGAGGTAGTGGAGCACGTCGACAACGTGCCGCTCTACATGCACAGCTGCGCCGAAGTCGTCGCCCCGGGCGGGCTGCTGTTCACCGCCACCATCAACCGCACGCCGCGGGCCTTCGCGCTGGCCATCGTCGGGGCGGAATACGTGCTGCGCTGGCTGCCGCGCGGCACTCACGACTATCGCAAGTTCCTCACGCCCGACGAGATCGGCACCCTGGTGAAGCGCAGCGGCCTGCGCGTGATCGACCGCACCGGGGTAGTGTTCCACCCCCTCGCCGACGAATGGCGCCCGAGCCGGGACCTGGGCGTCAACTACATGGTGCTGGCGGAACGGCCGCAGGCCAGCTGACCGACCGGAGTCAGCCGATCACCAGCGTCTCGCGCCCGAAGGCGAGGCTGATGGTGCCGCGGATCGGCCGGCCGCGCAGGTCCTCGTCCCAGTACATGAACCACTGGCCCTTGCCGTAGGCCTTGTCGAGCGCCTCCTCGACGGCAAAGTCGAACGGCCGCAGCCGCGACAGCGCCTGGGCCGCCTCGCTGCTGATCAGGGCCCGGATGGCGCCGCCGGCAGGGGTGGTGGCGGGGGCGAAGCTCTCGAAACGCATGACTGTCCTCCTCGGCTCGGGCGCGACGACATGGCATTCACGTCGTTGTAGCGAGACTGGCAGGACGAAGTTGAACCGGGGCTGAACCGCCGCTTCAGGTGGTCAGCGTCCCAGCCGGCTCAATGCCTCGAAGTCGTCGTCCTCGAGTCGGATCGCCGCGGCAGAGGTGTTTTCCTCGAGATGCCGGACCTTGCCGGTGCCGGGCATGGGCAGCATCACCGGCGAACGCTGCAGCACCCAGGCCAGCGCGATCTGGCTGGGCGTTGCGCCGTATTTCGAGCAGATCGCCTGGAAGCGGGTCGACCGGACCAGATCGCCGCCGCCGAGCGGAAACCACGGGATGAAGCCGATGCCGTTGGCCTCGCAATAGCGCAGCACGTCCTCGCTCCGGCGGTTGGAGACATTGTAGAGGTTCTGCACGGTGGCCACCGGGAAGAACTGCTGCGCCGCCTTGATCTCCGCGACGCTCGCCTCGCTGAGGCCGACATGGCGGACGAGGCCGTCCCTGATGAAGCCGGCAATGGCATCGAACTGCTCGTCGCGCGGCACCTTGCGGTCGATGCGGTGCAGCTGCCAGAGGTCGAGGCGCTCGAGCCTGAGGCGCCTGAGGCTCATGTGCACGCCCTGCTCGAGGAATTCGGGACGGCCGACCTGGTGCCAGATGTCGGGTCCGGTGCGGGTGAGGCCGGACTTGGTGGCGATGACGGTACCGGCCCGGTAGGGCGCCAGCACCTCGCCGATCAGACGTTCCGAGACCTCCGGGCCATAGCTTTCGGCCGTGTCGACGAAATTGATGCCGAACTCCGGCACCCGGCGCAGCGTGGCGCGCGCCTCGACCGGATCCTCGGGCTCGCCCCATATCCCCCTGCCGGTGATGCGCATGGCGCCGAAGCCCAGGCGGTTGACGACGAGATCGCCGCCAATGGCGAACGTGCCCGAAAGGGCGGCATCGGGAGAGGTCATGGGGGAATCCGAAAGCGAGGAATGGGCGGGCGATACTGCGGCACCGACGGATGCCGATCAAGCCTCGCCAGACGGTCGGGGGGCCGCCGGTTCAACCGTTCTCGACCATCGGCGCCTCGCCCACGAAGCGGTCGTCGACGGCACACTCGAGGATGAACGCAGCCAGGTCCCCGCGCGCGATGCTGGCATCGAGCCGCATCGCATAGCCCGGGCGAGCAAGGATCCTGCCGGTCGCGGGCCGGCCGGCATGGTTAGCGCTGCGCACCAGCGTCCACTCGAGGCCGCTTTCGCGCAGGTGCACGGCATGGGCCTCGGCATCGGCCAGCAGATGGCCCGGCACCAGGCGCATGGCGAGACTCATCAGTCGCAAGGCGAGGGTCGAGGGGTCGCCGGGCATGCGGACCGAAGCGCCGACCATCGACACGATGCGGCGCGGTCCCGATTCCAGCATCAGGGGGAGCACCGCGCCGTCGAACAGCCCGAGCGTGCCGTTGCCGGCCGACAGGCAGCAGATCGCAGCGTCTGCGTTGCGCAAGGTGGCCGACACCGCCTCACCATCGTCGAGCGGGCCCTGCGCGACCGTGAGGCCCACCCTGACGGGCAGGCGCGTCGCCTTCCGGGCAAGGGCCTGAACCCGATGGCCGGCAGCAAGCGCCCGCTCCAGCACCAGGCTGCCGATCCGACCGCTGCCGCCGAACAGGGCGATCCTCATGTCACGTTCTCCACGGCACGGCTCCCCAATGCCACAGAGGCGGCCGGGGAACCTTGCGGTGGATCAACCCGTCAGTTGTGCTCGTCGGGCAGGTTGGGCAGCGGCAGGAAATCGATCCCATCCTCGACCAGTCTGGCCACCTCGTCGCGGGTCGCCTCGCCGTAGATGCCGCGCGGATCGGCCTCGTGGAAGTGGATCTTGCGCGCCTCCTCGGCGAAGCGGTCTCCGACATAGTCGGCCTCGCTCACCACCTTGCGGCGCATGGCACGCAGCAGTTCGCGGATCTCGGCCTGCTGCGGATGGCCGCTCGAGACGCTGACCTTGTCGGAGCCGGATCGCGCCACGGCCGGAGCCATCAGCGCCTTCTCCACCTTGATCGAGGCGCAGACGGGACAACTGACGATGCCGCGCGCCAGCTGCGCGTCGAAAGCCTCGGCGGAGCGGAACCAGGCGTCGAACCGGTGCTGGTTGTCGCAAAGGAGCGCGTAGGTGATCACGCCGTGACATCCTCACGCGGGTAGGGATCGATACCCGCCTTGCCCTGCGATAGCGAAAACGGCCGGGCATTGTCCAGCGCCGGCACCTTGCCGCGCGCCTCGGCCACTGCCGCGAGATCGAGATCGGCGAGCGCGATGCCCGGCCCGTCCCCTCCCAGCTGGGCGAGAATGCGGCCCCAGGGATCGATGATGATCGAGTGTCCCCAGGTCGCCCGGCCGTTCTCGTGCCGGCCGGCCTGCGCCGCCGCGACGACGAAGCAGCCGGTCTCGATGGCACGGGCCCTGAGCAGCACCTCCCAGTGCGCCTCCCCCGTGGGCACGGTGAAGGCGGCGGGGACCGAGAGCACCTCGGCGCCCGCCTCGGCCAGCGCCCGGTGCAGGGCCGGAAAGCGGACATCGTAGCAGATCGTCATGCCGAGCCGGAAGCCCGGCGCATCGGTGACCACGGCGCGGTCGCCACCGGCATAGGTCTCGCTTTCGCGATACTGCCGGAGGCCGGGCAGCGTGGCATCGAACAGGTGGATCTTGTCGTAGGTCGCGGCGATCGTCCCGTCGGGGCGGAACAGCACCGAGCGGTTGGCGAAGTGCCCGTCCGGGAGCGCCACGGCGAGGGAACCCAGATGCAGGCTGACCCCGAGACGCCGGGCGAGGCCGGCGACCCGCTCGATCGCCGGATTGCCGTCCCACGGCCCGGCAACCGAGACCAGCCCGGCCCGGTTCTCCGCAAAGACCACGCTGACCTCGGGCGAGAGCAGATAGGTCGCTCCCCGCCCGGCCGCTTCGACTGCCAGCCGCTCGAGCTGGTCTAGATTCGGGCCGGGTGCAATGCCGGAGGTCATCTGCAGGACGGCGGCGCGCATCTCAGCCTCCGAGCAGCGGATCGAGCCGGCCACGCCGATCGAGTTCCCGCATGTCGTCATAGCCCCCCACGTGGGTCGCGCCGACGAAGATCTGCGGCACCGTGCGCCGGCCATGGGCACGCTCGACCATGGCCTGCCGCATCTGTGGATCGCTCACGTCGATCTCGTCGTAGACCACGCCCTTCTCGTCGAGCAGCGACTTGGCGGCATGGCAATAGGGGCACCACTGGGTGGTGTAGATTTCGACCTTGGTCATGGCTCCTGCACGTCGGGTCTCGAAGGTTCCGGATGCTAGCTTATATGGGGCTTTGCTCTCCCACCACAACGCGGGCGAAGCTGATCACGTCGACGCGGTCGATGCCGGCCCGGTTGAGCGTGCGCGCCACCGCCGCGACGGTCGAGCCGGTGGTGATGACGTCGTCGACGAGGACGACCCGGCGCCCCGCTAGCCGCTTCGCCGCCTCCGGATGCGCGGCAAAGGCCCCGGCAACGTTGCGCCGGCGCGCTTCGGCGGAGAGCCCGACCTGCTGGCGGGTATGCCGTGGGCGCCGCACCAGCGCCGGATCGACGGCAAGGCCGGTCAGCCGCCCCAGCACCCGCGCCAGCTCGGCCGACTGGTTGTAGCGCCGCTCGAGGCGTCGCCGCGGCGCCAGCGGCACCGGCACGAGAACCGGGCGATCGGGCCAGAACTCGGCTCCGGCAGCGACCATCAGCCGGGCGCAGAAGGCCGCCAGCTCCGGCCTGTCGCCGTACTTCAGCCGGCCGACCAGGGCGCGGGCCACCTCGTTGTAGACCACCGCCGAGCGCGAGCGGTCATAGGGCGGAGGATCGGCGATCGCCTCGGCCGACAGCCCGCCCTCGCCGAGGGACACCGCGAAGGGGATGCCGAGCCGCGGGCAATAGGGCGCGCTGATCGGCCTGAGGCGCCGGAAGCAATGGGGACAAAGGGCGTCGGCAGACGCGACAGGCGCCCCGCAGTCGAGGCAGGTCGGCGGATAGACGAGATCGAGCAGGCCGCCGCCGAACCGGCTCAGCAGACCACGCCCCGCCCGGCTTTTGACAAGTCCGGCCCCGCTCTCCATAAGGCCCGAGCCTAGTTGAGAAGGGCCCCGCTGGCCATGCCCCTGCCCCCCAGGATCTTCGATCGCGCGCGCATCGCCCGCCACCTCGCCCGCCGACGCCGTCCCGACGACTTCGTCACCCGCCTTGCCCTCGACGATCTCGCCAGCCGACTGATCACGGTGACGAGGCGGTTCGAGCGGGCGCTGATACTCGCCCCCGATGCGGCGCCGCTGCCGGTGATGGGGCGCTCGGCCAGCGGCCCGTTCGACTTCGAGCGAGCCGCGACGGTGATCGCCTCGCCAGGGGCCCCGATCGTCGATCCCGAGGCACTGGAACTCCCCCGCCGGGACCACGACCTGATCGTCTCGCTGCTCGACCTGCAGGTGGTCAACGACGTGCCGGGCTTTCTCGCCCGCATCCGCGCCCACCTCAGGCCCGACGGACTGTTCATCGCCGCGCTGATCGGCGGCGACAGCCTCATCGAACTGCGGCAGGCGTTCCTTGCCGCCGAATCGGAGCTTTCGGGCGGCGCTTTCGCCCGCGTGGCGCCGTTCATCCCGCTTGCCGATGCCGGCGGGCTGCTGCAGCGGGCCGGCTTTGCCCTGCCGGTCACCGATATCGAGACGCACACGGTGCGCTATGCCGATCCGCTGCGGCTGATGCGCGAGTTGAAGGCGCTAGGGGCGCAGAACCCGCTGCTCGAGCGCCCGGGCCGCCCGATGACGCGCGGCCTGCTGCTTGCCGCCGCGGACCGCTACGCGCAGTTCGCCGCGGACCCCGACAGCCGGGTCCGGGCGACGCTGCAGCTGATCTGGATCTCGGGCTGGGCGCCGGACGCCAGCCAGCAGCAGCCGGCACGGCGGGGCAGCGCCAGCATCAGCCTCGCCGATGTGCTCGGACGGAAGGACTGAACGGGATCAGCCGCCGGAATTGTCCATCGCGCCACCAGCCTTGGTGGCGACGGCGTTGAACAGGTTGCTGAGGCCGCCACCGAAAGCGGTCATGGCAGCTATCGAACCGACGGCGACGAGCGCCCCGATCAGGCCGTACTCGATCGCGGTCGCGCCGGACTCGTCGGCGAGGAAGCGATTGAAGGTCGAGAACAGGTGCATCTTCAGCTCCGTCAGAGCAGATCGCAGAGCGGCGCGATCAGCGGTTCGTCCGCCGGCGGCATCGGGTAGTCCCTAAGGGCCTGCGGTCGCACCCATTTGAGCGCAGCATGCTCCCGGGCCACCGGCGTTCCCTGCCATTTCCGGCAAACGTAAAGTGGCATCAGAAGATGAAAGCTTTCGTAAGAGTGACTGGCAAAGCTTAACGGCGCGAGGCAGGCGGACTTGGTCGAGACGCCAAGCTCCTCATCGAGTTCGCGGATCAGCGCCACCTCCGGCGTCTCGCCGGGTTCGAGCTTGCCTCCGGGAAACTCCCACAGCCCGGCAAGCTGCTTGCCCTCCGGCCGCTGGGCGATCAGCACCCGCCGGTCGGCATCGACCAGCGCACAGGCCACGACGAGCTGGATCCTCACTTGCGGCCCCAGTTCGGGGCGCGTCGATAGGCATAGCCGTACACCTCGCCGAAGCCGAGCGAAGTGTAGAGGTTCACCGCCGGTGCATTGTCGGCGAGCACCTGGATGGCCGAATGCGTGGCCCCCATCGCCCGCGTCCAGTTGAGTGCCGCTCCCATCACGGCACGGCCATAGCCCATGCCGCGGGCGCTGGGATGGGTGACGACGTTGAGATAGACCCCGATCCCGCTCGCCACTGCCGCAAGTGCCGCCGCCACCGGCAGACCGGCCTTGTGATAGACGAGCACGCCCTGGCAATCGCAGGCAATGGCCTCGAGCACCTGGCGCTGCACCGCGATGGTCTCGGCGTCATAGCCTGACATGTGCGCCTGCGCCTTGTACCACTCCGGATCGGCAGGATCGAAATAGCGGGCGTTGAATCCGACCGGAAAGTCCACGTCGGGCATTTCCATGGCCATGACGAGGCTCGGCTCGTATTCCTCCCAGAGCTTGCCGTCGAGCAGTTCGATGAGTTCGGGCGCGGTCAGCGGCGTCACCCGGACGACCGGCTCGATGCCGTGCCGTCGGCTCATCTCGACCAGCCGCGTCAGCCGCAGCTCGGCATAGGCGCCATCCGACGGATCGAGGCAATGGATGGAGTTGGCGCGCTTGGTGTAGCCGCGCGCATAGCGCCACAGCCACAGCCCGTCATGCGCCTGCCTGAGCGCCGGCCAGGCGGTGAGCGTCGCACCCTCGATCTGGCTGATGCTGAGCGGGACCATCAGGACCTGTAGTCGCCGTTGATGGTGATGTAGCCATGCGTCAGGTCGCAGGTGTAGACCGTCGCGGCACCGGACCCGAGGCCGAGGCCGACACGGATCTCGATCTCTTCGTTCTTCATGTAGGCGCTGGTCGCCGCTTCGTCATAGGCCGGGTCGCGCTCGCCCTGCGTGGCGACCCGGATGTCGCCGAAGCTGATTTCGAGGCGGTCGCGGTCGGCCGGCTCGCCGGCCTTTCCCACCGCCATGACGATGCGTCCCCAGTTCGCGTCCTCGCCGGCAATCGCGGTCTTGACCAGAGGCGAATTGGCGATCGAGTGCGCGATGCGGAAGGCGCTGCGATCGGTCTCGGCCCCCTCGACGGTGACCGTCACCATCTTGGTCGCGCCCTCGCCGTCCCGCACGACGTGGATGGCCAGTTCGTGCAGCACATCCTGCAGCGCCTCGGCAAACACCCGGGCGCGCGGGTCGTCCATCGAGACGATCGGGGCGATCTTCGCCTTGCCGGTGGCGAACACCAGGCAGGTGTCGGAGGTCGAAGTATCGCTGTCGACCGTGACGGCATTGAAGCTCGCGTCGATCGCCGGCTGCAGCAGGCCCTGCAGCACGCCGGCCGCGATCGGGACATCGGTGAACACGAAGCTCAGCATCGTCGCCATGTCGGGGGCGATCATCCCGGAGCCCTTGGCGATGCCGGAAATGGCGACCGGCACGCCGTCGAACTCGACCGTCGCCGTCGCCAGCTTGGGAAAGGTGTCCGTCGTCATGATGGCCTTGGCCGCGTCCATCCAGGGCCCGGCGGCGAGGCGCCCGGCCATGGCTTCGGCGACCCCGGCGAACTTTTCGGCGGCGAGCGGCTCGCCGATGACACCGGTCGAGGCGAGGAAGACCTCGCCGGGGGCAATGCCGAGGCTGCGAGACACGATATCGGCGGACAGCGACACCGCCGCCCTGCCCTTCTGGCCGGTGAACGCATTGGCATTGCCCGAATTGACCAGCAGCGCCCGCGCCGAGCCGCCGGGGAGGTTCTGCCGGCACCAGTCGACGGCGGCCGAGGGGCACCTCGAGCGCGTCAGCACGCCCGCGACGACCGTGCCGACGTCCATGGCGACCAGCAGCACATCGGTGCGATTCTTGTACTTGATCCCGGCCTCGGCGGTGGCGAAGCGGATCCCGGCGATCTCCGGAAGCTCCGGATAGGCCTTGGGCGCGAGCGGGGAAACGGGGTGGGCCATGATGCGTCCTGGTATGGCGGCGACAGGCTCACCCGTTTGCCTCATGCGCCTGTGCAGTTCAAGCGCGCAATGCTGCTGGCGGCCCGGGGACGGCCGCACGGCCGATCGCCCGGCAGCGGCCGGACGATCGCCTGACGGCGAATTGCCGGCTATTGCGCGGCCGGCTCGGACTGGCGCTTGACCCCTTCGGCGAGGGCCGCATCCGGAATGTCGATGGCGATGTTCGCCTTCAGCGACAACACCGAGGCGTCGAACGCCTCGTACATCACCTGCTGGCCCAGCTGCGGCGTCATCTGCTCGAGGCTCGGCGGCGGGCTCATGCGCTTCTCCTCGAGCTTGATGACGTGCCAGCCGAACTGGCTCTGCACCGGCTCGGAGACCTGGCCCGGCTCGAGCGCGAAGGCGGCAGCCTCGAACTCGGGCACCATCTGGCCCTTGCCGAAGAAGCCCAGATCCCCGCCGGTCTGCTTGCCGGACGGGTCGGTGGTCTTTTCCATCGCGGCAATCTCGAAGGCCTTGCCGGCGGCCAGTTCCGCCTTGACCGCATCGGCTTCTTCCTTGGTCGCAACCAGGATGTGGCGGGCATGCACCTCCTCGACGGGCGTGAAGCCGGCGACGAACTTGTCATAGGCTGCCTTGATCGCGTCGTTGGTCACCGCAGCGGCGATCTTTTCGGCGAAATAGGCACGGCGCAGCGCCCGCTCCTCGAGGTAGGCGAGACGCCGCTTGAACATCTCGGTCTCGTTCATGCCCGCCGCCTTGGCGGCCTGCGCCATCACTTTCATGTCAATCAGCACGGTGACGAGGAAGGCGCGGCGATCGTCCGGCGGCACCTGCCCGAGTTCCTGCTGCAGATCCTCCGCCGCGAAGGCCAGATCGGCCTCGGTGATCGTCTGGTCGCCGACTTTTGCCACCACCGCGTCCGGGGCCGGCTGGGCCGGCGCCTCGATGGCGGGCGTTTCCTGTGCCGCGACGGGCAGCGCCAGACCTCCGAGGACTGTGGCCAGCAGCAATCCGGCGGTCAGCGACTTGAGCATGGAACAGGCCCGCGGCGGGGCAAACGTGGTCATCAGGCAACCTCCTGGGCGAATGCGCTGAGCCCCCGGCCGGCGCGACGCGGTGGTTTGGCCCATTTGCGTTCCGTTGACAAGCAAAACACCCGCTCTTACATGTCGCACCACTTCAAAGAGTGTTGACGGGTGAGGACCCGCCGCTTCGCCGGACGATCTGAGCGCCACGCGCTGCCCGGCCGACAAACAATCAAGGGACATGAGGCATGGTACTGGCTGCAATCGCCAAGGCGATCTTCGGTTCGGCGAACGATCGGCAGGTGAAGAAGTACCTTCCGCGGGTGCAGGCGATCAACGCGCTCGAGCCGGAGTTCAGCAAGCTCTCGGACGGTGAGCTGCGGGCCAAGACCGATGCCTTCCGTGCCGAGCTGGCCGCCGGAAAGAGCCTGGACGACCTGATGGCCCCCGCTTTTGCCACCGTGCGCGAGGCCAGCAAGCGCGTCCTGGGCATGCGGCATTTCGACGTGCAACTGATCGGCGGCATGGTGCTCAACAACCGTTCGATCGCCGAGATGCGGACCGGCGAGGGCAAGACCCTGGTGGCCACCCTGCCGGTCTACCTCAATGCACTCACCGGCAAGGGCGTGCACGTGGTGACGGTCAACGACTATCTGGCGCGCCGCGATGCCGCCTGGATGGGCCAGGTCTATCGCTTCCTGGGCCTGACCACCGGCATCATCGTGCACGGGCTCGACGATGCCGAGCGCAAAGCCTCCTACGCCGCCGACGTCACCTACGGCACCAACAACGAGTTCGGCTTCGACTACCTGCGCGACAACATGAAGTACAGCCGCGCCCAGATGGTGCAGCGCGGGCATGAATACGCCATCGTCGACGAGGTGGACTCGATCCTGATCGACGAGGCGCGCACGCCGTTGATCATCTCGGGGCCCTCGGCCGATCGTTCGGCACTCTACGGCATGGCCGACAGCCTGATCCCGCTGCTCGGCGAGGGCGACTACGAGATCGACGAGAAGCAGCGCTCGGCCACCTTCACCGACCAGGGTGTCGAGAAGCTCGAAGCCGCGCTCGCCGAGAACGGCCAGCTCAAGTCGGCCTCGCTCTACGACATCGAGAACGTGGCGCTGGTGCACCACCTCAACTCGGCGCTGCGCGCCCACAAGATGTTTTCCAAGGACAAGGACTACATCGTCCGCAACGACGAGGTGGTGATCATCGACGAGTTCACCGGCCGCATGATGCCGGGCCGCCGCTACTCGGAGGGCCTGCACCAGGCGCTGGAGGCCAAGGAGCACGTCAAGATCCAGGCCGAGAACCAGACGCTCGCCTCGATCACCTTCCAGAACTACTTCCGCCTGTACAAGAAGCTCGCCGGCATGACCGGCACCGCGGCTACCGAGGCCGAGGAATTCGGCGACATCTACGGGCTCAACGTCGTCACCATCCCCACCAACCTGCCGGTCAAGCGCGTCGACGAGGACGATGCCATCTTCCGCACCGCGGCCGAGAAGTTCGAGGAGATCGCCGAGCTGATCGCCGACTGCCGCAAGCGCGGCCAGCCGGTGCTGGTCGGCACCACCTCGATCGAGAAATCGGAAATGCTGGCCGAACTGCTGCGCAAGAAGGGCGTCGAGAACCTCGCCGTGCTCAATGCGCGCTACCACGAGCAGGAGGCCCATATCGTCGCCGATGCCGGCGTATCGGGCGCCGTGACCATCGCCACCAACATGGCCGGTCGCGGCACCGACATCCAGCTCGGCGGCAATCTCGAGATGCGCATCGAGCGCGAATGCCAGGGCCTCGAGGGGGTGGAGCGCGACATCCGGATCGCCCGCATCAAGGAGCAGATCGCCGCCGACAAGGCCAAGGTGATCGCCGCCGGCGGGCTCTACATCATCGGCACCGAGCGGCACGAGAGCCGCCGCATCGACAACCAGCTGCGCGGCCGCGCCGGTCGCCAGGGGGACCCGGGCCACTCGAAGTTCTTCCTGTCCCTGCAGGACGACCTGATGCGCATCTTCCCGGTCGAATCGATGGATTCGATGCTGGGCAAGCTCGGGCTGGAGCAGGGCGAATCGATCACCCACCCCTGGGTGACCAAGGCCATCGAGCGGGCCCAGGCCCGCGTCGAGGCGCGCAATTTCGACATCCGCAAGAACATCCTCAAGTACGACGACGTGATGAACGACCAGCGCAAGGCGATCTTCACCGAACGCCTCGAGCTGATGGACAGCGAGGATGTCGAGCAGACCATCGGCGAGATGCGCCAGCACGTCGTCGAGGAGATCGTCGCCAAGGCGATCCCGGACCGCTCCTATCCCGAGCAGTGGAACGTCGAGCAGCTCGAGGCGGCGGCCAAGACCTACCTCAACATCGACATTCCGATCAGGGACTGGACCCACGAGGAAGGCATCGACGCCGAGCAGGTGCGCGAGCGTATCCAGAAGGCGGCCGACGAGTTCGCCGCCGCCAAGGTGGCCCGCTATTCACCCGACATCATGCGGCAGGTGGAGAAGTCGATCCTGCTGCAGTCGATCGACGGGCTGTGGCGCGACCACCTCGTCACCCTCGACCACCTCAGCAAGGTGATCGGCTGGCGCGGCCTCGCCCAGCGCGACCCGCTGACCGAGTACAAGCGCGAGGCGTTCGACCTGTTCGAGCAATTGCTTTCGGCCCTGCGCGAGCTGGTGACGACGCAGCTGAGCCATGTCGAGATCCAGCTCCGTCAGCCCGCGCCCAGCCCCGACCTCGACGCGCTGAGCGAGATCCACATCGACCCGACGACCGGCGAGAACGACGCCGGGACCCAGGTGAGTGGCACGCTGCCGCGCGCCGGCAGCCCGGCTCTCGCCGCGGCCTTCGCGGCAGCCACGGGCGGCACCGCCGTCGCCGAGGCCAATCCGGCACTCAGGCCGATCGACCCCACGCTGCTCGTCGGCGTCTCCCGCAACGCCCCCTGCCCCTGCGGCTCGGGCAAGAAGTTCAAGCACTGCCACGGCGCGTTCTAAGTACTTGTAATATAACAGGTATTTCTTCCGGTTGCACATAGGCACCACATATGCAAATGTGGTTCCTGTGTGCATTCCTAGGCAAATGCTAGGCAAACCGGATGGAAGACCTAACGCAAATTGACGACAACGCAGTCGTCTTTAAGCGTGAAGGCACCTATCAGGCACGCATTCGGGTAGATGGGAAATACGTCTATCGCAGCCTCAAAACCGGCGACCTTGCTGTAGCAATCAAAGCTGCCGAAAAACTCGTCCACAAATTCGAATTCAGCGCCGAACATGGCATTCCGATCAGCGCCAAAACCTTTGGCGAGGTGATCGACGAGTATGTGAAATACCGCGAAGCCGAGAACCGGCAAGGTCGCACGTCAGACGGCATGCTGCGGCAGATCAAGCGCGTAGTGCGGTTTTGGCAGGCATACGCGGGCAGCAAGCTCATCACCGCTATCGGTGACAAGGAGCTGCGCGACTATGTGCAGTGGCGCAGGGACTACTACACACAGCGCCCCGGCTTGCGGGCAATGTGTGCCAACACCCGCTTCGTGTCCTTCTCGGTAAGTACCTGCGCCTGCTTCATGTTCGCCTGCCTTGGATAACTATCCCAACGCAGACAGCATGCTTTCTGATGTTCGCTAGGACAACCGGAGATAAGCGCGCAGATTATCGTTCGATTTCAAGCGGCTAGCTCGCAACATCATATTCTCAACATTTTATGACGTCGCGCATCTTGCATGAAGATAACCCGCCCCAAATTACGGCTCAGCCCGGATCCCCGTATGGAAAGGGAGACTGAAGCAGGAAGCAACCGGCTGGGTATCCCATGTTGTGGTCGCCTTCATACCCCACGTATTTGAGAAGGGAGGAGAACGTCAGACCCTCTGTGGTGGGCGGGCAAGTCTTCACCTTGTCGTCTTCCCGCGCCTTCGAGGAACAGATTTCAGGGTCGAATGGTGCACTCCCCAACGACATTAGGGTGGGGTCGTCGCCGAACTGTTCGCGATACGCCGGAACGAAGCCGAAGTGGAACTTTCGAACGAACGGGATCGAATAGTCCCTGCTCTCGCCCCCTGCATGGTTTTCCTTCGCGTACTTGTTGGCTATTGAGAAATCGCCAAGCGCGGCAATCAGGAACTCAAGGCCTTTCGGAATCGACTTGGTCGGATCGTCTGGCTCAAGCGCGATCCCCTGCGATGCCGCCAACTGCTTAACTGTCAGCAGGTGGCCAAGCTGCATCGATGAATAGTGAAACCAGCGCGCACCACGACGGGTCTCGGCAGGCAAGCTGCCATCGTCTCGCATGCTGTCGAGAACGATCTGCCACCGTTCAAATGCCGGCTCCATCATCGAACGATCCCCCACCAGAGCTCCGAAAACCGCAGCCGGCATCATGTGGGTCATGTTGTGGTTCTGTCCCGGATAGGGGGACTTTCGTACGTAGTGGTACTCGTCGATCCGGCGCTTCAGCCAATCAAGGATCATCGCGTGCCTGACCGGCTCTACCGTCTCAAATGCAAGCGCCGTGCCGTACGCGAACGTTAGGCCGCGAAGCAGCGTGTTGCTGACCCAATACATGTCCTCGCTGCCGCGATCGTTCCGCCCGACCGCCGGCTTGAGCGCATCTGCGGACGCCCACTTCTCTGCCATCCCCACGATGGCATTGCAGACCTTCGAGTTGCCAGCGACGCACTGTCCCTGCGCGGCGATCAGCCCCTCGGCTATTTCGCTGTACCAGTCGTCCTTCCCCTCGATGAACCCCTGGGGCATGTCGATGGGGTAGACCTTGTCCGGAACCGGGACCATGCTTGGACTTACGCCGATGCCCACCGGCACGGTACATTGAAACGCTACCTTCTTGTTCTCGCCAAGCCAGTCCCGCCGCGCCGCAAGATCAGTAATAAGGTGGCCGGGGTTAGGCAGGGTTGTCTCGCCCGGCGACTGCTGGTGGACGAGCCAAAGGGACGACCCGACAAAGTCGTCGGCCGGAGGCAAGCCGTTGGCATATCGCAGCTCGTTCATGGCAGCTTGAGATTTTGGGCCCCAAGCTCCGTCGGGCTTGCCGATGTCATAGCCAAGTCGGAGAAGGGCTTCCTGAGCCGCCTTCACCGTCTGCTTTTCATAGGCAAGTACCGGTGTAGCGATCGCCAAGAACACCGCGACGAACAAGATTACCGCACGCAAGCTAAGCCCCCAGTTTCCCATACGCCGAGTGGATGTCATCGCATCAATCGCTCGTAGACTGTGATGTGCATACCTCGGATGATCCAGCCCCTATCAGTGTTGTCACCGAGTTCCTCGAAACCTGCGAGGTCGATATCACCATCCGCGTCGAAGTCCGCGGGCCACAGGGACCTGCCCGTGTAGTCTCCTACATCCCAATTGCGCGGATCGACGCGGCTGAACCTTGCTTTGCCGTCGTTGGCCGCGATCATGACGGACTGGCGAAGCATGTTCGTTTCGCCGAAGGTCCAGGTATCCACGCTGCCGACGACAATGTCGGGCGACTGATCGCCATTGAGATCGACCAGGTGCACGTCGTGCGGCGAGCGCACCTCGGTCTGTTCGATATTCTGGCCGAACATGGATGATGGCGTCGCGTCGACGAACTTTCTCCCTTCTGCCAGGAACACCTGCAGATATTGACCGCGCCAATCGGTGAGGGGCCCATCAGCGGCATCGAACGACAATGTCGCGACGAGATCCCTATCTCCATCACCGTCGAGATCGGCAATTCCCACGTCGGTCGTGTAGGTGTTGTTACCCCAACGGTTCGTCGGCAGTTCCACCGCGTTGGCCTCGGACCAGAAGCCGCTGCCATCGCCATACACGACCCTCGTCTGCTTCATCCCCTTGTAGCCATCGGCCTTTCGGGCGTCGTCGCCACTCACATAGAGGAGCAGGTCGACATGGCCGTCAGCATCGATGTCATCGACCGACAGATCGACATACTTCGAGCGGTGTTTCATCCCCTTCGCCATGAATAAGGCCATGTCCCGGGAGAGAATGGTGTCCAACTGGGCCTGCTTGAAACTACCGCTACCGTCGTTCCACAGCACGTAGGGCTCGATCCGCGCCTTGCCGTAGTTCGTGATAACGATCAGGTCGATGTCGCCGTCCTTGTCCAGGTCTCCAGACGCGACGCCGTGGGCCATGTCGTTCTGCTTGGGCAGACTTGTGTGTGACGCATCAATCAGTCCACCCCCGCTCGACAAAAGCAGAACGTTCTGCTCTCCGGGGAACGGCTCGGCATCATAGCCAGTGGTGGCGATGAACAGGTCCCCGACACCGTCGCCATTGAAGTCCGCGATCACCGCTTTTCGAGAGTCCACCCGACGTAGCGGCCCGCCATCCGTGGTCGTGACCGGCAGCGGCTTGTACTCGCCGCGCGTGTCGCGGCTGAAGATGACGATGTCGGCGGGTATGTTCACGTGCTCATAGTCGTAGTTCTGATAGTCGGTGGCAAACACCAGTTCGGGATAGGCATCGCCCGTAAGGTCACCCGCGACGAGGAACTCGGCAACGGGAACGCACTTCTTGGGACTGCAAGCGGGGTCTTTGATCTTGTTTATGTCCCACGAAAACTGGTCACTGGGCAGGAATGCGGGAAAGTCCACGGGCTCCTGATCAAACGGCGAGGTTGTTCGCACCAGGGCAGCTTCGCGCACGGCGAGAGCCAAGGCCTGGTCGATAACTGGGCTTTGGCCATATTGCTCTGCGAACGCTAGCGCGGCGGCCTTGGTCTTGCCGCCGACGCTCCCATCCGGTTTTCCGACATTGTAGCCCAACACGGCGAGGTCGGCCTGCAATTGCCGGATCTGCTCCTTGTCGGTACCAAGGCTTGCGTCCACCGCCATGTCCTGCGCCACCACACCACTAACCGCAAGCAGGCCGAGGCCGAGCACAGCAGACAACCGCATCATTGTTCTTGTTTCCCCTACCGTCACAAGGTCTTCGACCTATGGTTTAGACCTACGTGGCCACCTCACAACCCAGTCACCATCATGCCTCGGGCAGAGTGGGCCCAGGGCCACCTACGATCGCAATCCGACCCCACTACAGGCATTTCGGCATCACCAGTGGCTTGAGGTCTACGGAACCCGACACTGTTCCGAACTGACAGGCCGGAGCACCGCCGTTCTTCTCCTCATCGAGCGCCGCGCTATATGGTTAAGGCAGCCAAGGTGGCTGCAATCCGCAAGTTCAGCAGCGTCACGTTTTCCCTCTCGTGTGGATCCCAAGTGCCTTCAGGAATTTGCTAACATTCGGAATGAATTCCACAATTCACATTGCTGCGACGACGCAGGCGCCCGTTCTGATCGTGCCTAACCCAGCGTCAGTGGACATCTCAGCCGTATGTCCGCTCAATCAGGCTTGCAGATATTTCCGCAGGTAGCATGATTGAAATGGATCATGACAGCGCCCAAGAAGCTGCGCGGCGATGCCGACCCCTGTCAGGCGCTGTTGGGAAGGACAAGCCGGTTCAGCAACCGGACAAGTTCGGTCTGCCGGTCTACCCCAACCTTCTGGTATATGCTGGCCAACTGATTTCTTATGGTCACCACGCTGCGTGCTGTTGAGACTGCTATCTGCTCCACCGAGTCTCCCGCTCCTATTCGATCAGCGACTGCCGCTTCGGCGGGGGTCAGATCGAAGAGCGCCTGCAGCAACCCGGGATTGCTTCCCTGTTGATCGCAGGACGTCAGGACTGCAATGGCGACCGCCCGTGTGAAGACATCGTGCGCCGACTTTCGAATGGGGATGAGGTGCAGAACGCTCCGAACGTTTTCGTGTCGGTCGGGCACAGGGATCGAGCGCGGCCCTTTGGATGAACTGATGGTGCCAAGTGCCGTGGCCAGCATGTCTCTGGTCCGTGAGGATGCCATGACCAGCCGGTCAAATGCCCCTATGGACCATCCGGAGGCGCGTCCGGCGAGTGCGTTTTGCAGCGTCACTGTTCCGTTGGCGCCCAAGGCCACCGCTGGGAAACCCAGAGTCTCCATTGCGTCGACTGCCGTGCGCTCCCTGTCGTAGCCTACCCTGGCTGCGACGACGGCGGCTCGAACGAGGTGCGGTCGAAGTAAATTTGGTCGCTGAATCTCGTCTTCAGCAACCGGCCCGTTCTCCCAACGCCGTTCGAGGCTGTAGCAGAGCATATCCGCATGAGGTAGATGAGCTAGGGTCCCTGCTGAGTGCCCAAGGCCGCGCGGACGAAAGAACTCCTGAACAAGTGGGTCTGTCGTTAGCTCCATCTCGTCATAGTACTGCGCCTCAGTGACGAAACCGGGATAGCGCTCCAGCCCTTTTCTCAGTCCATTCGACATCCTCGTGTTTCGCGCGGCCCAGCCTTGTTCCACAAACTCCTGCATGGTCGGAAGGAGAGACGTGGAAGCGGTCCAGTTTGTCTGCCATTCGGTCACCGAAAACAGGACGGTGCCCTGCGCCCCTCCTATCGTCGCAAGCCTGTCGAGCGCCGTTGGCCAATGCTCCGGAACCAACGCCGCTTCATAGATATGATCCGCCGTGGCGCCCAAGGCGTCTTCGTCCAGCATCCGGCCTACCCCCCTTATTATCTTTTTCAGCAGAGCGAACTGCTCGTTGGCCTTCAAGGGGAGGCCTGTTCACATTGCGTAGTCTTGAGCCGCACCTGAGATCGAGGCCACCGGAGGGGCGTCAACGAAATGCGGGCTTCCTTGCGAGCGTGATGCGCATTTCGCTGGCGTTGCGCCGGCAATCTTGTTGTGCTGAAAGCATAGCCAAGCTGCGCGAGTGAGTTAGGCAAAAGGCAGGCACGCGAAATAATTCCCGACTATCATATTGATTTTGCTAAACAAATTCACACACAATGGCAGTTCAAGCACTGCCACGGAGCGTTCTGACGCGCCGCTCGATAAAGCTAGCGATTACAGCCGCTTAGCGCCTTCTTTTCCGACTGTTGCGTCATATCCGCCAAATATCCGGAGGCGCACAGCATTGCACGCTCGCGCACGAACCGGGGCATTACGAACCTTTACCCGGCCTAAGGTAGCGGCGCATGGAGCGACCTGTACCCCCCTTCGTCGAGCAGAACTATCTCACGCCTTACTACATTGCCATCGGCAAGCTCGTGCTACGTGGAACGGGCCTGCACGATGTGTTTTGTCGTCTATTTCTCGCAATGCAGGACCCGACCGGCACTGCTTCTATTGTCCCGCTAGCATCGTGGAATACTGTCAACAGCGACCGAACGCAGCGCGAGATGTTGAAGGCCGCTATTGCCGCGAGGTTCTCTTCCGATGACGATTTTAGGGACCGGCTTCCATCCAGCGCTGAAGGCGATCTAGCGTGGTTAACCAATCAGGCCCAGTCAATTGAGGACGACCGCAACAACGCGGTCCACTCTCCGCTCGGAGTCACCATCGTTGGCAGCGATCGTGTCCCTTGCCGTGGTGTAGCTGACGGCATTGGTCGCCGAGCTTTTCCGGCTTGGGCCGGGATGATCAGCTTGCCACGGCTGGCAGGCTGACGAGGGGATCATCGCTCATCTGGCCGATG
>JAYRZA010000042.1:0-38072 GCA_041916695.1 Devosia sp. | reverse complement strand
CCACGCCCTTCATCCCCCACCCGCCCGTCCGCTTCCGGAACAGGCAGTCTGACCGCGACGGTCAGGGGGTCAATTTTGCACGCCGATCCCCAACCGAACGGGGTCAAACTTGCACGCCGAAACACAGTTCAAGTTCCGCGGACGAAACCTCATTTTTGGGCTCGTGTTGGGCGCAGTGTTTGTCCCCCAAACAGCCTTGGTGGTGCCGATCTTTCTGCTGCTGGCGCTCTCGGGCTTAAGCGACAATCCGCTCGGCGTTATCCTGCCTTCGATGATCTCGCCGATCGGCGTCTACCTGATGCGCGTCTATGTCGAGCAAGGTGTGGACGACGGTCTGCTCGACGCGGCGCGCATTGACGGGGCCGGGGAGTTCCTGATCTTCCGTTCCATTGTGCTCCGACTTGTTGCGCCGGGGATGGTGACCGTCGCGCTGCTCTCGTTCGTCGGGACGTGGAACAATTATTTCCTGCCACTCATCGTGCTGCGCTCGCAGGAGTATCAGCCGATCACGGTGGGCCTTTCGACTTGGTATCAGCTCGCGCAGCAAGGCGGTGGCGGTGGACAGGTGCTGTTCTCGATCGTCATTACCGGCGCGCTCGTCAGCATCATTCCTGTCGTTGTGGTGTTCCTGCTGCTGCAGCGTTTCTGGCAGGGCGGCCTTACGGCCGGCGCCATCAAATAGACTATCGCGTGGAGTTTTCCGACTATGACGACTGCCTCGAAGTCCGCGCCGCTATCCGTCTGGCGGCCGATTGCGACAGATACATTCCTCGTTGGCGCGCCGCACTATCCGGAGCACGTCGATGAGAGCTATTGGCAGCGTGACGCCGAGCGGATGGCGACCGCGGGCTTCAACGCGACACGGCTAGCGGAGTTTGCGTGGCACATTTTCGAGCCGCGCGAGGGCGTGTTCGATTTTGATTTGTTCGACCGTGCGATCGACGTGCTCGGCCGTGCCGGTATCAAGACCATCATGTGCACGCCGACGGCAACGCCTCCGCGCTGGCTGACGGCGCGTTATCCTGAAGTACTGCGGATCGATGGCAATGGCCGCGCCACGAGCCACGGATCGCGTCAGCATGCGAATCTTGCGAGCCCGGTATTCCGCGAGCACTCGAAGCGCATCACCAGGGCGATGGCGGAGCACTATCGGGACAACCCGTACGTCATTGGCTGGCAGACCGACAACGAACTCAACACCTCGGGCTCGCTATCCTACGGACCGGTGACGCTGCTCGAGTTCCAGGCCTACCTCAAGGACAAGTACAAGACCATTGCAGCGCTCAACGATGCCTGGGGCGGACACTTCTGGGCAACCGCCTATGACGACTTCGATCAGGTCGTGCTGCCGCTTGACTACGCTCCTGCCCCGGTCTCGCCGGGCCATTCCCTCGACTATCACCGCTTCCTCGCCTTCGTCACGGCGCGGTTTCAGCACGATCAGGTAATGATCCTACGCGCCACCAATCCAGACTGGTTCATCTTTCACAATCTGGGCCGGATTGAAGACATCGACTTCCGTGGCGAGTTCTCGACCGATCTCGATTTTCTTGGCTTCGACATCTATCCGCATCTGTATGATGAGCTGCAGCGGGTCGGCGGTGCGGGCGAGGTGCAGGCGCTGCATCTCGATATCTGCCGCGGCTTCACCGGCAACTTTATCGTGCCCGAGCAGCAGTCGGGCATGGGAGCGCAGCCGCATATCTCGACGGTCACTCCTGAACCGGGGGAGATGCGCCGCATGGCCTATACGTCAGTTGCGCGCGGCGCCGATGGCGTGATGTTCTTCCGCTGGCGACCCGCGCACTTCGGTGCCGAGATTTATTGGATGGGCATCATCGATCACGATGACATCCCACGGCGCCGCTATGACGAGGCCAGGCAGTTTGCGGGTGAGGTCACGGCACTCAAGGACAAGATCCTCGGCACCCATGTGCGTATGGATCTGGGCATCGCCGGATCGGACTTTGACAACCAGGAGATGTACCGCTCCTACCCTATAGGTATGCCGAGCCCGCAGGACGATGCCACGCTGCTGCACCGCTACTGCTACCGACACAACATCGCTTGCGGGTTCATCCATCCCGAAGACGATCTATCAAAGCTCAAGGCACTCTACGTTCCGCATTGGCTGAAGTGGACCGATGCGTGGACCGCCCGGATCGAGGCCTTCGCCAAGGCCGGTGGAACGGTGATCCTTGGAGGCCGCACCGGATCACGCGACGTCAACAACCACGTCATCCGTCACACCTCGCCGGGCAAAACACTTTCCTCACTCGCAGGGATCACCGTCGAGGAGTTCGGGTTGCTGACGTCCATCGGCGGCGACGGCTTAGTCGAGCGTGGCGGCCGCTTCGGCACCAACACGGTGCGCGAGAAGCTACCGGCGACATCGGCGAGCCGCCGATACGAGCTCAAGATCGGAAATGCTCAGGTGACGGCGGCGCACCTTTACGAGCTCCTTAACGTCGCGCCGGGCACCACGGTAATCGGCCGCTGGGCGAATCGCTTCGCCGAGGGCGTGGCCGCGATGACCTCTCGTAAAGTCGGCAGTGGTCAGGTGATCTACCTCGGCACCTACCTCAGCGATGCTCTGGTCGAGGTGCTGGCCGATCAGGTGCTGGCGCCCGCCGGTATCGTGCCGCTCGTTGCTGACCTGCCGGCAGGTGTCGAGGCGACGATTCGCGAAAGCCAGGACCGGCGCCTGCTATTCGTCCTCAACACGCAAGGCGAGGCGGTGGGCATCGGTAATCTCCCTCCGGGCAAGGACTTGCTTGGTGATGGCAGCATGCGGGGCGGCAAGCTGTGGCTCCCTGCTTATGGCTGCAGCATCATCGAACTCGACTGAGCCGAAGGGGGCGACGGTCTTGCCAAACATCGTCAGCAACAAGCTGGGGCACACCGGGCTTAGTGTCACCAACATCGCGCTGGGGACCAGCCCACTGGGCAGTTCTCCCAAGCTCTACGGCTATGCCGTCGACGAAGAACGCGCGCTCGACACGATACGCGCGTTCTTTTCCGGCCCGCTGAATTTTGCCGATACGTCCAACAATTATGGGCAGGGGCGCTCGGAGCGGGCGATTGGCAAAGTCATTCGGGAACTGGGTGGCATTCCCGCTGGCAAAGTCCTAGCAACCAAGGTCGACGCGGATCCCGAAACACACGACTTCTCGGGCGACAGGGTGCGCAGATCTGCCGAGGAGAGTCTTGAGCGACTGGGCATCGAACGGTTCCAATTACTGCATTTGCACGACCCCGACTTGTACATGGACTTTGCGGCTGGGAGTCGAAAGGGCGGGGCGGTGGACGCCCTCGTTGCGCTCAAGGAGCAGGGCATTGCGGAGAGCATCGGCATCGCGACCGGCAACCTCCAGGCCCTGACCGACTATCTCAACACGGATGTGTTCGACGTCCTGCTGAGCCACAACAGATATACCCTGCTCGACCGCTCTGCCGAGCCGCTGATGAATGCCTGTGTCTACAAGCATGTAGCGTTCCTCAACGCGGCGCCCTATGGCGGTGGCCTTCTTGCGCGAGGTCCCGGAGCGACCTCCAGATACGCTTATGCCGAGGCCGATGAGGATCTACTGCGGCATGCCGTAGAGCTGGAGGCACTTTGCACGAGGCACAGGATACCGCTCGCGGCGGCCGCGCTTCAGTTCTCGATCCGTGATCTCAGGATCGCTTCGACGGTTATCGGAACGTCAAGCCGCACTCGGCTGGAGCAGACCATCGCGCTCGCCAAGCAGCCCATCTCACCGGCGTTCTGGCAGGAAGCCGAAGAGCTGATGGCGTCCTAGCGCTAATGGTATGTCACAAAATCAGTTAGTAGCAGGGAGCGGTGGATCAGCGTGCGCATCTCAGATTATCGCATCACACGGTTTCAGTTCGCGCGTGATCGCGTCATTGGCGACAGCCAGGTCCGTGCCGATGAGGCGAACATCGCAGCGCTGGAACTGCTGGACGAGCAGGGCAACAGCGGCCTGGGGTTCGTCCAAGTTTTGTTCAACACCATTCCGGCGCTGCCCGAGATCAATCGCGTCTTCGAGGCGGAGGTCTGGCCGGGTCTCAAGGGCGAAGTTCCACTGGCGATCGCACATCGGGTCAGCCGACCGCGTGGCGGAAATCAGCGCGCATTCACGCTGCCCTTCCACGAGGCCGTGCAAGTTGCGGTGTGGGATCTGGCGGCCAAGCAGCAGCGCCTGCCGCTCCACAAGCTCCTAGGGGCTCGCCGCGACAAGGTGGCAGCCTACGCTTCCGGGCTGGATTTCCACCTCAGCGACCAGGAATTCGTCGAGCTGTTCAAGCGGGCCGACGCCCTAGGGTATCGCGCCTTCAAGATTAAGGTCGGCCATCCCGATTTCGTACGCGATCTGCATCGCCTTGATCTTGTGACCAAGACGGTGCGCCCCGGTGCAAAGTTCATGATCGACGCCAACGAGGCTTGGGGCGCCAAGGAAGCGATCGTCAAGCTCGAGGCTATCCGGCGCGCGGGCTACGACCTCCTTTGGGTAGAGGACCCAATCCTTCGTCTCGACTTCGAAGGCCTCCGCCTGCTGCGCGAGAGCGTGCCTTGGACGCTCATCAATTCGGGCGAGTATCTCGACGCGGCCGGCAAGCGGCAGCTCATGCTGGCCGGCGGCACGGATATCCTGAATGTCCATGGCCAGGTAACCGACGTAATGCGTGTCGGCTGGCTGGCCGCGGAACTCGGCATCCCCGTTTCCCTCGGCAATACCTTCCTCGAAGTTGGCGTGCATATGGCGTGCGCGCTGCCCGAAGTAGAGTGGCTGGAATACTCGTTCCAGAACTTCGAGCACCTTGTCGACCAGCCCATGGAAATCCGCGACGGCTGGATCCACGCGCCCGACCGTCCCGGCCACGGTCTGGTGCTCTCAGAAGCCGCGCGCCGTGAGTGGGCGCGACCCCAGATATTGTCGCGCGACGAGCTCGGCGACGCGCCCATGCGACCTCTGCTGCCGACTAGAGCGCCGGTGTGAGCGGACCAGGAGCCTTATCTCCACCTCGAAGGGCGGCATGATGGGACGATCACTGTTCTATGTCGGCAGCCTCAATCTCCGGCTTCCCTATTTTCCATCGGCGAATGGCAAAGGGATCACCGGCTTCTGGCTGAACGACGATGGCACGATCGAACGGGCCAGCGAGACTGAAGCCGTCGTCAATCCGACCTACCTCGCCATCGATCGCAAGGGCAACAGGCTCTATGCGACGAGCGAACTGCTCGGCGGAAACGAGGGCATAATCGGCGCCTATGCGATCGATCCAATCTCCGGTGTGCTCTCCTTGCTCAACGAAGAGCCAACGCATGGCGATGTAGCTGGGCATTGCGACATAGATGAATCTGGCCGCTTCGCCGCGGTAGCCAACTACGGATCTGTTGCGGACGGATCGCATCCGGACCAGTCGGTGGCCGTATTCCCCCTCGCGGACGATGGGTCATTGTTGCCGTCGGTCTCACAGGCTCGACACGTAGGCAATGGATTCCACCCTCGCCAGGAGCGGCCGCACCCCCACTGCGTTCGTTGGAGCCCGGACAACCGCTTTATGGTGGTTTGCGATTTAGGCATCGACACGCTCGTCGTCTACAGGTTCGACGCGGCGAGAGGTACAATCGAACGGCACGGCGACGTCGACCTGCCTGCAGGGTCGGGGCCGCGCCATTTCCTTTTCCACCCGGGCCGACCTTTGGCCTACGCAGTCTGTGAACTGAGTTCCCAGCTCGTCAGCCTGGCGTATGACGCTGAAAGCGGAACCTTAGCCGTCATGGGATCGCAGGCCACAACTGAGAACTGGGCTCAAGGGGACAACTATTGCTCTGCTCTGAAACTCGCGCCCAATGGACGATGGCTGTACGCGGGCAATAGAGGCCACGATTCCATTGCGCAGTTTGAGATTCACCCGGTAAGCGGTCTCGCCGAGATGCGTGCCAGCTTTCCCAGCGCCGGCAACACGCCGCGCGATTTCGCTTTCGATCCGACCGGTCGATTTATGCTCGTCGCCAATCAGGACAGCGATTGGGTAGCGAGTTTCAGATTAGGCAGCGACGGCAGTCTGAATGCCGACGCGGCTGGCTATACTTTGGGAACGCCCATGGCCGTCGCGTTTGTCCCTCGATAGACGCATTCCGAGAGTCCGCTCCTGGGGCGCTTAGCGGACATTGGGCAGAGGTATTGCTTAAAATAAACTGCCTAGAGGGAGGAACAGTCGCAAACCGGCGGTGGAGTAACGTCGCTACTCAGGTGCTGGAACTGCCAATAATCTAACTCGATCAATATCTTAGAGAATTTCTGGGCATCGCGCGGAAGGTCATGAAGAAGGAGCCGGAGGCCTCAGCGACAAGCAGCAGTGGGTCTACGACAACGAGATCGTGCCGGCGCTCAAGAAGGCGCCGCCGGACGAGGAACTGCTCTAGTAAGCGTTGACTCGTCGCGCCAACTCGTCAGCTGGCCAACGGTGACGGCCGGTTCACATCAAACACTTAGATCGATCGAGTGCAGCGCCTCGGTTATTTTGTTGATTCGCAGGTCCATGAAATATATCGCAAAGGTCCCCAAACGGCTCTGGAAACTGGACTCCTCACAGCTCGTGCCCGGAGACGTGCTTCTCGAACGCGGACGGGGCCTCCTCGGTGCGGCAATCCGCGTGGTCGACTTTGGCGGTTATGCGCACGCGCTGATATGGTGCGGTCCAACGGACTTTTTTGAAGCGGTCGGCAACGGTACCCGGGCCATTTCGTTCGCACGCTTCTTCATCGAGAAGCCAAGGGGATGGATGCTGATGCGCCTTGTCGGAAACCCGACGGCCGCCGCTGAGGCGGCATTTCAGGCTCGGAATCTGGCACATGTACCCTATTCCGCCGCCGGCGCGGTGAAGACGAAGTTGCCGTTCTTTTCGCCCACAGATTCTGGCCAGTTCTGCAGTCAGCTAGTGGCCCTTTGCTATCAAAGGGCTGGCATCGAACTCGTGGATGGCGCGGAACCGCACAAAGTCAGCCCGGCAAAGCTTGAGAAGAAGTCGCGGCTTACACCAGTAGCTCTCCCATTAGTCGAAGTCACCGACCCCGACGAGCGAAAGTGGGCCGCACAGTTTCTCGACAGGGATGCCTCCTACCAGCGATCCGGCCCTGCAAGAGGCATGAGGGTTTCGCAGGCGGTTATGGCCGACCTGGCAGACCGGCTCTCACTTCTGCGGACACCGGAGACCTCGGAAAAGACTCACCCGCCGCGCAACATCGTCGAGGTGCTGACAATGCTGCAGATCGTGCCTGTATCAATCGCTTCCGGAGTTGCCGATGCCATGCTGGCGGCAATGAGGAAGCACGGGTATCTATCTATGCTGGACGACGCGCTGCCCGAAGTTAGCTCGCACATCGGCTATCGACATGTTCGACTGGGCAACCCGGCGCTTCCCGCGGATGAGCGCTTGGCTATTGAAACCGAGTTCAAAGTTCTCGTTGGCGGCTGGCTAGCCTCGCGCGACCGCCATTGGCTCAACTTCGAGATTTTCGATCAGACCAACGTTGTACGCCCACACGCTCTGTGGCGCGAGTTGGCGGCGATGCACAGGCGGTACGCCGACATTTTCAATGACCTGATTGAACAGGCCCGTTCAGACCCACTTGCCAAACTGTAATAGCAGCTGGTTCGCGACGCGAATCCATCCCTCATCCACGCTTGCTGGGAGGCCGTGTACCTTGGCGGGGCTCACGCAGCCCTTTGTTGCTTCCCGTAGCTCGGGTACCGGTCGCTGCCCTCCTTGGGCCCTTTCCGTGGCGGTGACTTCTGGACGAGGTTCCGCCCAGTCACTATCCTCCCACGCGCCCTTTGCGTCGGACCTCTGCATATGAATAACGAAACCGTCGTCCAAAAAATCTGGAGCCTTTGCAACATATTGCGAGGTGACGGTATCAGCTATGACCTGAGCCCCAAGTCCCCTCCGGCTTTATGGAGAGTCCTTGAGTTGATGTTTGGCCTTAAGCGGCCTGTTTTTCCAGTGCCAGATTGCTGGCGAATTCGCTGGGCGTGAGATTGCCCAGCGAGGAATGCGGTCGATGGTCGTTGTAATCATCCTTCCATGCGCCGATCCGCATCCTGGCTTCGGACAGTGATGTGAACAGCGTCTCGTTGAGGCATTCATCGCGGAAGCTGCCATTGAAGCTCTCGATGAAGCCGTTCTGCATCGGCTTGCCCGGCGCGATATAGTGCCAGTCGATCTGCCGGTCCTGGGACCAGCGCAGGATCGCCATGCTGGTGAACTCGGTGCCATTGTCACTGACCACTGTCGATGGCCTGCCTCTTTGGGCAATGATGGCATCAAGCTCGCGCACCACTCGACGCCCGGAGAGCGAGGTGTCTACGACCAGGGCGAGGCATTCCCTGGTGTGGTCATCGACAACGGTCAGCACCCTGAACCGCCGCCCATCGGTGAAAGCATCGCTGACAAAGTCCAGGCTCCAGCGCTGGTTAGGCTGGTCCGGCACGATGATCGGACGCCGTGTTCCCAAGGCCCTTTTGCGGCCGCCGCGCTTGCGCACCTGCAGCTTCTCTTCGGCATAGAGCCGCCTGAGCTTTTTGATGTTCATCTCGATGCCCTGTCGCTGCAGCATCACATGGATGCGACGATAGCCGAACCGGCGCCGCTCGGCGGCAACAGCCTTCATCGCCTCTCGCAGCGCACGGTCGTCCGGCCGCAGACTGCGATACCGCACACTCGATCGATCCACAGCCAAAGCTTCACACGCCCGCCGCTGGCTCACCCCATGCACCAGGCAGGCATGAGCCACCGCATCCCGCTTTGCGTCGGGCGTCACCGTTTTTTTGATGCGACATCCTTGAGGATGGCATTGTCCAACATGGCCTCTGCCAAGAGCTTCTTGAGCCGGGTATTCTCGTCCTCCAGCGTCTTCAGACGCCGTGCGTCCGACACCTCCAGGCCGCCATACTTGGCCTTCCACTTGTAGAAGGTCGCACTGCTGATGCCGTGCTTGCGACACAGGTCCGCCGTCCCCAGCCCGGACTCCTGCTCCTTCAGTATCGCGATGATCTGTTCTTCGTTGAACCTGCTGCGCTTCATGCGTCCGCCCTCTGTTGCGGCGGACTCTACCAAAATCTGGAGGAGATCTAGGGGCTCAGGTCACAGGGATGCCTTAGGCAGCTAGCCGCCAGGCAGCGTTACTTCGCAATGTCGGAGCGGCCCCCGGTTTTTCCGATAGACCCATTCGAAAACGCAAGGAAACATACCCCAGCGGGAGCATGAAAGTAAGGGAATGGAGTTGCGTTCTGACACCGGCGACGGGAGGTCACGATCACGCTGGACCACCGCGCGACACTTGGTGGGGCTTGCGAGTAGAAAAGTCTTCCTACCCAGCGGTTTCGTCACTTCTCAAAGAAGAGCGCGACGTCGACGTCGAGGCCCTTCGCAATCCGTTCCAGCACTCCGATCGACGGGTTGCGCTTGCCGCTTTCGACCCCGCTCAGATAGGTTTGATGGATACCCGCCTTATGCGCGAGCTCCTCTTGGGTCACACCGCGATCGCGACGTAACTTCTGCAGATTTTTTCCGACGCGGGAGCGCACATCCATCGCCGCATGGCGCCGCTGGACTGTGGTTCAGACCATAGACTATAAGTAATAAACGACTAGCGAGAGAGGAGCGGACATCGTGTTCGCGCGACAGCCCATGCCCGAAGACATGACTTATAGTCGAGGTTCAATGCTACAGCCGTTGCTGCAGCCGGCGGTGCTCTTCAACCCAACCGACATTGCAGCGACGAGATCATCCTTGGTCCCCGCCGAGCGCGGTATCTACGGCTGGTGGTTCGATGCGGCACTTCCGGGCGTGCCACGCGAGGGCGCAATCAGTGCTGATGGCCGTCACCTGCTCTATGTCGGGATTGCGCCTAACGGCACATCGGAAACGAGCGTCCGGAATCTGCGGAGTCGACTCCGCGACCACTGCGCCGGTCAAATCGCGCGTTCGACCTTGCGATGGACTGTAGCAACGCTCCTGTCGGATGAACTGGAACTTGAGATACATCGCAACCCGCGCGGCAAGCCGGTCATGTCACGTGAAGGCGAGCAGCGCCTGAGCAATTGGATGGGACTTCATATGCGGGTCGCCTGGCTCATCCACCCGCGCCCTCGGGAGGTGGAAAGCAATCTCGTTGAGCGTGGCCTGTTTCCGCTCAACATTGCAGGCTCGAAGCATCCGTTTAGCGCCATCCTCAAGCACCGCCGCAGCAGCGTGGGCGTTAGCCGGTAACTCGCTTCGGTTTTCCCTGTTACCGGCAAACGAATTCCTGTTCGCCAAGCGTGAATTCCCTGTTTCTGTTCAGCAGTAGAATCGCGGCAAAGGTCCGGGTTTGCTGGCGACTTGCGATTTTTCGGCGACAAGAGGGAGACGTATTTCCTGCGAAATGCGGAAAAACAGGGAATTCGGAGCCTAGTTTGCGTGGACTACACCCACCGCCACTAAGTTATTGATATTATTGATATTTGTGGTCACGCGAGGGTGCCCTGGCTAACCCTTGGGAAGGTCGCGTCTATTCGCCCTGGCGGCCGAGCGAACCCAACTGGAGACGCCCAATTCGGAGGCCGAATTCGCGATGCATTCGCGTCATTCTCTATTGCCCTATTTCGCACTTGGCATTGGGGCGCTTCACTCCACCACCGGTTTGCATGGGACTACGAGGTGAGCAGTCTTGTCAAACTTGCACGCCGAAACACACTCTTGCTGCGCTCGCATCGCGACCGCCTCGTTGTCCTTACGCTGCCGCCATTCGGAAAGCGCCTCTGTGGCCTGTTGCGCCAACGGCCTGGCCGCCTGGCCGCCGACACTGGTGCTAAAGCTGTTCAGCTCATTGCCGCAGTAATTCATGAAGTCCTGGCCCTGCTGTCCATAGCCGCTGAAAATCTGGCCGAGGACGCGCGGGCGATATGCTCGGCGGATTCGTCGCGGCGTTTTCCCTGGCCGAGCGCCGCGCCATCGTGCAGCGCAAGCACGACCAGGAAAACAAAAGATTGGCCGCGCAGATCCGCAAGCAGATGGCGCAACGCATCGCGGATCTCAATTCGGACCTGGCCGGACAGAAGGTGCAGGCCCGGCACCGCTTCCTCAATGCCTGTGACGAGCTGAAACGCGACCAGGCCGAGGCGCGGGCGGCGCTCAAGGAACAATGGAGGGTCTACAATGGGAAACGAAAAGCCGCGCTGTCCGTACAGGCGCAGCGCGGCCGTGGGCAATCACATGACCAAAGCCAGGGCATGGGCCAGGGCTTTGGTCTTCGGCTGGACCCGAAATAGTCAATGCATTGCTTTACGCCGTGCCTTTTCGGCGGCGCGCTGCTTGGCCTCTTGGGCCATGCGCTGCTTGCGGTTCATGCGTGGGCGGTTCCAGGTCAGCTCGCTTGAGGCGGTCTGGTTCTCGAAGGCCATGGGCATGTTGCGTGGCGCGGCGTCGAGCTGGCGTTCCGACATGGGCGTGACCGGGCCACTGTCGCGCATCAACGGCACCGGCTGCGAGATGCCGACGCGCGGGGTACCGCCCTGCTGAAGGTCCTGCGCCATGGCAGGCTGGGCCGCTGCCACGGCGAGCGAAACGCCGGCCAGCAGGCTCGTTCCGAGGATCGAAAGGCTTTCATCATGTAGCCTCCCTTGATGCCCTTACCGGGCTGATTGAAGTTCGGGCGCGGGCGCTTGCCCGTCGCTCGTTTCGATGGGCACCCGGACGTCCATTCCGAGCACCAGGTAGGACAGGCACTTGCCGTGCGTATCGATCGCGAGGCTGGAGTTCACGCCACCCTCGAGTGCGTCCTCGATGACGAAATTGAGGGCGTGCAGCAGCGGAAGTTCGTAGCGCCGGACCGCCGTTACGCCCCGATGCGCAACGAGCGCCGCAACACGGGCTTCGGTGACTTCGGCGAGAAGCACCGGCCAGTGCCCCGGCTTGTAGGCGATGACGTTGACGTTGAGCCGGTTGCCCTTGTCACCCGAGCGGCCATGGGCGATGTCGTGCAGCCGGAGGGACGTGTAGGCCGAACTCATGCGGTCGCCCCGGCGAAGTGGAACGAGGGAGACACCGCCTCGCGCGGCACCAGGTGGGAGAGCGTGCGCACCCGCGGGCGGACGCTGGTGCGGACACCTCCGCCGCCGGCCGGACCGCAGCAATAGAGAGCGTTGACCTCGTCGACGGCCCGCTGCACGTCGCGGACCTCACGGCCGCCAAAGGCGAAGCGCACGCGGTAGTCGCCATCGGCGGGGGCGGCAAGGTCCGCGAATAATGCACCGGCGTCGCTGTCGAACGTGCTGATCGTTCCGATCACGTCGGCACGGTGCCGGACGGCGATGCGGCGGCGCGTCAGGCGCTCGCCGATGGTGTCCACCGCCAGTTGCGCCCTTGCGAGGGCGTTCGGACCGGCATAGGAAATCTCGGCTTCTCCCAGCCAGTCGCCATGGACATTGACGGTCGCCTTGAGGGTCGCGGGCGCAGCGTGGCCCTTGGCCCCCGAGACGCGCACGCGATCCTTGCCGATCGGCTCGACCGTAACGCCGGTGACGTCCAGCGTGACATCTGGGGTGAGGTAGGCCGCGGGGTCGTGGATTTCGTAGAGGAGTTGCTCGATCACCGTCCGCCGGTCGACAAGGCCACCCGTGCCGGTCGGCTTGGTGATGACAAATCTGCCATCCGCCTCGACCTCGGCGATCGGAAAGCCGAGATCGGCCATTCCCGAAACGTCCTTGAAGCCGGGATCGGCGAAGTAGCCGCCGGTCACCTGCGCGCCGCATTCGAGGAGATGCCCGACCAGTGTGCCTGCCGCGATTCTGTCCAGATCGGTCCAGTCCCAATCGAAGTGCGCGACGAGGGCACCCAAGGCCAGGGCCGGATCGGCGACGCGCCCGGTGACGACGATCTGCGCGCCGGCCCGGGTCGCATCGGCGATGGCGCCCGCACCCATGTAGACGTTGATGGCGATGACCTCGCCCTCGAGCTCGGGCAGGCGACCATCGCCATCCCAGCGCTCGGTGCTCTTGAGATCGATCTTGCCCAGCAGGTCGTCGCCCTCGACCACCGCGATGCGCGGGACGATAAGGCCCAGACGCGCGGCGAGTCGCTGGACTGCCGTGGCGGCGCCTCTGGGGTTGGCGGCGCCGAAATTGCCGACGATGAGGATGCCGGCCGCCAGGCATTGTTCGAGGATCGGCTCCAGCAATTCCTCGAGAAGTGGCTCGTAACCCTTGGCGGGGTCGTCGTGACGGGCGGTCTGGCGCAGGGCCAGCGTTCGCTCGCCCAGCGTTTCGAAGATGATTGCGCCGCCCATGCCGGCGGCGGCGATTTCCGCAACGACAGCCTGGGGCGCGTCGACACGATCGCCCGAAAAGCCCGCTCCGCACCCGATGCGATACAATTCGCTCTCCCTTATCGGCACGAACATCGATGGCATTATCGATAATGTCAACGATGATTGTGACTCGTGAGCGAGTGCTGTATGCACAGATCGACAGCCAAGCGGAGACCAGCGGCCGATGCCAGACGACAAGTCCCTGACGGATCGACCGAAAAAGTGGGACGTGGTGTTCAGGGAACTGCAGCGCGCGATCATTGCCGGCCAGCTTCGTCCCAAGGAAAGACTGGTCGAAGACGAGATCATGTCGCGCACCGAGGCCACCCGGCACGCGGTGCGGCGCGCCTTTGACGAACTGGAGCGTCTCGGGCTCGCCATCCGTCAGCCCAACAAGGGCGTGCAGGTGCGCGACTATTCGATTGCCGAGATCGAGGAACTTTACGAAGTCCGCGAATGCCTGGAACTGGCGGCGGCGGCCCGCTTCACCCGCCCCGCCGGGGGCGAGCTGGTTGCGGCTCTCACCGACATCGCCACCCGTCACCGCGATGCCAGCCGGGAGCAGCGCTATGCGGACGTGTTTTCGCTCAACAACACCTTCCACGAGATGCTGTATCGGGCGGCCGGCAACCAGACGCTGGCCGACGCCATCATCCACTACACCTTCGCCACGCACCCGATCCGCGCCCGCGCCTTTCCGAAAGAGGAACTGCGCGAACTGGCGATCGAAGAGCATTTCGACATGATCCGGGCGATCGAGAGGGGCGACGCCGCCGACCTCGCCGCAGTCATTCGTACTCATATCGGCCGGCCCAAGGAGTTCTACCTGAAGGCCACCTACATCCAGGGCTCGCTCTGATGAGCGGCCTGTCCGGGGTCGCCATCCTTCGGCGGGGCGAACCCCCGGCCGCCTCTGTCGAGTAGCTGATAGTGTGGGCCGGTGCGCGTTCTGCCAGATCGCGTTGATGGCCGCTCTCCGAGGCCCAGTCGCGGAGCGATGAGCGGAAGCCAAAGGCCGTCGCCACGCGGCCGGGATCATTGTTCGGGCCGCCAGAGCCGCATCACGCGCGTCGCGCGCATGGAACCTCAGGGTATCGTCCCAGTCCCGGGCCGCCCGCGCGGTCCTTCACTTCAGATCTCGGCGGCAACCAGCTCCCGCGCTTCTTCCGGCATCATCTGCCGTACGCTGGCCTGCGCTGCCGACAAACGGCCGGGCGGCGTGCCCGGCGATGAAAGGGTTCGGAGCCGGGGCGCGCTCGTCTTTCCCGGCTCCTCGGGGGTATCAGCGCGTCACCGTCGACGGGCCGGGCTCGAGTGCCGTGACGGCGGAGGGCGTGAAGCCGCGGACCAGCAGCCAGAGGCCGAGGCCGAGCTCCCAGAAGAACTCGGGGGCAACCGAGAGGCTATGGATGGTCGAGCCAAAGTCGAAGTGACCGAACATCACGCCGCAGCTGCCGAGGAGGAGAGCCGGGCCGCCGATGAGACCGAGGATCGAGAGGTAGCGCGGCAGCAACCGGGTCTTCCACATCATGTACCCCAGGATCAGGCCATTGCCGACGCCCACCACGACACCGGGCCCCATCTTGAACGTCCAGTCATGGATGGCGACCAGAGCCTGTCCGACTGCGGTGAGCGCTCCCGGGTCGGCGTCCGCGGCGTTCGCCCGCAGAGTGACAAGAGCAAGGACCGAGATGATGCCAGTCGCAATGAACGCGCTCTCCATGACACGCGCGGCGACGAAACCCAGGCTCAGCACGGGGAAGCGCCGCCTGAGCACCGGATAGAGCGTCAGGGCCGAGGCGATGTTGGCAGCGATGAGCAGGAGTTCGAGAATGGCGCCCCACGTCACGCCGGCGTCGAAGGGCCCACCGAAGATGAAGGCCGGATCGCTCAGCGCCGGAACATAGAGTGTCAGGACCGGCGGAATGGACGTGGCGTAAGTGATGAGGAAGAACAGGCCGGTGAGCCGCGCCAGCAGCTGGGTGTCCTTGTGCGCCGCGCGAGGGGCGGCGGCCGGCCCGGCGGCAGTGCCGGCGGCGGGAGAGTAGGTCGATGCGATGGTGCTCATTCATGGGTTCCTTTGCGGGTTCGGGTTGCAGGCGGCGTCGGAGGCGGAGTGCAGGTGGACGACCGAGACCAGCGTGAGCCCCAGGTTGCGGATCTGGAGGAGCAGGCCATGCAGAGCCGCTTGGTCCACCCCGGCGGCGCGCAGCGTCGTCGTGCCGTCGTCCTCGTGGGTGAGGCCCTGGACCCCCAGGCGGGGCGCCCAGCGCGCGTCGAGATGGCCGCGCAGCCGAATCTCGTAGACCGCGTGCTGGGGCCGGTCGGGCTGTCCGGGAAGTCGGGTATTCATCGTCGTCGTCTCTCGGTTCGTGCCGCCGGCGGGCGTGTCTCGCCGGCACGGTCACTTGTGAGAGCCGAATTGGTGAGCGCGCCTCACCAAGCTTGGTGAGGCGAAGCATCTTTCTTCTGGTGAGGGGGCTCTTGCGGGCGGTGCGGTCAGCCCCGGCGCCGCGTCAGCAGCCGGAGTTCGTCGGCGCGGCTGACCGCGGCGCGGCGGTTGTTCACGCCCAGCTTCTCGTAAATGTTCCTGGTATGCGTGCGCATGGTGTTTTCGGAGATGGCGAGCTCGCGCGCGATCTCGGGGCCGCCGAGGTCGCTGGCGAGCAGCCGCAGCACCTCGAGCTCCCGATCGCTCAGCGCCTCGATCAGCTCGGGGTGCATCGGCGGCTTCGGCGCCGGCGCGCCGAAGCTCGCGAGCAGCCGTTTCGCGTAGTCCGCGCCGATCTGGCGCTTGACGGCAACCTTCAGCAGCGCCTCCATCGCCGGGCCTTCGCCGACGAAGACCCGCACGTGGCCCTCGGGCGCCGCCAGCGCCAGCGCCCGTCCCAGGTGGGGCAGCGCCGCCTCGCTTCCGTCCGACCGGCTGGCGAGCGCCAGAAGGATGGAAATCTCGATGACGCTGCCGTCGCGGCCGCCCTCCCCGGCGGCCGCGAGCAGGCGGCGGAGCAACGGCAAAGCCGCCTCGCCGGCGTCGGCATCACCCTTGAGGTGTCGGGCAAGCAACAGCCGCGCCAGCGTGACGTGCTCGTATTCGCGCCGGTAGCTCGGCGCATCGTCGGCGTCGACGCCCGCCTCGCGCTGCCAGCGCGCGCCGTCGTCCAGCCGCCCCTGGGCAACGAGGATGCGGGCGCGCACCGCCGCGACCGGCCGGACTTCGGGGAAGAAGTCGGCGACATAGGAGCGGACGGCTTCGTCGATGCTGTCACGGGCACCGTCCGGATCGCCCTCGTCCTGACGGAGCAATGCGTCGGCGACGCGCCAGCGGTAGGGGTTCTGCGGCAGCCCGGCGCCCTCGCCCAGACCGGCGGCCAGGCTCAGGTGTCGGCGCGCTGCCACCAGGTCGTTGCGCTCGCGCAGCATCATGGCGAGGCCGGTATGCATGTCGGCGGTGCCGCGCAGCACGCCGCCCGCTCCGCCCGATATCCCCAGCGCATGTTCGAAGGTGCCGGTCGCCTCGCGCAGCCGGCCCAGCGCCAGGTCGATGTCGCCGAGCGCGATCGACACCCCCAGCGTGTCGGCGACGTGCCCGGTGCGCATCAGCCCGTCGCGGCTCTCGGCCCAGGCGGCGCGGGCCTGCGCGAGCCGCCCCTCGGTCCAGTGGGCGATGCCGAGCAGCGCGGATGCCGAGGCGCGGCTGAGGTCGTCATCCGGTGGCGCAAGGTCGATGACGCGCCGGGCGTGGCCGATGACGGCCGGCAGATCGCCACGCGCCTGCGCCAGAGCGGCTCGGTAGAGCTCGACCAGCGCCGGCACGCGCGGCAGCTGTCCCCGGTCGACGACCACGATTCCCTGGGGCCCGCCGTCCGCGGCCGAGGCGAGCGCAGCAAGGCCGCGCTCGACATCGCGCAGCCGGTCGGCCAGCTCGCCGAACTCGCCCATCGAGGCCAGGACCCCGACGAGCGCGATGCCCAGCACCGGTCGGGTGCGAACCAGCGCATCGGGGAGGGCGCGCATCCAGGTGCGGATGGTGTGCTCCTGACGCAGTTTCTGCACGTCGAAGACGGCCAGCTCGACGAGGTCGGCCGCCCACTGGTAGTCGCGGGCTTCAAGGGCGTGGTGGATCGCCTCGGTTCGTTCGCCATGGGCTTCGAACCACTCGCTGGCGCGGCGATGGATGGCGGGAAGCGCCGCCGACTCGGCCTCGCCGAGGTGGGCGCGCAGCACGTCGGCGAACAGGTGGTGGTAGCGGAACCACTGGCGATGGGCATCGAGGGGGACGAGGAAGAGGTTCTGGCGCTCGAGGCGGTCGAGCATTTTCCGGCCGCTGCCCGGCTCGCCGGTGACGGCATCGCAGAGCGAGGCGTTCATCCGCCGCAGCACCGCCGTCGCCATCAGGAACTCGCGCAGATCGCCCGGCAGCCGCTCGAGGACCTCCTCGACAAGGTAGTCGACCACATATCGACCGCTGCCGGCGAACGCATCGATGAAGGCCGAAGTATCTTCGCGGCCCTCGAGGGACAGCACGGCGAGCTGCAGCGCCGCGATCCAGCCCTCGGTCTTGTGCTCCAGCGTCGCCGCGTCGGCGGCGGAGAGACCGAGGTGCATGACGTCGTTGAGGTAGGCCGCGGCTTCCTCGGCGGTGAAGCGCAGATCCGCGGAGCGGATCTCGACCAGCTCGCCGCGCACCCTGAGCCGGGCGAGCGGCAGGCCGGGGTCGGCGCGCGTGCTGACGACGACATGGACGTGGGGCGGCAGGTGCTCGACGAAAAAGCCGAGCTGCTCGTGGATATCGGCCCGGTCGACGAGGTGCAGGTCGTCGAGGACCAGCACGACAGGCACCTCGCCCCCGGCCAGCTGGTTGACGAGCAGCGCGACGAACCCCCGGTCGGGCTGCAGCACCGAGGGCAGATCGGGCAAATGCGCGCCGATCCGGGCTGTGCCCGCCTGCAGCGCGGCGACGACGTGGGGCCAGAACGCCGAGGGCTCGTTGTCGCTCTCGTCGAGCGAGAGCCAGGCGATGGCGGGTCCCGGGCGCGGCAGGCCTGCCAGCCAGTCGCCCAGCAGCGTCGTCTTGCCGAAGCCGGCCGGCGCCGAGATCAGCGTCAGCCGTGCCTCGAGGCCGCGGTCGAGCAGCACACGCAAGCGCGGCCGACCCACCAGGCGGGGTCGCGGCACAGGCAGGTTCAGCTTGGTGGCAACCAGCGGGACGACCATGACATCCCACTTCTGGGCCCGCAAGCCCGCCGAAGCAAGCCGGAGCATGGAGCCGTGCGGTCGGATTGCTTTGCCGCTCACAGTCCGGGTCACCGGTGAACTCCGCCGCGGATCACGCGCCGCAAGCATGGGCACGCAGCCACCGGGAGCGGGAACGCCCCGGCGGCCGGTCAGGGCAGGAGCATGCCGGCCAGCTATTGATTCCGCCGATAGCGGGTATTGATTGTCCCGAGTGACGCGCAGTGCGAGCTTTTCAGCCGCACATCCGCCGTCGGCGGATCCTGGGGAGAAGACAGAATGAAACTCGCATCACGGATTGCGGCCCTGGTACTGGTCGCCTTGTCGTTGCCGACCGCGGCAATGGCGGAAGGCAGTCTGGCGAAGCCGCCCGCCACGGCCCTGCAGCTCGACATCGCCGGCAAGCCTGGGACTGTGGCGGCCAGCACGATCGACATCGAAACCGGCAAGTACTACCGGCTGACCATAACCAGCGATGGCGGCGACGAGGTCCTGTTCACCGCGCCCGGCTTCTTCGACGCCATCTACCTGAACCAGATCGTCGTCAACGATGCCGAGATCAAGATGTTCGGGACCGGGTTCAAGGGCCTGGAAGTGGGCGAAAACATCGCCAACAAGGTGGACATCACCTTCGTCGCCATCAAGCCGGGCGACTTCCCGTTCATGCTCAATGGAACCGAGGCGGGCACCCTGCACGTCCACTGACGGTTCGACCTGCCGGCGCGGCGGACCGCCTGACGGCCCGCCGGCCATCGCCGGAGAGAACGCGACCGACCGTGCCGGGCGTCACCGGGATGCAGCGAAGGCCGCGAAGTCGGCCGGGTCGTCGAAATCGGCCAGTTCCTCCGCAGGCGCATCGACCGGGGCTGCTGCACCGAGCAGGGCCCCCGCGCCGCGGTCGCCGCCGAGCATGAGGAGCCGGTCGAGCATGTCGCCGGCGAATGCGGCCGGCGGTCCGATGATCGCCGAGCCGGCCGGCCGCGATCCCACCGCAGTCGCGCCTCGCGCCGGGTCGACCCGGTCGACCACGGCACGCAGCTGCCGGGGGGTGACGAAGGGCATGTCGGCGAGGCAGATCAGGATCGCCTCGACCGGGTGGCCGCGAGCGGCCTGCACGCCGGCTGCGATCGAGGTGGCGAGACCCCTGCCGGGCGCCTCGTTCCAGGCGATCTCGAAGCCGAGCGCCGAGAGTCCGGCGACGAGCTCGCGCGTCGGCTCGGAGCACACCGCGATCCGTACGGCGGGCGCCAGGGCGGCGATCGTCGCGGCAGCATGGAGCCCGAGCGGGCGGCCGTCGAGGTCGCGGCACAGCTTGTGCTGTCCCGGATGGCGCAGGGAGCGGCCGGCGGCGAGCAGCACGGTCGCGGTCTGCCCGAGGAGCATCGGGTCACACCCCGTCGAGGGAGTACCGCTCCCCGATGATCTGGGCCAATGCCGACACGGCGAAGGAGGTCGCATCGCGGGTCGGTCCGAACAGCCCGAGCGGCCCGCGTACACGCGCGATGTCCGCCTCGGCGACGCCCCGCTGGCGCAGCCGGGCGCATCGCAACGCGTGACTGGTGCGGCTGCCCAGGGCGCCCACATGGAAGGCCGGGCTCTCGAGCGCCTCCATCAGCAGCGCCGTTTCCCTGTCGTGGTCGTGAAACATGAACACGATCGCGGTCCATGGGTCGGCCGGCAGCGGCGGCGCGTCCCCCAGCCCCTTGAGCTGCGTCGCCGAAGCGCCCAGGTCGGTGGCGCAGCGCAGCCCGTGTACGTCCGGGCTGAAGGCCCAGAGCTCCAGACCGGCGCCCCGCGCGAGGCGCAGCATGGCCTCGAACTCGGGACCCTGGCCGATCGCCACGAGGCGGGTTCGCGGCCGGTAGCGGCGACGGAAGACGCCATTCTCCCATGCGCTGCGGGCGTGTCCACCGGTCTCGGCGACCAGCTCGGCAGCGCCGGCCTCCGGTGACAGCGCGAGCGTGAATGCCTCGCGGCGGCCGAACGCCGCGAGCACGCCGTCGACCATCGCGGCCGCCGGATCGAGGTGGACATGGGCGTCGAGTCCCCCGCCGCAGGGGAGGCGGATATCGATGAACGAAGACCCGCGGCCGAAGCGCAGCACGGCATCGCGGCCGCCGCGCAGCACGCCGAGCGCCTCGGCGGCCATGGCGGCCTCGAGGCACCCTCCCGACAGGTAGCCGCAATAGCGGCCGTCGGCGAGAACCGCCATGTGTGTGCCGGGAGGCCGTGGCGAACCGCCGTCGACACCCACGATGGTGACCAGCATGCCCCGCACGCCGCGGCGCCTGCCATCCGCCAGCAGGGCGAAGACGGCCTCCGGGCCATCGCCATCGAAGGCGGCCCCCGTGGCGCGGCTGCACTGATGAACCGAGGCTTCCGAGTACACGTCCCGCCGCCTTGTCCGCTAGCCGCCCGCCATCCGTGGCAGCAAGAAGATCTCGGCATCTTCCGGCAGCCGGGTGGACCAGCTGTCCCGGTAGATGACCCCGTCGATCGACACGGCGATCCCTCTTTCCAGGTACGGCTCCACCGCCGGGTACTCCTCCGCCAGCTTGCGGAACAGCTCACGGATGTCCCGCGCCTCGATGCTGACAGTGCCGCTGCCGCCGATCGAAGCGCTGAGAGCCCCCCAGAGCTTCACTTCGACCATCAGGCGGACCCCTGTGCATCGAGTGCGGCGAGGATGCGCGGCGGCGACATCGGGACGTGGGTCATGCGCGCCCCGACCGCGTTCGACACCGCATTGCCGACGGCCGCGAGCGGCGGCACGATCGAGGTCTCGCCGACCCCCCGCACGCCATAGGGATGGTTGGGATTGGGGATCTCGAGAATCTGCGTGTCGATCATCGGCAGGTCCGAGCACACCGGAATGCGGTAGTCGAGGAAGCCCGGGTTCTGCAGCCGTCCGTCCCCGCCATAGATGTACTCCTCGTTGAGCGCCCAGCCGATGCCCTGCACGGCGCCGCCCTGGTACTGGCCCTCCACATAGGTCGGGTGCACGGCCTTGCCCGCATCCTGGATGACAGTGTAGCGCAGCACCCGCGTTGCACCGGTCTCGGGATCGACTTCAACGTCGCAGATATGGGTGGAGAACGAGACGCCGGCACCGTCGGCGACGAGCTCGCTGTGGCCGGCGACCGGCCCGCCGGTCTTGGAGGCGGCCGCCGCGATGTCGCGGAGCGAAAGCGGCGGCAGGTTGCCGTGGCCGCTGCCCACTGCCCGCGCGGTGCCCGACTCCCAGACGACATCCTCGACCGGAATGTCCCACATGGCGGCCGCCCGCTCGCGCAGGGTACGGATGGCGTTGCGGGCCGCCCGGATGATGGCCATGGATGACGAGAAGGTGCCGCGGCTGCCCTCGGTGGTGTCGTTGAAGCCGAGCGTTGCCGTGTCGGCGACGACAGCCTTGACCTGCTCGTAGGGGATGCCGAGCTCCTCGGCCGCGACCAGCGACAGCGAGGCTCGCGACCCCCCGACGTCGACCGTCCCCACCGCCAGCGCCACCGTGCCGTCCGCGCCGATGTTGAGGTCGACGCAGGTCTGCCCGCCGAAATTGAACCAGAAGCCGCAGGCGACGCCGCGACCCTGGTTCTTGCCGAGCGGCGCGCTCATGTGCGGATGGGCCTTCGCCGCAGCCAGCGTCGGCCCGATGCCGATCGGTCCGAAGACCGGGCCATAGGACGACCGGGTGCCCTGCCGGGCGGCGTTCTTGATGCGGAGCTCCAGCGGGTCCATGCCGATCTTCGCGGCCAGCTCGTCGATGGCACTTTCAACGGCGAAGGCCGCCATCGGCGCCGATGGCGCGCGATAGGCCGCCGATTTCGGCCGATTGACGATCACGTCGTAGCTGACGGTCTTCACATGCTTCAGGTCGTAGCAGGCAAACGCCGTCTGCGCCCCCAGGTCGCCCCAGGCGCCGGCATAGGCGCCGCTGGAATAGCGCAGCGTCGCCGTCGCGGCGGTGATCGTGCCGTCCGTCCTGGCGCCGATCTTGACATCGATAGAGGTGGCGCTGGTGGGGCCGGAGCCGCGGAACACCTCGTCGCGCGACATCACCAGCTTGACCGGCCGGCCGGCCTTGCGCGACAGGGCGAGCGCCACCGGCTCGCCCCACACATGGGTCTTGCCGCCGAAGCCGCCGCCAATCTCGGACGAGGTGACCCGCAGCTTGGAAATGTCCATCCCCAGCAGTTGCGCGCAGAAGCGGCGATAGGCGAAGTGGCCCTGCGTGCAGACCCACAGTTCGCCGGTTCCGTCCGGGTTGACGCTGGCGACGCAGGCATGCGGTTCGATATACCCTTGGTGCGTCTGCTCGGTGCGATAGCGGCGCTCGACGATGACGGCCGCCTCGCCGAAGCCGGCCTCGGGATCGCCATGGCCATATTCGCTGCGCTGGGCGATGTTGGATGGCCGGTCGGGCCTGGGGTGGACGCCCCGGGTGAACACGCTCGGCTGGATCAGCGGCGCGCTCGCCAGCATCGCCTCGTCGACATCGGTGACATGCGGCAGGATCTCGTAGTCCACCGCGATGAGCTTGAGGGCCTCGCGTGCCGTGCGGGCATCGACCGCCGCCACGGCGGCCACCGCATGGCCGTCATAGAGCGCCGTGCCGCGCGCCATGCAGTTGTCGAGGATGTCATAGAGGTCCGCATTGCCGTCGGTCAGGTCGGGCAGGTCGGCCGCGGTGATCACCGCCTTGACGCCCGGCAGCGCCTCCGCCCTGCTCGTGTCGATCCCGCGGATTCTGGCATGGGCGTGCGGGCTCCTGAGGATCCGCCCCACCAGCTGCCCGGGCATGTTGAAGTCCGCGCCGTAGCGCGCCCTTCCCGTCACCTTGTCGACCCCGTCCGGCCGGACCGGGCGCGTCCCCACCGATTTGAAGTCCTGGGCCGTGTAGCGCAGATCGGTCGTCATGGCTCAGGCTCCCTGCATCACGCGTGCAGCATCCTGGACGGCGCGCACGATCTTGTCGTAGCCGGTGCACCGGCAGAGATTGCCGGCCAGCCCGAGGCGGATTTCCGCCTCGGTCGGGTCCGGGTTCCGGGCCAGCAGGTCCTTGGCCGCCATCAGCAGGCCCGGCGTGCAGATGCCGCACTGCAGGGCCGCGTGCTCGAGGAACTTCTCCTGCAGCGGATGCAGCTGGCCGGCCTGCGCCAGGCCCTCGACGGTCTCGACGCTGCGGCCCTCGAGTTCGGCGCCGAGCACCAGGCAGGAACAGACGAGGCGCCCGTCGAGGATGACGCTACAGGCCCCGCAATCCCCGGTGCCGCAGCCCTCCTTGGCGCCGGTCAGGCCCAGCCGGTCGCGCAGCACGTCGAGCAGCGTCTCCTCGGGCTGGCAGAGGAACTCGACGCGATCGCCATTGACGATCGTTGAAACAGCGATGCCCGACATTACCTTGCCTCCGCCCGGCCATATGCAATGGCGGCGGCACGTCGTGCCAGCACGCCTGCGATCTTCTTCCTGAATGCGATCGTGCCCCGCTTGTCGTCGATCGGACGGCACGCGGCGGAGCACGCCGTGGCCAGAGCGGCGAGGGCGGCCTCGTCCAGCCGGGTCCCGACGATGGCCCGGGCGGCCTCGGCGACGAGCAGCACGGTCGGCGCCACGGCGCCCATCGCGACGCGCGCCGAAGCGATCCGGCCGTCGTCGCCAAGCGTCAGGCTCACCCCGACGCCCACCACCGCGATGTCCATCTCGGTGCGGGGCGTGAACCTCAGATAGGCGTCCGCCGATCGCGGCGCTGGCCGCGCAAGCCGGATCGCCGCCACGATCTCTCCCCGGCCCAGCGTCGTCCGGCCGGGGGCGGCCGGAATGTCCTCGACGCTCGCCTCTCGTCGGCCCCCGGGACCGACGATGACCGCCCGCGCCCCCGCGGCCACCAGTGCCGGCACGCTGTCTGCCGCCGGCGAGGCATTGCACAGGTTGCCCGCGATGGTGCAGCGGCCCTGGATCTGCTTGGATCCGATCAGGCTGGCAGCCTCCACCACGCCCGGCCAGGCGGCCCGCAGCGCGGCGGTTTCGCCGAGCGCCGCACAGGGAACCGCCGCGCCGATCTCGAACCCGTCGCGCGTCTCGGCGATGCCGCCGAGTTCCGCGATCGCCTTGATATCGACGACCACCCCGGGCTCGACGAACCCACCCTTCATCCGGACCAGCAGATCGGTGCCACCCGCCATCAGCGATGCGTTTCCGCCCGCCGCTGCCAGGATGTCCATCGCTTCGGTCACTGAGCCTGGTCGCTTGTAGAGCATCGCGTCTCGGATTCCCCCCTGTCTCGCGTTCGCCGGCAGCGGCTCGCCCGGCCCCGGCTCACTCCTCCAGTCTGGAACACTATCCACGCCGCGACGATCTGTCGACGCTGCAGCGGCTGAAGTCGGCGCGGTGTTTCGGCACCGCGCGGTCAGCGACCGCGCCCGCCGCTGCCGGATGCCCGCTGCGCGGTTCGGCCCCATTCCGCCGACGGTTCGCGGCTTTGCCAGCCTCTCGGCGTGAAAAACCCCGACCTCGCGAGAGGCCGGGGTTGGTTGGTCGGAGTAGAGTGATTCGAACACTCGACCCCCTGCTCCCGAAGCAGGTGCGCTACCAGGCTGCGCTATACTCCGTCAGGTGCCTGCCGTGCCGGCCATGGGGCCCGAAACATCGGGGGTTCGGGGCGGCCGTCGGCGACTGCGGCGCTTTATAGACTCGGTGCCCCCACCATTCAAGCGCCTAACTCGCGCCTTTCTCGATTGGTTGCGGGCCCCGGTCGAACCGTGTAGGAACGCCGCCGTTGGGGCGTCGCCAAGCGGTAAGGCAGCGGTTTTTGGTACCGCCATTCCTAGGTTCGAATCCTAGCGCCCCAGCCATTTTCTCTACGCAACAGGATCGGGCCCGGGACGGCAGTGTCGTCGGCGATCGTCAATGCCGCATCTTGCGCGGGTCGTTTTGTTATGTAATAACATGACGAATTCACAGGCGGTCCATGAACGGTCCCCTGGTGGGATCGAACCGTCCCGCGTTCATGACAAGTGGAGAAACCCGGATGATGAAACTGATCCAGGGCGCGTCCGTGCTCGCCCTGCTGGCGGCGATGGGCGGCCCCAGTTGGGCCGAGGACAGCCTCACGGCGTGGCGACTGTTCGTTTCCGATCACACCGAACCGGTGGTTCGCGTCGTCGATGCCATCGACGGCAAGTTGATCGACACGTTCGCGCTCGAGGGGCCGGCCAGCCTCTATCGAAGCGCCAGCGGCGAGGCGGTCTACGCGGTCCAGAGCGACGCCGATCTGGTCTCCACCATCGCCACGGGCATCGCTTTCGACGACCACGGGGAGCATGCCGATATCGACGTCGCGCCGCCGAAGCTGAGCGGCGCCGAGTTTGCCGGCGAGTACCCCGTACACCATGTCGAGCATGGCGGGCATTGGGCGGTCTTCTTCGACAAGGAAGGCAAGGCCCGCATCTTCGAAGAGCACGAGGCGCTCGAGGGCCATGTGCAGACGCGCGAGGTCGACTCCGGCGCGCCGCATCACGGCGTCGCAATCGCGTTCGGCGACTACACGCTGATCTCGGCGCCCGACCCGCAGGATCCGACGAAACTGCCCATCGGCATCAGGGTGCTCGACCGCTCGGGGGCGCAGTTCGGGGAGGTCGCATCGTGCCCCGATCTGCATGGCGAGGCCTCGTCGGGCAACATCACGGCCTTCGCCTGCGCGACCGGACTGCTTGTCGTCAACACGGTCGGCGGTGTTCCGACCATCACGCATCTGCCCTATGCCGACGGCCTGCCGGAGGGCAAGGCAACGACACTGGTCGGCGGGCGTGGCCTGCAGTATTTCCTCGGCAGCTATGGCGCCAGTGCCGTGGTGCTGATCGACCCCGTCGAGGCCGATGCGTTCCGGCTGGTCGAACTGCCGACGCGCCGAGTCACCTTCGCGGTCGATCCGATCCGGGCGCGCTTCGCCTACGTCTTCACCGAGGACGGCAAGCTGCACCGGCTCGACGTGCTGAGTGGCGAGATCGTCAAGTCGCTGACCGTGACCGAGCCCTATTCGATGGACGGCCACTGGAGCGATCCGCGGCCGCGCCTGGCGGTGGCCGGCGACCATGTCGTCGTCACCGATCCGCTTGCCGGCAAGCTGCACATGGTCGATGCCGCGTCCTTCGAGCAGGCGGGCGAGATCGCCATCGAAGGCAGGCCGTTCAACATCGTCGCCGTCGGCGGCAGCGGCGCGGCCCACGACGCGGAGAGCGACGACCACGCCGGCAGCACCGGGGGCTGATGGCCGAACAGCCTCGCCCCCTCAGCGCCAACCCTCGCGGAAATCAACGGCCATGACCAAGCTTCCCGTCACCGTGCTCTCCGGCTTTCTGGGCGCCGGCAAGACCACGCTGCTCAACCACATCCTCAACAACCGCGAGGGCCGGCGCGTCGCCGTCATCGTCAACGACATGAGCGAGGTGAACATCGACGCCGAACTCGTGCGCGACGGGGGCGCCAACCTGAGCCGCACCGACGAGAAGCTGGTCGAGATGTCGAACGGCTGCATCTGCTGCACGCTGCGCGACGACCTCCTCACCGAGGTGCGCCAGCTGGCCGACAGCGGTCGCTACGACTACCTGCTGATCGAGGGCACCGGCATCGCCGAGCCGCTGCCCATCGCCACGACGTTCGACTTCCGTGACGAGAGCGGCCGTTCGCTTTCCGACCTCACGCGGCTCGACACGATGGTGACGGTGGTCGATGCCGCCAACCTGCTGAAGGATTACGCTTCGCATGACTTCCTGCGCGATCGCGGCGAGACTGCCGGAGCCGGCGACGAGCGGGCGCTGGTCGACCTGCTGGTTGAGCAGATCGAGTTCGCCGATGTCGTCATCCTCAACAAGGTCTCGACGGCTGATGCCGGGCAGCGCTCGGCGGCCGTCCGGGTCATCAAGGCCCTCAATCCCGATGCCAGGTTGATCGAGACGGATTTCTGCCGGGTTCCGCTGGACGAGGTGCTCGACACTGGCCTGTTCAGCCTCGAGCGCGCCGAGATGAACCCGCTGTGGTTCAAGGAGCTCAACGGCTTCAGGGACCACGTTCCGGAAACCGAGGAATACGGCATCCGTTCGTTCGTCTACCGGGCCCGCCGCCCGTTCAACCCGGCGCTGCTGCAGAAATTCGTCGACAGCAGCTGGCCCGGAGTGGTCCGTGCCAAGGGCTTCTTCTGGCTCGCGACCCGCCCCGATTTCGTCGGCGAGATCAGTCAGGCGGGGGCATTGGTCCGGACCGGCCGCCGCGGCCTGTGGTGGGCCGCGGTGCCGCCGCAGCGCTGGCCGGACGATCCGGAGTGGCGGGCCGCGATGGCGCCCTGGCTCGACCCGGTCTGGGGCGATCGCCGGCAGGAAATCGTCTTCATCGGCACCGATCCCATGGACGAGGCGGCACTGCGCGCCAGACTCGACGCCTGTCTCGTGCCGGCCCGCGCCTTCACCCCGCAGAACTGGCAGCGCCTGCCGGACCCGTTCCCGCGCTGGCCGGCCGCCGGACCCGCCGCCTGACGGTGCTGCCCGCCCCGCGAAGGCGGTGAGCGGCAGGTGGAAGCGCCGCGACCGCCGCTCGCCGGACTTCCCGCGACCGGGGCATTGCCGTCGACATCGACTTGGCCCTAGGTTCGTGCGCGGACGGGGGAGTTTTGCATGCTGGGCACACCGATCATCCACGACAGGCGGTTCCTGTCGCTGCTGCCGCGCAAGGTCTGGGCGGAGCTGCTGCACAGCCACGGCGTGTTCACCGAGGGTCCGGTGTGGTTCGCCGATCACGAGTGCCTGTTGTGGAGCGACATTCCGTCGAACCGCATCCTGCGCCGCACCGCCGATGGCATTGTCAGCGTCTTCCGCGCCGCCTCCAATCATACCAACGGCAATACGCGCGACCGGCAGGGACGGCTGGTCAGTTGCGAGCACTCGGCGCGCCGCGTCACCCGCACCGAGATCGACGGCACCGTCACGGTGCTGGCCGACAGCTTCGAGGGCCGGCCACTCAACTCCCCCAACGACGTGGTGGTGAAATCGGACGGATCGGTCTGGTTCACCGATCCCGATTACGGCATCCGCCTGCACATTCCGGGCGGCGTCAGGCACCAGCCGGCCGATTACGTCTTCCGCCTCGCCTCCGACGGTACGCTGACCGCCGTCGCGCGGGATTTCGACAAGCCCAACGGGCTCGCCTTCTCGCCCGACGAGAGCGTGCTCTATGTCGCCGACTCGGCCGTCACCGATGGGCCCGGCCGCAATTCGCACATCCGCCGCTTCACGGTGAACGCCGACGGCACGCTGGGTGGCGGCGAAGTGTTCGCCACCACCATCGGCGTGCCCGACGGCATGCGGGTCGACGTCGAGGGCAATGTCTGGGCCAGCGCCGGCGCCAAGATCGATGTCTACGCCCCCGACGGCGCCCTGCTCGGCCAGATCGTCGATTTCCCCGCGCCCGTCACCAACCTCGCCTTCGGGGGCCGCGATCGCGACCGCATCTTCGTGACGGCCGGCGGCGCGCTGTTCGCCGTCGGCGTGGCCGTCGCCGGGGCCGGAATGCCCTGATGCGTTGTGCACTATTTTCCAGCGGCGCAATGTGAACGCAGCGGCGCGGGCACTACCCTAGGGTCCGAGCGTGGGTATGCACGACATGCCCGCAAAGGGAGGAACACATGGGATTCAGCTTCGCCCCCAAGGCGATATTGGCCGGCTGCCTGCTGGCGGCCGCCATGGCCGCTCCGGTCGTCGCGCAGGACAAGGCCTATACGATCTACCTCAGCAACGGCCTGATCGGGAACGATTGGCTGCAGCAGATGCAGCGCTCCGCCGAAGTCGCGGTCAAGAAGCCGCCGCTTGCCGGCCGCGTCGACCTGCGCATCGAGACGGTGGAGAACTCGGCGCAGGCGCAGATCAACTCGCTCAACAACATCATCGCGGCCAAGCCCGACGCGATCATCGCGCACGCCGCCTCCATCGACGCGCTCAACCCGACCATCGAGGCAGCCTGCGCCGCAGGCATCGTGGTCATCAGCTTCAGCCAGGTGGTGACCGCCGATTGCCCCTACAAGCTCAACACCAACTGGGACAGCGTCAACCACGACATTCCGACCTGGCTGGCCAACGTCCTGAGCGGCAAGGGCAAGATCATCGTCGATCGCGGCCTGCCGGGCTCGCCCATCTCGGAGGCCTCCAATAAGGAGATCGAGCGCGTTATGGCGCAGTTCCCCGGCATCGAGATCGTCGGCTGGTACACCTCCAACTATGCGCTGGGCGACGAGCAGGCAGGCGTCGCGTCGCTCCTGGCGGCCAACCCGCAGATCGACGGCATCCTCACCGCCGGCTACGGCACCGGTGCCATCCAGGCGCTCAAGGATGCCGGGCGCCCGCTCGTGCCCATCGTGATGTTCGCCTATAACGGCTCGGCCACGGCCTGCGCCACCGAGACCGACCCCGGCCTCAAGTGCTTCATCTACACCCACCCGCCCTACCTCAGCGCCGAGGCGATCAAGCTCGCGGTCGACATCCTCGACGGCAACCCGCCGGCCGACAAGACCGTGCTGGGCGACTATCCGCGGCTTACCACCGACATCGTCGAGGGCGACTTCTCGCCGGGGACCGACCTGCGCAAGCTCGAGATCGGCGTCAACGTGTTCCCCGACCTGCCGCCCGGCCTGGTGTTGCCGGCGAGCCCCGACTGGGTGAACATCACGGCGGCGGAAGCCGCCGGCACCGGCGGCTGAGCCGGCGTCTCGGATTGGCCAGGCTCGGATGGTGCCTTTGCTGCAAGCTCTCGGGATCAGCAAGCGCTATGGCGGCATCCTCGCGCTCGATACCATGCACTTCGCCGCCGAGGGTGGCGAAGTGCATGCCATTCTTGGCGAGAACGGCGCCGGCAAATCCACCTTCATCCAGATCCTGGCCGGCGCCGTGTCGGCCGATGCCGGCGAACTGAAGCTCGGGGGCCGCCCCTATCGCCCCCGCGATCCGCGGGCCGCCCGCCGCTCCGGCATCAGCCCGGTGTTCCAGGAACTCTCCCTGATCCCCGATCTCACCGTCGCCCAGAACCTGTTTTTCGGCGACGAGCGTCTCTCGCTCCTCGGCACCATCTCGCAGCGCGACCTCAACGCGCGGGCCCGCGCCCTGTTCGACACGCTGGGGCTCGATCCGATCCGCCCCGATGCCCCGGTGAGCGGCCTGTCGATCGGCGACCGCCAGCTCATCGAGATCGTCAAGGGCCTCGCCAGCGATCCCGCCATCCTGATCCTCGACGAGGCCACATCGGCGCTGCTGCCGCGCGAGGTCGACTGGCTGCTCGCCAAGGCGCGCGAACGCGCCGCCGCCGGCAAGCTGGTGCTCTACATCTCGCACCGCATGGACGAGGTGCGCCGCGTCGCCGACCGCTTGACCGTGCTGCGCAACGGCCAGACCGTCGCCACCGAGCGCACGGCGGACCTCAGCGACGACGCCATCGTCTCGATGATGCTGGGGCGCCGGCTCGAGCGGCTGTTCCCCGAGCGCCGGTCGACCGCGACCGAGCGGCCGGCGCTGCGCGTCAGCGGACTCAGGGTCGGCCACCTGCTGGCCGGCGCCAGCTTCACCCTGCGCGAGGGCGAGATCCTCGGCGTCGCCGGTCTGCAGGGTCATGGCCAGCGCGAACTGTTCATGGCGCTGATCGGTGCGGAGCGGTCCGAAGGCGAGATCGAGGTGTGGGGCCGCCACGTCACCCCGCGCAGTCCCGGACAGGCGCTGTCGCCGGAAATCGGCATGGCGCTGCTGCCCGAGGACCGCCGCAACCAGGGGCTGCTGCTCGGCAAGTCCATTCGCGAGAACGTCGTGCTCGCGGCGCTCGGTCGGATCGCCCGGCGCGGGCTGCTTGACCTCGCGGCCGAGCGCCGGCTGGTCGATGACTCCATGCAGCGCCTCAGCATCAAGGCCGGCTCGATCGAGCAGGCGGCAGGCACGCTCTCGGGCGGCAACCAGCAGAAGGTCGTGCTCGCCAAGCTGCTCGCGGCGGAGGCGCGGATCCTGCTGTTCTTCGATCCCACCCGCGGCGTCGATGTCGGCACCAAGGCGGAGATCTTCGCCCTGATGCGCGATCTCGCGGCGCGGGGCTTCGCCATCCTGTTCTTTTCTACCGATCTCGCCGAACTCGCCAACGTCGCCGACCGCACCCTGGTGATGAGCTACGGCCGGATTGCCGCGACACTCTCGGGCGCCGAGATGACCGAGGGGGCGATCCTGAGCGCCACGCTCTCGGTGGGGGCCGCCGCATGACCGCCCTCGTTGATCTGTCGCGGCGCCATCTGTGGCTGCCGCCGCTGCTCGTGCTGGTGCTGCTCGCCCTCGCCATCGGCATCATGCGGCCGACGACCTTCGCTCCCGACCAGCTCAACATCAAGGTCGCGGCCGCGATGACGCTGATCCTGATCGCCGCCGGCGAGACCATCGTGGTGACGCGCGGCGGCATCGATCTGTCGATCGGCGGCATTCTCAGCCTGACCACCGCCATCTGCGCCACGCGCGGCGATCCGGGCCTCGCCGAGTCGATCGTCTGGATCGGCCTGGTGCTGGTGCTCGGGGCCGGCGTCGGCGTGCTCAACGGCGTCATCATCACGCTGGGCCGGCTGCAGCCCTTCGTCGTCACGCTTGCCACCTGGTCGATCCTCGAGGGCTGCGCGCTGACCGTGCTGCCGGCCGAGAGCAGCGGCGTGCCCAAGGGCTGGGTCGAGCTGGCCCTTGCCATGCCCTTCGGCCTCGGCATCCCGGCGCTGCTGCTCGGCGTGCTGATCCTCGCCTGGGCCTGGTTCAGCCGCACCCGCACCTACAATGAAATCCGCGCCGCCGGCTCCAACGAGCGCAGCGCCTATCTCAACCGCGTCCCGGTGCTGGGCACCAATGCCTGGGCCTATGGCCTGTCGGGTTTCTTCGCGGCGGCGGCGGGGCTCTACTTCAGCACCCAGACCGGGGCCGGACACCCCACCGTCGGCACCCAGTACGTGCTGCCGGCCATCGCTGCCGTCGTCATAGGCGGCACCAGCCTGATGGGCGGGCGCGGCACCCTCGCCGGCACCATCTTCGGCGCCTTCATCCTGACGCTGATCGGCGACGTTGTGTTCCTGCTCAAGCTGCAGAGCTACTGGCAGTGGGTGATGTCGGGGGCCATCCTGATGGGCGTGGTTGTGCTCACCGGCCTCGCCGAGGTCCGCGGGCAGAGGGGAGGCGGTCGGTGATGCGCCTGCCGAAATCCCCCAGCCCCATCCTCCTTGCCTATGGCGCCGCGCTGCTGCTGTTCGTCCTTGTCAGTCTCTATTCCCCGGGTTTCGCCCAGCCCTCCAACATTGCCACGCTGGTCACGCTGGCCTCCTTCATCGGCATCGTCGCCATCGGCCAGACCGTCGTCATCGTCGGCGGCGGCATCGATCTCAGCGTGCCCTGGGTGCTCAACAGCGCCGCCATCCTCGTCACCGCCCTCGCGCACGGGCAGAACTGGCCGCTCGTCTGGATCGTCCCGCTGATCCTCCTGCTCGGCTGCGCGGTCGGGGTGATCAACGGCATCGGCATCGCACTGCTGCGTGTGCCGCCCATCGTCATGACCATGTCGGTCAACGTCATCGCGCAGGGCCTGCTGCTGATCGTCACGCGCGGCTTTCCGCCGCCGATGGCGCCGCCGGCGCTGACCTTCGTCGCCGCCGGCCGCATCCTCGCCTATGTGCCGGTGATGCTCCTCGTCTGGCTGGCGCTTGCCGCGGCGATGGTGTTCGTCGAGCGGCGCACCAGCTTCGCCCGGCACCTCTACGCCCTCGGCTCGAACCGCACGGTGGCGACGCTCTCGGGCGTCCCGGTCACCCGCACCATCATCACCACCTACGCGATCAGCGGCTTCACCGCCGCCCTCGCCGGCATCCTGCTGACCGGCTACAGCCGGCAGGCCTATCTGGGCATGGGCGATCCCTACCTGTTCACCTCGATCGCCGCGGTGGCGATCGGCGGCGCCTCGATCCTGGGCGGCACCGGCTCCTATTTGGGCACCATCGCCGGGGCGCTTGTGCTGACCGTGCTCAACGGCGTGCTGCCGATCTTCCGGCTCGAGGCGGGGGCGCTGCGGATCATCTACGGCGTGGTGATCCTGCTCGCCGTGTTCATCGCCGCCCCCTCACTGCGCGAGCTGTTCCGGCGCCGATGAGGGTGTGCACTTCTTTCCAGTGGCGGCTTCTGAACGTGGTGCCGCCGCGACTGGGCTAGCCTCGCAGCAACGCCCGTTATGGCGGTAGTGGAGGATGTCTCAAGATGCCGATGACGGCACCGTTTGTCTACGAGGGCGACAGCACCCGCGAAATCTCGTTCCCGCTGGGCGGCATCGGCACCGGCTCGATCGGCCTGAGCGGCGCCGGCCGGCTGATCGACTGGGAGATCCAGAACCGTCCGGCCAAGGGCATCACCAACGGCCTCAGCCATTTCGCCGTGCGCGCCGAACAGGATGGCAGGGTGCTCGACGCCCGCATCCTCAACGGGCCGTACCTGGGCAATCGCACCGGTGACTTCCCGGCCGATACGTCGCGCAATTTCGGCTTCGGCGCGCGCCGCGATTCGCTCGCCGGAATGCCGCACTTCCGCTCGAACACGTTCGAGGGGCGCTTCCCCGTCGCCAGCCTCAGCTTCGAGAGCGAGCAGTTTCCCGGCCCGGTCGGCCTCACCGCCTTCAACCCGTTCATCCCGCTCAACGACCGTGACTCGAGCATCCCCGCAGCGATGTTCGAGATCGCCTTCACCAACCCCACCGATGCCGCCGATCGCCTACACCGCCGTCGGCGTCGTCGGGCACGGCCTGCAGCCGCCCACCAAGGCGACGCGGGTGAACCGCAAGGGCGTGACGGGCGTCAAGGTGATCACCGACGAGCCTGACACCGGCGCCCCGCACTATGCCGAGATCGTCTTGGCCACCGACAGCCCGGTGACCAGCCGTCAGACGCATCTCTATCGCGGCCACTGGTTCGACGCGCTCGAGGTCTACTGGAAGGAACTCAACCAGCCCGGAACCTTCGCCGACCGTGACTACGGCACCGTCGATGTTGCCGGCGGCATGGGGCGCAACCGCGATTCGAGCCTCGTTGCCGGACATGTCGTGGTCGAGCCGGGCGAGACCCGCTCGGTGCGCTTCGCGCTCACCTGGTACGCCCCCAACTTCCGCAAGTACTGGATCACCCCGGTCTGGCACTTCCGCAACCCCTCGCCGGCCAACGGCCAGTGGAAGAACTGGTACGCCACCGAGTGGACGGGCGCCGAGACCGTCGCCAAGGAGGTACTGGAGCGCTGGGCCCAGCTGCGTGCCGAGACCTTTGCCTTCCGCGACGCGGTCTACGGCTCGACCCTGCCGCTCGCCGTGCTCGATGCGGCCGGTGCCAACCTGTCGATCCTCAAGTCGCCCACCACGGTCCGGCTCGAGGACGGCACCTTCTACGGCTGGGAGGGCTGTCATCCGGCGGCCGGCTCGTGCGAGGGCAGCTGCACCCATGTGTGGAACTACCAGCAGGCGCTGCCCTTCCTGTTCCCGGCCCTGGAGCGCTCCATGCGCACCGCCGACTATCGCTACAACCTCAATGCGGCTGGCGGCCTCAGCTTCCGGCTGAGCCTGCCGCTCGGCACCGGCAACGAGACCGAGCGCCCCTGTGCCGATGGCCAGTTCGGCAATGTCATGAAGACCTACCGCGACTGGAAGCTGAGCGGCGACGACGCCTGGCTGCGCAGCCTGTGGCCGGCGGTCAGGCGGAGCATCGACTACGCCTGGAGCCCCGACAATCCCGACCGCTGGGACCCGGACCAGACCGGTGTCCTCTGGGGCCGGCAACACCATACCCTCGACATGGAACTGTTCGGGCCCAATTCCTGGCTCACCGGCTTTTACCTAGGCGCCCTCGCGGCAGCGCAGCGGATGGCCGAGGCGCTCGGCGAGGCCGAGGCGGCGGTGCTCTACGGCAGCATCTATGCGCGCGGCCGGGCCTGGGTGGACCAGAACCTGTTCAACGGCTCGCACTACACCCAGCAGGTGGACATCACCGACAAGTCCGTGCTCGCGCCCTTCATCAAGGGCGAGAAATCGCTCGGCGTCCTCGGCGATACCGTCGAGCAGCTCTACTGGAGCGACGAGCACAAGGAGCTGAAGTACCAGATCGGCGGCGGCTGCATCATCGACCAGGCGCTCGGCCAGTGGCATGCGAACCTCTACGGGCTGGGGGATGTGCTCGACCGCGCCAAGCTGATCACCAGCCTCGGCACTATCTACGCCAACAACTTCAAGCCGCGGCTGGGCGACATCTACAATCCCTGCCGCGTCTTCGGCCTCGACGACGAGGCCGGCACGATCATCGCCACCTGGCTCGAGGGCGAGGTCAAGCCCGCCGTGCCGGTGCCCTATGCGCAGGAGACCATGCACGGCATGGAGTACGCCTTCGCCCAGCTCCTCATGGCCTATGGCATGGTGGACCAAGGCATCGCCGTCACCGCCGGAGTGCGCGACCGCTACGATGGCGCCAAGCGCAACCCCTGGAACGAAATCGAGTGCGGCTCCAACTATGCGCGCTCGATGGCCAGCTGGGGCGCCATGATTGTGCTCTCGGGCTTCAGCTTCGACGCGGCGGCCGGCCATATCGGCTTTGCCCCGCGCGTGCAGCAGTCCGGCCGGTTCCGCAGCTTCTGGTCCGGTGCCGGCGCCTATGGCACGGTCGAGCTAGGCGAGGGACGGGCGCGGCTCGTCGTCCTCGGCGGCGAAATGGCGCTGCGCGATCTGGGCCTGCCCGTCGATGGCACCGGGGTCTCGGCGAGGCTCAACGGCGCAGCCGTCGCCGCCACCGGCCATGCCTCCGGCGTCGGCCTCGCCGGTCTCGCGCTGAAGCCCGACGATGTCCTCGATCTGGAGGTACCCGCTCTCGGTTTGCGCGCGCTGCCCGAGCTTGCTAGCCTCGCAGCCTAGGGGGTTGCCGTGACCGGCAATGCCGCTGGGGGGCAACGGGAGGTGGCGGGGAGTCGATGATCGGGTCGCATCTGCTCGGGCAGCAGCCGACATTCGCCGGGGCCGATTTCGGCGTGCCGGAGATTGCCTACTTCGGCTACTACCAGTTCCGCAACGCGGTGCCGACCTCCGACTCCTGGGAGGAGCATGGCGGCATCGAGATCGTCTTCCTGCAGTCCGGCGAGGCGTGCTGGGACCTGCCCGACGATCATTTCTCGATGACGACAGGCAGCCAGGCGCTGATCATTCCCGCCGGCCGCCGCCATCGCATCGCCAATGGCGTCTACACGCCGTGCCGGCTGCTCTGGCTGGTGTTCAAGCCGGTGGCGGAGGCGGTCGAGAAGGCCAGGCTGTTCCTCGGCAGCGAGGTCGACGCACTGTTCCGGCTGGCCGAGAGCCACGAGCGTCCGGTCGATCTGCCCGAAGGCAGCCATCGCATGCTCGGCGAACTGTGCAACCGGCTCACCGACGAGCGGCTGCTGATCGGGTCGGCGCCGATCATGGCCGAGGTGCGCTCGCGGGTCTATGCGCTGGTGACCTCGCTGTGGGAGGCTTGCGAGTCCGGTCGTACCTCCGGCGAGCAGAGCCGCCTCGTGCGCCGCGCCGCCGCCATGCTGCGCGACAGTGCCGACGACGACGCCGACCGCGACGAGAACATCGAGGACGTCGCGCGCCGTCTCGGCTACGGCAAGAGCCGGCTCTACAGCCTGTTCACCCACGAGATCGGCATGGCGCCCAACGATTATCGCCAGCGCCTGCGCATCAAGCGCTGCTGCGAGCGGCTGATCCGCACCTCGGACTCGATCACCGCGATCGGCATCGAGAGCGGCTTCAATTCCTCGCAGTACTTCTCGCGGGTGTTCAAGAAATATGTCGGCCTGACCCCGAGCGACTACCGCACCCTGTTCCGCGGCCACGCCGAAGCCTGAGGCGCCCGTCGCAGGCCGCCGCTGCTACACTCCCGGCGAGTCGATCAGCGGGCTCAGCTTCGCCAGCCGTCCCAGGTCCTCGCGATCGCTGATCGCGATGCTTGCCCCGTTGACGGCGACCCCGTAGGGCTTGAGCGTCGCGAACGCACGCGACAGGTTCTCGGGGGTCATGCCGAGCAGCGAGGCAAGGGTGCGCTTGTCATAGGGCAGGCTCACCTCCGCCACTTCGCCCTGCTCGGCGGCGAGCCGCAGCAGGTAGGCGGCGAGCCGTTCGACGCCGGTGCGCAGCTTGAGGTCCTTCTGGCTCTTGATGACGCCGCGGTAGCAGCCGGCGAGGTCCACCACGATGGCGCGGGCGAAGGCGTCGTCGAGTTCGAAGGCGGCCCTGACGTCCTCTGCCGGGATCATCAGCAGCCGGCAGCGGCCGACGGTCCGGGCCCCCATCAGGTAGCAGGCATCGCGGATGACGGCGGCAAGGATGAACGTGCCGTTGCGCGAGACCATGCCCATGCTGGTTTCGCGGCCGTTCCAGGAGGCATGCAGTT
>JAYRZA010000041.1:0-38232 GCA_041916695.1 Devosia sp. | reverse complement strand
GGCAGGTCCCGACCCGTATCGCTGAAGCGGCTGCAGGCGGTGCTGGGACCGCCGAACGGCAGCGGGCCGCGCCTCGGCCGGCTGGCCGTCGAACTCGACCTCGCCGATGCGCGCGTGCGGATCGTGCGCACCACCGGGATCGACCGGCAGCGCGATCGCGTCGAGAGCCTGGTCGAACTGCTCTCCCCTCAGCTGTAGCGCTCTTCCTTCCAGGGGTCGGCGTGGTTGTGGTAGCCGCGCACTTCCCAGAAGCCGAGGTGGTCGCGTTCGGCAAACTCGATGCGCCGCAACCACTTGGGGCTCTTCCAGAAATACAGGTGCGGAACCACCAGTCGAACCGGTCCGCCGTGTTCCAGCGTCAGGGGCTCGCCTTCCCAGCTGTGGGCGAGGAGCGCCTGCGGCGAAGCGAAGTCCTCGATCGCCATGTTGGTCGTGTAGCCGTCGTTGGAGGTGAAGTGCACGAAACGGGCCTCGGGCCTCACCTGCACGGCGTCCATCACCTGGTGGGTCGAGACGCCGTCCCAGTGGTTGTCGTAGCGCGACCAGCTGGTGACGCAGTGGATGTCGGACAGCAGGCTGACCTGCGGCTGCTGCATCAATGCCTCGAAGCTCCAGGTCTGCGGCGCGGCGACGAGTCCCGCGATGTCGAGGCGCCAGACCTGCTTGGGCACGTTCGGGGTCTGGCCCAGGTCGAGAACCGGCCAGTTCCGCACCAGGTGCTGTCCGGGCGGCAGCCGGTCGTCCTCCGGGCGTGACAGGCGACCGGTCAGGAACTTTCCCAGTTCGGCCCAGCGCGACTTCGTGCGCGTGAGCTTGCTGTCATCCGGGGGCGTGTCGTCCGACATGATGGGTGCTCCGCAAGTGCCGTCCGGGAAGCATGATCCCGGGCGAGGTCAAGTCAAGCGGGTTGTCGGGGCGGCGGAGGCATGTCCGATTTTGGCTCCGTCGACCATTGTCGCGGGGCCCGGGGGGTACCATCTCCCTCGCACTGGTTCGACAACATGGAGACCCCAGATGCTGACCCCGGAAGATCGCCGCGCCATCGAAACCCTGTTCGACCGGCTGGCTGAGGCCGAGAGGCGGGCGCCGGCCCGCGACGGCGAGGCCGAGGCCCTGATCCGGAGCGAGATGCAGCGGCAGCCGCATGCGGCCTACTACATGGCGCAGACCATCGTCGTGCAGCAGCAGGCGCTCGAGGCGGCCGAGCAGAAGATCAAGGATCTCGAGGCGGAGCGCGAGGAGCGACGGGCCCCGCGCAACCGCAGCCCCTGGGACCGTGCCGACGATGGCGCCGAACCGCGGTACCAGCGCGGCGGGGGTGGCGGCTTCCTGGCGGGGGCGATGCAGACGGCGCTTGGCGTGGCCGGCGGCGTGCTGCTCGGCAGCGCGATCGGCTCGCTGTTCGGCGCCGGCGGAGCGCACGCGGCCGAGGCCCCTGCCGACAACGGTCAGGACACGGGTGGGCAGGACGACCAGGGCGGCGATGACCAGGGCAGCGGCGACATGGGCGGCGACGATTTCGGCGGCGACGGCGGTTTCGACATGGGTGGCGACTTCTGACGGGAACGTGATGGGTTGCCCAAACGGGGAATCGATTGGCAGTATTGTCCGCGATGGCAGATCCCCAGCTTGACGAGACCATGGCCGAACAGCGCGAGAGCCCGGATTTCCGGCTCTCGACGCTCCTGACAGAGCTCGCCACCGGCGGCGAGGACGATCGGATTTCCATCGGCGACCTGCTCGCGGCCATGAACCACCGGGCTCTTGGGGCGATGATCTTCATCTTCGCGGTCCCCGTGGCGTTGCCGCTGCCGCCGGGCGTCTCGACCATATTCGGGGCGCCGCTGCTCTTCCTCACCGCGCAGCTGATGCTCGGTCTCAAGCCCTGGCTGCCGCGCCTGATCACCGACCGTTCGCTGACCCGGCGCGAGTTCGGCAAGATCGTCACCGCCGTCACGCCATGGCTGCTGCGGGCCGAAAGCATCATGCGGCCGCGGCTGGGCTTCGTCGGCGGGCCGCCCTTCGTCTACCTGCTGGGCTTCGCCTGCCTCGTCGAGTCGATCATCCTGTTCCTGCCCATTCCGCTGGGGAACATGCTGCCGGCGCTGGCGGTCAGCATCATGTCGCTGGGGCTGCTGGCGCGGGACGGCCTGTGGATGCTGATCGGGCTTCTGACCGGCATCGTCGCCGTGGTGATCGTCTGGGGCGTGCTGTGGGCGATGGTGTTCGCCACGCTGTTCGTGATCGGCAACCTGTTCGGGATCACCTTCTAGCGCTGCCGGGAATGTCAGCGGTCTTCCGGCCGAAATGCCCCAGGCGGCGATGCGCTACCAGTAGGCCAGCATCGAGAACGGGTCGTTGGTGAAGGTGCCGGCCTTGCGCTTCTCGTAGAAGCTGTTACCGCCCGCTTCCAGCACATAGTACATGTTGTCGTAGGGGAAGCTGTAGCCGGCGGTGTGGAAGTGCTTGACGTCGCGGCTGAGGGTGGCGTGACGCGCGCCCGAGAGCACCCGGTCCGCGACGCGGTAGGCGCGTTCCCTGGACGCCTTCTCCTTCATCGGCTTGACGAGGACACCGGGCGCGAACTGGTTCTTCTGGCCGACGACGCCGCAGACGGTCTTGGGGTAGGCCTTGTCCGCCACGCGGTTCATCACCACCGTGCCCACCGCCAGCATGCCTTCGTCGCTTGAGCGGCTGGACTCGAAGTACATGGCGCGGGCGAGACAGTCGCGCGACGACAGGTGCGCGAAAGGCGACAGCGTCCCGCACCCCGCCAGAAGGGAAGCGAGCAGCGGCACCGCCAGCAGCAGTCCTTTTCGGGCGAGCACGTGGAACTCCGGAACGCAGTACACAAGAGGATGCGGACCACACGGGTCCGATACCCGGAAGATGAACCGGTTCCGGTTAAGGGCTGGTTTGCGCCTGCGTCGGCGGCTCGCGCCGTCCCTGTCTTCGCACAGGCCCGCCTTGTGCGCGGCTGGATGACCGGCTCCGGCCACGATGCGCGCCGCGAACCCCGCAGGCCGTCCCAAATGGGCGAGGGCAGGGCCACGGCCGGTGGCTTGTCCTGCCCTCTACTTAAGCGCCGCCAGATTGCTCCGAGTTCGTTGACGAGGTGTTAACGAACTTCGGGAGGCAGCACGGCGCGCCGGTAGAGGTGCCAGGTCGCGTGACCGAGGATCGGCACCACGATGCACAGGCCGACCAGCATCGGGAGCGAGCCGACGACCAGCAGGGCGGCGACGATCAGCCCCCAGGCGGCCGCGACCAGCGGACTGTGCAGGACCACCCGCATCGACGTCAGCACGGCGATGGCCGCGCCCACGTCGCGATCCAGCAGCAGCGGGACGGAGACGATCGAGGTGGCAAGCACCGTAACGGCAAAGCCGAAGCCGAGGAGATTGCCCCACAGGATCAGGCCGGCGCCCTCGGGTGTGTCGAACACCTCCTCGAGGAAAGCGGCGAGCGACGGCGGCGATCCGGGACCGAACAGGCCCTCGTAGAGGTATTGCGCGGTCATCAGCCACAGGGTGAACAGCACCAGCATCATGACGCCGACGGCCGCGACGGAGGCGAAGGCGGGGCTGCGGAAGACGGCCAGCGTCGCCATCCAGCCGATTTCGGGCTCGCTTTCCCGACGCCGGCTCATCTCGTAGATCGGCAAGGCGAGAAACGGGCCGACAAGGGCAAAGCCGGAGACCAGGGGGAAGATGAGGGGCCAGGAATTGGTGCCCGAACTCCAGACGGCGAGAGCCGCGCCGACGAGAGGGTAGATCAGCCCGAGAAAGGCGAGGTGCGAGGGACGACGCCAGAAATCCTGCCATCCGCGGGCGAGAGCGAAGCCGAGATCGGCGAAGCGGAGGCGCCGAACCTGCGGGATATCCAGCCGGTCGCCGGCGGCGGTGAGGACATGAAAGCCACCTGCCATTCGAGAACCTCCCCGACCAAGCCATTCGAGGCACGCGAATTCCCGCGGGGCCAAGTCGCCGGGCGGAAACCGCACCTGCGTCCACTAGGAGCACTAGTCTAGACCGGTTCGTCTGCCGCAACAAATGGACTCTGCGTGATGAACGGGGAACTCGCCCCGGGCCGTCTTGCGGGACCGGTGCCTCGCCACCACATCAGGGTCTCCGGTTCGCGCGAGGAGAGCATGTCCAAGGAAAACGCCCGACTTCACCGCCAGTTCGATCGGATTGGGCGTGCCGTTCCGGCCTCGACCGGGTTCCTGACCTGGGTTCGTCAGCCCTCCTCGCGCTGGGTACGGATTCCTCTCGGCATCGTGCTGATCTTCGGCGGCGTGTTCAGCTTCCTGCCGGTGCTGGGTATCTGGATGCTGCCCCTGGGCCTGTTCCTGCTGGCCCTGGACCTGCCGTTCCTGCAGGGGCCGCTGAACCGGCTGACATTGTGGGCGCAGCGCAAGTGGACGAACTGGCGGCGCAGCCGGCGCAGGTCCTGACCGTCAACCCAGAAGGAAACTGGCGGCGGCGGATTCGAGCACGTCGACGGCGTGGGCGAGTTTTTCGTCGATGACGTGCAGGTACTGTGTCCAGTCCTCCAGCCGGGCCAGTTCGCGATCGCCGTCCGAAATCCCCCGGATGGCGATCAGCGGGACATCGAAGCGCTGGCACGCCCGCAGCACCGCGTAGGTTTCCATGTCGACCATGTCGGCGGAGATGCCGGCGTACGCGTCCCCCGAGACGATGTTCGCTCCGGTGGAGAGCGAGGCGGTCCTGAGGCCGGGCACCAGGGGAGCCAGGGGCAGGGTGGCCGCCAGCCCGAGGAAGGGTGTGACCCCGGGTTCGAACCCCAGCGGTGAGGCATCCATGTCGCGATAGCTGACCGAGCGCGCCTGGTACACGCCGGCCTGCTCGAGCCGAGCGGAGCCGGCCGAGCCCAGCGAGACGACATAGTGCGGCAGCTTGCCCTGCATGCGCAGCCGCTCGAGCGCCAGCGTCACCGTCACGGCGGCCTCGACCGGCCCGACCCCGGTCATCAGCGGCGAAATGCGGCTGCGCAGCTGGGGGCCGTACTCGTGATCCAGCGCCATCACGTAGAGCAGGTCGGCGGTGCGGGGACGCGAGGCCATTGATCGAGGTCCGGTTTGGCAATTGTGTCCGGGAGGCGTAGTCTGCCCCGGTGGTGCATGCAAGGGAGGAAGCCATGCTTCAGAACCGCCGTGCCTACCCGACTATTCCGGCAAGCGACATTGAGCGCGCCAAGGCCTGGTACAAGGACAAGCTCGGTCTTTCGCCGAGTTCCGAGGAGGCAACCGGAATCCGCTACGCGCTGGGCGGAGGCACCGGCTTCCAGCTCTATCCGACAGGGGTCGCCGGACAGTCGCCCAACACGCTGATGGTGTTCTCCTCCGAGGATATCGACGACGACGTCCGTACCCTGCGGAGTCGCGGCGTGGTGTTCGAGGAGTATGACTTTCCGGGGCTGAAGACAGTGGATGGCATTGCCTCGCTCGGCGCGGTGCATGTGGCGTGGTTTCGCGATTCCGAGGGCAATATCCTCGCCATCGGCGACGGACCGAACTGATCCGCCGACTGTCGCATTGACACGACGCGCGGCGGACAACAGTCTGCCGCGCCATGACCACCGCTCCCTCCTTGATGACCGCGCAGCGTCTGGCGGCCGCAATCGACGCCCGCCGCGACGATCTCGTCGCGCTGACGCAGGATCTGATCCGCATTCCTACCGTCAACCCGCCCGGCGACAACTACCGCGAGATCTGCGACTACCTCGCGAACCGGTTGAGGAAGTCGGGCTACGCGATTGAGATCATTCGCGCTGAGGGCGCTGTGGGGGATATCGAGAAGTTTCCGCGCTGGAACGTCGTCGCCCGCAGAGAGGGGGCGATGCCGGGTGACACCGTGCACTTCAACTCGCACCATGACGTGGTCGAGGTCGGTCGCGGCTGGACGGTCGATCCGTTCGGGGCCGAACTGAGGGACGGGCGCATCTACGGGCGCGGCACCTGCGACATGAAGGGCGGCCTCGCCGCCTCGATCATCGCGGCGGAGGCCTTCGCTGCGGTCGTGCCGGACTATCGCGGCGCCATCGAGATTTCTGGGACCGCGGACGAGGAAACCGGCGGCTACGGCGGCGTCGCCTACCTGGCGGAGAAGGGCTACTTCTCGCCCGAGCGGGTGCAGCACGTCATCATCCCCGAACCACTGAACAAGGACCGGATCTGCCTGGGGCACCGCGGCGTGTGGTGGGCCGAGATCGAGACCTTCGGCCGGATCGCGCATGGTTCGATGCCGTTCCTCGGCGACAGCGCCATCCGGCACATGGCGGCGGTGCTACGTGCCTTCGAGGACGTGCTCTACCCGGCCCTGAGCCTCAAGCACACGGCCATGCCGGTGGTGCCGCCCGGCGCGCGGCAATCGACCATGAACATCAACTCGATCCATGGCGGGCAGGCCGAGCCCGAGGGGGGCTATACCGGCTTTCCGGCCCCGGTGGTGGCGCATTCCGCCCGGATCGTCATCGACCGCCGCTACCTGATCGAGGAGAGTCCCGCCGCGGTGCGGCAGGAGGTGATCGACCTGCTCGAGCGGCTGAAGGCCGAGCGAGCGGGGTTCAGCTACGAGATCCGCGATCTGTGGACGATCTCGCCGACCATGACCGAGAAGGATGCGCCGGTGGTGCGTTCCGTCGCCCGCGCCATCGGTGCGGTCATCGGCGTCTCTCCGGAATATGTGGTGTCGCCGGGCACCTACGACCAGAAGCACATCGATCGCATCGGCCGGCTGAAGAACTGCATCGCCTACGGCCCGGGGATCCTCGATCTGGCCCACCAGCCCGACGAGTGGGTCGGCGTCGACGACATGCTGGACTCGGCCAAGGTCATGGCCCTGACGCTCGACGACCTGCTCGGGCGCAACGAGTAGAACGACTTTCCCCCGGTGGCGTACCCCCGCGTGAAAACGACGCTTCGCAACCGGTTCACGAGACGGACGAAGAGTCCTAGGATCAGCTCAAGGCCGCGACAGGGATCGGCCTGCAACAGAAGGGAACACCATGCGCAAATCATTGGTCGTGCTGGCACTTGCCGGCGCATTGGCAATGACCACAGCGTTGACTCCGGCATTCGCGCAGGCGCGGACCGACGTCAAGATCGGCCTTGTGCTGGAGCCGCCCAGCCTCGACCCGACGGCCGAGGCGGCCGCTGCCGTCGATGAAGTGGTCTATGCCAACGTCTTCGAAGGCCTGACCCGGTTTGCCGCCGACGGCTCGATCATTCCGGCGCTGGCCAAGACCTGGGACATTTCCGAGGATGGGCTGACCTATACGTTCCACCTCGTCGAGGGGGCCAAGTTCCACGACGGGACCGACTTCAACGCCGACGACGTCAAGTTCTCGCTCGATCGCATCAATGCCGAGGGCTCGCTGAACGCCCAGAAGGCGCTCTACGCCTCGATCGCATCGGTGGAGGTGGTTGATCCGGCCACCGTCAAGCTGACGCTCAAGCAGCCGGACGGCAACCTGATCTACAACCTCGCCTGGGGCGACGCGGTGATGGTGGCGCCCGAGAGCGCCGACAACAACAAGGTGAACCCGATCGGCACCGGGCCGTTCGTGTTCAAGGACCGGGTGGAAGGCGACCACGTCACGCTCGAGAAGAACGGCGCCTACTGGGGCACGCCGGTGGCGCTCGACGCCGCGACCTTCCGGTTCATCGCCGATCCCACCGCCGCCTTCGCGGCGCTGCAGGCCGGCGACGTCGACAGCTTCCCGAACTTCCCGGCGCCCGAGACGGTGGCCCAGTTCCAGAACGATCCGCGCTTCCGCGTCGTGGTGGGTGCCACGCAGGGCGAGACCGTGCTGTCGATCAACAATGCCAAGCCGCCGCTGGACAACGTCAAGGTGCGCCAGGCCATTGCCCATGCCATCGACCGCCAGGCGATCATCGACGGGGCGATGTTCGGCTACGGCACGCCGATCGGCACCTTCATGTCGCCGGCCAGCCCGGACTATGTCGATCTGACGGCGCAGTCGAACTACGATCCCGAAAAGTCCAAGGCGCTGCTCGCCGAGGCCGGCATCACCGACCTGACGCTGTCGCTGAAGCTGCCGCCGGTCGAGGGCTATGCCCGCCGCGGCGGCGAGATCATCGCCAACCAGCTGGCTGCGGTCGGCATCAAGACCGAGACCACCAACGTCGAATGGGCGCAGTGGCTGGGTGAGGTGTTCACCGACAAGAACTACGACCTGACGATCGTCTCGCACACCGAGCCGAACGATATCGGGATCTTTGCCCGCGAAGGCTACTACTTCCAGTACAACAACGCCGCCTTCAACCAGATCATCGCCGACCTGGCGGTGACCTCTGACCCGGCCAAGCGGTCGGAGCTGCTGAAGGCCGCCCAGCAGAACCTTGCCGACAACTACGCCGTCGGGTTCCTGTTCGAACTGGCCAAGGTCGGCGTCGAGAACGCCAAGCTCAAGGGCATGTGGGAAAACGCCCCGACCCAGGCAACCGACCTCACCGGGGTCTCCTGGGAACCGTGATCGTGAAGGGGGCGGGCCCCGTGCCCGCCCCGCCTCCCGATTTGTCCATTCGTCCCCCCTGCGACCGCCTCGGCCCGGGCACCGGCCCGCGGCGTCGCGCCGGTGACTGGAGCTGATGTCCTCGTTCCTGCTCGGCCGTCTGGTCTCGCTGGTGCTCAGCCTCGTGGCTGCCAGCATCGTGATCTTCGTCGTCATCGAGGTGGTGCCGGGCGATCCGGCGCAGTTCATGCTGGGCCTCAACGCAACGCCCGAAGCGGCCGAGACGCTGCGCCAGGCGCTCGGACTGAACGGACCGCCCCTCGAACGTTATGTCACCTGGGTGCTGGGACTGCTGCGGGGCGACTTCGGCATCAGCTACACCTACAAGGTTCCGGTGGCGCAGCTGATTGCGGATCGCATCTGGATCAGCCTGCCGCTGGCGCTCTATGCCCTGGCCCTGTCGACGCTGATCGCCTTTCCGGTCGGCATCCTCGCTGCCGTGCGGCGGAACTCGGCCATGGACGTCGGCATCATGGGCGCGACCCAGCTCGGGGTGGCGGTGCCGAACTTCTGGTTTGCCATGCTGCTGGTGCTGCTGTTCTCGATCACGCTGCGCTGGTTCAACGCCGGCGGCTTCGCGGGCTGGCAGGATCCGCTGATGGCGATGAAGTCGCTGACCCTGCCGGCCATCGCGCTGGCGCTGCCGCAGGCCTCGATCCTGGCGCGGGTCATGCGGTCGTCGCTGCTCGACACGCTCGGCGAGGACTACATCCGGTCGGCCCGCGCCAAGGGCCTCAGCCGCTGGCAGACCCTGTGGCGGCACGCCCTGCGCAACGCCCTGATCCCGGTGCTGACGATCATCGGGCTGCAGTTCAGCTTCCTGCTCGCCGGTGCCATCATCATCGAGAACGTCTTCTTCCTGCCGGGGCTCGGCCGGCTGGTGTTCCAGGGCATCACCTCGCGCGACCTGATTGTGGTGAAGTCGGTGGTCATGCTGCTGGTGTTTGCGGTGATCCTCGTCACCTTCCTCGTCGACGTGACCTATGCGCTGGTCGATCCGCGCCTGCGCAGGGCAACGCGATGAGCGCGATCGCCGGCCCTCGCGCATCGGACAGCCTGTGGCGGGCAGCGTCGCGCTCGCCGAACTTCCTCATCGGCGCCGCCATCACGGCGGTCTTCGTCGCCTTGGCGCTCCTGTCCTTCGTCTGGACGCCGTTCGAGGTGACGCTGCAGAACATCCCCAACAAGCTCAAGCCGCCGACGCTGGAGCACTGGCTGGGGACCGACCATTTCGGGCGCGACATCTTCTCGATGATCATGGTCGGGGCGCGCACCTCGATCGCGGTGGCGTTCGTCGCGGTCAGCATCGCCATGCTGGTCGGAGTGCCGGTCGGGCTGCTGGCCGCCGCGAAACGGGGCACGCTGCTCGACGATGTGCTGATGCGCTCCAACGATCTGGTCTTCGCCTTTCCGGCCCTGCTGATCGCCATCCTGATCACGGCGGTGTTCGGGCCGGGGGCGATCAACGCCATTATCGCGGTGGGCCTCTACAACATGCCGGTCTTCGCGCGGCTGGCGCGGGCGGGGGCGCTGAGCCTGTGGCAGCGCGAATTCATCATGGCGGCGCGCGTGGCGGGCAAGGGCGCGGCGCGCATCTCGCTCGAGCATATCCTGCCCAATATCCTCAACACGCTGGTGGTGCAGGCGACCATCCAGTTCGCGCTCGGCATCCTGGCCGAGGCTGCTCTCGCCTATGTGGGGCTCGGCGTGCAGCCGCCGACCCCGAGCTGGGGCAAGATGCTGGCCGACAGCCAGACCATGATCTCGCTGGCGCCGCATGTCGCACTGGTTCCGGGTATCACCATCGTCCTCATGGTGCTGGGCGTGAACCTCTTGGGCGACGGGCTGCGGGACGTCTTCGATCCCCGGCTGAGGCGGAGCCGCTGATGGCCTTGCTGGAGGTTCGCGATCTTTCGCTGCGGATCGGCCCGACGGGCATCCTCAAGGATGTCGACCTGGCGGTTGATGCCGGTGAGATCCTCGGCGTGATCGGGGAGTCGGGGTCCGGCAAATCGATGACGGCGCTCTCGATCATGCAGTTGCTGCCGACCGGCGCCGAGACGCGAGGCTCGATCGTCTTCGAGGGGCGCGAAATGCTTGGCCTGCCCGATGCGCAGATGCGCAAGATCCGGGGCGACCGCATCGGCATGGTGTTCCAGGAGCCGATGACGGCTCTCAATCCGGTCAAGACCATCGGCGAGCAGATCGCGGAGACGGCCCGCGTGCACGGCGGGATGAACCGGCACGACGCGATTATCGTGGCGCGAGAGACGATGGAGCGCGTCGAGTTGCCGGTCGAGCGGTTTCCGCTGGATCGCTATCCGCACGAGCTGAGCGGAGGACAGCGCCAGCGCGTCGTGATCGCCATGGCCATCGCCATGCGACCCAGGCTGCTGATCGCGGACGAGCCGACCACCGCCCTCGACGTCACCACGCAGGCGCAGATCCTCAGGCTGCTCAACAAGCTGGTCGACGAGGACGGGATGGGGATGATCTTCATCACGCACGACCTCGGGGTGGTCGCCGGGCTCGCCGACAAGGTCGCCATCATGCGGCAGGGCGAGGTGGTCGAGTCGGGGCCGACCGTGGCCCTGTTCCGCAACCTCCGCCATCCCTACTCGAAGGCGCTGTTCGAGGCCTCTTCGCATGTGCCGCCCCGGGTGCCTCCCGGGGCATCGGGTGGAACCCCGGTGCTGTCGGTCGACAAGGTGGTGCGGGAGTATCCTCTGCCGCGTCGCTCGCTGTTCGTGCCGCGCGAGGTGCTGCGGGCGGTGAACGGGGTCAGCCTCAGGATCGAGCGGGGCGAGAATGTCGGGCTGGTGGGGGAATCGGGCTGCGGGAAATCGACGCTGGCGCGGGCCATCATGGCGCTCGAGCCGATCGAGGGCGGGGCGATCAGCATCGACGGGGAGATGATCGATCCGCGTCGTGGGGCGACGGCGGCGACGCGCCGCAAGCTCCAGGTGGTGTTCCAGGATCCCTATGGCAGCTTCAACCCCAGGCACCGGGTCGATCGCCTGGTCGGCGAGCCGTTCCACCTGATGGGCCGTGCGGCGCCGACCGGGGCGGACCGCGACAGGCGGGTGGCGCGCGCGCTCGACGAAGTCGGGCTGGCGGCATCGGATGCGCACAAGTACATCCACGAGTTCTCGGGCGGACAGCGGCAGCGCATCGCCATCGCCCGGGCACTGATCATCGAGCCCCGGCTGATCATCCTCGACGAGGCGGTCTCGGCGCTGGACGTTTCGATCCGGGCACAGATTCTCGACCTGCTTGCCGACCTGTCGGACAGGCTGCAGCTGAGCTATCTCTTCATCTCGCACGATCTGGCGGTGGTGCGCTCGATCACCGACCGGGTGCTGGTCATGCGGCGTGGCGAGATCGTCGAGAGCGGCGAGACCGAGGCGGTGTTCCGCAATCCCCAACACCCCTATACACAGGAACTCCTGGCGGCGACGCCGAACCTTGAGGCGGCGCTGGCGGCGCGGGAAAGCGCCGGCCGCTGAAGACGAAACGGCGATGGCGTGACGACTGTCTCGCCTTCTCCCTGTGACGAGTGACGAGCATGAGCGAACTCAACCTGTTTTTCGATCCGACCAAGTGCTTCATCGGCGGGCACTGGGTGGCGCCGCTGGGCGGCGGCTACCTGCCGATCGAGAACCCCTCGACCGGGGCCACCATCGGGACCATCCCGCGGGGGACGTCGGCTGATATCGACGCGGCGGTCGCGGCCGCCAGGGCCGCTCTCACGGGAAGCTGGGGAAGGACGCCGGCAGCCGAGCGTGGTCGCATCCTGACCCGGATCGGGCAGAAGGTCCTCGAACGGGTCGACGATCTGGCCCGCATCGAGGCCATGGATGTCGGCAAGCCGCTCAAGCAGGCGCGGGTCGACGCGCTGGCGCTCGCGCGCTACCTCGAGTTCTACGGCGGCGCCTGCGACAAGATCATGGGCGAGACCATCCCCTATCTCGACGGCTACACTGTCTACACCTTGCGCGAGCCGCATGGCGTCACGGCCCATATCATCCCGTGGAACTACCCGATGCAGATCATCGGACGCTCGGTGACCGGGGCGCTCGCCATGGGCAATGCGGCGGTGCTGAAACCGGCCGAGGAAGCCTGCCTCACCGCCATCGCCTTCGCCAGGATCGCCGAGGAGGCCGGACTGCCGGCGGGGGCGCTGAACGTCGTTCCGGGGCTCGGCGAGGAGGCTGGTGCGGCGCTGACGGCGCACCCGGGGGTCAACCACATATCGTTCACCGGCTCAGTAGGGGTGGGCCGGCTCGTCCAGCATGCCGCGGCAGAGAACGTCGTGCCGGTGACGCTGGAACTGGGCGGCAAGTCGCCCCAGCTGGTGTTCGAGGATGCCGACCTCGAGCGGGCACTGCCGTTCCTCGTCAATGCCGGCATCCAGAATGCCGGGCAGACCTGCTCGGCAAGCTCCCGCATCCTGGTCCACCGCTCGATACACGACGAACTGCTGCAGCGGATGGCCGCGCGCTACAACGGGCTGAGGGTAGGGCCGGCCGTCGCCGACCTCGAGCTCGGGCCTCTGGTGTCCGAGCGGCAGAAGGAGATCGTCGGCGGGTTCCTCGGCGATCTCGGCGCCGGCGAGGTGGTGGGGCAGGGGGTGATCGTCGGCGATGCGCCGCTTGGCGGGCACTACCTCGCGCCGACGCTGGTGGCCCATGTGCGGCCCGGTGACCGGTTGGCGCAGGACGAGATCTTCGGGCCGGTGCAGGTGCTGATCCCGTTCGACGACGAGGCCGAGGCTGTGGCGATCGCCAACGGCACCGACTACGGGCTGGTTGCGGGCGTCTGGACGCGCGACGGCGGGCGTCAGATGCGTATGGCCAAGGCGATCCGGACCGGGCAGGTCTTCCTCAATAACTATGGCGCCGGCGGAGGCGTGGAGCTGCCGTTCGGCGGGGTTGGCAAGTCCGGGCACGGCCGGGAAAAGGGCTTCGAGGCGCTGTACGGCTTCTCGGTACTGAAGACCGTCGCGGCCTGGCACGGGTGAGTAGAGCTACCCGCCCCGCGCACTTCGGCGCCGGGCGAAAGGAAGGATCGAGCGGAATGAGACTGGACGGCAAGGTCGCCATCGTCACCGGCGGTGCATCGGGATTCGGCGCCGGCATCGCGCGCAAGTTCGCGGCCGAAGGCGCGCGGGTGCTGATCGCGGACATCAACATCGAGGGGGCCGAGGCGCTGGCCCGGGAACTGGGCCAGAAGGCCGGGCACGTCGACGTGAGCAAGGATGCGAGCGTCAATCAGCTGGCGGCGGCCGCCCTGATGGCCTTCGGCAAGGTCGACATCCTCGTCAACAATGCCGGCGTGTCGCACCTGCCGGCGGCCCTGGACGAGATTTCCGAGGCGGACTTCGACCGGGTGTTCAACGTGAACATGAAATCGGTGTTCCTGACGGCCCGGCACCTTGTGCCGCATTTCAAGGCACGCAGGACCGGGGCGATCCTCAACGTGGCGTCGACGGCGGCGGTGAGCCCGCGGCCCCGGCTCAGCTGGTACAATGCCTCCAAGGGCTGGATGGTGACGGCGACCAAGTCGATGGCGATCGAACTGGCGCCGCTTGGCGTGCGCGTCAACGCGATCAACCCGGTGGCCGGCGAGACGCCGCTGCTCAAGACCTTCATGGGAGAGGATACGCCGGAAATCCGCGCGAAGTTCCTGTCGACGATCCCGCTGGGGCGCTTCTCGACTCCCCAGGACATGGGCAATGCGGCCTGCTTCCTGTGCTCGGACGAAGCGAGCATGATCACGGGGGTAGCCCTTGAGGTGGACGGGGGCAGGGTCATCTAGACGGGGACAAGTCCGTTCAGCAAGGTGACCAAATCATGGCAGCTCTGCCGAAAGTCAGATATATTACAATAGGTTACGTGTTCATCATGATGGCGGGATCGGTTTTGTCCCGGATTCCTCTCGCAACCCGTTGCGGCCCGGTCCGAAAGGTCAGCGTGTCGCGTGGACAGCGCCGGGGCCGGGACTATATTTGACCAGGTGGACAAGGTGCGCGGGCCAGCATGGTACAGGATGCCCTCGGCAATGAAGTGAGTGTCGCCGATGCGGCGGCGCTTGCCGGTATCGACGATTTCGTCCTGGGCTTTCTCGGCTACGAGAAGAAGGCGGCCAACATCGTCGCGGCGGCCGACGCGGCACCGGACTCCACCCTTGCCAACGTCTATGCCGGCTTCATCTGGATGTTCCTCGAGGCGGCCGCGGCACCGACCATGGCGCGCCGCTACCTCGAAGCGGCGAGCCGGGCTTCGCCGTCGGCTAACGAGCGCGAGCGCATGCTGCTGGCCCAGCTCGGGCGCTGGGTGGAAAACGACGTCCCGGCGGTGCAGGCGATCGGGGACGAGATCGTCGCCCGGTTTCCCCGCGACCTGGCGGCAGTGAAGTTGCACCAGTATCACAGCTTCAATCGCGGCGACGCAGCCGGCATGCTGCGGATCGGCAAGGCGGCGGAGGCGGCCAACCGCGACAACGCCTATCTGCACGGCATGCTCGCCTTTGCGCACGAGCAGTCGCACCAGCTGGAGGCGGCCGAGCGCGAAGCGAGGCTCGCGCTCGAACTGCGGCACAAGGAACCCTGGGCGCAACATGCGCTGGCGCACGTGATGCTCGGCCAGGGCCGCGTCAGGGAAGGCGTCGCGTTCCTGTCGGAGGTGCAGGGCACCTGGGTCGACCTCAACTCCTTCATGTACACCCACAACTGGTGGCACAAGGCGCTGTTTCACCTCAGCGAGGGCGACAACCAGGCGGTGTTTGACGCCTATGACAACCATGTCTGGGGCATCGAGCCGGACTACTCCCAGGACCAGGTCGGCGCCGTGTCGCTGCTCGCCCGAATGGAGGTCGCAGGGCTGGATGTCGGTGATCGCTGGCAGGATGTCGCCGGGCACATGCGGGGGCGCGCGGCCGACACCGTCCAGCCGTTCCTGACCCTGCAGTATCTCTATGGCCTGGCGCGAGCCGAGTATGCCGAGGCGGACCTCCTCCTGCGGGCCGTGGAGGACAAGGCGGCCCGTTCCACCGCCTTCGACCGGTTGGTCTGGCGGGACGTGGCGCTGCCGGCGGCACGCGGCGTACTGGCGCATGCGCGCGGGGATTACGCCGGCTCGGTGCACTGGCTGTCGATAGCCAATCCGCGCCTCACCGAAATCGGCGGCAGCCATGCCCAGCGAGACCTGTTCGGGCAGCTGCTGCTCGATGCGCACCTCAAGGTCGGCAACTGGTCGCTGGCGCGGCACATGCTCGAAATGCGACGCACCTGGGATCCGGACGGCGTGCACGTCAATCGCGCGCTGGCACTGGTCAACGAAAAGCTTGCCGCTGCCTAGCCAGACCACCAACACCACAACAGGAGCCCGGATGCGAACCGGACCACGCAACCTGATCACCGACGTCGAGGGGCTCCTCGTCGGCAATGCCGAGGATCACCGGATCAAGACCGGCACCACCGTGCTGGTGGCGGACCGCCCGTTCCGCGCCTCGGTCGACGTCATGGGCGGCTCGCCCGGGGCGCGCGAGACCGAACTCCTCGCGCCGGACAAACTGGTGGAGGATATCGACGCGCTGGTGCTCTCCGGCGGATCGGCCTTCGGTCTCGATGCCGCTTCGGGCGTGACCGACGGCCTCAGGAAAATGGGGCGCGGGTTCCGTGTGGAGAAGGCCACGGTGCCGATCGTACCGGGTGCCATCATCTTCGACCTGCTCAACGAGGGCGAAAAGGACTGGGACGAGAACCCCTACAGGAATCTGGGGCGGCAGGCCCTGGCCGCAGCCGGGCGGGACTTCGCGCTCGGCACGGCCGGTGCCGGCGTCGGGGCTTTGACGGCCAACCTGAAGGGGGGACTCGGCTCTGCCTCGCTCGTGATCCCCGGAGGCTACACGGTCGGCGCATTGGTTGCCGCCAATCCGACTGGCAGTGTCACGATGGGCGACACCCGGCACTTCTGGGCCGCGCCGTTCGAGGTCGGCGACGAGTTCGGCGGATACGGGTGCGCCTCGGTGCCGCTCGACTTCGCCCAGACGGCCCGCTCCAAGCGGGACTGGGTCAATCCCATTGCCAATACCACGATCGCCATCGTCGCCACCGACGCCGACCTGTCGAAGGCACAGCTCAAGCGGTTGGCGGTGGCGGCGCAGGATGGCATCGCGCGCGGGGCGAGTCCGTCGCACACTCAGGTGGACGGCGATCTGATCTTTTCGGTGTCGACCGGGGCGCGAGCGCTCGACAATCCGATCGCCAACGTCATGCATATCGGCCACGCGGCCGCCGTTTGCCTTGCCCGCGCGATGGCGCGCGCGGTCTATCTCGCCACCCCCGCGCCCGGCGACGTGGTGCCGACGTGGCGGGAGAGGTGGGCACGGTAGCGGCTGGGGCCTCAGGGCCTCGACTTCACATGGTAGCAAAAGTCGCAGTGGCCATCGCCGTTCATGCAGGTCTTGCTGCGCTCGAGTCGCAGGCCAAGTTCATCGGCCATCGCGTAGTCGCCGTCACAGATCAACAACTCGCCAAGGTCGCGCGCGCCGATCCGCTCCATGAACTCGGCATAGTCGCAGTGATTGACCTGGTTGCGGAGCACCGAGTCGGTCTGCTCCAGCGTCTCGAATTCGTAGCGGATGCCGGCGCCGAAGCCGGCGAACTCGGCGGCCAGCGTCGGGATGTCGAGCAGGCTGCCGCGCTGGGCGACCATGGCGCGATTGGCCGTGTCGAGCGCCTCGCGCACCAGTTGGTGGGCCCGCTGCTTGCCCAGCGCCGCCTCCATGGCACGAACCAGCGGTACCTGCGCCTGCACCTGCAGGGTGATGCGCTGAAACGGGGTCACTTCAGTCATATGGGCCTCCAGCCGGGCCGCATGATGCCATCTCACCTGACCATACGGAAGCCGGCTCAGTTTCGGCCGCAGCGCAGCAGGGTTTCGCGCTTGCCGCCATCGGCCTCGAGGTTGATTCCCTCTCCGCTCGGAGCAAACACCGGGGTCAGCCGAAGTGTCTCAGTTCCGCAGGTAGCGGTGAAGCTTCCGTCCTTATTGTCGACGAGCATGAAATCGCATGTCCGTGCCGCGGAAGTCAGCCTGCTGGCGGAAATGACGACGATCGATCGCTGGGTTCCGCAAGTCGCGAGATCGGCCGACCAGGTACCGATCAGGGGCAGCGCTCCCGCGGGCAGTTTCGCCGGGGCGGACGGCTTCTCCGCGACTGCCTCGGCAGGGGCGGCCTTCGCGGGAGCGTCGGCCGCCGGTCGCGGGGAGGGCTCGGTGCCGCCACAGGCGGCAAGGGTCAAGGTCGCGACGGCGAAAAGCAGTCCCTTTGCCAGACGCATGATCGAATCCCCGCGCGTTTTCTGCGATCAACTCCTGGCCGGCCATTGCGGCTTCAATGTGGGACGCGATGGCCGGTCGAACGAAGCGGAGGCGATGGGATGCCCGAGATCTACGTGGATGCCGATGCCTGCCCGGTCAAGGAAGAGGTGTTGCGGGTCGCCGGCCGCCATGGGGTGGTCACGACGTTCGTCGCCAATTTCGGCCTGCGGCCTTCGCGCGACCCGATGGTCCGCAACGTCATGGTCCCGCAGGGCCCGGACGCGGCCGACGACTGGATCGTCAGTCACATCGTTGCGGGCGACCTGCTGGTGACATCGGACATCCCGCTGGCCGGCCGGGCCCTGCAGCACGAAGCGATTGTGCTCGGCCCCACGGGGAAATACTTCACAGGGCAATCCATCGGTATGGCCCTCGCCATGCGCGAACTGAACCAGCACCTGAGGGAGACCGGAGAGAGCAGGGGGATCAACGCAAGCTTCACTGCGAAGGATCGCCGGGCCTTTCTGCAGGCCTTCGACGAGGCCGTGCAGCGAGCCGTGCGCGGGCGGGGAAAACGGTAGCCCTCCGTCCTACCAGTTGGCCACCCGGTCACCGCCGACGAACTGGGCGCTGCGCGACGTGTACTCGAACAGTTCGATCTTCACCCCGTTCGGATCCGCGGTCCACGCCTGCCAGGTGTCATCGACGCCGAGCTTCTTGTCAGTGATCGTCACTCCCGCCGCCCGGATGGCGGCGATGGCGTCATCGATGGAATGAACCTCGAGGCAGATGTGGTTGATCCGGTCGGTCTCGGCAAAGGCCGCGGCGGTCTTGAGGAAGACCTCGATGTTCGTCGTGCCGCCGGCGGTGAGATAGAACCCGTAGGGTGCGCCATTGCGTGTGAAGCGGAACGCTACCGGCAGGCCGAGCACGCCCAACCAGAACGCCTCGGTCGCATCGAGATCGTGGGCGAAGATGCACACATGCGCAACCTGTCTGACGATGGCCACCGGTTTCACCTCGAGAGAAAATCATCCTACGACACGCGGGGGATATTAACGTTAAAGCGGGTGTCCGCGCAAGGGAGCGCCGTCGGGACATCGGAACCGAACCTGCGCCCGCACGTTGTGGCAGAACCTCAACAAGGAGATGCTTCATGACAACGCTCAGCGGCCACACCAGTGCCATCCGCGCTTCGCTCGTGATCGGCACGGACGTGAAGGACAGCCAGGGCAACGTGATCGGCAAGATCGAGGATGTGGTGCTCGACAAGACCGACAACGCCGTCATGTTCGCGGTGGTTGGGTTTGGCGGACTGCTCGGCATCGGCGAGAAGTACCATCCCCTGCCGTGGTCGGTACTCGACTACGACGAGGCGCAGCAGGCCTATGTCGTGCCCTACACCAAGGAGCAGCTGAAGGCGGCGCCCAACGACACGATCAACGAGTTGACTCGCGACGATGGTGCGGCGCACCGCGACCGGGCGTTCGACTACTATCAGGTTCCGAAATACTGGAACTGATGTCGCGCTCAAGGCGACGGGTGAGGGCGGTGCGCGAGCGCCGCCCTTCTCATTTGGGATGGCGCGACATGGCTGGTGTACTTTTCGCCGGGGCGCGCTAGCCTGCGCGCCGCACGAACGGGGAGGCGACAATGGCGCGCGTGGTGATCATCGGGGGCAGCGGGCATGTGGGGACCTACCTGGTGCCGCGCCTGGTCGAGGCCGGGCACGCGGTCGTCAACGTGACCCGCGGCCAGCGCGCGCCGTACCAGGCGCATGGCGCCTGGAAATGGGTCGAGACCGCGGCGATCGACCGCGCTGCCGCAGAGACCGACAGCAGCTTCGGCCCGGCCATCGCGGCACTCGGCGGCGACGTGGTGATCGACATGATCTGCTTCACGCTCGGCAGCGCCCAGCACCTCGTCGAGGCGCTGCGGGGCAGGGTGCAGCACCTGCTCCATTGCGGCACGATCTGGGTTTACGGCCACAATGCCACGGTGCCGGCGACCGAGGACCAGCCGCACAATGCCTTCGGCGACTACGGAACGCAGAAAGCGGCGATCGAGACCTTTCTGCTCGGCGAGGCGCGGCGCACGGGGTTTCCGGCGACGGTGTTCCGGCCGGGCCATATCGTCGGACCCGGATGGGACCCGCTCAATCCGGCCGGGCATTTCAACTCAGCCGTGTTCTCACAGATCGCCCGCGGCGAGGAACTCGTGCTGCCCAATTTCGGGCTCGAGACGGTGCATCCCGTGCACGCGGACGATGTGGCGCAGGTGGTGATGCTGGCGATCGGCAACTGGTCGAATGCGGTGGGCGAGGCGTTCAACGCGGTGTCGCCGCAGGCCGTGAACCTCAGGGGCTATGCCGAAGCGATGTATCGCTGGTTCGGCCACGAGCCGAAACTGAGCTACTTGCCATACGAGGCCTGGAGGGCGACGCAGGCGCCCCGCGACGCCGAGGCGACCTGGGAGCATATCGTGCGCAGCCCAAGCCACTCGATCGCCAAGGGGCAGAAGCTGATCGGCTACCGGCCGCGCTACTCGTCGCTGCAGGCGGTGCAGGAGGCGGTGGGCTGGCTGGTGGCTAATGGTCGTGTCGCGGGTCGGGCCGGGTAGCGACAAAAAACGCACATCCCCCTTCCAGTTGTCATGTCGCTTGTCTAACAAGGGCCCAGCAATCGATTGCAGGACAAGGGGCAGTACATGTCTACCATCATCGACGTCACCGGCCGGCAGGTCTTCGACAGCCGCGGCAATCCGACCGTGGAAGTGGACGTGGTGCTGGACGACGGCAGCTTCGGGCGGGCGATCGTTCCCTCGGGCGCATCGACGGGCGCGCACGAGGCGGTGGAACTGCGCGACGGCGGCAAGCCGTTCCTCGGCAAGGGCGTGACCAAGGCGGTCGATTTCGTCAACACCGAGATCTTCAACGAGATCCAGGGCCTCGATGCGCTCGACCAGATCGAGGTCGACCGCACGATGATCGAGCTCGACGGCACCCCGAACAAGAGCCGGCTGGGCGCCAACGCCATCCTCGGCGTGTCGCTGGCGGTAGCCAAGGCCGCGGCGGAATCGAGCGAGTTGCCGCTCTACCGCTACCTTGGCGGGCCGAACGCGCATGTGCTGCCGGTGCCGATGATGAACATCATCAACGGCGGCGCGCATGCCGACAACCCGATCGACATGCAGGAATTCATGATCCTGCCGGTGGGGGCGGAATCGATCGCCCACGCGGTGCAGATCGGCTCGGAAATCTTCCACACACTGAAGAAGGGGCTCGCCGCGGACGGTCACAACACCAATGTCGGCGACGAGGGCGGCTTCGCGCCGAACCTGAAGTCCGCCGAGGCGGCGCTCGAGTACATCGTCAAGTCGATCGAGAAGGCCGGCTATACGGCGGGCAAGGACGTCTACCTCGGGCTCGACTGCGCCTCGACCGAGTACTTCAAGGGCGGCAAGTACGTGATGGAAGGTGAGGGCAAGACGCTTTCCTCCGAGGACAATGCGCGCTTTCTCGCCGGCCTCGTCGACCGGTTTCCAATCATCACCATCGAAGACGGCATGGCCGAGGACGACTGGGACGGCTGGAAGGTCCTGACGGACCTGCTGGGCAAGAAGGTGCAGCTGGTGGGCGACGACCTGTTCGTCACCAATACCGAGCGGCTGCGCTCGGGCATCAGGATGGGGGTCGCCAACTCGATCCTGGTCAAGGTGAACCAGATCGGCTCGCTGTCCGAGACGCTGGATGCGGTCGACACGGCGCATCGGGCCGCCTACACCTCGGTGATGTCGCACCGCTCCGGCGAGACCGAGGATTCGACGATTTCGGATCTGGCGGTGGCCTGCAATTGCGGGCAGATCAAGACCGGCTCCCTTTCGAGGTCGGACCGGCTGGCCAAGTACAATCAGCTGATCCGCATCGAGGAACAACTCGGCGGCGCCGCGAAGTATGCAGGCCGGAGTGTCCTCAAGGGATAACCAGGTGGAGCAGGAGCTGGAGATGCGCTGCGAGAACGGATCGCATGGAAAGTCGGCCGGGGCCATTCGCCTCCGGGTGCCTTTGACGCTCCTCGTGCTTGCCGCCGGCTCACTCGCCCAGCCAACCCTGGCCGATGACTACGACGACGCCCTGCGCTGCGTCGTCCTGATCGGCCAGGCCAAGGAGAACTATACCGCCGACAATGTCGACGCATTGCGCGAGGCGGGTGACCGCCTGCAGGAGCGGGCCGACGCAGCACGGCCGCCCGATCTGACCGATCAGCAGAAGATTGACCGGCTCGTGGCCGTCATCGATGCGGTCAACGAGGAAGGCGGCGTCAAGAACGAGTGGCTGCGCGGCGAGGCCGTGTTCTGCGCGAATATGGTCGAGGTGGACCTCGTACTCACCGGAGAGGACTAGTCGCCGCGCGCCGCGTTGCCATTCCCCGCAGACGGGATAAGCTGCCGCCGGCAATTGGGGGGCAGGTCTTGCTGGCCAACGCGCGACTGCGGTTCTTCACCCTTCTGGTTCTCGCTCCGATACTGCTCCTCCTCGCGCCTCCGGTTCTGGCGCAGTGGCAGATGCTGGAGGAAATCGACGGCTCCGGACAGTCGACCTACACCCTGAGGGGTGCATTGGGCGACAAGGTCTTCTTCCAGGTCTGGTGCCGTGCCTCGGAGCGTCAGATCGCGCTGCTCGCCTATGATGGCGAGAACGGCGAACCCGAGCCGAGCGCCGATCCCGTCGTACTCCGCGTGCAGTCGGATGTCGGCTCAAGCTGGCAGAGCGATGCCGACTTCTACCGACATGCGCCCGGCTGGCTTGGCACACGCTACCGAAACGGCCTCGCCGATGCGCGGGCCATCGTCGAGGGCATCGTCGCCGCCAAGGCGAGCATCAGAGTGGTGCTGGTGCAGACCGCCAACGGCGCCGAGCACCCGGTGTCGCTGGATGCCAAGGGGTCCACTGCGGCCGGCAAGGCGTTCATCGGCAAGTGCTTTGGAGATGCTCCGGTGGCGCAGCCGGCCATGGCCCTGTCGGCATGGGGCATCACCGTGGAGCCCGACCCGGTCCATGGCGGAAACCAGGCGACCCTGGTTGGCGACCTGGATCAGGGTGGCTTCTTTTACGCCTTCTGCGACGGACTGAGGCGACCCGAAGTAGCCCTTCTTTCGACCAACCCCTCGACTTTCCCGTACGAGGCAGGGGATGTCGGCTTGACGCTGAGGATCGAGGTCGACGGCGATCAGCGCAGTGCCCCGGGGGAGCACTTCGCGCGGTCCGATGGCACCGTCGGCATCCGCTACTATTCCGAGCCCCAGTACCTTCAGAGCCTGATCGAGGCTGTCGGGTCCGCCACCTCGGAAGTCGCGATGACCATCGAGAGCTACTCGAGTGGTATGGTGACGCGCTGGCCGGCAAAGAACCTGAACGGTCTCGCCCGGGCGGTAGCGCAGTTCCGGTCGCAGTGCTTCGACGCGGTACCTGCAGTGGCAGAAACGCCGGCCGCTCCAGAGGCAGCCACTCCAGGCGATCGCCAACTTGCCGAGTGGACCCTGCGGAGTACGCCCAGCGACTCGCTTCCTGACCATACGCTCATGGCGAGCACCACCGATGGCAAGGCATCGGTGCTGCTGGCCTGCGACACGGCCGGTCAGCCATTCTTCGGCATCGAGGTGAAGCCCGGCCCGATCGCCGATACTGAACCGGCCACTGACTCGGTGGTTGTCCACGTTGTCGACTCCGACTTCGCGTTCATAGCCGAAAGCTGGAGCGAGGGGCCGTTGCGCTACCTGCAGAGCACCAATGTCTACGAGACCAGCGACATGGTCGTGCGCATGGCCGCCGGCGCCGAGGAGACGAAGCTCAACATCGTTACCGCTTCGGGCGTGATCTACACTGGATCGTTGCCGACCGGCGAACAGGCGCAGGCGGCGATCAAGGGTCTTGCCAAGCTCTGCCTTGCCCCAGACGACTATGCTCAAGTCGAGGCGCCGCTGCCATCGACGTCTCCTGGATGGGAACTGCTCGACGGCGAGGCGGCCGCGACACTCTATGCTCGGGCAGTTCTTCGGGCGCGTGCGGCACCTTCGGGTGGCCGGCTCGAAATCAAGTGCTTCCTCGAGAGCGGCGCGCATGAGTTGGCGTTCTATTCGGACGATTTCCAGAAGCAGGACGCGCTGAAGGCCGCGCACCGAATGGAACTGGCGGTGTTCATCGGCGACGACGGCTACTGGCCGGTCAACGAGGCCGGGTACGCCACGTCGGGGGGCGATCTTGGCATCGGGACGACCGATCAGGACATCATCGGAGGGATACTGGAAGCGCTGTCCGAGGTTGCGCCTCCCGAATTGACGATTTCGACGCGAGCGGACTTCAATGACTACGAGCCACGCGTAGTGCCGCTCGCCAACAGCTTCCTTGTCGAGATCTACCGCGAGACCTGCGGCGCGCGTTGAGCATCCGCGGTTCGTCCACGGCCTGTTAAGGTGGGGTGAACTATAAGGATGCGGTCTTTCTGCGAACCGGCGTCCACATGTCCACCCGCCTCAAACGTCCCGCCTTCTGGCGTCACCTTCTGCTGACACTCGGGCTGGTCGCGTTCCAGGGCTATCTCGGCTACAGCTTCTTCACCGGGCAGTTCGGGATCGAGAGCCAGGATGTCCTCGAGGCCGAGATCGATGAACTCGGAGCCAGATCGGCTGCACTGCAGGCCGAAATCGACTCCTACCGGCATCGGATCAGCTTATTCAGATCATCCAGCCTCGATCCGGACCTCGTTTCCGAGCGAGCTCGCGCACTACTGTCCATGGCTCAGCCAGACGACATCCTGGTGATGACCGACCCAGCGACCGGTAAACCGCTTCTCGGTTCAGGAGTGGAATCAACTACCAATAAGTTAACTGAGAATATCGAAGCCGGGATAGACTGATAGCGGCTTTCCTTCACGTGACGGGAGGATTCGCCAAGCCGGGCGTTCTCGGTTACTGTGCGTGCTCTCGACCTCTTGGTCGGATGTTGCCATTTCCTTCCGGAGTCCCCGCCCATGGCACGTAAGCCCGCGGCCAAGTCGGCCAAGTCCAACGTTCCCGAACTCGGCAAGGAGCAGGAACTCGAGGCCTATCGCGAGATGCTTCTCATCCGCCGCTTCGAGGAGAAGGCCGGCCAGATGTACGGCATGGGCCTGATCGGCGGCTTCTGTCATCTTTATATCGGCCAGGAAGCGGTGGTGACGGGCGTCACCATGGCCTCCAAGAAGGGTAAGGATGCGCAGATCACCGGTTACCGAGACCATGGCCACATGCTGGTCATGGGTCTCGACCCCAAGGGGGTCATGGCGGAGTTGACCGGGAGAAAGGGCGGGCTGTCAAAGGGCAAGGGCGGCTCGATGCACATGTTCTCAAATGAACATCGCTTCTATGGCGGCAATGGCATCGTCGGTGCGCAGGCCTCACTCGGCACCGGTCTCGGGTTTGCCTCGAAGTACCGCGAAGACGGTACCGTTGCTATCGCCTATTTCGGCGACGGCGCCGCCAACCAGGGGCAGGTCTACGAGAGCTTCAACATGGCGAAGCTGTGGAACCTGCCGGTTGTCTACATCATCGAGAACAATCGCTACGGGATGGGTACGGCGGTCGAGCGGGCGTCAGGTCAGCCGAACCTGTCCAGACGCGGCATCTCCTTCGGCATAGACGGCGAGCAGGTCGATGGCATGGATGTGCGCATGACATATGACGCCGCCAGACGCGCCATCGAGCACGCCCGCTCGGGCAAGGGGCCGTACATCCTCGAAATGCTGACCTATCGCTACCGCGGTCACTCCATGTCCGACCCGGCCAAGTACCGGAGCAAGGACGAAGTGGCGACGATGCGTGCGGAGCACGACCCCATCGAACAGGTGAAGAGCCGCATCATCGAGAAGGGCTACGCGACTGAGGAAGGGCTGAAGCAGGTCGAGACGGAGATTCGGGCCATCGTCACCGAGGCGGCGGATTTCGCCACAAGCGACCCGGAGCCGGATGCCTCGGAGTTGTGGACGGATGTCTACGCGGCATGATGAAGATGGCGATCTTCGCCGGACTGCGCACACACCGCCACGCGGACGGGTCGTCCGTTATGGCGCCCGACCGCGGCAACAAGCATGAGTGGGCCGGACGATTGGGCCTCCTGGGCGCTTGCGGGCCTAGTTGTGGCGGTGTTCGCGGCCTACTTCGCGTGGGTCGGTTGCAGCTTGTCCGCGTCTGTGCGCCGACTGATCGACACCATCCAGAACTGGCCCCAGATTCGCCGCGCCATGGTCGAAGCAGAGGTGCGGGCCGGCGGACGGTACCCGCTTTGGTTTCGCGCCTTGCGGGTCATGACCATTCTGGCGCTGGTCGGCCTCGTCGCTCTCCTCGTGTGGCGCAAGTTCGCCTGACGACGACAGGCCTCGACCAGCCTGACGCCGCCCACTCGCGGAACACCTTCAATAGCTGCGGCACGGCCGCTTGATCGCCCTGCGGAGCAAGAGATGCCCACAATCCTGATGCCTGCCCTGTCACCAACCATGGAGGAGGGCAAACTATCGAAGTGGCTGGTCAAGCAGGGGGACGTCGTTAAGCCCGGTGACGTCATCGCCGAGATCGAGACCGACAAGGCGACGATGGAGGTCGAGAGCGTCGACAACGGCACGGTGGTGTCGATCCTGGTTGCCGAGGGCACGGAGGGCGTCAAGGTGAATACCCCCATAGCCCAGGTGCAGGCCGACGGCGAAGTCGCGGCGCAGGCGACCGAGGCGGTTCCTGAGCCAGCCGAAGCTCCCCTGGTGCCGGCCCAGAAGGCGGCCGCCGCCGCTCCGTCAGTGGCTGCCGCGCCCGTGGCTCCGAAGTTCGAGGCGGCGACCGATCCTGACCTGCCCGCGGGCGTCGAGATGGTGGAGATGACCGTCAGGCAAGCCCTCAACGAGGCGATGGCCGAGGAGATGCGGCGGGACAAGGACATCTTCCTGATGGGCGAGGAAGTGGCCGAGTACCAGGGAGCGTACAAGATCAGCCAGGGCCTGCTGCAGGAATTCGGCCCAAAGCGGGTCATCGACACTCCGATCACCGAGCACGGCTTTGCCGGGCTCGCCGTCGGCGCTGCCTTCGCCGGCCTGCGCCCGATCGTGGAGTTCATGACCTGGAACTTCGCCATGCAGGCGATCGACCAGATCATCAACTCGGCTGCAAAACAGCTCTACATGTCCGGCGGACAGGTGACCGCGCCGATCGTCTTCCGCGGACCGAACGGCGCCGCCGCGCGTGTCGGCGCGCAGCACAGCCAGGACTACTCGGCCTGGTACAGCCATGTTCCCGGTCTATGGGTGGTGGCGCCCTTCAGCGCGGCCGATGCCAAGGGGCTGTTGAAGGCCGCCATCCGGACCAACAACCCGGTGGTCTTTCTCGAGAACGAGATCCTCTATGGCTCGACCGGCCTCGTGCCGAAGGTCGACGACTACGTGTTGCCGATCGGCAAGGCGAGAGTCGCCCGACAGGGCAGGGATGTGACCATCGTCTCATTCTCGATGGGCATGCGCTATGCCACACAGGCCACCGAGAAGCTCGTCGCTGCGGGTATCGATGTGGAACTGATCGACCTGAGGAGCCTGCGTCCCATGGATAGCGCCACGGTCGTCGAATCAGTGAAGAAGACAGGGAGGCTCGTGACGGTCGAGGAGGGCTGGCCGCAAGGCGGCATCGGGGCGGAGCTGTCGGCGCGAGTCGTTGCCGAGGCGTTCGACTACCTCGACGCGCCGCCTACCCGTGTGACCGGCAAGGACGTGCCGATGCCCTACGCGGCCAATCTCGAGAAGCTGGCCCTGCCGAATGTCGATGAAGTGATCGCGGCGGTGAATGCCGTGACGTATCGGAGTTGATCATGGCCAGCCAGGTGGAGCTCGACAGGAAGTTCCTCGACGAAGCCTTCGCGGAGGCACAGAAGGGTCTGTCGGAGGGGGGGATCCCGATCGGCTCCGTGCTGGTGCGCAATGGCGAGATCATCGGGCGCGGGCACAACCGGCGGGTGCAGAAGGGCGATCCGATCCTGCACGGCGAGATGGACGCGATCCAGAACGCCGGCCGACAGAAGACCTATCGGGACGTCACCTGCTACACCACGCTCTCACCGTGCATGATGTGCACGGGGACGATCATCCAGTTCGGGATTTCCCGGGTGGTGGTGGCCGAGAGCAAGAACTTCAAGGGCTTCCAGGACGTGCTAGCGCTGGCCGGAGTCGACGTCGTCGACTACCACGAGCCGCGCTGCGAGCACATGATGGCGGAGTTCATCGACAAGAACCCGCACCTCTGGAACGAAGATATCGGCGAGTAGGGAACCTCATGAGCATCAACATCACCATGCCCGCGCTCTCCCCTACCATGGAGGAGGGCAAGCTCGCCAAGTGGCATGTCAAGGAGGGCGACAGCGTTTCCTCCGGCGACGTGATCGCCGAGATCGAGACCGACAAGGCGACGATGGAAGTCGAGGCCGTCGACGAGGGCAGGATCGGCAGGATCATGGTCCCCGAAGGCACCGAGAACGTGAAGGTCAACGCCGTGATCGCCGTCCTGCTCACCGATGGCGAGAGCGCTGGTGAGGTGAAGGCACCTGCGCCCGCGACGAGAGCTCCCGAGCCCGTCAGGGCCGAGGCACCCAAGGCCGCGCCGGCGCAGACGCCGACGGCGACGACGGGTGCTGCCGTCGCTCCGCTTCCCGAGCGGAAGGCTGGGGAAATTGCCAGGGGCGCGGCGAACGGCAACCGCGTCTTTGCATCACCTCTTGCCAAGCGGCTGGCCCGGGAGGCGGGCATCGAGCTGTCGGCCATTGCCGGTTCGGGCCCGCATGGGCGCGTGGTGAAGGCGGACGTTGAGAGCGCCAAGTCGGGCAAGGTGCCACTCAAGCCCGCACTGGCCCCGGCAACTGCGGCGACTGTTCCGACCGGTGGCGCGACCCAGGCCGGCGGCATGACCAAGGCGCAGGTGCTGGCGCTGTATCCAGAAGGCAGCTACGAACTGGTGCCCAACGACGGCATGCGCAAGGTCGTGGCGGCGCGGCTCACCGAAAGCAAGCAGACGGTGCCGCATTTCTACCTGACGCTCGACTGCAGGATCGACGCACTGCTCCAGGCGCGCGAGCAGATCAATGCCGCGGCACCGGTCAAGGACGGCAAGCCCGCCTACAAGCTCTCGGTCAACGATTTCGTCATGAAGGCCTGGGCGGCGGCCTTGATGCAGGTGCCCAAGGCCAACGCCACCTGGGCTGGGGACTCGATCCTCTACCACAAGCATGCCGATGTGGCGGTCGCCGTGGCGGTGCCTGGTGGACTGTTCACACCTGTGGTCAAGGCTTGCGAGGGAAAGTCGCTGCGCCAGATTTCGGACGAGGTGAAGGACCTCGCCGGGAAGGCCCGCGGCCGGAAGCTGACACCGGCCGAATACCAGGGCGGCACCACTTCGGTGAGCAACCTGGGCATGTATGGCATCAAGGAGTTCGCGGCCGTGATCAACCCGCCGCATGGCACGATCCTGGCGGTTGGCGTCGGCGAAGAGCGTGTCTATGCGGAGAAGGGTCAGGTCAAGGTAGGGAACTTCATGACCGTGACGCTCTCCTGCGATCACCGTGCCGTGGACGGCGCCCTTGGCGCTGAGCTCCTGGCTGCGTTCAAGGCTCTGATCGAGACCCCAGTGATGATGCTGGCCTGACGTCGATGCGCACCGTGCTTTGCTACGGGGACAGCCTGACCTGGGGGGTGAACGCCCATACGGGCGCACGTCATCGCCATGAAGACCGTTGGCCATCCGTACTCGAGGCAGGGTTAGGTGGGGCAACGACCGTGGTCAATGCCGGCCTCAATGGCCGAACCACGATGTTCGACGATTACGGGGTTGCCGCCGACCGCAACGGCGTGCGGGTGCTGCCGACCATCCTTGCGACGTTTGAGCCCATCGACGTCGTCATCATCATGCTCGGCACGAACGACCTGAAGACCTTCGTGTCAGGTTCCGCAGTTGCCGTCGCCCAAGGCATCAAGCGTCTGGTGGAGATCGCGCGGTCCACGCCGCAGTCGGGAGGCGCCCCGGCACCCGCCATTGTCGTCGTGTCACCGCCCGAACCGCTGGCGCTCGGACCCAGTCGATCGTTCCCCCTGCTGTCGCCGCGGACCGCCGAATGGGCGGAGCTGGCACCTGGTCTCGCACACCTATGTGGCGACCTCGGAGTCGGCTTCTTCGACGCCGCGACGGTCGCGAGCGCGGACGGTGGGGGCGACGGCATTCACCTGAATGGACCCAATACCAGAGCAATCGGCGAGGCCCTCACGCCCGTCGTTGCCGAACTGCTCGCTCAACGAGAGGCCAGATCCGCATGAAGACCATCCTTGCCTACGGCGACAGCCTCACCTTTGGCGCCAACCCGATCCCGGGTGGCCCGCGTCATGCCTATGAGGACCGTTGGCCCGCAGCGCTCGAGAGGGCCCTGAACGGCACCGCCCGAGTCGTTGCCGAGGGACTTGGCGGCCGGACGACCGTCCACGATGATGGCTGGGCCGCCGCCGACAGGAATGGCGCCCGCATCCTGCCGACGCTCCTCGAGAGCCACTCGCCTCTGGATCTCGTGGTCATCATGCTGGGTACGAATGATCTCAAGCCGTTCCATGGGCGGACCGCTCAGGAGGCCGCCAACGGCATGCGTCGCCTGGTTCAGATCGTGCGGGGGCACTATGTCAAACCGGGCGATATCGTGCCGCAGATCATCCTGGTGTCGCCTCCCCACATCATCCACTCGGACCATCCGGAGATGATCCCGCATTTCGGCGGCCGCTCCGCCATCGCTGAGTCGCAGGAGTTGGCGCGGTGGTACAAGCTCCGCGCCGATGAGTACGGCTGCGGCTTCTTCGATGCCGCGAAGGTGGCAAAGGCGCACGCCGCCGACGGCGTGCATCTCGATGCCGAAAACACACGCAGGATCGGCGAGGCGCTGGCGCCACTGGTCAAATCGACTCTCGGACTCTGATCCCTTCGACTGAAAGGCAAGGCCAATGGCTGACACTTACGACCTGATCGTAATCGGGGCCGGACCGGGCGGCTATGTCGCGGCGATCCGCGCTGCGCAGCTCGGCATGAAGACGGCGATCGTCGAGCGCGAGCACATGGCGGGCATCTGCTCGAACTGGGGCTGCATACCGACCAAGGCGCTGCTGCGCTCGGCCGAGATCTATGGTCATATGGGCCATGCCAAGGACTATGGCCTCAAGGCAGATGGCTTTGGCTTCGACATCGACGCCATCGTCAGGCGCTCACGCCAGATCGCCGGGCAGATGAACAACGGCGTTCAGTTTCTGATGAAGAAGAACAAGGTCGACATCATCTGGGGCGAGGCACAACTGACGGCGCCCGGCGAGATCCTGGTCAAGAAGATGACCAAGAAGCCGGTCGAGCCGCAGCATCCGGCGCCCAAGTCGGTATTGCCTGAGGGGACCTACAAGGCGAAGAACATCATCATCGCCACCGGCGCCCGGCCGCGTGTGCTGCCCGGGATCGAGCCGGACGGCGAGCGTATTTGGACCTATTTCGAGGCCATGAAACCGGCCAGGTTCCCCAAGTCACTGGTGATCATGGGTTCGGGCGCCATCGGCATGGAGTTTGCATCGTTCTACCGCTCTCTGGGAGCAGACGTGACGGTGGTAGAACTGCTGCCGACGATCCTGCCGGTCGAGGATGGCGAGATTGCCGCACACGTGAAGAAGCGCTTCGAGAAGCGCGGCATCAAGATCATCACCGACGCCAAGGTGGCGAAGGTCGACAAGACTGCGACCGGTATCACCGCCCACATCGAACCCAAGTCGGGCGAAAAGCTGGCCGTCAGCGCCGATGCGCTGGTCTCGGCGGTGGGCGTGCAGTGCAACACCGAGAATCTCGGGCTCGAAAAGCTCGGGGTGAAGATCGATCGCGGCGCGATCGTCATCGATCACTATGGCCGCACCAACGTACCGGGGGTTTGGGCCATCGGCGACGTCGCCGGCCCGCCGATGCTGGCCCACAAGGCCGAGCACGAGGCGGTGATCACGGTCGAGACCATCGCAGGCCTCAAGGGTGTACACGGCCTCGACAAGGGGAAAGTTCCCGGCTGCACCTACTGCGAGCCGCAGGTGGCGAGCGTCGGGCTGACGGAAGCAAAGGCGAAGGAGCAGGGCCGCGAGGTCAAGGTCGGGCGTTTCCCGTTCGTCGGCAACGGCAAGGCCATCGCGCTGGGAGAGCCGGAAGGCCTGGTCAAGACCATCTTCGACGCCAAGACTGGCGAGTTGATCGGCGCACACATGGTAGGGGCGGAAGTCACCGAACTGATACAGGGCTTCGTCGTCGCCATGGGGCTCGAAACCACGGAGGAGGACTTGATTCACGCGATCTTCCCCCATCCCACCCTCAGCGAGTCGATGAAGGAAAGCGTGCTCGACGCCTATGGCCGCGCGCTGAACATCTGACGTGGCCGACCACCCGGTTCCACCAGCGGATATCCCCTACATGTCGCCAGACCTGGTCCAACTGATAGTGCTGCTTGGTATCGGCCTCGTCGCCGGCTGGCTTGCCGGACTCGTCATGGGGGGAAGCGGCCTGCTGCGCAACCTCATTGCCGGTGTCATCGGCGTGTTCGTCGGCGGCTATGTCCTGAGGCTCGCAAACGTCAACCTGCCGATCGACAATCCCTACCTAAGCCAAATCCTTACCGGCGCCATGGGGGCAATCATCGTCATCATCGTGGCGCGAGTGATCGCAAGGTAGAGCAGATGATCGCGTACCTTGAACCGCCGCCGTGGCAACGCGATATCGCATCGGGATGTTTTGGGGGTATGAAGATGGACCTGCCTGACTATCAACCCGGGAAGCAAGCGATGGATCGGCCGGACGCGCGCTCACTCATGATCTTGCTGATCATCGGCGTCATAGCCGGCTTCCTCGCCAGCCTGGTCGTCGGTGGCGGCGGCATGGTCACTTACCCCATCAGTGGCGTCATCGGATCGTTCGTCGGCGGCTACCTGTTTTCCGCGCTGAAGATTGATCTGAAGATTGCCAGCCCGATCATCACCCAGATCGTCACCTCCACGATTGGCGCCATCATCGTGGTCATCATTGCCCGGTTGATTGCCGGCTAGGACATTCCCTTGGTCACCCTGATCGACAGCCTCGAGTCGCGTCCGCGGCACCCAGAGAAGGCCAACCGGCCGGACAACGAGATGTTGCGGAAGCCGGACTGGATCCGTGTTCGCGCGCCCGGCTCCCCGGTGTATCGGGAGACCCAGGCCATCGTGCGGGAGAACAACCTCGTCACGGTGTGCGAGGAGGCGGGTTGCCCGAATATCGGGGAGTGCTGGAGCAAGAAGCACGCCACCATGATGATCATGGGCGAAATCTGCACCCGGGCGTGTGCGTTCTGCAATGTGCGCACGGGCCTCCCGACGGCGCTGGATCCGATGGAACCCGAGAACGTGGCGACGGCCGTTGCGAAGCTGGAGCTGGCGCACGTGGTGATCACCTCGGTCGACCGCGACGACCTGCCGGACGGCGGTGCCGAGCACTTCGCCCAGGTGATCCGCGCTATCAGAGCCCGCACCCCCCGGACGACGATCGAGGTTCTGACGCCGGACTTCCTGCGTAAGGAGGGGGCGCTCGAGATCGTGGTGGCGGCAAGGCCCGACGTCTTCAACCACAACCTGGAGACCGTCCCGTCCAAGTACCTCAAGGTACGGCCGGGGGCGCGCTATTTCCACTCGATCCGCCTGCTGCAGCGCGTCAAGGAGCTGGACCCTGCCATGTTCACCAAGTCAGGCATCATGGTTGGACTTGGGGAGGAGAGGAACGAAGTCCTGCAACTGATGGACGACCTGAGGTCCGCCGATGTCGATTTTCTCACCATCGGGCAGTATTTGGCGCCGACCAAGAAGCACCATCCGGTCGATCGGTTCGTCACCCCGGAGGAATTCACGTCCTACGCGACGGTCGCGATGACAAAGGGGTTCCTCCTGGTCTCGTCGAGCCCACTGACGCGTTCGTCCCACCACGCGGGCGAGGACTTCGAGCGGCTGAGGGAAGCGCGTATGGCGAAGCTGGCCCATGCCTGACCTCTTCTTCGAACGGCATGTGCCGCACCTGCCACGCAGGATGTTCGACCTCGTTTCCGATCTGGAGGCCTATCCGCGGTTCATCCCGAACTGCAGACAAATGGATGTACGAGCCGGGACGGACAACTCGCGGTTGGCGAAGATGACGATCCAGTTCGGTCCCATCACCCAATCCTATACCAGCAGGGTTGTCGCGGATCCCGGCGCGATGACCATCACCGCGGTGGCGGTCGATGGTCCGTTCGCCTACCTCGACAGCAAGTGGAGCTTCGAGCCGGAGGGGCAGGGGACGCGAATCCGCTTCGATGTCGACTTCAAGTTCTCCAATCCGCTGATCGCGGCGGTGGCCGAACCGGCCTTCGCGGCCAAGCAGGACGAGATCATCGACGCGTTCGCGGACGAAGCGGACCGACGGTACGGCTGATCCGATCACTGACCCGTGGCAGCGCCCTCGGCCTTCCGGGTCGGTACGCCATACAAGTCGTATTCGTCGGAATCGGTTACGGTCACAGAGATCAGGTCGCCGGGCCTGATGCCGTCTGCTTCGTGCACGATGACCGTGCCATCGATCTCCGGTGCATCCCACTGGCTGCGGCCGATGGCCCGGCCCGTCGCGGGATCAACGTCGTCGACGAGCACATCGATGGTGCGCCCGACCCTGCGCCCGAGTTTGTCGGCGGAGATGTCCTGGGCGAGCTCCATCAGGCGCTCGTAGCGCTCTCGCTTGACCTCGTCCGGCACCACGCCGTCCAGTCGGTTGGCCGGGGCCCCCGTCACCGGCTCGTATTCGAAGCAACCGATCCGATCGATCTCGGCTTCCTCCAGCCAGTCGAGCAGGAACTCGAAATCCTCGTCGGTCTCCCCCGGAAAACCGACGATGAAGTTCGAACGGATGGCGAGGTCGGGCGCAACCGCGCGCCAGGACCTGATCCGATCCAGTGTCTTCACCTGGTTGGCCGGACGGCGCATCGCCTTCAGCACGGAGGGGGAGGCATGCTGGAAGGGAATATCCAAGTAGGGGAGGATCTTGCCCTCGGCCATCAGAGGGATAACGCCATCCACATGCGGATAGGGGTAGACATAGTGAAGCCTCGTCCACACGCCCAGCCTGCCCATCTCTTCGGCCAGCGTCTGGAATCGGGCCTCGATGTCGCGGCCGCGGAACTTGCTGTTCGCGTACTTGATGTCGACCCCGTAGGCTGACGTGTCCTGCGAGATGACCATGATTTCCTTGGCGCCGGAAGCAACCAGCCGTTCCGCTTCATAGAGAACCGACGCGATCGGGCGCGAGACCAGGTCTCCGCGAATCTGCGGGATGATGCAGAACGAACAACGGTTGTTGCAGCCCTCGGATATCTTCATATAGGCGTAATGCCGGGGAGTCAGCTTCAGGCCAGCCTCCGGCACGAGGTCGACGAACCGGTTCGGCACGGGCGGTAGGTGCGTATTCACCGCATTGACCACGTCCTCGTACTGATGAGGGCCGGTCACCGCGAGGACCGACGGGTGCGCGTCGCGGATCATCTGCTCCTCGACGCCCAGGCACCCGGTGACGATCACCCGCCCGTTCTCCCCGAGGGCCTCGCCTATGGCTTCCAGGCTTTCCTTCTTGGCACTGTCGAGGAAGCCGCAGGTATTGACCAGCACGATGTCCGCGCCCGCATAGTCGCGGGAGAACGCGTAACCCTGCGCACGCAGGGTGGTCATGATGCGTTCGGAATCAACGAGCGCCTTCGGGCAGCCGAGGCTGACGAGGCCGATCTTGGGAGCTTGGGTCATGGGGGCGTGGCTATACGCCAATTGGCCCAAAAAGCAACGATCGGCGCCTTACGACGCTGCCATGCGTTGAGCGCGCAGCTGGGGCCGAAGGGCTGCCCGCTACAGTTCCGGGGTGCTGGCCGGTGGTGCGCGCCTGGCTGTCCGGCGGGGCGGAGAGGGCGGGGCCTCGGCCGCGACGTCGCCGACGTCGGCATCGTCCTGGGCAATCTCGTGGATCGCCTCCTTCACCTCGTCCATCAGGGTGCCCGGCAAGCGGCTGAGGCTGACGGTCCGTGTGGCCGTTTCGTTGGCCTTGAAGAAGACCAGAAGCAGCTCGCAGACGACCCGCAACACCACCATGCCGAGAGCCCCGAAGACGGCAATCTCGAGAATGCCCCACAGCCCGTCGCCGAAATTGCGGCCGAAGGTCAGGAACAGGTGTCCGACCGCCCAGAGCAGCAACGCGGCCATGCCCGTGCCATACAGGATCGGAACCAGTCGTGGCGACAGGATGGTGTCGAGCCGGAACAACGCCGGCGAAAGGAAAATCTTCTTGAGGTCTTCGAGCATTGTCCTACCCCCAGCCAGACTCGGGCCTGTATTCAAAATGCGGTGCTCACGCCGCTGTTACAAGGGCCTCCGGAGGCATGGCTGCCGTGGGACCGAAGCGTGACTCGAACGCGCGGCGAAGAGCCGTGTCGACTTGCGCCATCGAGACCAATTGGCCGAGGTCCTCAAAGCTGGTCACTCCCTGGTCGGAGATCCCGCAGGGCACGATACCGCCAAAGTGATCGAGGTCCGGCATCACATTGATGGCGATGCCGTGGAAGCTGACCCACCGGCTGACGCGAACACCGATGGCCGCGACCTTGTCCTCCCGGCCCGGCCCCTTGTCGGGACGGCGAACCCAGACGCCGACACGTCCCTCGCGGCGCTCGCCCCTGATGTTGAAGGCACCGAGAGTGTCGATGATGAGGCCCTCGAGGCCCCGGACCAGACATCGCACGTCGCGCCCACGCTGCCTTAGGTCGAGCATGACGTAAGCAACACGCTGTCCGGGGCCGTGATAGGTATACTGGCCACCGCGGCCGGCGTTGTAGACGGGGAAGCGATCCGGGGCCAACAGATCGTCGGCGCTCGACGAAGTACCGGCGGTGTAGAGGGGGGGATGCTCCAGCAGCCAGACTCTCTCGCCGGCCTCGCCGGCGGCAATCGCCGCCGCCCGTGTCCGCATCGCCTCGAGGGCGAGGGGGTACGGCACCGGCGTCTCCGATATCACCCATTCGACTGGAACACGGTCCGGGCGGAGCAACTTGCCGCTGCTGTCGCAATCCGGATCATCCGTTAACGCTTCGGTAAGCATGGCCGGCCGATGGTCTTCCTGCGGGGCGCCGGCGTGATTCAGCCGGACGGGTTGGTCGTTCGTGGTTTATGTATGAGCACTCTAGACAACATTGAAGTCGACATCACGGTGGAACTCGGCGCCGCCAAGATGCCGATTCATCACCTGCTCCGCATGGGGCGGGGCGCGGTGATCGAACTGGACACCACCGAGAGCGATGCATTCCGAGTGTACGCCAACAACACCTTGATCGCACGTGGCGAGATCAAGATCGAAGACGGCCGGCTGAGCGTCGAACTGACCGAAAAGGTACGTCGCGTCGGGTGATCGGGCGTATCTCCGGTGCATCGCAATAAACGCTTGCGCCACCCCAAAACCATTGCTACACGCTGCCTCGCTCCGCCGCACCGGTGGGGTTTCTACCAGGGCGTGCGGTCGTGGCGGAATTGGTAGACGCGCAGCGTTGAGGTCGCTGTGCCGCAAGGCGTGGAAGTTCGAGTCTTCTCGGCCGCACCATTGGCCTCTTGGGCCGCTTGACTGACGATACCGGGCAAGGGGCGGGTTGTGTCCGAGCTGTTCGCAAGTTATCCGCGGCAGCGCCGACCGCTCGCTCCCGAGTACCAGGCGGTGTTCAACCAGCACTACACTGACAACCGCGCCGGTCGCGGGGGGGCGAATTCTCTTGCCCAGCGCGCCGAAGGGTGGATGCATCGACAGGTCGCCAAGCGGGGCCGCCCGGGTGAACACGTCCTGGACTTCGGTGCCGGCAACCTCAACCATTATCGACACGAAAGCGGCTTCGGACGGTATGACGTCGTCGAGCCGTTCACTCTACTGCTGCAGGATGCTCCCGAGGCTGTTCGGGTCGACGACACGTTCTCCTATGTCCACGACATCGAGGGGAGGACCTATGATCGCATCTTCTCGATCGCGGTGCTCGAACATCTGGTCGATCTGCCGCGAGACGTGGCTCGCTGCGCCAGCCTTCTCAAGCCGGCGGGGATCTTCCAGTGTGTTTCGGCGTGCAAGTTTGACCCCGTTCGGTTGGGGATCGGCGTGCAAAATTGACCCCCTGACCGTCGCGGTCAGACTGCCTGTTCCGGAAGCGGACGGGCGGGTGGGGGATGAAGGGCGT
>JAYRZA010000040.1:0-39429 GCA_041916695.1 Devosia sp. | reverse complement strand
TCCCCCTCCACGGGGTCACCCCGGCGGAGGCCGGGGCCCGGCTCGAGATGCCGACCCGCCGGCCGCGTGCGGAAACCACTGGGTCCCGGCCTGCGCCGGGATGACACCGAGGTTGTGGCCCGCTTCGAGCCATCGCCACCCACGGGGTCCCCCCGGCGGAGGCCAGGCCCAGCCCGGGATGCCGACCCGCCCGCCGCGTGCGGAAACCACTGGGTCCCGGCCTGCGCCGGGATGACATCGAGGTTGTGGTTCGCTTCGAGCCTTTCTCATCGACGGGGTCACCCGGCGGAGGCCGGGGCCCGGCTCGAGATGCGGCCCCAGCCACGGTGCGTGCGGAAACCTGGATCCCGGCCTCGCAGGGATGGCATCTAGGTTGTGGTCCGCTTCGAGCCCTCCCCACCCACGGGGTTACCCCGGCGGAGGCCGGGGCCTAGCTCGAGATGCCGACCCGCCCGCCGCTCGTGCGGAAAACTGGGTCCCGGTTTGCGCCGGGATGACATCGAGGTTGTGGTCCGCTCCGACCCCTCCCCGTCCACGGGGTGCCGGGGTAACCATTCCTGCATCGGCGGGTTCGCGGCGGGGTTTTTGTGCGTTAGCTATTGGTAAGCGGGCACGGGATGCCTTATATCGTCTTCCTACGATGGAGGTGCCGCAATGACGACCACTACCCGCTCCGCCGAAGTGCGGGCGATCGATCCGGTCTGGGATGCGGTGACCTCCGGGGCGCGCCAGGTGGCCCAGGCCGAGCCGTCGCTGTCCAACCTGGTCTATTCGAGCGTGCTCAATCACGGCAGCTTCGAGGAGGCCCTGTCGCACCGGCTGGCCGAGCGGCTGGATCATCCGGATGTTTCGGCGGACCTGGTCCGGCAGGCGTTCCGGGACGTGCTTGCCGCGCGGCCCGAGATCGGGCTCGAGGCGCGCGCCGACCTCGCGGCGACGCTCGAACGCGATCCCGCCTGCCACAAGGCGGTCGACGCGTTCCTCTACTTCAAGGGCTTCCACGCCATCCAGACGCACCGCTTCGCCCATGCCATGTGGACGAGCGGCCGTCGGGAGTTCGCGCTCTACCTGCAGAGCCGCTCGAGCGCGGTCTACCAGGTGGACATCAATCCTGCGGCCCGCATCGGCAAGGGCATCATGCTCGACCACGCCACCGGCTTCGTGGTCGGCGAGACCGCGACGATCGGCGACAATGTCTCGATCCTGCAGGGGGTGACGCTGGGCGGCACCGGCAAGTCCGAAGAGGACCGCCACCCCAAGATCGGCAATGGCGTGCTGATCGGTGCGGGGGCGATCGTGCTGGGCAACATCAAGGTCGGCGACTGCGCGCGCATCGGCGCCGGATCGGTCGTTGTCAAAGAAGTGCCCCCACGCGTGACGGTGGCCGGCGTTCCCGCGAGGATCATCGGCGAGGCCGGCTATGCCCACCCCGCGTCGGTGATGGACCACGTCGCCTCGGTCAACGACCTGAGCGGCTGAGGCGTCGAAGCCGGGCATTCGGACGGGGAAAAAGCCGGGCCGGGATTGCCCGGCCGGCGGTTCCGCCTATTGTGCCGTCCCCAATCGACAGCGGCAGGAGCGCCTACGTGAACCACCCCGAGATCATCAAACTCCAGAAGTTCCTGCAGCAGAAGTTCGGCAACAAGGCCATCGACGTGCGGCCGCGCAACAAACAGAACGACAGTGTCGAGGTATACCTGGGCGAAGAGTTCCTCGGCCTGATCTACGTCGACGACGAGGACGGCGACCGCTCCTACAACTTCCAGATGGCGATCCTCGACGTCGACCTCGACGACGTGCAGTGATCGCCGACGCCGGGGGTCACTTCGGCGGCAGCGTCTTCACGAAGTCTTCGGCGAAGTCCAGCCAGTCGCCGAGCTCCTCTTCGGTGTCGATGAAGTCGGGCGCCACCTCGACGAACCCCACCATGTCGCGGCCGCCCTGGTGCATGGCGCTGGTCCCCGGGCGCTGCAGCGCCAACTGGTGGCGCTCCGGACCGACGCGCAGCAGCAGGTTGCCGCTGCTCATCGCCCCGGCCACCATGTTGCCGTTCAGCATGAAGCCGTAGCCGCCGAACATCTTCTTTTCGGTCAGCCCGGGCCGGTAGTCGAAGCGGGCGCGAATGCGGTCGGCCAGTGCGTCGGCTGCTTCAGACATGGCTGCTGCGCTCCTCGCGATAGCTCATGTGGCGGGGCAGGTCGGGCGGAATGCCGTCCCAGTCGTGATGGCTGCGGGCAAAGATCAGCTGGCTCGGCGCGAACCACCCGGTGGCGGCGCCGAACAGGCCGACCGAGAGCAGGGCCAGGGCCGGTGCGCGGCTCGACTGGGCATAGAGCGGCGTGCCGCAATCCGGACAGAACCAGCGCGTCAGCGTTGCGCCCGAATCGGCCGGACGCGCGAAGTCCTTCGGGCTGCCTTCGACGCTGACGGCATCGCGGGAGACGAGGGCGACGGTGGCGTGGCCGGTGCCGGTCATCTGCTGGCAGGCAAGGCACGAGCACAGCAGCATCGCCTTGATCTCGCCATCGACGGCCAGGCGGATGCCGCCGCACGCGCAGCGCGCATCGAGCTGCACGACGGGGCGGCGCGGGGGGCTGTCTGCGGGTGCGGTCACGGGTCTGCCTCGTTGCGGGGCCGAACCCGGCACGTGCCGGTGCCGGGACGGCGCCGGATCGGGGCCAGCATGCACCATCGACCGCCGCGTCGTCCACGCGCCTGCACGCCCCTCTGGCCCGATCGGCCTTGATCTCCCCCGAGGTTCCGCCTAATCCGGGCGCCGAAGTGGAGAGCCCGATGGCCGGAACCGACAGATCGCAGGAGGTCAGCATCCGTCCGGGCCCGGCCATCATCCTGTGCGAGCCGCAGCTGGGAGAAAACATCGGCACGGCGGCCCGTGCGATGGCCAATTTCGGGCTCCGGGACCTGCGGGTGGTCAATCCGCGCGACGGCTGGCCCAACGAGCGCGCCGTCGCGGCGGCGTCGCGGGCCGACCACGTGATCGAGCAGGTGAGGGTGTTCGGGACCCTCGAGGAGGCCATCGCCGACCTGTCCCTGGTCTTCGCCACGACGGCGCGCCGCCGCGACGTGCAGAAGCCGGTCTACGGGCCGGAGGAGGGAGCGCAGCGCCTCATCGCGCATGTGGCCGGCGGCGCCGGGGCCGGGCTGCTGTTCGGGCGCGAACGCTGGGGCCTCTACAACGAGGAGGTGTCGCTCGCCGACGCCATCGTCACCTTCCCGGTCGAGGCGGCCTTCGCTTCCCTCAACATCGCGCAGGCGGTGCTGCTGATGTCGTACGAGTGGCGTCGGCAGTTCGACAAGGGCGAAGTGCTGCCGTTCGCCGGCGGGCTCGACGCGATTGCGCCACGCAGCGAACTGATGGGACTGTTCGGCCACCTCGAGGAGACGCTGGACCGGACGGGCTTCTTCAAGACCGCCGACAAGCGCCCCACCATGGTGGAAAACCTGCGGGCGGTGTTCACCCGGGCGGGACTGTCCTCCCAGGAAATCCGCACCCTGCGCGGCGTCATCTCCTCGATCGACCGGATGCACGAGCGACAGCGCCCCGATCGCGCCCGGACGGACGGCGACGACTGACACATTCCTTTTGACGCAAGGGCAGGGCCGTGGCATGGCACCGCTGCCATGAACCCCGCCGCTGCCGCCGCCGAGCCGTCCTCCCGCGCCTTTTCCTATCGCGGCTACCGCTACTTCTGGGTGACGACGCTGTGCGCGAGCTTCGCGGCGCAGATCATGTCCGTCGCGGTCGGCTGGCAGGTCTACGACATCACCCGCAACCCGCTCTTTCTCGGCCTGGTCGGCCTGGCGCAGTTCCTGCCGGCCCTGCTGCTGGTGCTGGTCACCGGACTTGCCGCCGACAAGCTGCCGCGCCGCAGGATCATGCAGGCGAGCCTCGCGATCGAGGTGCTGTGCGCGGTGGCCCTGCTGTTCTTTGCCTCGGCGAGCGGGCATCACGAGGTGTGGCCGATCTTCGTGGTGCTGGTGACGCTCGGCATCGCCCGGGCGTTCATCGGACCGGCCGGGGCGTCGCTGGCGCCGAACCTCGTGCCGCCGGTGGCGCTGGCCAATGCCGTTTCGATGAATGCCACGGCCTGGCAGCTGGCCGGCATCGTCGGGCCGGTGGCGGGCGGGCTGCTCTACGGCCTATCCGCCACGGTGGCCTATGCCACGGCTGGACTGCTGGCGGCGGTCGCGCTGGTCTCGATCAGCCGGCTGACGGCCCCCGTCCAGCGTCCGTCCGAGCAGGAGACCAGCATCAAGACGCTGCTCGCCGGCTTTCACTACATCTGGACCGAGAAGGTCGTGCTCGGCGCCATCTCGCTGGACCTGTTCGCCGTGCTGATGGGCGGCGCGGTGGCCCTGATGCCGGTCTTTGCGCGCGACATCCTCGATACCGGCCCGTGGGGACTCGGCCTGCTGCGGGCCGCGCCGGGGGTCGGGGCGATCGGCACGGCGCTGCTGCTCGCGAGGTTCCCGGTGCGCGACAATGCGGGGATCACGCTGTTCGTGTTCGTGGCGGGCTTCGGCCTGTTCACCCTGCTGTTCGGGCTGTCGACCTCGATCTGGTTCTCGGTGCCGCTGCTGGCGCTGATCGGCGCCTGCGACATGGTCTCGGTCTCGATCCGCGAAACGATCATGCAGCTGTGGACCCCCGACAGCGTGCGCGGGCGGGTCAATGCGGTGAACTCGGTGTTCATCGGCGCCTCCAATGAGCTCGGCGAGTTCCGCGCCGGCATGATGGCGGCGCTGATCGGCGCGCAGACGGCCGTGGTGTTCGGCGGCGCCGCGACGATGGCGGTGGCGGGCATCTGGAGCCAGATCTTCCCGGGCATCCGGAAGCAGCGGTCGCTGGATCGCGCCATGGTCGAGGGCTGATCGGACCCTAACCAATCGTTAACCGGCCGTTAGCCGGACTCGCGCTCTTGTCTTCCGGCACGGGGGAGCGGCCATGAAGGTATTGATTGCCACGCCTGCCTATGGTGGCTCGGTGTTCGTCGCCTACCACGACTCGGTCCTGCGCACGCTGGCCTACTTCCAGCGGGAGTTCCCGGGGATCGCGTTCGAGAGCTCGATCCTGTCGCTGTCGATGGTCACGGTGGCACGGAACATCCTCGCCAGCCAGGTCCTGGCGGACGACAGCCTGACCCACCTGCTGTTCATCGATGCCGACATGGGGTTCGCGCCATCGCTGATTGCCAAGATGCTGGCCTTCCGCAAGCCGGTGGTGGGCATCGTCGCGCCGCAGCGGCGGCTGGACTATGAGGCCTACCATCGGGTCCGGGCCCAGGTGGAGGCGCCGCTGCTGGCGCGCCTCGTCGCCAACGACTACGTCGCCGGCGACGGCGCGGTGGTGATCGAGCGCGGCCCCTCCGGCCAGCCCGAGATCGAGGTGGTGGACGGCTTCGTCAGGGTGACGCGGACCGGGACCGGCATCCTGCTCGTCGAGCGCGCCGTGCTCGAGGCGATGCGCCAGCGCTTTCCGGAGCTCTGGGTGGCCACGCCGCCCGATTCCATCCGGCGGTCCGGCCTGCCGGAGGGCGGGCTGCTGCAATGTTTCGACCAGATGCGCGACGAGCAGGGCGTCGCCATCGGCGAGGACGTGTCCTTCTGCCGGCGCTGGACGGAGGGGCTCGGGGGCGAGATCTGGGCCAATGTCGACGAGGGCATCGTGCATGTCGGGCAGGACAACTATGCCGGCCGCTACCTGAGCAAGCTCGAGGCAGGCAAGGTGCGCCTGCGCCGGCGGGAGGCCGATCCCCCCGCGACTTGACACGCGGGCGCCCCCACTCTATCACCCGCCCACTTGTCGGGCCGAAAGGCCCCGCGAGCGCACCCGGGATTTGCTGAAATTCAGCGATCTGTCGGCTCTCTCCGCAAGGAAGGGCAGAGGAGGGCGCAATCACTTTCGACGTTATCGGAAAGGATTACGATGTCGAAGCGCATTGAAGCCAAGCACAAGATCGACCGTCGCCTTGGCGAAAACCTGTGGGGCCGCCCGGCCTCGCCGCTGAACAACCGCGCCTACGGCCCCGGCCAGCATGGCCAGCGCCGCAAGGGCAAGACTTCGGACTACGGCCTGCAGCTGCGCGCCAAGCAGAAGCTGAAGGGCTATTACGGCTCGATCACCGAGAAAGCGTTCAAGCGTCTCTATACCGAGGCCGCGCGCGTCAAGGGCGACACCGGCGAGCGCCTGATCGGCCTGCTCGAGAGCCGCCTGGATGCGATCGTCTACCGCGCCAAGTTCGTGCCGACGGTGTTCGCCGCCCGCCAGTTCGTCTCGCACGGCCACGTGCTGGTGAACGGCAAGCGCGTGACCATCCCCTCCTATTCGTGCAAGCCGGGCGACCGGATCGAGCTCAAGGAGCGGTCGCGCCAGCTCGCCATCGTGCTCGAGGCCAACCAGCTCGCCGAGCGCGACGTGCCCGACTATATCGAGGCCGATCACTCCAAGCAGGTTGCCACCTATGTGCGGATGCCGGCTCTCGCCGACGTGCCGTACCCGGTGCAGATGGAACCCAACCTCGTCGTGGAATTCTACTCGCGCTGACCGGCGCCGAGTCCGTCCGCGCAAACGGGCCGCCCTGTGGGCGGCCCGTTTGCCTTGGTGCGACCAATCCGCCCGCAGTCAGTGGTCGAGGCAATACGCCACATTGGCGTTGGTTTGGGCGCGCCGCCCTATACCAACGGTTGCGGGCTGCAAGACTCGCGCCTGGAGTGACCCGTGGACGCGAAGCGCGGACGCCGACTGCTGTTCAGAAAGCTGCTGCTTTCGAGCGCGTTCATCGCTGCCTCGGCGGCCTACGTGTTCGGCCAGCCGGGGCGTGTCGCAGCCCCGGTTGCCATCGCCGCCGCCACCGCCCCCGCTTCCAGCGGCGTGAGAATCGGAACCCGGCAGACCGTGCAGGTGAAGGACGGCGACTTCCAGGGCGGCAAGTTCGACGCCCGCTTCGGGCCGGTCCGGGTCAGCATCACGGTGAGCGACGGACGGATCGTCTCCGTCAGGGCCGTGGAGTATCCCGATCACAGCCCGGCCTCGGTGAAGATCAATCTCGACGCATTGCCCAAGCTGGAGCAGGAAGCGATCGCGGCACAGTCGGCGGTGGTGGATTCGATCTCCGGCGCCACGCTGACCTCCAAGGCCTGGGCGCACTCGCTGCGCTCGGCAATCCGCGCGGCGGCGCGTACGTGACGGGATGTACCGAGATCATCATGGGCATGCCGATCACGATCGACCTGGTCCGTGACGACGACGCGCTGCGCCAGGCCGCCTTCGACCGGTTCAGACAGATCGATCGGCGCTTCAGCCCGTACCGTGACGACAGCGAAGTGACGGCTCTCAACACCGGAGCGATCGGTGCGGATGACCTCAGCGAGGAGTTCCGCGAAATCCTCCAACTCGCCGAGGAAGCACGCGAATTCAGCGATGGCTATTTCGACATCCGGCGGCCGGACGGGCGGCTGGACCCCTCCGGAGTGGTGAAGGGCTGGGCCATCAAGCAGGTGGCCCAGATGCTGCTGTGCGCCGGCTGCAAGGACTTCTGCGTCGAGGCGGGCGGCGACATCCAGGTGGCGGGATGCAACGCAGCGGGGGAGCCGTGGCGGGTCGGCATCCGCAACCCGTTCGCCGAAGACGAGATCGTCAAGGTGATACGGCCGGGCGAGCACGGCGTCGCGACTTCCGGTTCGTACGTGCGCGGGCACCACATCTACGACCCCCACCGGCCGGAGCGTCGGCTGGACGAGATCGTCAGCCTGACCGTCGTCGCTTCCGATGTCCTCGCCGCCGACCTGCTGGCCACGGCCGCGTTCGCGATGGGACGCCCCGGGCTGCGCTTCCTGCAGACGCTGCCCGACGTAGAGGCCTATGCCATCGACCGCGAGGCCATGGCGACGTTCACCCCCGGCCTTGCGGCGTTTGTCGTGACATGATCAGGGCTCTTCTCTTCACCTTCGACCAGACCACCATGTACCGGCTGCTGGTGGCCTATCTCGGGGTTCTGCTGATCGCGGCCTTCGGGCTGGGCTTTTTCGGCCTCGTTCCCGCGGAGCCGACGGCGCTGGCGTTTTCGCTGGTGGTCGTCGTGGGCGTCGCGGAAGTGACGCATCGCCTTTTCGCGGCGACCTTCGCGGTGCCGGCCAATCATGAATCGACCCTGATCACCGCATTGATCATCGTGCTGCTGATGAAGCCGGTGACGGCCTCCGACCTCGCCGGACTTGGCGGCCTCGCCGCGGCGTCGGCATGGGCCGTGGCGTCCAAGTACCTGATCCGCGCGCGGGGGCGGCACGTCTTCAACCCGGCCGCGCTGGGTATCGCGCTCTCCGGGCTGCTGCTGGTCCAGCCGGCCACGTGGTGGGTCACGGCCACGCCGTACCTGCTGCCGGTGATCGTGATCGGCGGCCTGCTGATCACCCGCAAGGTGCGTCGCGCCGATACCGTGATCGCGGCCATCGCGGCGTATGTGGCGGGGGCCATAGTCACCGCTCCCGCCGGAACCAGCCTGCAGGAACTGCTGCCGAGCCTGGTGCAGACGTCGATCCTGTTCCTGGCCTTCGCCATGCTGACCGAGCCGCTCACCGCCCCGCAGGGCCGCTGGCGCGGCATCGCCTTCGGCCTGCTGGTCGGTGGTCTCGCCACCCCCGGGCTGACCATCGGACCGGTCTTCTTGAACCCGGAACTGGCGCTGCTCGCCGGCAACCTGTTCGCCGTGCTGGTCTCCCCCTCCGATCGGCTCGTGCTCACCCTCAAGGCGGTGGAACAGGTGGCGAGCAACGCCTACGACTATATCTTCACGCCGAGCCGACCGCTCAGGTTCAGGCCCGGACAGTACCTCGAGTGGACCCTCGCCATGCGCGACCGCGACGAGCGCGGCAACCGGCGCCACTTCACGGTGACGTCGGCGCCCGGCGAGCCGGACATCCGCCTCGGCGTGAAGTTCTACCCCGAGCCGAGCGCCTTCAAGCGGGCCCTACAGTCGCTGAAGCCCGGCGACAGGATTCTGGCCGGGCAACTGGGCGGGCACTTCGTGCTGCCCGGCAACAAGAAGCGCAAGCTCGCATTCCTGGCCGGCGGCATCGGCATCACGCCCTTCCGCAGCATGATCAAGGACATGCTGGACCGGGGCGAGAAGCGCTCGGCAGTGCTGTTCTACGGCTGCGGGCGGGCCGGCGAGTTCGCCTACCGCGACGTGTTCGACAGGGCCGGCGAGGACCTCGGGCTGAAGACCGTCTATGCCACGCAGTTCGACGAGGACCCGCCGGAAGGCGTCCGGCGCGGCGTCATCGACGCAAGCCTGGTCCGCGCGGAGATGCCGGACTGGCGCGAGCGGCTGTTCTACGTATCGGGCCCGCCACAGATGGTGCGGGTGGTCCGGCGCACCCTGCGCGGCATGGGCGTGCCGCCGTGGCGCATCCGGACCGATTTCTTCCCCGGACTGTCGGGGTGAGGGGCAGGGCCGGCGCCAGCCGGCCCCGCCATTTCGGTCACTGCGCGGGAGCCGGCGCCGCCGGCGGATTGTCGCGGTGCCAGCTCTCGAGATAGCGCGGATCGTCATAGTCGTTGGCGATCGGCGCGTCCTTCGGGATGTAGCTCTCGAACAGCCGCAGGCGCTTGTAGACGGAAATCAGCGAGATGATGGTCGTCCATGAACTGGCGAAGAACTTGAACGAGTCCTCCACCTGCCCGAAGGCGTTGTTCACCTGCTGGAACAACCCCAGGGTGAGCGCCCCGGTGACGATGGAGGGGCCCATGGCGATCAGCGGCACGAAGTTGGCGCCCTGCAGGTAAGCGTAGCGCGCGATGTTGAAGTAGAGGTAGTTGCGGTACAGCCGGAAGTAGTTGGTCTGGACATTCCTGAACAGCTCGCGTATCGACGGCGGGTCGCTGCGGTCATTGTGATCCTCGCCATAGACCAGTTCCTTGCGCAGCGCCGCCTCGACCCGCTGGTTGTGGAACTCGAGGCCCGGCAGCCGGATTCCGACCAGTGCCAGCAGCACGGTGCCGAAGGCGGACGACACCAGCGCCACCCAGACGAGGCTGCCGCTCACCGGCCCGATGAAGGGCAGCTCGGTGATGTTTTCCGACAGGGTCCAGAGCAGCGGCAGGAACACCACCAGCGTCATGACCGAGCCGACGAAGTTGACGGCCAGCCCCTCGACGATATTGGCGAAGCGCTGCGTATCTTCCTGCACGCGCTGGCTGGCGCCCTCGACATGGCGCAGGTGCGGCCACTGGCTCATGTAGTAGAAGGTCATCGCCCGGCGCCAGCGGAACAGGTAGTGGGCGATGAAGAAGGCGTTGAGCACCAGTACGGTGATGTTGGGGATCAGCACGTAGGCGACGGTGGCCATCTCGCTGAGGAACTGATCGAGCGTGACGCTGTTGGGCGTGGTCAGGGCGGTCTGGATCAGGTTGTAGAAGGTGCCGTACCAATCGTTGAGCCAGGCGCTGACCTGCACGTTGAAGTACACCACCTCGACGATGGTCACCGAGCCCACCACGCTCCACCAGAACCAGCGGCGATTGCCGCCGATCCAGTACCAGGGCACGCAGAACAGGTAGCCGGTCAGCAGGATGTACTGGTAGAGCCAGACCTTGTCCGAGCTGAAGAAGGGGTCGGGCTGCGCCTCGGTGGGCGCAACGCCGAGGACGGGCCCGAGGCTGAGGACGCTCTGCAAAGCCGGGCCGATGGTGAACCAGACCGTCATGCAGAACGCCGTCCAGATGACTGCGGCCGAAAAGAACAACCGAGGATTGGGGAAGAACGAGCGGAACAAGGCCGACTCCTTGGGGTTCCGGATATCGCTGTCATGTAACTGACTAAGTTCACGGGCCGCAAGGAACAGCGTTGCGCCCGCGCTGCCGGCGCGCTTCCGGACAGGCGCGGCTTTTGCTACAGCGGGTGCCATGAACGAGATCGCCGCCGCTGCCCAGATCGAAGAGCACGCCGAGGAACTGGCGGGCGCGCATCCGCTGTTCGCCGGTGCTCCCCGCTCGGTCGAGTTCAACAAGCTGCGCAAGCGGCTGATCCGCAACGTGCGAGAGGCGATCGAGAAATTCGGCATGGCGCGGGCCGGAGAACGATGGCTGGTCGCCATATCGGGCGGCAAGGACAGCTACGGGCTGCTGGCGCTGCTGCTCGACCTCAAGTGGCGTGGACTGCTGCCGGTGGAGCTGCTGGCCTGCAACCTCGACCAGGGCCAGCCGGGCTTTCCCAAGCACATCCTCCCCGAGTGGCTGACGCGGCACGGCATCGCGCATCGGATCGAGTACCAGGACACGTACTCGATCGTCACCGACAAGCTGCCGCAGGGGGCGACCTACTGCTCGCTCTGCTCGCGGCTGCGCAGAGGCAATCTCTACCGCATCGCGCGGGAGGAGGGATGCTCGGCGCTGGTTCTCGGCCACCATCGCGAGGACAGCCTCGAGACCTTCTTCATGAACCTGTTCCACGGCGGCAAGCTCGCAGCGATGCCGCCGCGGCTGCTGAACGACGACGGCGATGTCGAGGTGCTGCGCCCGCTCATCTACTGCGCCGAGCCCGACCTGGAGAAGTTCGCCGAGGCGATGGCGTTCCCGATCATTCCCTGCGACCTGTGCGGCAGTCAGGACGGGCTGGAACGGAATGCCATGAAGGCGATGCTGAACGACATCGAAAGGCGCATGCCGGGCCGGAAGGACGTGATGATCCGCGCGCTGGGCAACGTGAACCCGAGCCACCTGCTCGATCCGCGACTGTTCGACTTCCTCGGGCTGCGGGGCGAAGCGGAGAGAGTTCCCGCGCCGGCATCGGCGGGCAACGCATAGCCGAGCCGCGCTCGAGGCTCCCACTCCCCGCCCTCCGAAACGGAATCCGCAATGACCATCCCCGACATCGACTGGCTCGCCAACCTGCTGCGGGAGACCGCGAGGGCCGAAATCCTGCCGCGGTTCCGGCGCCTCGATGCCGGCATGGTGCGGCAGAAGACGGAGGCGATCGACCTGGTGACCGAGGCCGACGAGGCGGCGGAGCGGCACATCCGGGCCGAGATGACGCGCGTCTATCCCGAGGTACTGTTCGTCGGCGAGGAATCCGTGGCGGCGGACGCCGGCCTCCTCGATGCCCTCGACGCGGCAGACCTGGCGGTGGTCGTCGATCCGGTCGACGGGACGGCCAATTTCGCTGCCGGGCTGCCGCTGTTCGCGACGATGGCCGCGGTCGTCCGGCGCGGGGAGACGGTTGCCGGCATCATCTACGATCCGATGGGCGACGACTGGGTGATGGCCGAGAAGGGCGGCGGGGCATGGCTGCGGCGGCCGGGCGGCGAGGCGGTCCGTCTCGCCGTCGCCAGCGCGCCGCCGCTCGATCAGCTGGTGGGACACATCTCGATCACCTTCATGCCGGCCGAGGGAAAGGCCGGGTTGCTGGCGAACCTCGCCAAGGTGCGGGTGGCCGCCAACTATCGCGTCGCCGGCCACGACTACCGGACGCTGGCGTCCGGCCATTGCCATTTCGTGGCCTACAACAAGCTGATGCCGTGGGACCACCTGGGTGGCACGCTGATCGCGGAGGAGGCCGGCGGCTTCGCCCGTCGCTTCGACGGATCGCGCTACCTGCCGCAACACCGGGCGGGTGGCCTGCTGGTCACTACCGATCCCGATACCTGGAGCCTGCTGCGCCGGGAGGTGTTTGCGCTATAGTCGAGGTCCACCGGCGAGGGGAGGCGCGGCATGGACCCTTTGAACTACTGGGCGATAGCGGAACGGGACATCGAGATCCAGAACCCGATCACCGACCGGAAGCTGCGCCTGCTCGACGACTACTGCGATATCCGCGACGGCCTGAGCGTGCTGGACATCGGCTGCGGCAAGGCCTGGCTGATGCGGCAGTGGGCCGACCGCCACGCCATCGAGGGCGTCGGCATCGAGATCAATCCGCGCTTCCTCGAGGTGGCCCGTCGCAAACCGCCGGGGCGCGGGCGGCTGACCTTCCACAGCACATCGGTGAAGGGCTTTCGGATCGAGCCGGCCTCGTACGACATCGTGCTCTGCCTCGGCGCATCCTTCGCCATCGGCGATATCCCGGCAACACTCGACTGGATGATTGCCGCGGCCAAGCCGGGCGGCACGATCGTGCTCGGCGACATCACCCTGCGCCACCCGCCGATCGTCAGCCGCGGGCAGGTGCTGCCGCTCGACACCATCGGCATGATTGGCGTCATCGAGCGACACGACGCCGAAGTGTCAGCAACGATAAGTGCTTCGGAGGCCGACTTCGAGCGCTATGCGAGCCACCACCGGCATGCCACGCTGACCTGGGCGCGCGAACATCCCCAGCATCCCGACCATGCCGAGGTGCTGGCCAAGAGCCGCGAGGACTGGCTGCGCTACCAGCGGGAAATCCGCCCGATGCTGGGCTGGACGATCTTCGTGGCCCGCAAGTACGACTAGGCCCGCCTCGCGGGTCAGGACGGCGACCCCGCTCAGTGCCGGCCGCCGGCGGACGAGTATTGCGGGCTGACGCCGAACAGGCGGCCCTTCTCGGCGATCAGGATGCAGCCCAGCACCAGGGATCCCATCACGACGTACCCCATCGAGTTGGGGACGAGAGTGCCGTCGAAATGCTGTCCGATGAAGGTGCCGAGCAGTGCGCCGCCGACGGTCTGGGTGAAGCCGAACACCGAGGCGGCGGTGCCGGCAACCGCCCCCAGCGGTTCCATGGACAGCGAGTTCATGTTCGAGGCGGCCCAGCCGAACATCCACTGGATGACGAGGAACAGGCCGAAGAACAATGGGAACGGCACCGGTCCCAGCAGGGCCAGGACCAGCCAGACGACGCTGAGGGTGACGTAAACCAGCATGGCGAAATGGCTCAACCGGCGCATTCCGAAGTGCTTGACGACCCGCGAGTTGACGAATTGCGCCACGGCGATCAACCCGGCCATGCCTGCGAAGGCAACCGGGAACAGCGGCCCGAGCCCGTAGATCTCGACGAAGATCTGCTGGCTGGCGGAGATGAAGCCGAACATGGCGCCGAACAGGAAGGTGCCGGCCAGACCGTAGAACAGCGCCACGCGGTTGGTGAGGACGATCCGGAAGCCATCGACCACCGAGGCGAAGCTCAGCGGCCGGCGATGCTCGGGGCGCAGCGTCTCGGGCAGGCGAACGAACGCCCACAGCGTGATCGCAAGCGCGAGGCCGCTCATGAACAGGAAGATGTACTGCCAGGGTCCGGTCAGCAGGATCACCTGCCCGATACCCGGCGCGATGATCGGGATCGCCATGAAGACCATGAAGGTCAGCGACATAATCTCGGCCATCTCGCGACCGGAAAACCGGTCGCGTACCACCGCGGTGGCGATGACGCGCGTGCCCGCGGCGCCCATGCCCTGCACGAACCGCATCGCCAGGAGCACCGCGAAATTGGGAGCAAACGTCGCGGCAAAGGCGCAGATCACGTAGATGGCGAGGCCAGCGAGCAGCGGCGCGCGCCGTCCGAAACGGTCGGTCAGCGGCCCGAAGGCCAACTGGGCGAGCCCGAAGCCGAGCATGTAGATGCCCACGACGAACTGCCGCTCGTTCTCGTGGCTGATGCCGAGCGCCTCGCCCATGTAGGGGAGCGCCGGCAGCATCACGTCGATGGCGAGCGCATTGAGCGCCATCAGTCCCGCGACGAGGACAATGAACTCGACGCGGGACAATTCCCGCGCGGGACCGGATGCTGCATTCATGATGGACTCTGACGGCCAGGAGGCGGCTGAGGAGGCGGGACCATGCGCCGGTCGAGCGGCTTTGGCAACCCGTCCGGCGGAAATAGTTACGATGCTAACGTTATGCACTAGCCCGAACGGAGAACGACAGGTCGGTCTTCTCCCGGATCGGCAGGTGAATTGCCGCCGAACCCAGACCCAGCAGGATGCCGAGGTACCACACGATGCTGTACGAACCGGTGTGATCGTAGGCGAATCCGCCGAGCCAGACGCCGAGGAAGGAACCGATCTGGTGGCTGAGGAACGCCACGCCGTAGAGCATGCCCATGTAGCGCGCCCCGAAGAACAGGCTGACGAGCCCGGCGGTGAGCGGCACGGTGGACAGCCAGAGCAGGCCGATCACCGCGGCGAACATGTAGGCGCTGACCTCGGTCACCGGGAACAGGACGAACAGCCCGATCGCGACGGCGCGGCTGAAGTAGATCGTTGCGAGCAGCATCTGCTTGGGCAGCCGGCCGCCGAGATAACCCGAGAGCAGCGAACCGGCGATGTTGAACAGCCCGATGATGGCAATCGACCAACTGCCCGCTTCCGGCGGCAGTCCGCACTGCACCAGGTAGGCCGGCATGTGCACGTTGATGAAGGCGATGTGGAAACCGCACACGAAGAAGCCGATCACCAGCAGGCGATACGAGCCATAGCCCCAGGCCCGGCCAAGCGCCTGCATGAACTTCAGGTCGGCCTGTCCCGCCATGCTGGCCGCCTGGCCGCGCAGCGCAAAGGTCAGGGGAATGACCAGTGCCAGGATGGCGGCGAGGTAGACCAAAGTGGTCTGCCAGCCGTAGGCGCCGATGAACCCCTGGCCAATCGGCGCAAAGGCGAACTGGCCGAACGACGAGGCAGCCGTCGCGATGCCGAAGATCAGGCTGCGCTTTTCCTGCGGGACGTTTCGCCCGAAGGCGGCCATGACGATCGAGAACGAGGAGGTGGCGATGCCCACCCCGACGATCACCCCGGCCGTGAGATTGAGCAGGGTCCCGGCCTCAGGGACGGACATCAGGAAGATGCCCAGCCCATAGATCAGCAGGCCCGCGACGATAACCCTCGCCGTGCCATAGCGATCGGCGAAGCCTCCGGCGAAGGGCTGTGCGATCCCCCAGGCGAGATTCTGGATGGCCATCGCCATGCCCCAGGCCTCGCGGCTGATCCCGAGATCGCCCGTCATCGGCAGGGTAAACAGGCCGAGGCTGGTGCGGATGCCATTGGTCACCGCGGCGACAACGCAGCCGGCGACGATCAGCGCCACCAGCGGCACGGCGATGGAACGGGAAGCGGCGACGGACGACATTCGGACCTCGCACGGGCGCAGAGGCCGCGTACCTACACCGCCCCGCGACCCGAGGAAAACGCATATCCGTTATGCCGGTCATCAGCGGGGCTGATGGCCGCCCGGGGACCGCGGCGCGGCATGCCGCAAGGCGACAGGGGGCGCCGCGGGCGCCTCGGTCGGGCCATGAGGCCAGCGGCGGTCAGGCGCTCTGCTTGACCGCAATGCCCTTGTCGGACAAGTGGCTCTGCAGTTCGCCGGCCTGGAACATCTCGGTGACGATGTCGGCGCCGCCGACGAACTCGCCCTTGATGTAGAGCTGCGGGATGGTCGGCCAGTTGGCATAGGCCTTGATGCCCTCGCGCAGGTCCTGGTTCTCGAGCACGTTCGCGCTCGAGTAATCGACGCCGAGATAGTTGAGGATCTGAACCACGCGGCCCGAGAAGCCGCACATGGGGAAGTCCGGCGTGCCCTTCATGTAGAGGAACACGTCGTTGCCCTTCACCTGCTCGTCGATCAGCGCGTTGATGTCGCCCATGGGAGTGCCTTTCCTGCTGCCGGACCGCAAGCCGGCGATGCGGACTAGATAGTCCCGCCCCGCATCGCTGTCGAGGCCATCATCGGCATCAGCCGATGGGTTTGTGGAGCCGCACGCTCGGCAGAACCAGGCCGCCCCGCGTCGGATGCTCGGTGAACCCGGTCACATGGAAGCCGCAGCGTTCGTAGAAGCTGCGCGACGAGAGCGCGGAGTGGACCTTCGCGACCGACACCCCGGCCGTCCGCATGCGATCCTCGGCAAGCCGCACGAGCGCGGTGCCGATACCACGGCCGTGCCAGTCGGGATCGACGTAGAGGCCGCGGATGTCCTCGCCCGACTGGTCACAGAAGGCGACCACGCGATCATCCGCGGTGACGACGTCGAACCATCCTCCCGGGGCGGCGGCATAGGCCTCGGGGCGGAGGCCGGCGGCCCAGCTGGCGAGCTGCCCGGTGGAGTAGAAGCGAGTCGAGGTGGCGAGGATGGCCCGCCGGTGCAGAAGCGCCAGGGCCTCGCCATCGCCGGGTCCGAGGGCGCGGACGCGCCAGCTCACGCCAGACGCTCCGCCACCCACGGATGCCCGGTCACGTCCTCGAGCTCGTCGAACTGCACCGCCTCCCAGCCATGGGCGCGGGCGCCCCTCACGACGTCGTCGCTGTCATCGAAGAACAGCGGTGGCTCGACCTGCGGGCCGAGCCGATTGTCGACCCAGTCGAAATACGGCCTGTTCGGCTTCATCGCGCCGACCCGCGCCGAGTGGAAAATGTCCTCGAAGACCTCGCCGAACTTCAGTTGCTGCCAGAGCCACTGCGCCCGCATGTGCTCCTGGTTCGTCGCGATGAAGAGGCGGGCTCCGGTGGCCTTCAGACGGCGGACCACCTCGAGCAGCGACACGTTGACGTTGCTGTCGCGGCTGAGCCAGTAGCCGACGAAGGCCATGGACGGGCCGCGATAGCCGAGCCGGGGCAGGGTGCGATCGAGCGCCTCGAGCAGCGACATCTGCCCGACGATCACCTTCTTGATGAAGATGTCGTAGATGAACTCCCGGCGGAACCGCTCCGGATCGACGCCGAGATCGGCGTGCATCGTGGCGTCCCATTTCACCTGCCGTTCCGGCTTGGCATGGTAGCCGTGGATGAGCACGCCATCGACATCGAAGAGGACGGCGCGGGTCATCCCTGCTCCTTGAACACGGCCTCGGGCGCGACCGGCTTCAGGGCCTCGATCCAAAGCTCGGCTTCGTCCTTGCCGATGCCGGCAACCTGCCATTTCCGCCCGGCCAGGGTGAGGAACAGGCCGCCGCCGAGATGGCCGGCCGTTGCCGAGCCGATGGCGAACAGGGCGAGGATGACCCCGACGACGCCCGAACTGCTCATGCCGGCCGCCGATACCGACCCGGCGCTCTCGGGGACGAACTCGACTTCGGTGAGGTCGCCGAGCGCATGAACTGCCACCGTGTCGCGGCTGCCGACCAGCAGCTTGCCGTGGGCGCGGTCGAGCGCCAGTCCCGAGCCATCGTACCAGTTGGCGGTCTCAGGCTCGAGCGTGTTCAGCGCTGCTTGGAAGGCGGCCTTGCCTTGTGCGGTGGAACGGCGCTGCACCGGCAGCCAGATGACCCAGGGCACGACGAGCAGCGCCAGGCTGGGGACGAGAAGTGCCTGATCCTCGAAGAACGAGAAGGCGATGCCCGCGCCGCCCAGTGCCGTGCCGGCAATGGCGAGGATCAGCAGCAGAAAGGCGAGCCCCCGCACCAGCCTCAGTCCGGCGCCCTGGTCTGCAGGGCCAGCGAGTGGAGGACGGTGCCGAGGTCGCTGCCGAAGGCGGCATTGACCATCTGGTGCTGCTGTACCCTGGTCTTGCCGCGGAAACTCTCCGAGATCACCGTGGCCGCGTAGTGGTCGCCGTCCCCGGCGAGATCGCGAATCTCGACCCTTGCGTCCGGGATCGCGGCGACGATGCGTTTCTCGATCTCGTGCGCGGCCATCGGCATGGCGGTTCTCCCAGACTCGTTGCGGTTCGCTCCAGATATGCGGCCCGCGCCGAAGCAGCGCAAGGCGGGTGTCGGTTGCCCGACGCCCGCCCCCGGGACAGGGTCTCAGGCGGCCTGACGCCTGGGCAGCTTCCAGTTGGGTCGCGGGAAGTGGCAGGTATAGCCGTTGGGGTAGCGCACCAGATAGTCCTGGTGCTCGGGCTCGGCCTCCCAGAACGGCCCGACGGGCCGCACCTCGGTGACCACCCGGCCGGGCCACAGGCCCGAGGCCTCGACGTCCCTGATGGTCTCCTCGGCGACACGCTTCTGCTCGTCGGAAGCGAAATAGATGGCCGAGCGGTAGCTCATGCCGATGTCGTTCCCCTGGCGATTCCGGGTCGTCGGATCGTGGATCTGGAAGAAGAACTCGAGAATGTCGCGGTAGCTGATGCGGGCAGGATCGAAGATCACCTCCACCGCCTCCGCATGGGTGCCGTGATTGCGGTAGGTGGCATTGGGGACATCGCCGCCCGAGTAGCCGACGCGGGTGGAGATCACTCCGTCCCTGTGGCGCAGCAAATCCTGCATGCCCCAGAAACAGCCGCCGGCGAGGACGGCACGCTCTGTCGCAGTCGTCATGTCTTGGGTCTCCTGACTGGGTCCGCTCCATATACGCCTTCACGCGTCCCGACGTTACACCCGTTCACGCAATCGGCATCGGCGGCTGGCCGCCGCGGGAAGTCCATTCAGGCCTTCGCGACATCGCCCGATTGGTCTAGGCTGCACCCCCAGGGAGATCGCCATGGTCCAGCGCAGTGCGGACATCCTGCTGACGCCGGCCGAAATGGGGCGTGCCGACCGCCTGGCGGTGGCGATGGGCATCCAGTCGTTCAAGCTGATGGAGCATGCCGGCACGGCCGTGGCCGAGGTGGTGGCCGAGCGGTTTCCGGACGGCGAGGTGCTGGTGCTGTGCGGGCCGGGCAACAATGGCGGCGACGGGTTCGTGGCGGCCAAAAAGCTGCGCGAGGCCGGCCGGCGGGTGCGCGTCGCGCTGTTCGGCACACGCGAACGGCTGGCCGGAGACGCCGGCTTCTTCGCCGACCTGTGGGACGCCCCGATTGCGGAAGCGCGGCCGGAGAGCATCGCCGGGGCCGCGGTGATCATCGATGCGCTGCTCGGTGCCGGGCTCGACCGCGCGGTCGACGGCGCACTGGCCGAGCTCATCGAGGCCGTCAACAATGCCGGCGTTCCGGTGGTTGCCGTCGACGTGCCGAGCGGCATCGACGGCGGTTCCGGGCTGGTGCGCGGCATGGCGGTGGCGGCGGACGTGTCGGTCACGTTCTTCCGGCTGAAGCCGGGGCATCTGCTGCTGCCGGGCCGGGCCAGGTGCGGCGAGGTGGTGCTGAGGCAGATCGGCATACCGGACGGCGTGCTGGCGGAAATCCGCGCGCACCTGTGGGTCAATGGTCCGGACCGCTGGCGCCTGCCGCCAACGGACCCGGAGGGGCACAAGTTCACCCGCGGGCACTGCATGGTGTACTCCGGTCCGCCGCTGCAGACGGGCGCCAGCCGGCTGGCGGCAACGGCGGCGCTGCGGAGCGGCGCCGGGCTGGTGACGCTCTGCGGACCCCATTCGTCGCTGCTGGTGCAGGCCAACCATGTCACCGCGATCATGCTGAAGCCGGTGGACGGCGCCGCCAGCCTGGCGCTGCTGATGCAGGATCACAAGGTGAAGTCGTTCGTCATCGGGCCGGCGGCGGGGGTGGGCGAGGCGACCCGGGCTAACGTCCTTGCGATCCTCGACGGCGGCCCGGCGACGGTGCTCGATGCCGATGCGCTGACCAGTTTCAGGGACAGCCCCGAGGGGCTGTTCGCGGCGATCCGGAGCAAGCCCGACCGGGCGGTGGTGATGACGCCGCACGAGGGCGAATTCGAGCGGCTGTTCGGCGTGGTGGAGGGTTCGAAGGTCGACAGGGCCCGGTCGGCGGCAGCGCGCTCCGGCGCCGTGGTGGTGCTGAAGGGCGCCGATACGGTGGTGGCGGCGCCCGACGGACGGGCGGCGATCAATGCGAATGCCCCGGCGATACTGGGCACCGCCGGATCGGGCGACGTGCTGGCGGGACTCGTGGCGGGCCTGATGGCCCAGGGCATGGACGGCTTCGATGCGGCCGGCGCGGGCGTGTGGATCCACGGCGAGGCCGCCAACCTGTTCGGCAGGGCGGGCCTGATCGCGGAGGACCTGCCGGGGCTGATCCCGGACGTGCTGGCGGAACTGGCCGGCGCCTAGCCGAGGCGAGGCCCGGCGCCGGGCCGGGATGGCCCGGGGCTACTTCCGTTCCACCTGGACGAACGCCTCGCCGTTCCAGGCGAAGTAGAGGTTCAGCACATCGGTGCTGAGCCGGAGCACCGACCAGGGGCCGGCGTGAGCCGGGGCAACGGACCAGTTCTCCGGCGCGGCATTGATGAAGGCCTCGGCCTCGATCGGCAGTTCGTGCCACCTGGCCGTGCCGCGATCGAGCCGGTAGAGACGCGGGATGCAGCCGGCAGAGCCGCAGAAGTAGCTGGCATCAGCAAAGGCGAAGATCTCGCTGGTGCCATCCTCGTCGAGGTCGACGAGGGACACCGAAACGACCTCGTCATCGCGGAGCGGCTCGCCGCGTTCCTCGCTCATCAGGGTACGGGCGATGTTGAGGGCAGGGCCCGGCTCCGTCGAGAAGACGAGCGGGCCGGCCTCGGCGGCGATCGCCGGGGCGGCGAGAGCGAGTCCGGCGAAGGCGAGCAGGGCGGGGCGGATCACCATGAGACGTCCAGCCTTTCGAGGCCGTGGAAGTGGTAGATGTTCCTGTACCGCGGCTCGCCGGCCAGCCTGAGCGCCGGCAGCCGCTCGAACAGCGTGCGCATCGCCACCTGCATCTCGAGCCGGGCCAGCGGCGCGCCGATGCAGAAGTGGATTCCGGCGCCGAAGCTGAGGTTCTGGCCATCGGTGCGGAACGGATCGAAGCGGTTGGCCTGGGCGAACTTGCGCGGGTCGCGGTTGGCCGCGGCGAGCATCAGCCCGACGGTCTCGCCCTGCCGGAAGTTGCGCCCGTCGGCCAGCGTCACGTCCTGCAGCGCATAGCGGGTGAACATGTGCAGCGGCGCGTCGAAGCGCAGGCACTCCTCGACCGTGGCCTCGGTCTGGGCGTCATCGGCGAACAGCGCCTGCGGATCGAGACCGCCTTCGAGGATCGCCTTGATGCCGTTGCCGGTGGTGTGGACGGTCGCCTCGTGGCCGGCATTGAGCAGCAGGATGGTGGTCGAGATGACCTCCTCCTCGCTCAGCTTCTCACCGTCGACTTCCGAGGTGAGCATGTGGGTGAGGAGGTCCTCGCGCGGCCGGCGCCGGCGTTCCTCCATGGTGCGGCGGACATAGTCCATGAACTCGATGGAAGCCTGGTTGGCGTCGAGCTCGGTTTCGTAGGTGACGCCGAACATGTACATGGCGACCATGCGGTTCGACCAGCTGACCAGCTGCATGGCCATTTCGGCCGGCAGGCCCAGCATCTCGGCGATGACGACCGCCGGCACGGGCGTCGCGAAGGAGCGCAGCAGCTCGGTGCCGCCATCGGCCTCGAAGCCGTCGATCAGTTCGTTGGCGAGGCGGGCGATCCGGGGCCGCAACTGCTCGACATTGCGCGACACGAAGGCCCGGTTGACGAGCTTGCGCAGCCGCGTGTGCGCCGGCGGCTCGAGGGTGAGCAGCGAGTGTTTCTCGGTGAGGTCGAAAGCGGCAGTGTGCGGCTTGGGCGGCGCCATCCCGAGCGCCTCGCGGCTCATCAGGTGCAGGATCTGACGGCCGAATCGCTTGTCGCGCAGCAGGCCGTTGACCTCGTCGAAGCCGGCAAAGCACCAGTGATCGTAGTTTTCCCAGAAGAAGGTGGGAGTCTCGGCGCGCACCGCGTCGTAGAAGCGGTACGGATCGGCGTAGAAGGCGGCGTCGCGGGGTTGCGCGGAGGCGCGCGAACCGGCGAGGGCGTAGGGGGCGGGGCTGGACACGTCGCAAGACCTTTGGCGGGCAGTGGCGCCGGTCATGCTACAGGGCGGGGGGCGGCAAGGTGAAGCCGTCGTTCCAAACAAAGCGCTTGCGAAGGCGGCAAACTCGGCTAGTCCATAGCGCAACAGACAGACGGAGCACCCGCCGTGAGCGACCTGACGCTGAGCGCAGCCATCGACAACATCTACGCTTCGCTGAAGGCCAACAACGCCGATATCGACCTGCACATCGCGGCGCTGAAGGCGGCGCTGGCCAAGGAGGGCGTCAAGGAGGCGGTGTTCGACCCGGCGCGCCTCGCGCAGAACAACCGGCAGGGCCGCAAGACCATGCAGGCCTACTTCAAGAAGCGCGGCGTGACGGTGACGTTTGCGGCAGGCTAGGCGCGCGGCAGCCCGAGGGTTCTGGTCAGTTCGAGCCACACCTGGCGCAGTTCGTCATCGCTGAGCCGGCCAATTCGCTCCGCGAGCGAGGATTCCATCGTGGCGATCTTGGCGGTGCGGACCATCGACGGGGCGAGCAGTCCGGTAGACTGCACGGGGGAATCGATCGGCACATCACCTACCCAACTCCAGCAGCATCCCACCCGCGAGATTGCAGTCCGAGACGACAAGGGCTGGCCGATGATGCTGGGTTTCACGATTCGTGTAGGGGAACGGGACTCGGACGATGTCGCCTGCTTCAAAGCGTGGCATAGGCCTTCCGGTCCGCTTCGGTGTCCCATTCGTCAAAGAGTGCGAAGGGATCCTCGCCGACGGCCCTACTCGCCCGTGTCAGAATGACCCGGCTCCCCTCGATCTGGTAGACGAGTTGGTCACCCTCCAGGAGCCCCAATACGAGGCGTACTGGCTGCGGAATAGTGGTCTGGGCCTTGCTCGACAATTTGCTGGTGATCATCTGCAACTCCAGACGGGAGAGTAAGGAAAATCCTTACCGGATGCAGGGTCCGCGGCCCCCTAACCATACGGGCAGCTTCCCGCGATCGGTGGCATTGCGCCAATCTGAGCGTATTGCCGGCCGCCACACTGCCGCCTATGTGTCGCTTTACCGCGCGTTAAGCGAGCGTCACCTGCAATCGGCCGGACACTTCGGGCTGATTCGAATTCCTTCAAAGGGGCAATCTCCACAAATGAGAGATCCGGTCGAAACCTACATGAACCTCGTGCCGATGGTGGTCGAACAGACCAACCGCGGCGAACGCTCGTTCGACATCTTCTCCCGTCTGCTGCGCGAGCGCGTGGTGTTCGTGACGGGCGTGGTCGAGGACACGATGGCGTCGCTGATCGTGGCGCAGCTGCTGTTCCTCGAAAGCGAGAACCCCAAGAAGGAGATCAACCTCTACATCAACTCGCCCGGCGGCGTGGTGACGGCGGGGCTGTCGATCTACGACACCATGCAGTTCATCCGCCCGCCGGTGGCGACGCTGGTGATGGGGCAGGCGGCCTCGATGGGCTCGCTGCTGCTCGCCGCCGGCGAGAAGGGCATGCGCGGTTCGCTGCCGAATTCGCGCGTCATGGTGCACCAGCCCTCGGGCGGCTTCCAGGGCCAGGTGACCGACATCCTCATCCACGCCCGCGAGGTGGAGGGGCTGAAGCGGCGCCTCAACCAGATCTACGAGAAACATACCGGACGCACCTACGACGAGATCGAGAATGCGCTCGAGCGCGATCGCTTCCTGTCGCCGGAGGAGGCCAAGGAATTCGGCCTCATCGATCAAGTGTTCGAAAAGCGGGCGGTGCCCGACGCATCGTGAGCGTTTTACCCATTAAGGTGAATCCGCTACGGACCCTCGTGTGTGACACTTGTGTGATTGTGTGGGTCCCGGCTGGCCGTTAAGGTCGGTCGGGCTTACATTTTGTTTAGGTCTCCCGCGCTAGCGTGATCGCAAAGCGTGGGATAAGGGAGCCCGAACTCCCGGGAGTGACAGGATGTCCAAGGACACGACCAGCGGCGAATCCTCCAAGAACACGCTCTACTGTTCGTTCTGCGGGAAGTCGCAGCACGAGGTCAGGAAGCTGATCGCCGGTCCGACGGTGTTCATCTGCGATGAATGCGTCGAGCTGTGCATGGACATCATCCGCGAGGAGAACAAGACCTCGATGGTGAAGTCCTCGGACGGGGTGCCCACCCCCGCCGAGATCTGCAAGGTGCTGGACGACTACGTCATCGGCCAGTTCCGCGCCAAGCGCGTGCTGAGCGTGGCGGTGCACAACCACTACAAGCGCCTGCACCATGCCACCAAGAACCAGGACATCGAGCTCTCGAAGTCGAACATCCTGCTGATCGGTCCGACCGGTACCGGCAAGACGCTGCTCGCGCAGACACTGGCCCGGATCCTCGACGTGCCGTTCACGATGGCGGATGCGACCACCCTGACCGAAGCCGGATATGTCGGCGAGGACGTCGAGAACATCATCCTCAAGCTGCTGCAGGCCGCCGACTACAATGTCGAGAAGGCGCAGCGCGGCATCGTCTACATCGACGAAGTCGACAAGATTTCCCGCAAGTCCGACAACCCCTCGATCACCCGCGACGTTTCGGGCGAGGGCGTGCAGCAGGCCCTGCTGAAGATCATGGAAGGCACGGTTGCCTCCGTGCCGCCGCAGGGCGGGCGCAAGCACCCGCAGCAGGAATTCCTGCAGGTCGACACGACCAACATCCTGTTCATCTGCGGCGGCGCCTTCGCCGGGCTCGAGAAGATCATCGCGGCCCGTTCCGAAGGTTCCGGCATCGGCTTTGCCGCGGTCGTCAAGGACCCCAAGGACCGTCGCGTCGGCGACCTGCTGAAGGACGTGCAGCCGGAGGACCTGGTGAAGTTCGGGCTGATCCCGGAGTTCATCGGACGCCTGCCGGTGCTGGCGACGCTGGAAGACCTCGACGAGCCGGCGCTGATCCAGATCCTCACCGAGCCCAAGAACGCGCTGGTGCGCCAGTACCAGCGGCTGTTCTCGATGGAAGAGGTCGAACTGACCTTCCACGAGGACGCGCTGAAGGCCATCGCCAAGCATGCCATCGAGCGCAAGACCGGCGCGCGCGGCCTGCGCTCGATCATGGAGGGGATCCTCCTCGACACCATGTACGACCTGCCCTCGCTCGAGGGAGTCGAGGAAGTGGTGATCAGCGAGGAAGTGGTGAACGGCAAGGACGCCCGGCCGCTCTACATCTATGCCGAGCGCAAGAAGGAAGAGCTCTCGTCGAGCGCCTGACGCGGCGCGGGCCCGGGGATGCAGTTTCTCGACGCCGGGGCCCTGTCCCCGGCGTTGTGCTGTCCGGCCCTCAGGTGCGCGTCAGCAGGTCGGCGATGGAGAGGCGCTGGCGCGGCAGCGTGAACGGCACCTGCCGGCGTTCGCGCAGGCGGAACACGTCGCCGGAGCGGCTTTCGACCACGGTCAGCCGGTAGAGCTCGTAGGGCACGCAACGCCACGTCGCACTCTCGCCGTAGCGGAAGCAGATGTCGGCCTCCTCGAAACGCCAGCCGCCGATCGTCACGTTCTTGTGTCCCGAGTGCCACCGCCAGGCGCGCCCGTCGGCGCCCAGGTATTCTATGCGGATGCCGTTGGCGGCGCTGAAACTGAGCTGCGTCCGGTTGCCCAGCAGCGGCGCGGCGTGGGCTGCGCCCGCCAAGGACAAGGCGAGGAGGAGGACGATGGCGATGGTGCGCACGGGGGTATTCCGGAACGAGGGGTGCCGCCCCCAATACAGCATCCGGGTTAAGGAGCAATCCCCTCCTTGCCGTCAGTCCTCGGTGCGGCCCGATCCCTCGCGGTCGCGAGGATAGCTGTGCCGGACCGGAAGGGGCGGCAGCCACGGCTCGCGGCGGATGGTCCACAACTCGTAGGTCGGCACGAACTGGCCGGGCGCGTCGAGCGCACCGAGGTGGATCTCGATCTCGTCGCCCGAGCGCGAGAACACCGGCGAGCCGCAGCGTGGGCAGAAGTGCCGGCCGGCAAAGCAACCGGTTGCGCCGGTGACGGCTACGGCGCTCTCGGGAAAGATCGCGGAGGCATGAAACAGCGCGCCATGGTGCTTGCGGCAATCGAGGCAGTGACAGATGCCGACGCGGTAGGGGGTGCCGTGCGCCACGAAGCGGACCGCGCCGCACAGACATCCTCCCGTATGCTGGTCCATGCCGGTCTCCGTGGAGGTCAGTCGCAGCCCCCGGGCAGCTCGAGCCGGTAGGTGGTCATCCCCGGGCCATCCGGCGGGATGGCGACGAGATAGACGACGAGATCGCATTGCTGGGTGCGAACCGTCCACTCGCTGGCGCCGTCGTCCCGCGTTCCGGTGTTCTCGATCGAGCGCACCGGCGCCTGTCCCAGCGCATCGGCGACCTCGGGGCTGCTCATGATGGTGTCGATCCGCTCGGCGGAATCGTAGAACGGCGATAGCGCGGCGACGGCCGGAGTGGCGGCAAGGAACGCGGCGAGGCAGAACAGGAAGCGCATCTGGTGGTCTCGAGGAGCGATGGCCGTGGTGTAGCCGTTTGCAGGCGGCGGCGGAAGGGCCCGGGCGGCCAGCGGCCGGGAGGGGGGCCGACGGAGACGGCCGGCGAACCCTAGGCCGGGAAGGCGCGGATCGCGTGCCTGATCGTGACCGGCGTGGCCGGGTCGATCGCCAGCGAGGTACGGACGCCGCGCCGGTTGATCGGATTGGGCCCAGCAGAGAGATCGGTGTGGAGGTCGAAGGCCGACGCCAGCGGCTCGAGGCCGAGACCACGGAACTGGTGGTTCCAAGGCTCCCCGCCGATACCGCGATCGGTGTGCCAGAACATCAGCGAGGGGAGCAGGGCCCGGTCCCAGTCCAGTTCCACCGCCACGGCTTCATCGAGCCAAGTGGCGCGGACCGGCCCGGTGATGCCGCAGAGCTGGATGTTGCGGTCGGTGGGCGGGGTGAGGGGCAAGCGGCTCATGTCCACGGTCCCGCTGCCGGCGGGCACGGCGTCGAGGCGCGAGAACTCCTGCGGCGCACCGGCCGGCGTCTGCCCGGGGTGGGTGAGACCGAAGGCGAAGTCCACGGCGATCTCCAGCCGGCCGGGCTGGTCGGGAAAGCGGAAATTGGGGTGCAGCCCGAGCGACACCTCGGCGGGGCGGCGCGCAAAGACCCGCAGCGTGAAATCGAGGGCGGGGGCATCCGAGCGCGCGGCAATGGTGCGCTCGAGGTGGGCGACGGGACTCCCGGCGTCATAGTCGAGGCGCAGGGTGACGTGCGTGTCGTCGGCCTCGACAATGGTCCAGTCAGCGTCGGCGGCCGGACCGTGGATGGTCCTGGCCGGGGTGGTCGGACCGAGCGATCGCCACTCCTCCGGCGCTTCCGCGGGAAGCACCCGGCCGGTGCCGAAGGGCAGGCCGACGAAGTCGCCCGACAGGACCCGCAGGTGACCGGTGATCGACCGGTCGTGAACCTGGTCGATCCACGGCGCGCGGGCAAAGGGGCGAAAGGGCCCGCTCGGCATGCGGAACACGCAGTCGGTGACCGTCGCGGCGGTTTCGACGACGCGCGCCTCGCCATGGGCCCAGCGCAGCTCGTGAGATCTCGACATGCTTTCCTCCCCAACCGATGCCGCTAGACGGCCTTGCCCTGCTCGCCCGCCAGTGCCCTGACGAACTGGATCGCCACGCGTCCCGACCGGGCGCCGCGAGTCATCGACCACTCGACTGCGCGGGCGCGCAGAGTGTCGTCGTCGATATCGATGCCGTATTCGTCGCAATAGCCGCGGATCATGGCAAGGAAGGTCGGCTGGTCGCAATTGTGGAAGCCGAGCCAGAGCCCGAAGCGGTCGCTGAGAGAGACCTTCTCGTCGACCGCCTCGCCGGGGGTGATGGCCGTCGAGCGCTCGTTCTCCACCATGTCGCGCGGCATGAGATGGCGCCTGTTCGACGTGGCGTAGAACAGCACGTTCTCGGGGCGTCCCTCGAGACCGCCGTCGAGGATGGTCTTCAGCGACTTGTAGCTGGTCTCGTCCCGGTCGAAGCTCAGGTCGTCGCAGAAGACGATGAACCTCGCCTCCTCCCGGGCGATCAGCCGCATCAGGCGCGGCAAGGCCTCGATGTCCTCGCGCGCGATCTCGATGAGCACCAGCCGACGGATGGCCGCCTCGCCGAGCCCGTTGACGTGCGCGTGCACGGCCTTGACGAGGGAGCTCTTTCCCATGCCGCGCGCCCCCCACAGCAGGGCGTTGTTGGCGGCAAAGCCGCGTGCGAACTGCAGGGTGTTGGCGAGGAGGATGGCGCGGACATCGTCGATGCCCCTGAGCAGCTCGAACGGGACCCGCGATACGCGAGGCACGGGCATCAGCGTGCCCGCTCCGGCATCCCAGTGATAGGCATCGGCGTCGGTCAGCACGGCGGCCGCGCCTGCCCGCGGCGGCGCGAGCGCTTCGAGACTGTCGGCAATGCGGCTCAGGGCGGCCGCAATCGCCGCCGAATGTTCTTCGTTCGCCAAGGACTTGACCTCCCGGATCAGCGACGGTTGTGCCGCAGCCGCAAGGCCTTTGCAATCCTCGGGCGCCGCCTCTATATTCCGCGCGATTTTGCCGGGTGGGACTGCCCAACGCCGGAAACCCGCCCTATATGGGCCAAAGAGCGGCCATCCGACGTGCCGACAGCCATCTAGCAAGGAGACCTTGATGTTCGTGACCCCCGCCTTCGCGCAAGACGCAGCAGCACCCTCGATGGGTGCAGGGGACCTGCTGATCCAGTTCGCGCCGATTCTCCTGCTCGTCGTGATCTTCTGGCTGCTGATCTTCCGCCCGCAGCAGAAGCGCATGAAGGCCCACCAGGCGATGCTCGCGGCCATCACCCGCGGCGACACGGTGGTGACCTCGGGCGGGCTGGTCGGCAAGGTGACCAAGGCCGTCGACGGCGAGGACCTCGAAGTCGAGATCGCGCAGGGAACGCGGGTCAAGGTCACCCGCGGCGGCATCACCGACGTGCGTTCCAAATCCACTCCGGTCAACGACAACAAGGCCTGATCTGTCCGGTTCGACCCGCAGCCGGCCGCCGAGGCCGGCTGACGCATTTCTGACATAGACGCGGAGCCAATGGCACCGCCCGCCCGATGGGCGCCACACGGGACTCCTGGCTCCGACATGCAATTCTCGCCGATCCGCACCGCCATCATCGTCATCGTCGCAGTGCTGGGCATCCTGCTGACCATTCCCAGCTTCCTGCCAAAAGACGCCCTCGACAGCCTGCCGCTGCCGTTCAAGCAGACCGTGGTGCTGGGCCTCGACCTGCAGGGTGGCTCGCACCTGCTGCTGCAGGTCAACCGGGAGTCGATCATCACCGAGCGCATCAAGTCGCTGCGGCGGGACGTGCGGTCCAAGCTCGCCAACGAGAACGGCATCGGCAACCTGATCACCACCGGCCCGGAGTCGATCACGGTCGAGCTCACCGACCCGACGCAGAAGGCGGCCGCGCTGACCGCGGTGCAGACGCTGCAGAACAACGTCTCCTCGACCTTCGGTGTCGGTGGCGTGCCCGAACTGGCCTTCTCCGAAACCACCGACGGCAAGATCGTCGTCAGCCTGACGCCGGAGGGGATCACGGAGCGGATGTCCTCGCTCGTCGCGCAGTCGATGGAGGTCATCCGCAACCGCGTCGACGAAGTGGGGACGACGGAGCCGACCATCCAGCGCCAGGGCCAGGATCGCGTGCTGGTGCAGGTGCCCGGCTTCGAGGATTCCTCGCGGCTCAAGGACCTGATCGCAAAGACCGCACGCCTCACCTTCCACCTCGTGCATCCCTCGATGACGGCGGCGCAGGCGCAGGCGCAGGGTATTCCATCGGGCTACTTCATCCTGCCGAGCGCCGACGGCGGCGAAGAACTGCTGAACGAGAACGTGGAGCTGGGCGGCGAGGCACTGACCAACGCGCAGCCGGGCTTCGACCAGCAGACGTCGCGCTCGGTGGTCAGCTTCCAGTTCGATACGCGCGGGGCCATCACGTTCGGCGAGATCACCTCGAAGAACGTCGGCAAGCGCTTCGCGATCGTGCTCGACAACCAGGTGATCACCGCCCCGGTCATCCAGCAGCCGATCACCGGCGGCTCCGGCCAGATCAGCGGCAATTTCACGGCGCAGAGCTCCAGCGACCTCGCGGTGCTGCTGCGCGCCGGTGCGCTGCCGGCGACGCTCGACGTCGTGGAGGAGCGCTCGGTCGGCCCGAGCCTCGGCGCCGACTCGATCCGGGCGGGCGTCACCGCCGGCGCCGTGGCCTCGGTGCTGGTGCTGACGTTCATGGTGGTGGCGTACGGGCTGTTCGGTCTGTTCGCCAACGTGGCGCTGCTGCTCAATATCGTGCTGATCCTGGGTTCGCTCTCCGCCCTGGGCGCGACGCTGACCCTGCCGGGCATCGCCGGCATCGTGCTGACCATCGGCGTCGCAGTGGACGCCAACGTGCTGATCTACGAGCGCATGCGCGAAGAACAACGGGCCGGCAAGTCGATCCTCGCCTCGCTCGATGCCGGCTTCCATCGCGCCTGGGGGACGATCATCGACTCCCACCTGACGCAGCTCATCGCGGCGATCGTGCTGTATTTCCTGGGGTCCGGACCGATCCAGGGCTTTGCCGTGACGCTGGCGCTGGGCATCCTGACCTCGCTGTTCACCGCCTACACGGTGACGCGCTTCTTCATCTCCATCTGGTATCGCGTGCGTCGGCCCAAGACGCTGAAGATCCAGCACTTCCGGTTCATTCCGGACGGCACCAAGATCGACTTCATGAAGATGTCGCGCACCGCCATCATTCTCTCGGTGGTGCTGACCGTGCTGGCCGTGGGAGCCGCCTTCTTCAAGGGGTTCAACCTCGGCATCGACTTCGTCGGCGGCTCGGCCATCGAGGTGCAGCATACGGCGGATGGCGATGCCGATCCGGCCAAGGTGCGCGAACTGCTGGAGCCGCTGGGGCTGGGCGAAGTGCAGGTGCAAAGCTTCGGCACGACGCAGGACCTGCTGGTGCGCATCCAGCTGCAGCCCGGGGGCGACGCCGAGCAGCAGGTGGCGGTGCAGAACGTCACCAAGGTGCTGGCCACCGAAAGCTACGAGGTGCGCCGCACCGAAGCGGTGAGCGGCACGGTGTCGGGCGAACTGGCCTTCAACGGCACCATCGCCGTGCTGGTGTCGCTTGTGGCGATCCTGTTCTACGTGTGGTTCCGCTTCGAGTGGCAGTTCGGTCTCGCGGCCGTCACCACCACGGCCCACGACGTGATCATGACCGTGGGGCTGTTCTCCGTCACCGGGCTGGAGTTCAACCTATCATCGATCGCGGCGGTGCTGACGCTCGTCGGCCTATCGCTCAACGAGACGGTGGTGATTTCCGACCGCGTTCGCGAGAACCTGCGCAAATACAAGAAGATGACGGTCCCGGAGATCATCAACCTGTCGATCAACCAGACCATCGTGCGGACCTCGCTGACGCAGTTCACCGTGCTGCTGGCGCTGTTCCCGCTGGTGTTCTTCGGCGGTGAGTCGATCCGCGGCTTCACCATCGCCATGACCTTCGGTTCGATCTTCGGCATGTACTCCTCGGTGTTCATCGGCGGCCCGATCCTGATCTATTTCGGGCTGAAGCCGCGCGGCGAGGCGGAAGAGGCCAAGGAAGCCAAGGCCAAGGCCGAGCGCCGCGCTGACGGGGCGGCGGTCTAGGGCCTTGGCCGAGGCGGGGCAGGGGTTCTACCCCTATCAGGCGTCGATCGAGGCCTACGGCAATGGCGGCTTCCGCTTTGCGGCCATGTCGCATCGCGGTTCGCTGCTCTGCCTGCCGTCGGGCATGCACCGCTGGGCTCCGACGCAAGCCGCCGAGATCACGCTCGACAGCCTCGAGCCGGTCCTGGCCTGTGCGGCGGACCTCGATGTGCTGCTGATCGGGCTGGGCAGGGACATTGCGGGACTCGACCCCGCGATCCGGGACAGACTGCGCGCCGAGCACGTCATCGTCGAGGCGATTGCCACCGGTGGCGCGGTGCGCACCTACAATATCCTGCTGGGGGAACGCCGCGCCGTGGGGGCGGCGCTGATCGCGGTCGAGCGCGCGCGATGAGCGCCGCGGACGACTATGTGGCGACCTTCCTCAGGGAGGCCGATCGGGATCGCTACTTCGCCAGCCTGCTGCTGACGCCGCCAGAGCGCGGCGCCATCCAGGCGCTCTACGCCTTCGCGGCCGACGTCGCCGCCATCCGCGACCGCGCACGCGAGCCGGCGGCCGGCGAAATCCGCCTGCAGTGGTGGATCGACGCGCTCAGGGGCGAGGGGCGCGGCAACGTGCGCCAGAACCCGCTGGCGGCGGCGCTGCTGGACGCGATCGCCCGCTACCGCCTGCCCGACGGCCCACTGCTCCGCCTGCTCGGTGCCCGCCGCTTCGACCTCTACCAGGATCCGATGCCGGACATCGCCAGCTTCGAGGGCTATGCCGGCGAGACCGTTTCCGTCCTCTACCAGCTTGCGGCGATGGTGCTGATCGGCGGGGGCGAGGTGGAGACCGGCGACGCGGCCGGCCACCTGGGCGTCGCGCACGCGCTGGTCGGCCACCTGCGCGCCTTCGGCTACAATGCCAGCCGCGGCCGCATCTTCCTGCCGATGGCGGTGTTTGCGGCCAACGGAGTCGGCGACGGCGAGATCCTGTCCGGCACCGACAGCGAGGGCGTGCGCGGCGCGCTGGCACAGATCGCCGAGCTGGCGCGCGATCACCTCGACAAGGCGCGGCTCGCCGTCACCGGGTTGCCCCGGGCAGCGCGCCCGGCCTTTGCTCCCATCGCCCTGCTGCCGGTGCAACTGGGGCTGGTGGAGCGGGCGCGGGCACCGTTCGCCACTGCTCCCGACGTGGCCGATTGGCGCAAGATTGCCGCAATGACATGGTGGGCATGGCGCAACAGGTGAGGGCGAGATGGATCTGCGGGGCTGGTTGGAACGTCAGGCGCCGGATTTCCTTTCGACCTTCCGACGCTTCCCGTTTGCCATCGTGCTGGCCGCACTCAACACCGTTGTCGTCATCGGCGCGATCAACGAGATCGCCTGGCTGCGCGACGAGGCGTGGGCGCGTGCGGCGCTGGGGCTGAGCACGGCCGCGGTCTGTGCCGTCGCCGGCGTCTATTTCCGGGAGAGCCGGCCGGAGGCCCGCGGTATCGGGATGGTGCTCGCCTGGCTCCTGCCGCTGGCGGCGATCGGGCTGTTCCAGGTCACCGACATCGCCTTTGTGGTCCCCTGGACGCTGCCGGCGATCTCCATCCTGTGGCTGTCGGTCTCGCCGTTTACCCGCATCGCGAGTGGGGCCGAACGGGAGGCGCAGCAGAGCCGCTTCTGGATCATCAATCACCAGGCGCTTGCGAGCGCTGCCATCGCTGGAGGCGCTTTCGGCGTCATCGCGCTCGGCCTCGTTGCCATCGAGCGTTCGCTGTCGCTGCTGTTTGGCATCGAAGCAGGCTCGCTCTTCTATAAGTGGCTATTGCCGTTCACCGGCCTGTTCCTGTCGCCGTTCTACTGGCTCTCGACCCTGCCGAGACTGTCGGAGATCGACGCGAGCGCTTCCGAGCGACCGGAGTTCATCGGCAAGGCCGTGGGCTTCCTCGGCCAGTTCGTGCTGGTGCCGATGCTGCTGATCTACGCGCTGATCCTGCTCGCCTACACGGCGCAGATCATCGTCACGCAGAGGCTGCCCGAGGGGATGATCGGCTGGATGGTGACGGGCTTCGTCATCGTCGGCGCCGCCACCTGGCTGGTGCTCTACCCGCCCTTCATGCGGGAGCGGGCGCTGGTGCGCTTCTTCCGCCGCTGGTGGTTCTGGCTGACGCTGGTGCCGCTGGGGCTGTTCTTCATTGCCGTCTACATCCGCGTCGAGGCCTACGGCTTCACCGACGAGCGCATGCTGCTGCTGGCCGGCGGCGGGTGGGCCGCGCTGCTGGCGGCGGCGTTCCTGCTGGGGCGGGGCGATATCCGCCTGATCCCGGCGCTGGCAGGGGCGATCCTGCTGCTGGTCTCGATCGGCCCGTGGAACTACAGCCACCTGCCGATGATACAGCACCTGGGGCGCCTCGAGGCGGTGATCCTCAATGCCGGAGCCGACCAATCGGCCAGCCCGCCGCGCGCCGACTGGAGCGCGGCGGAGGTCGCCACGGCGCGCGGCAGCATCGACTACCTCACCCAATCGAACGAGGGACGGCAGCGGGTCAGGCAATTGTTCGGCCGCTATGGCGTGACCTGGTCGCCCGACCAGGACGGTGCCTATGTGGTCTTCGAGGCCCTGGGACAGGACATGCAGCCCGATCCGGCCGCCCAGAACTTCGTGACGCTGCGTCGGGACCTCGATCGGCAGTTCGTCGACGTCTCTGCCACGCCATTCCTGGTTCGCCCGGTGGCGGTCTACGGCAGCAGCGTGCTCGCGGCGCGGCCGCTGTGGTTCGAGGGCAAGGATGGCGTGCTGCGGGTCGGTCCGTTCGGCTCCGACGCCGAGGCCGGGGTGCCGATCGACCTCGCGGCCTGGTTCGAGCGACAGGGGAGCACGTTCGCCGAGCCCTGGATCGACTTCAGCGTCGCCGGCGCGAACTACCGCCTGGTGGTCAACTCGCTGAGTTTCGAGCGAAACGCCGGGCCATCGGGGCAGGGCGCACTGTCCTATCTCGAAGGCGAACTGTTCGCGGCGCAGCCGCCGGCGGCACCCTGACGCCGGGCCTCAGGCCCAGCCTGCGATATCCGCCAGCGCCCGGGCCGTGATCGCCTCCCTCTTGGCCAGGGTCTTCTCGGTGGATTTCCAGCGCCCGACCATGCCTTCGGGCTTGGTGATCGACACCGGCGGGAACAGGCCGAAATTGACGTTCATCGGCTGGAAGCTCCGCGCCCCCGAATAGGCCTCGGCCTCGAGATGGCCGCCGGTGATGTGGTTGATCAAGGCGCCCATGGCGGTGGTCGCGGGAGGGGCGGCAAGGGCTTCGCCGCGCGCTTCCGCTGCCGCCAGCCGGCCGGCCATGAGGCCGACGGCGGCGCTTTCCACGTAACCCTCGACGCCCGTCACCTGGCCGGCGAAGCGCAGCCGCGGCATGGCTTTGAGCTTGAGGTCCGGCCCCAGCACCCTGGGCGAGTTGAGGAAGGTGTTGCGGTGCAGGCCGCCAAGCCGGGCGAACTGTGCGTGCTCGAGGCCGGGGATCATGCGGAAGATCTCGGCCTGCACGCCGTAGCGCATCTTGGTCTGGAAGCCGACCATGTTCCAGAGTGTGCCCAGCGCATTGTCCTGGCGCAACTGCACGATGGCATGGGGCTTGACGGTCGGGTTGCGCGGATTGGTGAGGCCGACCGGCTTCATCGGGCCCCAGCGCAGCGTGTCGCGGCCGCGCTCGGCCATGACCTCGATCGGCAGGCACCCGTCGAAATAGGGCACCTTCTCCCAGTCCTTGAACTGGTGCAGGGGCGCGGCGAGCAGCGCATCGACAAAGGCGTTGTACTGGGCCTCGTCCATCGGGCAGTTGAGATAGTCGGCCCCGTTTCCCATCGGCCCGACCTTGTCGTAGCGCGACTGTGCCCAGACGATGTCGCGGTCGATCGAGTCGCCATGGACGATGGGGGCGATGGCATCGAAGAAGGCCAGCGAGTCTTCGCCGGTGAGCTGCTGGATGGCGGCGGCAAGGGCCGGGGAGGTCAGCGGACCGGTCGCGACGACGACATTGGTCCAGTCCTCCGGCGGCAGCCCGGCGATCTCGCCGCGTTCGACGGTGATGTTGGGGTGGCTCCCGATCGCCGCCGTCACCGCCTCGGAGAAGCCGTCGCGATCCACCGCCAGAGCTCCTCCGGCGGGCAGGGCGTGGGCATCGGCCGCGCGCATGATCAGCGAGCCGCAGCGGCGCATTTCCTCGTGCAGGAGGCCTACCGCATTGTGGCGGTGATCGTCGGAGCGGAAGCTGTTGGAACAGACCAGCTCGGCGAACCCATCCGTCTGGTGCGCGTCGGTCCTCTGGACGGGGCGCATTTCATGGAGGATCACCGTGGCGCCGGCCTCGGCCGCCTGCCAGGCGGCCTCGGAGCCGGCGAGACCGGCACCGATGACGTGAATGGTGGACTTGTCGCTTGCGTGCATGGGCGCGGGAGATAACAGCCCGCCATCCGGGGTGCAACCGAGCTAGTCGATCCACGGGAAGCCGTCGGGATCGGCCTGGGCGCGGGCCAGGGTAGACGGCCAGTCGTGCCCCCGGATCCGGTGCAGCAATGGAAAGTCTTCCGGGCCGACCGCGATATGCGCCAGGGGGATCACCGGTTCGCGGCTGGCCCATTGCTGGATGGAGGCGCGCAGGCCGCCAAACTCGCCCGCCGGCTGCTGCTCGAAGCTGTCGCGCGGCAGGAAGTACAGGGTGCCGCGCCGCCAGGGGGCCGCCGCCAGAGCCGTGTCGGTGATCGAGAAGAAGTAGAGCGGTTCGCCCGGGGCGCCGTCCGCCGCGATCGGACGCACGGCACAGTTGATCAGCGACAGGTCGTGGCGATCACGATCGAGGATGGCGAAATACATCGGCCAGAGCCCGTCGGAGGCGGCATAGACTGCGTTGCGATTGCCGAATTCGGTGTGGTCCGCCGGTTGCCGCGGCTCGAATCGGGTAATCGATGGGTTACCCGATCCATGCAGCACCACGGCGCGGGTATCGGCGATGTGGCAGATGAACTGCCATCGGGGTGCGGGGAGCCGGTAGTCGATCGGTGTCCCGTGACCGGCCGCAACGGCAGCGTCGAACAGCGCGTCGAACGCCGCGAGCGTCTCGGCGTCCCGCGGCATGGGTGGACGCTGCTCTAGGAATTCCGCGACGTTGCGCATATCACCTTGTCTCGCACAATTGTGGTGCCAGGGCTGCGGGAGGCGAGCGGATGTCCATCACGCTATGGGGACGGCTGAGTTCGGGTAACGTGCAGAAGGCGGTCTGGGCGCTCGAGGAGCTCGAACTGGCCTACCAGAATGTGCCGCTGGGCGGTTCGTTCGGGGGCACCAACACCCTACAATACCTCGCCATGAACCCCAACGGGCTGGTGCCGACGCTGCGCGACGGCGACCTGACCATCTGGGAGAGCCACGCGATCGTGCGCTATCTCAGCGCCGAGTATGGCAGTGGCCTGCTGTTCCCGATGGAGGCGCGCGACCGCGCCGTGATCGACCAGTGGACCGACTGGACGGCCACCACGTTCCAGCCTGCCTGGATCTCGCTGTTCTGGCAGAAGGTCAGGACCCCGGCGGACAGGCAGAACCAGGCGGCCATCGACAAGGCGCTCGCCGACTCGGTCCGCTGCTTCCGGATCCTCGATGATCGGCTGAGCGAGGTTCCCTACCTGGGGGGCGACCAACTGACCTATGCCGACATCGTCGCGGGGGTGTCGCTGTTCCGCTGGACGACGATGGCGATCGAGCGGCCGTCGCTGCCCAATGTCGAGGCCTGGCATGCCCGGCTCGAGGAACGGGCCGCATTCCGCAGGGCGGTCAATGTCTCTTTCGAGGAACTGGTGGGCCGGCTGTCGTTCTAGGCAGCGGGACGCGGCCCCGGAAAAAGCCGAACGCTCGCTTCTTGGGGAAGCGAGCGTTCTAGGATACGGCAGCAAACAAACCGATACGCGAACCGTCAGATGGTACGCGCATGGTCACGTGCAACGCGCGAGATGTCGGTACGCGCAATGCCGAGGTCGCTGAGCTGACGGTTGTCGAGAGCGGCGAGCTCACGGACGGTCTGCTGGTAAGCGGCCCACTTCTTCAGCGTGGTACGAATGCCCATTTGGGAGTCTCCTTTCGTCTACGCCCTCAAGATAGGAGGGTTGGCGGGGGATGAGCAGGGGTCGATGTCTCACGACCGATATGCGAAATTCGCATGGCAAGCGGCGAATCTGTTCACGTTCTCTTCAGCTCTGCGTCGGGCCGGCGGCAAGCGAAAGGCCGCCGTGGGGCCGGCGGCCTTTCCTCATGGTGAACGAAGAGTGAGTCTCAGCGGTCGAACAGGCCGCGGGTCATCTTCTGGAAGTCGGTCCCGGAAAGCCCCAGCGCGTCACGGGTCGTGGGGACTTCCATCTCCCGCAGCGTCTGCTTGATGTCGACCAGCCGCTTGATGCGCCAGACAGCTCTGACAAACATGGCAGTCTCCGTATCCAGCCAACAGGCGCGCAGGATGGCCCGATTTGCCGCGATGCGCACGGGCCGAAACGTCAGTGCCGGCATGCGTCAGGCGCATGGCAATTTCACGTGGCCGTCATAGTCGGGGTAGCGGCGGACACAGTGCCGCCGCAATGCCGGAAGGGGTCCTACCCGCCGCGATCACTCCGCGGCCGAGCGGTGCGGCCGGCGCTGCATCACCTCGGCGAGGAAGCGGCCGGTGTGAGAGCGCGGGTTGGCGGCGATGTCCTCGGGCGTGCCGATGCCGACCACCTCGCCGCCGCCGTCGCCCCCCTCGGGACCCATGTCGATGATCCAGTCGGCCGTCTTGATGACCTCGAGATTGTGCTCGATGACCACCACGGTGTTGCCGGTCTCGACCAGTTCGTGCAGCACTTCGAGCAGCTTGGCGATATCGTGGAAGTGCAGCCCGGTGGTCGGCTCGTCCAGCATATAGAGGGTGCGGCCGGTGGCGCGCTTGCTGAGTTCCTTGCTGAGCTTGACGCGCTGCGCCTCGCCGCCCGACAGCGTCGTCGCCGGTTGCCCGACCTTGACGTAGCCGAGGCCGACGCGCTGCAGGGTGGCGAACTTTTCGCGGATGGAGGGGACCGCGGCAAAGAACTCGACCGCCTCGTCGATGGTCATGTCGAGCACGTCGGAGATCGACTTGCCCTTGAACTGCACCTCGAGCGTCTCGCGGTTGTAGCGCTTGCCCTTGCAGACGTCGCAGGTGACGTAGACATCAGGCAGGAAGTGCATCTC
>JAYRZA010000039.1:0-45178 GCA_041916695.1 Devosia sp. | reverse complement strand
CGATCAACGGCCTCGTGGACATCGTCGCCGAGATCGCCGGCAAGCGGATCGACAAGCACCACGTCCCCGGTCCCACCGGCGTGCGCGGTCGCAATTCGGACAACCGCCTCATCGCGGAGAGGCTCGGCTGGCGCCCGTCGCAGACGCTGACCGCCGGTCTCGAGCGCACCTATGAATGGATCGAGCGCCAGGTCCGGAAGAACGCGTGACATGCGGCCCGAACGGATCGACATGTCTGGCCTCGGACTGGACGTCTCCTCCATTGAGGACACGATCGGATGCTTCATGGCACAGGTCCGCAGCCGAACTCCCGGCTACTGCTGCGTCACGCGGCGCTTGGCCGCCACGCAGGGTTCACGACAGGAGTACCATGCGAGCTGAGCCCCAGATGGACGGTGTCCTTGACCTCGTGTGCGGCCTGCTGGGGCGTTCCAGTCGCGACAGGTTGGTGGAGCGGCTGGAAAGACACCTGGACGGTCCCGACGCGTTCTGGTCCGGGTTCGTGCAGATGTACATGGATCAGATGGTCGGGCCGGCCATCGCATCGAGAATTGAAGAGCTGGATCTCTCCAGCAAGGTGCCGTCGCTGGTGACGAGGCACAGCCAGGCATTGCTCCAGCTCAATCGTCGACGCAACGGCAAGCTGCGCGAGGAAGCAATCGAACTGGCAGCCAGGTTGAACGCGGTCGACGTGGTGCCAACTCTGATCAAGGGCGGCGCGGGGTTGCTCTCGGGTCTCTACACCGACACCGGAACCCGGGTGATGAGCGATCTCGATGTCATCGTTCCTCGTGCGGTGTCGGGCAGATGCGAGACGGTGTTGGCGGACATGGGATACCATCGCGCACCAAAGGTTCCGCACCCCCGCGAGAAGCTGATTGGCGTCTACTTTCGCCGCGATCTGCTTGCCAGCATCGATCTGCATGGCGAGGTCATGGAGTATCCCAACCAGAACGTGCTGACGGCGCGGGAACTCATCGATGAAAGCGAGACTGTGCGTGTTGCCGGTGCGAGTCTCGGCGTCCCGTCGATCACCCACCAGATCGTCAACAACGTTGCCCACGCGCAACTGAACGACCATGCCATGCTGCTCGGGCAATTCCCACTGCGCGCACTGCACGATTTCTCCCTCCTGGTGGACTTCGCTCCGGACAAGATCGACTGGCAGAGAATCCGCGAGCGGTTTGCCGACCAAGGGAGAAGCTCCCAGCTGGCCTTCCACTGCCTTGCGGCGAGCCGGCTGATGGGTACGCCCATTCCGGCCGGCATCGTTCCGGGCCCTGCCGTCAAGTTGCTCTACCGGCGCGCCGCCTACCAGGTGTCCAGGCCGGGGCTCCAGAGGCATGGCTCCCGCGTGCTTCGGCCTTTGATCCTGCTTCGCCGGGAATTGTCGGATTCCGCGCTCCGTACCCGCCTGCTGAGGAACATGGCCAATCCCGCCTGGTGGCGGCGACACGTCGGGTTCTTCTGGAAGGGCAAGCGAAACTAGATGCGTTCGGCTCAGCTGATGTCGATGAACCCGGCCTCGCGAAGCGCCTCGACGGTGCGCACCACATCGGCAACCACCGCACCGCGATCCGCGGCGAACCGCTGACTGAGCACAGTCCCGATTTCGTCGACCCTCAGCTTGCCTTCGCAGAGTTCCCACACGGCCTTTCCCGTGCCGCTGAGCCAGATGCTCCCGCCGTTCGCCGTGTTCTCGAGCAGCATCTCGTCGAGGACGCGACCCTCCATCACGCCGTCGCGCCACCTGGGCCGGCTTGTCGATGTCGCAACGGGCGGCACTCCGTGGGCAGTGGCGCAATCGTTGATGATCTCGACAAGGTCGCGCCCATAGTCGGTCTGCGGTTCCACGGAAGTGTCGATACGCTTCCAGGGCTCATAGGTGAACTTCGAGAAGATACTGGCTCCGTCGGCCGCCGCGATCGGCTGGCAGTAGTGGATCACAGGGCAATCCGGAGCCTTGGCGGCATCCCAGTTCGTGCAGATTCCAAGTGATGCCGGCTGATGCGAGAGACCGTACTCGGCGCAGGCCGCCAGGTAGGCGAACATGTCCGATTCCCAGACCTTCCGGCCTTTGGCGTCGCGAAGGTGGTCGCGGACGATCGCGCAGAGCTGAAGCCAACGCGCACAAATCTTGCGCAGGTCGCTGGTGTGAATGAGCGTCGGGATCATCACCGGCGCTATCGACAGGTCGGTGCGCGCACAATGCGCATTGAGGAAAGCGAACCTGTCCCCGAGTCCGAAAGGACTGTCCGCCCCGGCCGTTCCGATGCGGAAGTCGATCCAGTCCTGACCGACCGGCCGACCCGGGGTGACACGGCGCGTGACCGGCGCGCGGAACACACAATCCGGATCGACGAGGAGCACGGTGCCTTCCGGCTTGTCGCTGAACACCCACTCCAGCAGCGATGCGGGCTTGTTGTAGATCACGTAGGCATCGCCCGTGTCCGGATTGACGTCGTGCAGCCTGGTGGCGACGCAATGGGCGTATTTCTGCAGCGGCAGCTTGTCCGGCCTGTCCGTGGCGACAAGCCGGATCAGCACGCCTTCCTGTCCGACCCGTTTCCAGGAATGCTCCAGCAGGTCGGACTGCCACTGCATGTAGGGGGAATCGTTGGTGCTGAAGACTGTGTAGAACATTGCCGGGTCCTGTGCGTCTACGATTGTTGTTGTGGCGCCCGCATGTCGCCACCCGCCAATTGGCGGAAACGTTCAATGGTAACGCATTGTGCCCAGTCGCTCTCGTCGCGGATCGTGACCGGATCCGGTGGAAGACCACGGAAGACGTCAGGATGGGCCCGCTTGTTCACAAGATCAAGCCCGGCGAAACGTTCATATTCGGCCAGCGTTCGCGTCGGGCCAAGACCATATCGGCCGAGCGAAGGCTCGCTTGTGCCCGCACCGGAATAGGCGAGTCTCCGCAGGCGATCGAAGGCGATCCGGTTTTTTGCATCGACCACCTCCCTGCCGTTCTCCCAGTGTCGTCTGGGTGGGGCCTTGACGTGCTCCATGTGCCAGACGGGTATCAAGTCCGGCAGGAACATGTCGTATCCGTGGGTGAAGGACCTCAGCGTCAGGGCGAACTCCTCCCCCCAGTAATAGTGATCCGGGTCTTGGCGCACGTCCTCGTTCCATTGTCCGGGCGAAAAAACGAAGCCGCCGGAGAGGAAGCGGTTGCGCACAAACCGCGCATTGCCGACCAGCCCCCAGTCGAACCAGGGCGACCAGCCGGATTCGGCCGACCAGTCCGCCACCCGCGACGCGCGTATTCCCTTGTCGGTCTGCCGCCGCAGCTCCTTGTCCTGGCCGATCCTGAACAGCGGCGCAATCATCGTGATCAGCGGCTTGTCTGCCGGCAAGGTCTGCATCATCCGAATGAGCTCGACATCCCAATAGCGGGCAAAGGCCATGTGGGAGTCGACCTGCAGCGAATAGGGTTCGCCTTCCCAGAGGCCCTGCGCGATGCTGCGCGCCCACGACCCCCCCTTGCTTTCGCTGATCGGATGTTCGGAAAAGCGGAATCTCCTGTCGCCCCGGAACCTCGACAGATCGACAGGCGCGTTCTCGTCGTACTGCCAGCAAATCCCGAAGCGCAGAGCCTCCGGGTACCTGGCACTGGACAGGCAATCATCCAGCGTCCGCGGCAGTTCCGGATCGCAGTAGGACGCAATCGCCACGAAGATCCCGGCGTCCATCCTCACCCCGAACGGCCGGCGCTTGCCGTCGTGGCCTGGCTGCGGAACCAGCCATTGACGGTGAAGCGGCTGTCGGCGAACGCGCCGCTCGGGCAGCGGACCATGTCCACCTCGTGCCAGCGGTCACTGGCAAACGAGACGAGGCAGTTGTTCGCCGGAGTGACGGAACTCACGCTGGCACCCCGATCCTCGGCGGTTCCGGCCCGGTCGTCGTAGAACAGGATATTGCCGCCGGAATAGGGCTTCGGGGTCCGATTGAGATAGTAGACGAAGGTCAGCTGGCGCGAGGCGATCGACTCGTTGTTGCGATCGGTATCCGCATGCCGCTTGAAGAAATCGCCGTCATTGCTGGCGGTCAGCTGGATTTCGACTTCACCGACAGTGAACGCCGGAACCCTCAGCGTGCTGAGCAGGTGAGGCAGGTGCAGTTTCAGGCGCTCGATGAACAGCGGCTTCCACGGGGTTTCCGCGATCTTGAACAGCACCCTTGACCGCCTGACGCTGGCGTTGGTCGTGTGTTGCTTGTCGTTGTAGACTCCGCTCGTCGTGTAGTTCCCCTCCTGTTCGATCGCGAACCGGAGCAGTTCCTCGTTCTCGGCAGGCGTGAGGAAGTCATCGATCCGCACGAACCGGTCGCCGGATGCCGCGGGCAGGGCGGCAGGTGTGGTCGCCGGTAGCGGCCCGCCGGCATTGACGAGGACAGGCGGCTCGGTCATCACCGACAGGACGGATGTCGACATGAACGAGAACGCGGCCCGTCCGCCTCTTGCTGGCAGCTGGATCAGCGTTCCCTGGTGACCCGCCATTCGCGCGCCGGCCATTCCGACATAGAGATCGGCCAGCACCGGCGCGTTCTCGGGCAGCACGCACGTGTGACTGCGGCCATCCGTCAACGATACGGTGACTTCGACGTTTCGCATTTCCGTTGCTCCCTCGACGGCGCGCTCCAGAACGTTGACATACGCTCAGGCAATGACACCCACCAGCATGTCCGCAGCCTCATCGGCGCGATCGTAGAACAGGTCGTAGGCGGCAAGAGAGGCCACGGCGTCGCACATCTTCTGGATTGTGGCATCGTCGTTGGCCGGAAAACTCAGGCTGTTCTCAAGCAGCTTGCCGACCATGTGGCCCGGCGAGACCGGAGCCAGTTCCGCCTTGGAGCCGGTTACGAACCAGGGGAATGCGATCAATGACAGGGGGGCGGGCGAGGCCGCAATCTGCTGCTCGTCGAGGAAGAAGGGAGATTTCGGCAGGCCGCCCAGCGCATCACGTGAACTCGCGCCGCTTTGCGGCCGCACCTGCGGGGTCGCCGGAAACGGGATCACCGTGCCGTTCCGCGGGTCGAAGGGCACGATATCGTCGGACAGGAACCTGTACGATTTCCTGACGAGTTCGAGGGCCAGCGTGGTCTTCCCGCTGCCCCATGATCCGGGCAGGATCACCGCGCCCCTCTGGCTCGCGGCGCATGCGGCGTGCATCCACACAAACTCGGGGTGGAGGTGAATGAACTGTCGGACGACTTCACGGTACAGCGGTCGCAGGAGTGCGCCGCCGCTGGGCCGCGCCCCGATTTCCGCGCCGTTCAGCAATAGCCGGGCACTGCCGTCGCCGACCTCGATGACGAGTTCGCCGTCACCCGGGCCGGCGTCCGACACGATCATGGTCTTGAACAATTGACGGATCGATTCGGAGAGGCGTTTGTCGTTGCTCTTCACCAGCAGAGATCGGCCCAGAAATCCGATCGCATGGGTCTCGACCTCGGCAGCCCCCCTTGAGGCTTGAGCGGGTCCGAGTTCCTTGCGGACGAAGTACGTGCGCCGCGCAGCTCTCTCGAGTGCGGCCCCGTCATCGAGGAAGCTCTCCGGCCACTCGCGCATCCAGCCATTGTTGAACCGCTGATTGACGCGATTCCAGCTATATGGCCCGCTTCCGGTTTCGATCATCACGCCGTCGTCGAGCGGCACGTCGTCGCCGGGGGCATGCCGTCCCGGCTCGATCCTGGCCCCGGCGGGAGGGAGCTCGTTCCAGAGGAACTTGAAGCGCTCCTGCTTGCCCGAATTGCCGCGATAGCGCTGGATGAGCGACGTGAAGGTGCTGGTCATGGTGCCGATGAAATCCATCGACCGAGCGGCGATGAGTTGCGACAGGTACGCGAGCGCAATGCTGTCGTGCGCGGGCAGGTCGTGAAACTCCCGGCCGTACTGGCGGACAATGTGCCAGTCGATGAAGACCAGGTCCTCGTAGCTCTGCCGGATCACGTCGAAGAAGGGGTCGTTCGCCTCGTCGGTCAAGACGACCAGTCGGTCATGTCGGCTGAAGTGCCTGTCCATCGCCGCGACGGCCTCTGCGCCGGTGCGGTCGAGCGTCGTGACCCCGGACGTCACCTTGAAATCGCCGCGACGGATGTGAACGGCATTGAAGGCACCGAGATCGCCGGCGATCCGGTTGGCGAGATCCGCGATCTCCGGCTTCGGCCGCATGCGGCGCAGGGCGTCGTGGGCAACCAGTTGCGAAGGCCGGTCGAGGTAGAAGAACGACGAGTAGAAGCTGAGCGTCATTGCATCCGGCCCACCGCTGAAGGCGAGGGCAGGGATGTCCTGTTGTTCCTCGCCGACGATCACTCTCGCCGACCGGCGTCCGGCAAAGGACCTGAAGTCGGCGGTGTCGGTGGACAGGTGACCTGGAAAGGAACAGACCGCCTCCCAGGCCGGCTGCCCGCAGATCTCCTGCGCGGCGTATCCCGCCAGGTTGACGCTCTCCTCGTTCAGCCAGGGAACGCCCAGATCCATCAGGTCGGTCACGCGGCTGGGGTAGCGGTTCGAGACTTCCCCGGAATAGTCGACCCTGTTGGCGCGCGGGGAATGATTGCCCTTCAGGACGAGGACACGATCCGTCAGACTGGCCATGACCACGCCGAGTTCGATCGACATGACCAGATTGCTGAGGCCGGCGGCCCCGCCAAGGTAGACGCTGTGGATGAGGGACTTCATGCCGCTTGCGAGGATCCGGAGGGCATCAGCTGAAATTGGCTTCCCAACCGAGCGGCGTATAGTGGACGAAGATGTTTGCGTAGTACTCCCCGTCCAGCGGGTACGGGCGTCCGTGCTTCAGCCGGGCGCCCTCGAAGAACACCATTTCTCCAGGTTCCACCGACACCTCGTGCGGGTGCCCTTCGGCATCCTCGACATAGAGGGGCCACGGGCTGTTCAGCCGATGGTCGACGCAGATCGTTGAGCTGACGACATGGGTGCGGGCCCGGTCGTAATGATTGTAGAGGTAGCTGCGCGGCTGATAGACCCGAATGCCGTAGCAGGCCGCCTCGACCAGCGGCCTGCCGGCCCATTCCTCGTGAACGGGCAGCAGGTCGGACATCAACGCCCGGTTGAATGCCTCGTCCTGATAGAGCAGCGATGGAAAGGCCCTGGGATTCTCGGACCGGATGAACCCGGTCTCCGGCTCCGAGGCAAACCTGTGCACGTTGCTGCGCAGGTGATGCAGCAGCCTTTCGTGAAGGGCCGGGTCGACAGACGTCTTCCGGAAGCCGAGGCCGAGGGACGGAGTCTTCTTCAGAAACTCCATCTGGTCGACGACCAGGTCCGGCGGCGTCTCATACATCGAGCCTCTGGCGGCAGCGCCTCGCGAGTTCGAAGAAGTAGCGTTCATGGTCCGTCGTTGCCTCGCGCGCGAACTGCTCAAAGTCGGTGTCCAGGAAATTGTTCCTGTAGGCCTGTTTATGCCATTTCGAACCCCGAAATGCAGATCTGCCGAAATCCCCGGGATCGCTGTAGTAGTGGTAGAAGGTGCCGCTGGGGATTTCCGCTTCGTCGCAGTCGGAAACCAGCAGTTCCTTGGCTTCGATGAGCTCGTACTCGATTCCGTTGGCGGTCAGCGCCAGCGCGAAGCACGGCATCTCGGCAATCCAGGCCGACTCGGCTCCGGCTGCTCGCCCGAGAAGGAAGAGCGCATGGGCGAAGCGGAAGCAATCGGCAATGAACTTGGGGCTTTGCGCGACTGCCCCCGTCACGAACACGTTGACGCCGCCCGGACGGAACGGCTGCTCGCATCCCATCGCATCGAGCAGCTTGCTGAGATCGATACCCCTGCCATTGTTCTTGTCGACGGTGGAAAAGAACCTCGGGGCCGCGATGTGCCAGTTGCGCGACAGGGCGCACCGGGTCGGCATGACCTGCAGGTTCAGGTCCCCATAGAGGAAGATGTCGGAATCGAGCACGCTGACGAGTTCGCCGCTGCCAACGGTCCGACCGGCCGCAGCGAGCGCTTCCACGCGGTTGAGTGCGGCATGGCACTCGCCGCCGTTGAGGCCGACATCAATGCGATTGGTTTCGGCATGGTTGGTGCCGGTGCAGAACGCGGTTCCATAGCGCTCGAGAATCTTTCGCAGCTCTGGCGAGACAGGCCTGCCGTTGTTGCAGACCACGACCAAGGTTCGCCATCCCGCGGGGAGCTTGCCTTCGAGCGACTCGAGAAAGATGGCCGCCTGCCACCAGAAATATGGCTTGTCCTCGATGCCGATGACGAATGTCGTGTCCGGGCCGGAGGCTGCCGGTGTTTCGACCCCCCGCAGGAAGCCCTGCCGCTCCATTTGCGCCAGCACGTGCCTGACCTGCGGGCCAAGCACATCCTCGCCCACGGCGAAACGTCTTCCAAGCGTACCGACGATCTGATCGAAGCGGTGCTCGCCGTCGCACAGCTCCCAGATCGCGCGCCCCGAGGCGTTCAGAGACAGTGCCGCCCGAGACCCCGGCCCATCCCGCCGAGCGTGACGTGCCTCGCAGACGAGCACGAGCTCATCACCTGCCGCAAACTGTCGGACACCAAGGCTGCGGCGCGGCACCATCGCACCGCTGCCCAACTTGCCGTCCATCAAGGGGCTAGTGTCGGTGCCGAGGTCGGAGCCGAAGTTGGCGCACTGGTCGGTGCCGACGTGGGTGCCGAGGTTGGTGCACTGGTCGGTGCAGAAGTCGGCGCACCAGTCGGTGGCCCGCCAGTCGGCGCCGCCGTGGGCGCCCCCGGTGTCGGCGCTGTCGTCGGCCCCGGCGTGCTCACCGGACTCGACGCATTGCCCGCAAAGACGGCATTGGGCAGATTGACCGACAGGAGGATCGGGGCCGTCCATGCCGCCTGCGTCAGCGCGCGGCGAGTGGGGCTGATCTCGTCGTCTTCACCGGCCGCGACGGCTTGTTCGAGCCTCTCGACCTGCTCGCGCAACCCTTGCAGTTCGCTCTCGGCCGACTGCAGAAGGGCCTTCGCTCGCCTCAGTTCCTCTTTGGAATCGTCCCCGCTCAAAGCAGCACCCCTCGATGAAAATGCTTCAGCCCAGATCGACTGTGCAAGGCTATCAGGGATAGTATGAAGACGCCCCGTCTTTCAAGGCGGAATCCGGACGGGCGCCGTCTAGAGTGCCGGTTCGCTCTGGAATATTCGGGTCCTCTGGAGAAATGCGACGGACCACGCACCGGAACTGCACGATGAATCTCGTACCTGCGGAGCGTCGGTTGCCGGCCTGCGCCCCCGCTACGACGTGCTCCGGCCTCTCGCAGGGCGTGCAGGTCAAATCTCGCGCCGCGCCGCCCAATTGCGATGCCGTCCCCCGAAGCGGCCGGACCCGGAGGACATGGCCGCACACCCCGTTGTGTTTGCGCTCCCGGTCGCAAGCGAAGTAGGCTGTCTCCATGTGTGCGGCGCGATCGGCGGGCTGGATGTGGGGCGTGACAGCATTGGCGGGCCGGATGCTCACCGCGAGAACGTGAAGCACCGGCGCGACTGGACGCCCGCTTTGGACCACCGGGTCTGGAGATTGGATTGACGAGTTACGACTCTCGCCTGAAGCGGCTGTCGCACGACCCGCGCTTCATTCTCATAAACAACTACAAGTGCGGATATTCCAGTAGCAACAAGCTGCCCCATCGGCCCGTTCATTCGATTGCCGATGGCGACATAATCGTCTTTTTCTACAGGAGCATATACCTGCGGACCATCAGCATCTTCGTCAATTGGTGCATCATCGATGCACGCTACCAGACGGAGGAGGGATGGCTGTTCACCAACCTCGGGCGGGCCATGACCGACGCCGCGTACCGAGATTTCGTCGCGGCGCTGCGAGGCGGGCAGCACCCCGATGCGTTCGTGATGTTCCTCGAGAACCTCGCGACGATCGCCGCATGGAATGACCACACCCAGCCGCAAACGGAGGTGCTGGAGCGCTATCGGATCAATCGCATCGACCACTTCATCGAACTTGAGAACAACCGGCCGTTCCGCGAACTCACAGGTGTCGCCTTTCCCTATGACATGGCCAACAGATCGGCGACCCCGCTGAAGCTGTCGTTGATCGACGTGCTCCTCACCGAGGATCGGCTCCGCGGCGCGCTGCAGGAGATCTATCGGAAGGACCTCGATTTCCAGCGGCGCCACAACCTCGAGTGCCTGCCGTGCTAGGCCGCTCGGCAGCAACGGCTCCGGCGCCGGCTGGTGCTCACTCCATTTATCCCGCAGGCGCGTCGGGAGGCGGGACGGGGCGGCCATGAAGAAGATCGCCATCCTGGTCATCGCGGCCACCAACCAGCCGGTATATCTTCAGTATATCTCCGGCTACTGGACCGCACTCATTCGGCACCTCAAGGCGGAGCGGCCGCACATCGACGTCTACATGCTGCTGGAGCGCAATACGGATCCCCGACCGTTCCAGCACATTGCAGACAATTGCATCAGGGATACCGAGTCCGATCTCGACAGCTTGTGCGCGCCCGCCTTCCAGACGCAGATGATACCGGGTGTACTGAGCAAGACCGTCCATGCGCTCGCGCTGCTGCAGGACAGGTATGACGTCTTCTTCCGGACGAACCTGAGCAGCCTCATCCGTGTGCCGACCTTTGATCGGTTTGTTCAGCACAAGGACGGGATAGGATATGCGGGCGGCATCGTCTGGACCAATGTCCTCCGCACCGACCTGGAGAACAAGGGCCGCGTCGGCATCGGGAAGAGCATCCAAACGCTGGACGAACTCGACGGCTATCCCGGCAACTCGTTCTTTGGCGGGTCCGGCTTCTTCCTCGGCGCCGCCGAGGCCAGGAGCCTGGTGCAGCGCCGGAAGCAGATCCGCTACGACATTATCGACGACGTCTCGATCGGGCTGATGTTCCGGGAGCACGAGGTCCTTCCCGATTTCACCATGGTCGCGCGCAAGGACCAATCCCTGGCCGAGATCAAGCAGTGCATACGAAGGCGGGACCCGGCGCACGTCCGGCTCGAGAACTTCCCGTTGGGCAAGGCACGCGAGTTCTGGGAAGAAATCCGCGGCGGCCAGCTTTGGCAGGTGGGAGCGCTCGAGGCGCCTGCCGCGAAGACCTACGACATGCACTTCCCGCGCTTCGATCACGTTGAGGCGAGGAGCAACGAGGTCCGGCTGACCCTGGAGGGCCTCAGCGCCCATCCCAGGGTCCGTCTGGTGGACAATGCCGACGCCGCGGACGTCCTCGTGCTCTGCCAGAACCATCTCGTCGAGCACAATCCTCGCCATGGCGAGTTCCGGCGGCTCAAGGACCAATACAGACACAAGACCATCATGCTCGACTACGACGACGCCCCCGGCCTCGTGATCGATCGGGAGGACTTCACCTGGAGACTGTATTTCAAGCGGAGTTGCGTCAACCGGCCCGGCAACACGGAAGTCGACTACGGCGGACTCGCTGTCGTGCCGACTGCCTACTGTGTTCTCGACGACATGGTCGAGCCGCCCGACGGGTTGCCCGCGGCGCGATCCATCGATGTCAGCTGCCTCTTCAATGACTTCGTATCGGACAGCTGGGTGTATCGCCAGGGCAGAGGCAGGTTGCTCGCATTCGCAAGGTCGCTGCAGCAGAAATACGCTTTCGCGATGCAGCTGGGGACCGTCTCTGCCGACGGGCAAATCGGGCGATCGGGCATAGATCCCAGGTACAAGGAGTGTCTCTATTCCAGCAGGATTGTCCTGCACGCCAACCCCGATCCCTGGGAGGGGGATTCTCGGACGTGGGAAGCGATCTGCTCCGGCGCTCTGGTCTTTGTGGACCGAATGGTCCAGCCGATCCCCCACCCCCTTGTCGACGGCCAGCACGTCCTGTTCTACGACCTTACCGACGCCGGCCTGGAGGCACTCGAGAGGCAGATCGTCCACTGTCTCGGCCACGAGGAGGATCGGCGCCGCATAGCCGAACGCGGGCGCGCCTTCGTTCTGGCGCGGCACCGATCGATCCACCGTGCGACCGAGATCATCGACACCCTGGATGCACAGGAGGACGACCTGCGAGAAGCACTCTTTTTGGAATCGGGGGCCGTTATCGACCGCGCCACGATATTCCGGCACTCGCCCGAAACGCGTATCCAGATCGTCGCCGGCAGAACCATCGTGCGCCACGGCGGGACCGGGAAGGACTTCATCTGCAGCGACAGCGCCGCTGCGTTTCTTGCGCTGCTGGACGGCAAGCGCAGCCACGGCCGCGTTCTGTCCGCGATATCGGACAAATACCGGGTCGGCTGGAGCCGCCTGGCGCCGGACTTGGGAAGGTTGGCCGTGGAACTCGAAGCGCGTTCCATCATCGAACGGCTATGACACTCCGCGCCCCGGAGCTACGGGTACTTGGCGCCCCGACCACCATGATGGGCTGCATGGGCTTGATCCGAGACCGAACGCTGGATCGCCAAAACCGGGACGCGCCTACCGGTGGCAAGGTGTACACTCTGGCAGGGTGGCTTGACGCCCTGTTCGAACACCAGCACCCCTGCTCTGACACGGCAAGGCATTGGCGCGAGGCGAAAGTGAAAGGCGCAGTTCGGTTGGCCGACACCGCGGCCATGGCGGTTATCCTCACCCTTTCGGCGTCGACCGCGTTGGCGCAGGACGCGATGTCGTCGTCGCCAACAGAGGAGGTGGTTGTCCTCGACGAAACGCTCGAGCCGTGGGTGACATCGGCTCACTGGGCGGCGGCCTTGTGCTACGAGACGATTGGCCAGTTGATCAATGAGCATCATGTGTTCACGGACCCCAACCGGAAGTCCAACGCGCAGAAGCTGCGCGATGCACTGGGGGAGCTGATTGATGCGAACCGCACCGAGATGTTCGCCAAGGGCCTCAGCTTCGAGCAGTCACAGGCCATCGACATGTACTTCTACCGGTTCACGCAACCCAGGACCGCCCGCTATGTGGCGACCCAACAGGCCGCCGAATTGGCGATTGACCTGCGAAAGTGTCCTGCAGCAGTGCAGGGTCTTCAGCTTCAGCTCAAGGAGGGCGGCCAATGAGCGCTCACGCCGCCGTCGATATCGGCGCCGTCCTCGCCTCTTTGCTGTGTCTCTGGACGCTGCCGGCAAGGGCGCAGGCTGACGAATGTCGGGTTGTGGGCCCTTTGCCGTCGCTCGAAGCTGAAGACGATCTCGCCATTGTAGCGTGCCGCAATATCTGACGCCGTCGATAGGTCGGTCTCGATGGTGAGCCGCGCGCGGCGGCGGCGCAAGGCGCGATCTCCGAGCAGACTGTTCGCAGCATGACCAAGGCCATCTCCCAAGCTCGCGAGGTGGCGCTGCATGTGCCGGCGCGCGCGGCGGGCGTCAACGCGGGAGCTGACCGGCTGGCTCGAGTAATCCGAGGGTGGCCAGGAGGTGGCGTGTCACCCCGCCGGCACTGTAGAGTCGCTCGGCCTTGCGCCGGCCGGCCTCGCCGAGGCGCTTTGACAGAGCCGCGTCGGACCACAGCCGGTGCAACGCGTCGGCCAGTCCCTCGGTATCCTCCGGGGGTACAAGCAAACCGTCCACCTCATGGTCGATAAGGCCGGCGGGAGCGCCCGTTGCGAAAGCGACCACGGGTTTTCGGTGTGCCCAGGCCTCGATGATTGTGCGGCCGAATGTCTCGGGGCCACCCGAATGCGACACCGAGGAGACCACGACTGCGCGGCATTGGCTCAGGAGCTCAGCAGGATCGGGAACATAATCTGCGAAACGGAAGCACTGCTCTAGTTCCAGGCGCTGCAGAACCTGCTTCAGCTGACGGAGCAGGTCGTGGTCGGGCGCCAGCCCGACGGAAGTCAACTCGATGCACCGCCCCGCACGCTTAAGGCGGGAGGCCGCCAGCAGGAGGTGGTGGTGCCCCTTCCACGGGTTGATTGTCGCCAGATGCAGGACCGGACCATCGTAGGAAACGGGTCGATCAGAGAGCTCGACCATGTCCGGGAGCACAGTCACCTCGCCGTGACCCTCCCGCAGATACGACGGCGCCAGGTAACCGAGCCGGCGTAGCACAACTGGGTCCGGCACCAGCACTTTCGACGAACCGAGCCTTGAAAAGACATAGTCGAGGTCCCTCCACAAGAAGTCGCGGACGTACAGGCTGGTTCTTTGAGCCATCGATGGACGGACGCGCGCCGCTATGGCGCATAGCAGGGCGGATGCGTGCGTATTTGCCAGTATCGCTTGAGGTTGCCTGCGGGAGTCGTCGATCACGAGCTTCATCGCTTCCACCCGACGAGTAAAGGCGTCGTCGTCGGCCCGTAGTCGCCTGATCCGCAGATTCTCCCTGCCGTCCGCAGCATCGCGGAGCCTCGCGACATGTTCCGGGTGCGAGGCGTAGATGGTGGTACTGAGCTGAGGAGGAAGGTGACGCGCAATGATCTCAATGCTTCGTTCCGCCCCGCCATAGCCGGTGGCGACGGAGACAATGAAGAGGCGGCTCATAGCGACAGATCCCGTTGCAAAAAGCTGTACCCAGCTGAGCCGATCCTGTCGAGGCGACGGACAAGCTGATCTCGATGCTCGAGGGGGTCGGAGACAGCGCCGGTCTGGTCGAGGGCATCGCCCAGGCCTCGCGCGAACAGTCCAGTGCCATCGCCGAAGTCACCACGGCCATCCGGCAGATGACGAGATGACCCGGCACAACGCGGCACTGGTGGAAGAGACCAATGCCGCCTTCGAGCAGACCGAGGGACAGGCCAACGAACTGGACCGGATCGTCGAGGTGTTCGTCATCGACGGGTCGGCGGCCCGGTCGCTCGACACCGGCCGGGCGCAGGGCGCCGAGCCCAACGGCGTCAAGGCCCTTCAGTCCAGGGTGAAGTCCGCGGCCAAGTCCTATCTGAACCACGGCAATGCCGCGGTGCGGACGGACTGGAGCGAGTTCTAGACCAGGCGCCTCCCGGCCGGCGCTGCGTCGCATTCGCCTGCGGGGCCAGGTGAGAACGAGTCCGGCGGGCCGCGGCTCACGCGCCCTTCGGCATCGCGCGCAACGGCGCGCCATGCGGCCCGCAGCGATTCCGGGGCTGTCGCTGCCGACGGCGACATCGCCGCGACAGCTGCGCGTCGCCAGCGCCTCCCCGATCCGTCAACTCGGGCGACTGCTGCAGGGTCGGCGGCCGCTAGGCTTCCGGATAGCGCGTCGCCGGTGCTGGTCCCGGCGACAGCATCCGGCGCAGGGTTCCATCCTTCAGAACGAACTGGTGGACCAGCGCCGCGCTCGCGTGGATGACGATGAGACCGAGAAAGAGCGGCTTGGCGAGCGCGTGTGCGTCGCCGAGATCCTCGGCGACGTGGACGGCAAGCAGGCCCAGCAGCGGAACCACGAAGAGCAGCACATAGAACAGCCCGTGGACGGCACCGGCGGCGGCACGGCCGAAGGACATGCCGGCGGCCGGTTCCGCCGGCGCGCCCCGTCGCAACCGAAGCAGCAGGCGGAGCCCGGCGAGCACGAGGATGCCGACTCCGATCCAGTAGTGCGCGCCGCTCAACAGAACATCCGCCGATGAGACGGGTGCTCCGTCCTCGGCAGCCTCGAAGGCCTCGGCCATCGATTCGCCGAACGCCAGCTGAAACGCGACGAGACCCGCTATCAGCCAGTGCAGGCCGATCTGGGCGCTGGAGTAGCCGGGGTCGAGAGGAGTGGTCATCATCCGGTTCCGCAAACAGTGGCCGCGACCTGCCCGGCCGGGACTCCGCGCAGGCGGACGGCCGAGGATGGACGCAATAGACACTGCCGGAGATGACAGGAGGCTTACCGGGTCGGGCTCATCTCGCCCGGACCTTGAGCGGATGGGACTGCCGATGGACGCGGAGAACGCGAAGGCGATGCCGACCGGCGCGCGGCCACGACCCTAGGGATGGGCGATGACCACGAGAGCCCGCGCGCTGGCGCGCACGGCACCCAGACACTGCCTCGCCGAGTGCGGGTCGAGCGCACCGAAACTCTCGTCGAGCACCAGCAGATCGGCATCGGCGAGCACGGCCCGGGCGAGGCAAATCCGGCTCCGCTCGCCCTGGGACAGGGCCAAGCCGCCGCTGCCGAGGCGCTGCATCAGCCCCATGGGCATGCGCTCGACGAGCGGACCGAGGCCCAACCGGTCGAGCAGGGCACGCGCATCGGCCTCCATCGCCGCGCTCAGCGGCCCCATGTGCGCGGGATAGAGGTTCTCGGCGAGCGTCGCCGAAAACACATGGTTCTCGTGGAACTGCGGAGCGGCCATGGCGGCCGGGCGATCGCCGCCGCTCGGGAAGGCCAGCTGTCCGGCCTGCGGCGAGCGGAGCCCGACAAGGACTGCGCCCAGGGTGGATTTGCCTCCGCCCGACGCCCCGGTGACGAGCAGACGCTCGCCCGGCGAAATCGCCAGGTCGACGCCACTCAGGGTCGGCCGGGTGCGCCCCGCGTGGCAGTAGACGAGCCCCGAGGCACGAATGGCATCCCCATGACCGCGCAGCACCGCGGGGCGACCGACGGCGACCGGCCGCGATGCCGCCTCGAGCAGCTCGCCGAGCTGCGCGAAAGCCACCTCGGCCCTCAGGCCGGCGGCTATGCTGCCAACCAGCGCATTGACCGCCCGTGCGCCCAGAAGGGTGGCCCCGACGGTAATGGCGAGACCTGTCGCCTCGAGGCCGCCAGCGAGCGAAACCGGCAACAGGCAGCCCAGCGCCCCGATCGTCCAGAGCGATGGCAGGCTGACGAGCAGCAAGCGGGCCCGCGCATCGGCCGTGCGCGCCATCGCCAGATAGCCCGACAGGCCGGTGTCCAGCTGACGCCGCCGCCGCTCGGGGTGCATCTGCAGCCGGGTCGTGCGATGGCCAGCGATCGCCTCGACCAGTTGCCTCGCCTGTTCGCGCCGCTCCCTGCTCCAGCGCAGCAGAGCGAAGCGACAGGGGATGGTCGCGGCGGCGATCAGCGACGACAGCAACACGAGCCAGAGCAGTTGCAGACCCCCGGCGGCCCCGGCGAGGCTCAGCATCCCGGCGAATACCAGTTCGACGACCGCCGCGAGCCCGCCCAGGACCGCGGCAAGGCCGCTCTGCTCGAGCGCCTGGGCCTCCTGGGTGCGCGAGGTGAGGCCGGACGGTCCGATGCGGCGCAGGACGTCGAGCTCGAGGCCGAGCGCTCCTCGCATCATGCGCCGCTTCAGCAGCAGGCTCACGCGGAGGACGATTTCGCTCTGCGTGCGCTGGATAGGCATGCCGAGCAGGTTCAGGGAGGCGAGCAGCAAGAGCCAGCCCAGGATCCCCCAGGTGCCGTCGGTGCCGCCGAGGACGGCGCCGCCGAACAGCCCCCAGCCCCCGATCTCGGCGAGCCGGGCGACGATCAGAAGGGCCAGAAGGATCAGGACCTGGGCCGACACGCCTGCAGCGACGAGTTCCCTCGACAGCCGCGGGGCAACCGCGGGGCGGAGCCGATAGCAGGGGATCGAGGGCCGCGCCGCATCGGTCGCAAGCCGGCGGGCCAGGCGTGCCGGCAGCTCCAGGCTCGCGTAGGGGATGGGGGCAGCGGGCCCCCCCAGGGCATCCGCGAGGTGCCGAAGGTCGCGCGTGACGACGCGACCATCCGGCAGCAGAACCGCGAAGTGCCGGCCCCTGCGGCCGGTCAGCAGGGCGAAGTGCGTTCCATCCGAAGTTGGGACCACCGCGGGATCATCGCGCCCTGCCAGCTGCGCCAGGTCCGCCTCCGTCGGCTGCCAGCCGCCCACTTCGGCCCCCGCCCCGAGCCGGCCGAGCGAAGCCGGAGGCTGCTCGTCCGGACCGATCCCGGTCACGCGGGCGGACCGACCCAGGAGCTGCAGGGCGCGATCGAGTTCGGCCGCCGGCCAGAGCAGGGTGTCCTGCGACCGCCGACGATCCGGCTCCCGCAGCGAAGGCGTGTGCATGAGCGCCCACGGCGCGGGCCCCGGCTTGAGGTCGGCCCGCAGCTCAAGCGTGCTCATGCAGACGCCCCTCGCCGAGCCGCAGCCGCCGCCACCCGGCACCGCCCCAGATCTCGGCCTGCGCAGCCCGTTCCGCCTCGAGCAGCCCGGCATAACGGGACGGTCCGGCCAGCAGGGCCGCAGGCGCGCCGTCCTCGACGATCCGTCCATCCTCGAGCACCAGGACGCGATCGAAGTCGAGGGTGTCGGCGATGTCGTGGGTGGCGCAGACCAGGGTGGTCGCCCTCCAGTGCCGGCGGATGGTCGTCATCAGCAGGCGACGCTCGTCGCGATCGAGACCGCGGAAGGGCTCGTCGCAGAGCGCGAGCCGGGTGCCGACATGGTTCATGGCACGGGCGAGACGCACTCGCTGCCCCTCGCCTCCCGAGAGCAGCAGTCCAGCTTCGCCCAGCCGGGTCAGCTCCTGGCGCGGCAGCGAGTCGAGCAGCCGATCGAGAAAAGAGGGGATCGCGGGATCCAGCCCGGGGGGCATCGACAGCGCCAGGTTGTCCCGCAGGGTGAGGTCGAAGAGCTGGACGGCCGGGTCGATCCAGGCCGTGTCCCGACTGAGCGCCAGCTGCCGCTCCGGGCTCCAGGTCTGACCGTCGATGGTCACGCCGCCGCTCGATGACGTGCCCAGACCGAGGAAGAGCCCGATCAGGCTGGACTTGCCTGCGCCGGATCGCCCGACAACGGCGACATGCTGCCCCGGCCGAACCTCGAGATCGAGATCGGCGAGAACGCGGGTTCCCGAGCGCTCCAGGTCGCCGGTGATCGCCAGCCGGGCCGGGCCGGGCCGCGTCGGTGCCGGCGCGACCGCCTCCGTCGCCGCCGCGAGCGGCTCGAGCAGCCGGTCGATCGCATTGCGCTGCGCCGCGAGACCCGCCGCCAGTCCCGCAAGCGTTCCCGCCGACGAGGGGAGACGCAACGCCCAGTAGACGAAGAGCAGGTCGGTGGCGCCGCCGGCCGCAACCCGAAAGTGAAGCAGCAGGATGGCGCCGACCACGAGGAGCATCGCCATGTCCGCACCGAGGCCAAGCAGGCGGCCCAGGCGGGACAGGGCGCGCGCGTTGGCGGCCCAGCCGGAGAGGCGCGACTCGAAGCGGCGCAGGGTTGCGCGTTCGGCCCCGTGAAGGCGAATGGGGAGCAGGCCGGACAGCGCCTCGAGGAGCGCACCCGAGAGGCCGGCCGTCACGCTGCGCTGCCGCTGCTCGAGCTCACCCAGGCGCCGATAGCTGGCCACCGAGACGAGCAGGGAAACCAGCAGCCCGGCCAGCCCGGGGATCAGCACCAGCGGATCGAGCAGCGCCAGGCACAGCACCAGACCGATGGGTTCGAGGCAGGCCTGCAAGAGATGCAGCAGGTGCCCGGGCGCCATGCGGATCAGCTGCACGGCGTGCGCGCGCTCGGCCAGGTCGGCGGTCGAGCGGGTCTCGAAGTAGGCGTCGGGGATACGGGGCAGGCGATCGAGCAGCGCGCTTCTCAACGCGATCTCGAGATGCCGGCCCAGCCGCAGGCTCTCGGCGGCAATGCCGCGTCGGATCACGAAGCCGCCGCCCATCAGCACCAGCAAAGCCAGCAGCCCGAGGGCCTGCTGCTGCCCCGGCGCCAGCAGCGTGCCAAGGTCGACCACGACCCGGAACAGCAGCAGTTCGGAGAAGCCGACGACCGTCGCTGCCGCTGTCGCGGTCGCCAGCAGCACCATCGCGGGTCGACCCTCGACGCTGAGCAGCGTCGCGGCCAGACCCAGCGGGGAGCGAGAGGGGGATGCCGCCGCACGCCGCGCCCGACCCCCTGCCCCGACGCCCGCCGTGCCCGCGAACGACAAGATCACCGCACCGACGAGCAGGACCTCCGACGGGTCGTCGGTGCCGCGCACCGACCGATGCGGCTCGAGGTCCGGCAGCGGCCCGGCCGAGGCGACCAGCCGATCAAGAAGCACGCGGGCATCGCGGGGGCGATCGATTACGCCACGGTCCGCCAGGTCCGCCACCGCGCGAGCGACCGCGTCGAGATCGGCCAGGCGTTGCCAGCCATCGGCGTCCGCGGCCGCCGCGAGCATGTGGTCCGCCTGCCGGGCCGAAAACCCCAGGGCCCGCAAACGCCGAGACAGCGGCCGCCGATATTCCGGGCCGGCAACATGGTCGCTCCATGCCGCAACGGGAACGCGCGCCTCGTGCCGCCACAATCGCTCGGTGAACTCCGCAATGCCGAGGCGATGCCGGCCGGAGGCCGGATCCATGATCTCGAGCATATTGCCATGTCGGCGCCAGATCACCACGAAGTGGGGCTCGCCGGATGCGAGCCGGGTGACGGCAAGCGCCGGCAGAAGCTCCGGATCGGCGAACAGCATGTCCGGTGCCAGCAGCCGCTGCTCGGCCAGAAGGCCGATCTCCGCCGCGAGTCGCTCGAGATCGTCGATGGAGGTGCCGTCGACGTCGGTGTGACAGCGCTCCCGCAGCGTTTCGATACCGATGTCCCGCCCCAGCCCCAGCGCCACCGCGTGCAGCGCCGCCGGACCGCAGTCCATGGCGGAAACCTGCAGGACTTCCGGAATGCGCCGGCGCATCCTCACCGCGGGCGCTCCGGGAAACCGAGCAGGCCGGCGAGAAGCGCCATCGGGGTGGTTCGTTCGGTTTCGATCTCGACCTCACCGACCAGGCCGGGCGGGATCCGCGCATCGGGCCGCGTCGCCGCAAGCACCACGTCCGCCCCCTCCCCGTCCGGAACCGGCGAAACCGAGACGACCGTGAGCGGCACCTCTTGCCTTGTCGTCTGGCCGCTGACGGTCAGCAGGCCGACCTGGCCGGCCGACAGCCGCAGGATGCTGTCGGCGGCCTCGAACCTCGCCCGGATGCTGACGCCACCGACCGGCGTCAGGTTGACCACGGGCACACCGGCGGGCACGAAGCTGCCCACCCCCATGTCGCCCACCGAGCCGACCGTGCCATCGACCGGCGCCCGCAGCACGGCACCCGCGAGTCGCTCTTCGGCCGCCTCGACGGCGATCCGCGCCGCGGCGATCTCGAGCTCGAGCGCCGCACGGCGCTGCTGGCGCACCGCGGCATTGGCTTCTCGCTGGGTAGCCGCAGCGCGCGTATCGAGCTGCACACGCAACAGTTCGGCGATGGCGGCGTCGTTATCGCTGCGGCCGAGATCCGCCTCGGCCTCGGTTTTTTCGGCGGCGCTGGCCGAGATCAGCCCATCGCGGGCAAGGGTCCGGTTGCGATCGGCGGCCCTGATCGCGGCCTCCAGCGCCAGGCGCGAGCGTCCGGCGGCGATGTCGGCGGAGTCGATCCGCGCCTCGTCGGCCGCCGAAGCCCGCGAGTCCGCCAGGCCGGCGCTCCTGAATTCGGCGTCCAGCCGTTCGGAATCGGACAGCAGCGCGGCGAGTTCCGCCCTGGCAAGACTCACGGCGCGGCGCAAGGCGCTGTCGTCCCGCCGGGCCAGAGCCGTCCCCCTGGTGACGGCCGCGCCCGGGGCGGCGTCGATGGCGACGAGGACGCCGGCGTCCTCCCAGGCGAGGCGAACGGATCCGGCCGCGGACTCCACCCGTGCCAGGGACGTCGTCATGGTCACCGGCAAGGTCGCCGTCGCGGCCCAGGCCCACCACCCGGCGACCAGCACGCTGCCGACCAGCACCAGCATCCGGGACTCCCGGCCGCCGTCGCGGTCGACCATCAGGGCGGTATCTGGAAAGGCTGTCGCCATGCTCTCGGCCTCGACCGCGGATCACGTGCGGGATTGATAGAGGCCGGCCCCGGGTGGGGACAAACGCGCCAGTCGATCCCCCACAACTGGGGGAAATGCCCCAGTGCAGCACACCCCCACGATCACCTCCGAATGCGCGGCGGCGACGCTGCCGACGGAGAATCATACGCGATTTCAGTTCTCTAGGAGAAATGTAGTGAGCCATGGGCAGCACTTGGCACGGCGCCTGCAATGACACTGGCGAACGACGACGGGATACGCCATGCAGTCCAGCGCCCAGATGCTCACAGCCAACCCGGCAGGGGTCACCCCGGCCACCCGGCTGGTGCTGCCCATGCACAAGCGCATGGTGGTGCAGGCCGGCGAGCAGGATGGCGCCGAGGTGCTCAACGTCTACTACGACGACAAGCACATCAGCTTCGACGATCCCCGCTTCTTCGCGTTCGGCAGGCGTCTGGCCGGGAGCCCGAGTTTCCTGGCCGGCGAGGCCGTGCTGTGGGGCGAAGACTACAGCTGGGCCGACGTTGCACCACTGCTGGGCGACCTCTGCGACGCCGGCATCCTGCTGCGGTCCGACGGTTCCCCCACCGGGCCGACCCGGCGAGCGGCATCCTCCCCGTTGCCGCCGGCCCCGGCGCAAACCGCGTGCACATGGTCCGAGATCGGGGAGATCACGCAGCGGCTGGGCGGCCGGGCCGTCGATCCGGCCCATCTCGAGCTGGTGGTGCCGATGTTCCGCATCGCTCACATCTGGCGCGATGCGGACGGGCGGCAGGTGGGGGAGGCGAACGTGTTCCCGCGCGCCCTGCGCCTCGACGCCCCGACCGAATGGATGACCTGCCCCTATCCGGGAACCCGGCATCAGTCCGACCGACCGATGAACACCACCGCCCTCAAGGCGATGCGGGCGCACTGGGGGCAGATGATGGCGGCCCTGGCACGGATCCGGGAGGCCTATGTCGAACGCTATCCAGCGGCCGCCACCGCGCCGACGATCGCCGATGTCGAGCGCCTTTCCGCCCTGGTCCTGGCGGTGCCGACCTACCAGCTGGTGCGCCTCGACCGGCCGGTGGGGAACGGCGAACTGCATCCGGCGCTCTCCTCGCTCATCCGCGTGACGGACGGACTGCGCATGGCGACGCACCAGATGATGTTCGTGCCGGTCGGCGAGGATCCGGTCTCGCCGGATGCCCCGGCCAGCGTCGACGCCATCCTCGACTATGTCGAGCGCAACTACTCGTTTCACTCCGAGACCGGGGTCTGCGCCGGACCGGCGAACCTGGTGCGCGAGTTCCTCTCGGTGGTGGTCGACGGGACCGCGGTCGAGCCCGTGCCCTTCGACCCGCAGGTGGCGGCGGCGCTCGCCGATATCGCGCCCGCCTTCGACTACGGGCTGCATGCGATGCGCGCCCATTGCGCGCTGTTCACCTTCTATCCGGTGATGGCGGGGAGCTACGCCGAACTCGACGCACTGCTGCAGGAGTCGACCGCTCCGCGCGAGGTGGTCGAGGCGTTCGCGCGGCGCGCCGACACCGTCCGCCGCCGCACCCTGCTGGCCCGCGACCGCTGGCGCAACGATCGCGTGCAGACCTACCACCAGTTGTTCGACGGATGTGGCGCGGGACTTGCCGGCAGCAGACCGACCCTTGCCGAACTGCTTTCGACCACCGGGGTCGCCGACGCCGACGCCATCGGTCCGCTGATCCAGGCGGGACGCGTCGACCACCCGACGGCCATGACGATCGCGCCGTCGATCCTCGCCTTCGCGGCGCGCGCGCACGCCGTGCTGCGCGCCGCGGCCCAGGCGCAGCGCGACGTGAACACCGTGCTCGGCCGCACCGAGGCCCAAGCCCCGTTCACGATCGAGGACCTCGACGTGCATGGCCACCTGCTCGGCGACGTGCCGCAGCGCATGCCGATGCTCACGGCGGAACTCCGCCAGAGCCTCGGGATCGTCGTCGGCATCGACGCCGGCGGCTTCACCATTTCCCCGGCCGAGGCCGGAGACCGAGATCGGCGGACCACCCGCCGATAGGCACCCCGCGAGGGGACAACCAGGAGAAGTAACGATGAAGATCCAGACCAACATTCGCGCCGGCAAGAAGAGCGGCACCGTGGCCAAGTCCTCGGTCGACGACAACCCGGGCACCGAGAGCGTGGACGTCTACACCCCGCCGGTGAGCCGCTGCGTCGGCGTCTGACACCACGCGCGGGCGGACGGCGAGGAGCCGTCCGTCCGTGCCGCAGCCCAAGTCCATTGCATTTGGACCGTCCCGCGCCTACCAGTTGGTGGACAGCACCACGATGCCACGCCTCCCAGACTCGATGGCAACCCACTCCAGGCCTCCGGCGACCAGAAGCTTCAATCTGCGACTGTGGTTTGCTCTGGGCGGACTGGCCACGATTGCCGTGGCGTTCTTCGGCATCGGCCTGTGGCTGAGCGCCTTCCTCACCGATAGCCTGCTCGACCGGGAGGGCGAGATCAGCCGCGAGTTCTTCGAGACCGTGGTGCAGGTCAACGGCGCCGACATGTTCGCCGACGATGCCTCCCGGCCGCTGCGACAGAGCCCGATGCTGCTCGACTTCGCCGACCACGTGATGTCGCTGCCCGGCATGTTGCGGGTCAACGTGCACGGTCGATCCGGTCGGGTGCTGTGGTCGACGGAACCCCAGCTGGTGGGGCAGGTGTTCACCGACAACGCGGAACTCGCCGACGCGTTCTCCGGCAAGCTCGTCAACGCGCTGATCGATGCGGCCAGCGAAGAAAAGGGCGAGCACATCGCGCTCACCGGCGGCGAGACGATCATCGAATCGTACCTGCCCATGCGCTCGCAGGTGGGCGGCGGCGAGGTGGTCGGGGTCGTCGAGTTCTATCGGCTGCCGCTGGCCCTGATCGACACCCTCAACCGGGGGCGGCTGGCCATCTGGGTGGCGGTCGTCATTTCCGCCGTCGCACTGTTCTCCATCCTCTACATGATCGTCGGCAAGGGCGCCGAGATCATCGAGCGCCAGCAGGCCAGCCTCGCCAGGGTCGAGGCGTTCGCGGCGATCGGCCAGATGGCGAGCGCCGTAGCCCACAGCCTGCGCAATCCGATGGCGGCGATCCGCTCGTCGGCGGAGCTCTGGCGCATGAACGGCGCTCCGGAGGACGTGGGGGTCGCCGACGAGATCATCGCCGATGTGGACCGCATGGACAGCTACGTGAGGGACCTGCTGACCTATGCCCGGCACGAGCCCCAGCAGATGCAGCCGCTCGACCCGCTCGCCCTGATGGCCTCGATCATCGGCAAGCATCAGCGGGCCACCGAACGCAGCGAGGTCCATGTGGACCTCGCACCCAATCCCGGCGACGTCAGGGTCATGGCCGACCAGTCGCTGCTCGAGCAGGCCCTGACCAGCATCGTCACCAACGCCATCGAGGCCATGCCCGACGGCGGAAGACTGAGCGTGACCCTGCGCCGGGAGGCCGGCGCCGACGCGGCGACGCTCGAGATCGTCGACACCGGCAAGGGCATGCCCCCCGAGCTGATGGAGAAGGCGACCCACACCTATTTCACCACCAAGGCACGAGGCATGGGCCTGGGCCTCGTGCTGGCCAACTCGATCATCGAGAGGCTCGGTGGCAGACTGGAACTGACACGTGCCCGCAGCGCCGGTACCCAGGTCAACGTGACCCTGAGGCTGGCCTGATGGCGGGGCATGTGCTGATCGTCGAGGACGAGCCGCTGCTGGGGCGCAACATGCGCATCTTCCTCGAGCGGCAAGGGTTCTCCGCACGCCATGTGACCACGCTCGAGCAGGGCATCCGCGCCTGGCAGGGCGAGCATCCCGATCTGGTGCTCATCGACCACAACCTGCCCGATGGCACCGGACTGATGCTGATCGAGGCCATCCGGAAGGTGGACCGGCTGACCCGCCTGGTGATGATCACCGCGCACGGGGGTGTCGACCTGGCCGTCGCCGCCATGAAGGCGGGCGCCAGCGACTACCTGACCAAGCCGATCTCGCTCGACGAACTCGGGCTGCTGACCGCGCGCCTGTTGCGGCAGGCCCGGGTCGAGGGTGAACTCGAGGTGCGGCGGCGCCGCGACCGAGAGGCCAGCGGTCTCGACCTGATCGTCGGCAATTCTGCCGCGATCCTCGAGCTGAAGCGGAAGATCCGGTTCGTCGCGCAGGCCGAGGCGGAGGCGGGCGGCAGCGATCCGGGCCCGCCGATCCTCATCCTGGGGGAGACGGGCACCGGCAAGGAACTCGTCGCACGCGCGATCCACTTCGAGGGCCCGCGGGCCTCCGGCCCCTTCATCTCGGTCAACTGCGCCGCCCTGCCGGAACAGCTGATCGAGGCCGAGCTGTTCGGCCATGAACGCGGCGCGTTTACCGGCGCCACCGAAAAGAACATCGGCCTGTTCCAGGCCGCCGATGGCGGGACGCTGTTCCTCGACGAGATCGGCGAGCTGCCGCTCGCCCAACAGGGCAAGCTGCTCAAGGCGCTCGAGGACCGGCGCATCCGCGCGGTCGGATCGACGCGCGACCGGCCGGTCAACATCCGGCTTGTCGCGGCGACCAATGCCGCGATCGAGCACGCTGCCGCCGAGGGCGCCTTCCGATCCGACCTGCTCTACCGGATCAACACCATCACGCTGGAACTGCCCGCCCTGCGGGCGCGCGGAGGTGACGCGGTGCTGATTGCCGAGGGCCTGCTGGATCACTTTGCCCGACGCTACGGGCGGCAGCACCTCGATCTCGACGAGGCGGCCCGCAGGGCGATCACCGACTATGGCTGGCCGGGGAACGTGCGCGAGCTTCGCAACGTCATGGAGCGGGCCGCCCTGCTCGCCGCGGGCACCACGGTCACCGCCGCCGACCTGGGACTTCGCGGCACGGCCGGTCCGGCGATGCCGCACGGCACCGACCGGCTTGCCGACCATGAACTCAAGCTCATCGTCGCGGCCCTGCGCGAGACCCGCGGCAATGTCACGAACGCGGCCAAGGCGCTCGGCATTTCCCGCGACACGCTGCGCTATCGCATGGACAAGTTCGGCCTGAGCCGGGCGGGATTCTAGCCTGGCCGGACTCCGGACGGGTTTGCCGCGCGCGGATCGCGGCACCGGCCGCAGCGGGCGGCGGACAGGCCGGCCTGCCGTCTAGGCCGACTGCGCGGTCCGGGACCAGTCGCCACCGCGGGCCAGCAGTGCGGCCATGTCCGCGGCATCGATGGCGCGTTCGAAGTAGTAGCCCTGCAGCTCGTCGCAGCCATACCGCGTGAGCAGCGCCGCCTGCTCCTCGTCCTCCACGCCCTCTGCGACCACCCTGGCATTCAGCGCGTGCCCGACGTCGAGGATCCAGCGCACGAGCTGCCTCGCGGACTCCGATTCGGCGAGTGGACCGGTGAACTGCCTGTCGATCTTCAGCTTGCTCGGTCGCAACCGCAGCAGCGCAAGCAGCGAGGCGCGGCCGGTACCGAAGTCATCGATCTCGATGTCCACGCCGAGGTCCCGGATCTGGTCGAGGTTCCACGCCACCTCGTCGTCGAGATGATCGAGGTGGATCGACTCGAGCAGCTCGAAGGCAAGCTGGCCGTGTGGAATCCGCAACTGCCGTATCTGCCGCGGCAACGCGGGATCCCGAAGGCGAAGGGCCGAGACGTTGACCGATACCGGGGGGACGCTCAGTCCGCGGGCCTGCCAGTCGCCAATCTGGGTGACCGTCCGGGCCAGCATCTGGCTGTCGATCTGCGCCACCAGGCCCAGTTCCTCGGCGACGGGCAGGAACTCGCCCGGCAGCATCAGGCCGCGGTCCGGGTGTTTCCATCGCACCAGCGCCTCAAGGCCGCAGATCCGGCGCGAGCGGGCATCGACCTTGGGCTGGAAGTAGGGAACGAACTCCCCGCGCTCGAGGCCGCGCCGCAATTGATCGGCAAGCAGCTTGGACTGCGTGAAGCTGTGCTTCATGGCCTCGTCATAGTGCGTGATCCGCGCCCGCCCGCTCGTCTTTGAAGCGTGCAGCGCGAGATCGGCATTGACCATCAGGCGCAGCACGTCGATCTCGGGTCCCCGTTCGCACGCGATGCCGATGCTGCTGTCGATGCGCGACTCGGTTCCGTCGTGCAGCAGAGGCTTGCGAAGTCGGCTGGCGAGGCGCCGGGCAAGTCCGTTCAGCCGGCGCCGATCCCTGGCGTCGCTGGTGATCACCACGAACTCGTCGCCGCCGACGCGCGCGACGAAATCACCGGGTCCAACGCCGGCCGCAAGGATCTGCGCCGTATGGACCAGCATCAGATCGCCCACCGAGTGGCCGAGCGTGTCGTTGACCTGCTTGAACCGGTCAAGGTCGATGTGGAGCATGCCGAGAGTCCGCCCGTTGCTGCGGCATTCCTGTCGCCGACGTTCCAGTTCCCGCTCGAGAAGCCGGCGGTTGGCCAGCCCGGTGAGCGCATCGTGGAGAGCATCGTGCTCGATCTGCGTTTCGATGGCGCGCCGCTCGGTCACATCCTCGTGCGTCACCACGACTCCGCCATTGCGCATGGGCGACGAAACGACCCGCAGGAACCTGCCGTCGGGGCACCGGATCAGCTGTTCGGACCTGCGTCCGTCGTGCGCGGCGAACGGATTGTCGCGCGCCGCGCCTTGCGGGACGGCGCCGGCGTCCAGCATGCGGTGAACCAGAACCTCGCGATCCATGCCGAACTGGGCCAGCCCGGGCGGCAGCCGATACAGCTTTTCGAAGAACCCGTTGCACATGACCAGCCGCCCCTCGGCATCGAACATGGTGACACCCTGGTTCATGTGATCGAGAACGGCCTGCAACTGCTCCTTCTGCCGTTCGAGCCGGAGGTTCTGCTCCCGGATCTCGGTGACGTCGTCATGCGTGGCCACCCAGCCGCCACCGGGAGCCGGCATGTGCATGGAGTAGATCAGGCGACCGGACGCCAGCCTGACTTCGTTGCCGAGCGGCTCGCCCTGGGCCATCCGCTGCACGAGGCGCCCCTCCAGATCGGCGGGGTCGCCGTCGAAGTTGCCGGCGCTCTTCTGGATGGCGAGGATGTCGGCCAGTCGCATCCCGGTCGAGAGCGACGTCGACGGCATGCCGAACAGCTCGCCATACTTGTGGTTCCACAGCGTGAGGCGCGACTCGGAGTCGAACAGCGACAGGCCCTGCGCCATGGCGCCCAGCGTGGCCTCGAGCCGGTTCCTCGAAGCCGCCAGTTCCCGCAACTTGGAGAGGAAGAAGTAGGTCAGGGGCGTGGCCAGCACGATCGGCAGGGCGATATCGGTGGCGATCGAGCGCAATCGCGCGGCATCGGACAGCAGGTGGAAGTTGAAGGAATCGACGAAGAGCGCCGCGGCGACGCAGAACGCGGTGCTCAGGACAGTACCGACGAGCACCCTCGCGCGGCCCGTAGCCGAAAAATCCAGCTGCATCGCGCGACTTGCCTCCTGGTCAGGTCGAGACGTCGTTCGAGGCGGCGGCCGTCCCGAGACCGGGGCGGGCTCGAAGCAGTCGCACCGCCGGCAGGTATCCGAAGCACCCCGAGGACGCGCGATGGTGGCGCATGATCACCAATCAACAATTAAGTTCCTGTCGCGGAGTTAGTAACGGCTCCGTGAACCGCCATCGACGCGAACGAGCAGTTGTCGCGATCCCTCGGCGATGCCGGGGCGACTCGTCGGCACGTTGCCGCTGACAACCGGGCCTGCGCTGCGGGTCTTCGCTGTCCGGTTCCTGGCCGTGGCGGGATGCGCGGCGGTGGGAATTGGCCTTGCGATTGCCGCTTCGTTCGGTGAGTATCCGCCCCATTGGAGGGCAGAAACTCATGCCTCGTCAGGAGACTGCGTCGACCCGGCTTGACGATGCAGCCAGAGCGGGCTGGCTCTACTACGTGGCGGGAAACAGCCAGGAGCAGATCGCCAGGAAGCTCGGCGTGTCGCGCCAGACGGCCCAGCGGCTGGTGTCCCTGTCGGTGAGCGAGGGACTGGTCCGGGTGCGACTGGAACACCCGATCGCGCGCTGCATGGAGCTGTCGGCCCAGCTCAGGCAACGCTACGCGCTCGAGTTCACGGATGTGGTGCCGACCGACCCCGATGCCCCGGACTCCGTCCACGGCGTGGCGATCGCGGCGGCCGCGCAGATCGAACGCTGGCTCAGGAGCGAGGAGCCGATCGTGATGGCGATCGGCACGGGCCGCACGCTGAAGGCCGCCATCGAGCAGCTTACGCCGATGGAGGCGCCGCAGCACAAGATCGTGTCGCTGACCGGCTCGATCGCGCCCGACGGATCGGCGGCTTTCTACAACGTCATCTTCAACATCGCGGAGGCGGTCAAGGCGCGCAGCTTTCCGATGCCCCTGCCGGTGGTTGCCTCGTCCGCGGCCGAGCGCGACATGCTGCTGAGCCAGCCGATGATCCGGGAAACCCACGCCCTGGCCCAGCAGGCCAATGTGAGCTTCGTGGGCATCGGCGACCTCGGACCCGAGGCGCCGCTAGTGCAGGACGGGTTCCTGTCGGGCGCCGAAGTCAGGCTGCTGCAGAAGGCGGGGGCCGTCGGCGAAATCGTCGGCTGGGCGTTCGATGCGCAGGGCAAGTTCATCGCGGGCCTGACCAATGACCGCGTCGCCTCGGCGCCGCTGCCGTCGCGGGAGAGCTCGACGGTGGTGGCAATCGCCATCGGCGAGAGAAAAGTGCCCGGCATCCGGGCCGCACTCAGCCGCCGGCTGGTGAACGGCCTGATCACCGACGAGGGCACGGCCGAGGCCATTCTCGCAACCGATTAGTCAGCATTTCTGCCGCTTTCTGGAGCCTCCCCGTGTTCGACGGGACGGATGCCGACCGCGTCCGGCCGCCGGCCCGCGCCTATCGTGCCGCTTGACATTGACCGAAAGTTTGATGAGTAATTGCCCACGAGCAAGACAAATGCTCGATATGGGAGGACATTGATGAGACTGCTTCCGCTGCTTTCGAGCACGCTGGCCCTTGCGCTCGGCTCGACCGCCTACGCCCAGACGACGCTGACCATCGCCACGGTGAACAATGGCGACATGGTGCGCATGCAGGGACTGACGGACGACTTCACCGCCAAGAACCCGGACATCCAGCTGCAGTGGGTGACGCTCGAGGAAAACATCCTCCGCGAGCGCGTCACGACCGACATCGCCACCAAGGGCGGCCAGTTCGACGTGATGACCATCGGCACCTACGAAGTGCCGATCTGGGCCAGGAACAACTGGCTGCTGCCGCTCGACAACCTGGGCGCCGACTACGACGTCGACGACCTGCTGCCCGCCATCCGCGGCGGGCTCAGCGCCGACGGCAAGCTGTTCGCCGCGCCGTTCTACGGCGAGTCGAGCTTCATCATGTACCGCACGGACCTGATGGAGAAAGCCGGCCTGAGCATGCCCGAGGCGCCGACCTGGGACTTCATCGCCGACGCGGCCCGCAAGATGACGGACCGGTCCGCCGAGATCAATGGCATCTGCCTGCGCGGCAAGGCCGGCTGGGGCGAGAACATGGCGTTCCTGACGGCGATGTCGAACTCGTTCGGCGCCCGCTGGTTCGACGAGGCCTGGAAGCCGCAGTTCGACCAGCCCGAATGGAAGGCCACGCTGCAGTTCTACGTCGACCTAATGAAGGATGCCGGCCCGGTGGGCGCGTCCTCCAACGGCTTCAACGAGAACCTGACGCTGTTCCAGCAGGGCAAGTGCGGCATGTGGATCGACGCCACGGTCGCCGCCTCGTTCGTGACCAACGCCAAGGAATCGACGGTGGCCGACAAGGTCGGCTTCGCGCTGGCTCCCGACACCGGGCTCGGCAAGCGCGGCAACTGGCTCTGGGCCTGGTCGCTCGCCGTGCCGGCGGGCTCGCAGAAGGCCGAGGCCGCCCAGAAGTTCATCTCCTGGGCAACCAGCAAGGACTACCTGGCGCTGGTGGCAAGCAAGGAAGGCTGGGCCAACGTGCCCCCGGGCACCCGGACGTCGCTCTACGCGAACGCCGATTACCAGGCAGCCGCCCCCTTCGCCAAGATGACGCTCGACTCGATCAACGCGGCCGACCCGACCGCGCCGACCGTCAAGCCGGTCCCCTATACCGGTGTGCAGTTCGTCGCCATCCCCGAGTTCGCCGGCATGGCGACCACGGTCGGCCAGCTGTTCTCGGCGGCGCTTGCCGGTTCCACCAGCGTCGATGACGCGCTGGCCCAGGCCCAGCAGTCCGTCGACCGCGAGATGCAGGCGGCCGGGTACTACTGATCCCGCCTCCCGAGCGACTGCCCGGCGGCAATGCTGCCGGGCTTTTCTTGAAACGGGATGCCGGGCCGGCATCCCTGCGAAAGCAGGGACCCAACCTCCGCCCGCACGGGCTGCACGTTGGTCCCCTGCTTTCGCAGGGGTGACACCCAGTGGGTGGAGCACGACGTGCCTAGGCTACCCGATGTCATACCGGCGAGGGCCGGCCGACCCGGTGGGTGGGAAGGCCGGTGGGAAACACCCGGACGTGAAGCGGAACGAGGGGGAATGACAGCATGGCCACCCGACAGACGCACCGCCTCGCGCGGCTGATGATGACGCCTTCGGTCGCGGCGTTGCTGCTGTGGATGCTGGTGCCGCTGGTGCTGACCATCTGGTTCTCCTTCCAGCGCTATCGACTGACCAACCCCGCCATCTCCGGCTTTGCCGGGTTCAGCAATTTCAGCTTCTTCGTCACCGATCCGGCCTTCTGGCCGGCGATCCTCAACACCCTGCTGATCGTGGTCGGCGTGCTGGTCATCACCGTCGGCCTCGGCATTGGCCTCGCGCTGATGCTCGACCAGCCGATCTTCGGCCAGGGCATCGTCCGCATCGTGATGATCTCCCCCTTCTTCGTGATGCCGCCGGTGGCCGCAGTGGTCTGGAAGCACGAGCTGATGAATCCGACCTGGGGGGTGTTCGCGGCGATATCCCGCTTTCTCGGGCAGGAGCCGGTCAACTGGCTCGGCAACTATCCCCTGCTGTCGGTGATCCTGATCGTTGCCTGGCAGTGGCTGCCCTTTGCGACGCTGATCCTGCTGACGGCGATGCAGTCGCTCAGCGAGGAGCAGAAGGAGGCGGCCGAAATGGACGGGGCCAACGCGCTGCGGCGCTTCTGGTACATCATCCTGCCGCACCTGGCGCGGGCGATCACCGTGGTGATCCTGATCCAGACGATCTACCTGCTCGGCGTCTATGCAGAAATCCAGATCACCACGGGCGGCGGGCCGGGCTTCGCCAGCACGAACCTGCCCTTCCTGATCTACAACACGGGCGTGCTGGGCGGAAACATCGGCGCCGGGGCGGCGGGCGGCCTGGTTGCCGTGCTGCTTGCCAACATCGTCGCCATCTTCCTGATGCGGGCGGTGGGGAGGAACCTCGATGCCTAGGCCCCCGGATCGCCTGTGCCACGACGTCACCCCGGCGACGGCCCGGTGTGTTGAGAGCGAAGTGACCCAAGGGGGAGAACTCTGATGGCCCGCGCCGTGTCCTTGCGCCGAAAGCTCAGCATGACCGCGCTGGTCTGGCTGGTGGCGCTGATCATGTTCTTTCCGATCCTCTACACCATCATCACCAGCCTCAAGACCGAGGGCGAAGCGGCAGCGGGGTTCTCACTGATCCCCTCGTTCACCCTCGAAAGCTACGCGACGGTGCTGGACCAGCAGGATTATTTCCGGCCGTTCCTCAACTCGGTGATCATCTCGATCGGCTCCACCCTGGTGGCGCTGCTGATCGCGGTTCCGGCGGCCTGGGCGATGGCATTCACGCCCACGCCCAGAACACGCGACGTGCTGATGTGGATGCTCTCGACCAAGATGATGCCGGCGGCCGGCGTCCTGGTGCCGATCTACCTGATCTTCCTCAACACGGGCCTGCTCGACACGCTGATCGGCCTCACCATCATCCTGACCCTGGTGAACCTGCCGATCGTGGTGTGGATGCTCTACACCTACTTCAAGGAAATCCCGATCGACATCCTCGAGGCAGCGCGCATGGACGGCGCCACCCTGCCCAAGGAACTGCTCTACGTGCTGCTGCCGATGGCCGTGCCGGGCATTGCCTCGACCCTCCTGCTCAACGTCATCCTCGCCTGGAACGAGGCGTTCTGGACGTTGCGCCTGTCCACCGACGACGCGGCGCCGCTGACCGCCTTCATCGCGTCGTTCTCTTCGCCGCAGGGACAGTTTCTCGCCAAGCTGAGCGCCGCGTCGGTGCTGGCGATCCTGCCGATCCTGCTGCTGGGCTGGTTCAGCCAGAAGCAACTGGTGCGCGGCCTCACCTTCGGCGCCGTGAAATAGGGGAACTCAGATGGGCTCGATCACACTCGAACACGTCAACAAGACGTTCGGCGGCCACCAGGTCATCCCCGACGTCTCGCTCGAGATCGCGGACGGCGAGTTCGTCGTCTTCGTCGGGCCCTCGGGGTGCGGCAAGTCGACTCTCCTCCGACTGATTGCCGGCCTCGAGGACACGACGGCGGGCGCCATCCGGCTCGATGGGCTCGATGTCACCGACAAGGGACCGGCGCATCGCGGTCTCGCCATGGTGTTCCAGTCCTATGCGCTCTACCCGCACATGACGGTGCGCCAGAACATCGCCTTTCCGCTCAAGATGGCCAATATCGACAAGGCCATCGCCGACCAGAAGGTCGCGGACGCGGCGCGCGTGCTGAACCTCACCGACTATCTCGACCGCAAGCCCCGCGCCCTGTCCGGCGGACAGCGCCAGCGTGTCGCCATCGGCCGCGCCATCGTGCGGCAGCCCAAGGCCTTCCTGTTCGACGAGCCGCTGTCCAACCTCGACGCGGCCCTGCGGGTCAACATGCGCATCGAGATCACCGAGCTGCACCAGCAGCTGAAGACCACCATGGTCTATGTGACGCACGACCAGGTGGAGGCGATGACCATGGCCGACCGCATCGTGGTGCTGAACGCCGGCCGGGTGGAGCAGTTCGGCACCCCGCTCGACCTCTACCATCGACCGGCCAATCGTTTCGTCGCCGGCTTCATCGGCTCGCCCAAGATGAACTTCCTTGAAGGTGTCCGCGCCGAGAGATACCAGGCTGCATCCATCGGGGTGCGACCCGAGCACATGCGCATCGCGCGCGACGCCGGAGCGTGGCAGGGCAGGGTGGCGGTGGCCGAGCATCTGGGTTCGGACACGTTCCTGCATGTGCATGTCGATGGCGTCGGCCTGCAGACGGTGCGCACCGACGGCGAGAACGGCTTCCACCCCGGCGATCCGGTCTGGCTGTCGCCCGACCCCGACCGGATCTATCGCTTCGACCGCGCCGGCCAGGCCCTGCGCTGACTGGGGGGCCGGCTCGCCCGCCCAGGCGAGAGGCCCGCAACGCCCGAATTTGCCTCTGGACCAAGGATACGACCATGCCGATCGAACTCTCCGTCGAGACTCTGCCGGAGATTTCCCGGCTGGCCAGCGTGCCGCGCTACCAGCGGGGCTCGCTGACCGGGGGCATCGTGCATTTCGGCGTCGGCAACTTCCACCGCGCCCACCAGGCCGTCTATCTCGACAGCCTGTTCAACCTCGGCCTGGACCATGACTTCGCGCTGATCGGCGCCGGCGTTCGCCCCAACGACGAGGAGATGCGCCGGAAGCTGCTCGGGCAGGACTACCTGACCACCGTGGTGGAGCAGGAGGCGGACAGCACCTCGGCCCGCGTCACCGCGGCCATGATCGACTTCCTGCCGGTGGGCGACCCGGTGCGGATCGGCGAGGCGCTGGCCGACTCGCGGGTGCGCATCGTCTCGCTCACGGTGACCGAAGGCGGATACTATATCGACTCGGCCTCGCAGCAGTTCGATGCGGGCCATCCGGATATTCTCGCCGACAGCGCAAACCCGGAAGCGCCGAGGACGGTGTTCGGGCTGATCCTTCTCGGCCTGCGGCTGCGCAAGGCGCGCGGCATCCCGCCCTTCACGGTGATGAGCTGCGACAACATTCCGGGCAACGGGCACGTCACCCAGAATGCCGTCGCGGGGCTCGCCGCGCTCATCGATCCGGCGCTTGCCGAGTGGGTGCGCCACGCCGTCGCCTTTCCGAACGGCATGGTCGACCGCATCACGCCGGCGACCGGTCCGCGCGAGCGGGATGCCCTGGCGACCGGCTTCGGCATCAGCGATGCCTGGCCGGTATTCTGCGAAGAGTTCAAGCAGTGGGTGCTGGAGGATCACTTCCCCGCCGGGCGGCCGGCTCTGGAGAAGGTCGGCGTGCAGTTCGTGCCCGACGTGGCACCCTACGAGCACATGAAGATCCGCATCCTCAACGGCGGGCATGCGACCATCGCGTATCCGGCCGGGCTGCTCGACATCCACTTCGTGCACGAGGCGATGGAGCACCCGCTGATCCGGGCCTTCCTCGAAAAGGTCGAGCGCGACGAGATCATCCCGGTGGTGCCGCCGGTGCCCGGTACCGACCTTGGCGACTATTTCAGGCTCATCGAGCGACGCTTCTCCAACCCCAAGATCGGCGACACCATCCAGCGGCTCTGCCTCGATGGCTCCAACCGGCAGCCCAAGTTCGTGCTGCCCTCGGCGGCAGACCGCCTGGCCGCCGGCCAGCCGGTCACCGGGCTGGCGCTGGTCTCGGCGCTGTGGGCCCGCTACTGCTACGGGGAAACCGACAGCGGCCGGCCGATCCCGCCCAACGACCCCAACTGGGCCCGCCTGACGGCGCTCGCCAGAACGGCACGAGCCGACCCGCAGGCCTGGCTATCGATGGTCGACATCTTCGGGGGGCTCGCGACGAACCCCGGCTACGTGGCGGCCTTCACCAAGGCACTCGCGGCGCTGTGGTCGCGGGGGACGCGGCCGACCCTCGAGGCCTATCTCGACAACGCCCTGTGAACGCCTTGCCGAAGCGGACGCCACCCGGCTACCGATAGGTCGGGAGGACGGCATGGCGCCGATCAAGCTCGTCATCTTCGACTGTGACGGGGTGCTGGTGGATAGCGAACCGCTGGCCATGCGGGTGTTGCTCGAACTGATTTCCGAGCAGGGCATCGCCATTCCCAAGGAGGTGGCCTTTCGCTCGTTCCTGGGGCGCAGCCTCGCTGCCATTTCGGACAGCCTGACCCGGAGCCACGGCGCGCACCTGGACGCCGCGGCACTCGGCACGATGCGCGACCGGCTCTACGCGCTCTACCGGCGGGAGCTCAGGCCGACCGGCTGGATCGACGAGGTGCTGGCCGGACTGGACCTGCCGTTCTGCGTCGCCTCGTCGAGCCAGCCCGAGCGGATCCGGCTGAGCCTCGAACTCACCGGACAGCTGCCGCGGTTCGAGGGACGCATCTACTCGGCCAGCATGGTCGAGAACGGCAAGCCGGCGCCGGACCTGTTCCTGCATGCGGCGCGCGAGATGGGCGTGGGGCCGGACAACTGCCTCGTCATCGAGGACTCGCCCGCCGGCATCCTGGCGGCGCGGGCGGCGGGCATGCGCGTGTTCGCCTATGTCGGGGGCAGCCACATTGCGCCCAGCGGCCTGCGGCCGGAGATCGAGGCGCTGGCGCCGGACGCGATCATCGAGGACATGCGGGCCCTGCCCGGGCTGCTGGAACTGCAGGCCGGGCGCGCGGCGGGCGAGGCGTCCGTGCTGATCGCCGTCGACGTCGGCACGGCAAGCGCGCGCTCGGGCGTGGTGACGCCATCGGGCCGGCTGATCGGCCGGGCAGAGCATGCGCTGGAACTGAACCGGATCGGTCCCGACATCGCCGAATACGATTCCGAGCAGATCTGGGATGCCGTCGGTCACTCGATCCGCGCGGCGATGCGCCTCGCCGGCGTGCGCCAGGACGAGGCGGCGGGCATCAGCTTCGATGCGACCTGCTCGCTGGTGGTGCGCGGCAGGGACGGCGCATCGCTGCCGGTCGGCGCCGGCAGGGATGCCCGCTGGGACACCATCGCCTGGTTCGACCATCGTGCCCAGGCCGAGGCCGAGCAGTGCACGGCGAGCGGGCACCGGGTGCTCGACTACCTCGGCGGAACGATGTCGCCGGAAATGCAGGTGCCCAAGCTGATGTGGCTGAAGCGCCATGCGCCCGACACCTGGCGCCGGGCCGGATACATTTTCGACCTTGCCGATTTCCTCGGCTGGAAGGCGTCGGGATCCACGGCCCGATCGGAATGCACCCTGACCTGCAAGTGGACCTACCTCGCCCACGAGGGCGCCGGGTGGCAGCGGGACTTTCTGGCATCGGTGGGCCTCGATGACCTCTTCGCGGCGAGCGGGCTGCCCGAGTGCGCCAGCGCCGTGTCGGTGCCGCTCGGCCCGATGACGCCGGCGGCCGCGACCAGCCTCGGCCTCAGCACGCGCTGCATCGTGGGCGTGGGCCTGGTGGATGCGCATGCCGGCGCGCTGGGGGCACTGGCCGAGTTCGCCGACGACGCGGCGCAGATCCACCGGCACCTGGCCCTGATCGCGGGGACCTCGAGCTGCGTGATGGCGCTCTCGAAGGAGCCCATGCCGATGCGGGGGGCGTGGGGGCCGTACTACAACGCCGTGATGCCGGGCGTCTGGCTCAACGAGGCGGGACAATCGGCGACCGGCGCGCTGCTCGACCACGTGCTGCGCGCGCATGCCGCCGGCGGGCCGCCCACCCCGGACCTGCATCGCCGCGTCATTCAGCGGGTCGCCGAACTGCGCGCCAGCGAAGGCCCCGACCTGGCGTCGCACCTGCACGTGCTGCCCGACTTCCACGGCAACCGGTCCCCGTTCGCCGACCCAAAGGCGCTCGGAGTGGTCTCGGGCCTGGCGCTCGACAGCAGCTTCGACAGCCTGTGCCGCCTGTACTGGCGCACCGCGGTGGCGATCGCGGTGCAGGTGCGGCACATCCTCGACGTCCTCGATGCCCGCGGCTACGCCATCGAAACCCTGCACGTCGCCGGCGGCCACAGCCACAATCCGTTGCTGATGCAGCTCTATGCCGATGCATCGGGTCGCCCCGTGCTCGAATCAGCGGCGCAGGACGCAACCCTGCTCGGCGTGGCCATGGTGGCGGCAACGGCCGCGGGCCTGTACGCCGATCTGGCTTCGGCGTGCTCCGGCATGGCCCAGCCCTGCGTCCACCGGCCGCCCGACCCGGACGCGCAGATCCGCCTCGAGCGCGACTATCGGGTGCAACTGGCCATGCAGCGCCATCGCGCCGAGCTCGTGGCCCTGACGGGCGCCTGATCGCCGGCAGCAGACCGGCCGCGGAACCCCGGAAACGACAACGCCCGGGCGAACCGGGCGTGTGTGGCGAGGGCCTGCTATGCCCCTTGAGAAGGGTGCCTGGTGCCCTGGAGAGGACTCGAACCTCCACGTCGTTAAACACACGGACCTGAACCGTGCGCGTCTACCAATTCCGCCACCAGGGCAAACCGATGGGCGCCGTTCACCTAGGGGATGGCGCGGAGGCTGTCAATCGGGTTTCGCAGCGCCGCTGCGCGCGGCGCCGGCTGCGGCGGCGCGACTCTCGACAGCCCCGGAGGAGCGCGATACAAGCGCCCTCATTCAGTCATCGCCAGCCGGAGCGCCCGAGCCATGGATCCGTCCAAAACCGTCGTCACCATCTTCGGCGGCTCGGGGTTTGTCGGCACGCAACTGGTGCAGGCGCTGGCGCGGCGCGGCTATCGCATCCGCGTCGCGGTGCGCCGGCCGGACCTCGCGGGCCATCTGCGGCCGCTCGGGGCGGTCGGCCAAGTGATGCCGATCCAGGCCAATGTGCGCAATGCCGCCTCGGTCGAGCGCGCGGTCAAGGGGGCCGCCATCGTCATCAACCTCGTCGCCATCGGCTACGAGGCGGGCCGGCAGCGTTTCCGGGCGGTCAACACCACGGGAGCCCGCCACATCGCGCAGGCGGCCAGGGCGGCGGGCGCGGTGGCGCTGGTCCACATGTCGGCGCTCGGTGCCGATGCGCAGAGCCCCTCGGGCTATGCCCGCTCCAAGGCGCTGGGCGAAGCGGAGGTCCTCGCCGCCTTCCCCGAGGCGGTGATCGTCCGGCCTTCGATCATCTTCGGGCAGGGCGACGGCTTCTTCAATCGCTATGGCAGCCTGGCGCGGCTGTTCCCGGTGCTGCCGCTGCTCGGCGGCAAGACCCGCTTCCAGCCGATCTACGTCGGCGACGTGGCGGACGCGCTGGTGGCCGCGGCGGAGGGCCGGGTGAAGGGTGGCCGCGCCTACGAACTGGGCGGACCGGAAGTCGCGACGCATCGCGAACTGGTGCAGCGGGTACTCGACAAGACCGGTCGCAGCAATCCGCTCCTGCCGGTGCCCGCCGCGATCGGCAAGCTGATGGCCCTGCCCTTCGCATTCCTGCCCTGGGCGCCGCTGCTGACGGCCGATCAGGTGGATCTGCTGCAGACCGACAATGTCGTCTCCGAGGCGGCGCTGCAGGACAAGCGCACGCTCGCCGCTTTCGGGGTTGCGCCGACCGCGATGGACGCCGTGCTCGACGGCTACCTGTGGCGCTTCATGAAGCACGGCCAGTTCGACCGGCAGACCGCCTGAGCCCTCAGCGCAGCCGCGATCGCGCCGTCGGCGTGAGCATCACGATTTCTGGTGCGGAGCGCAGCAGGTTGCCCAGTTCGGGCGGCAACGGCGGCAGTGGCGCTGCGGACCGGATGAGTGCGACATGCACCGGTCGGTCGCGCCAGACCGGCAGGGCAGGATAATTGTTCTCGGCCATCAGCGTGGCAAAGCTCGCGACCGGATCGGCGCCGAGCTTGCGCAGGAACAACCGCAGCCACAGGTGGTAGCTGCCGAGCCATTCCGGGTAGCGCAGGTCCGAGATCACGAGGGTATGGCGCAGTGCCGGCAGGCGTTCGCCGCGTCGCGGCAGGCGCCGTTCCGGCAGGCCGCCGCGCGGACTGATGGCCCGCAGCAGATGCACGTCGTCGCCGGCGATCATGGCGGCATCGGCGGCCTCGCGGCCGGCCTGCCAGACCGGCCCGCCATAGAAGGCAACGAGCGCCCCGGGCCGGGCGGCATGGTGGGTGAAGCCGCGCAGCCAGACGAAGCCGTCGGGATCGCCATCGACGCTGAACGTCCCGAGGATGCGGGCGCCGGCGGCTTCCTGCGGCTCGATGAAGCGCTCCTCGAACAGCCCGACCAGCGCGTCGCGGCGACCTGGTCGCAGCCGATAGCGCCGCAATTCGACCACCGGGGTGTCGATCCCGGTCTCGTGCCACTGGTAGGTCATCGCCCGTCTCCTCGCCGCTTTCGCCGCACACCATAAACGGGTAACCCTGACAGCCGGTGTCAGGCTAACCGGGCTAGAGTGAACAGCATGCGCGCCAGCCGTCTCCTCACCATCCTGATGATCCTGCAGACCCGCGGCCGCACCAGTGCCGAGGCCCTCGCCGAGGAGCTCGAGGTCTCGGTGCGCACCGTCTACCGCGACATCGACCAGCTGAGCGCGGCAGGAGTGCCGGTCTATGCCGAGACCGGCCGCAATGGCGGCTTTGCCCTGCTCGATGGCTGGAAGACGCGGCTCAACGGGCTGACCGCCCCCGAAGCGCGGGCGCTGTTCCTCGCCGGCCTGCCGGGGCCGGCAGGCGAGCTCGGGCTCGGCGAGGAGGTGGCGCAGGCCGAGCTCAAGCTGCTCGCGGCGCTGCCGGCCGACTGGCAGGCGGAAGCCCGGCGGATGAGCTCGCGCTTCCATCTCGATCCGCGCGGCTGGTTCCAGCCCGGCTACAGGCCGGAATACCTGCGGCTGGTCGCCGAGGCGGTATGGGGCGAGACGCGCATCCGCATCCGTTACGAAAGCTGGAAGGAGGTCGCCGAACGGGTGATCGAACCGCTCGGCCTCGTGCTCAAGGGCGGCGTCTGGTACGTGGTTGCCCGCCGCGACGGGCAATTCAGGACCTTCCGGCTCTCGCAGATCCAGGCGCTGACCCCGACCGGGGTGCGTTTCGAGCGGCCACGCGATTTCGACCTGCCGGCGCACTGGCTGGAGGCGACGGCCCAGTTCGAGCGCGACATCTATGTCGGCACGGCGCGGGTGCGGGCCTCCGAACTGGGGCGACGACGGCTGAAGGCGATCAGCGAGACGGTGCGCGCGGCAGTGGAAGGCGCCCGGCTCGCGCCGGATGCCGAGGGCTGGGCCGAACTCCACATTCCCATCGAGGAGATCGGCTGGGCGACGCTGGAGATGATCCGCATCGGCCCCGAGGTCGAGGTACTGTCGCCCCCCGAACTCAGGTCACGACTGCGGACGTCGGCCCTCAGGCTCGCGGCGCTCTACGCCGAGCCCTGACCGCGGGCCGCCGCGATGGTGGCCCGTACCGCCACCGGATCGGTCAGCGTCAGCTCGAATTCGCGCTCGATCGCCGTACCGCCCATGCCGACATCGGGGTTGCGGAAGGCCATGGCGCTGGGAACCGTGTGAAGCGCGGCGAAATGCAGTTCGTCGGCGCCGCTCTGCCGCAACACCGCGCCGATATTGCCCGGCTCGAGCCCGCCGCAGGCCATGATCTTGATGCGGCCACGCGCCGCCGCCACGCTGCGCCTGAGGATGTCGATGCCCTGAAGCGCGGTGTCGCGCTGGCCCGAGGTCAGCACCCGGTGCACCCCGCTGTCGACCAGCGCCTCGATCGCCTCCTCCGGATCGCGCGTCATGTCGAAAGCGCGATGGCAGGTGACCGCCAGCGTGCCGGCATCGGCGACCAGCGCCTGCATGCGCGCCGTATCGATCCGCCCGTCGGCAGTGAGGCAGCCGAACACCACGCCGGCCACGCCCAGGTCGCGGCAGGCGCGCACGTCGTCGCGCATGGTCTCGAATTCGAGGGGGGAATAGAGGAAATCGCCGCCGCGCGGCCGGATGATGACGTGGAACGGAATGGTCGCCACCGCCAGGGCCTGGCGGATCACGCCCAGGCTGGGGGTGAGCCCGCCTTCGAGCAGGCTGGCGCACAGCTCCACCCGGTCGCCTCCCGCTTCCTGCGCGGCGACCAGGCCGTCTATGCCTTCGACGCAGATTTCGATGAGCGGCCTCGTCATGTGCACTTCCCGGGAATGGCTGACCCCCAAGCCCATATCGCGATTGGCCGCTTCGCAAAAGCCGTGAGCAACGCTTTGACAACGGCCGCGCCGCTAAGTAACCAATCGGTTCGGGAGGACCCTCCGATGGCGCTGCTGGACGACGATCGCCTGTTCGATGCCGAACCGAGGGCGCGCGGCCTCGCCCGCGCCCTCCATGACGGCATCAGGAACCTGCCGCTGGTTTCTCCGCACGGCCATACCGAGCCGCGCTGGTATGCCGAAAACGCGCCCTTCCCCGATCCGGCGCGGCTGCTGATCGTGCCGGACCACTATGTCTTCCGCATGCTGTTCAGCCAGGGCATCCGGCTCGAACAGCTGGGCGTTCCGACCACCGACGGCAGCCCGGTCGAAACCGATGGCCGCGCCATCTGGCGGCTGTTTGCGCAGCACTACCACCTGTTCCGCGGCACGCCGACCCGGATGTGGCTCGACCACACCTTCGCAAACCTGTTCGGCATCGAGGAGCGGCTGACGGCCGCCAATGCCGACCGGCTCTACGACCAGATCGCCGCCCTGCTCGAGCGGGACGACTATCGGCCGCGCGCGCTGTTCGAGCGCTTCAACCTCGAGGTGATCTCGACCACCGATGCGGCGACCGACGACCTGGGCTGGCACCGGATGATCCGCGACAGCGGCTGGCGCGGGCGGGTGGTGCCGGCCTACCGGCCGGATGCGGTGGTCGATCCCGACTTCGCCGGGTTCGCCGACAATCTCGACCGGCTCGGCGCGCTGACCGGCGAGGACACCGGGCACTGGTCGGGCTACCTCGAGGCGCACCGCAGGCGCCGCGCCTATTTCAGGAGCTTCGGCGCCACGTCGTCAGACCACGGCCATCCCACCGCCGAGACGGCGAACCTCCTCCCCAAGGAGGCCGGCATGCTGTTCGACAAGGTGCGGTCCGGGCACGCCGAGGCGCGCGACAAGGCGCTGTTCCGTGCCCAGATGCTGACCGAGATGGCCCGCATGAGCCTCGAGGACGGCCTGGTGCTGCAGATCCACCCCGGCTCCTGGCGCAACCACTCCGCAAGCATGCTGGCGCGCTTCGGCCGCGACAAGGGCTTCGACATCCCCACCCGCACGGACTATGTGGGAGCGCTGAAGCCGATGCTCGACGCGGTGGGCACGGAGCCGGGGCTCACCATCATCGTGTTCACCCTCGACGAGAGCAGCTATGCGCGCGAGCTGGCGCCGCTGGCCGGCGTCTATCCCGCGCTGAGGCTCGGACCGCCCTGGTGGTTCCACGACAGCCCCGAGGGCATGCGGCGCTTCCGCGAGATGGCAACCGAAACGGCGGGCTTCTACAACACCGTCGGCTTCAACGACGACACGCGCGCCTTTCCCTCGATTCCGGCGCGGCACGACGTGGCGCGGCGCGTCGATTGCGCGTTCCTCGCCCGACTGGTCAGCGAGCACCGGCTGGACGAGGACGAGGCGCACGAGGTAGCACGCGATCTCGCCTACGGCCTCGCCAAGCGCGCCTACAAGCTGTGAGGAGCATCCGATGAGCGCCACCCGCCACTTTGCCCAGCCCGGCGACGGCAAACTGACGCAACTCGAGGGCTCGACCCGGAGGGTGATTCTCGACCTGCCCGACCTGATGCTGGTCGAGTTCAGCTTCGAGAAGGGCGGCACCGGCGTGCTGCACGCGCATCCGCACCGGCAGGCCAGCTACGTTGCGGAAGGCGTGTTCGAGGTGACTATCGACGGCGTCACCGAGACCATTGCCGAGGGCGGCGCCTATATCGTGCCGTCGGGCCTGGTGCACGGGGTGAAAGCCCTCGAGGCCGGTCGCCTGATCGACAGCTTCACGCCGCGGCGGGATGATTTCCTCTAGATCGAGAACATTTGCCGCAATTTGCCCCCTCCCCGGTTTCCACACCGCGACAAAGAAGTGAAGCGGGGGAGATTGAGGCCGGCGGGGCGCCGGGTGCAGTCTCCGCCCACCTCGAGGCAGGTTCGGGAGTCGCGGGTGGACGTCACTTATCGGGAGCATGCGATCCGCGTCAGCTGTGCCGGGCACTGGCAGGCGGTGATGGTGGAGCTGCGCAGCGGCGCGACGCTCCCCACCAAGGTTTCGGCCCACCACGCGGAGGGGCGGACGGTGCTGTTGCGGCGCGCCTGCGAGCTGATCGACGTCTATGTCGCGGCGCAGGCGGCGCGCAGCGAACGCGCCGCCCAGGGACGCCAGCTCACTCGACGCTGAGCTCGAGCCGCTCCCCGGCCACCACGGAGCCGGCGCCCTCGCGATCGGCGGTGCCGTCGGTGGGACGCGCCACCACCACGTAGTCGCCGGCCGGAAGCACCAGTTCGATGGCGCCGCCATAGCCGTAGCCCATCGACCGGCGGTTGCCCTGGATGTCCTTTCTGGCCGAGAGGATCTCGACGAAGTCGCTGCCCGGCGCGGTGACGGCGATGACGCCGGCGCCGAGCAGGGCATTCACCTCGACCGCTTCGCCCGAGACGACGGTGAACGGGGTCTCCACCTCGGCGGCGCCGAGCCGGGTCGCCAGCACGTAGTCGCCCGGCGGCAGGCTGAAGCT
>JAYRZA010000038.1:0-47473 GCA_041916695.1 Devosia sp. | reverse complement strand
GACGATATCGCGACGATCGGAAGAAGTGCGTCGTGGTCGATTTCGGCCGGCTGCAGCTGACCGGCCGGTGGGTCTGGGGAGTGGCCCAAATCTGCTTCCTGATCGGCCTCAAGATCCGGGTGTCGGTAGGGATCTGCCGGCTGTGAATCTACTTCACCCGCCATTGCAGCGCCCAACGATCACCCAGGAGGCGGCGCGGCCGGCAAAGCAAAGGCCGGGCACGCCTGACGCGCCCGACCCGGTATTCGCTGACGCCAGAAATCAGGCGGCGGAGATGGTGGTGACAGCCATCTTGCCGGTGCGGCGGTCCTCGCCGACCTCGAACGAGACCTTCTGGCCCTCGGCCAGTCCGGTCATGCCGGCGCGCTGCAGCGCGGTGGCGTGCACGAACACGTCCTTGGTGCCGTCGTCGGGCTGGATGAACCCATAGCCCTTCTGGTCGTTGTAGAACTTCACAGTGCCCTTCTGCATCGGGTGGTCCTCTTCGCAGTGTTGTCCTTGGACTGGGGATCACCCTGTCCGGTCAGTCGATGTTTGGAGTCCCATAGCGTGCGCCTGACCGAAAGCGGGGGCATACGGCCGGATGTCAGCCAAATGTCGATGCTCAACGAAATAATCGGCCTGCGTCAAATTGGCAAGTGGAGCGCGTTGCATAGCGTCACGTTCGCGCAACGATCCTGCCGGGTGCCAGCCAGTAGGGCGGCATCGCACCGGCCATGTTGGAGAGCGGCAGCACCTCGGGCTTCAGATTTATGCCCAGCACGTCGCGCATGAAGGCCCGGCGCGCCCCGATGCGCTCCCAGAGGTGCGGAAAGCCTTCGCGCAGTTCGTCCCTGCCCCGTTCGTCGAGCAGCGCCACGCCGTCTTCGATATTGGCTCCATGGTATGGCGGCCCCGCCGCCGGGATGATGTCGCATTGCACCACCTGGCCCGAGACGAAGGCCTCGCGGGACCCGGGGTAGACCGGCGTGTTCATCCATTCGTCGATGTGGATGAGGTGGCCGGGATTGAGCACCAGGTTGAAGAACGGCGAACCGAGGTGTCGCCGCGCCAGCGCGTCAAGCTCGCCGCCCGTCACGCCGATACCGATGGTCTCGTACCACTCGGCGGCGCACAGGAAGTACGGGCCCGCGAGGCGCTCGACATAGTCGCGCACGGCTTCGGGCAGCCCGTCCGCATCTTCGGCCAGCCAGCCCATGCGGCTCGTCAGCCCGCCGATATAGCCGACGGCGGTGGTCATCGGATCGCCGGGCCCGAGCACGCGACCCGAGGGGCTGTTGAGGCCGACCAGCCGGTCGCCGGAAGACAGCATGGTGTGGCAGCTGTGCGGCAGCACGCCGAGCTGCATGTGGCGTATGGCCTCGAACTCCGTCATGCCCGGCCGGACGCTGGCGATCAGCGACTTGACCGCTTCCGAGCAGGCGACGGCGCCGAATTCGAACTGGGCGATCTGCGCTACCTCGTTGACGGCGCGCAGGCCGGAGACCGGGTGCATCAGGATGGCATTGGCATTGACCACCCGTCCGTCCGGCCCGGTGATGCGGCGAAGCGCGTCGACGATGTAGGACGGCGTCTCGAGCCAGTTCTCCGGCTTGGCGGCCTCATGCGGGCCGAAGTACTTCCAGCCCAGCACGCCGACTCGATGCCGCGGCCCGATCCCGGCATTGCGCAACACCTCCTCGAGGGCCGGCGTCTTGCTGCGGTCCTGCCCCAGCAGGCCGAACGGCGGATAGAGCCGCGCCTCCACCTCGATCGCCGCATTGGCAGCGCGCGCAAGGTTCTCCGGACCGGCGAGCAGCGTGGGTGGGCTGTCGGGCACCATGACCAGAAGCGCCTCCTCGAAGCGCGGGTCGAAGCCGGTGATGTAGGCCAGATTGGCGGAATGCTCGCGATCCGCATAGACGACCAGCGCGTCGAGCCCGGCCGCCCGCCTTGCCCTGATCAACGCGGCGAGGCGCTGCGTATAAATGGCCGTGTCGAGTTGCGGACGCACGTTCGGAACGCCAAACGCCGGCAACGCGGCGTCGATCAGTCTGAAGGATGGCATTCGGGCCCACCTGTTTTGTCCGGATCGTGAAAGAATCGCCGCCGGAAAGCAATCGGGAGCAAGGGAGTTGACAAGAGGTCGCAGCCTGATGCAATTAGGAACCATTCGCAACAAGGAATCCGATTGATGCGCCGGCGTTACGTTCTTGCGGGACTTGCCTTGGCCGCAGCCCTCACCGCCCTGCCCGCCGCGGCCCAGGATAAGTTCAAGGTGGTCACCACCTTCACCATCATCGCCGATATCGCGCGCAACGTGGCGGGCGAGGCCGCGGTGGTCGAGTCGATCACCCGGCCGGGCGCCGAGATCCACGGCTACCAGCCGGGGCCGCGCGACATCGTCAAGGCGCAGGGTGCGGACCTGGTCCTGTGGAACGGAATGAACCTCGAGCAATGGTTCGAGCGGTTCTTCCAGAATGTCAGGGACGTGCCGCAAGTCGTGGTCAGCGATGGCATCGCCCCGATCAGCATCGCCGAGGGGCCCTATTCCGGCAAACCCAATCCGCATGCCTGGATGTCGCCAAGCAGCGCCCTCGCCTATGTGGAGAACATCCGCAAGGCACTGGTGCTGCACGATCCGGCCAACGCCGCGGCCTACGACGCCAACGCGGCCGCCTATATCGCGCAGATCCAGGCGATCGATGCGCCGCTGCGGGCCCGACTCGAGCAGATTCCCGCCGATGACCGCTGGCTGGTCTCGAGCGAAGGCGCCTTCAGCTACCTGGCGCGCGACTATGGCCTCAAGGAACTCTACCTGTGGCCGATCAATGCCGACCAGCAGGGCACACCCCAGCAGGTCCGCAAGGTGATCGACGCGGTGCGGGCCAACGGCATCCCCGTGGTGTTCTCGGAGAGCACCATTTCCGACAAGCCGGCGCGCCAGGTCGCCAAGGAGACCGGGGCGACCTATGGTGGGGTGCTCTATGTCGACTCGCTGAGCGAGGCGGACGGTCCGGTCCCGACCTACCTGAAGCTGCTCGAAGTCACCGTCGACACCATCGCCAGGGGGTTCGGGAAGTGACCGTGCTGGCCGATCCGCATTCGAGGCAGGACACCGGCCTGCCGGCGTCGCTGTCGGTCGAGGGCGTAACCGTCGCCTATCCCAACGGCAACGTGGCGCTGCGCGATGCGAGCTTCTCGCTCGGGCCGGGCTCGATAGCCGGCCTCGTGGGCGTCAACGGCAGCGGCAAATCCACCCTGTTCAAGGCCATCATGGGGTTCCTGACGCCCTCGGCGGGGGCGGTCCGGGTGGCCGGGCTGCCGGTGCGCGAGGCGCTGCGGCGCAACCTCGTCGCCTATGTGCCGCAGGCCGAGGAGGTCGACTGGAACTTCCCGGTGCTGGTCGAGGACGTGGTGATGATGGGGCGGCAGGGCCACATGGGCTTCTTCCGCATCCCCTCGGCGCAGGACCGGCGCCTCGTCGATGCCGCGCTCGAAAGGGTGGGCATGTCGGAGTTCCGCAGGCGCCAGATCGGCGAACTGTCGGGCGGGCAGCGCAAGCGCGTGTTCCTCGCCCGCGCGCTGGCCCAGGAGGGCCGCATCATCCTGCTCGACGAACCCTTTACCGGCGTCGACGTCACCACCGAGGCGGCCATCATCACCTTGATGCAGGAGTTGCGACAGGACGGACACCTGATGCTGGTTTCCACCCATAACCTGGGCAGCGTCCCCGACTTCTGCGACCAGGTGGTGCTGATCAAGCGAACCGTGCTCGCCTTCGGGCCGACCGCCGAGGTGTTCACCCAGCCCAATCTCGAGATGACCTTCGGCGGCGTGCTGCGGCATTTCCAGCTCGAGGGGCATGACCTGCATGCCGACAGCGACGCGCGCCGCGTCACCGTGCTCACCGACGACGAACGCCCGGTGGTGTTCTACGGCGAGCACGCCGACACCCGACCGGCGACGCCGAGCCGGCGGGAGGAACCGTGATGCCCGACCTGCTCGCGCCCTTCGCCTACGACTACATGATCAAGGCGATCTGGGTTTCGGCGCTGGTCGGAACCGTCTGCGCCTTCCTTTCCGCCTACCTGATGCTCAAGGGTTGGTCGCTGATCGGCGATGCCCTGGGGCACGCGGTCGTGCCTGGAGTGGCCGGAGCGTACATGCTCGGCCTGCCCTACTCGCTCGGCGCCTTCTTCGCCGGCGGCCTTGCGGCCGCCGCGATGGTGCTGACCCGGCAGCGGACGCGGCTGCGCGAGGACGCGGTCATCGGCATCGTCTTCACCTCGTTCTTCGCGTTGGGGCTGCTGATGGTTTCGCTCAACCCCACCGCCGTCGACGTGCAGGCGATCGTGTTGGGCAACATCCTCGGCATTTCGGACAGCGACGTGGTGCAGGTGGTGATCGTGGCGGTCGTGTCTCTCGCCATCCTCGTCGCCAAGTGGAAGGACCTGATGCTGGTGTTCTTCGACGAGAACCACGCCCGCACCATCGGGCTCAGCCCGCGGTTGCTGCAGGTGCTGTTCTTCGCGCTGCTGGCCGCCTCGACGGTGGCGGCGCTGCAGACGGTCGGCGCCATTCTCGTCATCGCCATGGTGGTGACGCCCGGGGCCACTGCCTATCTGCTCACCGACCGCTTCCAGGTGCTGCTGGTGCTGGCCGTCCTGCTCGGCGCGGTCACCGCGGCAGCGGGCGCCTATATCAGCTTCTTTCTCGACGGAGCGACCGGCGGCGTCATCGTCACGCTGCAGACGGCGCTGTTCCTTCTCGCCTTCTTCCTGGCCCCCAAGCATGGGCGCATCGCCGCCCGTCGCCGGGCCTTGCGCGAGGGAGGGCTCGCCTGATGGACCTCCTGCAGACCTTTCTGATCGAGCCGCTGAGCTACGACTTCATGCAGCGCGCGCTGCTGGTCGCGGTGCTGGTCGGGGCGGTCTCGGCGGTGCTGTCGTGCTTTCTCGTGCTCAAGGGCTGGTCGCTGATGGGCGACGCGATCTCCCACGCCGTGCTGCCCGGCATCGTCATCGCCTATGTCATCGGGCTGCCGATCGCCATCGGCGCCTTTGCCGCCGGACTGTTCTCCGCCGTCGCAACCGGCTATCTCAAGGATAACAGCCGGATCAAGGAAGACACCGCCATGGGCATCGTCTTCACCGGCATGTTCGGCCTCGGACTGGTGCTGTTCAGCCGGATCGAGACCGAGCAGCACCTCACCCACATCCTGTTCGGCGACATGCTCGGGGTGACGACGGCCGATCTCGTCGAAGTGGCGATCATCGCCGGCGGCACACTGCTGATCGTGCTCGCCAAGCGCCGCGACTTCCTGCTGCACGCCTTCGATCCGCAGCACGCGCGGGCCATCGGGCTCAACGTGCCCCTGCTGCACTACGGCCTCCTGGCGCTGTTGTCGCTGACCATCGTGGCGGCATTGAAGGCCGTCGGCATCATCCTCGTTGTCGCCATGTTGATCGCGCCCGGCGCGATCGCCTTTCTGGTCAGCCGGCGGTTCGAGTCGATGCTGGCCATCGCGGTCGCGGTAGCGGTCGGCTCAAGCGTTCTGGGCACCCTGATCAGCTTCCAGATCAACGCTGCCTCAGGCCCCAGCATCGTCCTGCTGCAGGCCGGGGTGTTCATCCTCGCCCTGTTGTTCGCGCCGCGCAGTGGCCTGCTGCGCCGGCGCGAAGAGCGCCGGTCACAGCTTGGACGGCTGTCAGGTGGAGGCTGAGCCGCCTCTTGTAGTGATCGGGCGCCTGTCATCAGGCCGCCGATCGCCTTCGCGGGCTCGCGCGTTGCCGAGGGCAGAAGGCCGAGCCACACCGCGCGCGGCACGACCGGGTTGGTCGATGGGCATATCTGGTCTAGAATCGCACCAACTGGATTTGAATATGAACAAGCAGTCCCCGCAGAGCCCATCCGACATCCCAGAACGCAGATCGCTCTGGCAGCCTCCCTCGTCGGCTTCTAGTCCTGCCCCACCGGTTCGGCGACCACCGACTTCGACAGCTGCCTCTCCCGCATCCAGATGTAGAGGCCCGAGGCGATGACGATCGGGGCGCCGATGAAGATCGAGGCGTCGGGTGGCTGACCGAATACCAGCCAGCTCGAGGCGGTCAGATAGACGATCAGCACGTAGTTGAACGGTGCCAGCACCGAGGCCGGGGCAAAGCGGTGCGCCACCGTGACCGCCTGGTGTCCGATCATCGCGAAGGTGCCGATGGCGACGAATGGGATCCAGGTCTCGAGGCTGTTCGGCCAGACCCAGCCGCCGAAGGCGAACGGCACGAGGCAGAGGGTCGACACGCCGGCGGCGTAGAACTGCTGGGTTGCCGAACCATCCACCCCCGCCAGCTTGCGCGTCAGGATGAAGTAGGTCGAGGTGAACAGCACGCACAGGACCGAGAGCAGCATGGCCGGGTGAAATTCCGCCGTGCCGGGCCGCACGATGATCAGCACGCCGGCAAAGCCGACGAGGATGGCGAGCCAGCGCCGCCAGCCGACATGCTCACCGAGCAGCGGCACCGACAGCGCACAGACCACCAGCGGCGCGGTGAAGTTGATCGAACCGGTCACCGTCAGCGGGATGTAGGTGATGGCGAAGAAGTTGGCGATGGTCGAGCCGAGCAGGCACAGCGCCCGGACGATTTCGAGCCAGATACGGCGCGAGCGGATCATGGCGACGGCGCCGGTCTGCGGCCCCAGCAGCGCCAGCACCAGCACGAACTGCCCGAAATAGCGGATGAAGACCACCTCCATCGGCGGAATGCCGCGCTGCATCATCCACTTGGCGCAGCTGTCGATGATCGCGAAGGTGAGGTAGCCGAACAGCACCAGGCCGATGCCGAGCAGCCGCCGGTCCTCGATGGGCTTGACCGCGGCAGCCATCTCAATCCTCCACCGGCTCGACGGTGACGGCGCGGTTGAGCTTGCGTTCGCGCAGCCAGATGTAGATGCCGGAGCCGATGATGATCGGGGCACCGAGGTAGAACCAGGCATCGGGCGGCTCGCCGAAAATCATCCAGCTGGCCAGCGCCAGCAGCAGCAGTTCGGTGTAGCTGAACGGCGCGAGTGCCGATGGGGGTGCGAAGCGGTGGGCGATGGTGTTGAGCTGGTGCGCGATCATGCCGGCGACGCCGATGGCGAGGAAGGCGAACCAGCTGCCGCCGGTTGTCGGCCAGACCCAGCCCTCGAAGGCGAACGGCGTTACGCAGGCAAGCGCGATGATGCCGGAGTAGACCTGCTGGGTGGCGGCGGAATCGACGCCCGCCAGCTTGCGCGTGATGATCGAGTAGAGGGCGGCGGAGAGCGCGCCGGCGAGGCAGATCAGCGAGGCCGGGTGGAACGCGTCGGTTCCCGGCCGGACGATCACCAGGATGCCGACGAAGCCGGCGGCGACGGCCGCCCAGCGCCGCCAGCCGACCTTCTCGCCCAGCAATGGTCCGGACAGGGCCGTCACCATCAGCGGCATAGTGAACATCAGGGCCCCGGTGACGGTCAGCGGCAGAAAGCGCTGGGCGAGGAAATTGGCGGCGGTGACGCCCAGCAGGCAGAGCCCGCGCAACACCTCGAGGCGCCAGTTGCGGCTGACGAAGAGGCCGCGCTGCACCGGCAGGAACAGCGCCAGCGCCAGCGCCACGTGCACGGCATAGCGGACGAAGACGATCTCGCCCAGCGGCACCCCGACGCTCGACAGATACTTGGCCGAGGTGTCGAGGGTGGCAAAGAACAGCTGCGCGACCAGCAGGATGCCGATGCCGAGGTTGCGGCGCTCCTCGACGGGGGCGATGGTGGAGATCATGGCAAGTCCAGCGGCCGCGGGAGGAAGGAGCGACCATCCCCACCAATCGGCGGGTGGGTTCGGGCTGTCAATGCCGAAGCCGCAACAATATCGCTCCCAAGTCCTACCCTGGCCTTCGCGGACTGTAGACCGTCAGCACCCGATGCGCCCTCACCCGCTCGGGTCCACGGTTGCGCAGCCGGTCTTGATGTACGTACCTCAGCATGATCATGTCGGCGTCAGGCCTGGCAATCAACGGGCACGGCGGAGGACCTCATGATCAATCCCGAGTTCATCATCAAGGACGAACAGCAGCTGCGCAGCCTGTTCCCCGCCACGCACGATCTGGCCATTCAGAAGTTCCAGAACTCACTCGGAGAGCATGCCAGGGCCTTCATCAGCCGCTCGCCGTTCCTGTGCCTCGGCACGCAGGACCTCGCCGGCAAGGCCGATGTCAGCCCTCGCGGCGACCCGCCGGGCTTCGTCCGGATCATCGACTCACGAACGCTGGCGATACCGGATCGTCCGGGCAACAATCGGCTCGACAGCCTCAGCAACATTATCGCCAACCCCACCGTGGGCCTGCTGTTCATCATTCCGGGCTTCGAGGAGACGCTGCGGGTCAACGGCCAGGCTAGCCTCAGCACCGATCGTGCTCTCCTCGAGGGCATGATCGTCAGCGACCGAGTGCCGACCCTCGCCATCGTGGTCAAGGTCACCGAGGTTTTTCTGCACTGCGCCAAGGCCTTCCGCCGCTCCCGTCTGTGGGACCCGGCGTACCGGCAGGATCGCCGCGAGATGCCCTCTCTCATCAAGATGATCCTCGACGAAACCACCGGCGCACCCGGCGACGAGGACATGCGCCGGATCGACGAGGGCCTTGAGGAGGACTACAGGCGAACGCTCTACTAGGGCGCGTACGTCTCGCGCAGGTGGCTCAGCCGCAGCGAGCCGGCGAGCGCTTCCCGGCTTACCGCCGCACCCTGGCGCGGCGTGAAGCCCAGCCGCACCTCGCGGCCGGGGATGAGCGTCAGCGCATTGTCGGAAAAGTAGCCCGGCACGTCGACCGTCGCGGTCACGAACATTGCCGGCCTGTCGGCGCTCAGGATGAGCACCGGCGCCGCGTCGCTCCCCGACCAGCTGGCCCTTACCTTCGCGGCGCCGATCTCGTAGGCCTTGTAGGCCTTGGGGAAGTAGTCGTTCTCCCCGAGCAGCCGGCCGTCCTCCGCCGTCCAGGCGAAGAACAGGAACTCGTTCGGCCCGAGGTCGCCGAGCCGGATGCGGGTCGCCACCACCGCCCGGTCGGGGTGGGTCTTCGCCTTGGCGGTGGCGATGACGCGCGCCTTGCCGGCGGCATCGACGGCAAGCACCTCGAGCGCGATCTCGGCTTTCCGTGCGGTGTCGTTGATGGCCTTGAGCAGCACCGTGTCGCCGTCGGGCACCGCCACCACGTTGATCGGCGCGAAGAAGCGCTTGGCCATATAGTGCAGCAGCTTCCACTGCCCGCCATAGTCGAGGCTCGACCAGCTGGCGACCGGGTAGATGTCGTTGATCTGCCAGTACAGCGTGCCCATGCAGCGCGGCTTGGTCGAGCGCCAGTACTCGATTGCGGTCTTGATCGCGAGGCCCTGCTGGATCTGGGAGAGGAACACCATCCTGCCGAAGTCCGTGGGGAAGCGGAAATAGCGCGTCATGGTCTCGAGGATGCGGCTGTTGCCGCCGGTGTTGCGCTGGTGCGCCTCCATCACCGGCGAGGTCGGATTCATGTCCTCCGGGCGCGCGAAGGTCTCGATGACATTCATCGAGGTGAAGCTCTGGAAGCCGAACTCGGAGGCGAATCTGGGATTGACGTCGCGATAGGCCGAGAAATCCTTGGCCTCGTGCCAGACGCTCCAGTAGTGCATGTCGCCGCGGGTGTCGGAGTGCCAGCCGTCGGAGAAGTCGAGATAGCCCAGTGAGGGCGAGGAGGGCCAGAAGCGGCGGCTCGGATCCTCGTCCGCGACGATGTTGCCCAGCATCGAATTGAGCCGGTCGTAGTTGGCGATGTAGCGCGCCGGATCGGACCTGGTCTCGGAATACCACTGGATCGAGCCGATCACCTCATTGTCGCCGCACCAAATGGCGATCGAGGCGTGGTGACTGAGCCGCCGGACCTGTTGGGTGACCTCGGTCCGCACGTCGGCGAGGAATTCGCGGTTCGAGGGATAGCTCATGCACGAGAACATGAAGTCGTGCCAGACGAGCAGACCGAGTTCGTCGCAGATCTCGTAGAAGCAGTCCGGCTCGTATTGCCCGCCGCCCCAGACGCGCAGCATGTTCATGTTCACGGCCCGGGCGCTCTCCAGCAGGTCGCGGATGACCTCGGGGGTGATGCGCGACGGGATGGCGTCGGCGGGAATCCAGTTGGCGCCGAACATCGAGATGTCGCGGCCGTTGATCCGCACCTTGAACGAATGGTCGATCTCGTCCTTCTCGACCAGCCACTCGAGCTTGCGCAGCCCGAGCTTGCGCTTGGTCACTTCGCCGTCGAGCGTGGTAGAGAGTTCGTAGAGCGGTTGCTCGCCCTGCCCGCTCGGCCACCACAGTCTTGGGTTCTTGATGGTGACGTTGTGCACGAACGCATTCTCGCCCGGCCGCACCACGACCTTGTCGGCGAGCTTTGTGCCGTCGACCTCATGCATAAGTTCAACCGAACCTTCGGCGAAGGCGAAAACACGAGTCGTTATCGATAGTTCGACCGATTTCCTGCCATGCACCTGCTCGACCGTGACGCTCTCCTGCCGCGCCAGTTTCGAGCGGCGGATCGCCAACCGGCCGTAGACGCCGGTCGGCATCAGGCAGATGCCCCAGTCCCAGCCGGCGTGGCAGGCCGCCTTGCGCACGAAGTTCATGTGCACCCCCTCGAGTCCGTTCGAGAGGTAGTTGTTGGTGAACGGTATCGGGAACGGATGCGCGTCGTGGCGGGCCCTGGCGACGTCGCGCGTCACGGCGAACTCGAGGCGCAGGGTGTTCGTGCCCGCCTTCACCTTGCCGGTCACATCGATGTCGTAGCGAATGAACTGGTTCTGCGTCTCGGCGATCGCCTCGCCGTTGAGGAACACGGTGGCGATGCAGTCGACGTTCTCCAGCGTCAGCGTCAGGTAGCCGTCGATTTCGGCCGGTGTCGCCTTGAACTTGCGCTCCATCGTCCAGGGCGTGCGGTTGACCCACATCACCTCAGTTTCGTTCTCGCCGAAATAGGGGTCGGGGATTTCCCCCGCGGCGAGCAGCGCAGTGTGGACGTCGCCAGGCAGCGCGATGGGCAGCTTCAGCCTGTTTGCCGGCGAGGTGAGGGTGAAGGCGCCGGCAAGATCGATCTCGGCATAGTCCCCGCTGCCCGTATCCTTTGCCTGCGGTGCCGCACCCATGTCGCCCCCCTTGCCCCGTTTCGCCTCGCGACGATCGCGCCGTGCAATCGATTTCGCCGTGCGACCGGGCTTGTAGCCGGCCTTTCGGAGGCTGCCAAGCACGCCAGATGCAAAGGCCACCGGCGGGGAGGGGACCGCCAGTGGCCGACAGCGCCCGGAAGGAGTCGGGTCGCCGTTAGGTGCGATGCAGGAGCGCGTAGAGGCTCGCCGCACGGTTGCCCGAGCGGCAATAGCCGAGCACGGGCTTCGGAATCGTCTGCATGGCCTGTTCGAACAGGCCGAACGCCACCGAACTGAGCGCGCCGCTGACCGGGATGTGCACCGGCTCGAGGCCGTTGCGGCGGGCTTCTTCGGCCACGTCGGCAAACCGTGGCTGGCCGTTGTCCTCGCCGTCCGGACGGGCGCAGATAATCGACTTGAAGCCGGCCGCCACGATGGCGGGAATCTCGGCGGGCCTGATCTGGCCGGTCACCGCAAAGTCGTCGGCCAGCGTCCTGAATGCAATTGCGATGGTCCTTCTCCCGTCGTCCTGAGTGGCAGCCGACTTGCTAGCACAGGTGGCGCCGGCCATTTTTGACCAAGATCATGCGGCGACCTCGTCGCCGCCGAAGGCGACGCCCACCTACAGATACGCCGCTCTGTACGTAACGTAGCCGGCCGCCGCAAGGATCACTCCGGCGAGGATCAGGTTCAGCACCCGGCGGAACCGACTGAGATAGGTGGCAAGCCAGGTCCCGCCGAGCCCCCCGACGAAGCCACCGATGATGAACTGGCCGGCGATGGGCCAGTCGATCAGTCCGGAGAGCGCATAGTTGGCACTGGTCGCAAGGCCGAAGGCGGTCACCGAAACCAGCGAGGCGGCGATCGCCTCGATCAGCGGCATCCCGGTCGCAAGTCCGAGGGCCGGCACGATCAGGAAGCCTCCGCCGATGCCGAAAAAGCCGGAGGCGAGCCCGCTCAGCAGCGCCAGCACCGGCAAGAGCCACTTCGCACGGGGTTTGGCGGCATCCGCCTCAGGCGCGACCGGCCGCGGCCGCAGCATAAGCGCGCCCACGGCGGCCATCAGCAGGCCGAAGGCCAACAGCAGCTGATCGCCGTCGACCAGCTTGCCCAGGCTCGAGCCGGCGAGCGCACCGGCGACCCCCAAGCCGGCAAAGGCCAGCGCGGGTCGCCAGCGGACGAGCCCGCGGCGGACATAGCCGGCAACATTGAGCGAGGCGCTGGCGGCGACGGCGAGCGCACCGGTGCCGATGGCGACATGCGGGCTGGCGACGCCGACCACGTAGAGCAGCAGCGGGGTGGCGAGGATCGATCCGCCGCCGCCGACAAGGCCGAGCACGAAGCCCACCAGGGTTCCGGAGGCCAGGGCTGCAACGTTGATGTCCATCTTTGTCGCCCTCGGGCAGGCGGCCTCCGGCCGTCCGGCGATGCGAGGGCATCGCCGGAGCGGGATCGGTCGGCGATCGGGTGAGATGCCGGCTAGTTGCGCAACATGGAGTAGAGGCTGGCGGCGCGACCGCCGGAGCGGCAATAGGCGAGCACCGGCTTGGGCATCTGCTTCATGGCCTGCTCGAACTTCATGAAGGCGCCCTGGCTGACCATGCCCGACACCGGAACATGGATGATCTGGATGCCGGCGCGCTCGGCCTCGCGGGCCACCTCGTCGAAGCTGGGCTGGCCGTAGTCCTCGTTGTCGGGGCGGGCGCAGACGATCGACTTGAAGCCTGCGGCCGCAACCGCCGGGATCTGGGCCGGCAGGATCTGGCCGGTCACGGCGTAGTCCTTGTCGAGGTTCTTGAAGTTCACTTTCTTCTCTTTCGGTTCGGAGGAGGAGGAAAAGGGCCACATGGTCACAATCCGTTCACTGGGACTTTGAGGAAGACGTTGCCGTCCTTGTCGGTCGGCGGCAGTTGACCGCCCCGCATGTTGACCTGCAGGGAGGGGATGATCAGCCTGGGCATGGCAAGCGTGGCGTCGCGGGCCTCGCGCATGCGCACGAAGGTGTCCTCGTCGATGCCGTCGCGCACATGCACGTTGTGCTCGCGCTCGTCGGCGACGGTGGTTTCCCACTGGATGTTCCGTCCGTTCGGGCCATAGTCGTGGCACATGAACAGGCGCGTCTCGCCCGGCAGTTCCATGATGCGGCGCATCGAGCGATAGAGCTGGCGGGCGTCGCCGCCCGGAAAGTCGGCGCGGGCCGAGCCGGCATCGGGCATGAACAGCGTATCGCCGACGAAGGCGGCATCGCCGACGACGTGCGTCATGCAGGCCGGAGTGTGGCCGGGTGTGTGCATGACATGGGCGCGCATGGTGCCGATGGTGTAGGTGTCGCCATCCTTGAACAAGCGATCGAACTGGCTGCCGTCCCGCTGGAACTCGGTGCCCTCGTTGAAGACCTTGCCGAAGGTGTTCTGGACGATGGTGATGTTCTCGCCGATACCCAGCTTGCCACCCAGCCTCGACTGGATGTACGGCGCCGCCGACAGGTGATCGGCATGCACATGCGTTTCGATCAGCCATTGCACGGTCCAGCCGCGCTGCTTGATCGCATCGATGATGGCGTCGGCACTGGTATAGGTGATGCGTCCGGCGGCGTAGTCGATGTCCATGACGGAATCGATGACGGCGCAGGCTGTCGAATCAGGGTCGCGCACCACATATGAGATGGTGTTGGTTGCGGGGTCGAAGAACGACAGGACTTCGGGCCTGACCGAGGTATCGGCGGCAAACGGCAGCGTACCCATCAGTGCTGCTCCCGCTGCTTGGTGGATATGCCCAGAACCTTGTAGATCGGGCAGAAGGCGAGGAACGCGGTGGCGGCAAGCACGAGACCGACAATCGGCAGGCCCCAGGCCAGCACCGGGCCGGCAAAGGCCGCTCCGCCGACAAACGGCAACGCGATCAGGGCGATGCCGAGAACGAGGCGGACGATACGGTCGGGCGCTCCCACATTGGCAGTGAACATGGCGCTTTCTCCTTTTTTCGGCGACCCTCAAGATCACCCTTTCCATTCATATATTCGTATGTTCTAATATGATCAAGATGGAACCGACGCTTCTCGTGCAAAAATCCGACATGGCCGCCAGCCTGCTCAACGCGATGGCGAACCAGAGCCGGCTGATGATCCTGTGCCACCTGCTCAACGAGGAGTTGACGGTGACCCAGCTCAGCGAGCGCGTCGGGCTGAACCAGAGCCCGCTGTCGCAGCACCTGAGCAAGCTCAGGGCCCTCGGCCTCGTGAAGACGCGCCGCGAGGGGCAGTCCATCCACTACCGCCTCGCCAGCCCCGCGGTCGAAGCGGTGCTGCAGACCCTTTACGGCATCTACTGCGCCGTCTGAGCCCTGCCCTGGCCGGGTGGACGACAGGCATGCTTGACATGTGACCATTTAGTCACCTATCAGTATTCCCGTGGATGCCGTGTTCAAAGCACTCGCCGATCCGACGCGTCGCCAGCTGCTGGACACGCTGCGGGACCGGGCCGGCCAGACCCTGACGGAACTCGAGCAGGGTCTGGGGATGACCCGCTTCGGGGTGATGAAGCACCTCAGGGTGCTCGAGGACGCCGGACTGGTGACCACCCGCCGCGACGGGCGGTTCAAGTACCACTACCTCAACGCGGCGCCGATCCAGGAACTCGCCGATCGCTGGATCGCGCCCTACCAGAAGCCTTTCGCGCGCTTTGCGCTCGATCTGAAACGCAGTTTGGAGAGCCCGCCCGCCATGGACAAGAAGCCCGATTTCGTCATCGAGACCTACATCCGCACCACGCAGGACGCGCTGTGGGATGCGCTGGTCAACCCGGACATGACCGCGCAGTACTACTACGGCGCCCGCCTCGCCTCCGATCTCAGGCCCGGCAGCCCGTTCCGCTATCACGACCGCGACGGCGGGGTGATGCTCGATGGCGCAGTGGTCGAGGTCGTGCCCAAGACCCGGATCGTCTCGACCTTCCTGCCGCCCTGGGCGGAGAACAGCAAGGAGACCCGCGTCACCTTCGAGATCGAGCCGTTGGGCGAGGTCTGCCGCTTCCGACTCACCCACCACAGCTACGAGGACGCCAACGCGGGCGTCGAGTCGGGGTGGCCGGGAATCATCGCCGGACTCAAGACGCTGCTCGAGACCGGCAGGCCGCTCAACGTTCCCGGCATGTGAAGCCGGGACAGCACCAGGGAGAATGCAAATGGCAAAGTATCTACTCGCCTACCACGGCGGCGGCATGCCGGCGACGCCCGAGGAGGGCGAACGGGTGATGAAGGCCTGGAACGACTGGTACGGACTCCTCGGTCCGGCCATCGCCGATGGCGGGGCGCCGACCGGCGCGGCCCGCACGATCGCCGCCAACGGGGCGGTGACCGATGGGGGCGGCGGCAATCCGATCTCCGGCTACACCGTGATCGAGGCCCCCAGTCTCGACCGGGCGACAGAACTCGCCGCGGGATGCCCGATCCGCGCGGCGGGCGGCTCGATCGAAGTGTGCGAGTGCATCCAGATGTAGTCCCGGGCAGGCGCGCCGCCCGGCGCTCCTGCCACCTTGACATGATCGGCTAATGCCTGTAGCCATGATGGCTATCATCATTAGTTTTGGATCGATCATGTCTCGAACCCGGGCGGGATTTGTCCCGCATTCCGTCCTCGCCCTGCTCCGTGTCGAAGGTCTCGTCGCCATGGCGGCCGCGCTCGTCGCCTATCAGGCGCTGGGCGGCAATTGGTGGGTCTTCGCCGCCCTGCTGCTCCTCCCCGACCTCGCCATGCTCGGAGCGATCGCCGGCAACCGCACCGGAGCGCTGCTCTACAATTCCGCCCACACCTATGCCGTGCCGGCGACGCTGACGGTCCTCGGGCAACTGGCCGAGGCTCCCCTGCTCTGGCAGTTGGCCGCCATTTGGACGGCGCATATCGGCATGGACCGGGCGCTGGGCTACGGTCTCAAGTATCCCGGACTCGACCATCACACGCATCTGGGCCTGATCGGCAAAGCACGGAGGAGAGAGCAGCTTGCCAACGCCGGCCAAGACATCCCGCGCTGAGATCGTGGCGATCGCCCGGGCGCTGGTGGAGGCGTCCGGGCCGGATGCACTGACCCTGGGGGCGGTGGCGGAGCGGGCGGGCATCCGGTCGCCTTCGCTCTACAAGCACTTTGCCGACCGCGCGGCGATCCTCAAGGCGGTGGAAATCGGCGTACTGCACGATCTGGAACTGGTCCTCCGGCGCGAAACCGAGGGCACGGGGGCGGCCGAGCGCGTCGCCAGCATGGCGCTGGCCTACCGCCGCTTCGCCAGGGTCGCGCCGCACCGCTATCGGGCGATCTACTCCGGCAACGCCTTCAACGACCCCGAGATTCGTCAGGCCTGCCTGTTCTCGGCGCAGCCGCTGTTCGACGAATTGCAGCGCGCCGGCGTGGCCGAGGCGCGCATCCTGCCGCTGTCGCGCACCATGGTGGCGTTCCTGCACGGCTTCGTTCTGATGGAGATCGGCAACGCCTTCCAGCTCGGGGGCGACATCGAGGCGGCCTTCACCACCGGGCTCGAGATCATCCTGCGCGAGCTCGGATGAGGGGACGGCAGCGGCCGCCCCCCTTCCGGCTATTCGGCCGCGTCGGCCTTGGCGTCGAGGTCGAGGAAGCCGCCCGACTGCCGCTCCCACAGCTGGGCGTAGTGCCCGCCGCGCGACAGCAGTTCGGCGTGCGTTCCCTCTTCGACGATGCGGCCGGCATCCATCACCACCAGCCTGTCCATGGCGGCGATGGTCGAGAGCCGGTGCGCGATGGCGATCACGGTCTTGCCCTGCATCAGGCTGGTCAGTTGCTCCTGAATCGCCGCCTCGACCTCGCTGTCGAGGGCCGAGGTCGCCTCATCGAGGATGAGGATCGGGGCGTTCTTGAGCAGGACCCGGGCAATGGCGACGCGCTGACGCTGCCCGCCGGACAGCTTGACGCCCCGTTCGCCGACATGGGCATCGTAGCCGCGGCGCTGCCGCGGATCGAGCAGCCCCTCGATCACCTCGGCGACCTTGGCCTGCTCGGCAGCGCGGATCATCTCCTCGTCGGTCGCCGTCTGGCGACCGTACTTGATGTTCTCGCGCACGGAGCGGTGCAGCAGCGACGTGTCCTGGCTGACCAGGCCGATGGCGGCCCGGACACTCTCCTGCGTGACGTCGCGCACATCCTGCCCGTCGATGCGGATCGATCCCGCCTCGACGTCGAACAACCGCAGCAGGAGGTTGACCAGGGTCGACTTGCCGGCGCCGGAGCGCCCGACGAGTCCCACCTTTTCGCCGGGGCGGATGGAGAGATTGAAGCTCTCCATCACCGAACCCTCCTTGCCGCGCCAGTAGGAGAAGCTGACGTCCTCGAAGGCGATGGCACCCTCGCGCACCACCAGCCTGGCGGCCTCCGGCTTGTCCACCATCGCGATGGGCTGGGCGATGGTATCCATCGAGTCCTTCACGGTGCCGACCTGGCGGAAGATGTTCGAGCCGATCTCGAGAATCCAGCCGCTCATGTTCATGATCTGCAGCGCGAAGGGGATGGCGGTCGCCACCGCGGCGGCATCGAGCGTCCCCTGGTTCCAGCCGTTGAGCGCCAGCCAGGTGATCGATACCACCAGCCCGGCATTGAGCACGAACAGGGTCGACCACATGTAGGTGAAGACCCGCATGAGCTTGCGGAACTCCACCGCATGCGCCGTCACCGAGTCGGCCACGTAGGCGTCCTCGTGTCCGTCGGTCGAGAACGTCTTCAGCGTGTGGATGTTGGTGTAGCTGTCGACGATCCGGCCGGTCATCACCGACTTGGCCTCCGAGAGATCCTCGGAGTACTTGGCGATCAGCGGCATCACGATGACGAACAGGATGCCGTAGAGCACCAGCCAGATGGCGATGGGCACCAGCAGCACCCAGTCCAGCTGCGCCAGCACCACCACGGCCACCACTACGAAGACCAGGGCGTACCAGGCGGCATCGATCCCGAGGTTGACGGCCGTCTCGATGGCCTCGCCGGCCTGCATGATCTTGTTGGCGATGCGCCCGGCAAAGTCGTTCTGGAAATAAGTCCAGCTCTGCCGGATGACGTGCCAGTGGCTCTGCCAGCGGACGATGTCGACGAGGTTGGGGACGATCGAGTGGTTGCGGATCAGCGTGTCGAACAGGAACGCCGTCGGCCGGATCACCACCACGGTGGCGATCATCCACAGGAATGTCTGCCAGTGCTGGGTGAAGATCTCGCCCGGTGGAGTGGACGACAGCATGCCCACCACCAGCCCCACGAAGATGGGCATCATCGCATCGGCGACCGAGCCGACGGCGACGAGCACCACGCGCAGGGCGAAGGCGGCTTTGAACTGCTTGACGAAGTACAGGATGAACTTGCGCACCCCCATGGGGGGTTGCGTGTCCTTGGCCAGCGCTACAGGGTTGTAGCGGGCGTCGAACCAGGCAATGACTCGGTTGAGCATTTCTTACTCATGTTCCGAGCCCGATCTCTGACTTGGTGTCAGGTCAAGGCTCTATCAGATTGTTTTCGCTTCACTTTGGAGCGCAGCGCTGCTTGTGCCGTACGGGCCGGAATAAGGGTATTGGGCGTATCCATCTGGTCCTCCCTGGGACGGTTGAGACGATCTTCGAAAAACTGGCAGTCGGCGCCTACTCCCTCAAGGCGAGGCGGGATGCAGGCCGCAGGGCCTGCGCCTTCACTCCGCCGCCTCCTCGAGCGCGTCCTGCAGGAACCCTCCGGACTGGCGAGCCCAGAGCTTGGCATAGGTGCCGCCGAGCGCGATGAGTTCGGCATGGGTGCCCTGCTCGACCACCCTGCCATTGTCGAGCACCACCAGCCGGTCCATCGCCGCGATGGTCGAGAGCCGGTGGGCGATGGCAATCACCGTCTTGCCGCGCATCAGCAGCTGCAGCTGGCTCTGGATCGCCGCCTCGACCTCGCTGTCGAGCGCCGACGTGGCCTCGTCGAGCACCAGGATCGGGGCGTTCTTCAGCAGCACGCGGGCGATCGCAATGCGCTGGCGCTGTCCGCCCGAGAGCTTCACGCCGCGCTCGCCGACATGGGCTTCGAAGCCCTTGCGACCCTTCGGATCGACGAGGGTGTCGATGAAAGCATCGGCCTCGGCAAGCCGGGCCGCCGCCAGCATCTCCTCCTCGGAGGCATCGGGCCGGCCATACAGGATGTTCTCGCGTACCGAGCGATGCAGCAGCGAGGTATCCTGGGTGACGACGCCGATCTGGGCACGCAGCGAATCCTGCTGAACCGTCGCGATGTCGGTGCCGTCGATGGTGATCCGGCCCGACTCGCGGTCATAGAAGCGCAGCAGCAGGTTGACGATCGTCGACTTGCCGGCGCCCGAGCGGCCGACGAGGCCGATCTTCTCGCCCGGCCGCACCGCGAGGTCGAGACCCTCGATCACGCCGGACTGCTTGCCGTAATGGAAACTGACCTTGTCGAACCTGATGTCTCCCTTGACCGGGCCGAGCGGCTTGGAATCGGGGCGATCGGCGACGACGCGCGGCAGCGAGATCGAACTGATGCCGTCACGCACGACGCCGATATTCTCGAACAGCGCCGACATTTCCCACATCACCCACTGGCTCATGCCCTGGAAACGCAGCACCAGCGCGGCGGCGACCGCGATGGCGCCCGGCGTCATGCTGCCGCCCAGCCACTGGGTGATGCCGATCGCGACAACGGCGGCGAGCAGCACGTTGTTCATGGTGGTGATCACCACCTGCAGCACCGTCACCATGCGCATCTGCCGGTGCACCGTGCCCATGAACTCGTCCATCGCCTCGAGCGCATAGGACTCCTCGCGCCGCGAATGCGAGAACAGCTTCACCGTCGCGATGTTGGTGTAGCTGTCGACGATGCGGCCGGTCATCAGCGAGCGGGCATCGGCCTGCTTCTCGGAGATTTTGCCGAGCCTGGGGATGAAGTACCACAGGAGCGTCACGTAGGCCGCCAGCCAGACGAGGAACGGCACGGCCAGCCAGAGATCGCTCATCGCGGCCAGCACCACGGCTCCGGCGAAGTAGACCACCACGAAGACGGTGACGTCGAGCAGCTTCATCACCACTTCGCGGACGGCGAGCGCGGTCTGCATCAGCTTGGCGCCGATGCGCCCGGCGAACTCGTCCTGGAAGTAGCTCATCGACTGGCGCAGCAGGTAGCGATGCGCCATCCAGCGGATTCGCTGCGGGAAATTGCCGAGCAGCGTCTGGTGGATGATATGGGTGTCGACGACCTGCAGCAGCGGCAGCACAATCAGCAGCACCACCGCCATCGCGCCGAGCTTCCAGCCCTCGGTGGCAAGGAAGGTCGCGCGGTCGGCACCGCTGAGCCAATCGATGATCGAACCCATGAAGCCGAACAGCATCACCTCGCCGACGGCGATCGCGGCGCCCAGGACCGCCATGGCGATCAGCCAGCGCTTGGCGCCCTTCGAATAGTGCAGGCAGAAGGCCAGCAGCGTCTGGGGCGGCTGCTCCGGCTCGCTGGTCGGATAGGGGTTGAGGCGGCCCTCGAACCACTTGAACAACGGATCGATCATCTGCAGCACTCTCCTTCGGCCCCGCGTCGGCGACAGCGCTGCGCCCTCAACTGCGGTTGAGGTCAAGCGGGCTGCCACCCAAGGCAGGGCTTACCCTTTGAACAATATTGGAATACGCACACGACAATGATCTGATCGTCGGAGGTGCGGCTGTCGGTCCGGGCCGAAGCGCGATCCCAATACTGCCGGATTTGGCTCGGATCGTGACTGCAGGCAGGCAACAGCCGCATAGAATACACCAATGACCGGATTCGGCTGTTGCGGACATGCCACAGTTGGTTACGGTCTGATTCTGCGGAGAAATCGATGCGCGGCGAGAACGAAGAAGCGGTGTTCCTCAGGGACTATTCGCCAACCCCCTACAGCATCGAGAAAGTCGAACTCGATGTCCGTATTGCCCCCGATGTGTCGCGGGTGCGCGCCTTCCTGACGGTCACGCCGCGCGAGGGGACGGCCCCGGGCACGCCGCTGGTGCTCGACGGAGAGGAACTCAAGCTCCATTCGATCGCCATCGACGGGCTGCCGCTGGCGCTCACCGCCTACGCGGACAGCCCGACCGGCCTTGTCATCACCGAGCCGCCGCCGCGCCGCTTCGTCCTCGAGACGGAGGTGGCGGTCGAGCCGGAAAAGAACACCCGGCTGATGGGCCTGTACCGATCGAACGGCACCTGGTGCACCCAGTGCGAACCCGAGGGCTTCCGGCGAATCGCCTACTACCTCGACCGACCGGACATCCTCGCCCCGTTCCGCGTACGGCTCGCCGCCGAGGAGGCGCTGGCGCCGGTCCTGCTCGCCAACGGCAATCTGGTCGAGTCCGGCAAGCTCCCCGGTGGCCGCCACTTCGCGGTCTGGGACGACCCGTTCCCCAAGCCGGCCTACCTGTTCGCCATGGTGGCCGGCAAGCTCGGTGCCATCCATGACAGCTTCGTCACGGCGTCCGGGCGCAGCGTGGCGCTCGCCATCTACTGCGAGCCCGGCAAGGAGGGGCAGTGCGCCTACGCCATGGATTCGCTGAAGCGGTCGATGGCCTGGGACGAGCGCCGCTTCGGGCGGGAATACGACCTCGAGGTGTTCAACATCGTCGCCGTCTCCGACTTCAACTTCGGTGCGATGGAGAACAAGGGCCTCAACATCTTCAACGACAAGCTGGTCTTCGCCAGCCCCGGCTCGGCGACCGATGCCGACTATGCGGCCATAGAGCGCGTCATCGCGCACGAGTATTTCCACAACTGGACCGGCAACCGCATCACCTGCCGCGACTGGTTCCAGCTGTGCCTGAAGGAGGGTCTCACCGTCTATCGCGACCAGGAGTTCACGATGGACGAGCGCAGCCGAGCGGTGGCGCGGATCGAGCAGGTGCGGGGCCTGCGCCAGATCCAGTTCCCCGAGGACGCCTCGCCGCTCGCGCATCCGGCGCGGCCCGACCGCTACAAGGAGATCAACAACTTCTACACGGCGACCGTCTACGAGAAGGGCGCCGAGATCGTCCGCATGCTGGCCACCCTGCTGGGCGAGGTGGGCTTCCGCAAGGGCATGGATCTGTATTTCGAGCGGCACGACGGCGAAGCCACTACCATCGAGGCCTTCATCAGGGTCTTCGAGGACGCCAACGGGGTCGATCTGCAGCATTTTCAGCAGTGGTACCTGCAGGCCGGCACGCCGGAGCTCACAGTTTCCGATCGCTACGATGCGGCGAGCCAGACCTATACGCTGGACCTGCGGCAGGCGACGCGGCCGACCCAAGGACAGCCGGAGAAGCGCCCGATGGTGCTGCCGATCCGCTTCGGACTGATCGGACCGAACGGCAGCCCGATGGGCTGGACGTCGGTGGCCGGCGGACGCATCGACGGCGACGACCTGATCGTCATGGACGGCGAGACGCTGACCCTCACCTTTTCGGGGATTCCCAACCGGCCGGTGCCGTCGCTGCTGCGTGGTTTCTCGGCGCCGGTCCGGCTGGACAGCCCGCTCAGCGAGACGGACCAGTTGTTCCTCGCGCGACACGATACCGACCCGTTCAACCGCTGGCAGTCCCTGCAGGATGCGGCGACCCGGCTGATGGTCGAGGCGGCGCGCGGCACACCGTGGTCCGACGCGCAGGTCGGCGCGCTGGCCGGAGCGCTCGACGAGACCGCGCTCGCCAAGGATCTAGATCCGGCCTTCAAGGCCCATGCCCTGGGGCTGCCCTCTGAGCAGGTGGTCGCGCGCGCGCTGGTCAGCGACATCGACCCCGATGCCATCCGCGAGGCGAGGTTGAAGCTGGTTGCCGACATCGTCGGCCGCATCGCGCCGACGCTCGAGCGGATCTACCTCACCAATGACAGCCGGCTCGCCTACTCGCCCGATTTCCAGCAGGCCGGGCGCCGCGCCATGAAGAACACGGCGCTGTCCCTGCTGGTGCTCGGCCGCAGCGCCGATGGCGCCCGGCTGGCGCGGGAACAGTACGAGCGCGCGCTCAACATGACCGACCGCCTTTCGGCGCTGGCCAGCGTCGTCGGCGCCTGGACCGGCGATGCCGAGATGCTGCTGGCGGACTTCCGGCACGGCTTCACCGCCGATCCGCTCGTCCTCGACAAATGGCTGGCGCTGATCGCCCAGGCGGCAGAGCCCGGCGTCATCGGCCGCATCTCGGCCGTGCTGGCGGAGAAGGATTTTCCGCGCAACAACCCCAACCGCCTGCGCGCCCTGATGGCGACCTTCGGGATGAACAATCCCACCCAGTTCGCCCGTGCCGACGGAGAGGGGTTCCGCTTCGTCGCGAACTTCGTCGCCGACGTCGACCCGCGTAACCCGCAGGTCGCGGCGCGGGTCCTCACGGCCTTCCGGGTCTTTCAGGGTTACGAGCCCGGACGCCGCGCCCTTGCCGAGAACGCATTGAAACTCCTGAGGGATTCTACGCAGCTCAGCCGTAACACGGCGGACATTCTGGAGCGGATGCTGGCTGGTTAACACTTCGTTACTGCTAGAAAACTTTTTCTTCCTGCCTAAGTGATTCAGCTGACTCACGAATTCGCGATGCACGAGGAGGCCTGGCGGCACCCCCTCTGGACAGTGACGGCGAAGCAGATTCAAAGTCGGTTCGTGGGGTCGCGGTCTGCGGGGTCGCCCCAGATACTTAGGCGGAGATATTGATGCAGACGACGGAGCGATCCGGCGCCGGGGCGGAGCGATTCCGCGCAGCCACAGCTCGGCTGCGCCTGATCGTGGACCGACACCTGAAGTGGCCGCTGGTCCGCCTCCTGCGTCGCACGGCCGACCGACTGGCCGGAGAGGGGGACCGCGAGGCGAGGACCATCGGCGCCCTGATCGGCACCCTGCCCTTCGGCGTCGCCTGCTGGAGCGCCGAGGCGCGGCTGATCGCCGGCAATCAGCGCTTTGCTGAGCGTCTCGGCGCGGCACCGTCGCACCTCGCCCCGGGGGCGGACTATCATGAGGTGATCGGTCGGCTGAGCGCGGGCGGTTCCATGCAGTCCGTGCGCGAAGACTGGCAGAACCGCCTTCTCGAACTGCAGCGCGAGGACGGCTCGACCCTGCTGGTCGAGGAGCGCCCGCTCGCCACGGGCGGCTTCGTCACGCTGGTGATGGACATCACGGAGAGCCGGCGCACCCATCAGCTGCTCACCACGATCCGCGAGGAGCAGCGGCAGTTCGCCCGGCGCTTCCAGGAAGAAAAGCAGAAGGCCGAGGCGGCGAGCCGCGCCAAGACCACCTTCCTCGCCCATCTCAGCCACGACATCCGCACGCCGCTCAACCACATCATCGGCTTTGCCGACATGATGCATCAGCAGCCCTACGGACCGCTCGGCGACGCGCGCTACCTCAACTACATCGAAGCCGTGAAGGGCTCGGGCGAGCGTTTGCTGGGCTTCTTCGCCTCGATCCTCGAACTCGCCGAACTGGAAGGCGGGCGGCGCGAACTGCAGCAGCAGAGCTTCGGCGTCGACGATCTCCTGGTGACGATCCTGCGCCGCTTCACGTCGCAGGCGCAGCGCGCCGGCCTCGTCATGGGACTCGGTGGTCCTTGCGGCGCCATCCTCGCGGCCGACCGCTTCGCGCTCGAGCGCATGGTCGCCAATCTGGTCGAGAACGCCATCCGCTACACTCCGCGCGGCGGCAGGGTGACGCTCTCCGCCTATGCGGCCGCCGATGGCGTCGTGCTCGAGGTTGCCGATACCGGGATCGGCATGGCCCCCGAGCATCTGGCCGCGGTGTCGCAGCCCTTCGCCTTCGGCGACGCCGCCCTCACGCGCGACCGCGAGGGCGCCGGGCTCGGTGTCGCGATCGCGCGCGCCATCGCGGAACTCAGCGGCGGCACGCTTGCCATCGACAGCCGCCAGGGACTGGGCACGACGGTGGCGGTGAGCCTGCCGATGGCCGCACAGGGGGCCGCGCGGGCCGCCTGAGGTCCGCGCGCGACATTCCGCCTCACCCTTCTCTTGTCGGATTGTACTTCGTTCGCGTTCCGATTTTGCTGAGCGATGGCCACAACGGCGCAAAGCCGGGCCATCTGGGGGAGTTCAGCAATGCCGAATCCACGACGTGGCGCGTCAGGCGCGCCACGTGGGTCGATGTCGTCCATATCGAAAATGACAACGTGATCCCGGTCGTCTGGCTCGCTTCGTATCCGCGCAGCGGCAACACCATGATGCGGATCATCCTGTCGCAGTGCTTCGGCCTGCCCTCCGCGGCGATCTACAACGAGGATCTGGGTGGCAACCGCGAATTGCAGGAACTCACCGGGCGGATTGCGCCGACCGATGACGGGACTCTCGACTTCGGCGACGCGCCGGTCCGCATCCTCAAGACGCACGGCCGGCCGCAGGATGCGCGCAAGGCGATCTACGTGCTGCGCAACGGCATCGACGCCACGGCAAGCTTTCACGATCACGGTCGCCGACGAATCCCGATCGAAACGCTGATCCGCGGACGGCCGGGCCTGCCCACCTGGTCGGAGCACATCGCCTGGTGGAACCCGCGTACGCGACCCGATACCCTGGTTCTGCGCTACGAAGACATCGTTGCCGACATTGGCGGCACGGTCGACCGGCTGGCGGGCTTCATCGGGGTCTCGCCCGTGGCGCGCACCATACCGAGCCGCGAGGAACTGGCCGCCATCGACGGCAAATGGGTCCGCTCGGCGTCCGCCCCGGACCGCACCCGGTTGTCGGCGGAACAGGTCGAGCTGTTCTGGCAGGTCAACGCGGCAACCATGCACGCGTACGGCTACTGTCGCTAGGGCCATGCCTCCGCCGCAACGCGGCCGGCAACCGGGGCCGGCACTGTCGCCTTCCGGGGCAGGATATCCGTGCCGTGGAGGCACCGCATCCGGCAATGCCCAAAGGGCACCTCAGGGCTCCCGCACGAGACCGGCATACCAGCGCTCCGCCGCCGCGCTCACCTCGTCCTGCATGGCGCGCAGTTCCGTCGCCAGCCGCTCGAAGTTCGGCATGTTGGTGCGCTGCGCCAGCAACTCGCGGAAAGCCTCGGTCCAGCCCTCGTCCTTGAACGGATCGGCGAGCGCGGCGCTCATCACCTGCAGCACCGTGGCATAGACGGCATGGATCTCGGCCAGCCGCTCGCCCTCGGGCACGAGGCCGGTCTCGCCCAGCCGGCGCAACACGGCCGCGGTCGGCGCCTGCGGTGCGTCGAGCTGCGCGCGTGCCACCAGTTGCGCCGACTGCGCGATGAACTCGAGATCGACGAGCCCGCCGGCCACCAGCTTGAGGTCGAACGGATGACGGGGCGGACGCTCCCTTGCCATCAGCGCCCGCATGGCGGTGACGTCGGCGATGGTCCTGGCCACATCGCGCGGCCGCGACAGGATCTCGGCGATCGCGGCATCGATCCGCGCCCTCAGGTCGCCATCGGCCTGGATCACCCGCGCCCGGCTCAAGGCCAGGTGCTCCCAGGTCCAGGCGCTCTCGTGGTGATACTGGATGAAGCCCTTGAGGCTGGTGGCGAGCGGCCCGGCATTGCCCGAGGGTCTGAGCCGCATGTCGGCCTCGTACAGCACGCCCTCCGAGGTCGGGGCGCTGATTGCCGCCAGCAGCCGCTGCGTCAGGCGGGCGAAGTACTGGCTGGTCGCCAGCGGCTTTTCCCCGTTCGACTCCTCGGCCGCCCCCTCGACATCGTAGAGGATGATGAAGTCGAGGTCGGAGCGCGCCGTCATCTCGCGGCTCGCCATCTTGCCGAAGGCCAGCAGCGCCGCCCGGCCGCCCGGCACCACGCCGTGGCGCTTCTCGAACTCCGCCCGCACCGCCGCGAAGAGGCGCGTCAGCAGAGCTTCGGCCAGCGTCGTGAACTGCTCTCCGGCCCGCTGCGCGTCGATCGTGCCGGCAAGCAGGCCGGCAGCGATCAGGAACATCTGCTCCTGCCCGATGATTCGGGCCCGGTCGATGACATCCTGGTAGTCGCGTGCCTCGGCGAAGAAGTCGGCGATCTTGTTCAGCAGCGTCGAACGCCGGCGCACCTCGTCGGCGAAGGCCGGGTCGATCAGGCCGTCCATCACGTGCGCGCGGTGGATCACGGCCTCGGCCATGCGTGGCGCCGAAGCCATCAGCGCCACCAGCAGGCTGCGCAGGTTGTCGTGGTTGCGCAGCAGCGCGAACAGCTGCACGCCGGATGGGAGGCGCGACAGGAAGCTGTCGAAGCGCGCCAGCGCCTCGTCCGGGTTGCCGGCCTCGGACAGCGTCCGCAGCAGGGCCGGCAGCAGTTCGGTGAGATGCGCCCTTGCCGCGGCGGCGCGGGTCGCGGCGTAGCTGCCATAGTGCCATTTGCGCACCGTCGCGATGGCCCCCGACGGCTGGCGAAAACCCATGCCCGACAGGGTCTCGAGCGTCCCCGGATCGTCGTCGGAGCCGGTGAAGACAAGGTTTCCGGTGCCGCTGCCCAGCGTTTCGCCCTCGGCGAAAAGCTCGGCATAGTAGCCGACAACCAGATTCAAGGCCGCCCGGTAAGTGCTTTCGAATGCTGCGAGATCCGGTTGTCCCATCAAGCTGCCGACGATCGCGATCTCGGCCTCCGTCTCGGGCATCACGTGAGTCTGCTCGTCGCGGCGCATCTGCAGCCGGTTCTCGACGCCCCTGAGGTACCAGTAGGTGGCGATGAGCTCGTCAGCGGCCGTATCCGAGATCCAGTTGGCGGCGGCCAGTGCCCTCAGCGCGGCGGAGGTCGGACGTACCCTCAGGGCCGTGTCGCGCCCCCCCGCGATCAGCTGCTGGGTCTGGGTGAAGAACTCGATTTCGCGGATGCCGCCGAGGCCCAGCTTGACGTTGTGACCCTCGACGCGGACATCCCCGACATTCTTGGTGATGTTGATCTGGCGCTTCATTGCCTGGATGTCGGCAATGGTGGCGAAGTCGAGATGCTTGCGCCAGACATAGGGGCCGAGCTCCTTGAGGAAAGCCTGTCCCGCAGTCTTGTCGCCGGCGCAGGGGCGCGCCTTGATCCATGCCGCGCGCTCCCAGTTCTGCCCCCGGCTTTCGTAGTAGGCGAGCGCCGCCTCGACCGGCAGGGCGACCGGGGTCGCCCCCGGATCGGGCCGCAGCCGCAGGTCGGTGCGGAACACGTAGCCGTCGGCCGTGCGGTCCTGCATCAGGCCGGCGAGCCTCTGGACGATGCGGCTGAACAGCCTGGTCGCCTCGCCGCGATCGATCAGCGGGGCGCGGTCGGGGTCGAAGAAGGCGACGATGTCGATGTCGCTCGAGTAGTTGAGTTCGCGCCCGCCGTGCTTGCCCAGCGCGAAGATCGTAAGGCCCGACGTGGCCGCCGTGGCCGGTCCGAGCTGGCCGCGCGCGACGGCGGCGCGGATCAGCACCTCGAGCCCGGCATCGAGCGCGGCATCGGCCAGGTCGGAGAGCGCCGCCGTCGACTGCTCGGTCGTCCAGCGCTCCTCCACCTCAGCCACGGCGGCGAGCAGGGCCACGCGGCCCTTGGCCAGCCGGAGGGCGCGCGCCACGTCGTCTTCGCCCGCGCTCGCCGCACCGGCCCGCGAAAGGTCGGCGAGCACCGCGGCGAAAGCGGCGTCGGGTGTCTCGCGCGCCGAGACGAACCAGTCCGCATGGCGGGCTGCGAGGTCGGCGAGATAGGGGGCGGCGTCGAGGAGGGTCGCAACGGAGACGGTCATGGAGCCTGGGATATCGCCGGGCCGGGTCCAGGGCAAGCAAAGCTCCGTGATTGTGCCTTTTGCGCACTGGCGCGCGGCGCCTGTCCCGGTATTTTCCCCGGGCCGTCCTACCCAGAGTTCATCTATGCGAATCCAAGCCGCCGCCGCCGTCCTCGTCCTCGCGATCCTGGGCGCCACGCCCGTTACCGCCGCCTCGCTGGGCGGCATGGGTCAGGCGATCTTCGGCAACAGCTTCAACTTCAGCAAGGCCAACCTCGAGAAGGCGCCGGTCAAGGCCATCACGGTCGGCAGCCTCAAGGTGACGCTGCAGCGCACCCGGCTGAAGGACGTGCAGAAGGCTTTCGGCGGCACCATCCAGACCGATGGCGATGGCGCCGGCCGCGCCGACTGGATCTGCTACGGTGCCGAGGGCGCCAATGTCTGGTTCATCTCCAACGCGCTGGGCGGCTACGAGTTCGTCATGATGGTCGCGGCCGAGGCCGGCAAGCCTTCTGCCGCGTGCGACGCGGCTCCGGCGAAGCTCGCCATCCCCGATTTCGGCATACCTGGCCTCGGGGCACCCGTCGCCGACCTGAAGGCGACCTTCGGCGCCGCCTCGGGCAGCAAGATCGCCTACCGCAATGATCGTCCCGGCGGCTATTCCGACATCGCCCAGTACATCGGCTATGTGCTCAAGGGCGGCAAGGTCGCCGGCATCGGCGTCGGCGAGACCTCGGTGCCGACGGCGCACTGAGTCCGGCGCCGCCTCAGGCGGCGGGCAGGTCGATCACCGCGCGCACGCCGGGGGCATTGTCCTCGATCCGGAACTCGCCCCGGTGCAGCCGCGCCACCGCCGCGACCAGCGCTAAACCGAGCCCGGAACCCGGCTCGGTGCGGCTCTTTTCGAGCCGGACGAAGCGCTCGAGCACGCGCGTCCGATCGGCCTCGGGGATGCCGGGGCCGTTGTCGGCAACCTCGATCCGCACGCGGCCGGTGCCCGAGCGGACGCCGACGGTGATGCGGCCGGCCTTGCCCTCGGCTGGCTCGTAGTACTTGAGGGCGTTCTCGATCAGGTTGACCAGCGCCTGACCGAGCAGTTCGCGATTGCCGCTGAGGCGGACGCCGGGCGCAATGTCGGTTTCGAGCGACAGCCCCTCGTCCTCGGCCAGCGGACCATAGAGCTCGGCCACATCGGCCACCACGGCGCTCAGGTCGATCTCGCTCAGCGCGCCCGAGGGGGTGCCGGCCTCGGCCCTGGCGATCATCAGCAGCGCGTTGAAGGTCTTGATCAGCTTGTCGCTCTCTTCGAGCGTGGTCTCCAGCGCCTCCCGCCGGGCCTGCTCCCCCTGCCCGTCCCGCAGCGCCGACTCGGCCTTGTTGCGCAACCGCGTCAGCGGCGTCTTCAGGTCGTGCGCGACATTGTCGGTGACTTCCTTCATCCCCTGCATCAGTTGCTCGATGCGGTCGAGCATCCGGTTGAGGTTGGTGGCGAGGGCATCGAACTCGTCGTTGCGGCGGGTGACGGGCACGCGCTCGGAAAGGTTGCCCGACATGATCTTTCGCGATGTCGAGGCAATGGTGTCGACGCGTCGCAGCACGCGCACCGCGGTCACGCCGCCGGCGATCATCGAGAAGATCAGGATGCCTCCGACACCGATGGCAAACCACTGCATGACGATGGCGGTGAAGCCGCGGCGTTCCACGACGTCGCGTCCGACCACCAGGATCAGGCCGCTGTCGAGCGTCACCGAGCGCACTACCGCGTTGCCGCGCGGCGGCTGGCCCCCTTCGCCGTCGAGTGGCTGCGACCGCTCATAGTCGAAGCTGTAGGTGCCCGGCTCGGCCAGCACCTCGGCCGGCAGGTCGCTGACATTGCCGACGATCATCTCGCCGGTGGGCAGCGCGAGATAGTAGATGCCGGGCCCCGGCTGGCGCGACAGGCGCTCGACCGCCTGCACCGCCGCCCGGAAGCCGGCACTGGCGTCGAGACGGGTCAGCTGGCGCGCCTCGCGGTCGATGGCATCGGTCTGCTGGCGCTGCAGCTGGACCGAGGTCTGCCACGAGATCAGCGCCAGCAGCAGCACGGCAAAGACCACGAACACGACCATGAACAGCGCCGTCAGGCGTACCGTGGTCGTACGCCACAGGTCGGCGAGGCGGAGCACGCCCTACTCCCGGATCATGTATCCCGCGCCGCGGATGGTGTGCAGCAGCGGGTTGGCGTGGCCCTTGTCGATCTTGGCGCGCAGGCGGGACATGTGCACGTCGATGACATTGGTCTGCGGGTCGAAGTGATAATCCCAGACATTCTCGAGCAGCATGGTGCGGGTCACCACCTTGCCGGCATTCTTCATCAGGTATTCGAGCAACCGGAACTCGCGTGGCTGCAGCACGATGGCCTCGCCGTCGCGCTCGACCTTGCGGCTCAGCCGGTCGAGGCTCAGGCCCGCCACCGCATAGCTGGTGGCGGCCTCTGTCGGGCTGGAGCGGCGGGCCAGCACCTCGATGCGGGCCAGCAGTTCGGTGAAGGCGTAGGGCTTGACGAGATAGTCGTCGCCGCCGGCCCTGAGGCCGGTGACGCGATCGTCCACCTCGCCGAGGGCCGACAGGATCAGCACCGGGGTGTGGTCGTTCTCGGCCCTGAGGCTCTCGATAATCGACAGCCCGTCGCGGCGCGGCAGCATGCGGTCGACCACGAGCACGTCGTAGTCCATGCCCGAAGCCATGGCGTAGCCGGTTTCGCCATCCGAGGCATGGTGCGTCACGTGCCCGGCCTCGTCGAGCGCCTGGATCAGGTAGCTCGCCGCCTCGCGGTCATCCTCGATCAGCAGAATCTTCATGTCACCGAGCCCCGGATCGGAACATTGTGAACGGGGAACGGGCAATAGGGAATGGGCAGTAAGCCGCCGCCCGCCCTGCCCATTCACGACTCATCTTGCGCATGAGGCGGACCCCGGAGCCATCGCCCCGGGGCCCGACGCCTGCGAGTCGCCTACTCGAGAGGCAGCCCGATGAAGCGGACATTGCCGTCGCGCTGGGCCTTGATCAGCGCGGTGCCGCGACCGGCGTCCTTGACGCCCTGGATCGCCTGCTCGAACTGCTCGACGGTCGCCACCGGCTGGTTGTTCACCTCGAGGATGGTGTCGCCCACGGCAAAGCCCTTCTCGGCGGCAGTCGAGTCCGGGTTGACGTCCTGGATCAGCAGGCCCGTTCCATCGGCGGCCGGCACCAGAGTGATGCCGACGCTGGTCTCGGTGGGTCCGGCCGGAATGTCGACGGGCGGGGTGGGCTCGGCGGGCTGCGCAACCTGTTCGTCGAGCTTGCCCAGGGTCACCGAGATGGTCTGCTCCTTGCCGTCGCGCCAGATCGTCACATCGACCGGGGTGCCGGGGTTCTTGCCGGCGATGGTGCGGCTGAGGTCGAGCGCGTTGCTGATCTCGTCGCCGTCGACCATGATGATCACGTCGCCGGACCTGATGCCCGCCTTTCCGGCCGGGCCGTCCTTGCTCGGCTCGGTGACCAGCGCGCCACGACGGTTGCCCAGGCCGACGCTCTCGGCGATATCGCGGGTCACGTCCTGGATGCCGACACCGAGGAAACCGCGGGTCACGGTCCCCGACGAGATCAGCTGGTCGGTCACCTGCTTGACCACGTTGGCCGGGATGGCGAAAGCGATGCCGACATTGCCGCCATTGGGCGAGAAGATCGCGGTGTTGACGCCGACCACCTCGCCTACGAGGTTGAAGGCCGGACCACCGGAATTGCCGGTGTTCACCGCGGCATCGATCTGCAGGAAGTCGCCGTAGGACGAGCCCGCGATATCGCGGCCGCGGGCCGAGACGATGCCGGCCGTCACCGTGCCGCCGAGGCCGAACGGGTTGCCGACGGCCACCACCCACTCGCCGACCCGGACGTCGGTCTCGGCCAGCTTGACGAAGCTGAGATCGCTCGCGCCATCGACCTTGACCACTGCCAGGTCCGTCTTCTCGTCGGTGCCGACCACCTTGGCGGTCATCTCGTCGCCGTTGTCGAAGACCACCGTCACCTTGTCGGCGTTGTCGACGACATGATTGTTGGTGATGATGTAGCCGTCGGCGGAGACGACGAAGCCGGAGCCCGCCGCCACGAAGCGGCGCTTGGGCTGCTGCGCGCCGTCATTGCGATTGTCGTTGCCGAACTGGCGGCCGAACTCCTCCATGAAGTCCTTGAAGGGATGGTCGTCGGGCAGGTCGGGGAAGTTGAACTCGAACTGGCGGCCGCCGCGCTGCAGGTTGCGGCCGCTGTCGGCGCCCCCCTCGACGACGATCGAGACCACGGCGGGCTTCACCGCCTCGACGAGGTCGGCAAAGTTCGGGGCATTGGTGACGGCCGGCACGCTGATCTGCGCGGCGGGAACGAGCTTGGCCTCGCTCTGGGCAGAGCTGGGGGCAGTCGCCGCAACGAGAGCCGAGCCACCGCCGATGCCGGCTAGGATCGCAAGGGCCGACGCCCCGATCCAGCGACGGGCGCGGGCAGAAATGGTCGAGCGCATGGTGTTCTCCTTCAGTCTGGCACTCCGGATGCCCTGACGTATGAAAGCCGGTGCCTTTCTGCACGATGTCGACGGCCTTAAATCTTGGTAATGTAGAAACGTCGCCCCGGGGGCTCAGGACAGCGCGACGCGCAGCAGGTCGAGCGCCACCAGCGTCAGCACGACCTTGAAGCCGATCCGGAACACCGCCTCGGGGACCCTGAGGAGCAGCCGGCTGCCGATCGCGGTGCCGACGAAGCCGGAGGCGATCATGGCTGCGATCAGCGGCAGGTAGGCGGCGAAGGCAAAGCCGAGCAGCACGAACATCGCCACCTTGAAGCTGTTCTGCAGCGTCATCAGGGTGGCGTGCGTCGCCACCAGCTGGCGGCGATCCGCAAGTCCCTTGATGAACACCGAGACCAGCGGTCCGGTGGCTCCCACCACCATGCTGAGAGCGGCGATCACGCCGCCGCCGATCAGCTGGACCGCCCGCGAGCGGCCGACCAGCGCCGGCTGCGGCAGCCAGGTGGTCAGCAGCACGAAAAGCGCGATGGCGATCTGCAGCGCCGTCGCCGGCAGGAGGCTCGCGAACTGGCCGCCGACGATGGTGCCGAACAGCCCGCCCAGCGAAATCCACCGCACCAGCGGCCACTGGACATGGGCCCGCTGCACGATGGCCCGGCCGCCGTTCGAGCCGAGCTGGATGGCGCCATGCAGCGGCACCACGACGGTCGGCGGAAAGACCAGCGCCAGCACCGCCACCATCAGGGTACCGCCCCCGAGCGAGAAGGTCGCGGTGATCAGCGAGGTGAACAGGCTGAGCCCGATCAGCGCCAGCGCCAAGAGCGGGTCGAGGCCATCGGGAAGGAACGGGGCAAGGGGCAAGGCAGGTGGGTTCCGGCGCTGCCCCGTCTTAGCCCGGTCGCTGCCGGCTGTCAGCCCCGGCCCCGGCCCATCCGGAGGGCCGCCTCGAACCGCCTCAGCGTTCCAGCTCCTCGATCGCCCGCGCTTCCTCGGGCGACAGTTCGGTGGCGCCGGTCGCGACCCGCGCCCGCCGCCGTGCCGCGAGGAACACGACCGTCCCGCCGATCAACAGAAGCACCGGGGCGGCAGCCCAGAGCAGCAGCGTGTGCGGCGCCACCACCGGGTTCAGCAGCACATACTCGCCATAGCGGGCGACGAGGAAGGCGCGCACCTGGTCGTCGCTGTCGCCGGCCACCAGACGCTCGCGAACGATCAGGCGCAGGTCGCGCGCCAGGTCGGCATCGGAATCGTCGATCGACTGGTTCTGGCAGACGAGGCAGCGCAGGCCGCCCGATATGTCGCGGGCCCGCGCCTCGAGAGCCGGGTCGGCGAGGACCTCGTCGGGGCGCACGGCAAGGGCTGGCTGGGCCACCAACAGCAAGAGCAGCGCGGCGAGCAGCGCCCTCATTGCGCGGCCACCCGGCTGGCTGCGGGCTGCGGGGCGCCGACGCGCAGCCGCCGGTAGCTCAGTGACAACAGGCCCGCCCCCGCCATCACCAGGGCGCCCAGCCAGATCAGCGTGACATAGGGCTTGAACCAGATGCGGACCACCGAGGTGCCGTCGGCGTGCGGCTCGCCCAGCTGCACGTACAGCTGGCTGAAGCCGTAGGTCTCGATCGCCGCCTCGGTGGTCGGCATGCCGCTGGCCACGTAGACGCGCCGCTCTGCCACGGCCTCGCGGGCCGCATCGCCCGGCGCGACGATGGCGAAGCGGCCGGCATCGGCCACGAAGTTCGGGCCTTCCTGGTGCACGATGCCCGAGAAGGTGATCATGTGCCCGCTCAGTGTCACGGTCTGCCCCGGCGTCATGGTGGTGACCAGTTCGCTCTGCCAGGCGCTGGTCGAGACGATGCCGATCAGCGTGACGCCCAGCCCGAAATGCGCCAGCGCCGTCGCCCAGGCGGTGCGCGGCAGCCCCACGAGGCGGCGCAGCGACGTCATGAGGTCGGTGCGGAAGAACCGGGCGCGGTCGACCAGATCGGCCAGCGCCCCCAGGGCCACCCAGAAGCCCAGCAGCAGCCCGAGCGGGGCCAGCGAGATGGAGGCACCGGTGAGCGCGAAGGCAAGGATGGCGAGGAACAGCGCAAGCCCCGCCGCCCCGGCGAGACGCTGGGTCACGGCGATCAGGTCGCCACGCTTCCAGCTCAGGAACGGCCCGAACGGCAGGATGACCAGAAGCGGTGCCATGATCGCGCCGAAGGTCAGATCGAAGAACGGTGCACCCACCGAGATGCTCTGCCCGGTGAGCGCATCGAGCAGCAGCGGATAGAGCGTCCCGACCAGCACCGCCGCCGTCGCCGAGGCGAGGAACAGGTTGTTGAGGATCAGCGCGCCCTCGCGGCTGATCGGGGCGAACAGCCCTCCCGTCCGCAGCGCGCCGGCCCGCAGCGCGAACAGCGAGAAGGCGCCGCCGATGAAGACGGCGAGCAGCGAGAGGATGACGAGGCCGCGCGTCGGGTCGGAGGCAAAGGTATGGACCGAGGTCAGGATGCCCGAGCGCACCATGAAGGCGCCGAGCAGGCTCAGCGAGAAGGTGATGATCGACAGAAAGATCGTCCACACCTTCAGCGCGTTGCGCTTCTCCATCACCAGTGCGGAGTGCAGCAGCGCCGTTCCGGCCAGCCACGGCATGAAGCTGGCATTCTCTACCGGATCCCAGAACCACCAGCCGCCCCACCCGAGCTCGTAGTAGGCCCAGTACGAGCCCATGGCGATGCCGAGCGTCAGGAACACCCAGCTGAACAGCGCCCAGGGCCGCACCCAGCGCGCCCAGGCGGCGTCGATCCGCCCCGAGATCAGGGCGGCGATGGCGAAGCTGAAGCAGATCGAGAATCCGACATAGCCCGCATAGAGCAGCGGAGGATGGATGGCGAGGCCGATATCCTGCAGCACCGGATTGAGGTCGCGGCCCTCGAAAGGCGCCGGCGAGAGCCTGAGGAAGGGGTTGGAGGTGAACAGGGTGAAGCCGCTGAAGGCGGCACCGAGCAGGCTCTGCACGCCCAGCACCAGCGCCATCAGGTCGCGCGGAAGCCCGCGCCCGAAGGCCGCGACGGCGGCGCCCATGAGCACGAGGATCAACACCCACAGGACCATGGAGCCCTCGTGGTTTCCCCACACCGCGGTGATCTTGTAGATCAGCGGTTGCGCCGAGTTGGCGTGCTGCTGGGCGAGTTGGAGCGAAAAGTCGGAGGTGACGAAGGCCTGGATCAGGGCGCCGAAGGCGGCCGCCACCAGCAGGAACTGCAGCAGCGCCGCCTGCTGCAGGAAGCCCGCCACCACCTCGCGCTTCCAGAACAGCAGGCCCAGCACCGAGGACACCGCGGCGATGGCGAAGGCGAGGACGAAGGCGAAATGCCCGAGTTCGATGCTCATGTCGCTGGTCCGTGCCGCATCATGAACTGGTGGCGATCGCGGCGAGGTTGCGCGGCGAGCAGTTGTCGTCCGGGGTGGCGACCGTGGTCGCCTCGCGCTGCCACTCGCCGCGTTCCTTGAGCGATTCCACCACTTCCTTGGGCATGTAGTTCTCGTCGTGCTTGGCAAGGATGTTGGTCGCGGCGAAGCGGTCGGCTCCGCTCATCGCGCCTTCGGCGATCACCCCCTGACCGGAGCGGAACAGGTCGGGCAGGATGCCGACGAAGCTCACCGTCACCTCGGTTTCGCCGTCGGTGACCACGAAGTCCGTGGCCTCGCCGACGCGGCTGCACGAACTCTGCTTGACGAGGCCGCCCAGCCGGATCGGCGTGCCCGTCGCGATGGCCTTCGCCTTCACCTCGGTGGGCGAGTAGAAGAACACGATCTGGTCGCGCAGGGCCGTGAAGATCAGGCCGGCGGCAACGACCAGAACGGCCCCTAGTCCGGCGATGACCGCGAGACGTTTTTGTTTACGAGTCAATTGCTTGCCACCAATCCATGATCTGCCGCAAGAACATCGAGTTCGGTCCGAACCGACGCATCGGGATAAGCGGATCGCGCCGCATCGTATGCCTGCTGCGCCAGTTCCGTCTGACCGAGCACCAGGCGGGAGCGCACCAGGCGCGTCCATTCTTCGATCGTGCCGCCGCCCTCCGAGAGTCGCGTCGCAAGGCCCTCCACCATACTCTCGATGGTGCCCTGGTCCACCCCGTCCGCGGGCACGCCGCCGAGGCCGGCGAGTGCCGCCTCGAGCCCGGCCTGCGCATTCGGCACCCAGGCCTCGTCACCCTTGGCGAGCGCGAGCAGCGCCTCCCACTCGCTCCTCGCCGCCTCGTACTCGCCGGCCCGCGTCGCCTCGCCGGCAATGTAGTAGCGGGCGCGGACATGGGCCGGGTCGCGGGCCACGGCGCTCCTGAACAGTGCCAGGGGTTCGCCGGCTGCACTGCCGCCATTGGCCATCATCAGGGCCTCGCCCAGGTCGGTCTCGCGATCGGCGGTGGCGCCGTCGAGTTCGATCACCCGACGCAGCGCCGTGGCGGCGTCGGCAAAGCGGCCCAGCTGCATGTAGGCCGGCGCGATGACACTCCAGCCCCTGAGGTCTTCCGGGGTCTTGCCGAGCTGGACCTCGATCTGGGCCACGGCATCCTCGAGCGTGATCTCCGCGGGCGGCATGTCGGTTCGGGTGGCGAGCGGAGCGGCGGGCAGTTCCGGTCGTCCGAGCGCGGCATAGACGCCGAGGCTCAGCACCGCGGTCGCCGCCACGGCAACGCCGAACAGCAACTGGCGCGGCCGGCGCTCGGGAGCCGGCGCCGCCGGCTGCTGCCTGAGGCGCAGCAGTTCGCGGGCCAGTTCGCCCCGCGCGGCAAGCGCCTCGGCCGGGGCGAGCCGCCCCGAGGCAGCGTCGGCATCGATCTCGCGCAGCTGCTGCCGCAGGTGGGCTATCTCGGGAGTGTCGGGCGTATCCCCGGTCGCGTTGACCCTGCGCCCGGCGCCCGCATAGTAGAGTGCGGCGCAGGCGATCAGCATGACGACCAGGGCAAGTGACCAGAACAGCATGTGCAGCAGACTGCCAGACGCGGGAGTAACGAGACGCGGCCGATCTATAGTGGCATTCGGGCGGAATATGCATCTGCACACATCAAAGTGTGGGAGACGCATTGCCGCAGCCCGGCCGCCGCGATACCCGCTCTAGCATGTCCTTCGCCTGCGATCATCTCGTCATCGGCTCGACTCCGCTCGCGGCGCTCGTTGCCGCGCTGCTCGCGACCGAGCACGGCCGTCGCGTCGCCCTGCTGGCCGATCCTTATTCGCCGTTCGCCATGCGGCGCAGCTTCGATCTGTCGATGGCCCCGCTGACCCGGCCCGAGACCCTGTTGCTGCTGCGCAGCTGCGGCGGCGAAACCCTCGCTCTGCTGGGGCGGGCCGGACGGTCGCTGGTCGATCGGGTCGATCCGCTGTTTATCGCCGAGACGCCGGCCAGCCAGGCGGCCCTCGGCCATTTCCGCCACCTGGCCCGCCTGCTCGACATCGCTGCCGAACCCGTTGCCGACCGGACGGCGGCAGCCGGCGCCGCCACCTGCCGCGTCCGCGGCGTCAGCCTGCTGGCGCCCGAACGCTTCGGGCCGGCGATGGAGACCTTCCTCGACCGGCATGGGGTGCGCCGCCTCGATCGGCTGTCGACCGAGACGATCCTGCGCAAGGATGGCAGCGCGACGCTCCTCTCGGAGGGCGCCACAATCGAGGCCGCGGCCACCGTGCTCGCCGACGACGCGGCCATCCTCACGCTTCTGCCGCCGGACGCGCGCGACCGCTCGCTGCGGCCCGCCGCTGCGCTGGCGATGCTCGCCCAGCCGGCCCGCCCGGCGACGCTGCAGCCGACGGTGCTGCTCGATCGCGGCGTAACGGTGGGTCGGGAGCCCTCCGGTGCCATCGCGGCGGTGCTCGAGGGCGATCCGGCGACCGCATCGGAACGGCTCGCCGCATCGGTGCCGCGCATGCTGCCGCTCAGGCGGGCCGGCGAGGCGCCGCTGGCGCGGGTCCTCACCCAGGATGCCGCGCCGTTCGTCGGGCCGGGGCGGGGACACAAGGCGATGCTCGTCGCCGGTCTGGGGATGACCGGGGCATTCCTTGCGCCCGCCATCGCGCGGCTGCTGGTCGGCAATGCCCCGGCGGACGAAGCAGCCTGGTTCGCCCGGCGCGGCCCGGCTCGCGGCAACCAGCGGCTCGATGCCGCCGACTACCTGGCGGAAACGAGATGAAAGAGCCCGACTGCCGGCTGCCGGCCGATGTCCCGCACGGCTTTGCCGGCCGCGAGATCGACCGCGAGCGACCGATCCGCTTCCGGCTCAACGGCCGGGCGATCGCTGCCTTCGCGGGCGACTCCGTGCTGTCGGCACTGCTGGCGGCGGGGCTGCAGATCGCCGGTCGGCACGGCGAGGTGGTGCTGGCACTCGACGAGCAGTTCGCGCCGCCTGTGGCGCTCGCCCGCAATGCCGCCGATCCTCGTGCGGCGCTGCCGATGGACCGGACGCCTGCCGTCGACGGCGCCGACTTCGTCACGCTCGGCCATCGGCGGGACCTGATCGCCTCGCGCGGGGTGCTGGGGCGGGCCCGGCACCTGCTGCTCGGGCCGGCGCGCACCCTCAACCATCGCTTCGGGGAGCACTGGCCGCTGCTGGCGCCCTGGCGCAACCTGCCGGCGGAACGCACGCTGACGGCGGACCTGCTGGTGGTCGGCGGCGGGGTTGCCGGGCTCAGCGCGGCCGCCACCGCTCTCGCGGCCGGCCGGTCGGTGATTCTCGTCGAACGGAGCCGCAGCCTCGGCGGCGCCCTGCCCTTTTTCGGCGCGGTGGACAACGAGGCGAGCCCCGACGAAACCATTGCCGGTCTCGTTGCCGGCGTGGCCGGCAAGGGCCGGCTCACCACCCTGATGGGTGCCGAGGCGATCCGCGTGCTCAAGGGCGAGGTGCTGGTCCACCATGTCGACCTCGAGGACGGTCAGCCGGCCGGCGGCATCACCGCGATCGGCGCGCCCCAGGTCGTGATCGCGACTGGCGCCGTCGAGCGGCTGCCGGTGTTTCCGGGCAATCGCACGCCCGGCGTCGTCGGTTCGCTCGCCGCCTTCCAGCGGGCGCGCCGCTTCGGCGTCTGGCCTGGCCGCAGGGTCGTGGTCAACACGCCGCACAGCTTCGCCTACCGCCTGGCGCTGCATGCCCGCGACGCCGGGATCGAGGTGCAGCGGCTGATCGATACCCGGATCAATCCGCATTCGCGCTTCGTCGATTTCTGCAAGGCCGTCGGCGTGACACTGGCCTCCGGTCTGGTCGCCAGCCACGCCGAGCCGCTGGCCCGCAACCGGCCCGGCCTCCGGGTCGGCTTCGCGGTCGCCATCGACGGGATCGTGCAGGATGCCAGCGCGCTCGAGACCGATCAGCTGATTGCCGCCGGCGGCTGGCAGCCGGACCTGTCGCTGTGGACGTCGGCCGGCGGCGCCGTCGGCTGGGACGCGGCGACCGGCCGACTGCTGGGGCGCGGCAGCGTCCCCGGTTTCGCGCTCGCCGGGGCGGCCGGCGGCTGGCTCAGTACCGCCGCCGCCATCGCCAGCGGCCGGGCCGCGGCCCTTGCGGGTCTCGGACAGCCGCACGAGGCGATCGCGGATCCGGCGATCGATGCGGCCTTCGAAACCCCCGATGCGCAAACCCCGGTCGCGCCATACCGCACCGCCGCTCAGGGCGCCGCCTACCTCGATCGCGGCGCGACGCTGCTCACCGGCCGCGCCACGGCACAGGATCGCTCGGGCCGCTCCGAACTCGCCGCCCATCCGGTGGCACTGACGCTGGGCGATGTCGCCGCCGCCGTCGCCGTCGGAGCGCTGGCGCCGCGCGATGCCGGCAAAGTCGCGGCGGAGCGCTGCACGGTCAGCGGCGACATCGTCGCGGCGGGCTGGCAGGTGCCGGCCGGGCCGGTTCCGCCCGCCGACGCGCCGCAGGTGCCGGACTACCTGCGCGGCCGCTTCGGGCCAAAGCCCCAGGTCTGCGTGCTCTCGGCACCGGACGGCCGCCAGTTCGAGCCGGGATGTCTGGTGTTTGAGCGCTCCGACACCGCCGATCCGCTGCAGGCGATCGGGGTCACCTTCGCGCCGGCGCCGGCCGAACGCAGCGGCCTCGCCCTGCTCTCGGTGGTTCCGGACAGCCCCGAAACACTGTTGTTCGCCCGTGACGGCAGCGGCGCGGTAGCGGTGCGCGTGGTCGACCGGCTGAAGGCACCCCGCCGCGGCGCGGCTACATGACCCGCCGGTCGGCGCTCTCGCGGACCCGGCGCAGCACGTCGGCATACTCGGTGTTGAAGCGCAGCTCGGTCATCTTGATGGCCGCATCGAGGCGCTCTCCGACAATGCGGTCCATCGGGTTGGCGCGATACAGTTCGAGGTTGCGCTGCACATGCATTTCGAGCGCCTGTCCCACCTGCTGCCAGGTCTGGTCGAACAGGGCATTGAGCGCGAGCGAGTCGCGGCTCTCCCGCACGGCCGCCAGCACGTAGCAGCCGTTGAGGGCCGAAAGCAGCAGGTCGCTGTCGAGCCGATCGGTGCCGTCGCGACGGCGCAGGGCGCGATTGACGTCTGGAGCCACGTCGCGCAGGCGCGGTTCGATCAGCGCCGACACGGTGGTGGTGAGTCCGCCCGCCACCGTGGCCCAGCGGCTCAGCCGGCCGATCTCGACATAGCCGGTCACCGCCCGCATCAGCTTGTGGAAGCGTTCGATGGCGCGGCAGGTGAGGTCGATGTCGGCAAAGGGGCCGAACTGCTGCAGCGCCGGAATCTGCGCCTGAGCGTGTGAGAAGATGGCATCGATCAGCGGGGCGTAGCCGGCCCGCATGATGGCGCCCTCGGCGGTGGCGCCGACCGTGCGGACCACCGCCGCCATCAGCCGGTGCGGATTGGCGACCTGGCCCATCGCGGCCTGCATCAGCAGGGCGTAGACCGACTGGTCGTTGAGCGGCATGGACTGGAGCGCCAGGCAGAGCTGCGCCTCATCGGTCATGGCGTTGACGGCGCGGCCATAGGCCTGCGCCTTGTCGAGCAGGCTCCGGCACTTGAGCGCATGCAGCACCGCCGGCAGCCGTCCATAGGGTTCGTCGCCGCCGAACTGGATGCGCATCCGCCGCTCGGTCTCGGGATTGTCCTCGGCCTCGAGCATGGCCTTCCTGGCCCGCAGCATCAGCTCGGGCATTGCCGCATCGAGCGCCGCCCGGGCTGCATCGTCGTCCTCGGCCGTCGCGTCGATCAGGTCGGGGGCGAGGTCGCGCAGCATCCAGGTCCATGCCGCCGCGGCATGGGCCCGGCCGATCGCTCCGTCGAACTCGAACTGGGTGGGAGACGGCACCAGTACCGGATCGATCAGGCCGAAGAACGGCCGGCCGGCCTCCGTGGCGCGTCGCGACGCGGCAGGCTGCGGCTTGGGCTGCGGGCTGGCAGTGATGTCGGGCATGAGTCCGGTCGGGCGCTAGGTGCCAATGCTGAGGGCCAGCCTAGAGTGCGCCGGTAAAGAAAGAGCTTCCGAACTTATGGACGCCGACCGTCGTCAGCCGGCGACGGTCCAGGTCCCGGCCGCATCGCGGCAGGCGGTGCCCTTCCTGGCGAAGGTTCCCCCGGCCAGTGTCACCGTGTGGGTGAAGTCGCGGCAGTCGATGTTGTTGACGCGCACATAGGGCCCCACCACCACCTGGCCGGCCGCCCCCTTGTCGCCGCTCCAGGCGCGCGGGGCACCCGGTCGCCCGAAGGTCAGCGCGTTGAACTGCGCGCTCGCCGCCTCGGCCTTCTCCTTGGCGCTGAGCTTGCCGATCACGCCGGGGTCGAGATAGGCGGTGACGTCGGTCAGTGCCGTCTCCGCGCTCGCCACGTTGGCGACCGAGGGAACCGAGGCCGGGGTGATCTGCGGCGTCGCGAGGGCCGGGTTGGGCTGGTTCAGGGTCGGACCCAGCGCCACCTCCGACGTGGACGGTCCGAAGCTGCACCCGGCAAGGGCGAGCGTGAGGACAAGCGGAAGGGCACGGACGATCTGCTGCATGGGGGTCTCGGAGGTGGCCGGGGGCCTTATTCCTTGCGCATTGAGGCGAAAGTGCGGAGTCCGCCGACCTTTGCGGCAGGCAGGCGAAGTTCGGCCAATAGGCCGCCCAGCACGGAGCGCTTCAACTGCAGCGAGCCGCCATAGACGTCAACCAGTTCCTTGACGATATCGAGCCCCAGCCCGGATCCGGGTGTCTTCTCGTCGAGCCTGACGCCGCGGCGCAACACCTTCTGAGCCTCCTCCTCGGTAAGGCCCGGACCGTCGTCCTCGATCTTGACGAGCAGGTTGGTGGCCTGCCCCTGGCGCTCGGCCAGCAGAGTCACGCCGATCGAGGACTTGCTCCACTTGCAGGCATTGTCGAGCAGGTTCCCGGCCATCTCCTCGAGGTCACCCTCGTCGCCGCGGAACCAGGGCAGCGACGCATCGGGGCGCACCATGGCGATGGTGACGCGCGGGTTGAGCTTCTGCATCACCCGGGTCAGCCGCAGCATCACGTGCGTCGCGTCCGCCTTCTTGCCCACGACCGCCGAGCGCGCAGCGATCCGCGCCCGGTCGAGATAGGTGGTGACCAGCTGCGTCATCTTGTCGGTTTCCGACGTCACCACCTTGGCGAGCGGGTTCTTGCGATCGGCGGAGGCCTCGTTGCGCAGCACCGCCAGCGGCGTCTTCAGCCCGTGCGCGAGATTGCCGACCTGGTTGCGGGCACGCTCGATGATCTGCGTATTGGAGCGCAGCAGCTCGTTGATCTCGTCCGACAGCGGCGCCAGTTCGGCCGGATAGCTGCCGGTGACCGAGGCCGCCTCGCCCTCGCGCACCCGTTCGACTTCGCGCCGGAGCCGCTGCACCGGCCGCAGCGCCAGCCGGGCGACGATGGTCGACATCACCGCCAGCATGATCGCCACGGCGCCCAGCACGATCAGCGTCTGCCCGCGGAAATCGTCGACCAGCGTCAGGATCTCGTCGAGGCTGCCGGTCACCATGATATGGAGCGGCAGCCCGTTGACCGTCACCGCCCGCTCGATCACCCGGATGCGGATGCCGAACGGATCGGTGAGCACGGCGCTCTTGAGATTGGCGCCGTCGAAGGCTCCAGGCAGCGGACCGAGCACCATTCCGACATAGGAATTGGAGAAGTTGAGCAGGTTCCCGCCATCATCGCGGATGGCCCAGTACCAGCCCGAGCCGGTCCGGTCGAAGCGCGGGTCGGCGACCCGGATCTCCTCGCTGCCGGGGCTCGCGCTGAGCAGCGTCAGGTCGGTCAGCGTCTCGACATGGAACTCCAGCGTCTCGGCCAGGCTGGTATCGAGGGCGCGCGAATAGAGCTCGGTCAGGAGGAATGCCGTCGCCACCAGCGCCACGATCAGCCAGCCGGCCGACAGCAAGAACAGCGAGGCGGCGATCGAGCCGCGCTTGCCGTTGCCGTTGTGGGGGGTGTCGCCGGACCGGGCCAGCCGCTGCTTCAGCCGGTCGACGCGCGCCGCCATCCCCTCGACCAGTGCCGAAAGCGTCGCCGGGAGCTTCATGCGAGCCGCCCCCGAGTTCGCCGCCATCGCCCCACTCCATGCGGGAGAAGGCGGCCGCAGGCAAGGCGCGGCATCGTCCTCCCCTGCGCAGCGGGGGTGGGGGACCGGCGGAGCCGGTGGAGGGAGCAACCAAGGCGCACGGCCCCCGCCCGGGCCATGGGCGACACCGGGTACGGCGAGTTCACCCTCATCCGCTCCTGGGGTCCCTCCGCGAGGGGAAGCCGCATTCGCCGTGGCGTCCCGCTGGAAATTTCCGGCCCCTCAGTCTTCCGCGATCTGGTAGCCGAGCCCGCGCACGGTCTGGATGCAGTCCTCCGGAAGCTTCTTCCGGAGCCGCCCGACGAATACCTCGATGGTGTTGGAGTCGCGGTCGAAGTCCTGGTCGTAGAGGTGCTCGGTGAGCTCGGTGCGCGAGATCACCTTGCCCTTGTGGTGCATCAGGTAGCTCAAGAGCCGCAATTCGTGGCTGGTGAGCTTCACCGCGTGCCCATCGACCGTCACCTTGCCGGCCTTGACGTCGAGCCGCACCGTACCGGCGCTGATCTCGTTGCTGGCCTGCCCTGCGGCGCGTCGCACGAGGGCACGGACACGGGCGAGCACCTCCTCCATGTGGAAGGGCTTGGCGACATAGTCGTCGGCGCCGGCGTCGATGCCCTGCACCTTGTCGCTCCAGCGATCGCGGGCGGTGAGCAGCAGTACCGGCATCTTCTTGCCGGCGCGGCGCCACTCTTCGAGCACCGACAGCCCGTCCATCTGCGGCAGGCCGATGTCGAGCACCACGGCGTCATAGGGCTCGGTATCGCCGAGGAAATGCCCCTCCTCGCCGTCGAAGGCGACGTCGACGACGTAGCCGGCCTCGGTCAGCGCGTCCTTGAGCTGACGGTTGAGATTGGTGTCGTCTTCCACGACGAGAATGCGCATCGACCAGTCCCCTGTTGCGCCGTGCCGGATGTCGCGTTGCGCGAGCGCGCCACCCTCATGGCGCGGACTCCGTCATTGGCGATTCTAGTGCTTTCCTCACTCGGCCGGCAAGGTCACCGGTTTGCTTTCGCCCGAATAGTCCATCACGTTGACGCGCCACTGCCAGAGCCCGTCGATGCGGCACAGCTGCACGGCCGAACTGATGATCTTGCCTTCGACCCCGGCGGCCGCGATCGCCTCGGAGAGTTGCCGCAACTGCCCGGAATTGATGCGGTCCTGGATCTCGCGCTTGTCGAGACACAGCTCCTCCTGCGCCCGGGCGGTGCCCGTCACGGCAAAGCCCAGCGCCACGGCCACCACAACGGCCGCCACCATAGATGCAATAGCGTGCTTCATCCGCCCTTTATGCGGGCGGGGGGATGAATGGGGGATGAATGGGGGGGCAGGCTACAGCTTGCCAGCCTTGGCCGGGTCACCCAGGGGCTCAGGTCACCCCCTACCCCTTCATCCCCTTCCGCAAGAACAGAATCGCCAGCCCCTCCATCAGCAACTGCCCGGCGGACTGCCCGTCGAAGCTGGGCAGGTCGACGCCGATCAGCTGGCTGAGCGCGGCCAGCACCATGGCGGCGGCGACGAGGTAGGTCTTGAAGCCGTCGAGAAAGCCGAAGGTCATGAGAATGCTCCTGAGGTTGTGGGAAACGAAAGCGATCAGCAGCTGCAGCCGCCGTCGCGCGAGGCCTTCGCCGAGGCGGCGAAAGAGCGTGTCACGCATGAAAACTCCCGCTGGCCGGATGCCCCGGCCCATAGACCGGGCTGAACTGCGCCACGGTGAAAGCGAAGCTCGCGGGCAGTCCGCCGAAATCGGCCGATTGCTGCGCCACCGTGTAGGTCGCGGCAGGCACGAGGAGATCGGTCACCCGCACCGGCACGCCGGCCGAAAGGATGGTCAGCCGATAGCTCTCGGGAAGGTTGTCCTGCCCCACCTCCGCCGCCGCCCAGGTCCCGGCATCGGCGCGGCTGCGGCGCACCCAGCCGAGCGCCACGTCGCCACTCGCCGCGCGCGCGGCGCTCAGATGCGCGGGCGGCAGCGGCAATAGCGGCCCGAGCCCCAGCTCCACCGCAAGCCCGGTCCCCACCGCATCGTGCCGCCCGGCAAAGGCCCGCAGCGACAGCGCGTCGCCGACCCAGCCCGGCTCGACATCCAGAACCGCCACCGCCCCGTCGAGCACAACCAGCCGGTTGCCGGTCGCCGCCGGCCCCATCGCCGGGTCGGTCGCGCCCTCGCCGCGCAGCAACCGGCTCAGTCGGTAGCATCCCGGCGCGATCAGCTCGGCGCCGGCAAAGCCCAGCACCTCCCACTCGCCGGCATCGGTCTCGACCGCAATGCGGTTGCTCCCGGCCAGCGCCGCCAGTTCGTCCACCCCGGCCAGGTGCCCGCCATGAAGCCGGATCTCGAGGCTGCGCCGGTCCCACAGGTGCAGCGGCCCCGCCGTCAGCGGCGTCAGCAGCTCGCCGATCGCCGCCGGCTGCGTCAGCCGCGCCAGGCGCGCCCCGGTCGCGACCAGCTGCACCTCGACCTGCCCCGGCCAGGGCGCGGCGAACGCCGCCAGCAGCAGCCGCGAGATCCCGGGCGTCGCCGCGTCGGGCGGCAGGTGCGCCGCCAGCAGCAGCGGTTCGCCCGCCGGAATCGCCCCGCCGCCCGGCAAGG
>JAYRZA010000037.1:0-47637 GCA_041916695.1 Devosia sp. | reverse complement strand
GCTGGAGCAGGTCCCAAGGGTATGGCTGTTCGCCATTTAAAGTGGTACGTGAGCTGGGTTCAGAACGTCGTGAGACAGTTCGGTCCCTATCTGCCGTGGGTGTAGGAATGTTGAGAAGAGCTGACCCTAGTACGAGAGGACCGGGTTGGACGAATCTCTGGTGGACCTGTTGTCGCGCCAGCGGCATTGCAGGGTAGCTATATTCGGACGGGATAACTGCTGAAAGCATCTAAGCAGGAAGCCTCCTTCAAAACGAGCATTCCCTTGAGAGCCGTGGAAGACCACCACGTTGATAGGCCGGATGTGGAAGCGCAGCAATGTGTGAAGCTGACCGGTACTAATAGCTCGATTGGCTTGATCGTTCTCATTAGTCCATGCCCGCAGTGACGCGGTGCACGGAACGAGAGATCGGCGCACGGATCAAAGTTCAAGACCAGAATTCACCCGCATGTTTTTCGCCGATCTGGTGGTAATTGCGAGGAGCCCAGAACCCGATCCCATCCCGAACTCGACCGTTAAACTCCTTTGCGCCGATGGTACTAAGTCTCAAGGCTTGGGAGAGTAGGTCGCTGCCAGGTCTGCCAAGAACATGCGTGTCTCGAAACGAACGGAAACCCGAACAACCCCACCCGCGCAAGCCGGTGGGGTTGTTCGTTTTGGGCGGCCGAAGACTGCAGGTAGGGAGTGGGGCCGATGAGCAGGCCGCCGGGGCGGATGGCGGAAGTCCTCGAACTGCTGCGGCGGGCTGCCTGGTCCGAGGCGGAAGCGCTGCTGCGCCAGCTGACCGACGCGGATCCCGGCGACGCCGGGGCCCGCAACCTGCTCGGCGTTGCGGTGCAGCAGCAGCACCGTGAGGCCGAGGCCGTCGGCCATCTGCTTGCGGCGTGCGAGATCGAGCCAGGAAATGCCGAGTACCGCAGCAACCTGGCCGCCATGCAACTGCTGCTCGGGCGGTTCGCCGAGGCGGAGGCAAGTGCCCGGACGGCCTCGGTGCTCGATCCCGGTCGCGCCGACGCGTACGCCAATCTCGGGACGGCCCAGCGACGGCAGGGGCGGCCGGAGGAGGCCATCGCCAGCTACCGGCGCGCCACCACCCTGCGCCCGGACATCGCCTCCTACCGCAACAACCTGGGCGATCTGCTGCTGCAGGTTGGCCGGATCGAGGAGGCCGTGCCGGAGTTTCGGGCGGTGCTGGCCGGGGCCCCGGACAATCTCAAGGCGCGCAGCGACCTGATCATGACGCTCAACTACTCCGAGGCGGTCGGGGCGGCGGAGTTGCTGGAAGAGGCGCGCGCCTTCGGCCGGATCGCCACCGGCAAGGCGGCCGGGCATCGGACCTTCGCCTCGCCGCCGCACGTGGACGGTGCGCCGTTCCGGATCGGCTTCGTTTCAGGCGATCTGCGACACCATGCCGTGGTGCAGTTCCTCGAGGCCGCGCTCGACGGGTTGCGTCAGCACGGACACGATCTGCACGCCTATGCGACACGCGAAGCGGCCGACGAGGTGACCGAGCGGCTGCGGCCGCGCTTCGCCGGGTGGCATCGGATCTCACGGATGGGGGATCGCGAGGCAGCGCGGCAAATCGCGGCGGACGGCATTCACATCCTGTTCGACCTCTCCGGCCACACCGGCGGCAATCGCCTGCCGCTATTCGCCCATCGGCCCGCCCCGGTAATGGCAAGCTGGCTCGGCTACTCCGGCAGCACCGGGCTCGCCGAGATGGACTACCTGATTGCCGATCGCTTCGTGGTGCCGGCCGGGGACGAGCGCTTCTACAGCGAGCGCCCCGTGCGGCTGCCGCACAGCTACCTGCTGTTCAATCCACCAGCCCGCGCGCCGCAGGTGCCCCCGCTGCCGATGCTCTCCAAAGGCTTCGTCACCTTCGGCAGCTTCAACAACCTCAGCAAGCTCGGCGCCACCACCATCGCCGCCTGGGCCGGGCTGCTGCGCGCCACCCCCAACAGCCGCCTCCTCCTCAAGTCCCCGACGCTTCCGCCGGCGGATGCGCGTCGCCTCGTCGACGCGCTGTTCGCACCGCACGGGATCGAGCCGGGACGCATCGACGTGCTGGGTCGCATCGCCGACGTGCAGCAGCACCTCGCGGCCTATGCCGGCATTGATATCTGCCTCGATCCGTTTCCGTATGCCGGCACCACCACCACCTGCGAGGCCTTGTGGATGGGGCGGCCGGTGCTGAGCCTGCGAGGCGACCGCTTCACCGCCCGTGTCGGGGTCAGCCTGCTGTCGACGGTCGGGCTGGCCGACTGGGTCGCGGACGATGTCGCGCGGTATGTCGCGTCGGGCGCCGCCAGGGCGTCGGACACGGCCGGACTGGACCGGCTGTCGCGCCGGCTGCGCGAGCAAGTCCGCGCCTCGCCGCTCTGCGATGCGGATCGATTCGCCGCCGACCTCGATGCAGCGCTGCGGCGGATGTGGGACGAACGGCACACCGCGTGACCGACCGGCAGCCCGGCCACAAAATCTTCAGGTTCGTGCGGCATCAGGCGCTGGTCCTGAATCAGCTTGCGGCGTTCTCCCCATGTTTCTTCGATCGGTACCGGCCGTCTCGCGGCTCGCTTTCGCTTTGCTCCTCGTGCTTGCGGCCGCGCTGCCGGTCGCCGCGCAGGTGACGATCTTCTCGCCCTTCAACGTCGCCGAGGCGATGGATCAGGGCGTCAAGAAGAGCGCCGGCGTTCCCTATGCCGACGGCGAGCGCAAGAAGCTCGACGTCTACCGGCCGCTCAACGGCAGCGGACCGGCGCCGGTGGTGATGTTCATCTATGGCGGCTCCTGGCGGGCAGGCGACAGGTTCGAGTACGAGTTCGTCGGCCGCGCCCTCGCCGCGGCGGGCTTCGTGGTGGTGGTTCCCGACTACCGGCTGTGGCCGGAGGTGAGGTACCCCGAATTTCTCGAAGACAATGCGCAGGCGATGAAGTGGGTCGAGGACAACATCAAGGGCTATGGCGGTGATCCGAGGCGCTTCTTTCTGGCCGGCCATTCCGCCGGTGCCTACAACGCGGTGATGCTGGGGCTCGACCGGTCGTTTCAGCGCGAGTACGGGGTAACCATGCCGGTGCGCGCCATTGCGGGCATTTCCGGGCCCTACAATTTCTATCCGTTCGAGTACGATCAGGTGCGCGACACCTTCGGCCCGGCGCCCAACCCGGAGGGAACCCAGCCGATCAACCTCGTTACCCCGGAGGCGCCGCCGATCTTTCTGGCCAGCGGGACGGCCGATCCCATCGTCCGGGTGGAAAACTCCCGTGCCCTCGCCGAAAGGCTCCGGGCCAGCAATGTCTGGGTGACGGAGAAGTACTATGACGGCTTCGGCCACCTCGAGCCGGTCCTGGCGATGGGCGCCATGCTGCGTTTCCGCATGCCGGTGCTGCAGGACATGGTCGACTTCTTCCAGACCTTCGGCGCCTTTCCGTCGGGAACGCCGCGGCCGGTCTTCACGCCCGATCCGCCCGAGGACCGGATGACCGCGCTGATCAAGCAGATGGACGAGGTACTGGCGCCGATCGGGGGCCGTCGCAACGAGTAGGCTCAGATGTTGACGCTGTGCAGCCGGGCGGACAGCGCCTCGCCGAAGCGCGTCATGCCGTCGGCAACGATGCGCCCGACGGCGTAGGCCGCGATGGCATAGAGCTTCTGCGCCGGCTCGGTCCTCAGAAACGCGATGTAGCGGCCCAGGTCCGCGTCGCTGAGGTCGCGATAGGCGTAGGCCATCATGGCGCGCTGCGTGCGCGCCACGTCGGCAAGCAGCCCCGGAATCATGGCGTCCACCTGCGCGTCGATGGCCGGCCACGGCACTTCGATCTCTCCCTGCTGCTGCGATACGGACATGGCGACCAGCAGGGCCCGCAGCGACTGGCCGACCATCGCCACCGAGATCTCGGCGCCGACCAGTTGCACTAGGTCGTCGAGTTGGGTCGATCGTACCGCACCGGCCTCGGCAGAGAGCGCCGTCCCCGCCGCGAGCGCGGTCAGCTGAGCCTCGGGCGGCAGCCTGGCGATATCGCGTTCGAGCCCGGTCATGCGTTGCCCGAACTCGGAGCGAAAGAACGCCGCGAGGTCCTGCTGCTCCCCCTCCGAAAAGCGCCCGTCGAGGGCGCGGGCCAGTCTTTCACCCAGGGTATCCGCGTCGAATACGCTGAGCGCGGTCGTCTCCCAGTGTTCGAGAAACAGCTCGTCGCGTGAAACCTCCTCGTTGCGGGCCGAGGCCGCTATGCCCGCGCCGAACTGGGCGAATACCTCGTCGAGCGCGGTGGCGCGCATCAGTTCGGCAGTGGAAAAGCTCTCGGAGCGCGCCGACGGTACGGCCATCAGCAGGCCGATCAGTGCCAAGATGACGACAAAGAGACGCTGCACGGCTTGTCCCCCGGCAGCAGATTAGCCCAGCCATGGCCGATCCGCCAGCAAGGGTGCAAGAGTGTGCACACGCGGGACCACGGCGCCGAGCCACACCGGGAGAAAGACGCATGGACTATGCACGCCTCGGCCGTACCGGCCTCGAAGTCAGCCGGCTGTGCCTGGGCTGCATGTCGTTCGGGGACCCCGGGGCGGGCAACCACGAGTGGACGCTCGACGAAGCGGCCAGCCGTCCCATCCTGCGGGCGGCATGGGAGGCCGGGATCAATTTCTTCGATACGGCCAATGTCTATTCGGCCGGCACCAGCGAGACGATCGTGGGCAAGGTCCTCGGGGAACTGGCGCCACGCGAGCAACTGGTGATCGCGACCAAGGTGCATGGCGAGATGCGCAAGGGGCCGAACGGCCGCGGCCTCAGCCGCAAGGTCATCCTCGAGGAGATCGATGCCTCGCTGCGGCGCCTCGGCACCGACTATGTCGATCTCTATCAGATCCACCGGTTCGACCCGGTGACGCCGATCGAGGAGACGCTGGAGGCTCTCAACGACGTCGTCCGTTCCGGCAAGGCCCGTTATATCGGCGCTTCCTCGATGTACGCCTGGCAGTTCATGAAGATGCTGTCGGTGTCGCGGGCCTATGGCTGGGCGCGGTTCGTCTCGATGCAGAACCACCTCAACCTGATCTATCGCGAGGAAGAGCGCGAGATGCTGCCGCTGTGCGCCGACGAAGGAATCGGGGTGATCCCGTGGTCGCCGCTGGCGCGGGGCCGCCTGGCCCGGCCGTGGGGCGAAATCACCTCCCGCACCGGCACGGACATCTTCGGCAGGACCCTCTACAGCCGGGCGGAAGATGCCGGTCGCCGGATCAACGAGGCCGTCGCGGCCATTGCCGCCGAACGCGGAGTGAAGATGGCGCAGGTGGCGCTCGCATGGGTGCTGCAGAAACGGCCGGTCACTGCGCCGATCGTCGGGGTGACCCAGCTTGCCCAGCTCAGCGATGCGCTCGGAGCACTGGCGCTCAGGCTCGGCGACGACGAGGTGGCTCGCCTCGAGGCGCCGTACGAGCCCACTGCGGTGGCCGGCTTCGGCTGATCGCAAGCCATTGTTGTTCCCTTCCTATCCGCGCTAAGCTGGTTTGGCTCGGGCGAACGGGAGAGACGACGTGGGACGCACCAGAAGCTCCAATACCCGGTCGATGGTGATCGCTGCGCTGCTGCTGCTGGCGCCGGCGGTCCCCTCCCTCGCCGAAGAGGACGCGAGGGCGGATTGCGTCGCGGCGGCGGCCACGCGCTTCGAACCCGGGCAACCCGCCAGTGCCCGCAACTACTTCGACTACGACGCCGCCGAGGTGATCGCGGCGTGCGAGCCGGCCCTGGCGGCAGCCCCCGGCGATCCCGAGCTGCAAGCCTGGCTGGGACGAGCCTATTATCGGCAGGACCGCATTGCCGAAGCGCGCCCCTTGCTCGAGACTGCGGCCGCGGCCGGCAACCTCGTCGCCATCACTTCGCTCGGACAGATGCTGCTTTTTGCGGAATCGTCGAGCCAGGCCGATCGCGATCGGGGCCTCGCCCTCTATGCGGAGGCGGCCGGGAAGGGCTTTGCACCGGCCCAGGTCCGCTACGGGTTGATGCTCAATCGTAGCGCAGGTACGCAGGCCGACTTCGACACGGCGCGATCCTGGATCGAGAAGTCCGCCGAACAGGGCTTTTCCGACGGTCAGGTCGAGCTCGGCACACTCTACTTCCACGGCACCGGCGTCGAGGTCGATTTCGCCAAGGCCTACCGCTACTACTGGCTGGCCGCCGAACAGGGGGCGGCCGCCGGGCAATATGGACTCGGCCTGATGTACTCGAACGGCGACGGCGTGCCCGCCGATCGGTCGCGGGCTCTCGACTACTACCGGCGCGCGGCTGGGCAGGGATATGCGCAGGCGCAGGCCGAACTCGGCGCGGCCTACCTGAACGGGGACGGAGTCGAGGTCGATCATGCGCAGGCATTGACGCTGTTCGAGGCCGCGGCCGCCCAGGGCGATGTCTTCGCCCTCAGCAATCTCGGCTACATGGCCGAGAACGGCGTGGGGATGGCGCAGGACTACGAGGCGGCGGCGAAAGCCTACCGGCAGGCGGCAGAAGGCGGCGACGCCTATTCCCAGGCCGGTCTCGCCTATCTCAACGAGAATGGCCTGGGGGTGCCGCAGGACTATGTCGAGGCGGCCCGCCTCTATCGGCTGGCGGCCGATCAGGGACATGCCTACGCACAGGCCGGGCTCGGCTATCTCTACGACGCGGGCCTGGGCGTAGCGCAGGACTATGCCGAGGCCGCGAGGCTCTATCAGCTCGCGGCCGACCAGGGCAGCGACTACGCCCAGTACAACCTGGGCTATCTTTACGAGGTGGGCCTGGGCGTCGACCTGGATCCGTCGCGGGCCGCGGAGCTCTACCTCGCATCCGCCGGCTCGAACAATGTCGACGCGGCGAGCGCGCTGGGCAATCTCTACCTCGAAGGCATCGGGGTCGCCCGGGATCCGGCCGAAGCGCTGCGCTACGCGCTGATCGGCGCCGAGGCCGGCATCGCCGATTCGCAGAATCGCGTCGGCTACATCTATGCCGAGGGTATCGGGGTCGAGCGGGACAGCGCCGCGGCGCTGGAGTGGTTCGAGAAGGCCGCTGCCCAGGGCCACGAGCTGGCCATCGCGAACGTGGCCGAACTGACCGCCGAGAAGGCCTGCGCGGCCGCGGCCGCCTCGCAGTTCGAGCCTCAGTTCGGTGCGATCGGCCGCGACATCGGTGCCATCGATCCGGCAGCGGCGATTCCGGCCTGCGAAGAGGCGGTGGCCAAGGATCCGGGGTCGGACGAGGACAAGGCCTGGCTGGCGCGGGCCCTGCTCGCGGCCGGGCGCTTCGACGAGGCCCTGCCGCTGCTCGAAACCGCCGCCGCCGGCGACAGCCCGCTGGCCCGGCAGCTGCTGGGGGATGCGCTGCTGGGGGATTTCGGCGCGGTGGCCGATCTGGCTCGCGCCGTCGCGGTGCTGCAGCCGGCAGCGGAAGCGGGCTTCGGGCCGGCGCAGCTCAGCCTGGGCTCGGCCTATGATCGGGGACTCGGCGTCGGCGAGGACGATGCGATGGCCGCCGACTGGTATCGCAGGGCGGCCGAGCAGGGCGTGGCCCGGGCGCAGGCCAACCTGGGCTACCTGTACCATGGCGGCAACGGCGTGCCGCTCGACTACGCCGAGGCGATGCGCTGGTACAGCCTCGCGGCGGCGCAGGACGACATCGTGGGCATCTACGGCATCGGCCAGCTCTACGAGTACGGGCAGGGGGTAGAGCAGGACTATGCCCGGGCCGCCGAGCAGTTCCAGATCGGCGCCGATCGCGGCGATGCCTGGTCGCAGAACGACCTGGGTTATCTCCACGATGTCGGCTATGGCGTGGTCCAGGATGCGTCGCTCGCCGCCCACTACTACCAGCTGGCCGCCGACCAGGGCTATGCCCTGGCGCAGGCCAACCTGGCCCAGCTCTATGCGTCGGGTCGGGGGGTGCCGCAGGATTACGGCCGCTCCTTCGAGCTCAATCGGCTGGCCCATGAGCAGGGGGAGGTCTCGGGCACCGTCGGCCTCGCCAATGCCTACCTCTATGGCGAGGGCGTCGCCGCCGACTACGAGCTGGCGCGCGACTACGCGCAGCAGGCGGCCGATGCGGGCAGTGCCTATGGTCAGACGACGCTGGGCTACATCTATGCCGAGGGGTTCGGAACGGTGGCGCGCGACCTCGGCCTGGCACTGGACTATTTCGAGCGGGCCGCGGCACAGGGCGATCAGTATGGCATTGATCGTGCTGCCGAGCTGCGTGCCGAACAGGCCTGTGCCCTGGCTGCGGCGTCGTATTTCGAGGCCGGGTTCGAGGCGAACGGGGTGACCGACCTCAGTCAGATCGATGCCGCTTCGGCCGTACCGACCTGCCAGCAGGCGGTCGAGCTCGACGACGCCTCGGCCGAGAACAAGACGTGGCTGGCGCGGGCGCTGGTGGCGGACGGACGCCCCGGGGAGGCTCTTGCCCAGCTCGAAAGCGCGGCAGCGGCGGATTGGGCGCCCGGCATGACCCTGCTGGCCGACCTTCTGCAGGTCGGCCGCGGGGTGGCCGCCGATCCGGCTCGCGCCCTTGCACTGTACCGCGAAGCAAGCGGGCGCAGCTATGCACCGGCGGCGTACGGCCTGGCCCTCGGCTACCGCTACGGCTACGGCGTGCCGATCGATCTCGACAAGGCCCGGCAGTGGTTCCAGCGCGCCGCGGACCTCGGCATGGGCAGCGCCTATGACGAATTGCAGGCGCTCGACGAACTGGAGAGCATCCCTCAGCTCGGGCCGCAGCGGGCCGGCCCCAGGGTCTGAACGTTACGCCTCGATCACTACCGAGGGTGCCGAGCGGTGGGCCGGACCGTGGAACACCGCTTCGATGTTGTTGCCGTCCGGATCGAGGACGAACGCTCCGTAGTAGCCCGGGTGATAGTGCCGCTCGCCGGGCGCGCCGTTGTCGGTGCCTCCGGCAGCAAGCGCGGCAGCGTGGAAGCGCCGAACCGTCTCCTCGTCGGGAGACTGGAAGGCCAGGTGCACGTGGCTGATCGTCTGTCCCGGGCCCGGTCGGCTGATGAACAGCTCGTCGGCCTGGAAGAAGTGCTCGGTCAGCCAGCCGGGCGGCTGTCCGACTGCCTCGAGGATGGCGGAATAGAAGGCAGCGGACTGCTTCACGTCCGCCACGTTGAGATGGACATGGTCGATCAGGCGACCGCGATGGAACTGCATGGATCGTCCTCCTCGGAGTCAGTCTGGAACAAAGGAGGAACGAAAGTCAACCCTCCGCCAGCTTATTCGGACTTGTCGGCGCTGTCCGAGTTGAGCTGGCCGTACTTTTCGACGCCAATTGCGTTGAGCAGCTGCAGTTGGCTCTCGAGGAAGTCGATATGGCCCTCCTCGTCGGCCAGCAGCGCCTCGAACAGGTTCTTCGAGACGTAGTCGCCCAGCGATTCGCACAGCTCGCGCGACGACTTGTAGGCCTTGCGGGCGTCGTATTCGCCGGCGAGGTCGCACTCGAGCACTTCCTTGATGGTCTGGCCGATGCGCAGCGGTGCGACGCGCTGCAGGTTCGGATGGCCCTCGAGGAAGATTATGCGTTCGATCAGCCTGTCGGCGTGGTGCATCTCCTCGATCGATTCGGCCCGTTCCTTGGCGGCCAGCTTGGTGTAGCCCCAGTCGCTCAGGATGCGGAAATGCACCCAGTACTGGTTGACTGCGCCGAGCTCAAGAAACAGCGCCTCGTTGAGCCGCTCGATGACCTGTGCCTCGCCTTTCACTCCGACCTCCTCTGGGTTTGCGCCGCATGGCCGCCAACTTCTGCAGCGCCGGGCGCGCCTGGGGTGCATCGGCGACCAGCTGCGAATGAAAATCCTCGGTGACCTTCAGGATGATGTCCACCACATTCGGCACGCAGCCGGCGCATTTGCAGCGCTTGTCCAGCTCGCGATAGACCAGGGCCGGCACGATGATCCGCCAGGGATCGTCACGCAGCAGGTCGGTGACGACCTGGCTGATCTCCCGATCGGTGATCACGTTGCACTGGCAGACGAGCATGGCGCAGGGTAGGAGTTGGGCTCGGCGGCATAGAGCCTTCCAGAAACCTGAATGTCAATGTCAGATATAGTTGCCGCCCGGCACACCGCCGCCGCCCTCCCGCCAGACGGCCGGGGGCCGAGTTCGTGCTGAGCGCCGGCGGGCCGAACCCCGTCCGGAGGCCGCTTTCGCTGGCGGAGTGGCTGCTGGCGCTCGTCGCCGGCTACCTCGTCTTCCTCAAGCTCGCCTTCTCGGTGGCTGGCTTTCCGATTGCCGACGAGGCTTATTACTGGATGTGGGGGCAGCATCCGGCCTGGTCCTATTTCGATCACCCGCCGCTGCAGGGCTGGCTGCAGGGCGTCCTGCACCTGGTGTTCGGTCGTAGCCTGTTCGCGTTGCGACTGCCCGCGGTCCTTGCCTTCGCCGGCACCGTGTGGATCTATCTCGATCTGGCTCGCCGCGTCGCGGGGGACAGGTGGCGGCCGGTCTTCCTCAAGGGACTGGTGGTCTACCTCGCCGCCCCGATGTTCGGCCTGTTCGGATCGGTGGTCTTCAACGACTACCTGATGGTGTTCCTCGTGCTGGCGTCGGGTGCCCTGTTCTTTCGCTTCTTCGCCGACGTCGAGGACGGGCGGCCCGGCCGGCGGCTCCACCTGTTCGGCGCCGCCGCCCTGCTCGGGCTTGCCGCGCTCGCCAAGTACAATGGTGCCCTTCTCGGTCCGGCCGTCGCCGCCACGGTGCTGCTGCGTCCGCGCCTGCGACGGCTGCTGCGACGGCCGGACCTCTATCTGGCCGCGGCGCTGGCACTAGCGATCCAGACCCCGGTGCTGCTCTATGCCCTGCAGACCGACTTCGCCTCGTTCCGGTTCCACCTTTCGGATCGCTTTGAGGGGCACTTCACCGGCCTCGTCCCGGCCGAGATGCTGTCGGCGGCGATCGGAACGCTGGTGACGCTGTCGCCCTTCCTGGTCCTTCCGTTGCTGCGCTTCTTCCTGGGCTGGCGGTTGCCGCCGTTCGAACGGCCGGCGCGAATCGTCGCAGTGCTCGTCTTTGCGCTTTCGAGCCTGCCGCTGCTCTATCTCGCCAACTATTCGACCATCCTGCCCTGGTGGAACATCGCGGCCTTCGTGCTGGCCCTGCCGTTCCTGGGGCGGCACATCGATCGGTTCACACTGACGTTCCACGCCCTCTACGGCATGGCCTTTGCGACGCTTTTCGTGGTCAACTTCAGCCTCGTGCCGGTCCACTCGCTGCTGGGAGTGCGGCCGTTCTACGAGACCGACCACGCCTTCGGCTGGGATGGACTCGCTGCCGCCGTGACCGAGGCCCGCGAGCGCCACGGGGCGCAGTTCCTCGCCACCAACCGGTACCAGACGGCCAGCCAGCTGGCTTTTGCGCTCGACGATCCCGACGTGGTGGCGCTCTCGTCGCGCCGCGATGCGTTCGACGACTGGTTTGATCCGGCAACGCGGATCGGGCAGAACGCCATCCTGCTGATCGATGGCAGCGAGGACATGCAGACGTTCCGGCAGCATTTCAAGCGGATCAGCGAGGTCGGCACGTTCACGGCGACGGCGCTCGGTCATCCGGTGCTGACCTATACGCTCTACCTGGGCGAGGGCTTCCACCCTCTCTAGACTGGGGCCGCCGCCGCGCCGAGAGCGGTTTGCAGCGCGCGCGGGGCATGCCATAAGGCCGCGTTCGGGGGTGAGGCATGGACAACGCGGTCAGGGCGCGCCTGCGACCACTCGCGCCGCTGGCGGTGATCAAGGCACTGGTGCTTTGCCTCATCCTCGCGCGGCTGGTGGCCTTCGCCTCGACCAGCATCTTCCAGGACGAGGCCTATTACTGGATGTGGGGGCAGCATCCGGCCCTGTCCTACTACGATCATCCACCGCTCAACGCCTGGCTGCTGGGGCTGAGCGGAGCCGTCCTGGGCTGGAGCAAGCTGGCGCTGCGGGTGCCCGTGGTGCTCGCCTTCGTCACCGACCTGGCGTTGCTGGCGCTGATCTCGCGGCGCATCGCGCCGGATTGGCCCGAGCACCTGTGGGTGACCCTGCTGCTGTTTCTGGTGACCCCGGTGCTGTTCGTGGTGACCGGCTGGGCGCTGCCCGACTACCTGCTGGTCACCTGCGTGCTGGGTTCGGTCTACTTCCTGCTGGGGTTCTTCGCTGGCTGGCCCGCGGCGCCGCGCTGGCGCGACCTCTACCTGGGGGCGGCCTGCCTCGGTCTGGCCGGGCTGGCCAAGTACAACGCCGCGCTTCTCGGCGTTGGTCTGGCGCTCTACATCGTCCTCGTCCCCCACCTGCGGCCCCTGCTGCTGCGGCCGCGACTCTACCTCGCGGCCGCCATCGCCATCGCCCTGCAGGCACCGGTGCTGCTGTGGAACCTCTCCGAAGGCTTCGCCTCCTTCGGCTTCGTCCTCGGCGACCGTCACGAGGTGGCGATGCCGGGGCTGGAGGGCGTCCGGGGCTGGCTGCTGGTGTCGCTGGCTGCTGTCGGGCCGTTCCTGGTGCCGCCGCTGCTGACCTTTGCCCTGCGTCGCGGGCAAGCGGCCGGCGCCGGGCTGGCGCGGATCACCTTCTGGCTGTCCAGCCTCGCCATGGCAGGCCTCTCCTATTTCACCGCGGTGCTGTTTCACTGGAACCTCGTCGGCTATGTCGTGGCCCTGCCGTTTCTCGTGCTGCACATGAGGTGGCGCTGGCTGACCTGGCTGCACCTCGCCTACGGGACGGCACTCCTGGCCGTCGTCATGGTCAACTTCTCGGTGGCGCCGCTCGGCGATCCGGTGGCGATGGACGACGAGGCAACCTCGTGGGCCTATGGATGGGGCGGCACCGCCGAGGCGGTGCGGGCCGCGCAACTCGAGCACGACGCCGGCTTCGTCGCCACCACCGACTACACCAGTGCCGCGCTGCTCGGCTTCGCGCTGCACGACGCCGATGTGACCAGCCTCGATCCGCGGCGCGACCAGTTCGATTACTGGTTCGACGCGGCCGCCCATGCCGGCGAGGACGCGATCGTCTATACGGACACCTGGCGTCGGCTGGACGACGACGTCCGGACCAGGTTCAGCGAGATCGTGCTGCTGTCCGACGAAGCGGTCCTTCACCTGGGCAAGCCCGTCAATCGCCGGCAGCTCTATCTGGCGAAGGGCTACATTCCGCCAACCGAGTAGCCTTGCGGGTCGCGAGCCTTTGGCTATTGTGGCAGGGACCCGCTGGAGAACGAGGTGGCGCCTATGATCAGCCGGACGTTAGGGAGCCTGCTCGTCGTCACCGTGCTGACGTCGCCTGCGCCTGCCGGCGAGGCCTACGACGCCTGTGCGGCCGCCGCCGCCAGCCAATACGAGTCGGGCTACGAGACGGTCGGCCGCGACCGCTGGCAGATCGATGCCTCGGCGGTCGACATCTGCCTTGCGGCGCGCGAGGAAGATCCCGACTCCCCCGCCCTCAAGGCCTGGCTGGGGCGCGCCTATGATGCGCTGGGGGACAGCGCCAGCGCCGTGCCGCTGCTCGAGGCGGCGGCCGCGGAGGGCAACCCGGTGGCCCTGACCCTGTTCGGCGACATGCTGATCGTCGGCGAGACGGTCGCCCAGGACATGGTTCGCGGCGCCGCGATGCTGCAGCAGGCCGCCGACATGGGTTTCGGACCGGCACAGGACAGCCTCGCGCTGTCCTACGACTATGCCGAGGGGGTCGAGCGGGACTGGGATCTGGCCAGCCGCTGGTATCGCGCCGCGGCCACTGCCGGCGTGCCGCGGGCCCAGACCAACCTGGCCCTGATGTATCTGGACGGGCTCGGCCTCGACGCCGACCCAGTGGCGGCCGCCGCCTGGTTCGAGCGGGCGGCGCGAAACGGCGACGCCCGCGGGCAATATCATCTGGGTCGGCTCTACGAGAACGGCACGGTCACCGGTGAACCCGATTACGGAGCGGCGGCGGAGCAGTACCGGCTCGCTGCCGAGCAGGGCTATGCGCTCGCGGCCAACGCGCTCGGATACCTCAAGCAGCACGGCTACGGCACGATGCTCGATCCGGCCGCCGCCGCCGAACTCTACCGCCAGGCGGCCGAGGAGGGCATCGCTGCGGCGCAGCTCAACCTGGCGCTGCTCTACGAGGATGGCATCGGCGTCGAGCAGGATTTCGCGGCGGCCCGCCGGCTGTATCGGCAGGCCGCCGACAACGGCCTGTCGGATGCCGCCGCCAACCTGGGCCTGATGTACCTCGACGGCGACGGCGGCGCGGTCGATCTCGAGAAGGCCCTGCATTTCACCGAGCGGGCCGCCGACGACGGCAATCCGATCGGGCTTACCAACCTGGGGTACCTGTACGAGCACGGCCACGGCGTCTCGGTGGATACCGAGCGGGCGCTCGCACTTTACCGCCAGGCCGCCGATCTGGGCTACCGGCCCGGCTCCGACAGCCACGCGGCGCTCGTCGCCGCCCTCGCCGCGGCCCGGGAGACGGCCGTGGACCGAAATCTCAGGGTCTACCCGCCGAGCAAGCTCGACAACTGAGGCGCGCCTCCGGCTTCAGGCCTGTTCCTTCTCGCGACGGCTGGCGAGCACCGCCACCGAGGCGGCGACGCGGTGCGCCGACGAGAAGAACTCGCGGTGGACCAGGAAGCCGACGGTCACGAGGCTGGCGGCGATCGCCAGCCACTCGCTGGCGAACCAGGCCACCGTGGCGACCGAGAAGTAGTAGCCGCGGATGCCGTTGTTGAAGTTGCGCGCCGCCAGCGCATTGAGCTGCGCGATGGCATCGATCTCGGATTGCGAGGTGTGCCCGGAGTGGTCGATGGCGCCGATCATGATGCAGAAGTGGTTGAACTGCCGGAGCGACAGGGTGAAGGCAAAAAAGCTCAGCACGAACACCGCCAGCATGGCGAACAGGTGGATCTGCACGTCTGCCACCGTGTAGGCAGGCTGAAACCCCACCTTCGTCAGCGTCTCCATCAGCGCACCGAGATTGCCGAAGGCCGTGAAGATGGCCAGCACCAGCAGGACCGAGGTCGAGGCGAGGAAACTCACCGATCCCATCAGGTTGCCCGAGAGAATGGCGTCGAGCGGGCTCTCGCGCTTGACCGCGTTGGCCACCCAGCGGCGGCGCTGCATCGACATGATCACTGACAGCGATGGTCGGCGTCGCTCCAGCAGCGGCACCCCATAGTTGTAGGCAAACCAGCACAGCAGCGGAAACAAGGTCGCAAACAACGTCATCGGCAACCCCTGCGGAGGATCGATTGTCCGTTGTAGCCCGAATCGGCCGGAAAGCTATCCGCGGCGCGCCGTCGGTCAGAGGGTGCGCGGATACTGCATGAAGATCTGCTGGACTCCGTCGAGCACCTCGCGCGACAGCGCCACGTCCGCGGCGGCGATGTTGGTGGCGAGCTGTTCCATGCCGGTGGCGCCGATGATCACCGAGGTCATGAACGGCTTGGTGAGGCAGAAGGCGATGGCCATCTGGTTGACATCCAGGCCGTGTCTGGCCGCCAGCGCGAGGTAGGCCCGGATCGCCGGTTCGGTATACTGGTTGTTGCGGTAGGCCGAGCCGGCCACCGCGCCGCGCGTACCGGGTGGCAGCACGCCCCCGAGGTACTTGCCGGAAATGGCTCCGGCGGCCAGTGGCGAGTAGGCCAGCAGCCCCACATCCTCGTGGAAGGCCAGTTCGGCGAGGTCCATGTCGTAGTAGCGGCGCAGGAAATTGTACTCGTTCTGGATCGTCTGCACGCGCGGCAGGCCGCGCTGCTCGGCAAGCTTGAGGTACTGCATGGTTCCCCAGGCCGTCTCGTTGGAGAGGCCGAAGTACCGGATCTTGCCTTCCTTGACGAGGTCGCCCATCACCTCGTGCACCTCGATGAGGTTGGGCAGCACCTCGTCGCGCTTCTGCTGGGTATAGGGGTTGTAGTCCCAGGAGCCTTCGAAATGGTAGTGCCCGCGCCGTGGCCAGTGGATCTGGTAGAGGTCGATATAGTCGGTCCGCAGGCGGCGCAGGCTGCCCTCGATCGCCTCGCGCACGCTCGCTGCGTCGATGCCGCGGCCGCCGCGCACCCAGGGGCGGCCGCCGCCGGCGACCTTGGAGGCCAGCACGATGCGGTCGCGCTTGCCGCTTCGGCTGAACCAGTTGCCGATGATCTCCTCGGTCTTGCCGTAGGTCGAGGCATCGGGGGGGACGGCGTACATTTCGGCGGTGTCGAAGAAGTTGATCCCCTGGTCCACCGCATAGTCCATCTGGGCATGGCCCTCGGCCTCGGTGTTCTGCTTGCCCCAGGTCATGGTGCCGAGGCAGATCTCGGTGACCATCACGTCGGTGCGGCCCAGTCGGTTCTTCTTCATCGTTACCCCCGTTGCAACCGGGGCGCACCCTATGGGCGGGCCCGGATCAAGACAAGGGCGTGGAGGGTGGGTTGCGTCCGAAGGCCCGATCGGGGAGATTGCGCGCGCCCACCGGAAACCCGACCTTGCCGAAACTCATTCCGCTTCTGCTCTGCCTTGTGCTGTCGAGCCTCGTCGCGCCTCCCGTTGCCGCCGCCGAGGAGGATGCGCAACTGCGACGCATCGCCCAGATGCAGGCGTCCGAGATCGACCAGTTCGTCGGGGTGGTGACCGCCGCGGTGGGGCAGGATTCGCTCAAGCTGCGCAGCGCTGGCGCGCGGGCCGACTGCCTCGAGCTGACGCGCCTCGCCAACAGTTTCGCGCTCGGCTATCGCTATCTGGCGGCTGCCCGCGAGGCGTTGGCCGGCCGCACCGGCAGGGACGCTGTGCCGGTGCGCGACAAGGTGCTGCAGACCCGGGTTCTCACCTTTGCCGCGCGCGTCCGCACCGATGAGTGGCTGCAGCGCTCCTGCCGCAGCTATCGCCCGCCGGGCGAGTTCGCCGATGAACCGCGCTACCAGCCCGCCGTGCCGGTCGCCACGGCCGAGTTCACCGAAGCGGTGATCGAGGCCCGGCAGGCTGCCGAGATCAACCTGGCCGTCGCGGTTGCCGCCGGGGTCTCGGGCAAGTGCCCCGCGGCGGTGTCCGCGGCTCGCGGCATCACCCTGTTCATCCCCTATGTCGACAAGCTGCTGGCCGATGTCGCGACCCGGCCGCAGGCCCTTGGCCCGCGGGCAAGCCGGCGGGCCCTGCAGAACACCCGGTCCCAGCTGATCGCCGCCCTCGACAGGCTCGAGGCGGAGTTCGGCGCCCGGTGCGGCGGCGGCGGGGCGGCGGGGCCAGAACCCGCGCCGTGAGCGGGCGACAAAAAACTGTCACCCCGCTCGCTTTTTGCCTTGAGGTGGCCGGTCAGTCCTCCTATATAGCCGCTGCGTCGCGGTGATGGCCGCAGCAGATGGCGCGACAAAGCCCAAGGCTTGGTGTTGATGGCGCGGGGTGGAGCAGCCCGGTAGCTCGTCAGGCTCATAACCTGAAGGTCACAGGTTCAAATCCTGTCCCCGCAACCAATCCCGATTGACGAAAACCCCCGCGAAAGCGGGGGTTTTTCGTTTCTTGGTCATCAAATGCCAAATGCCACTGTACGCCAAATCGTCACCGCGTCGTCACGGCGTAGCCAGATCAGCGAAGCTCGCTACAGTTCAGCGAGCTAAAGCGACGGGCCAGCGTTAGGATGCCTCGTATGATTTCAAAATCAGGCTCTTTGCGCGCTCGAGATCGTCCGGCCCCGTGAGGACAACTTCTAGATCCCCTGTGCCGAAGTGGCCCATGCCGGAAACGTCCCGGGTAAACCCTGCCTCAAGGTGAACGGTGTTCGGGTCAACCTTGAGGAAGATCAAGATCCTACCGTTGGTCGGGCGAAATTCGACACAGGCGAAATTTTTGATCCTCTTGAAGGCCACGTAGTAGCGGAGAGTGGTCTCCTGCACGTCGTCTCCTAGCGCCAACATGAAGGCCCGGAGCGCCTCGAACCGATCGATCATGTCGGTGTCCAGCTCGCTGAGCACTTTGCCAACTGTCTTGTACTTGTTTGATGACGCGCTACCGTCAGTCAGCGACCCCGCTTTGGTCTCAATAGGCGCGCCCTTCACGCTGTTAGATGCAACAAGGTCGAGCAGGAGTAGTTCAGCCCCGAAGCGGCGATATCGGATCAGCTCGATGTTGCGCTGTATCTGCTTCACTGCGTGATCGTCGTAGCGGTTGAAGTCGCCCGCGACGCAAATCAGGCGCGGGGCGGACCAATCGACCGCTTCGGCGGCGGGCTTTCCCAGCTTGTCGAGCACGAGCCATTGGAAGTCCTTGCGGTGATCCATCAGCCAATCGAGGTAGAAAAGACCCTGGTTGATGACGTTCTCGTTGCTCGCGCGCTTGTACTCTAGGATTACCGGGCAGCCGTTCTCGTCCAGACCCAGCGTGTCGATCCGTCCGCCATGGGTGGTGGTGTATTCCGACACAAGGAAGCGGACACCGAGCAGCACCTCGAGGTTCTTCTCGAACATGGTCTGGACGGATTTCTCGATGGTGTCGGTCGTGCCGGCAAGTTCCGACACCACCCCCTGCCCAACACTGAAGAGTTTGATGTCGCTCATGCAGCGGTACCCTCCGGAACTGACAGCGGCTCCACCGTTGCCGGATCGGCGGCATATACCGCGCCCTCGAAAGCGGCCCGTGCGTTGGTGCGGACTGTTATTGCTTCGGAGCGCAGCCGCACGGCGTCGGCCCGCCCGGCATCGAGTGCCTTGGTAAGGTCCCGTTGGACGTCGAGAGGCGGCAGAGGAAAGGTCAGTGAGAGAAGTGACGGCTTCGAGATGTTCTTCATCGTTGGCGACGTGCCAGTCAGCTTGGTTTCGATCTGTCGGCGAACGTAGCCAATTCGCAGAACCTCAGTGACGAACTCGGGGGTTATCGGCGACCTTTTGCGCCAGACCATTCGGAATATCTTGTCGCAGAGAAGTAACTGCGGTCGGGTTTCGCGGATCAGAGCCGTCGCGCCGACAAGGCGGGAGATATTGGCACGGCTGACCAGCACTTCGCTGGGCTTCACTTCGAGTGCCGGGCGTGGTCTCAGCTGAGATGGAAGCGCTTTGTTTTCGAGCTCGTTGAAGGTGCCGAAGGACACGGCACCCAGTTTGAGCACACCCCATTCGCCCGGTTCGGCCGGGCGGTCGAGGCATTTCGGGCTCCAACCGTTTTCAAGGTCGGCGATCACGTCACCAAGCCGAACAGAGGGCCAGCGTCGATCCGGCGCTCTTCCTCGTTGGGATCAAGGCCGAGCGCTTCAATGTCGGCTTTCGCCTTGTCCTTGTCGGCCTGGATCGCCGCACCGATCTGGCTGCGCACATGTTCGAAGGCGCGGATGAGGAAGCCGCCGGAGCCGGCTGCCGGATCGCAGATCAGCTGGTCCTCTTTCGGATCGAGCAAGCTGACCATGAAATCGACGACCGGGCGCGGCGTGAAGAACTGGCCGAGTTCACCGCGAAAGGTCGTGCCCAGGAAGCGCTCGAAGGCAAGGCCCTTGATGTCGTCACCAGTCTTGGACAGATCGAAGGTTTGTAGTTCTTTTACGATGCGGCGGAACGTGTCTTCGGAAATGTCGAGGCGGTCGGTGGCGGCAAAGAGATCATCGGCGCTGTAGTAAAGCTTGGTCTGCTCGAACAGCTCGTCATGAACCAAAGGGTCGGTGCTCAGGCGAGTGGACGCGCGGCGATCGAGGAAATCGACTGTAAAGGTTCCATGCAAACCGGAGCGCTCGATATACATCTTGATGAAGAGGATTTTCGAGATCGTATCGAAGGCCCGGCCAGGGTCCATCTTGTGCACGTCGCGCAGGATCGAATGGCACTTGAACAGAAGGTCCTGAAATTCCTTGCGGTTGAAGGCCCGGAGCTTGTTCTTGATCTCCTCGATGCGTTTGGCATCGCCCCAGTCGCTGGCCTTCGGGATGTCGCTGATCTGGACGAAATCGCCGGGCAGGCCTGGCACCAGCTTGAAGATGGCCGTGAAACGGGTGTTGTGCGCGATGAAGAACTCGCAGCCGACCGCCCGCGTGTAGCTTTCGCCCTGATAGTAGTCTTTGAAATTGATATCGACGGCTTCAGATTTGCACTCGATGACGAGCACCGGGGTGTTGTTGTTCGCCTTCTTGGTCGCAGTTTCCCAGATCACGAGGTCGGCGCGCGGGCTCTTGTGCCCGGCCTGTGTTCTCCGCTCCTGATCCATCTGGTCAAGAGAATAGCCGAAATGCTCGACCAAGTGGCGGATATAGGTCTGGCGAACGATTTCCTCGGGCTTGGCTGAAACATCCCGCCATTCTGAACGGAGCGGTATCCAGAGCCATTCACCTTGGCGGTGTAGTTCGTCTGTCCTCGCGGGAAACGGCGTTGGTGGCGCGTTCTTAGGCTTTGTCGTTGTAGCGGGCATCGATCCTAGCTTCCCCAAATCAGGCGGCATATGAGCACAACTGATGGGACCGAAAAACGCCTTATCCGATCCCAGAGTTGGAAACTCTCCAGCATGAGAGTTGGAAAGGTAGCGGCTTGTATCCAACTCACGATGTGTGAACATTGGAGGGCGTCAACAAACGGGAGATCGAATTGACGCACCACACCTTCCCCGACCTTTCGGTTCGGATCACGCCGGCAACCCCTGAGCAGGCTGCCGCCATACGGGCCATTTTCGCGCACCGCATGGCGAGCGTGCTGATCGCCGGCGACGGGATCGAGCTAAGGGATGAAGCGGCCTGTGCCAGCAGGCTTGCCGCCTGCGGCTTTGGCGACCGCCTAGTCACGGCGCTGCTGCCTGACGCCCAAGCGCTCGCGGCTGAGCAGATGACCGGCTGAGGCCTCGCGGCCACCTAGCGGACCGGAAAAAAGAGAGCGACCCCAACCACAGGGCCGCTCTCTGCGAAACCGGGGAAATCAACCAACCCCGAGCCCACGATGCGCGACGAGCATCGGCCGGTCAAGCGCCGTATGCGCTTCAACCCGTTGGAATTGTTCCAATTTCCTTTGCGTCAGGGCGTTACGAAGTCGCAGTTCCGCTGGGCGTAGATTGGCTTGGCCCAAGCCTCAACATCGCCGTCTCCGGTCCTGCCCAGGTGTTCGATCATGTCGGCACCAAGTGGCCTGACTACCCCGGCGTAAATTGCCCCAAGCTCAAAATCGGGAGCGGAGCCGGGCGGTATGACCGGCTGAGCTAGGCCGAAGTTTAGCGGCAGCGAACCTACATCCGCTTTGGGGTTCTCTGACCGCCAGGAGAGGAACATGAGCCCAAACTCCCTGCCAATACTGAAAAGCTCCGAAGCGCGGCCTTCGTTCTCGGCGAACAGTGCCAAGAACGAGCATTCGAACGCTCCGTTTGCCTTTCGCGCCGCCGCCGGGCCGTCAATAGTCTCAGCCAGGGCGTTTGGCGCTGCAAACAGACAAGCGACGGCCAAAGCTGAGCTGGAAAATCTGCGCATGATGCTCCGTGCGAAGGTTGGTTGAACTTATCCTAGATGAGCCGGCCGGCGAGGTCGTTGATCGCAGCCCGCCACTCAACCTCCGCCCTTGCGCGTGACCGTGCGGCGCGGCGATCCTCCCGCACAAACGAGATGTAGCCACTTATCGCTCCCTTGAGCGTCGTGCGGCCGCGACCAGCGCTCGGCACATAACCGGCCCTGATGAGCTGGCGCACGCGCTCTGCCGTGACCCCAAGGAGCTCGCCGGCAGCGGATATCGAGATAGTGTCTGGTAGCTCTGCCATGGTCTTTGCGCGGGGGGTGCAAGTCAAAATCAAGCGTAGTACCAAAACCGAAAAACGCTGAGGCAAAAAACTCGCAATGGGCGGGGGGCAGTTGACCCGCATAGTTGCGGGGAGCGGTACGGTCCCTGCAAGGGGGGACGGGTGGAATGGGCGCTCACCTTGGTGAGCGCCCAATTCTGGGTGCCGTTCTGCCATTGAACTATGCCGCTTAGGCAGCGGGCTTCGAACCCCGCATCTGCACCGAACCGCTACAGCTAGAGTAGTGAGATTGAATGCGTGTCGTCAATCTGGCCAGCTTCTTCGCTCATCCCGGAGCTGGGCCAGTGGAAGCAGGCTCGGCAAACGCAATGTTGTCCGGGTCGACTATTGGCCATCGTGACAGCTCATACTCCATAAGGGGGCGGCCAAGCACCGTCGCACGACCTGCACCCTTATCCGGCCAGTAGATCGCAAACGGGACGGTGTTCATGTGCTCGTAAGCCTTGGCCATCTGCGGAGGACCACCGACCGAATGGTGCGTTCCGGCTCGGATGATGTCTCGCAGCACCTCAAATGGCTCCATGTCGAAGTCGCCACCCGGCAGCTTCCCGCGCTGGAGCATAAGCTTAGCAAGCCGGCCCTTGGCATCATCAATTGCAGGTTCATCGCCAAAGAAGTGAATTCGCAGCGTGGTGTAGTCCGGCCCCCACCGCTTCGGGTTCTCGCTTGTGAACGCTGAGCCGATCGAGGTCATACGCCAAAAGCGGAAGTCCTTTTCTCTCCAAGAGTAGCCGCCAAACAAAAAGCTCACATCATAGGGATCAGGGGCCGTCTGACCCCGTGGCAGCGAGTGCATGAAGTCCCGCATCGACTTCCACACACGGGCCATGTGACCCTTCAAGTGGACAATATCGATGGTTCGGTCGAGTGTTCGTGGGTGCAGATTGATCGAGTTAACAATTTGGAGCATCAGCGGGTAGGCGTCCAAGCTGTCTCCTGAAAACGCAAGCATGCAGTCTGAGCGCGGCAGCAGCAAGAGCTTCGGACAGCAGTCCCAGGCTCTCCCTCCGCTCAGACGACTGTCCACGGCCACGACAAATTCGCGCGTGTTTCCAACGTGGCGAACCCACGCCATACCCAGCGTCATCAAGTCCTCCGAAATTACATCGCACCGCCCATGCTACCGATTTCAAAGCTGCGGAAACCAGGGTCGATTGCTAAGGAACAAAGTCAACGTTCATTCCTCCGATCTGCCCTTCCTGCATAAGGCCGATCGCCATGCCTCGGCATTTTTCGCGCAGTACCTCGTTGCCGATATCCCACCATCTCCCACGGCTTTGTTCGTCGTTCCCTCCCGTCCTTCCCCATTCTTCATAGTCCGACCGGTAGAGCGAGAGCGCCAACAGCTCCAATTCTGCGCGATTGATAGTGGCAGTTACCTTGATCGCGGTCATGCGTGTCCTCCATCCTGAGCCCGACGCGAGGAACCATACAGGACAGCGACAGGTTGGACCAAAGGAGCCAGCGCAACTGGCACTCCGGCAAGCTAGAGAATATCTTCGGGGGCGGGGCTTTAGGCCCGCCCCCTCACGCCCGCCGCATTGAGCAGCAGCAGCGCCACGGAGGTCGGCGGGTGGCCCTGCCTGAATAGCGCAACCGCCATCTCACCAGCGGTCTCATCCATTGTCGGCGTCTCGCCGATGATGTCGAGGACAGTCCGAATTTCCTCGGCGGTACGATCTGCGTGTGCCAGTTCAAGGACGACGCCGTAGGCGGTCGGGTAGGCGGGGTGGTTGATGAACGACATGAACGTGTCGTTCCGCCGATCCCTATCGATCCTCTCCTGTTCGTAGAGCTTGGCCGCGCCATGCCTAACGGCCACTTCTGCCAGGCGCTGGAGGTTTGCGCTGAGCGCGGCCTCGTTGCCTGTCAGCGCGTATTGCCGCGCGAACTCGGCGGCAAGCTCACGGTACTCGGGAGCGGAGTTCGAGGCTGGCGGGCCATCAGGCTCCGCCCGCATCGTCACGGTGGCGATCTGTTCTGACATAGGTTCTTCCCTTGTTGTGTTCACAGTCACGGTGTCGAGGGCGGGAGGCAGGCTTGAAGCCTGCCCCCCACCCACCGGAACGATTTGCGGCAAAACCTGCGTCTGCCCCATTTCTCTATATGCAGCAGACGCGGCTTTTGACGCATCGGCGGCTGGCGCCGGCGCAGGAGCCGAGACGCCGATCTCGGGGCGCCCCGGTCCACAGGCGCGAGGGGCGCATCCGCGCCTACAGCAGACGCATGTCTTGTCGCAGCCGAGCTGCGCCGCTTCTTGCCTACAGCAGACGTGCCTTTTGCTGCACGGCGACGCGCAGCGTTGAACTTGCCGAGGATGATGTCGGCGATCCGTTCGGCCTCGGCACACGCCCTAACATGAGCGATGCGTTCGATCAGCTTTTCGCGGAGCGCTCCGCGTTTGATCCACCGCTCGACCGTGCTCCGGTTCAGCGTCCCACCGAGGGCCTGCACGCGCTCGACAATAAAGGCGGGGCTGCCGGACTGGCGCTCAGCGCGCTTCGCGGCCCGGTCGGCCCTATCCCTTGCATTGCGCGCCTCCTTCTCCTCGGCGTCCTTTGCGCGTCCCGCTCGCGCTGCATACGGTTCTTCCGCTCTCTCATCTGCTCGGGTGAAAGGTCGGTAGGCTTCAGGTGCCTAGCGCCTATAGCGTCGCATTCTGCGGCGGTGACGCGGAGCATGGCGCTGCGTTCGTGGACGTTGGGCCACTCTCCGTTGACGAGGTAAGGCCAGAAGTCAGTGGCGCGCGCGATGGCAGAGGAGGAGGCTAGTGGCAACAGCCCGCGCAGATGACGCGCTACATGGCTGGCAACCTGCTCAGCGCTGAGCGCCTTCCCTTTCGCGGTTGCTATTGAAGTCGTGAACAGTTGCAGCGCCAATGCCAGCGGCTTGGCGAGCGCGTTCGCATCGTCGGCCGGAACGCGGTCGGGATACCTGAGCTGAAAAAGCTGGACCGCCTCGCCGAGCTCCGCCCTGGCGTTGCGCATCTGACCGCGCGCTCTCGCGACGAAGTACCGTATGGCCTTCGCTTCGGCGGCGGCCTTCTTCGCCTCCTCCTCGGCGTCTTCGGCTTTGGCTTGCCTGTCACGACCGATCTCTGCGGCCTCGCGGTACTCCTTGTTGAGCCCCGGCGCGTACTCCGTAGAGGCAGACTTGCGCCGGCGAGGGCGGTTGCTATTGCCGTTGGCTTTACCTGTCATGTGGGGCGTTCGCGGGCTTCCAAATATTTCCATCGGCGCCAGAGGCGCGTGGCGGGCGGGAGGCTCCTCGCCGGCGCGGTTGTACCGGCGAGATACAAACGGCCGCCCACGGGGCTGTGGGCGGCCGTGGCGCCTAGCGGCTGGCCTGCACGCGGGCGAAGGCCGACTTCCAGCCGGCGGCAGCCTGCTCCTGGGCGGGCTGCGCGGGCGTGCTGGGGCCGATCTCCACGCGGCCGGCGTCACGGGCCGAGGGCAGGGCGAAGGTCGTCGCTTCGAGCGGGAGGCCGCCGAGAATGGACCGGGTGGCATCCAGCGTCACGTCGCTGGACAGCGCCAAGTTCAGAGCGGCGTGCTGACGACCCTGCGCCTCGGGAGCGGCGAGGATCGCCTTGATGCGGGAACGCTCCTCGGCCTTGGCCTGAGCAATAGCGTCGGAGCTGGCTTCGTGCGGAAGCATAGTCGTACCTTTCTGATTGGAGGGGGCAGGCTTCTTCGCCGACAACTCGGCGAGGATTTCTTCGACCGTGCCAAAGCGGTCGGCGAGGCCGGCGGCGATGGCATCAAGGCCGATGTAGATTTTGGCTTCGGTGGCGCGGGCGGCGGCGGCTGTGAGCCGCGTGCCGCGCCCGAGGGCGACGGTCTCGAGGAAGCGGTCGTAGATCGCCCCGCTGTCGCGCTGCATCGCCGCGCGCACCTTTTCGGACAGCTCCTCGAAGGGGTTGCCGTCAACCTTGTGGGCGCCGGAGTAGATGAGCGTCGGCCGCACCCCCTTCGCCGCCATTTCGGCGGAGCGATCGAGGTGCAGCATCACCACACCGATGCTGCCGACAATCGAGGTCGGGGAAATCACGATCTCGTCAGCCGCGCTGGCCAGGCCATAGGCCGCCGAGGCCGCGAGGTCATTGACCACCGCGACCACATACTTGGCCTTGGCCAGCTTGCGGATCGCAGCGGCGGCCGCGAACATGCCGGTCGCCTCGCCGCCGCCGCTGTTGATGTCGAGGATCACGCTCTTGATCGAGCTGTCGGCCTCCGCCTCGCGGACTTGGGCAACAACACCCTCGTAGCTGGTGAGGCCACAATTGGCGTCGATCCACGCCCCACGATTGACGAGGGGACCGTCAATGGTAATGAGCGCCGTGCTGCCCTCTATGCGGGAGAGAGAGAGGCCACGGGCGCGGGGTTGCCGAGCCCCGACGAACCGGGTCGCGTTCGGGGCATGGCGGTGGTCAGCGACCATGCCGTCAACCCGGCCCTCAAAGACCGACAAGACGGCCTCCGCAAATGCCGGGCTGGCGAGCAGAGGACGACCGAAAACTCGGTCGGCCAGGAAAGGCAGATAGCTATTCGCCATGGATGATCTCACGGGCGTGCTTCTCGGCGCGGCGGTCCCAGTTGTCCTTGCGGACAGCCTCGCGATACGCGAAGCGGCGACGGCCGCGCTGGTAAAGCGCTTCGAGCTCGCCCCGGATGATCTCGCGGTCGGCGTCAGAGAGCCGCCGGGCGGTGGCCTCCGACACCGACGAGGGGCGGGCGGCGAGACGGGGAACCGCATCGGGATTGAAGCCAAGCGGGCCACGGTGCTGCTTCATCAGCAGCACGGCGTTCCGGCCGGGCTCGCGAAGCTCAATCTCGACCAAAGTGCGGTCGGCGAGGGGGATGGGGTTGATGAGCCGGACGATCATTCGATCACCTGCACCATCAGCACCGCACGCGGGTCGGCGTCGGCACGGCGGGAGATCGCCATGCCCTGAGCTTCCGCCATGCGGATCAGAGCCTCCTCCTCGCATTCGACGGACAGGCGCTCGGCATTGAGAGCGGCGAGGGCAGTGGCCTGCTCGGCATCGGACATGGCGTCGGTCAGGTCGGCCTCGTCCACCAGCGCGTGAAGGCGGGCCTCGATCTCGTCGCGCAGGAGCCAAACCAGGAAGGGGATGCCGCCCTGGCTGACCGTCTGGAAGGCCCCAGAGTGCAGCTTTACCTGCAACTCATCGGCGAGCTTCGAAGGGTCGCGGCCGCCGCGAAAACGAGGATTGAAGGACGGGCGACCCTTCTCGGCTTCGGTGGTGACGGCATGGCTGATGGCCGCCTTGAGGTCGCCGGGCAGCGCGGTCCGGGCCTCAACATCCGCGCGGCGTTCGGCGTTGACGGCCAATTCGACGCGCTTGGCTTCGATGGTGGCCGCGATGCCTGCCGGCAGCACGGCCGGCTTGGGCGGGGGCATATCACGGATGTGCTTCCCCTGGCCGACCGTATTCGTCAGCCACTCGCATGCGGCGTCGATGCAGCGAACATCGGTTTCCAGTTTGGCCGTGGCGGCGGCCTCGCGCGCGGCGATCCCCGCCATGCGGCGTTTGGTGCGGGCGTGGTGCTCCTCGATCCGCTTCGCGATCTCTCCCTGAGTGACCTTATTTTTCGCGCCCGCGCGCTGCTTCTCAAGTTCGCGAAGGGCGATGCTGGCCTGCTCGCCGAGGTCCAGACGTTCATGCTGGCCGGCGCGCAGTTCGGCGAGGGTGGCCGGTTTCGGACGGTAGAGGTTGGGGAAATACCCCCCTGCCTTGGGGGCGCCGGCGGCGGCGATGGACTCGGCGGTGCCGACGGTGTCTTCGAAGTTGAGGCGGGGCATCAGGCGGCCACCTCGGAGGTCGAGGTGCGAGCCTGAGCGTCAAGCCAGCGATCCAGATCGCTGCGGCGATAGCGAACTGCGCGCCCGAGTTTCAGGAACGTGGGGCCGCCCCCTGCTAGACGCAACTTCTCTACATAGGCTTTGGAGAGATGGAGGTGGGCGGCAGCGGCCTCGGTGTCAAAGAGGTCCGGGTTGACGACAACTTTGTTGTCGGCAGTCTTGTTGTCGGCGGGCATTGGAACTGTCTCCGGCTTGTTTGAGGAAAGCCGGGAAAAGCTAGGGCGACTGCGACGCGGCCGCTAAAGGGCAAAAAACGCGTGGTCAGCTAAGTCAGGTTTCGCCCATAACCGGAGGGCGACCAAGCGCCGGAGGCGATGAGGTCCCTGCATCTATTGATGCGGTACGCGGCCTGATCTGAGGAAACGGCTTCGTCCTCAACCGGCGCTGTGGCTGCGACGACAAATCGGACCAAGGGACCTCTTCGTTTACCTGTTTGGGGGTCCGTACTCCGGGCTACTTTGCGGCCGAAATCTCGATACCAGGCCCAAATCACTTCGTCAGCCAGTGTGGGGCGCCTGACCGCGAGGCTTAGGTCACCTTCCTCCAAGGTCACCATTTTGCGAATGCCGTTCAGAAGCCGGCCTAGTTCGCGCTGCCCCGATGCCGGCAGCAGAAAGGATATCTGGCCGGCCGCTGCCTCGAAGTTGGCTACCCGTCTCGTGATAGTTTCCAACTCGACCTTGGCGTCCCGTTTGTCCGGAGCCCCGAGCCACCAGTCGATCCGATTTTCCAAGCGCTCCCGATCATCGACCCTGACTTCTCCGGTTGCCGCAAGCGGTTCAGCAACACGAAGCCACTGATCCTCGGCAAACCGAAAGGGCGGTGAGAGAATGTCGAATGAGCGACGCTCCATCACTGCGCCCTCCTTATGCGTATGACGTTGGAAGCGGCCCCCGCCATCGCCGCCTCGATTGTTGCGGCAGTTTTTTCTGCTGCGGCCTTCACCGGATCAGCGGCAAGATGAGCGTAGCGGGCGGTGGTTTGAGCTTGGGTATGACCCAGCAGATGCCCGATCATCGGAAGGCTAGCGCCGCCGCTAACAGCCACGCTTGCGAATGAGTGCCGCAAATCGTGGATGCGGACCCCTTCCAGCCTGGCAGCCTTTTGGATGGTGCGCCAGGGACGAGCGAGATCGGCTTTCGGTTTCTTGGGATCGGTCGAGGCGATGATGTAGTCGCCTGCCCGTTCAAGTCTGCTGATCACTTCCATCGCCGGCGGCGGAAGATGTATGTACCTTTGCCCTGTCTTCCCGAACACTGCCAACGTAGCGTGATCGGCGTCTAGGTCACTCCACTTCGCATGCAGTATCTCGCGCAAGCGAGCACCGCTAAACACCAGCAGTCGCAACGCAGCTGCAGAGAAGGTGTCAATCCGCTGAGGCGGAAGGTTCTTGGGTACGTGCTTGAGCTTCTTCCCCTCGCGGACCGGGGGAACGTACTCGATCCCCTCACCCTCGGCCTTGCGGATAGCCTCCCCGAGGCGCGCCAACTCATCGGCTGCAAGAAACCGCTCACGCCGGCTCTCCTTGAAAGCCTTGATACCCCTAGCCGGATTGGTCCCTTCGTCTACGTGCCTGGCCTCAGCAGCGGCGCGGTACATGCTACCGACAAATTCGAGGCAGCGATTGGCCGTGGCGGGTCGTTCCTTACCTACGCTGACATGGAGCCGCTTGATATCGTCTTTGCCAACGGCATGAAGTTGCTTCGCGCCAATGGCGGGGCCAACGTGGACCTTGAGCAGCGAGCGATAGTTCGCAATCGAGCCCGGTCGTAGGATGGCCTTCTCCGGGTGGCGCTCGGCAATTGCTGCCATGTCGTCCAAGTGCTCGCCGGCGAACGCTGCGAAAGTCGGAACCCCTTTAGCTTTCGACTTGTTTGCTGCTGGATCGTCGCCGCTGGCCACAGCAAGGGCCGCATCCTTCGCCAACTTCCTCGCCTCGTCGGGCGTGAGTTTTCCATGCTGCCCTATGGTTAGCCGGCGAACCGGGGCGGCTCGGCCTGCCCCCGCTCGATACTCGAAGGCGTACGTTACCCCGCTCCCGGTACGGCGAGCCTGAAACCCCTTCAACTCCTCATCCCGGAGAACGGACCCCGTAGCCTCTAGCAACAGGGCATCTACAGTTCGCTTGCCGACTTTCGCCACGATACACTCCCGCGCAAAGCGTGGTGACGATCAGTCTCTAAATCGTCACCGCGTCGTCCCCGGAAAGGAAACTCCGGGTGACAGCGAGAAACGGGATAAGGCTCAATAGACTGTCATGCAATGAGAAAAGTACGTCATGCGATATTCGATCATACTGGGTAGGGCTGAGCGATTGAAGCTCATAACCTGAAGGTCACAGGTTCAAATCCTGTCCCCGCAACCAATCCCGGATTGACGAAAGCCCCGCGAAAGCGGGGTTTTTCGCTTCTTGGGCTTGGATTTCGGACCTTCCACAAGTGTGTCCCGTTTTCCTGTGTCCGGCCAGTGTCCGGACTTGAACCGGTGTGCAGACCGGATTTTCGGCCCGACCTCGTGAGTCAGTTGCACCTCAACCCTAGCCCTAACTTTGCGCTGCCGTTATGAAGCGATTGCAATGACGTAGCGATTGTGCGGGCGGCGCGGGGGAAGGTTCTGGGCATGGCGGCGATGAAGAATACCAACACGGCAGACGAGTTTGTTCTGTTCTCTCAGGAGGAACACCGCGCACTCGACAGTCGGACCGTTGAACGTGACGTACGCGGCAAGCCAACGGCTTATGTAACCTGCCTGATCCGGGGGAAGGAAGTTCAGCTCAAGCCCGAGGAGCGCACCCGCCAGCTCTGGCTCGCTCGCTTGATCAATACGCTGGGCTATGCCCCGTCACGCATCCAGGTCGAGTACCCCATAACCTTCGGACGCGACAGTTCGAAGCGCGCCGACATTGTGGTCTTCGATGCTGATCGCCCGACAGTCCCGTACATCATCGTCGAGGTAAAGCAGGCTAGCTACAGGGACGGGAAGGAGCAGCTGCGCTCCTATGCTCACGCCACGGGCGCGCCGCTCGCTGTTTGGAGCAACGGGACGCTCGCCGAGGTCTGGCATCGCAAGAACCCGAACTACTTCATGCCGATCCATGATCTGCCACGCGCGGATCAGACAATCGAGCAGGTTGTTGATCAGCCTTGGACCATCCAGAAGCTAATCGAGTTGGAGGACGAGCGCGTCCGCGAGGGCAAGTCCGCGAAGTCACTTCGCGACCTGATCGCCGACATGGAGGACGAAGTACTCGCTAACGCGGGCGTGGACGTGTTCGAAGAGGTTTTCAAACTCATCTTCACGAAGCTCTACGACGAAATGACCTCATATCGGCGGGGCACCACTCTCAGGTTCCGCAACCAGAACACGGCTTCGCAGCTCAAGACCGCGATACAGAACCTGTTCGACGAGGCCAAGCGTAAATGGCCGGGTGTGTTCCTCGCGGACGAGCGCATACGCCTGTCGCCGGATCACCTGCAGGTGTGTGTGGGCTCGCTGGAGGAGTGGAAGTTATTCAACTCCAATCTCGACGTGGTCGACGACGCCTTCGAGTATCTCGTGTCCAAATCGTCCAAAGGCGAGAAGGGACAGTACTTCACGCCGCGCTGGGTCATCGACATGTGCGTCAAGATGATGAACCCTACCGAGAGCGAGACAGTCGTCGATACCGCCTGCGGTTCGGCAGGCTTCACAGTGCATTCTATGTTCCATGTCTGGCGGCAGATCATGGCCGACATGGGTAGGGAGGAAAGCCACCTCTTCACCATGGAGGAGAAGCCGCACCGCTGTGTCGACTACGTGCGCGACAACGTTTTCGCCATCGACTTCGACGAAAAGAGCGTTCGCGTCTCCCGCTGCCTTAACCTGATCGCGGGCGACGGCGAAACCAACGTGCTGCACCTCAACACGCTGGACTGGACCAAGTGGGACGAAACGGCAAAGCAGGACGAATGGCAGTCGACCTATGCTGCAGGTTGGCAACGCCTAAGGAAGATGCGCGCCTCACCCCGCCAGCAGGACTACAGGCAGTTCCAGTTTGATGTGCTGATGGCGAACCCGCCCTTCGCGGGAGAGATCAAGCAATCCGATATGCTGGCGCCATATGAGTTGGCCCACAAGAAGGACGGCAAGCTTGACAAGGCGGTGGACCGAGACCTGCTGTTCATCGAGCGAAACCTCGACTTCCTCAGGCCGGGCGGACGCATGGCAGTCGTGCTGCCGCAGGGACGGTTCAACAACTCGTCCGACCAGCGCCTGCGTGAGTTCATCATGGAAAGATGCCGTGTGCTGGCCGTGGTTGGGCTGCACCCGAATACCTTCAAACCACATACCGGCACCAAGACCAGCGTGCTCTTCGTTCAGAAATGGAATGACGACGAGAGCGCCGGCCCATTGTGCAAGAAGCAGGAAGATTACGACATCTTCTTCGCCACCCAGCAGGTTGAGAGCGTAGACAACTCGGGCCGCAAGGTCTACCGGCGCGGTGACGACGGCAATCTCGCGCGGGATACGCACGGGCACTTCATCGTTGAACATGACTTGTTTCGTCATGACGCCATGGCCCCAGACAAGACGGTGATCGCAGGCAAAGTCGGTATCGCCGAAGCTTTCGAGGATTTCGCGCTCAAGGAGGGCCTTAGTTTTTTTCGGGCCGCCCCTTCGACAAAGGCCGTCTAGACGGTCTGTTGAAGGGGCTTGAAGCCTCAATAGTTGCGTCCCGCGACTTGCCCGCAGACTTCAGGTTTGATGCTCAGTTCTTCAGAAAAGCCTACCTTGCCGAAGATCGAGCGCTTCATGGGCACACGCTGCGCGACGTCGGCGGCTTTGCATTCGTCACCGATGGCCCGCACGGCTATCATGTGGTTGACGAAAGCTCTCCCATAGCGATGCTCACGGCGAAATGTGCGGCGGACTGGTTCGCTGAGCGTGAAGGTGCGGACACCATCGCGACTTGGATTGACGAAGCGAACAAGCGCTCGTCGCTCCAGGTTGACGATCTGATCCTGGGAACACGTGGCACAGTAGGTAGCTGCGCGATTGTCACGGCGGAGGCGTTGCCTGCCAATCTCGATCAGGATGTTGCCCGTATCGCGATTGACAAGGAGAGTGGCCTCAATGCGCGTTACGTCCTCGCTTACCTCAATAGCCGGTACGGGCAAGATCACATTGCCCGATATGCCACCGGCATGGTTCAGCAAGGGTTGTCTCTGGCAAAGGTCCGGGAAATTCCTGTCCCGGTGCTAACCGATAACTTGCAGGGACTGGTTGCGGCCTTGATTGACCTTGCCCTTGCAGCTCGCCGTGGCAGCAAGCAACTCCAACAAGATGCGCAGCAAGCCCTTTTGAGCGCCCTTGGCCTTGCCGACTGGACCCCACCGGAGCCGCTGACCTACACCGCACGGTCCAGCGACGCCCTCACAGCCGGGCGACTGGATGCGCAGTATTTCATGCCTGCCAAGTAGCAGGTGCGTGTGTCGCTGGCCACCTTGCCAGGGCAGCTTCTCTCGGACCGCGTGGACAGCATCCGCGAGCAGTGGCTACCAGATCGCGCTGCCCCCGAGATGCTAGTTCGCAACTACGACGTGACCGACGCGCTCGTGCCGCTGCTCGATGCCGAAAAGCAGCCCACTTCCGCCGCTGACATCGGCAGCATGAAGAAGGTGATGCGAGATGGCGACGTGGCGGTCTCACGTCTGCGCGCATACCTGAAGGAAATCGCAGTGGTCCGCACTGACGATGACATGCCTTCGGTGGGTTCCTCAGAGTTCATCGTCCTGCGTCCGAAGGGAGAGACAATCTCGCCCGAGGCGCTGGTGGTTTTTCTCCGGTCGGCCCCTGTGCAAACCATCCTCAAATGGTGTCAGGACGGCTCGCAGCATCCACGGTTCAGCGAGGGTGATCTGTTGTCGATCCCGGTGCCTGATGCGGTGGCTACAGTGTCGGCTGAGGTCACCCGCATCGTCCAGCAAGGCTTCGCCGCCCGACGCCGTGCTCGCCAACTACTAGACGCCGCCAAGCGAGCGGTGGAGATCGCAATTGAGGACAGCGAGGCTGCCGCCGTGGCTCACCTCACCCAAGCCGATGAGGCCGCCTGATGCCCCTGCCTCCACACGCACAAGATTGGATGAACCGCGCCGAAATCGACTACATCGGCCCCTTCATCAAGGCCTGGGCCGCCTTCAACGCCTGGTATCGCCATGCCTCAGGCGCTCGCAAGGACAGCGATGGGTTGCGCTATGTGAAGCAGAACCCGAACCCGGTTCGGAACGCCATAATGCCACTGCTGCGTGCAGCACAGCGTGACGGTAACGGCGACCTCATCGCGGACCGGAACCCGCACAGAAGTTCAAACTGCTCATCCGCGACCTTCATGTGTGCCTGGACAACTTCCACATCGAGGTGATGCGGGACGAAGTGGTTGAGCGCATCTCGTTCCGATCTGTCTGCCTCGGTCGTGGAGTCAACCTGCCGCAGGCCACACCTTCATATGGGCTTCGCTACACGGTCGAAAAAGCGAATGGGCAGTGGAAAAGCACCGTCCGCTCCAATGCTAATGCCGCCGATGTCCGAGCCGAAATCCTGCAGGATGCCTTCGACGTCGACGGATTGCAGGGGCACGAGCAGTTTGGTTGGCTATCGGGCCCCCAACGGGCCACCCTGCTTGACCTCTACAGGCGCTGCAACCCGCGACCGATGACGGACCTTTTCGCAGGGCGCGACAACCATATCGTGGCCGCGGATGTCGAGTTCCGATGCACTGACCAGCAGCTCTTCGACGCGCTTATCGAAGTAATTTATGGGCTGCGCAATACTCTGCTTCATGGAGAGCTTCAGCCCCACGAGCAGGCATTCGCAGCCTACGAACCAGCCTACCGCATCGTCATGAAGTTCCTTAGTTGCATCCGGTAACGGAGGTTAGCATGGCGAAGCCCAAAGGCCCCAAGTTCATCCAGTACTTCCAGCCAGTGATCGACGGGCTTCGTGACCTAGGCTCATCGGCTCGGCCGCGTGAGGTTTACGCCTGGATTTCCGAGCACCACGACGTGCCAAAGGAGGAGATCGAGGGCACCACCAAGGGCGGGCAGTCCAAGTTCGAGAACAAGGTAGGCTGGGCGCGCTTCTATCTTGCCAGGGCAGGGCTCATCGACGCCGAGCAACGTGGCGTTTGGGTGCTGACCGAGAAGGGGCGCTCGGCCAACCTCAGTCACGAAGACGCCTACGAAGTATTCAAGACGATCCACGATGGGTTCCAGCGCGACCAGGGCGAGGATGGTGAGGTCGTCATCGAGAACGCCGTGGATGAGGCAGACGCCAGTGCACCTGACGAGAAGGTTTATCTGAACCAAGACACCATTCAGGAAGAGCTGGTGCGCATCCTACGCGGCATCACCGACAAGGGTTTTGAGGAATTGTGCGCCCGCCTGTTGCGGCACATCGGGTTCGAGAACCTCAAGGTGACCGGGCAGACCGGTGACCACGGCATCGACGGTGAAGGCTTCCTACTTATCAACCGGTTCGTGCGGATCAAGGTGATGTTCCAGTGCAAGCGATACGCCGGCACGGTTCAGGTCAAAGAAATCCGCGACTTCAGGGGCGCGATCCAGGGCCGGGCGGAGCGTGGCATCTTCCTTACTACAGGCACCTTCACCAAGAACGCCCGTGAAGAGGCGGCGCGCGAGAATGCAACGGCAATCGAACTCGTCGACATAGACCGGTTGCTGGAACTGCTGATCGAAGAGAGCCTAGGTGTACGCGAGACCAAAGCGCTGACGATCGATCGCGACTTCTTCGCGCCCTATCAGAAGTCCGAGGCTGGCGGATGACCGGGCGCAACTTGATGGCTAGGCCTGCGGCTGGTTCGTCAAGCCGCCAGCCTGATCCGGCTCACCGATGCCTATCGGTGGGCTTACCTGTGCCCTGTCGCGAGTAGATTTCCGGCCTGGGCCGTTCGTGCCAACCTATGTTGAATGCATTGTCTCGACTGAAGAATGTCAGGCGGTGGAACGTGAGGTTGTCATTGATCCACAAAGCCAACTCTCTCCAGCCATCGGGCGATGTCGCTCCATCATTGAACCCGGGTGCAACGATGCAAGCTGCCGCGCCTTTGAAGCCGTCGGCGTCCAGGTGGTCCCAAATATGGTAGGCAAAATTCTTCTCGTTGGCTGCGCACTTGAGCCTGCGGGCTGCCCCGAACTCGTTTAGCCGTGCTGAGCGGAAGCCGGAGCGGATGACCAGCGGGCCGAACGTTCGCTGTAAGGGTTCGAGGATTTCCTGACAGAGGCGAGTGCCGGTCTCAATCGCGAGGTCGGGGTTGTCCGGAGCGTTCGGGATGCCAAATGCCGCGCCAATCTCCGAGTAGAGAAACTGACGCATGTAGAAGTGATCGGAGAGGCGGACGCGCCCCAGTTTTTCAAGTAGCCAGAATGTCTCGCGCATGAATTTATCATTGCATAGCAATGTGTTAGCGTGATGGCATTCCGCCTAGATGTACGTCGTCCTACTCGAACATGGCGCGCATAGATTTCGACTTCACATGGCTGCATCGGGATTCCGTGCAACTGGCATTGCTGCTGCGTGAAGTCCACGAGGAACGACTTCAAGAAGCTGCAGCTGATGTCGCTGATCCGGTCCTTGGAGATGCCGTCGACGTAGAACTGGATTTCCTCGAAGTGGCGGAAGCCTGCGCTCGCATACTGCGGGACGCGTTTGAATATGCTCAGGATCTCAGCGGCTTTGGCTGCACCGATCCGCTTGCCCTTACGTTTGCTGGATGACCCCAGACCGACTTCCTCGCATTCGGATGCCTGGACCAGAATGGAGATCGCCTCGGTGTCTTTGCCCTGCTGGACCAGCCGTCCAAGATGGTTGAATGCGTTGAGCAAGCCGGTGTGCAGACTCTGATCCTGCAGTGACGGCGATTTCCACAGCAGGAAAGGGTCAAGATAGAGCGGGATGTCCTCATCAAGAAATGGAATGGCAAAATCGAGCGCCGCCTGTGACAGCGGTATGCCAAAGTGATCTGTCAGTCGTGGTCTGATGAGCGACATGTGCTCCGCACGTACCCCAAAGGTCAACAATTTCGGTAAGTATTTCTATCGTATATCGGGTAGTGGGCAGGGCCAAGTGAATCCTTTCTTGTGAGGGTTTCCGGCCAAAACTAGTCCTGCATCCCGGGTAAACGCTAGCCAGTCATGGCATCAGTTGGTATCTGCCGCCGTCCAGCGTTCAATGGTGCGAACGCGCTGCTCAACGCCGCGCAGGATTGAGTCCGACAGCTGTGCGGGCAGCATCCTCTCATGACTGCCCAGCACCCTCTCCGTGGTTTTCGCAGCAGCGTCGATAAGGTCGAACAGTACGTCCGCGACGATGCGGCCATCAAAGTTCGAACGCTCCGCTGTCTGCAGGAAATGGCGTGGCTGGATGTCGTCGATCCGGTAGTGGTTGTTGGTGCCCACCGACATTGCGAGTTTGTACTTCTTCTGGTTGACCTGACCGGCATCCACGCTGGGCTGTGCGGTGAGCACGTCATACAGCGGCGTCAGGCTGAAGCGCTGACCCGGCGTCAGGAACACACTGAAGTTCTTCGCATGGCCATCGGTCGCGCCAAGCAGCCAGAAGATAATCTGCGCCTTCAGATACGTCGCCTGATCGGCGTCAGGCCTGTCGCTGCCTTTAAGCAGTTTCATGATCGCCTGGTTATCCGGTCCGCCATCAGCCTGATATTTGAGATTGGGCGGGATGGAGAGCGCCTGGCACATGTCCTCCTGCGGCAGTCGCAGGAGGCGCCCGTCCCGTGTCCAGCGCCGGTCAAAACGCTCGACCGCGAGCACCTTCGTGCCCTCAAAGCTGACGATCTCCGCTTTGGCCACGGGAAGGCCAAGTGCCTCACAAAGCTTAAGGCAGATGAACTCGTTCTCGACACTGTTGGACAGGTCGATCCCGCTCGGGATCGTACCAATCTGCGGTTTGAGAATATGCGTGGTCGCGGTTGTGCCGATCGGCGTGAACCATTGCCCGTCCCGGTAGAGAAGGGCGGTTTTCTCCTGTGCGCCCGCAATCGAAATCCGAAAATCTTCGTCGTCATCGAGGCCAAGCGGGTCGGCTTTAAGGTCCCTGATCTTGCGCGCAATCTCGGCATCGCTGATCGGATGTCCGTCCGTGCCGCCAACCCTGCCGGTGTCCATGTCGTAGTGAAGGAACTGCAGCGCGCCGACGCAGTCATTGCCAATCCGCGCGAGCAGGCTGTACGCGTCTGTTCCCTGCGCACCAACACGCGCGGCCACACGGTCCCGGATCGCCTTGTTGTCGGGGAGAAGATTCTCGAACACCGCCAGAACCGGCGCACCGATATAACGGTCCTCCCGTAAGGGGAGTGAAAGCGATACCGGAATCGCGTTCTCCCACGCCAGCCAGTCGCGGTCATACTGAAAATCTGTCGCGCCACTCGATGCGCGCGACAGCAGGCCCACGTCGCGTCCATTGAGCACCACCCGCAGCGGCGGATTCTGCTTCGCGCGCGCCATCTAGAAGAGATCCTCGATGTTCTGGTCAAAACTTGATCGTTCCTGAATCACCAGTTCCAGATTGAGTGCGGCCAGCACCTCCATCAGCGTTTTGAGCTGCAGCTCACCGTTCTCGAGCTGCGAAATGCTCGCCTGACGCAGGCGGGTCTTTTCTGCAAGCTGCATCTGGCTGATGCCTTTGAGCTTGCGCTGACGCCGGATGGCGGCGCCGAGCTGGGTAGGAGTGCGGGCGATGTTGCTCATGGAGACCTCTCTAGTTTCCGACTATACGCTAATCCGTATAAAACTTCAATATACGGATTTCAGTATATATGTGAATCATACGGATAAGCGTATAAAATCGCTTTATGCGGAAAAGCGTATAATGACCTGTGCGCATCGCCTTCGCCGACCGGACTCTCGTGAACCGGACCTGTAGTCCCGGCCATCCGGCTTCGATCCCTTGCGCATGATGCGGCGCGCCGTGCCGGGGGCAGTCGGTCCCGCTCTTCTGCCCGTCGGCAGCGCTATGCTGTCGCTCCTGCGGCTGCCCTTTTAACCGGTCACAGCGCAGCAGTCGGTCCCGCTTTTCCACCCTTCGGGTGGCGCTATGCTGACGCTCCTGCGGCTGCCTTCCTTGTTCGTGTCCTTGGGGGCGCTGCCCCCGGGCCCCAGGAGGCTGCCCGCTATCCGCCACCCGGAGCATCGACTCCAGGGTGCGTAATTTCGGTCTGTCTGAAAGGGTCTGATGCCGGTCCCGTCGCTGCGGGTGATGCTTCAGGTCAGCTTCCTCAGGCCACCATTGGCGGGCCCGGTCACGATGCCGTCCTTTGCGCCGGGGCGCGGGCCCTGCAAGGCGTTCGCCTCGGCTTAAGGCCTGCGGCCTGCCGCCCTTCGGGTTCCGTACCCGCTCATTCCCCGTCGCTGCTTCCGGGCATCCGGACCGCCAATCAGGGCGGCCGATGCAAAGGAAACGACCATGAAAAAGGACATCTCACGCCGCGACCTTCACGCGGACATCACCAACCAGCTCATTGCAGCCATTGAAGCCGACCCCGGCAACCCATCACTACCCTGGCGTCGTATGGGCGGTGGACTTCATCTCCCGCTCAACATACTGACTGGCAGGCACTACAACGGGATCAACATCCTCCAGCTCTGGGTTGCGGCCGAGCAGCGCGGCTATGCCGTCCCGGTCTGGGGTACATACCGCCAGTGGGCCGAGCGCGGCTGCCAGGTGCGCAAGGGCGAACGGTCGTCACTGGTCGTGTTCTACAAGGAGTACGAAACCAATCCCGACCCGGACGACTCGTCCGACAACGGCATGCGCCGCGTCGCACGTGCGTCCTGCGTATTCAACGCCGATCAGGTGGACGGATTCGCTTATCCCGAAGTAGCGAACCCGCTGGGTCCGATCGAGCGCATGGCTGCTGCTGACCGTTTCGTTGCGGGTACCGGCGCTACCGTCCGTCATGGCGGAGACCGCGCGTACTACCAGTTCTCAACCGATCACATCCAGATGCCGGATGAGGGCCTGTTCACAGGGACCAGCACTATGGCGCGGGACGAATCGTATTACGGCGTTCTGGTGCACGAACTCGTACACTGGTCCGGCGCGAAGCATCGACTTGCGCGCGAGATGGGAAAGCGCTTTGGCGATGCCGCCTACGCAGCCGAGGAGCTGGTCGCCGAGATCGGTGCAGCGTTCCTGTGTGCCGAACTAGGCATCACGCAGGATGTACGTCCGGACCATGCGCAATATCTGGCGCAATGGCTCAAGCTGCTTAAGAATGACAACCGTGCCGTGTTTGCCGCTGCGGCACGCGCGTCGGAGGCGGTATCACACCTACGCTCCCTCGGTCGCCTCGGTTAACCCGAGGCGACTTACCACAAACTGCGCAGCGCATGGTTTAGCACTCATTATGAAAACATACCTGCGTAACAATGATTGACCCGCCGCACGGCTCTGTATTGAGTTAAGTGTCTACTTTTTCTGGGGGATAGACTGACAGAATTCACCGCCGAAAACCTGATCGCCCTGCTTGCCGGAGATCCCGACGAGCTCGACGTGCATTTGAGCCTCATAGAACGCGATATCGAAGTGGCGGATTGCAAGGTCAAGATTCACTGTCACTGCCTTGCTGTGGACGGTAATGGGCGCGTCAATGTCGGCAGGCTTGCCGAGTTCATGCGTGACGCGGCGGCCGACTACGCTATTCCCAGAAGCGAGATGCAGGAAGCCCGCGACAGAGATGCGAAGTTCAAATCCTCAACGGCTGTTTCAAAACTCCACCATCGGGCCCTTGCGACATTCACCGACTTAGCCAAGACCGGGGAAGGTGGAGAGCTACTCTTGTTTCTGCTGGCGGAGCGCTTTCTCAAAATCCCTCAGGTCCTGTGCAAGATGGACCTAAAGACCGATACGCGCGTGCACTATCACGGCGCCGACGGCGTTTATGCGTCCGTTACCGAGGAAGGGCTCCTAAAGCTCTACTGGGGCGAATCCAAAATCTACAAGGACGTAACCGACGCGGTGCGAGATTGCCTCGCATCCCTTGCGCCGTTCCTAGTCGAGCCCGAAGGCGAAAAGGCGGGACGCGAGCGCGATCTGGTTCTCTTGAGTTCCAAAGCGGACCTCAACGACCCCAAACTCACCGAGGCCTTCAAAAAATACTTCGATCGCACCAAGCCTCTGTCCAATCGTGTACGCTATTGCGGTCTTGCAGTGATCGGATTCGACGCAGCGTTCTATCCGGCCGCCGATAAAGAGGCTGTTGCAGAAGCCCTGAGCACAGCTGCCAAAGCCGAATTCGCCGACTGGGCCAAGAAGGTCGGCAAACGCATTTCGGAAGAGAAGCTCGCCACGTTCGAGATCGAGTTTCTCTTCGTGCCGCTTCCCTCCGCCGATGGCTTCCGAAAGGCCTTCCTCGAAAAGCTCGGTGTCGAGCTTGTAGAAGAGGCCGCATGACGCAGGACGAGCTTCAGGACTGGTTGCTGAATGAGGGCATCAAGCAGGAATTGCAGGTGCTGGTACCCTACACCGCGCTGATCGACCTGCAGAACGTGGCGCCTGAGGCGAGCCTCACGGACGCGGCTGCTAAGCTTGATTGGAATCATCTTCTTCTTGCTGCGAGCATTCTAGTTCGATCCAGTCGACGCCGGCATAAGGATGCAGCACTCCGAATAGCAACGGGCGCGCTCACTCTGCAGACCTCGGCAATCGTCCGCGATGCTGCAGCTATTGTGTTTGAGCAGGCATCAAACCACAGGGCCGTCACGCTCGCTGAACAGCGGGAAATCATCACCGCTGACCTAGAATCCCGCCTGGGCGTGACGGCCAGGCTAGAGGCAACTAAGCGGGACCTGGAGAACGCCATCCTCTTGGAGTCGAGTGGCGAACTGCTACCGGTCAACGAGTTTCAAAAGCGCTTTTGGGAGGGAGTTTCCGGAGAGATCCGATGGCTTTCTGCATCCGCTCCGACAGCATCGGGTAAAACGTTTCTCGTGTTGCGCTGGCTTATCGACGCCATCGCATCGACCGATGCAAAGGTCGCGGTATATCTCGCGCCGACGCGGGCCTTGGTCTCTGAGATCGAGGACAATCTGAAGGAGCTGCTTAAGGTCGAGGGTATTGCCGATATCGAGATTTCTTCGCTACCTATTCAGGAGAAGCATGAGGAAGCCGTCGACGGTAAGCACCGGACGATCTTCGTCTTTACGCAGGAGCGGCTGCACCTGCTGACCAACATGCTCGATGAGAGCTTCTCCATTGATCTTCTGGTCGTCGATGAAGCCCACAAGATTGGCGATGCTCAGCGCGGCGTCGTTTTGCAAGATGCGGTTGAACGTGTGACTCGTATCAATCCCACGCTACGCACTGTGTTCATTAGTCCCGCAACACAAAACCCGGAAGTGTTGCTCGAGGATGCCCCCGAAGGCACGGCTAAAGCATCTGTCGATAGCGATGCACCGACCGTCGTGCAGAACGTCATCTACGCTCGTCAGGTTATTCGCCGCACGACGTCTTGGTCACTGTCGATGCTTGTCGACGGTGAAGAGCGCCAGATTGGCATATTGTCGCTCTCGGATCGCCCGACTACGATCCCAAAGAAATTGGCACTTATCGCCCACGCGGTCGGTGCGCGCGGTGGTACGCTCATCTATGCCAATGGCGCGGCCGAGGCCGAAGAAATAGCTCTTTTGGTCGACCAGTTGGTGACACCGGTCGAACTCGTCGACACCGACCTCGCTGCCCTGGCCGATCTCGCGCGCAAGGGTGTCCACAAATCTTATCAACTCGCCGATTTCGTCGAGCACGGTGTCGCGTTCCACTATGGGAATATGCCTTCCCTCCTGAGACAGGAGATCGAGCGGCTCTTCCGCATAGGAAAAATCAAGTTCCTCGTCTGCACGTCCACGCTAGTCGAAGGTGTAAACCTTGCCTGCCGCACGATCGTGGTGCGGGGACCTCGCAAAGGTAAGGGTCATCCCATGACGGCCCCTGACTTCTGGAACCTTGCAGGCCGTGCCGGACGTTGGGGAAACGAGTTTCAGGGGAACATCGTCTGCGTCGACCCGGATGACGCAGGCGCGTGGCCGACAGGCGTTCCCGCGCGACAGCGTTATCCCATTAAGCGGGAGTCGGATGCGGTTATGGATGACGTGGCGGGCCTTTCGAATTTCATTGTCAATCGGGAGGTTGCCGGTGCACGAGACCTTACCAGCAGTGGGCAGATGGAAAGCGTCTCGGCATATCTTCTGACGCGCTACATGCAGGAGGGAAGCCTTATGGATGCCCCCTTCGCCAAGCGTCACTCCGTCGACAGCCTCACCCAGATCGACAAAGCTATTGCGACCGTGGCCGAGAAAATCTCTGTCCCCGTGGAGATCGCGCAGCGCCATAGTGCCGTCAGTGCTGTGGGCCTTCAGAAACTGCTCGACAGCTTCCGTGCGCATGAGGGTGACGCTGCCCTGCTGCTGCCGCCGCAGCCCGAGGGCGATGACGCCTATGATGGCTTCTCCGAGGTGATGAACCGCATCAACGAGACCCTCTATCCGGCATTCTTTCCGGACACCATTATTCCCTTACACGCACTTGTCGTCATCGAGTGGATGAAGGGTTTCACGCTCGCGCGAATTATCGAGAGCCGCATCCGATATCACAAAAAGCATGGCAGGGAGGTCCCCCTGTCCGAGGTCATCCGCAACACCATGAAGCTCGTTGAGGACGTGGCCAGGTTCAGAGCGCCCAAGTACTTTGCTGCCTATGTCGATGTCCTGAAATACCATCTCGCGGAGATCGGTCAGAAGGAGCTCTACACCGATGACGTGGATATTGGCTTTGCGCTAGAGTTCGGTGTTTCCACCCGAACCTTGCTTTCGCTTATGCAGCTCGGACTTTCGCGCATGAGCGCGGCTGCCCTGTATCAGATCATCGTGACGGATGACCTCGATCAGGAGGGATGCAAGGCTTGGGTTCGTGAGCGCAACGCACAGCTCGATGCGCTAGATTTGCCCACTCTCGTGGTAAAGGAAATCCGAGAAAAGTTGGGTGAGGCCCCTAACACGGCACCTGCGGGGTAGCAGGTTCTTGCTGCGAGGCCACCCTTAGTCCTCAATGAATCCTAATCGACTTCTGCCTCCTCGGTTGGCTCTTCGAAGTGGATGATGACCGCAGGGGCATCCAGAAGCCCAACCAGCTTCACACCGTTCGCCGGACGCATGGTGGCACAGTTCGCGGGATCGAAGATCAGCCGTACCTCGTCCTTCTGACCGGTCTCCAGACCTGATACGAGCGCCAGGATAAAGTCACTGCCGCGTTGCTTTGCCCGCTCGAACTCATTGTTGGAAAGTTCGATCTGCGTTTGGGGTGCGCGGGCGGTTGCCTTCATCTCGACAAAGCGCTTCCAGTCGAAAACCCCGTCGGCACCCACGCCATGGCGCAGACGAAAATCCGTCAGGCGCTGATCGGGCGATGTCTCCAAGGCTTGCTTGAGTATCTCCCATCCGCGTTGTTCCAGATCCGCATTTGTATATGCAGCCGGAGCTGAGACCTTGCCGTTCTTGCCAGGCTCACTCGGCTTCGGCGGATTTGAGAGCAGACCTTTGCTTGGCTTCTTGCCTGTCTGCTTCGTTTTGTCGGGTTGTGTGCCCGGCTGGATCGTCGCGCCCACGACAGGTCCCACCGATTGCTTGAGCGTTCTTGGCTCGACCTTGGTCTCGCGGCTCTTAGGCGGGGTGACCTTTATCTTGCTCTTCGGGGCAGCATTGATCGCTGCAGCCGTTTCCGCCATGGACTTATTCCGTCCCTCATCACTGGCAAGGCGAATGACTTCAGCGGCCGTATCGCGGCTCTTGAGCCACGCCAGTGCCCATTCTCCACCGATACGACGGCGCACATCCGGCGGGAAGAACGAGGAGATTGCACGCCCGCCAAACTCACGGTCGCCTATGTCGTCATCCCGCATATACACCCTGCGGGAGCCACTATCGACATAGGCGCGAAGACCGACGACGATCCCGGCAGGGGCGAGATGTTCGCCCTTAACCCGAACCGAAGTTGCGTCGTCCGACACGTATAGCGGGATCGCTTTGAGCGTATCCCAGCTTACGCTGATGCGATCACGTAGCGCCGGCTCACTGCGCGCGAGCTCCGATGACAAATGGTCAACCGCGTGTCCGTACCTAAGGCGCAGTTGTTCGCCGCGTTCTTCTTCTTCAGGCAAGTCCCGATCGACGCTTAGTGCGAGTTTCATGGCCTCCACACCAATCGCCTGGCAGAGAGCAGGGAAATCTCTGACGTCGCAAGGGGGCGTCCAGCAGTTCAAGGATGGAAGCTTTGCCACCAGTTCTTGCCGAAGCTCCGTGTTCTCGATCCAGAACACAGGCCGCGTGGTCACCCACTTGTCCGCGCAATACAACGGAAGCTGGCGGAGCTTGTCACGGTGGCGGCGCTCAGCCGATCCCACGATATGCTCCATGTAGCGATACACATCCATGAGGACCGCATCCGTTGCCTGACTATAGGCTTCAGCCGCCAGCTCGCGGCAAAACTGGATGCAATCGTCGAGCGTCGGTTCTTCCACGCCAAGAGTGACCCAGAGACTGGCGCAGCCTGGGCCTCCCGGCACAAAAAGTCGGCGGTCATGGAAGATGTCGACGCCCCGCATGACCTCATCGGGACGTTTCCAGCTTCCATTGCCCACATAGACAAGTCCCGCGCCTGCAAGGAACCGGCGTCTGAGTTCCTGGACGCTCATTTCACCGACGAGGGCGTTATAGGCCGCCACGCGAGGGCATCTCTTAGCGATGGTGCGATAGAGCTGGAGAATCTGGAGATCGTCGACAGGCCCACCCTGGTCCCGCAGTTCCTCGAGTTTGCCGACCAGATCGCCGACCCGGACATCCACGATCAATTTAAGCGCGGCGGCGCAGCCCACAGACACATCGTCCAAAGCGATGTCGCAGGCAAACACCTGGTAGAGCGCTTGTGTCTCTGGCGTCTTCAGCACGGCCACATCGGGAGCGACCAATTCGCCACGTCCGACAGCTACCCACTCGCTTTCACGAAGGTCGTTCAACCACGCCGCGGTAACCTCACCACGGCCATGTACATACTTGATGGCCACATGCTCAGCTGGAACACGCTGTTTTGGTGCGTATAGGCGATCCCAGTTTCTGGAGAGCGTCCGAAGAAGGGCAGGGCTTCGCTGCCGGGCATCCCTTTTACTTAGCTTCTTAAGAGATTTTAGGACGCTGCTTAAGGCCGGCGACAGATAGTCATACTCGACTTGCTCGGCGTTCCGGGCGCGTAACTCGAGGTACCGCGCGCCTTCACCCCAACGTACCCGCTCGTCCGTCTGTACCACTCGTGGGGCGGTTTCCGCTCCAAGCAGCGTAAGAAATCGTCTGGGCCCGCGTGATATCGACCCGTCCTCGCGTTTGCGCTTTGCCCACCGGCCAGCACCTGTTTTGAGCACGTCTTCGTATTTCGCAGCGATCCACTGGATTCCCGGTGTCGTACCGGCTGCGTCTGGCCAGGTGGAGTTCTCACCATCCAGAGTTTTGGAAAGGTAGGCTTGTGCCAAAGGCACTTTTTGCCGTGACGGCTTTCCGCCTTTGTAGACCAGCCCATCAACGAGAAGAATTTCGCCAACGAGAGGGCCAAGTTTTTCTGCCCTTCTGTCCGACACGCTATCGAAACCGTCCCGAAGCTCGCGCAACTCCTCATCTGTGATTTCGATTCGTTTGTCGGCGAAATGCTCAGCAAAGGCCGCAAGCTCGATCTCAGGCTCCAGATGGCTTGTGAAGGCGGCATTGGCAGAAAGCCAGCCGATCACCTCCTTGCCATCTTCGCTCTGTCCGAAAGCGGGGTGTAGGCGATCCAAGAGCCGCCACCGCATCGCAAAGGGGGAAGGAGCGGCATCGTAGACTAGCGGCTTTTGCGACTCATCCGCTTCCCTACAACTGACGATACGCAGATCATCTGTGAGCAAGAATGGCGTATCGAACAGCTCATCGTCAGGATGATTTTGCACCAGGCGGCACGCCACTGCCACGCACCATACTGGAGCCTTGCCTGAGAACTGACCTTTCGCCAGGGCTTCGAGCAACGCGCCTGCGTCGATTAGAGGCGATACGTCGAGAACATTGAGGACCTTCCGCCAGCGGTCTTCATCGTCACGGTGCTCCGCCGGAAGCGCTGTGCATTCTGGCTCCAGTTGCTCCAGGTCCGAACCGTCCAGGACATTGGTGAAGTAATCTTCCTCGTAGACCACCCGGTCTAGAGGCACTGCCGCCTTGTGAATGGTGACGCAAGCATGCTTCGCCAACCAATCACGCACTTCAGAAAACGCACCGGCAAACCGTCCAGAAAGCCAACGATCATCCGCCTTGCCGACTGTTTCCGATTCCAGGGGCGCCAGGCTCCAGCCTGTTATCGGGCTTGTCCTTAGCTGCTCGGCAGCAATCGTAGCTAATACCTCACCGACCCGGTCGATGAGCCAGTTGTTCCACGGATTTTCGATGATGGCTTCGCGCGAGGTGCTCGGATCGAACTGTGCATCGATCGAAAAGGGCACCGACAACGGCACTTGCGAGCGGAAGCCTATGAACAGCCCAGAAGCACTGTCGCCTTTTGCGATTGCGACTGAGATGTCCGTGAAATCACTCCGCGCCTTGTGCGCGGGGTGGAGGTGAGGGGGGACAGTCACTGTAGCGCGCCAGACTGTCCAGCTATCGTCCGGACCGTCTACCTGCCTGCGTACCACATGATCAATCGACTGGTGCGCGACCCTACAGTCCACCGCGTCCCAAGCCGAGAACGTTAGGGTGCGCTCGTCTATCGACTTCCCATCCAGCGTGCACCACCGAAACCGGCATACCGAGGCCAAGAATAGAAGGCTATCAGCCTCCCAGGCCTCGAACCATTCCTTGAGTGTCAAACGGCGTTGAAGATTGACCCCCGATCGGCGTGCAATATTGACCCCCTGACGACGCTGAGCTGATCCGACCCGACGAAGCTGGTCGGGTTGCGCAGCCGGGTTGGATCAGCGGGTTGGGGTT
>JAYRZA010000036.1:0-50321 GCA_041916695.1 Devosia sp. | reverse complement strand
CCACGCCCTTCATCCCCCACCCGCCCGTCCGCTTCCGGAACAGGCAGTCTGACCGCGACGGTCAGGGGGTCAATTTTGCACGCCGATCCCCAACCGAACGGGGTCAAACTTGCACGCCGAAACACAAACGGTGCGCGGCAACTCGGTCCGGGAAGTCCAGCACAACTGCATGCCGTCGTAACCCCTCGACAACATCAGCAAGTTGCGCGGAAGTAAGAAGGCCCTGCGAAAGTGCACTGTGCAGCAGCTCCGGCAGGCACGGCAGGATAAGCTCGTCCCTTAGGGCACGGTTCCAGTCGGCATGTATGGCTGTCCCTGAAACCGGTTGATTTGCCTCCAGTCCCAAGAGGTGTCGCCGCCCGGAATCCAGGAAGAAGTAGCCATGCAGCAGCATCTGCAACGAGGGTGTGCCAGGCGACAGCGCAATGCACGCGGGCTTGCCGATCGGTAGAAATACACCCCAGTCGATGCACAGCTGGGGCGGGTCGATGGTGGGTCCGCCGACCATGACAACCGCGCCGTGCGGTTCTGCCTTCTCTGGCCGGATCTCCCGCCCCTGTGATGTGAAGATCGGCACCTGGGGCCAATCTGGTCCATCCTTTAGCGCGGTGAGACGTGGTGCCGAACCGAGCACTTCGGCACCAACATACCGGAGCATCTTGCCGTCCTCCGTCCCAATCTGCCCGGCAAACTGTCGAGTGAAGGGGGCAAGGGTCGCGCTATCTGACGATGGGCCGTCCATTCGTACCGACCCATCAGCACGGGCGATGCCTAGCGCTGGCGTTCCGTTTCGTACGGCCTCGATCCGGTCGAGATAGCGCATAGCGGCCAATATCAGGCAGAGGTCAGACGAATGGCGGCCTAGTTCGTCAATCAACGCGCTCGCGCTTGGTCGAGCATCCGTGAAAGATAGTCTTGGGGCCGGCAAAATGTCATCTCGCCGCAACGGCAGCCAGAGCAGGACCCCGCGGGACAAATCCGTGACCTGGGTCTCAAGCAGCCGGACGTCCGCGGCGCCGAGGTCGTCCCATTCTCTTGCGCGACTGCCCTCGATTACGTTCAGGCACGGGTTCGCTACATTTGAGAATGGGATGTCGTGTCCAAACGCGTGAACAATGAAGGCATCACAAAGATGGAATACCGCCTTCTGACCGACGCCGAAGCGGCCGATTGAGGCGACATCGCCCCCCTTTCGGCTGTCGGCGAATGACATAATGCCTTCGCCGTCATGAACGGTGAATCGACCGTCGTTGACTACGATCAGCCCTGGGACTCGAAGGAGAGGATTGACCGCTTCCGGCCAGCCAGGATGAGACTGAAAGCGCACCAGTGTCGCCTGGGCATCCTCAGCATTCTGAATCAGCTCCTTCAGCACCGGAAGGCCCGAAGCATAGCGGTCGGTCAGGTTACCCTTAATTTGATTGAACGTTGCTTGTGATGAAGGACGGAAATCAGGCATCGACCCCAAACTCGATTGACTGGCCTTTGAAGCATATGAATGACAAGTGCGACTAGACGCTAGAAGATAGAAATCGAAGCGATAATAGGCCGGTCGCCGATTGGGGCCATAGTTCGGCGAATCTAACAGCAGGCTGTTCGGAACACCTGTCAGTGAGGGTGAGCTCCTGCCGCAAATAGCCTACCGCGGTAATAGCCTCTTCAGATCCAATCAGCCTGTGTGATTTTGGGATTGCAGTGCCTCTACCACTTTCCCGATGAACACTTCCGAAGCAAACGGGACCTGGGCGTAGATCAATCCTTGCTCGCCTTCTGCGCGGATGATCATATGTCCCTTTCCGAGAAGTCTTTCTGCCCCGCGCTCCCCGAGCGCGATCTCTGAGGTACCCTCGGAATCCACGCGCAGGATGAGCCGGTTGCCTAGCTGGGATCGCAGCTGCATTGGCATGACGTTTGCTTCGGGCCTTTGCGCGGCGAAGATGAGGTGGATGCCGGCCGCTCGAGCCTTCACTCCCAGCCGCCCGACCGTCGAGGTGACAGCGGCACGATACTCATCGGTCAGCATCCACTCGGCAAATTCGTCGTGGATCACCCAATAGGTCGGCAACACATCTGCTGGAGCGACCTTGGCGTTGTAGGTGGTGATGTTGGGAGCGCGTGCTTCCTTGAACAGGCGATATCGGTTGTCCATCTCTTGGACGAGACCCTCCAGGCGATCGACAGCCGTTTCCTGCTGATCGATGATCCCTCCGTCCAGGTGAGGCAGGGCGTCAAACGCAAAATAGTCCACGCCCTGCTTTGGATCGATGAGAACAATTCTGGCGTGGCGTGGGTGGTTCGTCGCTGCAATTCCCAGAATGATCGACTGCATCAGCACCGACTTGCCTGAACCCGTGCTGCCGGCGATCAGGGTGTGCGGTGCGTGCCGCTGGCTAGGCGACAAAAAGAACAGCTCGTTGTCGTCCTCGCGCACGCCTACCAGAATGTTCTGGGCACCTGTCGGCGAGACTTTGGGATTCCAGCGTTGCCATAGGCTATGGATGTCGACGATCTCTCGTTGCGTCCGGGCGACATAGATCGCTATTGCGCCTGGTTCGGGCCGGACGGAAATGATGTCGAGTTTGTGCGTCGTCAGGAGCTCCGAGCGGCGCTTCAACACCTGCTCGACTGTGATGCTGGCGCTTCCGCTGAACCGTAGTATTGCAGCATTAGGCGTCAGCTTCTGATCGATGAGCTTTGCCTGAAAGCCAAGCTGCTGCAATGCGCTCCGCGTCATGAGGGCAGTGTTGGCCAGCCATTTTTCATCCGCCTCCGTGTTAGCTCGGCCTGCTGAGCTGACGTGGCGTTCGATGACGGATGCGACAGTCCCGTCGGCAGTGGAGTGGGCGGAGGCTGGGGCTGCGATCTCCTCCTCCACCAATGGTTGAGGCATCCTAGCTGCAGGCTCTTCGCCCTTGAGGGCGGTCGGGGCTGGTGGCGTCGCCTCAGACGCATTCTGCTTGCCTGCCCCGGTCGAGCCCCCGTGCGGGGACGGCATTCTCCCGTAAATCGGATCAATTGAGGTGAGCAGCTCGTGAGTGCTTCCATTTGCTGCATAGACGCCGAGCAGGGCCTTCAGCTCGGCCCGACCGAACACCATCTGGCGGCTCGCAGGAACTCCGGCGACTTCGTTGAAGTCGGTGACTGATCCGCCATCAAGTGCAGTCGGCACAAAGACATGGCTGAACCCCAGAATCTCGATCTTGGCGACACCATCGCGCACCAGTCGGCGCCACTCTGTGAGCGGCACACTGCTCGATGCCGGCACCTGAATTCCATCAAGCAGCAGGTCGCCCAATCGCGAAAGCCAAGAGTCGCGATCCATGCGGTCCGGCTCTGTGGTCGCGTCAATTATGCGACGGACGGTGTCGCGGAGTTGCTTCTCTGATTCTTTGCGCTTCGGCGAATAGGAGACCGCATCGACATACTTGGCCTCCGTGACGATAATTCGGAGCACAAGTTGGCCGGCTTCATCCAGCGCCGGCGAGAGAGCAAGAATATCGGCCTGTGTCTCCTCGCGAGCGCCGAGCCAGCTCGCATAGTCGTCCAGGAAATACCATCCCGCCAACCGGTCGGATTCCAGCGATTGACGCGCTAGGAATCGACTGAGAACGACGCCGATAAGCTCTCCGGCAGCCTCACCGCGTTTCGCTGCGCGTAGGACGATATCGCCAGAAATGTCATTGGCGTCGGCGATGAACCGCTCAGAGAGCACGTTGATCTCTTCGGCAGTCATCGCCAACTGAAGCTCTTCGAGCCGGCGCCGGACCATTGCATGGAGCAGGTTGAGTGGCGCGCGAGAGGAAATGACGACGTTGCGCCCCTGGGTCGATGATTGCTTGTAGCGGATCACCCGGACGCTTTGGTTCTGCAATTGCCGGCGATCAAGAAGCTCGTCGAAATTGACTACCCAAGCCCCCAGGTCGTGCGTCTCTTCGAAAATCCGGGCCGTCCGTGCGTCCCGGAAATCCAGTTGCCGCACTGGCAGGAGCCGCTTTCCATCGTGGTCCCCCTCATCGCTCTTCATGAAGGCCGTTAGGGCTGACAAATGCGCCCATCCTTCGCGACTTTGAACGGGCGAGCAGAGGTAGACGCAGGATTTCAGATCATCCATCGCCCCTGGCCTCCGCCGTGACCATCGCGCGGGGAGCAGCGTAGCGATATCGGCAGGTTCGGCCGACTCGCGGTACCACTCGACCGAGGCATGCCTGGAGATCACATCCTGGCTGAACACGATGTCATAAGGACGCCCATCGCGGGCATCGGGTGGCGGTGCTTGATCGGCGATCACGCTGATGCGCAACCGCGCCATGAAGTCTTGGGTGACTTCGGACGCCGCTAGCACCTCTGGCGAGTTGTTGGCGTTCGTCAGGATAGACCGGTAGATATCCCGCAGACGCTCTCCGTCAGTGTGCCGCAGCATGACCTGGCATCGCATGTCGTCGTCATCATTGAGGTCCCCAAGACCCTCTACGATCTGCTGGGGAAGACGAGCCGAGTCGCAATTGTAGAGCACGAGCGACATGTTCGCGCGCTCGTGGGGGTGTAGGTTCAGATAGCGCTGCGTCAGATCAAGAAGGCAATTGCTGCCGGCAGTCGCATCATCGTTTGTCTCGGCGCCTTCCCCCTCCAGGACCGGCTTCTCGTGAAGCGAATAGTCCCCTTGGGAATCGACCAGGGCTAAAAGTTCGGGCTTGCGTCCCGTCCAGGAAACGACAACTTCGGGGTAGAAGACGTGACGCATATCTTCCGCCAGATCGCGAAAGAACAGTTTCGTATCGCCTTCGAGGCCCCCCGGCCGATCAATCACGCTGCGCACGACCTCTTGCACGAGGTGTGCCTTTCGCCACACCGCCGCTAAACGCAAGGGGTGCCAGGGTGCGACTATAGCAGCGGCAGCACCATCGCCGACGGGCGCCTGACCCAATTCCAAGAGAGGGCGAAGCAAAAGCTCCTTGTTCCGATCTCCCGGAGCGTGCTTTCGGACGGCATCGAGCAGGTCGGCATAGGCGCTTGCCTGTTCGCGGCATGCCGCGTTTAGCGCCCCGTCTTGCCGAAACCCAGTGATCGCGTCTTCGTACTGCTCTCGAAATGCCTCAAAAAGCGCCCGCAACTCTCCGGCGCCGTCCTCCCCGACAAGACTCTGGTCCATTGCGGTCTTGAGATTGGTCTTCCAGATGACTCCAAGATCACGTTCCCGCCGATAAGTAGGGACAAGCGAGCCTCGATCGCGATCATACCCTGGGACCAGAGTTCGCACGTCCGAAAGATCGATTGACCCCGGACGGCGGCCCGACGTTCCGGGCTCTCTTCCGCATCGGAGCGCGACGAACGGGTGCTGGCTCAGGCGCTCCCAATCGTCAGCCAGCTGGGAGGAAATCACGTCGGCCCGGTATTTCCAGATGAGCTGAGCTGAGGCGATCGAGGTGCCTCCGTCAAAATCGATGGTTTCCAACTCCAATTGGAAGCGCAATTGAAGGGCGGCCTTTGCAACGGACCGATTGGCGGCGGACTTGTCCTTGCTGTCTCTCCAGCCCTGAAGCACGGCCGGATAATCCATCAAAGAGCCAAACTCGATCGTCACACCCGATCCCAGCAGCTTTTGAAGACCGGCATAACGCAGCGAGAAGAAAAGACCCGCTTCAGTGTTCAGGTTGCGAAGATCCCTCTTGGTGGCGCTATCGCACCTGATCGTCAGATGCCGCCGGACGCCTGCGTTCGAACGGGCATTGAGGGTTTCCATCATCTGAGCGAGCCCCGAGAGGAATTCGTCGGTCTCAAGAGGGCGTCCGAAAATGAACTTGTCCCAGGAGGACTTGAGCTTGCGGTCTTCGCGGATCTCGTCGCGATGACGATCATAGAACGCGACATCTTCCTCTTCGGGCGCGCTCGTCGTCTTTCGTTTGACCAGGAGTTCCAGATACTCTTCGTCGTCAGCCGACAACAGGTCAGGCGGGCCCTCAGAATAAAATCGCTGCGTATCCTGCCCGAGGTTGGCTTTCTCTCGAGCGAGACCTTCGAACAGCGGCTTGATGTGTTCCCACTGACAATTAGCCAAGGCCTCCGAGCTTGAGTTCCAGCCCGGCCGGCTTTCGATGAAGAGCTCGACGACCGGATGCACTAGCACCGGGATGACGTCACGCGCCTTCTCATATGCATCCCGGAGTTCAGTCTCGGAGATGACGATCTGATTGGGATTTTGCTTGAGGAGATACGGGTGGCGCTTGCGGCGCAGTCCGACGAATTCGCGTCGCCACGCCGAAGGATGGCGCCGCGAGCGATCCTTAATGCCGGCAAAGGCGGCGGGGTCGCGCGGCAGCTGCAACGCCGGGAGCGCGTAACCTAAGGCCTCTACGATCGGATATCCTTCGTCAATGACAGCCTCGCGCGTGGACACAACGTAGCGGGCAAACCGCTCAAGTGCGGTGGACCCTACCTGAACCAGTCCAGCCAAAGACTTTTCCCATTGAACCCTTGCGTCGTCGGTCAGGGCCAGGCCTGCGCTCGCCGCTGAAACCCAGGCAGGCAGTCTCTCCATCAACTGCGCCGATCCCACGGGCGTCACTTCATGAAGGGACATATCCTCAGCCTGTCCTTCTTCGGCGGTCGCATTGGTGATCAGAAAGGCGAGCTTGTCGCAGTCAGCGCTGCGATAGAACGTGGCGTTGCGCTCTGTGAGAATGGTGTCAGGAAGGGCGTGCCCTTCAAAAAGTGCCTTTGGCAGCTTGATTTCGACACGCTCGGTCAAGAACGCGTCTGCCAGTACTGCTCTGGTGACGGCCACGGTTTGTGCAACGCTGAGTCCGTCTAGCAGGAAGCGTGCCGTCCCTGCCTGGGCCGTGTGATCGCTCAGCTCTTCCTTGAGGATTGAACAGGCCACCGTCCCAATCAGTTCGTGAATATCCATCGTCGCCGTCACATTCTGAGGGAGAGGGGGTTTTCGACATATGCGCAGGCGTCCGAGAGTCGTCGGAGCATTCCGAGGGTGCGGAGGCGCCGTTCCAGTCGCGCCGAATTCAGCTGGAAAGACTTCCGGTCAAATTCATCGTCTGTGAGGACCTGAACCGCTTCCCGCTCTCCAATCACCAGGCCATAGCGTTGGTAGAGAAGTTCGAGGAACTCGCTGTAGTCCATCCGAGTTGCGACGTTGGCGAGGATCAGCGACTTCAGCAAAGCGTCCGTAGGGGCATAACGCAACTGGTTGGTGCCGCGCCTGGACACCAGGCCGCAAGCAGCTCCGTATGACCGGTGAACGGCCGCAACGTGCTGTCGGTGCCTGGCCTGCGCAGCCCGCTTGAGATCGACCAAGAGTGCGTTTGCGTCTGTCGGTCCGCTGTAGTCGTCTTCGCCCGGCCAACGGACCGCATCTACCAGCAGCCTTCTGCAGTCGGCGAACGGCATCTCGCCGCTCTGGCTACGCTGCCATTCCTCACTACGGCCAATCGCATCGATGTAGGCGTCTACCGCTCGCGACGGCAGCGTATCATTCATCTGGAAATTGGAGATCGAGAGCTCGCGCACGGGCGTACGACGCGGAGCCAACACCTCGCAAATGAAGTGCGGCTTGCCGGCGAAGCAATAGTCAGCAGCCACGAGCAATTGGTATCGCAGCAGATGGAGGCAAGTCAGGGACGCCAGATGAGGGTAAGTATCAAACCGGGGAAGGGGGCCCCGAAGCAGCGCCAGCCAATCCTCCGCCAAATCCTCAAAGGTCTGATGGCTGGCGTAGGGTAGATAGCTGTTACCGCGGGTGGACTTGTCCTCCTCATAGTCAGGCTCGAGCAAACCCAACAGCTGATCGCAGGGATCGCCATCCAGCATCTTCGCGATCTCCGGCGCTAACTCCGGCGCTCGTCCTGACCGGCAGAGCATCTGATAGACCAGTTCGCCCGGAAGCCCGAAATTGATGTACTCGCGCGAGGCGGAGTTGTTCTTGACGTTGAGGTCCTCATAGAGAGCGTGCCGACCGAATGGGAACACAAAGCGCGACGACCATCGCTTGTTGGACCCGTTCTCGATCGTCGTGCCGCGAAGCATCGACACCATGGCGACGAAGTCAGAGAACGAGCTGAATCGCTTCCGCAGGTAGGAGAAGTCGCGCACTGGCACAGCCTGCGCCCGCTCTGCCATGGCCGTCAGCCACTTCTCCCACGCGGCGCCATCGGCCAGACCTTCGTCGGCGATCCGCAGCAGCGGTTCGTTGTTGTAAAGAATGTTGCGCACATACATGCGCTGTGCCGGCTTGAAGCGAAGTGGATAGGGCTGGCCGCCGTCATCGAACAACGACCGATCGCGTTGCTTAGCCTCCGCGACACCCAACAGCTCGAGGAAGATCAGCCAGGGATTGGTGGTGTCCCAAAGTCGATGCCCCCAGATCTGTTCGTCGATCCACATGTCATTGTTGGGATGATCGTTCCTGGGGGGTGGGGGTAGGGTGTCAAGCATGGATCACCTCAATAACGTCGTCGACCGGCTCACCCGCGCTATTGAGGCTGAGTATCCTGAAGCTGAGATCGGTTGACTCCTGGGGCGGGCGGGATCGCGCCAGAGCGGCCAGTATCGTGCTTTTGAAGGCAAGGATGTCTTCGTGGCATTCTTTGGAGAAGCTGCCTGGTAGCGCACCGCCTGCAACTCTCATCAGGAACTCGTATCGAACCAGGTTGAGCTCAAGCCGCACCTCAACGCCGCTATCGATCTCGACGATCAGCATCGGCAAAGTGCCTGAGCGAAGCTCTACCTTCTCGTGACGGCGGGGCGTCACGCTGATCCGCTCCACCAGGATCTGACTGAGCCCCGCGGCTGAACCTGAAAGACCCGCCGCTATGAGCAATTCGCGGTCCGTGGTCACCAGCATGCCGGTAAAGATGCGATTGAGGCCGTTGACCAAGCGCCCCAGGATGGCGCGGCCGACGCGCCCATTGTTGTTCAGAGGCGTGACAACCTCGCGCAGGAATTCGCCGGCGTGACGGAAAACAGTCAGGTCCCAAAGACGCAACTCTTCGGACTGGTCGTCCGGAATCTGGAAGAAGATTGCCCGCCGCTGCGCCTGCAGGCTAGCCAGGAATGGATGCTCGCCCTCATGCGTTGCGTCGGGCCGTTCAAGATAGTCGTTTCGCAACGCCGACAACTCGTCGAGTGCCTGGGCGGAGAAGGCACTTTCAACGAGATTGACGTAATATGGTCGCAGGGTCTCGTCAGAAGGTCCGAAGACGAGAACGTTGTCGATCCTGTTGGTGGTTTCGTCTCCTATGCCGAAGCGATTGAGAAACTCAAAAATCTCCAGACTTTCGCGACGGGCGTCGGACAGGTTCGCCCCAAATAGATTCTGAAAAATGTCCCCGGCATGGGCCTTTCCAGACCGCAGCAATGGCCTGATATCGGCCGGCGACATCAGCTTGTCTTTGGCATCAGGGTGCCCCAACAGCATGTTGGAGATCAGGAGCAGCACGCGCCTGATCGGGGTGTGCAGCTCGTTGAGGTCCATCAATTCGAACAGCTGCCGCAATCGCCCCCGGAAGCGTGGCGACGAAAGAATCTCGAAATTGCGACGAATGGGACAGGCCGCCGAGAAGAAGCCATCGGCTTCAGCCTCCGCGTAGGCGGCCTGCCAACCTGGATGCTCGACGACTGCGTCAAGGGTCAGGTCCAGAATGGTCGCGCAAGAGACCGTGCTAAGGTTGAAAAAAGCAACCTCACCCTGGCTCGCTGGCCGGGCGTCGACCAAACGAGCTTCGAGAAGGGCGTGCCCTTCACTTGAGAGTGGCACGTGAGCGGCGCGCCGCCAGGTATCGAGCAACTGTCCATCATTGGCCGCGATGACGAAAATGTTGTCCGGGTCAGATTCGAAAAAACTACGATTGATGGCTTCGAGCAGCGCGGGTTTTCCAACCCAGCGGCCATAAGTCCCACTCGCTGGCAACGCTGTCAGGTCCCGAATGATGCCCACAGTACGGGCACGGCCGCCGACCTCGGCCACGATCTCTTGGTAGATTTCGTTCGCTGTCCATTCCCCGGCGTCACCGCCCAGTTCAGTCCAGAGCCGTCCGCAGAGTCGGCTTTTGCCGTCCCCTGCGGTCCCGGTGAGTATTATCGTTCGAGCGTTGTCGGCATCGCTTGAGACCGACGCGAAAAGCTCGGTCTCGAGCGGGTGGACGAAGTCCAGCGGCTCGACCTCGTAACGACGGGCCGAGCGCCGAATCTGCTCGTCATACATATTATCGTTTCGCGAAATCGGCCCATATTGCTTGATGAACCTGACCCAGCGGCTCCCCAGTCCGTCCATGCACTCCGCCCCCCGGCACCTTCAACCTACTTGTCGGTTCATTCACCAAACCGCCCCGCTAGATCGAACAGACGAGGCAACCATCTCGAAGATGGCTGTCGTCCTCGACCTCAAGGCCTCCCAAGGTTTCGACGAGGGACAGTGCCTTGCGGTTGGCTTTTTTTCGCGCCTGAGCCTTTTCCCAATCCGCCTTGATCTTTGCCACCCGTTCGGGCTTTGCCAGCTCTCGCAAAGGCTCGTTCTGGCACCAGAAGAACTGCTCGCCGAATTGAACAGCCTTTTCCTCATACGCCTGAGCGAGTTCAAAATAGCTCGGATGGGTCTCCAGTAACCGCACCCATTCGATCTTCTGCTGGTAAAAGCAGAAGTAGCATCCCGACCTCGAGCGACCCCAGTCCATATAAGGCGGAAGCCCCAGGCCTGACTCCTCTAGGATGCGCATGATGTCAGCGCGGACGAGGCCGTCGTCCTGAAATGGATAGACCGCCAGGATATTGGGCTTGGTGCTGATATATCCGGTCCGGTTCTCGTCGGCACGGAGGCCCACATAGTTGATGACCGGACCATCTCCGACATAGGCCTCGAACGGCTTCAGCTTGAGCATCTTTGTGCACCACCGCCGATGGTTCGACGGCAGCATGCCTCGATAGACAGTCAGCCAATGATCGAAGCTGTCCACTGGCGTGGTCCGGACGATCGGCTTGCCCAAGATCGCTTCCAGACGATCTCCGGCACGCGGTCGCGCAAGTAGATGGCGAGCGCAGCGCTATCCTTCCCTCCAGACAGGCTTAATATGTGCCGCGGTGGCTCTGCGCCCAAGGTGTATGATAGCGGATGAGCGTAATTAGTGGTCACGGGTAAGCCTCTCGTCGGGAGCCTCGACTGCTCCGGGCTCCTCGGACGACGCCTGTCGGACGCGTTCAAGTTCATGCCACAGCAGATTTGCCAATATTTGGATACGCTGGGTCTCTCCCTGCGGCAGTCGTTTTGCCAAAGCCTGCATCGCCTCCTGGTCGCCGTCATCGAGCGAGACCGGGTGCAGCACTCGGACAAGGTCGCGGCCATCGCCCCTGGTGAGGTTCAATCGTATCGCGTCTACGGCGGGACGGTCCTCCGATGACGAGAATATCGTGCTCTCGACCCTTGCAAAAACCTCCGCCAATGCTCCGATTTCCTCGGTGAAGCGGACCTCATCGCCAGGCAGCCAACGGCTCGGTGGTTTGGCAACGACAAAGCTCGCCAAGGACTCCGCCCACGCCTCATCGTGCAGAGCTGGATCCCGCAAGCGTAAAGCAAAGGCACGCAGACGGGGCTCCCGCGCGGCCAGGGAAACGCGCGCCGCGCGAGATGCCAGGGCGACACGGTCGAAGTGCGCCGGATCCTGACCGATCGCCTGGCTGGTTGCCCTGACGATGCGCTGGATCAGTTCGCCATAGGTATTCTGCAGCTCAGAAACGGCGTCGGTGAAGCGAGAGATGAAGTCATCGATCGAGCCGTCACCGCCCTGGTCGATGCCGAAACCCGGCAGCCCACAGGCGCGCGGCAAGTCGGCGAAAAGCAAGCTGGCCGGTTCACGTGCAGAGAGTAGCGCATCGCGTACGGCGAGCGTCGTTGGAGAAAGCGCCTTGGCTCTGCGGGTGTATTCGGGGAGTTTCGCCGCGAACTGGCAAAGCTCGGTGACAACGTCGAGTAGTACCGGCTGGCGACCTTCGACGCCCGTGGCAAAAAGACTGGCGAGCCTGACAAAGACATCCGACCGTACGCCCTCAACGCTGCAATGCTGAATCTCGAACGTCTGGGGCGCCTTTGTCAGGCGCAGGAATTCCATCGCTCCGAACTTCGGGAGGAACGTTCCGTTCTCATAGAGAGCCAGTTCGTGCCCGTGTTCCTTGATAACAAGCGCCAACAGGATCGGAGCAAGTCCGCTCCGCACGCCGTAAGGACGGCCTGCCAGAGTAGCAAGGATGTCGGCAATCGGAACGCGGCAACCGCGGCCCTTTCGCACGAGGTTTAGGATTTTAATCAGGCTAGGCCGCAGATGGAGCGGATCATCGGACTCGGGAGGGGTCTGCAATACAAAGCCGTCACCTTTGGCGACATGCGACGCGCCCCTCTGAAGAACTGACAGATACATCGACTTTTCAGGCGGCGCCTTTCGCTCGTCGATGCCGAGAAGGGCCTTGCCTTCAGCGTTGAACATTCCCTCGATCAGCCGCATGCGAGCTGACGCCGCAGCACTGCTCAAGGCGTTTCGGTTGACCAGTTCGTTGGTCACTCGCGGCGCCAGGGGGTAGAGGTCCGAGCACAATTGGGAAACGATTCTTGGCAGATTTCCGACAGTGTCGAACTCGCGTCCTCGATAGAGCCACTCCACCCTTTCGCCTGCGCCAACCCGCGTCAGCTCTTCGAACTGGCCTCGCAGGGCCTGGCGGGAACGGGTGATCTGACGCTGCACTTCGGCGGCAGCGAAATCATCGTTTGCGAGGTCGGGCGTATTGCTCTCGACCCATTGCCAGATGACGACATCGCGCAGATACGCGGCGAGATGCCAGACAGGAGGAAGGAGCCCAATGAGAATCGCTGGGTCGCCGGCCACCGCTGGCGCCACGGCTGCATCCCTTGCGAATTTCTGCTGTTCCTTTTGGTCAGCGAGCGACAAGATGATGAGGCCGTCAGCCTCCGTTGGCTTGGCCGCACACGAAGCAACATCCTCCGCAGCCGCATACCGCAGTTCGAAATACCGCATGGTTCCGGTCTCGAGATAGTGCCGGCGGGCCAGCACCATTTCCCCATCCAGAAGGCGGCTCAGTGAAGGACCGATGGCCTCAACCGTCCCAACCGCCCGCTTGGCAGCTTCGACCGCACCCTGAAGATTAATGCTCGAAGTCGGCCAGAGCCGGAAAGCTCCAGTCCCGCCACGCTCAAACAAACGTCCTGATCGGCCTAAGCGCCCAATGGCTTCGTTGACCTCACTGGGAGCGAACATCGACAGGCAGGCAGCGACGCTCCTGGTCGTGGGTAGAAGATCGTCGACATCCAAGAGGTTCAAGATACCAACCGTCTTGAGCACCTTCAGTTCGAGCGGTGTTGCGTCAACGCAGCCATCGATCGTAGCGACGATACGGAGCCATTGACTTTGGAAATTCGCAGCTGACAGCCGGTGTCCAAATGAGCTGCGGACATAGTCATAGAAATGTGAGACGTCGAACCATCCGTGACCCATAGGCGTGGCGTCGGCGAAAGCCTGCAAGCCCATGGGTTCGCTTGACAGAAGAAAGCCGAAAAGGGAGCGCTCGCTTTGCCCAAATTGGGAAAAGAAGCGGACCATCACGGGCAATAGCGATGGATGTAAAGGGTAAAAGCTTGCAGGATCGAGAGACAGGCCACGCCCGGCCAGCCAGCCGATGCGAACCGCGCCGTCAAGCGCATCGTCGCAACGCGCCCTGACGTCATCGGATAGCTTTTGCTGGTCGACCCCAAGGGCTCCGGTGATCAATGCCGCCGTATGAACCAGGGGCTGGTCAAAGACGACCTCTTCGAACCTCCCGGCCACCTTGTCCCATTCGTGGCGGAGGGCTAGCGGCAGGCGCTCGGCATATGCCTGAAACCCCTGGTGCAAAATGCCGACGAAGAGAAAGGGTCGATCGCCACTGCGTGACGCCATTTCGCCCAGACGTTGGAGCGCAAAGACATCTTCGTGGTCTGGATGCATAGCCGCGTATTCGAGCAATTTTCCCAGTTCGTCGACAACGAGAAGTACTCCAAGCCCGCGCTCTGAAGCGCGCTTGATCAGTAGAGAAATCAGCTGTTCGAGTGCGCGAACCGACCCCTCGTTTTCGCAGGCAGCAAGGCCTGCCTCCAGCCGCGTATTGATGAGATCACTGCTGTCTTGCTGTGCCAGGCTTTCCCGCACCCCCCGCGCTACAGCGGCAGGAATGCCCTCGCGACTGCCAGTGACAAGGATCGGGAGAAAACGCCGTTGATCAGGACCATGGTCCCAATCAATTGCTTGCAACACGCGTTGAGCGTCTTTCGCGGCAGGGTCGCTGAGTATGCGCGCCAGGACGAGGGCCAAGCTCGATTTGCCGACCCCGTAGTCCCCCGTGACGCGCCAAGCCCGGCGTCTTGACCCGTCCTGGACGCTCTCGAGTATCCGGTGCAGTGCGTCCGCCATAGGGGGTGTGACGATGTAGCCTTCCAGAGCTGCAGGGTCCAGGAAGTCCTTTTCCAACTGCACGGAGCGCAGAAACCGGCTCGGCGCCGAGAAAATCTCGGCTATTCTTGTTTCGGCCCGTTCAACCATGGCGGATTGCCTTATTTTCATAAACTGCTCTCACGTCCGCAGTGACCTTCCTCTCCCGCGTCAACAGTCCTTGGATGGCGGAAGGGCGATAGCTGAAGCCGTAATGAGCGTCGCGGGAGAGCGCCTCCAACCGCGATCGCACGTCTTCTTCGGGTAGTTTGAATGCCTGTCCTGGTGCACCCGGCGCCGAAGCAATGGTCCGAATCAGCATCGTCTTTTCCGCAGGGGCTACGCGATCCCAATAGTCCAGGACGGCATAGGCGAAGAGATCGTTCGATATCTCCGGTTTGGGCTCCCGGCGAAACGCATGGACGGGTTCCCACCGACCAGTATCGTTGCGGCGCTCACCCGTTTGTTGGAGCAGGCGCAACTCAACAAACGGACCGTCGAGGGAGTCCTCGACGCCGACGCGCGCGCCACGTGCGGACTGGTAGGTATGTAGAAATACATCCAGATGCTGGCTCAACGTGACACCGGAGTGGGTGTAGCCCAGACGCTGGGACTGCCTAACGAAGGCCGCCAGCGCCTCTGAGCGGGAAAACTCAGAATAGGGCCACGAGCCCAACAGATAACTCCAGGCGAACAAAGCTGGTGCGGCTGCGGAGCATAGCGCCCAGTGCAGCAGCCAAAGCGTCCTTGTTTCCTCGAGAAACGGATCGCACCCATCCTCTCCGAAGATCACATCGCCCAATTCTGTGGCGGCGTGGATCCGCTCGGCGCCCGGCCGAGCCACACCCATGGCATCCACCCAGAAACGGAGCGACCGGACCATGTTCTTGCCAATGCCCAATTCAACCATGGCCGCGTCTTCATTGAAGAAGATGCCCGGGTGGGTCTGGATCGCACGGTAGGCCTTGGGAAGCCATGCGTAGCGACAGGCAAAAGTCTCGTGCCCTGAAAAGCGGTAGCCAGGGTGTGCCTCGGTCACGGCTAGATCAAACATGGTCTGCTCCAGAAAAACTCGCTCGGACGTCGCTCGCGGCATTTGCGATCAGCGTGGCGGCCGTTTCGACGTCATCAATATCGTTGTTCCGGCCAAGGCCAATCCGCAGGCAGCTTTCCAGCTGCGCATCCGGCAGGCCCATCGCCCTCAACACGTGAGACGGCTCTTGCGCTCCTGTGTTGCATGCCGAGCCTGTGGAGATGGAGACCTTACCCCGCAGTCTTGCTAGCACCACGTCGTTGGGTGCGCCCGGAATGGAAACATGCAGGTTATGGGGGAGGCGATTGGCCAAGTCCCCGTTGACCACGAGTCGAGGCACCAGAGCCAAGAGACGTTCCTGCAAGTGATCGCGCAAGCGTTCGAGGCGAGCGCTCTCGTGTACCCCCTCAAGCTCCATGATCTGGCAGGCCCGGCCCATTGCCACGGCGCCAGATACGTTGGGCGTCGGGCTATGGGCGCCCTGCAGCCCAAAAGCCATCGAGCGATCAAACTTCGGAGCGAGGAGAGCGCCAATCCCCTTCGGGCCATAGAGCTTGTGTCCGCTCAAGGCGACATAGTCGGGCATGTCGTTGCTGAGCTCGAGGGCCATGCGGCCCACGGCCTGTGTGGCGTCGACCAACACAGCTGCTCCGTGGGCGTGGCACGCGCTTGCGATCCGCTGCACTGGATAGGTGGTTCCAACCTCGTTGTTCGCAGCCATCACGCAGACCAGATCGACACCTTGCGAAAGCACCCGGTCAAAGCTCGACCAATCGAGCCGGGCCTTGTCGTCAACATCGATCCAAGAGCTCCGAACCAAGCCCATCCGTTCGGCCCGCAGAACCGTGTCGATGACCGCCTTATGCTCGACGCGAGACACCGCAACGCGCAAAGGACCGGGGTGGGTCGCGATCGCATGACCAACGGCCAACTGGATTGCTTCAGTCGAACCGGACGTGAAATGAACGTCGTCAGGCTCGGCCGAAAGAGCCGAGGCGACGAGCTCTTTGGCATGAGACACCGCCAGTGCGGCACGCTCGCCGTGAATGTTCTCGACGCCATTGGCGTTGCCGAAATCTCCGACCATCATTTCGATCGCCACCTGAAGCACCCGAGGATCCACGGGCGTGGCGGCGTGATGGTCCAGATAGATCGGCCCGCTTTTGGTCGTTTGGGCGACTGTGCTGGAGGCAGCATGCTCATTCATGGAAACTGGCCTTTATCGCACCCGAACCTTGGACGCGTGGAGCCTCAACAGTGATTTCGATCCCGCATCCTAGATGGGTCAGCCATCGGAGCAACTGATCGGTGCTCACGCTGTCGCTGCGACCCGACAGGACCTTCGAAAGCGTCGGCTGGTCAGTCGCGCATAACTTTGCCGCTCGAGTTTGGCTCAAGCCTGTCCGGGCGACGGCGCGGACCAAAATTGCCCGCAAATCGGTGCGCACGACCTGCGTCACATCCGGAACGTCGCTGGCAACCACCGCCCGCATGCTGGATTGTCCCACAATCGCCCCACGAATTGATTCGGCAAAGGCACTATGGAAAATTGTCCATGGCCGCAGCAAGGAAAACGTACTGATAATTGGGCGGTCAGACAAATACTCACTTGTTATTTGCTAGATCGGTAGGGTGGCACGTCGCCGACAGTAGTCGCCCCGCTAAGAGCCCGACTCAAAACTCTATGAGCCATTGCAAAGCCTTGCGATGCGTCTGGTGAGGACGCGGATGTGGGCGATGAAGATCCATGCCTGTGCGCTGGCGATGGATTTTTCCCAATCCTTGGCGAGCCGTCGGCATCGCCCGAGCCAGGCAAAGGTGCGTTCGACCACCCAGCGTCGCGGCAGCAGTTCGAAGCCCTTGGCGATGTCGGAGCGTTTGACGATCTGCAGTTTCCAGTCGCCGATCCTGGCCAGTGCGCAGCGCAGTTTGGGTCCGGCATAGCCGCCATCGGCGAACACATGGCGCAGCCAGGGAAAGCTGGAGCGGATGGACTGGAGCACTCTGGCGGCACCGTCCCGATCCTGCACCTCGGCGCTGTGCACAACCAGCCCCACCATGAGGCCGAGCGTGTCGGTGACGATATGGCGCTTGCGGCCCTTGATCTTCTTGCCGGCATCATAGCCCCGAATGCCGCCACTTTCGGTGGTCTTCACGCTCTGGCTGTCGATTACCCCGGCCGAGGGTGAGGCCTCTCGCCCTTCGAGTTCGCGGGCCGCCATCACCAGATGATGGTTGATGATGGCGAGCAGGCCGCTGTCGCGCCAGGCATAGAAATAGCGCTGCACCGTCGATGGCGGCGGAAACTCCCCAGGCAGCAGGCACCACTGGCAGCCGCTTGAGGCCATGTAGAGAACGGCGTCCATTACCGCCCGCAAATCTGTAGTTCTGGGACGACCTGTAGGCCGCGCCGGCGGCAGCAGGGGCGCAATGATGGCCCACTCCGGATCGGTCAGATCACTTGAATAGCGACGTCCGCGTCGCCCATACTGGCGTCGGGCAGTTTCGGTCCAGGCCATCGTGATCTCCGTTCAGTCTCGCAACCGAACTGAATCACAACCTGCTGAAACTGCTCAACTCTTTTTGGGTTGGGCTCTCAGTTAAGCCGATTTGGTCCCATCAGTGCTGACGCCGGACAGTAGTCAAGAGACTCGCTGGCGTCGGGCAGATAACCCCCATAGTAGAACACAACGAAGTCGTAAGCGGTCTCTGGCGACGTCTGCTGCCCGCCGATATCGCTGAATCGGACCGCCTGCACCTCAGCATCGAGTCCAATCTTCTTGAGGTTGGTGGACAGCATCAATGCAATATTCTTGAATCGCTCGCTGCTGGCTGCGGCCGCGATGTTCATCTTGAAACCGGCCAGCTCGGTGGCAGAGTATTTCGATTGCGCGAGTTCGGCCTTGGCTGCCTCGAGGTCGAACGGATAGCCGGCTACCCCATCGCAGGTGTTGAGCAGCGATTTCACCACCGGACCACGCAGTTCGCTGCCGCCCCCGACGATGTGCTGGATCACCGTCTGGCTGTCGTAGGCATGAGCGATGGCACGGCGAACATGTACGTCGTCGAGCGGCGGGCGGGCATTGTTCATCACCACGATCCACGGCACCGGCTGCGCATCGGCCTGGTAGACGAAGCGCTGGTCTGTCGCGATCTGCTTCTGCACCTGCACCGGCAGAGCCCATGTCGCAACATCGACTTCGCCGCCGCGCAGCATATTCCCGATAGTCACGCTTTCAGGAATGGTGATCAGGTCGACCGTGGCGGGCGCGCCGTCCTGCCATTCTCCCAGCGAATAGTCGTCGAAGCGGGTCAGCACCAGCCGGTCGCCCGAGGCTCCGCGTGCCGCCGTGTAGGGACCGGATCCGGCGTCGTTGGCGAGCAGGAACTCGGAGCCGTAGTCGCCATTGTCCCCATACTGGCCGGGTTTGATATTGGCAGTGATCAGATCTTTGTTGATGATCTTGAGCACCACCAGGGCCTTAAGGAAGGCGGCGCTGGGCTCGGTCAACGCAAAGCTGACGGTATAGTCGTCGACGACGGTGATCTGGTTCGGATCGACCAGCCGGAAGTTGATGCGCAGCGCGCTGCTGATTGCCAACTGCCGGACCATCGAGTAGGCGACATCGTCGGCCTTCACTTCGCTGCCGTCGTGAAACTTCAGCCCATGCTTGAGGTGGAAAGTGTAGACGAGTCCGCCCTCGGACACATCCCAGGACTCCGCAACGGAGGAGATGACCCCCTTCTCGGTGTGGGGTCTGACCAGGCTGTCATAGACGTTCACATTGGCCACCGCGTCCCAGCCGTTGGCCTGGATGGCCGGATCAAGGGTGGTAATTTCCTGCTCGATACCGAAGCGCATATCCTGTGCGATGGCTGCTGTGGCGCCGACAAGGCAGGTTGCAGCCAGGAGACCGGCAATGAGCGCGCCTCCCACTTTGAATCGTTTACCGTATTTCATTTGTGTTTCCCTTCGATTGCATACCAGCGGATGGACGCAGATTCCCCTCTGGACCCACGCCAGCCGAAGCTAATTCGCCCAGCCGGTCGGTCGGCGGTGGCAGCGTTTCCGGTGGTCGGCGAAACGCCATCCGAACTAGCCCCCCGGCTCAAGATGCGCATCGAGGTCAGAATGGGCCTGACGCAGCCCATCCACGATACGATTGCGCTGCCGGACGACATTAGTCCAAGCCAACTTGCTAAACGCACTTTCCGGAGCGGCGGTCGCCATCTCTTCGATCGGAAACAATCCCGGCAGCGACGTGGACAGCGCGCTGTAGCCGTACGGATCCTGATCCCAACGGCCGCCAATGGTGCTCAGTATCGGGGTGAGCAGGCGGCTCAGACGCATCAGCATGAGGTTGTGCGCAGCCATCCGCACCTGATCCGCGCCAAGCGTCCGGCCGGCATTGTTCAGCAGGGCGCATTTTCGCTCTAGATCGGCCGCCAGCGCCCCGATCCTGGCCAGTCCTACGTCGATGCCGGCGCCTTCCAGTTCAGATGCACGCCGCGCAATGTCCTGGGCGACGGGAACGAAGTCGAATGGCAGCGCCGCATCGAGAGCCAGACGGAACACCGCCTCGCCTGTCGCGGCCAGACCCTTGCGAACGAGATCAAAATCGACCTTGTCGATGGTGTCGGCGTCACTGTGGTACCACCAGCCGATTGACGCATTGTTCCACGCCGACTTGATGGCCGGCGTATGTTCGAAATTGGTCGCCGCGCTGGGAATGCCGGCCCCTAGGAACGACTGATCTCCGACACGCCTCATATGACGGATCGAACGCTCGTGTTCGGGAACGACCCGACTGGCGACGCCATCGTAGAAGCCGGCCGCCTCGGGTGTGACCTCGATGGCGAACTCGCTCGCGTCTCTTAAGGCGTGTGAGCCGATCCCGATATACATGACGCAATTGTCGGTCACATCGTCCCAGAACCGGTCGAGGTACCAGGTCGAGCCTTCCATCATGCCTGTCTCGTGGGCAGACCAGAAGGCAAACACCACGGAGCGGCGCAGTCGGCTCCTGTGCTTCTGGAGGAACCGGGCCAGCTCGAGCAGTTGCGCGTTGTTGGCAGCATTATCGGTGGCCCCCACCCCCCACGAGTCCACGTGACCACCAAGCAGGATGTATTTGTCCGGCTCGACTGCGCCACGAATGGTCGCCACCGGCTGCATGAATCGGCCCCAGCCGTTCCGGATTTCGGACTTGATGCGGAGACGGAGGTTGGCATTGCGGCTCAGCGCCGCGCGCAGGACATCGCCATCGCGGCGCCGGATACCGAGGGAGGGAATGCCGGGCATGTCCTTCATCGTCTCGAGCGTCGGATTGCCCCAGACGGATTTGCAGGTCCCCATCGGCAACGTGCCGTGCTCGGGCAGGCCCCAGTTGATGATGATATGCGCCACCGCGCCCAGCCCAGTGGCGATCCGTACCTTTTCCGGCCGCGGAGGCGAGTAGGACAGCTCGGTCAAAGCAGCCTTGCCTGCGACACCGAGCCCTTCGTAATTAGCGAGCCCACCGGCCCCCGCATCCACCACGGCGAGTTCCACGCCCTCGGGTGCAGTCGGCGCCCCCTGCGCAAATGGGAACGCCTCAATGACCAGTCCGGACCCATCCAGCAGCTCAATCGACGCTTTGCCGGGAAAGCTTAGGTAGCCATCGACCCACTGCTCGTCATAGGCGATGCCCGCATCCGCGAGTTGCCGACAGACATAGCGATTGGCGACGACTTCCGCATCGCTGCCCGCGAGACGCATCGGCGCGTTGTCGACCAGATAGCGCGTGTCGCGCTCAACGCGCTCCATGGACAGCTCTGACAACAGGTCGGCGATCACGAAATTCCCTCCGGAGCGCGCCCAAGCGACATCGAACGGTACCATGCGTCATTTCCGTGTCAACTGTAATATGTTACTGATCGCTCAGATGTAACGTACGCCTTCGCAAGCGCCCCCCGCCCTACGGAACGGGGCTCTGTCCGTATGTCCGATCTGCTCATGACAAACGGATGGATGGTAACATGTTAGACTTGACTTACTAATCGCATACACATACGGTGCGTCATGCGATCGGGAAGAAACTGACATTTCTTCACATTAGGCCTTGGCATGAAGGCGGCACTCAAGGCGTGCCGGCGCGTCCATGACGCGAGGCGATAGCGGAGGCACTCCATGTCAGGCGATGTCGTGGTTTCCAGAACGGCGGCGCATGCCATCGTCGACGGTCTCATCGAGAATGGCGTTGACGTCGTCTTCGGCCTGCCTGGTATACAACTCGATGGCTTGTTCAACGCCCTCTACGATCGCAGCGACCGGATCAGGGTGGTTTCCTCCCGCCACGAGCAGGGCGTCGCCTACATGGCGCTAGGCTATGCACAAGCCACCGGTCGCCCGGGCGTGTTCGCCGTTGTGCCGGGCCCCGGATTTCTCAATGCCTCAGCCGCGTTGTCGACGGCGTTTGCGTGCGGTGCGCCCGTCCTGGGCCTGATCGGGCAGATTGCCACACACCTGATTGGCGGCGGCAACGGCGCGCTGCATGAGATAGATGGACAGAGCGAGATCGTCGCCCGGTTGACAAAATGGGCTGCCACCGTCACGGATCCGCAGCAGGCAGCGGAGCTGTTGCTCGCAGCCTTCGAAAAACTCAGAGCCGGGCGCACTCGTCCGGTGGCCCTCGAAATTCCGCCCGACATTCTGGTCTCGCCGTTTGAAGGGCCTGGACCGAGGGCCTGCCGGCCCACCGCTGCCGGCACGCACGCCGAAGCGAGTGCTGCAGAAGCGGCTCGGATGCTGGCGGCCGCCCAGCGTCCCCTGATGGTCGTCGGAGGCGGTGCACTGGCCGCGACCGGGCAGATCGCGCGGGTGGCGGATGCGCTTGCCATGCCTGTTGCGGCAAACCGGCAGGGTCGTGGTATCATTGGCAGCGCTAGCGTGCTTTCGCTGGCTGCGCCCGAGGCCGCGCTCGTGTGGGCCGACTGCGACCTCGTCCTGGCCGTCGGCACGCGCTTCTACGAGCCCTTCGGTGTCTGGCAAACGCCCCCCAACCAGAAGTTGATTCGCGTCGATATCGACCCTGACCAACTCCGGCGCGGCCGTCCGGCGGAGCTTGCCGTGGAGGCCGACGCCACGCGTTGGCTGGACGCGCTGCTGAGGCACCTGCCCCAGTCGAAAACCGAACGGCCGGCCTGGATGGCACAGATCGTCGAGGCCCGGCGAGCGACTTCGGAAGCGTTGCGCCGCGACCTGCCCTGGCAGGCGTCGTATATTGACGCGATACGCACCGCGCTGCCCGACGATGGCGTAGCCGTCGTCGACTACACTCAGGTGGGATACGTCGCGACCAGCCTGATGCCGGTCCATCGCTCCCGCACGCTATTGACTCCCGGCTATCAGGGAACCCTTGGCTTCGCATACGCGACAGCGCTTGGCGCAAAGATAGGCGCCCCCGACAGGCCAGTGGTGTGCATCGTCGGCGATGGCGGCTTCATGTTTACCGCAAACGAACTGGCCGCCGCTGTTGCCGAGCGGATTTCCGTAGTCACAGTCGTTTTCGTCGACGGTGTCTTCCAGAACGTCCGGCGGATGCAACAGAACGACCATCACGGCCGAACCATCGCCACCAAACTGACCAACCCCGATTTTGTCGCCTTTGCCAAATCGTTTGGCGCACAAGCGCGCCGCGTCGACACGCCTGAAGCTTTACTGAAAGCACTCAAGTGGGGCTTCGAGCAATCCGGGCCGGTTGTCATCGAAGTACCGATGCCGGCGGAACTACCCAATCCATGGCCACTGATCGCCCGTTCGCCCTAACGCCGGCTTGCCGGCGAAGTGGCCGCTTTGAGCCGCACGGCGCGATGCCGTCTTCATTCTTCACGGAGCTTAGCCTACCGATGATACAGGGAATCGTCCCAGTGGCAATTACGCCATTCCAAGCCTCCGGCGGCATTGACTACGAGGGCTATGCGCGACTGCTGGAGTGGTACATTGCCAACGGCGCAGACGCGATCTTCGCCGTCTGCCAGTCTAGTGAGATGTTCTTCCTGAGCCTCGACGAACGGATCGAACTGGCAAGGGCCAGCGTCGAGATCGTCCGCGGGCGCGTTCCGCTGGTGGTCTCCGGCCATATCTCTGACTCGCTTGACGATCAGAAGCGTGAACTCATCGCGTTGAGCGAAACCGGAGCCGATGCCCTAGTGCTGGTTTCCAACCGGCTCGACGTGAACCGGGCGGGAACCGAGCATTTCATCGCGCATGCGCGCGCGCTGCTGGATGCGCTGCCAGGCGATGTGCCGATCGGCCTCTACGAGTGCCCCGCCCCATATCGCCGCCTGATCACCGACCACGAACTGTCATACCTGCGCGATACCGGCAGGTTGAGGTTCATCAAGGACGTGTCCTGCGATCTCGATGTCGTCAAGCGTCGTATGAAACTGCTTGAAGGCAGCGGCGCGTCGATCGTCAATGCCAATGCAGCGATCTCGCTGGCCGCGATGCGCGCCGGCGCCCCGGGCTTCTGCGGCGTGATGAACAACTTCGTGCCGGATCTCTACCAATGGCTCCTGCTGAATGGCCAGCGGCATGTCGAGCTTGCCGACGAGCTGCATGACTTCCTGACCATGGCGGCGTTGTCCGAGGCGTTCGGATATCCCGTGCTCGCTAAGCTCTTTCACAAGCGCATCGGCACTTTCAAGAACATTTCGAGCCGCACGGCGGTTGGCGATATCCACGAACGCTTCTACGCCATCGAGGCCATCCTCGACAGCCTCGTGTCGGGCGCGGAGCGGTTCAGGCAGAAACTGCCGACGGTCGAAGCACCGGAAGCCGGCTAACCCATTCCGATGCCGGCGAAGCGACTCGCTCAACGCACGAGAAGGAGCGTTAACAACCGGCAACATGTTGGAGGTCAGTTATTGACACTTCGGGGGCGTAGCGGCATGCCGCTACTGACGCTTTCAATAGTGGAGAGATGCGACCGATGAGATCGGCTAGGCAGTCCAACCGGCATCTTGCCTACCAGGCGCTGATCGACATGCTGGAGAGTGGCACTTTGCGCGCGGGCCAGTCGATCACGCAGAAGGAGCTGGTGGATCTTGTCGGATTCCCGCTCGCCGCCATCCGCGAGGCCATTCCGCGTCTTGAGGCCGACGGCCTGCTGACCACTCTGCGTCATCGTGGACTGCTGATCGCCAACACGGACATCAAGTTTATCTACAACGCCTACTCGCTGCGCAAGACGTTGGAGCGCGACGCTATCCGTGCTGCCGCTGCCAATTCCCAGCACGAACGGATAGACGCACTCATAGAACGGCAGAAAGAGATCAGTGCCAACATCGAGGCGGGCGATATCGCCGACATCCAGAAGAAGTCCTATCTACTGGACAAGGAAATTCATTTCTACATCATCGATCTGCTCGGCAACGAACTCGTTTCGCACATCTATCGTACGGTGATGCTGAGAATTCGGGTCGCTTCCTATGGATATAGCCGCGAGACCGCGAGCGACAACAAGCGGACCGCTGGGGAGCACCTGGCCATCCTCGAGGCAATACGGTCCGGGGACGAGGAAGCTGCGTTGGCGGCTGCGATGGAGCACATCGACAACTCCTACCGGTTCGCCATCGGCAAATCCCTCTGATCCCCTCCGGGCTTCAGTGCAATCCGCCAATGCACACGTAGCGCAACTCGGTGAATTCCAATATCCCGTGATGCGAGCCCTCGCGTGAATTGCCGCTCTGCTTGACACCGCCGAAAGGCGCAAGTTCGGTGGAAATAAGCCCGGTATTGACGCCGATCATGCCATATTCCAGGGCTTCCATGACGCGGAACATGCGCGCCGCACTCCCCGCATAGAAGTAGGCGGCGAGGCCGGTTTCCGTCGCGTTGGCGGCTTCGATCACCTCAGCTTCGGTCTCAAACCGGAAGACCGGCGCCACGGGGCCGAAAGTTTCTTCGTGCGCTACGGCCATGTCACTGGTGACCCCGGTCAGCAGCGTGGGCTGGAAGAATGTCCGTCCCAGTTCATGACGGGCGCCGCCGACTTCGAGCCGGGCACCCTTGCTCAGAGCGTCGGCGATGTGACGTTCGACCTTGAGCACGGCCTCCTCGGTGATCAGCGGTCCCTGCGCGACGCCTTCCTCGAAGCCGTCACCTACCTTAAGCCCTGCTATTCGTCGGCTCAGCTTGTTGACAAACGCATCGTGAACCGAGCCCTGGACGTAGATGCGGTTGGTGCACACGCATGTCTGCCCCATATTGCGGTACTTGGACAGGATCGCGCCTTCGACAGCCGCATCCAGATCCGCATCGTCAAAGACGATGAACGGCGCATTGCCGCCCAGTTCCAGCGCAACCCTCTTCACCGTGGAGGCGGACTGCGCCATCAGAATCCTGCCGACCTCGGTCGAGCCGGTGAAGCCGACGAGCCGTACCTCGGGATGCGTCGTCAGCACCTTGCCGATCGCAAAGGGGTCGCCGGTCAGAATGTTGAGGACGCCAGGCGGGAACCCCGCGCGCTGGGCCAGTTCGGCCAGGGCCAGAGCGGTGAGCGGGGTCTCCGGAGCTGGCTTGACGACGACTGTGCAGCCCGCCGCCAGCGCCGGCGCGATCTTGCGTGTGATCATTGCGGCCGGGAAGTTCCAGGGCGTAATGGCGGCGACGACGCCGACCGGCCGCCGCAATACCAGAATTCGCGAATCCGTACGATGGGAGGGCAGCACCTCACCGGCGATGCGCTTGGCCTCCTCGGCGTAGAACTCCACGTAGGACGCGGCGTAGTCAATCTCGCCAAGAGCCTCCAAAAGCGGCTTGCCCTGCTCGGAGGTGAGGATGACAGCCAGATCATGACGATTGGCCACCATGAGTTCGAACCAGCGCCGCAATATGGCCGCGCGATCCTTGGCCGTGCGGGCGGACCAGGCCGGAAAGGCACGCGCCGCCGCCGCCACGGCGCTCCCTGCCTCGCCGGCGCCGAAATTGGGAACTGCCGCAAGCCGCTCCCCGTTGGCCGGGTTTCGGACCTCGATATCGCCGGAACCGACGAACACCCCATCGATCAAAGCCTGGTGCCGGAACACACCGGTGTCGTTGAGTGAGCGCATGTCTGTCTCCCTTCTACCAGCGTGCCGCCACGAGCGCTGCGGTGAGCTTGTCCAAGCCCTCCGTCAGAAGCGCGTCGGAAATGGTGAGTGGGTTGAGGATGCGAATGGTGTTGCCATATACGCCGCAGGACAGAAGGATCAGACCATCCGCAATAGCGGCCTGGATCACCCGCTTGGTGGCATCGGCATCGGGAGCACCATCCCGGACGATGTCGAACGCGACCATCGCGCCCGGTCCGCGCAGGCCGGCAATTCCGACCACGTCGTTGCGCGTCGCCGCCGCGCTGACCGCTGTGCGAATCTTTTCGCCGATGACGTTGGCGCGATCGACCAGCCCCTCTTTCTCGATCACATCGAGTACCGCCAGCGCGGCGGCACAGGCGATGGGGCTTCCGGCATAGGTGCCGCCGAGCCCGCCAGGTTCGGCCGCATCCATGATATTCGCGCGCCCGATCACGCCCGAGAGGGGGAAACCGCCCGCCAGGGACTTGGCAACGGTCATCAGGTCCGGCTGCACATTCGAGTGCTCGATGCCGAACATCTTGCCGGTGCGGGCAAAGCCCGTCTGGATCTCATCGGCGATGAGCACGATGCCATGGCGATCGGCGATCTCGCGCAGCGCGGCAAGAAACTCAGTCGGGGCGGGGAGGAACCCGCCTTCGCCCTGAACCGGCTCGATGATGATTGCGGCAACGTCGCTGGGATCGATATCGGCGCGGAACACGAAATCCAGCGCCTTTAACGAGTCGGCGGGAGTCACTCCGAGCGCTTCCGCCGGAAATGGCACGTGAAAAATTCCCGGCGGGGAAATGCCGAACTTCCTCTGGTACGGGGCAACCTTGCCGGTCAGCCCCATGGTGAAGTTGGTACGGCCATGGAAGCCACCAGTGAACGCGACAACACCAGCTCGTCCTGTATACGCGCGGGCGATCTTCACTGCATTTTCTACTGCTTCTGCGCCGCTCGAGAACAGAATGGACTTAACCTCGCCCGGCATCGGCGCCAGAGCATTCAGCCGCTCGCAGACCGCGACATAGGGCTCATACGGAAGAATCTGGAACGCAGTGTGCGTATAGCGGAGCATCTGCTCTTCGACTGCCGCCATCACGGCGGGGTGGCGATGCCCAGTATTGAGCACCGCAATACCCCCAGCAAAGTCGATATAGCGCTTGCCGTCGACATCCCACAGTTCGGCGTTTTCGGCGCGATCCGCGAATATTGGAAAAGCGTTGGCGATCCCACGGGGAATCGCCTTTACGCGACGCGCCTGAAGGGCAGCATTCTGTGACATGACACTCTCGCAAAAAGGACCTGAGAGAACATAGGCCTGCCTTCAGTGGTCGCGGTATTGCTCAATCTCGCCGGAGCGGTGCATTTGGAGCACCACTACTCCACCCCGCCGCCAGCACGTGGGCTGCCGCCGATAGCGCCCCACGACCGTATGATATCCCGGCGACCTCCAGCGCGGTTTGAATGCTGCCGAGCACCGCTAAGATGGTGGGGGTGTTCACGTGCCCCATATGGCCAATACGGAAGGTGTGGGGCTCACCACTGGAAACGGTGGCTGGGGACATTGGGAAACCGGTTCCTAACGTGACGCCGAACGCCGTCTCGCAAAGTCGACGCAGGTTGGCTACATCGACACCTGGGCAACGAACCGTCGTCACCGCTGTCGAACGCGACGACGGTAGCGCTACGTTCAGCGCCAATGGTCCATCAACGCCCCAGCACGCGACAGCGGCATGGACAGAGGCGGCTACTACCTGGTGTCGATGCCAAACATTCTCCAACCCTTCCTCTTCGATCATTCTGGTCGCCTCGCAAAGGCCGAACAGGGTATGCGTGGGCGCGGTCCCGAAGAACATCTGGTAATAACCTTGGGAACCCACGCGCTTCTGCCAGTCCCAGTAGGGCGAGACACGATCAAGTTTGGCCCGCGCTGCTCTTGCGCGCTGACCAAAGAAGTTCATGCTGATGCCAGGCGGCGCCATTAGGCCTTTCTGCGAGGCGGTGATGACAACATCCACACCGCAGCTATCCATTTCCAGGCGATCGCAACCGAAGCTTGCAATGCAGTCGACGATAAGCAGTGCCGTGCTGCCGGCAACGTCTATCGCGTGACGAACTGCTCCGACGTCGGCCAGAACCGATGTCGATGTATCGGTGTGCGCCATAAGAACAGCACGGATGCTGCAGTCGCCTCGAAGGTAGTCGGCAATCCGGTTGGCGTCGATAGGACCCGCGGTCCCGAAGTCGAGTTCTACGACCTCGAGGCCGAGTTCCTTAGCCAGTTGCGCCCAGTTCCGAGTGAAGCCGCCGGTGTAGAGAGCGAGCGCCCGGTCGCCGGGACCCAAAGTATTGACCAGGGCAGCCTCCCATGCGCCGTGGCCGTTCGCGGCATACATGGCAATCTCCCCTTCCGTGCCGGCGATGCGCCGCAAACGAGGAACTAGCCTTTCGGTCTCCTCTACGATCTCGCCTTCGTAGATACTGGGCGCGTCCCGATGCATTGCCTGAAGAACCCGATCGGGTATGGATGAAGGGCCGGGTGTCGCCATGAAGCGTCGGCCAGTTGCGTTTGCCATTGAAAATTCTCCCTAGTGCACAGCCAGTCTAGCTACGGGACTCTGGGGCTCCTAGGATGATTGATCCTACCACAGTGGTGCACTAGAGTTTCCGGTGGGGGACAAGAAACACGATGCAACCTTCATTCAATATCGAACCCTCGCCGGCAGGATTGAGCATGCCGCCACTGATCATGCTTCGAGCCTTCGAGGCTGCGGTGCGCGTGGGTAGTATGCGCAAGGCTGCCACTGACATCGGCGTCAGCCACACAGTGGTCAGTCGCCATGTCAGAAACCTCGAGCACTGGTTCGATGTGAAGCTTGTGGTGGCAGGACCGCGCGGCCTGACGACAACGAGCGAGGGCGCCACACTCTATAACAGCCTCACCAAGGCCTTTCGTCTAATCGAGGAAACGACCGCAGAATTGCGCCCGACGCGCGTGAATAGGACCTTCCGCATTTGGTGTGTCCCGGGGCTCGCGACACGGTGGCTTCCATCACGACTTTCAACCCTTGAGTCGCTACTGACAAACACCGAATTCGTCCTGCGCGCCACTGATGACACCCCAGACTTCAGCCGAAATCAGGCCACACTGCAGATAGGGTTCTGCGACGCCGATCGATTGCCGGCCGGAGCCACTCTGCTCGTTCGTCCCCGCATGTTTCCGGTTGCGTCGCCGGACTGGATGGCGGGCAATATGCATGTGCAGCGACCAGATCAACTGGCTTTGCTGCCGCTTATCCACGAGGAAAGCCACAAGCAGTGGACGAAGTGGTTCGAGACGGCGGGGGTGCGCCTCTCTCGCCCCCTTCGCGGACCTAGATTGTCCGACGCCGGCCTCAGCCTGGACGCAGCGCTCGCGGGTCAGGGCGTAGCTCTGACCACTAGCTTCATGGTCACCGACGACTTGGCCAAGGGACGACTAGTCGAACTATTCCAGACCAATATCCGGCTCGGCGGCTATTATGTTGTGTCTGCTACCGCCCGCCCATCCGGCTTTGTCGAGCGCTTCGTCAGCTGGCTGCAGGCAAACCTGCTGGAATACGGTCAACCGGCCAGCTGAATTCGACTGACGCGCTGTCATCAGTAGCCATAGCGACCCGTCGAATTTTGCCGTATCGCGTGCTTTCAAAGTGGCCGCAGTTTGCACCAATCGGCAATGAAGGCCGCGATCACCGCCGTGGTCTGCTTCAGCACCGCGAGGTTCACCGCCTCGTTGGGACCATGCAAGCCGACACCGTCCCCGCCATAGCAGAGGCCAGGGATGCCAAAATACAGCCCATAGGCCCGCGTGTCGTTGACGCCTTCGGTGAAGCGCTCGTGTAGGGGCGCGCCCAGCACCATTTCGTGGGCACGGCGCAAGCTTACTTCGGCAGGCGTATCAGGTTCGAGCACGTAAGGTTCGGCCTGAAAGCCCGTCCACACGACATCGGGCGGGAAACTGGCGAGCAGTGGATCCTTGGCGGCGGCGTGCTCGATTGCCGCGACGATCCGTGCCCGGGCTTCCGCGATGGCCATCTGCGGCGGAAACCCGATCCGGCAGTCTACGTCGCACCACGATGGCGACGAACTCGCCCAATCGCCACCCCGGATTGCGCCGACGTTGAACTTGATCGGGTCCTGCATGCCGGCGCAAAGCGGGCTTGTCATGGCTTCGACATTGAAATCGCGATTCAGCGCTTCCACCGCCTGCAGCACACCGAGCGTCGACAGAATGAAATTGCTGCCGGCCCTGCTCATGCTGGCATGACCCGCGACGCCCCGGCAGCGGAGGCGGAACCAGATAACGCCGACATGTCCGCGGAACAGCATTTGTTCGGTGGATTCCGGGATGAAGACTGCGTCGGCCCGATAGCCGCGCAGCAGCGTGGAGAGTGCACCATTTCCGGTGCTCTCTTCCTCGGTGACGGTCTGGACCAGGATATCGGATGCTGGCGCGAAGCCGGCGCTCCGAATGGCCTCGATGGCGAAGACCATTGCGGAGACCCCCGACTTCATGTCCATCGCCCCGCGCCCGCGCAGCATGCCGTCCACGATCGTCGGCTCGTACGGGGGGAACGCCCAACTGTCATGTGGTCCTTCAGGAACCACGTCGACATGCCCCTGCAGGATCAGGCTGCGTCCCAGTTGTTCCTCCGCCTTGATCGAAGCGACGACCTGCAACGCGTCGGCATAGTTCGTATCGACGACTGGGGCTGAAGCGGGAGATCGGCTGAAGTCGATCTCGCTCAACCTGTAAGCGTCCACAGTCCATCCTCTTGTCGCGAAGTCGGCTGCAATCCACTCTTGGCATGCCAGTTCTTCACCACGCCGGCTCGGAAAAGCCACGAGCGTCTGCAACCATGCCAACTGGCGATCCCAATTGGCTTCCACGGCCTGTTGCAGCTTGGCAATTAGTACCCCGGACAGTTCAACCATTCGGGGGTTCCTATATCGCGCCTGAAATAGCACCAGCGAGGTGTAGATCCACCTCGCGGATGGCATCGTTCAAGCCATCGAATATCCTGTTCCGCTGTCGCGCGACTTCCGTCCAGTTCAGTCGAAAAGTCTCACTGTCGGCAGGCAAATTGGCCATGGCCTCAGCGGCGAACAAGCCAGGCAGCGACGTTGTCAGCGCCGATCGGCCATATGTATCCTGCTCCCACTTGCCGCCAATTGTGCTGAGCAGCGGGGTCAACTGGCGGCTCATGCGCATGACGATTGCGTTGTGTCGCGCCACTTCATCATCCGAGGCTGCTGATGCAGGAAACTGCAGCTGCGCAATCTTGCCCTTTAGCGTGGCGGCAGCGACGGCCAGCGACTTGAGGTCGATGCCGATGTCGAGATGTGCCAATTGCCCGGCACGGCTCTCAAGTTCGGCGACCAGCAGCGCCGGATCGAAAGGCAGCACTGGCTGGGTTGCCAACTCAAGAGTCGTGGCAGCAGTGATTTCCATACCCTTGCGCACCAGATCATAGTCCACCTTGTCGAGGGTGTCGGCATCGCTGTGATACCACCAGCCCAGCGATGCGCCGTTCCACTCCTTCTTAACCTCAATCGGGTGCTCGAAATTCGTAGCGAGGCTCGGTACGCCTACGCCGAAGAACGATTGGTCGCCGACACGCCGCATCGGGTTGATCTTCTGGTCCGGGATATTCAGCATCTTGGCCGACATCTGTCGTGCAAAGTCGGCCGATTCCGGCGAACTCTCGACCACGAAGTCGGTAGCGCCCTTAAGAGCATGCGAGCCGATACCGATATACATAATGCAGTTGCGGTTCACATTGTCCCAGTACTTGTCGAGATACCAGGTAGAGCCTTCCATCATGCCGGTTTCGTGGCCGGACCACAGTGCGATGACAACCGAGCGGCGCAGCTTGCCACGATGCGACTGCAGCACCCGGGCCAGTTCCATCAACTGCGCATTATTGGTGGCGTTGTCTGTGGCACCTACGCCCCAAGCGTCGAAATGCCCACCCAAGAGGATAAACTTCTCAGGTTCCCCGCTACCTTCGATGCGAGCGACCGGCTGCACGAACTGTCCCCAGCCATTGTCGAGGCTGGCCTTGAGGCGCAATCGCAGCGAACCTCGCTTCGCCAGTTCGGCCTTCAGCCACTCGCCGTCTTTCTTTCGAATGCCAACAGCAGGAATGTTGGGCAGTTGCGAAAGAGTGTCGGCCGTCGGGTTGCCCCACAGCGACTTGCACGTCCCCATCGGCAGCGTATCGTGCTCCGGCTTGCCCCAGTTCATCATGATCTGCCCAACTGCGCTCTTGGCAGTTGCGATGCGGACCTTTTCAGGGCGCGGCGGCGAGTAGCTCAGCGCCGAGAGCGTAATTTTTCCGGCGGCGTCGACGCCGTCATAATCGCCCAGTCCGCCCGGCCCCACGTCAACCAGTTCCGCCTCGATCCCTTCGGGAGGGGTTGGCTTGGCCTGGGCAAAAGGAAAAGCCTCGATGTTCCGGCCGTTTTCGCCCAGCACCTCGATCGAAGCCGAACGCGGAAAGCTCAAATACCCATCCACCGTCTGCAGATCAAATGGCACGCCGGCAGCTCGGAGCTGCTCGCAGATATAGTCGGAAGCGATTGCCTCGGACTTTGAGCCGGCCAAGCGCATCGGCGCATGCTCGGTGAAGAAGCGGACATCCGCCTCGATGCGCTCCATGGAGATATCGGCGAGAATTGACTTCAGCATAGATGACCATTTCCAGTTGAGTGTTCCGCGCACCTCCCCCGCGAGGCTGGCATGCGTCGCGGGCAGGCATTTACATGGACGCTAGTAACGTGCCACATGTATGTCAAGTGCAACATGTTAGTGATGCATCGCTGCTTTGATATCAAGGAGATACCATGACGATAACTCGCCACAACCTTTCCGCGCGCATGAGCCAGGTGGTGGAGCTGCCCCCCGGAAAGACGCTGGTATTTCTCGCCGGCCAGACTGCCGACGACGCATCGCAGGACGTCGCGGGCCAGACTGCCGACGTTCTGGCGAAGATCGACAAGCTGCTCGCCGCTGGCGGCGCTACGAAGGCCGGGCTGATCAGCGCGACTATCTGGCTCGCCGACATTGGCGATTTCGACAGGATGAACCCCGTGTGGGAGAGGTGGATCGACGCGAGCAACCCGCCGGTCCGCGCCTGCGTGGAGGGCAAGCTGGCCAATCCCCGCCTATCGGTTGAAATCCAGGTTACCGCGGCGAAATAGTCAGAACGGGGCTCAGCATCATGGAAACCTTGTTGTTCATCGACGGGGTGTGGAGGCCCGCAAGATCGGGTCTGACGATCCCGGTGCTGGACCCCGCGACAGGCTCCGTTTGCGGTGCCGTCGCTCAAGCCGGCAGCGAGGAGGTGGAAGCCGCCGCAATGGGCGCCTGGTCGACGTTTGAGCATTGGCGTGACGTACCAGTGCTTGAACGCTCCGCGATCCTGCGGCGCGCCGCCGTGCTCGTGCGCGAGCGTTCCGCGAGCATTGCCCATGCGCTGACCCTCGAGAACGGCAAGCCTCTCGCCCAGGCGCATGACGAGATCGAGGCAGCCGCAGAGGCCATCGAATGGTTTGCGGAAGAAGGTAGACGGGCCTATGGACGAATCATTCCCTCACGGAACATCGCCGTTCGACAGGCGACTATACGTCAGCCGATCGGCCCTGTTGCTGCATTCGCCCCGTGGAACTTTCCGCTCGGCCAGTCGGTAAAGAAGATCGCTGCAGCGCTTGCGGCGGGATGCACGATCGTCTTGAAGGGACCGGAAGAAACCCCAGCATCGATCGCCTGTCTGGTGAGCGCCTTCCATGATGCCGGGTTGCCGGCCGGCGCACTGCAACTGCTGTTCGGCGTCCCGGCGGAAGTCTCGGCGCAGCTGATCCCCCACCCCGCGATCCGGAAGATCTCGTTTACCGGCTCGACGGCCGTCGGCAAACTGCTGGCGAGTTTGGCCGGCCAGCACATGAAGCCGACCACCATGGAGCTTGGCGGCCATGCGCCGGCCATCGTACTCGACGATGCCGACATCGAGCGGGCCGCTCTCAGCATAGCGGGAGGCAAATTCTACAATGCCGGGCAGGTCTGCGTCGCCCCAACGCGCGTACTGGTCCAGAAGCGGCACCATGAACACTTCACCGGATTGCTGGTCGAGCACGCAAAGCAGCTTCGCCTGGGGAGTGGCTTCGACGCAGAAACCACAATGGGACCGCTTACCAATCTGCGCCGACTCGAGGCGATGGAGCGTTTCGTGGCCGACGCAACCAGCAAGGGGGCGCAGCCCATCGCGGGCGGTGCTCGGCATGGCAATAGCGGCTACTTCTTTGCCCCCACTATCCTGACCGGGTGCAATCTCGACATGCAGGCAATGCATGAGGAGATTTTTGGCCCTATCTGCCTCGTCGCGTCATTCACCGATCAGGAGGAAGCGCTTCGCGAGGCCAATCGTCTCGATTTCGGCCTGGCGGCTTATGTCTATACGCGCTCATCACAAACGGCCGAGAGGTTCGGCAACCGGCTCGAAAGCGGCATGGTGTCGATCAATCACCTTGGCCTGTCCTTAGCCGAGACGCCCTTTGGGGGGATCAAGGACTCGGGTCACGGCGCCGAAGGCGGCATTGAGGGACTCGATGCCTACCTCGTGACGAAGTTCGTCACGCAAAAGATGGACTAACAAGGCACGTCAACAGGCCACGAGTGAGCGCATGAAAGGTCGCTTACCGGGCTTTTCGTGAGAATGCCGGACAGGGCAGGGATTGGCGCCACGATACGTCGCGCTCGTATGCCAGCTTTTTCGATGCATGATGGGCACTAACGGTCGCAGCGAACGCGCTCCTGGATCCTGCCCGCAGGCTGGTCGCGAACCTCTCCTGTACACGGCGCGGATCGCGCCGACCACGCGATGCTGGAGGCGTCGACCGGAGGATATCACCGCGTACCATACGGGAGTGGGATCGTTACCCCGCCGCCGCTCACTTCTACGCGCAGTCAGCCGTTGACAAGGGGCTCGACTATATTCATCATCATTGATGATCGATATGGAGATTGCAATGTGCGACGGACGATGCACCTGCCTGCGGAATGCCACTTGTCCCGGCCGATTGGCTGAAAACCCCTTCGATCACGCTGCCGCGTGCGTCGTCGAGGGACGCCCCTCCGAACTGACCGCGACTACGCTGCCGCGCGAAGGCGCAGCGACAAACCCGACGCCACCCGTCGCCGGAATGACGCCGGATGCACGCGATCAGCAACAGGGCAATTGAACTGACGCCCGGCTGGGCGACGACGCGCGAATGGTTGCGCTCCAGGAAGCTCAGGCCGACACGACCCAGGCTTGTCGTTGGCACACTCGCCTTGACACAGCTCCGTCACTTCACGCTGGCGGAACTCACTACACACCCGGAGGTGATTGTGGCTGGGATCTCGCTCGCCAGCCTGTACAATATCCTCGACGATTTCGAGGCCGCTGGGATCGTCAGGCGGATCGCCATCAATGGCCGCCGGATCTTCTTTGACACCGACACCTCGGAGCATCAGCACATCTATGACGAGGAGAGCGGCGCCTTGATCGATGCGCCCGGTGTCGAACTGCAGCTGCTGTCCGCACTGCCGGCCGACCACGAGCTCTGCCGCACTGACATCATCGTCCGCATCCGGGCTCGCAAGTACCGTAAAGTGGAAGAGGGCTGAGCCCTCTTCCACCCTGGGTCAGGCAACCTTGCGCCCAACATAGTTGGTGCCGAGGCGCCCGGCGAAGTAGTCGCCGAAGCGGATCGACGGGAATTTGGCGGAGGCCTCCGGATTGTCGAACTTGGGTAGCACCTTGATCTCCGCGTAAAGGCTGGGATCGAGCATGAACGGCAGTGAGTAGCGGTTCTTGTCGGGGCTGCGGTTGATGACGCGGTGCGGGGTCGAACGGAACTCGTCATTGGTCCAGCGCGCAAAGATATCGCCGATGTTGACGACGTAGGCGCCCTGCATCGGCGGTGCCGGAAGCCAGGTCCCGTCCGTAGCCTGCACCTCGAGCCCGCCGACATTGTCCTGGGCCAGGATGGTCAGGAAGCCGTAGTCGGTATGCGGCGCGCTGCCGAACTGATCAGGTTCGGCATTCGGATCGGGAGCGTAGTGCAGCAGCGAGAACGTCGTTGTTGGCGGCGCGAAGAACTGGCTCAGATAGTCCTCGGACTCACCTACCGCGAGCGACATGGCCGGCAGCAACGACATGCCGAGATCGCGAACCGCGTCGCGATAGGCGGTAGCAGTCTGTCGGAACTTCTCTTCGCCCTCGGGCCACTGGTTCGGCCCCTGCAGCGGCATGGAAGGATCGAATCCAGGCGCCGTAGTGTCGACGTCGTTGCGGAAGACGAAGGCGGCACGCGAGCTGGGCTTCTTGGCCGGCGCGAACTTGGAGGACGCCTTGAGCTTGACGCTGTTGGGCGCCTGGTAGCCGCGATGGAACTCATTCAGCTCGAGCGCCATCTTCTTTTCCATCGGCCAGGAATGGAACTCCCGCGCCGCATCGAACGCCCCATCCAGCAGGCTCTGCTCGATGCCATGGTTGACCACGTACATGAAGCCGACCTCGCGGGCCACCTTCTCGACGGACCTGGCGAGTTCTTCGCGCTCAGCCGTGCCCTTGTTCCGACCCGACACGTCGATGATTGGTATCGTGCTCATCTTTACCCTTCCGCTGTTGAGACGACGCCGGTGGCCACGACCACCGGGACAACCGCCGGACACTCCGGACGGTGTTGATCATCAATGATGATCATATGCCGGTGGATGTCAATGGTGCGTGTGCAGCCGCTGGCGCAGAATGTGCTCCGCCGCATCGGCGAAGACCTGGCATCCGAGCACCAGATCCTGGTCTGCCGTGTTCTCCGTCCAGTGGTGGCTGATGCCGCCTATGCTCGGTACGAACAGCATGCCGGCCGGCAGCATCCGTCCCACGATCTGCGCATCGTGGCTGGCGCCGCTCGGCATGCGCACGGTGGTTTCCGGCGCGTAAAGGGCTGCCGCCTGCGCCATAGCCTCCTGGAAGTCCGAATGCATACGGAGCGGCCTACCACGGTCGGTCTGCGTCACCTGTGCCGGGCAGCCGGTTTCGCCGGCCGCTCGCTCGACCAGGTCGAGAAGCCGGGCATGCAGGCGCTGCAGCACGGCCTCGTCCTCGTCCCGGAACTGGAACAAGACTTCGGCTCGGCCCGGAATGATGCTGGCGGCTCCCGGGTCAAGATCGATGCGTCCCGTGGTCCAGACCGAACGCTCACCGGCCACTTCGGGGAACTGCTCGGCGATCAGCCCACACAGACGCACCGCCGCTACCCCGGCATCGTGGCGCACCGCCATGCGCGTCGTGCCGGCGTGGTTCTGGATGCCGGTAAAGACGATACGGTACTGCCAGATGCCGACAATGCTGGTCACGATCCCGATCCGCATTCCCGATGCTTCGAGCGCATCGCCCTGCTCTATATGAGCCTCGAGATAACCACAGTACCGCTCAGGCTCGATCCGCTCCCGGGCTCGCCCCTCAAGTCCGGCGGTGCGCAGCGCCTCGCGCAGCGGCTGGCCGGTGTACTTGTTGGTCGCCGCATCCAATGCAGCCTCGTCGAGGTCGCCGATAAAGGACCGGCTACCAAGCAGACTGATGAAATGCGTCTCCTCATCAGCCCAGGCCACCGGCTCGACCGGAAGCCCAGCACAGGCGGGGTCCTCTGCGAAAGCCCGCACCAGCTCGAGCGCGAAGATCACGCCCATCGCCCCATCCAGCCATCCGGCATGGTTCTGCGACTCTGAATGCGACCCGACGAGCAGCGCACGTTCGACCCCCGGTCGGCGGCCGAAAACGTTGCCGACGCCATCAATGCACGGTGCGAGGCCCGCCAGTTCGTACTGCTCGGCTAGCCACATCCGGCTGGCCATGTCCGGCGGGCTATAGGTCGGCCTGTGCACGCCGGACTTGAAGCGACCGAACTCGGCAAGACGACGCAGATCGCCTAGCAGGCGATCGGGGTTGATCATAGGCATGGCAAGACCCTCGGGAACATCCAATGTTCTGTATACCGAATTGCGTTCTGTATACAGGATGATATGTCTTTCTATCGCTGGAGGCAGCCATGACCCAGATTGCAGATCCAAACCTCGACCTCGTTGTCCGCGGCGGAACCGTCGCAACGGCAGCCAGCCTTGGTCCCGCCGATATCGGTGTCCGCGACGGCAAGATCGCGGTGATCGGCTCAGACCTTCCGCCCGGCGAGCGCGAAATCGATGCCACTGGGCGCTACGTGATTCCCGGTGGCGTTGACGTCCACACGCACCTGGATGCGCGGGGAAACGGCTTCAGTACGGAAGACGATTTCCTGAGCGGGACAATCGCTGCGGCATGCGGGGGCACCACGACGATCATCGATTTCTGCCAGCAGCAGACCGGGCAATCGATTGCCGAAGCCCTGGCCGGCTGGCATGGCAAGGCAGAAGGCAAGGCCGTCATCGACTACGGCTTCCATATCATCGTCGTCGACCTGAGCGATCGCGTCGCGGCCGAACTCGAACGGTTGCCCGACGAGGGCATCACCAGCTTCAAGCTGTTCATGGCCTATCGCGGCGCGCAGATGGTCGACGACCGCACCATGCTTCGCGTGCTCGAGATCGCGGCGCGGTCGGGCGCGCTGGTCATGGTCCATGCCGAAAACGGCGATGCCGCCGATTTCCTGATTGATCGGCATCTGGCGGCCGGACAGACCGATCCGGTCCATCACGCCCTGACGCGGCCACCGCGCATCGAGGGTGAGGCGACCGCTCGGGCCATCATGCTCGCCGAACTGGCCGGCGCACCACTCTACATCGTCCACGTCAGCTGCCGCGAATCTCTCAACGAAGTGGTGGCGGGACGCCGCCGGGGAGTCGACGTCGTCGCCGAGACCTGCACGCACTACCTCTATACCAGCCTCGATGACCTGAGGCGCCCGGACGGACCGAAGTGGGTCTTCAGCCCGCCGCCGCGGACGATCACCGACCAGCAGGAATTGTGGCGGGCCCTCGGCGTCGGCGAACTGGCAGTGGTCTCGTCGGACCACGGCAGCTGGGGCTACGAGAGCCAGCGCCGGAACCGCCCGAACTTTGCCCAAATCCCTAACGGCGCGGTCGGCATCGAAGAACGCATGACCATGGTTTACCAGGGCGTGGTCGAAGGGCGTTTCGGCATCAGCCGTTTCGTCGAGATGACGTCCACTGCCCCGGCGCGACTGTTCGGCCTGTTCCCGCAGAAGGGTACGATCGCAGTCGGCTCCGATGCCGACCTCGTTGTCTGGAACCCCACCAGGCGCCGACCTCTCCGGCAGGTAGACCTACATCACGCCGCCGACTACAGCCTCTACGAGGGCATCGACGTCCAGGGCGCTGCCGATGTGGTGATCCGTCGCGGCGATGTGCTCTTCGACGGTGCGGGCTTTGTGGGAACGCCCGGCAGCGGTCGCTTCGTCAGGCGCGGACGCTTCTCAAGAGCTACGGTATAGGCGCCGCGAGCAAACGGCTGTTGACAGCGCCGGCGGATGGCGTCATGTCGATCATACGTGATGATCAATGGAGATTGGCGTGTCGCAATTGCAGGGCAAGACGGTTGTGATAACGGGCGGGGCGTCCGGCATCGGCCTCGCCACTTCCCTGCTGTTCGAAAGCGAGGGCGCCCGTATTGCCGTCGTCGATTCCAGCCAGACCAACCTTGACAACCTAGCGTCGCGGTGGCGCAATTCGCAGAATTGGAAGCTGTTCAACGGTCAGGTTCAGGATGTCGCCGGCACCGCCCGCATCGTCGACGACGTGGTGGCCGCCTGGGGCGGTATCGACGTCCTGATTACCGCGGCAGCGGTGTCTGCCCCCGGCCGCCTCCCTGATACCACGCCCGACGATTGGGACCACTGCTTCGACGTCAACGCCAAGGGTATCTACATTTGGATGCGGGCCATAATCCCGCAGATGGCGCGGCAGGGCGCTGGCTCGATCATCACCTATACCTCGCAGTTGGCGCTGGCGGGTGGCGAGGGCCACGCCATCTATGTCGCGACCAAGGGCGCCGTTATCGCCATGACGCAGACTGTAGCGCTTGACCATGCCGCCGACGGCATCCGCGCCAACATCCTCGTTCCGGGAGCCATCGAAACGCCCGGAATGCGCGCCTCCTTCGAGCGTCGCAATGACGGCGGCGACAAGGAACGGCGTTCGCAAGCCCGCCATGCTCTCAAGCGGTTTGGGCGTCCCGAGGAAGTGGCGCGGGCCGCCCTCTTTCTCGCGAGCGACGCCTCAAGTTTCACCACCGGCTCGCTGATGTACGTAGACGGCGGCTGGCATGTCGCCTGAGCGTCATCCGGGGAAGACACGGTGAGCTTCGTCGTCACAGGCGGAACAGGTTTCGTAGGCCTGAACCTCGTAGAGGCAGGGCTGGCGCGCGGGGACGACGCCGTGATCGTCTCCGACACCGATCTTCCAGCCGCCGCAGAGCGTGCTTTCGCCGGCTTGCCGGGCCGTCTGCACCTCGCGCGGGCCGATGCGGGCGACGCCGCAGCGCTGGCACGGATATTCGCAGAGTTCCGGCCGGATACGATGTTTCCATTCGCTGCTGTCACGCCCGACCGAGAGCGTGAGGCGCTGGCACCCGAGGCCGTGCTGCAGGTCAATGTGATGGCGCTTCTCGCCCAAATCCGCGCTGCCCGCGACGCCGGCATTGCCCATATCGTCGTCCCGGCCTCCGGAGGCGTCTATGGCGCCAGTACCTTCATCCATCCGGTCCTGTCCGAGGACGCGACGCCGTGCCTGCCGGAATCGCTTTATGCGACCAGCAAGTACGCCGCGGAGACTGCGAGCCTCCGCCTCGGCCAGCTCTGGGATCTCGACGTGAAGGTCGCCCGTATCGGGGGTGTATTCGGTCCTTGGGAGCGGGACACGGGCGCGCGCCAGACCTTCGGGCCGTACTACCGCATGTTGCTGCGGGCCCGCGCCGGCGAGGAGATCGTGCTGTCCGACCCCATGCCCTCGGCCGACGCCATCTACGTCCGAGACCTGGTCGCGGCCCTCTGGCACCTCGCTGCCCTTACCGACCCCGCGCATCGTGTCTTCAACGTCAGCACCACACGCAACTGGCGAGACGACCTGCCGCGCTGGGCCGACCGGCTCGTATCCATCTTTCCGCGCGCCGCCTGGCGGGCGAGCCCGAATCCCTCCGAGATCAACATCCGCACCATGGATGACCGCGACCGTGGCCTGCTGGATGTAACCCGCCTCGCCGGCACGGGCTGGCGCGAGGCCTTTGCCGGCGACGCGGCGCACGAAGACTTCGAGCAGTGGATTCGCCGTAACGCCATGGCGTGAGCGTCTCGCCCGACAACCTGAGGATTTCCAACCATGCAATATCTCGTCACGGGCAGCGCCGGATTCGTAGGCACCGCCGTCGTGGAGGCGCTGCTGAGGACCGGCGCCACCGTTCATGCGGTCGACCTCATCGACTATCCCGCTCATGTCGAGACCTACCTGCGCGGCCTCGGTGGCACGCTGTTCGCGCATCGCGGCGACGCGCGCGACCCTGACGTGCTGGGTGCGGTATTGCTGCGCGACGACCCGCTGACCATCCTCCATTGTGCCGCGCACACGCCCAACCCGGAGGGAGAGCGCCGCGCGCCGCGCCACGCCCTCATCGCCAATGTCGACGCCACGATGGCGGTTCTCGACTATGCACTTGCTCACCGCCTCGCCCGCTTCATTTATGTCTCGAGCGGCGGCGTCTATGGTGACCTGCGCGACCGTACCGACCTCCGCGACGACCTCGTCGCCGAGGATATGACCGAACCCCGGCCGCGCTCGCTCTATGCCGTGGCCAAGCACACCGGCGAACTGGCGGTGCTGCGCTACAGGAGCCTGTGGAACCTGCCGATCCATGTCGCCCGTGTCGGGCTGACCTATGGTCCCTGGGAGCGGCTGACCGGCGCGCGCGAGCTCGTCAGTGCGCCCCACCAGATGGTGTCTCTGGCGCGGCGCGGCGAGCCCCTCGTCATCGAACGCGAGTCCTGGCGCGGCTGGACCAGCAGCCGGGACATGGCCACCGGCCTTGTCGGCCTCGCCCAGGCCGCATGGCTCGACCATGACATCTACAACATTGCCACACCGCATCGCTGGCCGCTGAGCCGCTTTGCGGAGCGGCTGCGGGCGCGGTTGCCTGGGACGCGATTCACGTTCGCTGAACCTGGCGCAACTCCAAACGTCTGGCTGCGCTTCGATTTCGACAGCCCAAATTTCGACATTTCCCGGCTGGAGGCCGCGATCGGTTCCGACAAGCTGATGGGTGTCGACGCCTCCATCGAGGATTATCTCGATTGGGTCGAACGCTTCTGGTCTCCGGAATTCATGCCGATCTAGCGCCCCGCATAAGACGCCATCGGGTCGTAGGCCGTCGATGCTTCGCATAGGGGTCGCATTCGGGACACAGCCACGTTACTAGACGAATGGCTGTCCATCGTTCTCGACCCAGCAACTGGCAGGATCATGCAACCGAAGACCACCAACCCCGAGATGCTGCTCGTCGCCTTGAAGACCATGGCGCAGAGCACCACGCCGACAGGCGCGCGCCGCCTGGCCGAGGTCTTCACCCAGAACGGTTTCGAAACCGCCGAGGCGACCGCCGGACGCTTCCTGCACCGCCTCGACAAGCTTGGCCTCACGGAGGCGCTCGGCAAACAGGGCCGCATCCTGTCGCGAAAGGGCCGTGCGCGGCTGAGCGAGTTGCAGATGCAGCAGGCCATAAACCGGGACACCGCGGTCGTGGCCGCCGCCTTTGAAGTGACCCATGAGCGCGAACTGCTCGGGCTGCTCTTTGCCCGCCGTGCAATCGAGTCCGAAGCTGCTCGCCTCGCTGCTATCTATGCAACCGAGGACGAGATCGAGCAGATGCGGCGTGCATCTGAGGCTTGCCATTGGGTCGCGCATACCGAACGTGCGGAACCGGCAATGGCGTTCCATGCCAGCATCATCAACGGATCGCACAATGCACTGCTGTCGGCGGTAGGAACGATGCTCCTCAATCCCAGTATTGAACCGGCGGCCCGACTGCTACTCAAGGATTTGTCGGATCGCCCCGGGGTCGATGAATCGATGGCGGATGACCATGACAGCATCGTTGCCGCCATTGCGGCTAGAGATTCCGAGGAAGCCGAGCGCCTGATGCGAGCACATATCGACGGCATGATCGCCCTTGCGGCGATCGAGGCGGAAGGAAGTGCCGATCCTCGAAAGAAAGTCGACGGAACAGCAATCACCGCTCCGTCGACCAGGACCCGTCAGGGGAGGGTCAAGGCTTCCAGCGCAGGGCGTACTGTTCGAAACGCTTCACAAGCGCGCTGATGATAGCAGCGATGCCCCCGAGCACGATCAGCCCTGCGAACACGGCGTCCGTGTTGAACAGGCCGGTAGCTTCGGCAATCAGGTAGCCGACACCGCGATTGGATGACATGAACTCGCCGACCACCGCGCCGACGAGTGCGTAGGGGACCGACACCTTCAGTCCGGCGATCATCCATGCGGTCGCTGACGGCAGCATCACCGTCCACGTCACCTGCCAGGGTGAAGCGCCCATGATGCGCGTGGCGTGAATGTAGAGCGGGTTCACTTCGCGAATGCCGCTGAACGTATTGGAGAACACCACGAAGAACACGGCGACGGCGGCCACCGCGATCTTGGAATTGATGCCTATGCCGAACCACATGATGAAGAGTGGCGTCAGGGCGATCATCGGCAGGCTGTAGAGCGCCGAGATGTATGGCTCGAGGACATCCGCTACAAAGCGGAAGCGACCGAACAGCACGCCCAACAGGAAGCCAAGGAAGGCGCCAATGGCGAAGCCGGTCAGCATGGCCTGAAGTGTCACGAGCAGGTGCGGGTAGATGCTGCCCGTCGTAAACCAACGCACCAGTTGCTCGGACAGGCGGCTTGGCGACGACACGAAGAACGGGTTGGCGAATCGGCCGGATGCATATTCCCAGAAGATTAGGAACAGAATACCAAAGCCAATCTGCGCGCCGAGCACGAGTCTCTTGCGGCGAACCACGCCTGCCTCGTACTGCTGCACCGACGTTGGCATCCGCGACGGCGACGGCACCACTGCACCAGCGGTGGCAATCTGGTTGTCGGTGCTCACAGCTCTTCTCCCTTTCGAATCTCGGGGGCAAGCTTGTCCCACAGCGTATTGTAAGCCTGCTCGAACTCGGGTCGAAACCGCACCTGAAACACGTCGCGCGGATAGGGAATGTCGATCTTCTCCTCATGGATTATGCTACCCGGACGGCCGGAAAAAACGATCACCCGCGAGGCAAGGGCGATCGCCTCGGTCAGGTCATGGGTGACAAAGACAACGGTCAGCTTCTGGTCCTGCCAGATCCGCAGCAGGTGGTCCTGCATCGTCAGCTTGAGCTGAGCGTCGAGCGCGCCGAACGGCTCGTCCATAAGCAGCGTCTGGGGTCGGTAGGCGAGCATCTGCGCAAGCGCGACGCGCTTCCGCATACCGCCTGACAATTCCTTGGGAAAAGAGCGGCTGAAGCCCTTCAGATCAACCATTTCGAGCATCTCATCAATGCGCTTCCGCTGTTCCCCCGCTGACATCCGATGAAACTTGAGGGGCAGCGCCACATTGTCCTCGACCGTCTTCCATGGGAGAACACTGTCCATCTGCGTAAGATAGCCGACCTGCTGGTTGATGGACGTGATCGCGCGATCGTTCTGCCTAATCTGGCCGGATGAGATCGGGACAATGCCGGCAATCATGTTAAGCAACGTCGACTTGCCGCACCCGGACGGACCGACAAAGGCGACGAACTCGCCGGGAGCGATGTCGAGATCGACCCTCGCTAACGCGAGGGTCTCCCTGCCACGACTGACATAGGTCTTTTCGACACCGTCTATGGCAATCGCAGGTGTCATATTGCTGCCTTGGCGTCCGCAGTGATGGAACCGTCAACGAACTCCTCGTAGGGGAGAACCTCGATCGGGGGCAGGCCCCGCGTGGCGTTGGCGACGTTGAGGAATTCGAAGAAAGGCGGATAGATGTCAGGCGACACCCACGGATCACGACCGAGCATCGTGGAATTGTCGGACCACATGGCGTCGAATACATCAGCATCTAGCTCGAGCCAGGCGATCAGCCATTCCTTGTACTTGTCGGGGTTCTCCCAGACCGAACGCTGCGATTCCGCATAGGCTGCAAGGTAGGCGACGAGCAGATCACGCTTGTCGACCAGCGACTTGGCAGACGACTGCAGGGCACCGGTCTTCATCGTCTTGAACAGTTCCGGGGGATTGCGCTGCATCTGGGCCAGGTAGCCGAGACCGAACTTCTTGATGCCGACATTGGCCCAAGGCGGGCCCCATGCGAAGCCGTCGATGGCGCCCTGCTCGATGCCGGCGAGCATGCCAGGACCGGCACCGGTGATCGACACGAGCTCGATGTCAGTCTCCGGGTCGAGCCCCCCAAGGCTGGCATGATAGCGCAGCAGCATCTCTGGCCCGGAGCCCACGCCGGGATGGCCGAAACGCAACCCCTTCATAAGCGCGATGCGCTCCTCCAGCGGTGAGTTCTCGTCGATCCCAGCGGCCGCGAGGATCTCTCCCTTGACCAGCAGATGAACCGTGTAACCGTGATGCATCGATCCGAAGATCTTGATGTCCTGCCCCTGGGCCCGCACGTTGAACGTTTCTGACGGGTCGCCGATGCCGATGTCGATGTCCCCGCTAACAACACCGGTGATATTGACACCGCGGTTCGAGCCAAGCACCTCGACCTCGATACCATGCTTGGCAAAGATGCCCGTGGCCATGCCGTAGTCCTCTGGCCCCCAAAGGAACGACTTGGCGCTGGGCCGGACCATCGTCACCTTCTTGAGGTCAGAGGTCTGCGCGTAGACCGTCTTGCCCAACAAGCCGGTTGCAGCGGTAACGCCCACTGCGCCCGCACCCTTGAGGAGAGACCGGCGGGAAAGTCCATGTGGTTTTGAGTCAGTCATTTTCATATCCCCTGTTCGCGGACCATGTAGCGATCCACCTGCCTTTGGCAGCGGTGCAGAGGCAGTTCTGGAGACCATGTTGCGTCACAGCGCCCACGCGAGATGCTGTAAATCGGGACCAGCTTGGCTCGCATCGTCTGGCACACTGCCACTGATCTAGGCACGTCTCCGGTTCTGTCGTTCCACTGCGCATTTGGACGGTAGTGGTTTCGTTCGGATCATGATAGCGAATAAATCTTCGAGGAATACATCAGGAAATTTGAGCAGTTGGCAAGGACACGATGGCGCTGACCTTCAAGCAGATAGAGACCTTCTTTTGGGCCGCTCGGCTCGGCAGTTTCGCCCGCACCGCCCAGCATCTCAACGCCACGCAGTCCGCCGTATCGATGCGCATCATCGAGATTGAGGCGCAACTCCAACTACCGCTATTTGACCGTACCCAGCGGACCGCGCGGCTGACGCCCGAGGGTGCCATGCTCCTCCCGCATGCTGAGGACGTCCTGCTTTCGATGGAGCGCTTGCTCGATGCCATGTCGCGAAAGGAAAGCCAGGCCACAGGCCGCGTCCGCCTTGGGGTGACCGAGAATGTTGCCGTCACCTGGCTAGCTGAACTTATGAAAGCCTTAAAGCACGACCACCCACGCCTACAGATCGACCTTGAGATCAATATCTCGCACATCCTTGAGGACAAGCTATATTCCCGCGACATTGACATGGCGCTTGCGGCTTGCGAACTGCCGCCCTCGCAGTTTAGTTCGACGCCGCTACAGTCTCTGGCTTTCCGCTGGATGTGCAGCCCAGATCTCACCTCCGCCCCGGAGATCCTGGTTCCGGAATCTTTTGCCGACCTACCAATACTTGCCGTCACCCAGTCGTGGCAGGCGAGGGGGTCGCTGCTCCGCTGGTATACCGACAACAAGGTTCATTTCCGCGACGTCACAATCTGCAACACATTCCGAACGACGGCGTCCATGGCGGCGGCCGGGCTAGGCATTGCCCATCTGCCGCTGCGCTTCTTTGAGCGCGAGATCGCGGCAGGGCGGCTGCGTGTGGTGCCGTGCAACCCCGAAATGCCGATGCTAACCATTTTTGCCCTGCGGCCGCTCGGCGCCACCTCTCCGGCCCTACGGGCCATCGAGCAGGCGGCAATGATCGCGGCCCACGACTACGATGATTCAGACCTACTTCCGGAGCCCACCGCCAGCGCCGTCGCCTCCGAAGCCTGAGGGCACATTGCCGCCAATGCGCTCATGTATCTGCGCGACCGCCGCCACCATCGTCGCAGCCACGTGGACCTCACGTGCCATGAGATCATCGACCAACGAAAGAGCATGAACGATGAAGATCACCCGCCCGGTCCGGTCAAAGATCGGCAGCGCCAGGGCCATAACGCCATCGGTCACTTCGCCGACCGAGCGGGCGTATCCTCTGTGCCGCGTCGCCTCCAGTTCGGCCAGTACACCCCGCCGGTCGACAACCGTCACCTCGGTGAAGCGCCGCGGCAGATGCCTTGCGAGGGCGCTGCGTATCTGGCCCGGCTGCTGCCACGCCAGATATGCCCGCATCTGCGCTGCCGCATCGTGCGGGAAGCGGTGTCCGATCGGATAGGAGATTTGCAGCGGCGGTGCGCCGTTCACCCGCTCGACCACTACGAAGCCGCCATCGGCGACCGGCTCCGTCAGCACGATGGGCAGGTCAACGGCTGCCGCCAGTTCGCCCAGGATCGGCCGGATGGCGTCAAGCTCAGGCATGTTGAGCAGCGAGGAGGCGGCGCCCAGAAGCCCTCCGTCCAGACCATAGGATTTCGTCGGCTCATCGAAGCGCAGCCAGCCAAAATACACCAGCGTTTTCAGCAAGGCGTGACAGTGGCTTCTCGAGATACCGAGCGCCGCCGAGACTTCCACCAGGCTTGGCATGCTGGGCGCGCAACCGTTGACATAGTCAACGATGGCGATGCCGTTCTCGAGCGCTGGCACAATCCCAGGAGCCGCCGGCGCGGCGACGCTGTCGGCCTCGGCGGTCAGCGTCCAGCCTTGTGCTGTACGGGCGAGGCGCGCAGCAGGTGGCCCGCGCGGGCGCTCAGCTGGGGCATTGCTGGACTGGGTGGTCATACCGAACCGCTAACCGCTGCCCGACGCAAAGGCAAGGCCGCCGATCAGACAGCTTATTGGGTGGACAGCGTCTACAATCCCTGTGCCAGTGGCACGCCACCGACCACGCCTGTGCTCGGGGCCGGTCGTGTCCCCGGGCGTGGTGTAGGTCCTGATGGTGAAGCCGTTCGCGAAGCGCGCCCAGAGGGAGCGCTGTAGCGAGCGAACGGCTTTCGGTGGTCACCGGGGTTTCCGGATAGGGTCTGGTTGCTGAACCTCATCCCCAGACCGGAGAACCACCGATGACCGACGACATGATGAACCTGCGGAGCCTTCTGGAAAAGACGCCTGATGCCGATCTGCTGCGCGAGATGATCGGCTTTGCCGCCGAGCGGCTGATGGAACTGGAGGTGGGCGCGCTCACCGGGGCAGCCCACGGCGAGAAGAACCCGCTGCGGCTGGCCCAGCGCAACGGTTACCGCGACAGGGACTGGGAAACCCGCGCCGGGACGGTCGAACTGCGCATTCCAAAGCTCAGGAAGGGCTCCTACTTCCCGGGCTTCCTCGAACCCCGGCGCATGGCCGAGAAGGCGCTCACCGCTGTCATCCAGGAGGCCTATGTGCAGGGCATCTCGACCCGCTCGGTCGATGATCTGGTCAAGGCCATGGGCATGAGCGGCATCTCCAAGAGCCAGGTCTCCCGGCTGTGCGAGGAGATCGACGGCAAGGTGAAGGCCTTCCTGGAAAGACCGATCGAGGGCGATTGGCCCTATCTCTGGATCGACGCCACCTATCTCAAGGTCCGGCGCGGCGGGCGTGTCGTCTCGGTCGCCGTCATCATCGCCACGGGCGTCAACAGCGACGGCCGGCGCGAGGTTTTGGGGCTCGAGATCGGCACCTCGGAGGCCGAGCCCATCTGGACCGCCTTCCTCCGCAAGCTGACACGGCGCGGGCTCAGGGGCGTGAAGCTCGTCGTCTCCGATGCTCATGAAGGGATCAAGGCCGCCGTCTCCAAGGTTCTGTGTGCCACTTGGCAGCGCTGCCGCGTGCACTTCATGCGCAACGTGCTGGCCCATGCCGGGAAGTCGGGCCGCCGCGTTGTCTCTGCCTTCATCGCCACGGCCTTCGCACAGGAGACACCCGAAGCCGCAAGCGCCCAGTGGCGCACCGTTGCCGACCAGATCCGACCCAAGGTGCCGAAGCTCGCCGCCATCATGGATGAGGCCGAACCAGATGTGCTGGCCTACATGACATTCCCGAAAGAGCACCGCGCCAAGCTGCACAGCACCAACCCAATCGAACGGCTCAACGGCGAGATCAAGCGCCGCACGGAGGTCGTCGGTATCTTCCCGAACGACGACGCCATCATCCGTCTCGTCGGTGCCATCCTCCTCGAGCAGAACGACGAGTGGGCCGTCCAGCGCGCCCGCTACATGACGCTGGAAACCATCGGCCAGATGAGCGATGATCCCCTCGTCAGCCTGCCAGCCGTGGCAAGCTGATCATCCCGGCCCAAGCCGGAAAAGCTCGGCGACCAATGCCGTCAGCTACACCACGGCAAGGGACACGATC
>JAYRZA010000035.1:0-50866 GCA_041916695.1 Devosia sp. | reverse complement strand
AGCGGTGTTGGCCAACGAGGCCGTGCCGCCGGAGTTGAAGCCGAAGCTCGCGGTCACAACGGGAGCACCGCCCGTCGTCACGCTGGATACGGTCACCGCGGCGCTGCTGCTCGAGGTGGCGGTATCGCCGGTGAAGACAAGTGCGCCACCGGAGGTGGAGGCGGTGATCCCGACGGGCGTAGCGGCAGCGTCGAAGGCGGCATTGAGCGCCCCGGCGATGTCGTCCTCGGTCACCACATCGGAGTCGGCGATCGTGTAGGTGGTCGCCGTGCCGCCGTCGACGGTCACGCTCAGCGTGGTGTCGTCGGTGGCCTCAATGGTGATGGCGCGGTTGGTGCCACCATTGACCGCGATGTTGAAGCCCAGCTCGATGTTGAACGCGCCGGCATTGTTGAAGTCCATGTCGGTGAAGGCTGCACCGGTCAGTACACCCTGCGAATTCGTCAGGTCGACATCGACGGGCGTCGTTCCCACAGAACCGTCCTCGAAGGAAATTTGCTCTGTGCCTGCCGGGGACGCGCCCAGGTCGATCGTGTAGGACTCGGTCTTGAACGACTTGTCCTGGCGCGCCTGACGGAGCGTGGACTGCATCGTCTCCACGGTCTTGGTGATCGACTTGAGGCCGTTGTCGGCCGCCTCGATCGTCTTGATACCCGAGGACATCGAGTCCAGCAGGTTGGCCATGTCGGACGCACGACTATTCAGCGACGCGGCAGTGAAGAAGTTTGTGGGATTATCGAGCGCCGTATTCACCTTGAGGCCGGTGGCAAGACGCTCCTGCGTCTTGGCCATGGCGGTCGCGGTGGACTGCAGGCTCAGTAGGTTCGATCGAACCGCTTTTGAGAGGTTAACATCCGACATTGAAGTTCCCTTCTGGCGCTGACTGAAAAAACCTCATTCTGAGGCTTGAGGTCATCCTACCGGGAGGAGTCTTAAGAATGGTTAACGACACGCTGCCGAGGACGGTTAATTTATCCTTTTCGTGACGCTCGGATCTCCCGATACGCGAATGATTTCAAATAGGAATTCGCCGGGTAGGCAAGTTCTGCCGTGTCCCGGTATGGGGCGGTTTGCGTACTTTGAGAGATGGGGCGGCAGAATCGAGGGGGGCTAGACTTGCCGGTCATGCAGCGCCAGCGATCCCTGCGACGGCAGGTCGGCGCTGCCCAGCCGCATGATGATCTCTCGCTCGGAAGTGGGCCTCGGCGGCAACTGTCCTGAGATCAGTGCAACGGCGAAAGCCGCCCCCGGGGGCGGCGGTGGCGGTGGCGCCTCCCGGATCGGCAGCGTCTGCTGCGCGGGAGCGTCGGCGGGTTTGTTGGTGCCTTGATCGGGCTGCTGCTGGTACGCAGAATCGCTGCCGGCCGGCCGCGAACGGAATTTCACGGCGGACCCGACTGCTGCGCTGACCGGCTCGGGCGCTATCCTGGCGCTCATGATCGGCAATCCCTGTTGCCCATAGTTTGGGTGAAGGATGCGCTCGCCAGGTTGCCCGGAGTTTGCGGTATTCCCTTCGATTTGCGTCGAATTGAAACTACAGGGCGCGGTTCACCGACAGGCCGCGAGCGACCGTGGCCGATGGTTGGGCGGCGATCGTGCCGTTGGCGCCGTAGGTGCGGGGACGGGAGCCGGCTCCCATGGCGTTGGCGACATCGGTCAGCAGGTCTTCGGTCACAGCGCGGGCAGTCGCGATCACCCTGAGGTTCTCTGCCATCTGGGTGGCGAAGCGCTCGTGTCCCTTGCGCAACGCTTCCACCGCCGCAGGCGCCTCCCGCTGCAGTCGCCCCACCTGGCGCTGCACCGAACGGGCGAGCCCCATGTAGTCCTGCGCCAGTCGGGTCTTTTCGGCCGACAGCGCACCGGCTTCCTTGAGTCGTCCGGCACGGAGCAGGGTGGTCTCCTGGTTGAGGATCTCGACCAGGCGATCGAGGGTGGATAGAGCGGCCTTGCTCAGTTCGTGGGCCGGCAGCGTGTCGAGGGCGGCGATGCGTTCGGCGGCGTTCATCTGCGATAGGCTCCGGCTGGGACGGCATTGGCGGCGAACTGCGCGGACTCCTGCGCAGCGATCAGATCGGGCAGCAGTGCATCGGCGAGTCCGATGCCGCCGGCGCGGGCGACGCTGTCGGCAAGTTGTTCGGCCTGGAGGCTGCGCCAGGTCTCCTCGCCGAACCCTCCGCCCATGGCATCGGGGGACGTCTCCAGGGAGGCGAACATCTCCTTGATGAGGGTGTTGAGGAATACGCCCTCCAGGTCTTCGGCCTGGCGGCGCAACTGACCCAACTGCGCCGTCGAGAGGGTGGTTCCGGAGGCTGCCAGCGGCATGACCATCAGAGCACCTCGATCTCGGCCTGCAAGGCTCCGGACGCCTTGATCGCCTGGAGAATGGCGATCAGGTCGCGCGGACTGATGCCGAGTGCGTTGAGACCGTCGACCAGCTGCTGCAGGCTCACGGACTCGTTGACGATGGCGAGGTTGCTGTCGCTGGTCTGGATCGTGAGGTCGGTCGCGGGCTCGACGGCCGTCTGTCCCAGGCTCAGCGGATTTGGCTGCACCACCGTGGGGTTCTCGGCGATGGTGACCGTCAGATTCGATTGTGCCACTGCGACTGTCGAAACCCGGACGTCCTTGCCGATGACGATCAGGCCGGAGTTCTCGTCGATTATGATCTTCGCCGAGAGGTCCGTGTCGACCACTAGCTGCTCGATGTCGGTCAACAGGTCGACGATGTTGCCGTTGAAGTTGCGGGGCAGGGTCAATCGGATCGTCGCCGGATCCTCCGGCGTGGCGCAGGGCACGCCGATGAAGTCGTTGATCGCCAGTGCGATGCGACGGGAGGTGGTCAGGTCCGGATTGCGCAGCGCCAGGCGCAGGCTCCGCTGGGCGCCGAGGACAAAGCCGATCTCGCGCTCGATCAGACCGCCGGACGAGATCCGGCCGGTCGTGGGCACGCCCGAGATGATCGTCGCCGCGTCGCCCTCGGCCTTGAACCCGTTGATCGTCACCGACCCTTGGGCGATGGCATAGACCTCGCCGTCGGCGCCAAGCAGTGGCGTAACCAGCAGGGTTCCGCCCTGCAGGCTCGTGGCGTCGCCGAGGGCCGCGACATTCACATCGAGGCGCGAACCCTGCGTCGAGAAGGCGGGCAGGTTGGCTGTCACCATGACCGCCGCGACGTTTGCGGTGCGCATGTTCTCGCCACGGGTGTTGACCCCAAGTCGCTCAAGCATTGCCTGCAGGCTCTGCTTGGTGAACGGCGAGTTGTTGAGGCTGTCGCCGGTCCCATTGAGGCCGACCACGAGACCGTAGCCGACGAGCTGATTGTCCCGAACGCCCTCGATGTTGACGATGTCCTTGATGCGGGCGGCGGCCGCATTGACCCCCGCCGGCTGCAGCGTCAGCGTGGCGGCAAGAAGGCCAGCCAGCATGTGCCTGAAGAGTATGTGCAGCATTGCCAGTCCCCGGTGTCGACGACGCATCCCCATGCGCCGCGTTTGCCGGTAGTATTGCGATAACCGTGCCAACTCGCCGATGCACTGCAACGCACTGAGACGAAAAGGAAAAACCAGCATCCTGGCCACTGGACGACGGAAGCGGCAGGCAACAAGTGCCGGGTCGATTAACGAATGCTTAACCGGTGGCGGCAGATTTTGCCGGGCAGGGCCAAGCGGTGAGTCCAATGCGGATCGACGGCAATCAGCGCGTGACTGTTGCAGGGCGTAGCCCGGTGGGGCGAGGCACCGCGTCGCCGGCCTTTGTCGTGGATGAGGGCACCCCGGCGACGGTCGAAGCCCGGCCTGCGAGCGCTGCCTCTGCCCCGACCTCGATCGCGACGCTTCTGGCGTTGCAGTCAGTTGAGGATCCGCTCCTGAAGCGTCGAAAGCTGGTCCGGCGTGGTACGCAACTGATCGATGCGCTTGAGGACCTGCGGGCGGACCTGCTGCTCGGCAGGGTCTCGGAGGGCCGTCTGGGCCAGATCATGACCATGCTGTCGCAGGCACGAGAGCGTGCCGAGCCGGGCCTCGACAGGCTGATCGACGACATCGAGCTCCGGGCCCGTGTCGAACTGGCCAAGCGCGGTCTGTTCCCGGCCTGACGCGTCTCCGGTAAGTTTCCCTTTCGCCATTAATCACCAAGGTTTTCAAGTCTTGCGAGCCCCCCTCCGCGCCACTATAAGGCCGGCCAAGGGCGCTTTTTAGCGAGTCAGGAATGACCTCTGAAGTTCTTGAATACCGGCCCACGGAAGATGAGCCGTTCATGAGCCCGCGGCAGCGGGAGTACTTCCGGCAGAAGCTGGGTCGCTGGAAGGAGGAGATCCTCCGTGAAAGCCGCGAAACGCTGGAAAACCTGCAGGAAGAAAGCCAGAACCACCCCGACATGGCCGACCGTGCCTCGTCGGAGAGTGATCGGGCGCTGGAACTCAGGACCCGCGACCGGCAGCGCAAGCTGATCAGCAAGATCGACGCCGCCCTGAAGCGGATCGACGACGGAACATACGGATACTGCGAGGAGACAGGCGAGCCCATCGGGCTGGCGCGCCTCGATGCCCGACCGATCGCCACGCTGTCGCTCGAGGCACAAGAGATGCACGAACGGCGCGAGAAGGTGTATCGCGACGAATAGGTCGCGCCTCGAGCCACTCACGAGCCCCGCCACCGAGCGGGGCTTTTTGTTGTGGTCCGCCGCAATCTCGCCAGCCTCGCGGGCGAGCCTGATTGCAGGATGCGAGTCTGAACCCGCGATGAACGTCGGACTCAGCCCCCGGTCAGGCTCAGGCGCCTAGGCTGGTCTCAATCGGCGATACGCTGTGGAACGAACCAAAGGACTACCGGAAATGAAGAACCTGCTCGCCATCGCTGCCTTTCTGACCTCCGCCTCGGTCGCGACCCTGGCGCATGCCGACCAGATCACGCTCGGCGAACCCGGCTATGGTGGCACTGGCTGCCCCGGCGGCAGCGTTTCCGCAACGCTGAGCCCCGACGCGACCTCGCTCAGCCTGCTGTTCGATTCCTATGTCGTCGAAGCTGGCGGCGATACCGGCAAGAAGTTCGATCGCAAGAGCTGCAACGTTGCGATACCGGTGCATGTGCCGCAGGGCATCTCAATCGCGGTGCTGGCCATCGACTACCGCGGCTACAACAATTTCCCGGCCGGTGCGAACTCGCAGTTCAACGTCGAGTACTTCTTCGCCGGCGCCCGTGGCCCAACCTTCACCAAGCAGTTCAACGGGCCCAAGGACGAGGACTACCTTATCCAGAACAAGCTGACGGCACAGTCGATCGTATGGTCGGCCTGCGGCGCAGATGTCAACCTGCGCACCAACTCGTCCATCCGGGTCACCACCAAGAACAACCAGCAGGCGCTGGCGACGGTCGACTCCGAGGACGTCAGTGCCGCAATCATTTACCAGCTGCAGTGGAAGCAGTGCTAGACTGATCCGGTTGATCGATCCGGGGCGGCCGAGGGAGGCCGTCCCGTCCGAGGCTGGAGTGGCTGGATGCGGTTCGTCGCGACTGGGTTGGTTCTTCTTCTCGGCAGCAGTGCTGCGGTGGCCGCCGACTGTGCTGCCAGCGATGGACCACCCGATGTCATTATCGCCCCGGATAACCGGTCCGCGACCATCTTTCCGGATGGCTTCATCGTCTTCGGTGGCGACGCATCCAGTTGTGCCGTGAGTGTCGCCGTCCCGATTCCGGACGGCTACTATGGCGTCTACAAGATCGACTCACGCGGCTTCGTCGCGCTCGCAACCGGCGAGAGCGCCACCTACAGCGTGACCTATGACGGAGACACCCAGTCCCAAGTGGTGGAAGGGGAGTACCTCGAGGACGCCTTCTACACCCACTACGTCGGCACTGGCCTGGGGCCGGTCGCGAGTTTCGATGCTGAATTCGGCCTCGAGGTGGTTGGCGATGGGGCAGCAGGCGCCGAGCTTGACAGCATCGACGTGTTGGCGGGCTTCACCACCTGGGATGCCCAGGTGGCGTCGGTCACCGAGCTGTCCCTCGAACGCACGTCGCTGGTCACCCATATCAATGCAACGGGCGACTTGCTCGTCGGCGGTAACCAGGCGGTGGAGCGCGGGGACAGCGTCGGCGTGTTCGGGGCCGTCGGGTCCCACATCATTGGCGGCACCGCCCACTTCGATCTCGGCGGCGGCTTCCTTCTCGATGGCGGCGCGGCGCTGTTCGACCAGTCGGTGGGCGGCGTCGCGAGCAACGGCGCGCTGCTGGGACTCAAGGCGCGTTACCTGCAGCCCGACGACGGCGCCGACTTCCGGATCGTCGGGTCCGCGGGCCTCAGGCTCGCGCCGGGCATGAATCTCTCTTTCACCCGACACTACTCGGACGGCTCCCCGGAGGGAGCTACGGTCCTTGCCGACACGACGGGTCACCTGTTCGGGGTGGAGGCTGAAGTCGGCGTGCTGGTCAAGCCGGCCCCAAGCGGCGAGCTTGTGGTCTCCGCCGCGGTGTCGCGCACCTGGCTGGGCGTCGAGGGCTATGAGGAGCAGATCGGGGGAGCGAACCTGTTCCCGATCGCGACCACGACCGCGACCGGCGCGTTCGACACCATCAGGCTGCGTGCGGCCTGGACCACCGAAATCGTCGAGGATCTCGATCTCACGCTGCATGGGGCGGTGGGGCAGAGCTTTGCCCAAGACGACATGACGGCTAGTGTCGCCTTCGTCGGTGACGTGCAGGCCGGCGGGATCAGCGAGTTCATTGCCGAATACGGCGCGCGGCTCGACTGGGCCTACGGCCCGGCGACCACCGTCAGTGTCTTCGCGCTTGGCTCGTCCGGGTCGGAAAGCGGGATGCACCTGCAGGCCGGCGCGGGCGCCTCAATGAAGTTCTGAACGCGCGGCAGCGGCCGCGAAAGAGGCAAGACATGAAGACCTGGGTGATTGCTCCGCTCCTCGCCGCACTCGTTCTGGCGCCGGTGACGGCCGATGCGGCCTCGCTCAAGCTGGGCAAGCCGGCATATGGCGGACCGGGCTGTCCGGCGGGCACCGCGTCGGTGGCCATGAGCGGCAACTCCATCACGCTGCGGTTCGATCGCTACCAGGTTGCTGCCGGCGGCTCGACCGGCAAGTCTCTCGATCGCAAGGCCTGCAGCGTCTCCATCCCCGTGACGGTTCCGGCGGGGCAGGCGATTGCCGTGGTCGGCATCGACTATGCCGGCTACAACAACCTGCCTGGCGGAGCCAGTTCGACCTTCAAGGTCGAGCAGTTTCTGGCCGGCGGAAAGGGGCCGGTCTTCACCAAGACTGTCGCCGGGCCGGCCAAGGGCAAGTTCGCTGTGTCGAGCGATGCGGCACTCAGCTGGTCGGGCTGTGGTGGCGGGGTTACTCTGCGGACCAACACCAGCCTGATCGTCAAGACCACTGGTGGCAAGTCTGCTTCTGCCAGCGTCCGATCGCAGGACGTCAAGGCTGCCATCGTGTATCGCCTCAAGGTCAAGTCCTGCTGAGTTCGATCCACCGGGTGATGCCGATCGCGTCCAGAAAAGCGCGGTCATGACTGACGACGAGTAGCGCGCCATCAAAGGCCCTGAGGCCGGCCTCGACGGCGGCGACCGCTTGCAGATCGAGGTGATTGGTCGGCTCGTCGAGAATCAGCAGTTCAGGCGGGTTGCCGCTTCCGATCGTGATGGCGAGCCCGGCACGCAGCCTCTCGCCCCCGCTGAGCGTCCCGACGGGCTGCTGTGCCGCCTCGGCCCGGAACATGAAGCGGGCGAGGGCAGCGCGGCAGGCATTCTCGCCGTCCTGGGGGTTGAGCCTCAGGTAGTTCTGGCGAACGGTTTGGTCCAGGTCGAGAACTGCAACCTGCTGGTCGAGCATGGCGTGGCGCGGCGTGATCCGGACGGTGCCGCGAAGCGGGGGGAGGGCGCCGGTGGCGACCTTCAGCAGCGTCGACTTGCCGCTGCCGTTGGCCCCGGTGATGGCGACCCGCTCGGGGCCGGCAATCGCGACGTCCAGGTCGGCGAGCACGGGCTCCCCGCCGTCGTAGGCGGCCGCTACTCCGGCCAGCTGGAGGACTGTGCGACCGGCGGGCAAACCGGTCGGCCGAAGCGCAACAGTCATCGGGGCCAGGATCTCGACTTCCGAGCGTGCCGCTGCGAGGTCATCGAGGGCGTCAGAGCGCCGACGCTCAGCCAGCCGGGTCAGATCGCCGCTGGTGGCTTCTGCGTTCGACCTCATGCCACCAAGGATGATCTTGGGGGTGCCGCCCTTGGCGGCCATCCGGGCGCCCCTGGCATCCCGATGTGCTTTGCGTTCCCGGGTTTGCCGGGTGCGGCGGTCCAGTTCCTCCAGTTGCCGTTCGGCATTTGCCAAGTCGCGCCGAGCAGACGCCAGTTCCACCGCCTTGCGCTCGGCGTAGTCCTCCCAGCCACCTCCAAAGAAACCGACTCCGACGCCGGTCAGTTCGACGATTGCGTCCATTTCGCCCAGCACGGTACGGTCGTGGCTGACCACGATTGCTCCGGTCCTCCAGTTGCCGAGCAGCTCGAGAACAGCGTCACGCCCGTCCGCATCCAGGTTATTGGTGGGCTCGTCGAGCAGGATGAAGTCCGGTTCCTCCAGCGCCAATCGAGCGAGTTCCAGCCGTGTGCGCTGACCGCCGCTGAGTGATGACACCAGTCGGTCCGGTGCAAGGGAGGGCAGGCCCAGAGCACCGAGGGCCATTTCGATTTGAGCTGGCAGCGACCAATCGGCTTCGGCGGAATCCTCGGCGGAGCCGGTGCCGCAATCAAGCCGGCGGAGTCGCTCGAGCGCGTCGGCAACCCCCAGAACTGCCGCCACGGTTCCTGCATCCGTCTCAGGAATCTGGCGCATCTGGCCGATGCGTCCGTCAACGGTGACCGAACCGGTACTGGGCTGCAGTTCACCCGCGAGAAGGTGCAGCAACGTTGTCTTGCCGCTGCCGTTTCGTCCGACAATTCCGGTACGAACCGGACCGAAACTGAGATTCAGGCCATCGAAGACCGGCGTGCCATCAGGCAGGCGATATCCGAGGGAGTGCAGGGAAAGCAGACTGGGCATGGAGCAGGACCTGATGACGTTCTGGGGCGGCGGCGGCGATCATCGGGTAATCCATGGGTGTCCACATCCTGTCGGTGTTGGCGACGCAGGATACATAGGCATCGGCGACCTCAAGTCAACCGGCGGGCGCCCCCGGTCTGCCGGCAAGCGCAGCTTCGGGCAGCCGCAGCGTGACGTTGCCGTTGGATCCGACTGCAAACTCAACCAGCCTGCCCCCTGGCCCCTGCTTCGATGTCACCGTTCCCACGTCGCTCCGGGGAATGAGCAGCGGGGGATGGCGGAAACCGAAGAGGGGCGTGATCGACAGTCGCAGCCCGTCCGGTCCGCTGCTGAGCTTGAGCGTCCGGCTGTAGTGTACGGGTCCGACCCAACCGCTTTGGGACGAGAGCCCGCGCAGAACCGCATTGGAGGCCGTCCGGTAGCGACCTACCAGTGAAGACCATCCGCTGACCGCGGACAAGATGGCCAGGACAGCGCTCCAGACCAACACCAGTGCGATCGGAAAACCGAACGGAATCAACAGGCCAATGATCAGGGCCTGAGAGGCGTGCCCTTCCATCGGTCAGTTCACCGGGGCGATCCGGGAGGTTGTGAAGGTCGCTCCTCCGAGGATTCCAATTTCGATCGATCCGGTCACCGTCACCGTGCCTTCGCAAAGCCCGTAGGAGTCGCACTTGGCCTTGATGTACTCGCCGGCGCTCTGGTCTGCTCCCGCGACGGTGATGAACAGGTCCACCGGCAGTTCGCTCGCATCCTTGAAGTCACTGCCATCCGAGTTGACCAGCCGGCAGGTGTATTTGCCGTCATATTCTGCGGCGAAGAGCGAGCACGGGCCAAGCGTCACGGTCTTGCCCGCATAGGCCTGTGGGTTGGCAACCAATTGAGCGGATGTGACCGTCTCCTGCGCGAGGCCGGACGTCGCTCCCGCAAGCACAACCGCTATCGTCAAAAAGCGCATTTCCATCTCCGAGCAACAACGACACTGTGCCATCGGCACAGCACTTGTCCAGACACGCTGACGACTTGTCAGGCGAGGTAGCGGCGGCGCAAGTGCTCTTTGAAGTGGCGGGCATTGAGGGCCTCCCCCGTGGCCCGTTTGAGAAGGTCGGGCGTCGAATGCCTGCTCGCTTCCTTCCAGATCCTATCGCGCCGCCAGTCGTTGAGGGCCACGAAGCGGCCATGCCGCATGTCATCGCGCGCAGAGGGGTGGTCGCGCTCGATGGCGGCCCAGAGCTGCGCCGCGATGATCGCTCCGAGCGTATAACTCGGGAAGTACCCCAGAGCGCCCGACGGCCAGTGCACATCCTGCATCGGGCCATCCTTCATGTCATCGATGGTGGAGAGGCCGAGATACTCCCGCATCTTTGCGTCCCATGCCTCGGGCACGTCACGCGCTGCGAGCCTGCCCTCGATCAGGTCCTTCTCCATCTCGTAGCGCAGGATTACGTGCAGCGGATAGGTTGCTTCGTCGGCGTCGACCCGGATCAGCCCGCGCTCGATCTGGTGAACATGGGCCAGTACGTCCTCCAGGTCCCAGCCCGCGATGGCATCCTCGCCCAGCGTTTCGCGGACGTGCGGCATCGCCCAATCCCAAAACTCCGGAGATCGAGCTATCTGCTTTTCGACGAACAGACTCTGGCTCTCGTGGATCGCCATGCCGCGCGCTCGGCCGACAGGCCAGTGCGTCCACTCGTGCGGCAGGTTCTGCTCGTACAAGCCGTGGCCGGTCTCGTGCAGGGTGCCCATCAGCGAGGTGAGGAATTCCGCCTCGGTGTACCGGGTGGTCATGCGGATGTCGGTCGGCACTCCACCGCAGAAGGGGTGGTGCGAGACGTCCAGCCGGCCGTGATCGAAGTCGAAGCCGACCGCCTCCATCATGACGAGACCCAGCGCCTTCTGCCTGTCGATAGGGAACGGCGCATTGAGCGGTTTCAGGGGGCGACGAGCGAGCTTCTCGTCCTGATGCGCCAGGGCTTCCGGCACGAAGTCCTTCAGGAAGGCCTTGAGTCCGGCGAACACCGGGTCGATGTCGACGACACGGTTGCCGGGGTCGTACTGTTCCATCATGGCGTCGTAGGGCGCGAGGCCGAGCACGTCGGCACGCAGTTGGGCCTCCTCGCGGGCGGTTGCGACGACGCCCTCGAAGGCCGGCAGGAACGTCTTCCAGTCGCCGGTCGGCCTCAGTTCGCGCCACAGTTGCTCGCTGCGGATGCGGGCGTTGACCTGTCGAGAGACGAACTCGGAGGAGAGACAGGTCATGTTGGTGTAGACGCGGCGGAACTCTCGAAGCGCCAGGGCCTGCATTTCCTCGAGCGGTTCGGCCTCGGCGTCTGCCAGCCAGTCGCCGACCTGCGGAGCCGTCGCCATCTCGTGATACATGCCGGCGAGGGTAGCCATCGCCTCGGCCCGCTTCTCGCCGCCCCCCACAGGCATCATTACGGCCTCATCGACGCCCAGCATGGATTGGGCGTGCTCGATCGCTTCCAGCCGGCGGTTGAGGGCATCGAGCTTGGTGAAGGCGGAGTTGGCGGCCATCGGCGATCTTCCGTGCTTGAGGTCCGCCTTGCCTAGCGTCAATGCGAGAGTCTGTCATCACTTGAGGGGGGAGGATCACCGTTCCCAAATGGGGAGAGGGCGCAGCCGGGGAGACTGCGCCCTCTGGTGGCGGGTTCTATTCTGGAACCGGCCGGGTCCACCGTCACCGATGGGGGAGTGTGACGGGGTGATGGGGGAAGTGACTAGAAGGGCAGGATGGCGTCCGCGATCTGCTGGCCGTAGCGGGGTTGCTGGACGGCAGTAATCTGGCCGCGCCCGCCATAGGAGATGCGAGCCTCGGCGATCTTGGTCGAAGGAATGGTGTTGTCCGAATGGATGTCCTCCGGCCGGACGATGCCCGCCACAATCAGGTCCCGGACTTCGAAGTTGACCCGGACTTCCTGGTGCCCTTCGATCACGAGGTTGCCGTTGGGCAGCACCTGCACGACAACCGCGGCGACCTGCGTCTCAAGGCTTTCCTTGCGGTCCACCGTTCCCGAGCCGCCATCGGAGAGGCCGCCGGCGGTGGTGAGCTTGCCCGACGCCTCGACGTCTGCCAGTGGCACCTTGCCACCGAAGATCGAGCCGAGCACGCCGCCGACGCTGCCCTCTGATGATGAGTTGCGAGTCCGATCGGTGGAATTCGAGATGGATGCGCTGTCGTCGATCGTCACCAGGACGGTGAGGATATCGCCGATCTTGTGGGCCCGCTGGTCCTTGAAGAAGCCGCGGGCTTCATTGGAGAACAGCGAGTTGGGCTGGTACGATGCGGCGACGACTTCCGGCATCGGCATCTGTACCGGCCGGTAGCCTGCCTGCGCCGTCGGGTCGGCAATGGCCGTCAGCTTGGGCTGCTGCCCGACCGAACCCAGTTGATCGAGGGTGGAGCAACCGGCGAGGCCGAGAGCAAGAAGCGTGAGCGCCGCGAGCCTGATGTTGTTCATGGTAGTCTTCCTTTCGCGCGTCACAGGTCGGCGACCGTTATCTTTGCGGCAGCGGTGGCGATCTCCACCGTTCCGGGGCCAACGGCGACGCCGTTGAGGATCTTGCGCGTTACCGTGTTCATCACCTGCACCGGCCCGCCGACCTCGGCATCGCCCAGTGCCTGCCCAACGACGGTGAGGGTCATTGGTCCCGAGCGAAACAGCACGGCAACCTCGGTGTTGCGTCGAACCGCCAGAGGCTCGCCCACGTCGGAGAGCTTCAGCATTACCCCGGCCCGCGTGTTGCGCTTGAGTTCCTTGCCGACCAGATCGGCGATCGTCTCTACGCCGGACTGGTCGGCGAAGTCGAATGGTACCCGCCTGAGCTCGATGTCCGAGGGGGTCAACACGGCGCCGGCCCTCAGGCTGGCGGCCAGGTGCGGTGCCTCGACCAGCATGGATAGCGTCCCAGTGAGGTCAACAGGCGCAGCGAGGCCAGCGATCTGGAAGCGGGCGGCAAATCCTGCCGCCCCAGGGCGATAGCGGAGGGTGACCAGCCGGGCCGGGAAATCAACGGCCTCGGCGTTGAGGGTGATGGCGCCGGCGTCGAAGCGCGCGCTGACCGTTGCGCCAACCGGGGCGAGTCCGTTGGCGAGCAGTTCCGCCGCGATCAGTTCAGTCAGGTCGGAATCATCGATGATCGAGACCTGCCTTTCCACCCGCACAGCCATGACACCGTCTTCGGAATAGTCGGCAAGTCCCGCCCTGGTGGCCGCGCGTCGAACGGCATCAAGGCTGACGAGTCCGCTCGTGCCGGGGGCCGGCGCCCGGAACAGGGCGCGTTCGGCAAGCAGCCCCGCATCGTCGAACATGTCGCCCACGGTGACGACCTCGCCGACCACGGAGACCTCCGCGCGGAGCATCGGTGCTGCGCTCGCGAGAGACGTAACCAGCAGCGACGCGACGACGGGCAGGGTGAGTAAAGGGAAACGCATCTATCTTCTCCCGATCAGCGCAACTGGCTCGTCGCCTGCATCATCTCGTCGGCGCCGGAGATGACACGTGCGTTCATTTCATAGGCGCGCTGGGCGGCGATCAGATCGGCAATCTCGGTAACGGAGTTGACGTTGGAGCTTTCGAGGTAGGCCTGCAAAAGGTCGCCGATGCCGTCGCTGTTAGGTGTCCCGGTCTGGGCCGGACCGCTCGAAGCCGTCTCGACGAACAGGTTGTTGCCTGCGGATTCCAGTCCGGCCTTGTTCACGAAGCGCGCCAACTGCAACTGGCCCAATTGCGTTGGCGCCGCATCCGTGCCGATGAAGGCCTCGACGGTTCCGTCGGGGCTGATCGACACCTGGTTTGCATTCTCTGGAATGGTGATGCCGGGTTGCACCTCGTAGCCGTCGATCGTCACCAACTGCCCATCCGGACCGCGCTCAAACGAACCGTCGCGCGTGTAGCCGGTGCGGCCATCGGGCATCTGCACGATGAAGAAACCTTCGCCGCGGATGGCGATATCCAGTTCCTTCTCGGTTGGCGCCACTACACCCTGACCCATGACGCGAGGCGTTGCCGCCGTCTTCACGCCCGATCCAACCTCGATGCCCACCGGCACCAGCGTGCCAGCGTTCGAGGTGGTCGCCCCGGCGCGGCGATAGGACTGGTAGAGCAGGTCCTGGAATTCGGCACGCTGCCGCTTGTAGCCGGTAGTCCGCATGTTGGCGATGTTGTTGGAAATGACTTCGACATTGCGCTCCTGCGCCGCCATGCCGGTCGAAGCGATGTAGAGGGCCTTCATCTGGTTCTCCCGGTCAGGCGCTGAGGTTGCCGAGTCGCTGGATGGCGGAGCGGCGCATTTCGTCCTGCTGCTGCATGATCGATGCGAGGCTCTCATAGGAGCGCTGTACCCGGATCATCTCGGTCATCTCGCCGACGCCCGAGACGTTAGATTTCTCCAGTGCTCCCTGCATCAGCCGGGTAGCGGTCGCCTGGATCGGGGTCCCCCCGGAGAACAGGTTGTTGCCGTCCCGGGCGGTTTCCTGCGGATCGGCGAACTCGACGACACGCAACCGCCCCTTGATCCCGGCACTGGAACTGACCGTACCGTCCTCGGCTATGGCGACATCGGTTTCGGCACTGCCGAACTGTATGGGACCGCCTTCGCCCATGACCGGATTGCCGTCGAGGTCGACCAGCACACCGGAAGCATCGAGTTGAAGCGAGCCTGCGCGGGTCCAGCGCTCGCCTTGGGGAGCCTGGACGACCAGGAAACCCTCGCCCTGCAGGGCCACGTCCAGAGGATTGCCGGTCTGGACGATGGCTCCCACCGACATGTCGTGAATGGTCGTCCAATCATCGGTGAAGCTGAGGCGCTGGTCGGGGAGGAGGAAGTCGCGGTCACGCGCAACCGGGTCGAGGTACTCCTCGAAGAGCAGTTGCTCCGCCTTGAAGCCGGTGGTGTTGAGATTGGCGATATTGTTGGCCACTACGTCCATCTGTCGCCGTAGGGCGATCTGGCGCGACAGGCCGACAAGTTGCGCATTTTCCATGACGCACGTCCCCGTTGTCTTCCCCGAGCCGTCTGACCTCCCCAGGCCGCCAGGCTCGCCGTTAACGGAGCAGAAACCGTGCCAAGTCACTAAGTGACGCAGATTCAATAGGTTACATCCATGCGCAGGCCTGGGACTGGAGACCAGGCGGGGCGATGGGCAGAAACTGCCGGGCAGAATGTGCCGTCACGGACCAGTTCGTAACCAATCGTTAACTCTCGGGCGCTTAGCTCCCATCCAGGCGGCTGAATCGTCGGGTCAACCAGGAGTCTAGAGCATGGCAGCAGCTGCTGAAGCGGATGTCGAAGCGGGAGCTGCAAAGCCCGCCAAGAAGAAACCGCCGATCATGCTCATCGCCATTGTTGTGGCCGTAGTCGTGCTGCTTGGCGGCGGTGCGGCGGCCTATTTCCTGCTATTTTCCGCTCCTAAGGAAGAGGCACACGGGACCGACGCGCACGGCGCCACTGCCGAGGGCGCCCACCAAGGCTTCATTTTCAACCTCCCCACCATGACGGTGAACCTCAATGCCGAGGGTGGCGCGCAGGCCTTCATGAAGCTCACCGTGGCACTCGAGGTGGCCAGCGAGGAGGTCATGCTCGAGATCCAGCCGCGAATGGCGAAGGTCGTCGACGCGTTTCAGGTCTATCTGCGCGAATTGCGAAAGAGCGACCTGGAGGGCTCGGCAGGCATCTACAGGCTGAAGGAAGAGCTGCGGCGGCGCGTCAACGTGGCCATCTTCCCGCAGCAGGTCGACAGCATCCTGTTCAAGGAAATCCTGGTGCAGTGATGGCCGGACCCGGCGAACAGGATAAGCTCAGCGAGGAGTGGGGCGTCGGCGAGGACCTCAAGGTCGAGGCCAGCGAAGGCGGCGAGGAGGAAATGAGCGCCGAATGGGCGGCCATGCTGGCCGGCGACAACGCCGATGCCGAGTCGTCCGACCGGGTGCTCAACCAGGACGAGATCGACAGCCTTCTCGGTTTCGACCCGAATGCCGGGGGCGTTGCCGAACTCTCCGGTGTACAGGCCCTGATCAATTCGGCGCTGGTCAGTTACGAGCGCCTGCCGATGCTCGAGATTGTTTTTGACCGGCTGGTCAGGCTGGCAACGACCTCGCTGCGCAACTTCACATCCGACAATGTCGAGGTGGCTCTCGATTCGATCTCTTCGGTGCGCTTCGGCGACTACCTCAACTCGATACCGCTGCCGGCCATTCTCTCTGTCATCCGGGCCGAGGAGTGGGACAACTACGGCCTGCTGACCGTCGACTCCGCGTTGATCTACTCGATGATCGACGTTCTTCTGGGCGGTCGACGGGTCGGCGGTACGATCCGGGTCGAGGGGCGTCCCTACACCACGATCGAGATGGCGCTGGCGCGCCGCATGATCGAGGTCATTCTCGAGGACACCCACAAGGCCTTCGAGCCGGTGACGGAGATCAACTTCAAGGTGGAGCGCCTCGAAACCAACCCCCGCTTCGCGGCCATCTCTCGTCCCGCCAATGCCGCCATCCTCATTGAACTGAGGATCGAGATGGACGATCGCGGTGGCAAGATCGAGATCCTGCTGCCCTATGCGACGATCGAGCCGATCCGCGAGCAGTTGCTGCAGATGTACATGGGCGAGAAGTTCGGCCGCGATCCGATCTGGGAAGGCCATCTCGCCACGGAGATATTCGCCGCCGATGTCGAGGTTGACGCGATACTGCACGAACTGGACCTGCCGCTCAACCGAGTGCTGACCATGCAGCCCGGTGACACTGTGATGTTCGATCGCGCCCCTTCCGATCCGATCACGCTCAGGTGCGGGGACGTCACCCTGACCGAGGCGATCATGGGCCACATCGGCAACCACGTCTCAGTGCGGGTCTCGCGCCCGCTCAATGCTCCGAAGGTGACCATGGCAGCATTCGAGGCTATCGACGAAACTAGGGAGAGCCGTTGATGTTCGGCATGCCGCTGGGCTTCGTGGTCGAGTCCCTTGTCGCGATTTTGCTGGCGACCACAATCGGCTACTCGATCGTGCTCAACCGGCGGTTGAAGCGATTGCACGCCGATCGTGGCGAGTTGCGGCAGATGGTGGCCGATCTGGTCGCTGCCACCAACCTCGCCAATGCGGCGATCCGCCAGTTGAAGACGACGGCCCAGGAGGCGGAGTCGGGCCTTGAGGCCAAGCTCACTGAGGCGGAGCGTTTCGGCGTGGAACTGGCAAACCACGTCAGCGCCGGGCAACAGGTCATGGACCGGATTGCCCGCATCACCACGGCGGCGCGCCCGTCGGCGGCGGATCGCGTTGAGGAGCCCAACCGGGTCCAAGCGGCCCTGCAGCAGTTGTCGACGCGCCCGCGTATCCGGGGAGACGCGGCGTGAGGACTGTGCGGCTGCTGCCCATCGTCATTGCTGCGAGCGCCGCTCTTCTGCTGCTCAAAGGCATTGGACTCGTCACCGGTGGCGGCTACGTACTGACAGGTGCCGAGACCGCGCTGGCGGCGGGAGGTGGTGGTGGCCACGGAGGTGGGGCGGCGGCGGACGCGAGCGGCAACCCGACCATAGACCTGCCGCTCGACCACACCATGACCGATGCCAGTCCGACCCTGGACGATACAGCCGACACCCTTTCGCTGGGTGGGGAGGAGACCGGGGCTGGCGGTCACGGTACCTCGGACGCCGCACCGGCGGGCCACGGCGAAGAGGCGGCTTCGACCGATGCGGCACATTCGCCGGAAGGGGGAGAGGTCGCGGCGGACGCCGTCGTGATCGGCAATGTCGTCTGTCCACCCAAGGGGGAGTCGCCACCGGCGGAGGGCGAGGCACCGGCGGCAGGCGATTTCCAGGGCTTCTCCAACCTCGCGGCGACACCTGTCGACTGTGTGCCCGATCCGGGCGTTACGGCAGAGGGTGACGCTCTGCCACTGATTCAGAACGGCTCAGGCCAGTTGGTGCCGCTCGCTGAGGTGAGCCCGAACGCTTCGAGCGAGAAGGCCCTGCTCGAGAGGCTGGGAGAGCGGCGGGATGAACTCGACAGGCTCGAGAAGGAACTGGAGATGCGCACCGCGCTGATCGAGGCAGCGGAAAAGCGGCTCGAAGAGCGAACGGCCGCTTTGTCGGCCCTCGAGGCCAAGATCAATGCCCTCGTCGACGAGAAGAAATCGGCCGAAAAGCAGCAGTTCGTCGCCCTCGTGGCCATGTACGAGACCATGAAGCCGAAGGAAGCGGCGCTGATCTTCGATCAAATGGATCTCGGCGTACTGATGCAGATCGCCCGAGCCATGAATCCGCGCAAGATGGCACCGATCATGGCCAAGATGAATCCCGAGAAGGCCAAGAACCTCACATCCGGTCTGGCTCTCGAAGAGGTCCAGCAGACCAGCACGGCCGACCTGACGCCAGAGGACCTTGCGAGCCTCCCACAGATCGTCGGCCAGTAGCATTTCTGCCGATTTCGCCGGACTTTGTGCGAACGCGGGTTAGGCCGACGTTAAGCCCGTTGCTCATACTCTGACGGTTCTAGAACAGAGCGGGTCAGGCAGAAGCCGGAATGGACTTGGGCAGACGATCAGGGCAGGGCGCCGGCCGGCACCCATGGCGCGTGTTGGCGCTGCTCGTCCTGCTGCTGACCGCTTTGCCGATGGCCGCGGCGGGGCAGGACAAGGTCAACGTTCTTGCAGCGCAGGAGGACGGCTACGGCCGCATTGTCCTGACTTTTGCTGACCGGTTCGACCTGCCGTCCTATCGGGTCAGGTACGAGAACGGCGTGCTGGCGATCGAGTTCGACACGGCCGTCAACGCGCTCCTGCCCGATATCGCGCTGGCACTCCCCGACTACGCCACGATCGCGCGGACGGATCCCGACGGCAAAGGCATTCGCATCGGGCTGCGGACGGCCGTCGTGCTCAACCGGCTCGAAGCGGGGGAAAGACTCTTCATCGACCTCCTGCCGTCGACCTGGCAGGGGCTGCCTCCGGCGCTTCCGGCGGAGGTGGTGGCCGAACTGAGCGTACGTGCCAAGCAGGCGGCGGAACTCGCGGAGCAGCGCCGGCGCGCAGAGCTGGCCAAGACGCTCAATCCCACCGCGACGGTGCGACTGGGGCGAAATCCAACCTTTCTGCGCCTCCAGGTGGACTGGAGCGTAGACACCGAGGCAAATTACTCGCTCGAGGATGGCACTGGTACCATCGATTTTGGCTGGCCGGTCCCCGTTGATCTCTACGCCCTGAAGGCGGACCTGCCGGACGAGTTCAAGGGCGCGACCAACACCGTGACGGCGACGAGTTCGCTGGTGACCCTCAAGGTCGCAGAGGGGGTTGAGCCGCGCTTCTACCAGTTGTCGCCACGCCAGTTCGTGGTCGACATCGACATTTCGCCCGAGGCCGGACTCGAAGTTGCGCTCAAGAACGAGGAGGCCGCCCAGCAGGCGCGGGAAGAGCTTGCCCGGGTCGCGGCAGAGGGAGAGCAGCGCCGTGATGCGCGTCTTGGCCTGGACGGCGAGGAAAGCACGGCCGAACTCTATCCCACCACTCGCGGCGTCGTCGCCCCGCTGGTGACGACCGTTGGCGGGACAATCCGCATCGGATTTCCGTTCGAGGCCGACACTGCGTCGGCGGTGTTCCGGCGGGGCGATACCGTGTGGATGGTCTTCGACACGTCGCAGACCATACTCAAGCCGACACCGGCGGAGCCCCTCGCTCAGGTCGTCAGCAATGTCGAAGTGGTTCCGGCTGGCGACACACAGGTCGTCCGCCTGGACCTCGCCGAGGATCGCCTCGCGACCTTGGGCTCGGAGGGCAGGTCCTGGGTGCTATCATTGGGTGACGTGCTGCTCAATGCCACCGAGCCGATGACGCTGACGCGGCAGCGTGACGAGCAAGGGCTGTTCGAGATCTCGGCTGACATCATGCGGCCGGGTACGGTGCACGTGCTGCGCGACCCGGTTGTGGGGGATGCCCTCAGGGTGGTGACCGTGTTGCCGCCGGCCCGAGGCGTTACGCGCGACCTCACGTTCGTCGACTTCAGCGTCCTGAAGTCGGCGCACGGCCTCGTGGTGAAGCCGAACAACGAGGACCTGGATGTCGCGATCCTAGAAAAGACCGCCGAAATCTCTGCAAGTGAAGGACTGACGCTCTCGGCCGTCGAGTCTCTTCGCTCACTCGATGCCGGCAACGCACCGCAGTTTCGCCAGAGCTACATCGATCTGGCCGTGTGGCGTGAGGACGATCCCGGCCGCCTTCAGTTGCGCAAGGAGGAGTTGATCGGCAAGGCCGCGGTCGCCGAAGGCCGGGTTCGCGACATGGCCCGCCTCGACCTTGGGCAATTCCTGGTGGCCAACGAATTTTCCTACGAGGCGATCGGGGTACTCGGGGTGCTTGAGTCAGAGCTGACGAGCGAGGATCTGCGCAAGAAGCTCCGACTACTCAACGCCATTGCCGATGTCGCCGCAGGCCGGCCGATGGATGCTCTACCCATCCTCAACTCCGGCAGCTTCCCCGAGGAAACCGATGCGCTGCTCTGGCGCTCCATCGCACGCACCGACGCAGGCGACTTCCGCGGGGCCCGGCTGGACGCAATTGCTGCCGAACCGGTGTTCTCCTCCTATCCGCTCTGGGTCCGCAACAGATTCCTCTTCTCCGCCATTCGCGCCGCAGTCGAGACCAGCGACGAGCCTCTGGCGCTGCAGATGATCGGCAAGCTCGAGTTTGCCAAGCTCAGCCCCGAGGAGATCAGTCTTTTCCAGTTAATGCAGGGGCGCATCGCCGAACTGGAGGACAAGGAACAGGATGCGCTTGACGCCTACGGTCAGGTCATCACGGCCGACGTGCGTCCGACCCGTGCCGAAGCGGTGTATCGGACACTGCTCCTGCTCGAGCGCAGCGGCAAGATCGATCTGGCGAAGGCGACTGACACGCTGTCAGCGGAAGCCCTGATGTGGCGCGGTGGTACGCTCGAAGCCGACATGCAGAAGCTTCTGGCGGAACTGTACTTCGAGAACAAGGACTACAAGCAGGGCTTCGAGATCGTTCGTCAGGCCGCGTCCTCGTTCCCGGAGAACAGTTCGATCAACGATCTGCTCAACAAGGCGCAGACGCAGTTCGAAGACCTGTATCTGAATGGCGAAGCCGACCGGATGGGTGATGTCGAGGCGCTGTCGCTCTACTACGACTTCCGACAACTCACGCCGCCTGGCGCCCGCGGCGACGAGATGATCCGCAACCTGGTACGCCGACTGGTGAAGGTCGACCTGCTCAGCCAGGCCGCCGACCTCCTCGAGTACCAGATCGACAGCCGGCTCGAGGGCGTGGCCAAGGCCCAGGTGGCCGCCGACCTAGCAGTTATCCGCATCGCGGATCGGGACCCGGAGGCGGCGCTCAGGGTGCTCAATCGCACTCGGCTGGCGGACCTTTCTCCTGTGCTCGACCGACAGCGGCGACTCCTGGAAGCGCGGGCGCTCATCGATGCGGGCCGTCAAGATCTCGCGATCGACTTGATCTCGCGCCTTACCGGGCGCGACGCCGATATGTTGCGGGTCGACGGCTACTGGAAGTCGAAGAACTACGACATGGCGGCGAGCCTGCTCGAGACCATCTACAGCCCGTCCAGCGGCGCACCGCCGATGACGCAGCAGGCCCGCATGGCTGCGGTACGTGCCGCCGTCGGCTACGTCCTGGCCAACGATGCGATCGGGTTGTCGCGGCTGCGCTCCAAGTTCTCCGACGCGATGTCGCAATCGGCCGAGTGGCCGCTGTTCGAGTTCGTGACCCGTGACGTGGCGCCGCAAAGCCTCGAGTTCAAGAAGGTTGCCAAGGAGATCGCTGGCCTCGACTCCCTTGATGCCTTCCTTTCCTCCTATCGAGAACTCTATGCGGGAGCAGATGCTGTCCTGCCTCAGAAGGCAAAGCCTCAGGGCGCCGCCTAGCCCGACTGCCGTCTAGCCGCTCACGAAGCTGCGGATCAGCGAACCGGCCACCAGGTGCCAGCCGTCGACAAGGACGAAGAAGATCAGCTTGAACGGCAGCGAGATGACGACGGGCGGCAGCATCATCATGCCCATCGACATCAGCACCGATGCCACCACCATGTCGATGATCACGAAGGGCAGGAAGAGTAGGAAGCCGATCTCGAAGGCACGGCGAAGTTCCGAGATCATGAAGGCGGGAGTCAAGATCTGCAGCGGTATCGCCGTCGAGTCGGCCGGTGCCTCGGTCTGTGACAAGTCGTAAAACAGCTGCAGGTCCTGCTGGCGCACATTGGCCGCCATGAAGTCGCGGACAGGGGCGGAGGCACGTTCGAAGGCCTCCTCGACCTGGATGGTGCCGGCGATCAGCGGCGCAATGCCGTCGTCATAGCTCTGCTGCAGTGTTGGTCCCATTATGAACAGCGTCAAGAACAGCGCCAGGCTGACCATCACCGAGTTGGGTGGGGCCGACTGGGTGCCAAGAGCAGTCCGCAGAAGCGAGAGCACGACCACGATGCGGGTGAAGCTCGTCACCATCACAAGGATGGACGGGGCCAGCGACAGCAGCGTGATGAGGCCAACCAGTTGCACCGCGCGCTCGGTCACGGTTGCATCGTCGCCGAACCCAATGGTGATGTCCTGGCCAAAGGCCAGGGTCGGCAACACTATCGTGGCAAGCAGGGCAAAGCTGGAAAGAACCCTGCGAGCGGACGGAACCTCAGTGCTCGCCCGTTCCCGTTTCGCCGAAGGTGCGCTGAGGGCCAAACCCGGTCCGTCCGTTGCCGCCGATTTCACCTGGCGTTGTAGCTGAGTCGGCTTTGGCCCGGCCGGAGTTATCCCCAGGCATTGGCGGCATGGGGATGACAGCAGGTTCCATGACGCTCACCGGCCGCAGGAGACCGGTATGACGTAGGCTCCGCGGCTTGCCGCCGGGGGGGCGAGTATACTCTTTGAGACGCTCGATATGCGGGCGCAGCGCCTTCGGACGTGCCGCGCGCTCGGTCTCGACCGCAGGCGCAACGGAGCTGTTCTCCTCAGCTGCAGCGCCGAGAGGGCGACGCACTGGCTGGGTCGTGTCGACGGGAATGCCGGCCTCGATCAGCAGGTCCTGTGGCCCGCCCGTCAGGATCAGATGCTCGATATTGTCGCGCCGCACGATCAGCAGTTGGCGTCGCGAATCGACCTGTACCTGTTCGATGACGCCGATCCGCCTGCCGCGGCCCCTGATTGCCGGGGCATGGCTCATGATCAGCTTGAGGACCCATAGTCCCAGAACGATCAGCACCAGCACGATGCCGAGCGCGAGGGCCGAGGTCACCAAGGTATCGCCGGAGCCGCCGAGAAGGCTTGTCAGAAACTGCATCGCTATCTCCCGTCCGTGACGCCGCGGGCGTACTGGCAAAACTTGCCTACTATAGGCCCGGCAATGTGTAAAATGCGAGGCGATGGCGTCGGTCATCAGGCATAGTTAACGCCCGGTTAACTTCTGCCCGGCAGGATTTGCCCACTTGCAGAAGAGTCCGCCGGTTCGCCATGTCGCTATCGTTACTGAATGCGCTTACAGAGAAGATGAAGTGGCACCAGGCCCGCCAGGGCCTGCTCGCGGAGAACGTCGCCAACGCCGAGACTCCAGGGTATCGGGGGCGAGATCTGAAGGCCTACGGGTTCGAGGAACACATGCGGTCGCTATCGACCGCAAGGCTCGAGACGACGGCGACGCAGTCCACGCATTTCCGCGTCATGGGGACCGAGTCGGACGGCTTCGGCCCCCGCACCTCGAACGGCTTCGAGGTGACACCGGAAGGCAATGCAGTTTCTCTCGAAGACGAGATGATGAAGGTGACGACCAACCAGCTCGACTATCAGACGATCACGGCGATCTATCAGCGATCGGTCAAGATACTCAAGACCGCACTGGGCAGGCAGGCCTAGCGATGAGCGACTTCCTGGCCTCACTCAAGATCGCCGCGACCGGCCTGCACGCCCAGACGGCGCGCATGCGGATCATAGCTGAGAACCTTGCCAACGCGGACTCCGCCGGGAAGACACCCGGGGAGGACCCGTACCGCCGAAAGATTCCGACCTTTCGCGCAGTCATGGATCGCGACCTCGACGCAACAACCGTGAGGATTGGCCGGGTTGCCCTGGACCAATCCGAATTCCAGTCACGCTACGAACCCGGTCATCCCGCTGCCGATGCAAGCGGCTATGTGCGCTATCCAAACGTCAACTCGCTGATCGAAGCGATGGACATGCGCCAGGCGCAGCGCAGCTACGAGGCCAATCTCAACGTGGTGTCCGTCACCCGGCAGATGCTGGGATCCACACTCGATATCATCAAGGGTTGAGAGCTGAGCCATGGCCATTCCCATCAACGCCGCTACTGCCGCCTATTCGAACGCGTCCAAGCTGCTGGGCCAGGCACAGAAGCAGCCGCTGCTCAATCAGGTCGCCGACCTCGGTGGCGGTCAGGAGTTCGCCAAGCTTTTGGGGCAGGCGGTGCAGGGCGTGGTGGAGACCGGCAAGGTGGCCGATGCGAAGGCGATGGACATGGTCAACGGCAAGGGCGACATGGTCGATGTGGTCACGGCCCTCAGCCAGACCGAACTGGCGATGGACACCATGGTGGCTGTCCGGGACCGGGTGATCTCGGCCTACGAAGAGATCATGCGGATGCCCATCTAGCGGGACCGTTTTCGCGCAGTGCCTTCAGGCCGGCGCCGACTCGCTCCACGGTGACCGCAGTCGAAGATCGTGAACCGAGCGGAGTACTCATGAGCGGCGATGCCGTACTCGATCTCGCCCGTGAGGGCATCTGGGTGATGATCATGATCGGGGCGCCGATGATGATCGTGGGTTTGCTCGTGGGGGTGGTCATCGCTCTGTTCCAGGCGCTGACCCAGATCCAGGAAATGACGCTGGTCTTCGTTCCCAAAATCCTCGCCATCTTCGTGACGCTGCTGTTGTCGCTGCCCTTCATGGGCGCCATCCTCAACGGGTACATGGCGCGCCTGGCCGACATGATCGTGACCGGCGGCTGATGCGATGATTTCGCTCAACTGGCTCCCTGAGACCGCCTACCTGTTCCTGTTGGTGTTCGCTCGCGTCGGCAGCGTGCTGATGCTCATGCCGGCCCTGGGGGAGGGCACCATCCCGGCGCGAATGCGGCTGACCTTTGCGCTCGGACTGACGCTCGTCCTTTACCCCATCGTTGCACCGGTGCTGCCGCCACTGCCGAACGGTATCTTTGCGGTTGTCGGGCTAGTCATCCACGAGATCGTCATCGGCCTGGTCCTCGGGGCCATCGGGCGCTTGTCGGTGACCGGCACCCAGGTCGCCGGTTCGATCATCGCCTCGACCTCCGGCCTGTCCGTCGCGACGGCTGCGGATCCGGTCAACGGTGGTGTTCAGGGAGCATTGATCGGAGCCTTCCTGTCGCTACTTGGGGTTGCGCTGATCTTCGCGACCGACCTGCACCATGTGGCAATTTCGGCGATCATGGACAGCTACATGGTCTTTTCCGCCCGTGATCCGCTGCTGTTCGGAGACGCGGCGAGCACCATTGTCGAGGTGGTTGCCGGAGCCTTTGTCATCGGAGTGCAGATGTCGGCGCCATTCATCGTCTTCGGCCTGGTGTTCAATCTGGGGATGGGCATCCTCAGCCGGCTGATGCCGCAATTGCAGGTGTTCTTCATCGCCATGCCGGCGACCGTTGGCGTGGGACTCGTGTTGATGGCACTTCTGCTGTCGATGATGATGGGGCTTTACCTTGTGCATTTCGAGGGCGTGCTCGCGGTGCTGCGCGGCGTGGCCTGATCGATGAGCGACGAAGCCCCCGAACAGTCGTCCAAGACAGAGGACCCCTCAGAAAAGAAGCTGCGCGACGCCCATGAGAAGGGCGACGTGGTCAAGAGCCAGGAAGTCAACAACTGGTTCATCCTGTCAGGGTCGGCGCTGGTGTTCTCCCTCCTTGCCGTCCCGACGAGCGTGTCTCTGACCGAGAGCTTCAAGACACTCCTGGACAATGCCGAGAAGTACGAGGTTGGCAGCCAGGCGCTGTCGAGCTTCTGGAGCGGCCTGGCGGGCTCGATTCTGCTCGTGGGTCTCGTTCCCAGCATCGTGCTCATGGGCGTCGCGATCGCTGCCAACCTGGTTCAGCATAGGCCCTTGCTCTCGCTCGATCCGGTGACGCCCAAGCTGTCCAAGATCAATCCCCTGGAGGGGGCCAAGCGGCTGTTCTCGCAGGAGGCGCTGGTCAACTTTGTCAAGGGGCTGCTGAAACTCGCCGTCGTTTCTGCTGTACTCTGGTTCGTGCTTGCTCCCGAGGTGGCGCACCTCGAGATCATGATGACCGTTGAGCCGTCCATGATCCTTGCGGACTTCATGGACCTGGCGATCAAGATATTCGGAGCGGTCCTCGTCGTCGTCACGGTCATTGCGATCGCGGACTATATCTATCAGCGAAACCGCTGGTGGAACCGGCTGAAGATGACCCTGCAAGAGGTCAAGGACGAGTACAAGCAGCAGGAAGGCGATCCAAAGATCAAGGGACGCGTCCGGCAAATCCGCATGGAACGCAGCCGCCGCCGAATGATGGCAGCCGTGCCGCAGGCCACCGTCGTCATCACCAATCCGACCCACTACGCCGTGGCCCTGAAGTATGAAAGGTCGATGAGTGCGCCCAAATGTGTCGCCAAGGGCGCCGACGCGGTGGCGCTGAAGATCCGCGAGCTGGCCCGTCAGAGTGACGTTCCGATCGTCGAGAACCCGCCGCTGGCGCGGGCCCTCTATGCAGCGGTCGATGTCGACGAGACGATTCCGAACGAACATTTCAAGGCGGTTGCGGAAGTCATCGGATTCGTCATGCGCCTCAAGCAGCGATCCGGCTGGAAGCCTGGGTAGCCCTGCTTCGGCACGTGCCTGTCTGGACAGCACGGTGAGCCCCGCGATAGAAGGCCTTTCCTGTTGTCGACGGCGGGGCCCCGGCCTCGCCTTTTTTTGCTGTACGAGATCCCTGCCATGACGAGCGTGAACGATATCCGGTCAAGTTTTCTCGGCTTCTTCGGCAAGAACGGTCACGAAGAAGTGGCGTCGAGTCCGCTGGTGCCTCGGAACGACCCCACGCTGATGTTCACCAATGCCGGCATGGTGCAATTCAAGAACGTCTTCACCGGTGTCGAGAAGCGAGACTATGTGCGGGCCACCACGGCGCAGAAATGCGTACGCGCCGGTGGAAAGCACAACGATCTGGACAATGTCGGCTACACGGCCCGCCATCACACGTTTTTCGAGATGCTCGGGAACTTCTCGTTCGGCGACTACTTCAAGGAACATGCAATCGAACTCGCGTGGGATCTGCTGACACGGGAGTGGGGGCTGCCAAAGGCGAAGCTCACCGCCACCATCTACGAGGACGACGACGAGGCGTTCGAGTTGTGGAAGAAGATTGCCGGTTTGCCCGAGGATCGCATCGTTCGTCTGGGGGCCAAGTCGAACTTCTGGCAGATGGGCGACACCGGACCTTGCGGCCCTTGCTCTGAGATCTTCTACGATCACGGCGACAAGTACTGGGGTGGCCCCCCGGGCTCGCCCGAGGAGGACGGAGACCGGTTCGTCGAGATCTGGAACCTCGTTTTCATGCAGTTCGAGCAGTTCTCCGATGGAACGCGAACTCGCCTGCCAAAGCCCTCGGTCGACACCGGTTCGGGGCTTGAGCGCGTCGCGGCGGTCATGCAGGGCACCAACAACAACTACGAGATCGACCTGTTCCGGGCACTCACGTCGTCGGCCGCGCAAGCGACGGGCTACGCGGGCGATCCCGCAAACCCGAGCCTGAGGGTGATTTCCGATCACCTGCGCTCGATGAGCTTCCTCATCGCGGAAGGTGTTCTGCCGTCGAACGAAGGCCGAGGCTATGTGCTTCGCCGTATCATGCGCCGCGCCATGCGGCATGCGACGCTCCTAGGTGCCAGCGAGCCTGTGATCCACAGGATCGTTCCCACGCTGGTCCGTGAGATGGGGCAGGCCTATCCCGAACTGGTGCGGGGTGAGGCGATGATCGCCGAGACCGTCCACCTCGAGGAACAGCGTTTCCTGAAGACGCTCAGTCGCGGACTGCAGTTGCTGGATGAGGCCACTGCGGGGCTGGGCGAGGGCGACATGCTCGAGGGTGTCACGGCCTTCAGGCTCTACGACACCTACGGCTTCCCGCTCGACCTGACGCAGGATGCGCTACGTACCCGTGGGATTCATGTGGATCTCTCCGGGTTTGAGGATGCCATGGCCCGTCAGCGTGCCGAGGCGCGCAAGAGCTGGGCCGGGTCGGGTGAAGCGGGCGAGGACAAGGTCTGGTTCGCGGTGGCCGACAAAGTCGGCCCCACCGAGTTCCTGGGCTACGAGACCGAGTCTGCCGAAGGCGAGGTTGTCGCCCTGGTCAGGGCGGGCCAAAGCGTGGCCGAGTTGGTCGAAGGCGACGAGGGCTACGTCGTCCTCAACCAGACGCCGTTCTACGGCGAAAGCGGCGGCCAGGTGGGTGACATCGGTCGGCTCAGCGGCGATGGCGTCGCGATCGCGGTGACGGATACCAGCAAGCACCACGGTGTGTTTGCGCACAAAGTGAAGGTCGAGCGCGGCGGGTTGCGTCTCGGGCTTGGACTCGCCGCGCAGGTGGATCACGCTCGCCGCTCTGCCATCCGCTCCAACCACTCGGCGACGCACCTGCTGCATGAGGCCCTGCGCTTGGTGCTGGGCGATCACGTAGCGCAAAAGGGCTCCATGGTTGCGCCCGACAGGCTGCGCTTCGACTTCGTGCACACCAAGCCGATTACACCGCAGGAGATGGCCCAGATCGAGGACCTCGCCAACGACATCGTCCTGCAGAACACCCCCGTCGAAACACGGCTGATGGGTGTTGAGGATGCCAAGCAGTCCGGTGCTCGCGCCCTTTTCGGGGAGAAGTACGGTGACGAGGTTCGCGTGGTGTCCATGGGCCTGCCGACCGGGAATGGGCTCGGCTGGTCGGTTGAGCTGTGCGGTGGCACCCACGTGCGCCGCACCGGCGATATCGGTTTGATCTCGGTATTGGGTGAAGGTGGCGTTTCTTCAGGAGTGCGCCGCATTGAAGCGGTCACCGGTCGGGCCGCCCGGCACCGCGGCAACGACCACGTGCGGATCGTTGAGTCCGCCGCGACGCTCTTGCGCGCCTCGCCTCACGAGGTGCTCGATCGGGTCGAAACGCTGCAGGAGAGCCTTCGAAAGGCCGAACGCGCGCTGAGCGAGGCCAACAAGAAGCTCGCGCTCGGAGGTGGAGGAGCAGCTACAGCGGCGCCCGCCGATGAGAAGGTCAATGGCATCGCCTTCGTCGGACGCGCCGTGGAGGGCGTTTCGCCCAAGGACGTCAAGGGGCTGGTGGATGCGGAGAAGAAGCGCATTGGTTCCGGCGTGGTGACGGTGGTGCTGAAGGGTGAGGATGGTCGCGGCACGGTGGCGGTCGGCGTCACCGACGACCTGACGGGCCGGTACTCCGCGGGCGACCTGATCAAGCTCGCAACTGCGGCGCTTGGTGGCCAGGGCGGCGGCGGGCGCCCGGACATGGCGCAGGGGGGCGGTCCCGATGGCGCCCGCTGCACGGAAGCCATCGCTGCCGTGCGGGCCGCCTTAGGCTAGTCTAGACGGGATCCGGACCCGGACCCTTGAAGTCGTCCGGCGAAGGATTGACCCGCCGGGCGCGATACTCTGCCCAGCGCCCGGCAATCCGGGCGCGGGCCCCATCGCTGAGGACGTTGGCAACACCGGCGGCGACAACGACGCCAAGTCCCGCGAGCCCCACCGCATCAGGCACCTCGGCGAAGAACAGCGCTCCGAGCAATAGTGCCCAGATCACCTGACTGTATTGCATGGGGGCGATCCGGCTCACCGGTGCACTCGCGACCGCCGCGATCTGCAGCAGGTACCCAACACCACCAAGCACCCCACTGATCAGAAGTGCGCCGAGCAGCATCAAGTCCGGCATCGAGAACCCGATGATCGCCATGCCGACAGCGTTGGCCGCCAGCGTTGCCAGGCCGGGTAGGGCGAACAGCGTCACGCGACGTTCCTCGCTCGAAATCAGCCGCAGTGCCGTAACCGAAATGGCTGCGCTGACTGCGCAGCCAAGGCCGGTGAGATGGCCCAGTTGCAGTTCACGGAAGCCCGGGCGCACTACCAGGAGGACGCCCAGGAAGCTGATGACGATCAGTGCCCAGCGGTGCAGACTGACCTTCTCGCCGAGGACGAGAACCGAGAGGATGGCCGTCATGATTGGGATCATGAAGACAAGACAATAGGCCTCGGCAAGCGGGATGGTCACGAAGGAATAGGTGATCAGCATGGCGCTGGCCGTTCGGGCGAGCGCAATTGTGGTCACCAGAACCGGCCGTCGCAGCCTGAACGTGTCGCGCCAGCGCTCGGTTGCGGGCTTGCTGAAGAACGCCGGGATGATGGAGAACATCGTCGTGAAGAAGCCGATCTCGAACACCGAGAGGCTCGGGCCCATCGCCTTCACGATGGCGTCACCGATCGAATAGGCGAGGTAGGCAACCAGGGCCAGCAGGACACCCATCGAGGCTGAAGAGAGGTTCTTGGCCAACTAGCTACCCGACTTGTCACCGCGGTCGGATGTCGGCGCATCACCGCCGAGTGGCGGACTGACTTCCGCGGCGGCGCTTGCCGGCCCGAAGACCGATAGTCGCGAGAAGATGCGGATGCGCGTTTCGTCCGACATCACGTTCAGGATGCCGCCCGTGGCGACCACCAGCAATCCGACATACGTGATCGTGTCGGGGTACTCGAGGAAGAAGATTGATCCGAAGATCACCGCCCAGGCGATCTGGCTGTACTGGGCCGGCGCAATCAGGCTCACCGGCGCGCGACGGGTGGCGGCAATGAACATGATGTTGCCTGTTCCTCCCAAGCCTCCGATTGCCAGCAGCAATGCGAACTCCTCGAGCGAGGGCATGGTGAAGGTCGGGATCATCAGGACGCCGTTGACGACGACGATGTAGCCGAGAGGCATGCCGAGCAGGCTGACACGCTTCTCGACCGGTGCGACCTTGCGCAGTATCGTCGTGGCGACGGCGCCGGATACCGACGCGGCAAGGGCTGTGAGGTGCCCGAGTTGCAGTTCGCGAAAGCCCGGGCGAACGACCAGCAGCACCCCGCAGAAGCTGGCGGCGAGGAATAGCCAGCGCTGCCAGGTCACTTCTTCCTTGAGCAGGGTGACGGATAGAGCGACCACGAAGATCGGGGCCAGGAAGTTGATCGAATAGACTTCGGCCAGCGGAATGTGAACGAAAGCGTAGATGACACAGAGGTTTCCGACGACGCCGGCGAGGCTGCGCAGGTTCAGAAGAACGGGGTGGCGCATCCGCCAGAACTCGCGCCAGTGTTCTCCCTTGGGCTTGGTGAAGATTGCCGGCAGGAACGAAAACAGTGCCGTCCAGAAAGCGATCTCGAAGACGGTGAGGGAGACGCCGAAACCTTTGATGATGGCGTCACAGCACGAGTAGAGGAGGTACGCAACGAGCGCGAAGGCGACGCCGGAGGGCAACGGAATCAGGTCCAGTGGTCAGGGAAGGCAGGCAATGAATTTGCGATGCTATACGCTTGGAGGGTCGGGCCGTCGATGGGCGACGAGGCGGGATATGCCAATATTTCGTCCCTACTTGAAGCGTTCCCTGACCAGTGGTCCGATCTTCTCGATCTTGTTGGTCCATAGATAGCCCGAGAAGCCCTCCGGAACCTCGGCAAGTTGTGCGACCGTGTCTATGCCCGACGTCCCGGCATCGCCACTCTCGTACGGGCCGAGCAACACGACGACGGAGCCTTCCGCCTGCATGCGCGCGATGAACAGGTTGGGCCAGCCCCACAGCAGCCCGGCATAGTTCACCGGCACCAGCACTGCAGTCTTCCGACAGAGTTCGGGGACAAAGCCGGTCCATCCAAGGCCAACGTATTGCAGCAGGCACTGCATGGTGTCGCGCGAGGAGAAGGCGAACAGAGGCAATCCGCCGTGTGCGTCCGGGCCGATGAGTTCCTTGGTCCGATGGGTTGGCGGCCCGCCCCCATAGACCCCCCAGACCAGCCGACGCCATTGCGGATGTTGCGCCATGATGGTGGCGAGCATGTCGCCCTCGCGCGTCTCGTTGCTCTTGTAGTTGATGAGGAAACGGCCATCCGGAAAGGTCGACAGGACTTCCCCGAGTTCGGGCATCATGCCCACACCCTTGCCGCGAAACGGGAAAGTCGTGCCGCCGTCCGCGGTGTAGCCATAGCCGATGTCGAGCGTCTTCAGATACGCCATGGCGTGGCTGCGCGTTTCGCCGCTGCCTTCCGTACGGCAGTCGACGGTCCAGTCGTGCATCACGGCGAACTGTCCGTCCGTGGTCGGATGCACGTCGAGTTCCACGACGTCGGCGCCGGCACCGAAGGCCGCGGCCATGGAGGGGAGTGTGTTCTCTATGAGGTCATGCGTTGGCGGATCGATGCGCACGGCGGTGCAGGTCTCGTTGGTCAGCCCCTCCCGATGATACGTCTGGTGGACTCCCCTATGGGCGATCAGATGCACCCCGCCCTCGGCCGGGGGCACTCGCCAGGACGCGTTCAGGACGTACACGCCGGCCGCAGCGGCCAACAGGGCAAGCAGGACTTTCTTGAGCATCGGCGCCTCTTTCCTAGAGACGGAGCTTCTAGCGCTTTCCGGCCGAAGTGAGGCCGCTCAGTCGCACCCCAGGCGCATGCCACCGAAATCAGCTGCACACTGGATACGCCGCAGCGTTGCCATGTCCTCTTCGGTCGGGGCAACGCCCGGCGGTTTGACAACGAAGGCCTCGACCACCAGGGCCTCGCCACCGCTCAACATGCCGAACCAGGTGAATGGTGCCGCGGTGTCGGCAAAAGAGCCCTCGCGAATAAAGCTCACCTCATTGGCAGCATCGTTCGTGTAGCTTCGTCCAAGGCCGGGCAGCGCCAGCGCGCTGTCGAACAGGTCGCTCGGTCCTACACGCTCGAAGACAAATATGTCGCCACTGTGCGAAATGCGACTGCCCGGCCCCGATGCGTCGACAACCAGTTCTTCCGCCATCAGGGGCAGGAGGGGGGAGATCGGCAGGTTGAAGCGGTTGGCGTCGATCGCCGCCTCACCAGGCAAGTCGAGTTGGTCGATATTGTCGAACAGCGGCAAAAAGAAGTGGTTGAGCGCGCCCTTCTGCAGGATTCGCTTCAACGGATTGGAGCCCATCCCGGCACTCGACCAGCCGCTTTCGCGGTTGAAGAAGCTGGTGCCCGGCGCGTTGCTGCCGTCAATGCCGGTCGTGAAGTAGAGCGCGGCCTCGAATTCGGCGGGGTGGATGAGGCTGGTGTCCGTTGCCGCGCAACTTCCGATGGACAGGGGTCGCTGACCCAACCGATAGCCGGAAAGCGCCTCGCCGGCGGCTGTTCGACCGATCCCTTTCTCGAACTCCGTGACCAGTTGCCACTCCATGTCGCGTGGATCGCCACGCTCGTCTATCGCCAGCAGGCGCGAGCAGACATGGCGAAGCGCGGCCGAGGGATCGACGATCCAGGCAGAACTCGGAGTCGGGGGCAGGGCGACGCGGGCGAGGTAGAGGTCGGCGGCAGTGGTGAGATCGTAAGTCTCGTCGGGCCCCATGCCGACCATCCGGAACAGTACTTCCGGGTCGACATTCCAGCGCACCAGTTCCTTGACCATCAGCGCAAGGCTGTCACGGGTATCGCCTTGCGTGGCCATGGCGCCCCGCTCTGCCAGAGCAGAAAGGAACGCGTCCTCGTTCCTGTAGGGCGCGTGAAAGCCCACCGTGCTGCCTGGTTCCACCATCCGGTCGACATAGGTTCCCACTCCCGGTTCGCTCGAAAATGCCGAACCGCCGAGAAACGCGAAAGCGCAGGCTGAGTAACAGTAGCTGCCGCGCTCGACGACCGTCGCGATGTGGTTCTCGCGAAGGAAGTCGGCGATGGCGAGGCCCTCGTAGTAGTCGCCACCTTCGCCATTAAGGGTCAGCACGGCAGTCGCGCTCCCCTGCGGACCGAGGCAAGAATCCCGGCACTTGACGAACGAATCGTACATGTCTCGGAGCGTGGCAAGGTCTCCGCCTACCGTCGGACCATCGTAATGCAGATGAGGGACCGGATGACCCACCGAGTAGTGCATGGAAACGATCGAAATCGTAGCGGCGTCAGCAGACGCCATCATCGCGATATTGGCGGCGACGAGCGCCAGTAGCCGGAACATTTGATCCCCCTGTGCGTCGAGGCAAGCACGAATGGGACGCCGCGCCAAGTGGAAAGCTTGGGTCACTCCGACTGGCGTCGGCGAAGGCGCCTCACGAAAGCGGCTGTCTCCAGTCGGCCACGCTCCGCCAGGTGCCTCATGACGAAATACGGCCCGAGTCCCGACGCGACTGCCTGTTGCCACCAGCGCCGACCGTAAGGAAGTCCGAGGCGGTTCCAGGGCTTGCTTCCGGCAAAGTGGAGGATTCGGGCGTCGGCGACCTGCAACTGGCTGTAGCGCTCGAACTCCGGCAGGGCCTTGGCAACGGAACTCGGGTCAATCGACCCCGCGATGACGTTCCACCGCGGGTCGAGAACGGCCATGCGGTCACGCAACACGATGTTGATCACGCATTGATCCGCGTATCGCAGTACCGCGCCCAGCCGCTCGACGACTCTTCTCGACTTGGCCGTGAAGCCGAGCGCCCGCAGGCGATCCAGGTCCATGAGCATGACACCGGCCTGGCGGTAGCCGAGCACTTCCGCGCGGGAGCTCAGGCCGACAACCTCCTTGAGATAGGAGGACATGTTCGGTCGGCCGGGCTTGGCTTCGTCGGTCCCGAGCGCAAGTTCGGCGACGATCCTGTCACGAACCGCGCCAAGGGGTTCGCCAGACAAGGGGGTATCGAACAAGTCGGCCAAGTCTGCCTGCACCAGGACGTCCGCATCGAGGTAGATCAGCCTCGAAAGCCCGCCAAGCATTTCGGGCAACGACAGGCGGCTCAACGAGGCAGGGGGAAAGCCGCCGATGTCGCCGAACTGTTCCCAGGGATTGGGCAGCCGATGCAGCTGCACGTTGACGGGGCCGCGCTGCCAGCCGGCCACCCGCCGGACCATCCGGCTGTCCGGGCCATGATAGATCACGTGATAGTCGACCGGGCGGTTCGACGATGCGGCCGCCGCTATCGAGTTGGCCACCACTCTGGTCATTGGCAGGAAGCTCGGGTCGACTACGCTTGCGATGGCAATCGGGTCGGAAGTGGTCACCCCGGGCCCGGGGGGCGCCCTCACCATGGAAGAGCCCAGTTGTCCCAGGCCGGTACTTTTCTCGGAAGGCGAATCCGCATTGCGCCGTGCCAGATTCGGCTGCGCAGCCAGAGCGCCAACCGTTCCCAACGAGAGAGGTGGGCTACCTGGCGATACATGGCATCGCCCCAGCCGTTATCCTCCGCCATCTTGCGCGCAAGCCGGGCGAAGCCGTGCTGGCACATGAACGCATCAATCTCGGGCAGCAGCGCGGCGCCCTCATAGAGGGGAAGTGTGTTTACCTCGACATAGGCCCACCTGACGGAGTCCAGTCTCCTGCCCATGCCTTTCAGAACCTGCAGTTCTGCCCCCTGCACGTCGATGCAGACGAGGTCAAACGTGGCGTCCATCGGCAAGACGCTATCCAGACGGCGCGTGATCAACTCTCCGTCGTCGGCAAAACGCACGTCCGGGTGCCGGGTCAGGTGTTCGCGCGGTGCGAGCAGAGACGATGACTGGGCATTGCTGGCGCGGTGAAGGGCGAGTCTGTGCCCGTCGACCTCCCAGCAGGCGGCCTCGACGACAACATCGGTGCCAGGATCGGCAAACCTCTGTCGCAGTTGCGCGGCCTTCTCGGGGAGCATCTCAACCCATATCACCGGTCCCCATCCCTGCCGATGATAGAACGTCGCCTCTTCCCCATCATGAGCGCCGACATGCAATACGCCCCGCGCCTTGACGCCGAGGAGCATCCATCCACTCGCGTTGATCAGCATGATCCCCCCGGCGCCGCTCCCGATCAGGCACCCAAAGCATTGCCCGGTCAAGTCCGACGATGCCACACGGGGGCGTCGTAGGCGGGAACTGATCGCCGCTCCATGTGCCCGAGGACCGTCAAGCATCACGGTCTGCAGCGGCAAGACGACGTCGTAAGCACGGCTGGTCACCGCAGGACGCAGGGGCGACACGCCGCATTGGGTCGCGCCGGCCCTCCGGACAGAGAACTCGAACCCAGACGGGCCAGCGCCCCACGAGATCGGATATCAAGCAGCATCAGTCCGCAGGGACGGCGGGCCCCAAGCACGAGGGTGGCGGTGTCCGGTGCAGACGGGAGGCTAGGGTGTTCGCCTGATGTCGCGTTTCCGCCCTGGCTGCCACATTCTACCCCTGCATGGCCTTCCGCAGGTTGGCGTCGACGGCATCAAGGAAGCCGAGCGTCGTCAGCCACTTCTGATCGGGTCCCACCAGCAGGGCCAAGTCCTTGGTCATCTGGCCGGACTCCACGGTGTCGACGCAGACTTTCTCGAGCGTTGCGGCAAACCTGGCCAGTTCCGCATTGCTGTCCAGCTTGGCGCGGTGGGCGAGGCCACGTGTCCAGGCAAAGATCGACGCAATCGAGTTGGTCGACGTCTCTTTACCCTGCTGGTGCTGGCGGTAGTGGCGGGTAACGGTGCCATGCGCCGCCTCGGCTTCGACAATCTTGCCATCGGGCGTCATCAGGACAGATGTCATCAGGCCAAGGGAACCGAAGCCCTGCGCAACGGTGTCAGACTGAACATCCCCATCGTAGTTCTTGCAGGCCCACACGTATCCGCCGGACCACTTCAGCGCCGAGGCGACCATGTCGTCGATGAGGCGGTGCTCGTACCAAATCTTCAGCTCATCGAATTTAGCCTTGTAGTCGCGCTCGAACACCTCCTGGAAGATGTCCTTGAAGCGGCCATCATAGGCCTTGAGAATGGTGTTCTTGGTGCTGAGGTAGCAGGGCACCTTGCGATTGATCGCGTAATTGAACGAAGCGTGGGCGAACTCCTCAATCGAGGAGTCGAGGTTGTACATGCCCATCGCCACGCCGGAACCTGGTGCATCGAACACCTCGTGCTCGATGACCTTGCCATCGTCGCCCGTGAACTTGATGGTCAGCTTCCCCTTGCCGGGGAACCGGAAATCGGTGGCCTTGTACTGGTCGCCGAAGGCGTGGCGGCCGACTATGATCGGTTGCGTCCAGCCTGGCACCAGCCGCGGCACGTTCTTGCAGATGATCGGCTCGCGGAAGATCACGCCGCCCAGGATGTTGCGGATGGTGCCGTTGGGCGACTTCCACATCTTCTTGAGTTTGAATTCGTCGACGCGCGCCTCGTCCGGCGTAATGGTCGCGCACTTGATGCCGACGCCGTGCTTCTTGATGGCGTTCGCTGCATCGACCGTCACCTGATCGTTGGTGGCGTCGCGGTTCTCGACGGACAGATCGTAGTACTCGATCTTGAGATCGAGGTAGGGGAGGATCAGCTTGTCCTTGATCGCCTGCCAGATGATGCGGGTCATCTCGTCGCCGTCGAGATCGACGACAGGATTGGCGACACTGATCTTGGCCATTGCTTGAAGCTCCTCGGGCGGCGTGTTTGGCTGGCTGCGCTATAGCACGAAACGCGACGAGCGGAAGGGGAGGGCGCGGCGTTGAGTGCTTTGGATTGACATCGTGCATATACACGCTACTGGTGTGTCATGCACGACGACTTCACCCGATGTATGGTTTCGAACACCCGCATGGCGGCGCGTGCCATAACGCGACGCTACGATGCTGCGGCGCGACCGTTCGGCATCACTTCGACCCAGTTCTCTCTGCTCGGCACCATCCTGGCGACAGGGGAGCAGACCGTTACGGATCTCGCGGAGCGTCGGGGTTTCGAGCGCACAACGCTCACGCGCAACCTCGACAGACTGGAGAAGATGGGCCTAATCGAGTCACGCCAGGCCGATCATGGCAACGGTCGGATCTGCCGCCTTACGGGGCAGGGCAGATCGCTGGTCGAGCAACTGCTGCCTGTTTGGCGCAAAGCACAGGCGGAGATCCACGCCCAACTCGGCGCTGAGGAGTTCGATCGCACGCTCTCGATGTTGAGGCGCCTCGCCGCCATCTAGAACTACCGCAGAGCACGTTGTAGCCGTACCGAATTCACCGTGTATCTACACTAATGGAGCGCGACCATGATGAAACACTCTGATCCGATCGTCGTCACTGGCATGGGGGCAGTGAGTCCGCTCGGTGTGGGCGTCACCACCAACTGGACCCGGCTGGTCAACGGGACAAGCGGCATCGTTCGGAACACCCGCTTCGACGTCTCGGCCTATTCCACACAGATTGCCGGCCTGGTTCCGACAAAGCACACCGACCCCGAGGGCTTCGACCCGCTGGACGCTATCGACGCCAAGGACATCAAGAAGATGGACCTGTTCATCCAGTACGGCCTGGTCGCAGCGCAGGAGGCACTGCAACAGGCGGGTTGGCATCCGAAGACTGCGGCGGATCAGGCCGCGACTGCAACGATCATAGGCACCGGAGTCGGCGGTTCGCCAGTGATGGCCGACGCCGTCGAGACCATCCTGACAAAGGGGCCTCGCCGACTATCGCCGTTCACCGTTCCGGCTTTTCTCGCCAATCTCGCGGCTGGGTGGATCTCGATCCGGCATGGACTGAAGGGTCCGATCGGAGCTCCGGTAACCGCTTGCGCGGCGTCGGCACAGGCGATCGGGGATGGCATGCGGCTGATCCTGACGGGCGAAGCCGATGTCGCGGTAGTAGGCGGTGCGGAAGGATCGATCGATCCGATTTCCGTCGGCGGGTTCGGCGCGGCGCGTGCCCTTTCCACAGCGTTCAACGATGATCCCGCAGCTGCCTCTCGTCCATTCGACAGGCGGCGGGATGGATTCGTGCTCGCCGAGGGAGCGGCCGTCCTGGTGATCGAACGATTGAGCCACGCAGTTGCCCGCGGCGCGGTTCCGCTGGCCGTCCTGTCCGGATATGGCACATCTGCGGACGCCTACCATGTGACCTCCGGCGAGCCTTCCGGCGCCGGCGCCCAGGTTGCGATGCGACAGGCGCTGCGGATGGCGAGAGTCACTCCGAGCGAGATCGACTACATCAACGCACACTCGACCTCGACGGGAGTTGGTGATGCCGCCGAGCTTGCCGGGATTTCCGCCGTCTTTGCTGGGCGCGGAAGGGACCTGTCGGTCTCGTCAACGAAGTCGGCGACTGGTCACCTCATGGGGGCGGCGGGCGCCATCGAGGCAGTCTTCTCGGTCGAGGCGATCCGACATGGCATGATGCCGCCAACGCTCAACCTCGAGGAACCCGATGTCGGCGGCCAGTTCGACCTCGTGCCACTGCGGGCGCAAAACAAGGTCCTCCACCATGTGCTGTCGAACTCCTTTGGATTTGGTGGAGTTAACGCGGCGCTGGTGTTTTCGTCCGCCTCGACCTGAGTCAGATGGCGCCGATACGGTGCATGCGCTCCAGAACAAGGTCATCGAAACTTCGCCATTCGGCCAGTGCCGACTCCGGAAAGGCATAGATCGCGGCGATGCCCGGTCCGAGGTAGACAGTCCTCAGGCACTGGGCCTGTTTCGAGTCGGCAACCGGTCGACTGCACTTTGCTACGAATGGCTCCGAGGACAGGGCGTCGTACCAAACCACCTCGGCGTCGTACCCGCTCCCCTGCCGGAGTGGCTTGCCTACCAGGCCCGGAGCGCCGACCAACTGCTCATCGGCAAACTGATGCAGATAGACTCCGTCGAGTAGAGCCGAACTGGGGCGAGCACGGCTGCGGGGCAGCAAGGTCACTTCGATCGGCACAAGTTGACCGGCGACTCCAAGCGGCATCTCGAACCTGAGGTCGATCTGCTTGGCGAAGCCCTCCGACCGCTGCTCGTCGTACCGGAACCAGGTGCGCGGGATTGCCAGTTCGTGTCCACCGAGCGATCGCGCGAGGATTTCCGTCACCTCCCCCTGCGCGGCGGGGCGCAGGGCGCCCCGCGCCGCTGCGTCGATCGCATAGGCGATCCCGATGGCGGTCAGGGCGAGCGCGAGCACAATCGCGCCAAGGTTGAAGCCGATCGAATGCTGTTGCGGGTTGGCATCGGCGCTGCCAGACATGTTCACAATTAACCAGATTGCCGGTGGGAGCGTGACAGCTCACTGGGCACTCGATATGATTAACAAAGTGTTAATTTGTGGGTGTGCGGGGGGCGCAAATGCTGCGTGAGCTGGTGCTGGCAGGGTTCATCATGGCGGTCGGTCTTTGCGTCGCCGGCATGGGGACGTACCTGTACCAGTGGCTCAGTCGGGAACAGGCAACGCTGCGCTATGACGGCAAGACGATCTGGCACAGCTTCGGCAATCTTGCTGTCAGCTTCCTGTGCGGCCCATACATCTTGTTGCAGATGGGCTGGCAGCAGGAGCGCGACGGAACCTTGTCGATCAGCAGCGCGTTGATATCGGCCTTTGTCGCTTTCGGCTGGGCTTTCATTACCGGCTTGTTGCTTATCGGCACCTGGTTCGCTGTGACAGGAGCGTAGTCCTCGGGTTCAGTTCGAGGCCACGATCTTTGCGCGCGTATCGATGATTTCGACCCATTGTCCCGCATTGGCCTGCGACTGACGCTTGAGGAACTGGTAGGGCGTTTCGTTCCAGAGCAGAACCCTGCCGTCCTGATTGTCGAGCACCAGGTCGCCCCTGTCAGTTCGCACCATCAGGACGGCGTGGCCTTCGCCGTTCGACTGGCGCACCACGGTGATCAGCAAGGTGGAGGGGTTCCAGCCGTCGGCGATCAACGCCTGACGTTTGGCCAGTACGAAGTCCTCGCAATCGCCATAACCGTCAGGATAGGCCCAGAACTCGGTTACCCTGTAATAGTCCTGGTCGGTCATCGGCACGATGGCCGTGTTGATCAGGTTGTTGACCTCGACCAAGTGCTGCCAACGCCGTGAGGTCAATTCCACCGCGGACATGGGGTGGCTGTTGGGGCCGCATTCGGCGCGGTGGGTCTTGCAGAACTCGGAAGCACCAACCGGAATGCTGGTCTTGCCGCCAACCTGGGCGAAGGCGGGATGGGCGAAGTCGATGGTGTCTGCGCGGACCGGCATCGCAAGAATGAACACTGCCATGACCAGCGCGATGCTTGCTGTAATGAACGACTTGATCTGCGACATCGTGATTGCCCCCTGACGGAAGCGACGATGCCGGGGGCGACTTGCCCCGACCCGAAAACTGCGAGCTAGTTTTTAGGCGAAATCGATCGATGTGAGTAAGTTCCCGTTATCCACGGGGCATCTCAGGCGCCGATCAGCTGACGCGGAGGTTCTGCTGGACCACGGTGAGCATCTCCTGCGCAGAGGCAAATTCCACCGCGACACCGTCGGGGAAATGGCGGATTACCCGCGCGCGCATTCTGCCGAGCGTTACCGGCGTGCCCATGGCAGGGCGGACCGCCAATTCGATGGCGGCGCCGGAGAGCGAGATATCGATGATCTTGCAGTTGTAGCGCCGACCATCATCGAGGACCACGGTCGAGTGCCGGTTGTCAGGTACGACGCGCTCATGGCGGCGATCCTCCGGCAGGTTGAGCACGTCGCGGTTGGCAAGCCAGGTCAGTTGCGCTGCCATCTTGTCGCGCTTGCGTGGCGTGGCGGAGATGTCCATCTCGAAACCGCCATCGATTACGCTGGTGATATTGCCTTCAATACGTCCCATGTTGTCCAGATAGGCAACCACACGCTCGCCGGCATTCCCCGACACCGGGGCGATCACCATCGCGTCGCCGGGCGACATCGCCAACACCTGGCAGGGGAACTCCCGTCGATCGGTCAGCATGTAGCGGCCAAGCACCGAGATCTTGACGCGCTGGAACCGCGGCATCTGTGCATAGGTGCGCGTTGGGCGAGCGAGACGCGGCGGACTGGGTTCGTCGGAGATCATCGGGCGACCGGACCGGACTCGATAGGGATTGACTCCAAGGCTAGCCAGTTTTGGTTAACCGAATATCTCCGCTGCCCCGGCTATTCACTTCAGATGCAGGCTTTTCAGCGTCGTCCGCCGTCGATTACCGCAAGGTGCGCGTAGCGGCGGGCGCTGCGACCATAGACCGTGGCGGTCAGCGGTGGTGGCATTGCCGAACTGGCCGTCGCGAATGCCAGTTCCTCGGGGCGCGGCACAGCAGTCGCAACGTCGCGCGCCAGTTCAGCGTGGGAGACATCATCGGGCCAGATCAGCCTCAGACCCGTGATCCGCTGCTCCATGATCGGTTGCACGCCAAACCAGTAGGGCTCATCGAGAGCGGTCATGGCGCCGAGGAGACGAGAGTGAGTTGTGCCGTTGTGGCGCAGCGGCAGCAGGATTGTCTCGATGGTTAGCCGCGTGTTCACCGCCGTGCTGCCCTGGAAAGTCACAAGGGCAACCGCGTGGTCTTCCGTCACCGCCTTGACCAGCGTTTCCATGGCATCGCGATCGCGATCATGCCAGAGCCGCGAGAACGAGCGGCCCTTGAGCTCCCGCGCATAGGCCGAGCACAGATGTGAGCCAGCGAGCCGGAAGTCGAACTCGTTGTGTTCATTGAGCTCGAGGATGAATGTATTGGCGAGTGCTGACCGAATGCGGGTCGGATCGATGTCTCGGCGATCCGGCGCAGACCGGGAGCCTCGCAGCGCATTCCAGTAGTCGAAGAGCGTTTTGGTGCTCGTTTTTTGCATCTCGGACCCGCTTGCCAAACCCAGCGCGCCCCGACCGAGGGAGCTACCGCCGCCGGGACTCACACTCGCAAAACGGCCGGCGGAAATCGCCCTTAAACAATTGTTAGGGTTAACGCGGAGGGCGCCGTGTGGATAATTCGGGGGATTGGAGTACAAAGGCGTCAGAACCGGGAGCCGGCGGGTCCGACGTGCAGAAAAACCAGCAGAATCAGAATGAAGGACCCCATGAGCCAGCGATTTTGCTGCCTCCGGTCATACTTGGGTTGATCGGCTTCATGCTGGCTGTCCATCTGGCTCGGACACTGGCCCTTAACGAACAGGGGAACTTCGAGCTCGAGCTATGGCTGGCCTTCATCCCCTACAGAATCCTCGCGGGGCAGGGGAGTCCGGACCTGTGGATACCGCTGGTCTGGACGCCGTTCACGCATGCGTTCCTGCACGCCGGTTGGGAACACTTGGGTTTCAACTCGGTCTGGCTGGCGGTGTTCGGGACGCCAATGGCGCAGCGGTATGGGGGGCGGAAAACCGTTGTGCTTTTCCTCGTAAGTGCTGCAACGGGTGCCGCGGTCTTCGCTGCAACGGTGTTGCCAAGCAACCAGTGGCTGATCGGAGCGTCAGGGGGGGTCGCGGGCCTCACGGGCGCGGTATGCCGTTTCATGTTTCAGCCGATCGTTGTCGCCGACGACCCGAAGACCGGAGAGCGGGTTGTCCTGGGCAGACGGCTTGCGACCTATGGTGAACTCTTGCATAGCCGTCGGGCCGGGCCCTTCATCGCGGTCTGGCTAATCCTGAACGCCGCCGTACCATTCCTGCCGGTGTTGATTGGCCAGTCGGTGGGAATCGCCTGGCAGGCGCACCTGGGAGGGTTCATCGCCGGGCTAGCTTTAGTGCCACTGCTGGAACACCGCGCGAGGAGTTGAGGATGAACGATCCCCGTATCGAAGCGCTCGAGAGCAAGGTCGCGTACCAGGAGCAGGCTATGGACCAACTGACGGAGGCGCTGGCGCAACACTATCGCGACATCGAGGCCCTCAAGCGCGAGGTCGCAAACTTGCGGGCCCAGGTGCGTGACGTCGAAGCACACCCGGCACTTTCAGCAGGTCGCGAACCTCCGCCCCCGCACTACTGACTGCGATAGACCTCGGCCGGGTCGAACAGGGGCCGCTCACCGCAATCCACAAGGCTCTCGGATCCCTCGACAATGCGGTAGAAGCAACTCCTTCTGCCCGTGTGGCATGCGGCCCCGCGACCGGTCTGCTCGACAAGCAGCAACACCGCGTCCTGGTCACAGTCGACGCGCATTTCGACGAGTCTTTGAACTTCTCCGGAGCTTTCGCCCTTTTTCCAGAGCTTCCCGCGTGACCGTGACCAGTAGTGAGCAACGCCGGTCTCGATCGTCAGGCGAAGTGCCTCCGCATTCATGTGTGCGACCATCAGCACGCGATTGCTGCCGGCCTCCTGGGCGACCGCGGTGACCAGTCCGTGGGCATCGAACTTCGGCGCAAACACGCGACCCTCCTCGATGTCGTCGTGACTCAGGGTTCCGGGGTCGAGAAAGGTCGCGCTCATGGGGCGGCAGTAGCACCGCCACGAGCTGCCGTCAAAACTCTCCGGTGGCGAGGCCAGCGGGGGGCGCCGGCAGCGTCATTTCAGGGAGGCGGGCAAGGTAACGGGTTTGCCTCGACAGAGTTGCCGGAGCGGAATCTTGCTCCGCCCGCCCACCCCGGCAAATCCGCGCAACTTGAGTGGCGCTACGTTTCAGCCGCGCTTGCCGACAAGGGCGAAGAACCTGTCCTGCTGGTCGCGATCCTCGGCGAAGGCGCCGGTGAATCGGTGAGTAATGGTCAGCGCTCCATGTGCGCGGACGCCGCGCATCGACATGCACATATGCTCGGCCTCGATCATCACGGCAGCGCCCCGTGGATTGAGGTTCTCATTGATGGCGTCGATGATCTGCGCCGTCAGGTTCTCCTGCACCTGAAGTCGCCGCGCAAAGACATCCACAAGGCGGGCCAGCTTGCTCAGTCCGACAACACCGTCCTGCGGCAGATATGCAACGTGCACCTTGCCGAGGAATGGCACCATGTGGTGTTCGCAATGAGAGGAGAACGGGATATCGCGCACCAGCACAATGTCGTCGTAGCCGCCAACCTCCTTGAAGGTTGTGCTAAGGACTTCCTCGGCCTGCTGACCATAGCCGGCAAAGAACTCGCCGAAGGCCTTGGTGACCCGCTTCGGGGTATCCAGCAGCCCTTCCCGGGTTGGATTGTCGCCGGCCCAGGCGATCAGCGTGCGCACGGCAGCCTCGGCCTCCTCCCTGGTGGGGCGGGCGATCACGGCGGTAGACATGTCGGAATAGCGCGGCGTAACGCAGGCGTCCATCTTGGGCTCCCCGGTCAATTTCAGACGACATACGGCTGATGTCGTCGCACGGTTCACGGATCGGCCAGTGACGAGGGACGCCGCTGACTTACTAGGGTTCGACGACTATATAACGCGACGGCGACTCCGCTCAAGCAACGGTTTTGTGCGAACGATGGATCTCAGCGATCTCTACTCCGAAAAAATCCTAGAAATTGCCGGCAACCAGCCAATCCCAGGGCGACTGGCCGATGCCGACGCTTCTGCGCGCAGGGTCAGCCGGGTGTGCGGGTCCACGATCGAGGTGGACATCAAGGTTCGAGACGGGACGATCGTGGGGTATGGCCACGAGATCCAGGCGTGCGCCCTCGGACAGACATCGGCGGCCGTCGTCGCGGCGAACGTCATCGGCGCGACGACGCTGGAGTTCAGGCGCCTGCGCGACGAGATGACGGCCATGTTGAAGTCCGACGGTCCGCCGCCCGGTGGCGACCGATGGGCGGACCTCAGATACCTCGAACCAGTGCGCGACTATCGCCCGCGGCACACCTCGACCCTGTTGGTATTCGAGGCGGTCTGCGCTGCACTCGACCAGATCGACGCTGGGGGCTCCGATGCGTGATCCGGTCCGCCTGTTCTGGTCCATTGTCGACTGGCCGTTCAGAGTGGCCAGCTACCTGCTCCTGCAGGGGTACCGCTACAGCCTCTCGATGTTCATGGGCCGAAACTGCCGGCACGCGCCCAGTTGTTCGGAGTTCACCCGCGACGCGATCTGGCGTCATGGTTTCTGGCCGGGCGGGTGGATGGGGGCCGCGCGCCTCTGGCGCTGCCGACCCGGCGGCACGCATGGGTTCGACCCGGTACCCGACGCTGTTCCTGCCAGGGCTCGCTGGTACGAGCCCTGGACCTACGGGCGCTGGAGATAGTCCGGCTCTGCTGCGCGTCCGGGAGGACACGCATAGCCGCCGGCGCTTGCTGGGCCTTGAATGCTGCCACCGGCTCGGCGCCTCCGCTTGGCGATTTCCCCAGCCACATGCTAGAGACCGCGCCGTGCCGGACGTGTGTCGGCCATAACTCATTGGAGATGAAGATGACGATCAAGGTGACGTTTCCCGACGGTGCAGTGCGCGACTATCCGCATGGCACCACCGGGACCACCGTCGTCGAGTCCATCTCCGTCAGCCTTGCCAAGAAGACCGTGGCCATGAAGTGGAACGGGGTGCTCTCCGACCTCTCCGATCCGCTCGTCGAGGACGGCCGCATCGAGTTCGTCTTGCGCGACAGCGCCGACGGGCTCGGGCTGATCCGGCACGACGCCGCGCACGTCCTGGCCGAGGCCGTGCAGGAGTTGTGGCCGACCACACAGGTCACCATCGGCCCCGTGATCGAGAACGGCTTCTATTACGACTTCAAGCGCGACACGCCGTTTTCCGAGGACGACTTCCCGGTCATCGAGAAGAAGATGGCCGAGATTGTCGCGCGTGGGGCGGCCTTTACAAAGGAGGTTTGGAGCCGCGACGAGGCAAAGCGCGTTTTCGCCGCCAAGGGGGAGACCTTCAAGGTCGAACTGGTCGATGCCATCCCGGAAGACCAGCACATCAAAATCTACAGGCAGGGTCAGTGGTTCGACCTTTGCCGCGGCCCCCACATGCGTTCGACCAAGGATATCGGGACTGCCTTCAAGCTCACCAAGGTGGCCGGGGCCTATTGGCGAGGCGACAGCCGCAATCCGGTGCTGAGTCGCCTGTACGGTACGGCCTTCGCTACTCAGAAGGAGCTGGACGAGTACGTGACCATGCTCGAGGAGGCCGAGAAGCGAGACCATCGCAAGATCGGCCGCGACCTCGATCTGTTTCACCTGCAGGAAGAAGCTCAGGGTTCGGTCTTCTGGCATCCGAAGGGGTTCGTCATCTACAACCAGATGGAAGCCTATATTCGCCGACGTCTGAACCAGTCCGGCTATGTCGAAGTCAAGACCCCGCAACTGATGAACGCCAAGTTCTGGGTAGCATCCGGTCACTGGGGCAAGTACCGCGAGAACATGTTCGTGGTGCCGGACGAGGTCCCCAACACCGAGGAGGATGGGCCGGTGCTCAAGGGTGAGGGCGAGTACATGGCCCTCAAGCCGATGAACTGTCCCGCCCACATCCAGATCTTCAAGCAGGGCATCAAATCATATCGCGACCTGCCGGTGCGCATGGCCGAGTTCGGCTGCTGCCATCGCAACGAGGCGCACGGCGCTCTGCATGGGCTTATGCGGGTGCGGCAAATGACGCAGGACGACGCCCACATCTTCTGTCGGCTGGATCAGGTTCAGCAGGAGACGGAGGCGTTCTGCAACCTGCTTGACCAAGTCTATACCGACATGGGCTTCACCGACGTGAGCATCCGGCTCGCCACTCGTCCGGCTCAACGTGGGGGGACCGAGGAGATGTGGGACTTCGTCGAGAAGGCTCTTGGCGATGCGCTTCGTGCTACCGGCCGCGACTTCCAAGTCGCGCCCGGCGACGGGGCCTTCTATGGCCCCAAGCTCGAATTCCATCTCAGGGACGCCATCGGCCGTTCCTGGCAACTGGGCACGTTGCAGCTCGACGCGTTGCTGCCGGAACGCCTCGATGCGGCCTATGTCGCCGAGGATGGCACCAGGCAGCGACCGATCATGCTGCACCGTGCGATACTGGGGTCGCTCGAGCGCTTCATCGGGATGATGCTCGAAAGCTACGCCGGCAGGATGCCGCTGTGGCTGTCCCCGGTGCAGGTGGTGGTCGCGACCATTGTGTCGGAGGCCGACGACTATGCCGCGAAGCTGGTTGCCCGGCTCAGGGCGGGAGGCATCCGGGCAGAACTCGATGCCCGCAACGAGAAGATCAACTACAAAGTGCGCGAGCACTCGGTGCAGAAGGTGCCGCTGATGTTCGTGGTGGGAAAGCGCGAGGCCGAGGAGGGGACCGTCTCGGTTCGCCGGCTCGGCAGCGAGGGGCAGAAGGTGATGCCGGCAACGGATGCCGTGATCGCGCTGATGTCGGAGGCAGTTCCGCCGGATCTCAAGGCGGCTGCGATAGCCTGATCCACCGGTCGCGGCCGCTCAGGCGGCCGCGATCTCGAGGGTAATTCGGCGTGTGACGCGAAGTTGCGATGGCGGTGCCGTGCGAACGAGCAGCTGCGCCATTTCCTTACCTACGTTGCGGTAGGCAAATACCGCTCTGCATGGTACGCGCGCCCAAGCGCCCGCTCCGACGACCGCGGCGGCGCCGTTGATCATTACTTCGATCGTGCCCCCGCAGACCACCAGAACCGTCTCTGCGCCCTCGTGTCGTACCGCCTCTGACTGCACGGAAGGCGGCAGCCCAACAACATGCGCGTGGTACTGCAGTCCTGCGTCCGAAGGATTGGCGATGTGCACAACCCGGTTGTCGACAATGAAGAATGCGTGCCGCACCATGGCGGAGCCTCCGACGCGGAAGTTTCGCCCCGTCCGCCGGACTGCCCTAACGCTGCGCCGATGAACCGCAGTTGAACGACCCGCGCGTGGCGATCTAGCGAGTAACAGGATCCTGAAACTGTACACCCAGCTCCTTGAGGGTGCGCCACATCACCAGGCAGTTCTGTGGCCTCACCTTCGGCACGACGAGATCGAAGGTACGCGGAATGGGTGCCACGCCGCCGACGACCTCCAGCTTGGCGCCGGTCTCGGACAGGTTGCGAATGATGCAGGGCGTACGGCCCCGCCCACCGTCGAACACGATCGTCGCTTCGATGAACGTGTTGCGCCGGACCGAAAGGCGCTTCTCTACTCTGGTATCCAATCTGCGGCTCCCCAATGCCAGCGGATTATGGCGCATGGCGGGTTGGGGATTTGCATAGGCGATCGGTATAATTTTACGCGCTGCTATTGGAGGCCGGCCAGTTCCAGGCCCTTCAGGTAGCGCGCCAGCAATGACGGGTACATGAAGCGGAGGCCGTCCGTGATCCCTGCCAGCGTCACGTTGGCGTGCGCCCGACAAAACAACGCAAGGGATTCGCCAGCGGCAGAGACGTCGCCATGATGGGCGAGGTAGACCGCCAGATCGCGGTGCGGCCAGGTTAGTCCGGGACGCTCGGCCAGCGCCCGGCGCGCCCAGGAGATCGCCTCATGCGTCCGACCGCCGGCGAAGTTGGCGAGTCCCATGCCAAGATGCATGTTGAAGGCGAACGGATCCATCGGGGAGAGACGCGCCGATCGCTCGAATGCTACCAGGCCTTGGTCGGGCGCTCCCAGGTAGACGTATCCCCAGCCGCGCCGCATCCACGCCCAGGCGTGGTTTGGATCGAGTTCCAGCGCGCGGTCGGCAAATTTGGCCGCCTGCGCTACGTCGCCACCGAGCGTCATCATGGCGGATGCGAGCGCGGTCAGGGCGGTCGGGTCGTCGCCTACCGTCTCGGTGGCGGTTTCGACCAGACGGCGTGCACGCTCCCGTTCCGTGGCGAAATCATTCGACCAATTATAGGCTACCTGCTGGCCATGCGCCCAGGCAGCGAGGGCCGCCGCCAGGCCGTATCCCGGCTCCAGCGACAGCGCGCGTGACAGCAGCGCGATGGCTTCGGCATTGTCCTCCGGACGGTGGGCCCACAGGTGGGGGAGAGCGCGCATCACCATGTCATAGGCAGCCAGCGTGTCGGGCCGCTTCTTCGTCGCGCGCTCAACCTCGGCGCGACGGATGGACGGCTGGATGGCGCTTGCCACTTCTGCCGCCATGCGGTCCTGCAGATCGAACAGATCGACCACCGCGCCATCGATCTTGCTCGACCAGATATGTGCCCCTGCCTCGGCCTCGACCAGTTGCGCGGTGATACGGACGCGCTCGCCGACCCGCCGTACCGAGCCCTCGACAACATAACGCACGCCGAGGTCACGACCCACCTGGCGGACGTCAATTCCGGCGCGGCCCTTGTAGGCGAAGGCCGAGTTGCGGGCGATGACGAAGAAGTCCTTCACCCGGCTCAGCGTTGCCGTGATCTCCTCGACCACCGCATCGGCAAAGTAACTCTGATCGGCCTCGCCCGACAGGTTGTCGAAGGGGAGCACGACGACGGACGGACGATGGCTGGGTGCTGCCGCGATCGGCAGGACGGGTTCGCGCTGCCGCTGTGCACCGCCGGGATGCCAGGTGTAGATGCGCACCGTCTTCGAGATGTTCTTGAGTTCGGTCGGCCCCATGTCGGTGAACTCGAGGTCCAGGTGTCCGTCCAGGTACTGGTACATCCACTTGGTGATGCACATGCCACCGGCCGGAGCGTGATTTTGCACCCGCACGGCGAGATTGATGCCGCTGCCATAGAGATCGTCGCCGGCGACCAGCACGTCGGCAAGCACGATTCCGGCGCGTATCTTGAACAGTTCGCCGCCCGGGCCGTGGATCTTGCGATCGTGGATTTCCCGCTGTAGCTCGGCCGTCCACTGCACGGCCGCGATGACGCTGTTGAACTCGGCCAGGACCCCGTCACCCATCGTCTTGAAGACCTTGCCGCCGGCAGCCCCGATGGTGCGGGCAATCAGCCGCTCGTACACCCGCTGCACGAGGCGTAGGGTCTGACGCTCGTTGCGCTCGACGAGGCGGGAATGTCAAACGGCGTTGAAGATTGACCCCCTATCGGCGTGCAATATTGACCCCCAGGCGGCGGTGAGCTGATCCGAACCGGCGAAGCTGGTCGGGGTTGCG
>JAYRZA010000034.1:0-51360 GCA_041916695.1 Devosia sp. | reverse complement strand
GAATGGGATCCGGCCAACTACCTGCAGGAACTGGTGAACGAGTACGAGGCCGAGACCGGCGTCAAGGTCACGGTGGAGACCACCCCGTGGGGTGACTTCCAGACCAAGGCCTTCACCGAGTTCAACGCCCAGGGCTCGGCCTACGACATGATCGTTGGCGACAGCCAATGGCTGGGCGCCGCCTCGACCGCCGGGCACTATGTCGATCTCACCGACTTCGTGAACGAGAACAAGGTGCTGGACCTGATGGCTCCGGCGACCATGAAGTTCTACTCCGAATATCCGGGCAATTCCGGCAAGTATTGGTCGATCCCTGCCGAGGGTGACGCTGTCGGCTGGGCCTACCGCAAGGACTGGTTCGAAGACCCGACCGAGATGGCCAACTTCAAGGCCAAGTATGGCTACGACCTGGCGCCACCGGCCAACTGGCAGCAACTGACCGACATCGCCGAGTTCTTCCACCGCCCGGACCAGAACCGCTACGGCGTGGCGATCTATACGGACAACTCTTACGACGCCATGGCGATGGGCTTCGAGAACGCACTGTTCTCCTATGGTGGCGAACTGGGGGACATGGCGACCTACAAGGTCGAGGGCTACATCAACGGACCCAAGGCAGTGGCCGCGCTCGACGCTTACAAGAAGCTCTACAGCTTCACGCCTCCGGGCTGGGCCAAGACCTTCTTCGTCGAGAACAACCAGGCCATCACCGAGAACCTCGCGGCGATGTCCATGAACTACTTCGCCTTCTTCCCGGCGCTGATCAACGAGGCCTCGAACCCGAATGCCGCCGGCACGGGCTTCTTCGCCAACCCGGCCGGCCCGGATGGCGACCAGTTCGCCGCGCTCGGCGGCCAGGGCATCTCGATCGTCTCGTACAGCCAGAACAAGGAAGAGGCGTTCAAGTTCCTGCAGTGGTTCATCAAGGACGAGACCCAGAAGCGCTGGGCCGATCTGGGTGGCTATACCTGCTCGGCTGCGGTGCTGGAGTCGGCCGAGTTCCGCAACGCGACGCCGTATAACGAGGCGTTCTACCAGACGATGTTCAAGGTGAAGGACTTCTGGGCGGTGCCGGAATATGCCGAACTGCTGACCCAGTTGAACCAGCGCATCTACCCGGCGATCGTGGGCGGCGAGGGCACTTCGCAGGAGACGCTCGACGCCCTGGCTGCCGACTGGAAGGCGACCTTCGCCAAGTACGGCCGCGGCATGTAGGCGAACGCGTGCCGGGGCCGCAAGGCCCCGGCTCTCCTCCCCTCATCCGCCCTTCGGGCGCCTTTCCCTCAGCGGGAGAGTGGATCGGCCGAAGGGCCGAAACGGATGAGGGGTGGCCCACTCCATGACGCCCGGGGGAAAACCGACTTGACCAGCCTGATGACGACGCTCGATCCGCGATCCCGGGCCGCCTCCCGCGGCTGGAGCGACATCACGATCCGCAATCTGTTCGTGATCCCGACGATCCTGTTCCTGATCGTCTTCAACATCTTTCCCCTGCTCTATTCGCTCGGCTATTCGTTCACCGATTTCCGTGCCTCGACGAAGGATCCGGTCAACTTCGTCGGCCTCAGAAACTACATGGATCTGCTCAGCGATCCGAACATCTGGTCGAACTTCACCATCACGGCGCAGTACGTGATCGTCTCGGTGGTCGGTCAGGTGGTGGTAGGCTTCGGGCTTGCACTGCTGCTCAATCGCAGTTTTCCCCTCAAGGGCCTCGTGACGACGCTGCTGCTGCTGCCGATGATGCTGTCGATGGCGGTGGTCGGGCTATTCTGGAAACTGCTGTACGACCCGAACTTCGGCATCATCAACTACACTCTGGGACTGGGCAAGTTCGAGTGGCTCGGCGATCCCGACATCGCGCTCTACGCGGTCGCCCTGACCGACATCTGGATGTGGTCGCCCTTCGTCATGCTGCTCTCGCTGGCCGGCCTCTCGGCGGTGCCCAAGCACCTTTACGAGGCGGCCTCGATCGATCGCGCGGGGCGCCTCTACACCTTCTTCCGCATCACGCTGCCGCTGGTGGCGCCGATCTTGCTGATCGCCATCATCTTCCGCACCATGGAGGCCTTCAAGACCTTCGACCTTGCCTATGTGATGAGCGGCCAGCCGACCACCGAGGTGGTGTCGATCCGGCTCTACAAGATGGCATTCCAGGAGTGGCAGACGGGCAAGAGCTGCGCGCTGGCCTACATCGTGCTGATCATGGTGCTGTGCATTACCAACGTCTACGTCAAGTACCTCAACAAGGCCAAGGAGCGGTGACGATGAACGCCTCGTCCCCATCGCAGTGGTCGCGGCCTCCTCGCCTGCTCCCCTTGTGGGAGAAGGTGTCCGAGGGACGGATGAGCGGTGCTCCCGGCACCCGGCGTCCCTCACCGCTCCGCTCCGCCCACGCAAGCCACGGCGGCGCCCCCCTCACCCGGCGCTGCGCGCCGCCTTCTCCCACAGGGGGAGACGGAAAGAGCAGGAGGGTTCGCTGAATGGCCGTCGTCTCGTCTCGCGGCCAGCGCCTCGGCAACACCGTCGCGATTGCCGCGGTTGTGGTTGTCACCTTCGTCATGCTGGCGCCGATCTACTGGATCATCTCGACCTCGTTCAAGCCGCGCAACCTCGCGACCACCAATCCGCCCACCATCGTGTTCCAGCCCGAGGTGTCGCCCTTCGTGAAGCTGTTCACCAAGCGGGTGCAGCTCAAGCCCAAGGAGGTGGTGGACTACGAGAATGCGCCGTGGTTCGAGAAGTTGGTGTTCGACGGCGGCGAGCGCATCACGCGCTCGGGCAAGGGCGAGATTCAGCTGTCGGGCTATCCCGACCGCTTCATCAACTCCCTGATCATCGCCATCACCTCCACCGTGCTCGCGGTGTCGATGGGAACCATCACTGCCTACGGCTTCTCGCGATTCAAGGTGAAGGGAGAGGCTGACCTGCTGTTCTTTGTGCTCAGTACGCGCATGCTACCACCCATCGTTGTCGCCATCCCGATGTTCCTGATGTACCGGGCGGTGGGGCTGAACGACTCCCACCTCGGCCTGATCATCCTCTACACGGCCTTCAACGTCAGTTTCGCGGTCTGGCTGATGAAGGGCTTCATCGACGAGATCCCCAAGGAGTACGAGGAGGCGGCGCTGGTCGACGGCTATACCCGCATCCAGGCCTTCTTCCGGATCGTTCTGCCCGAGGCCGCCACCGGCATCGCCGCAACCGCCGTGTTCTGCTTCATCACGGCGTGGAACGAGTATGCCTTCGCGCTGATCATGACCAACCGCCGGGCGCAGACTGCGCCGCCGTTCATCCCCAGCCAGATCGGCGCGGGCCTGCCCGACTGGACGGTGATCGCCGCCGGCACGTTCCTGTTCCTGCTGCCGGTTGCGATCTTCACCTTCCTGCTGCGCAACCACCTGCTGCGCGGCATGAGCTTCGGAGCGATCCGCAAATGAACCTGCGCGAGTTCAACCAGAAGTTCCTCGAGCCCGGCGCACAGACGCTCATGATCCTCGGCATCATTTTCCTGTGCCAGCCCTGGATCGAGGTGCTGCACCAGTACTCGGTAACCATCATGCTGATCGGGCTGATCGGCTTCAACGTCGCCGTCCATATCCCGCCCCCGGAGAAATCGGTGATCGACGAGGACGAGGCCAGCTCCGTCGCGCATGGAGGCGGGCATGGCTGAGATCGAACTGCGGCACATCGACAAGCACTTCGGCCCGGTCCACGTGATCCGCGACGTGAACCTGACGGTCAAGGACAGGGAGTTCGTCGTCTTCCTCGGTCCCTCGGGGTGCGGCAAGACCACGACGCTCAGGGCCATCGCCGGACTCGAGGAGATCGACTCGGGCGACATCCTGCTCGACGGCCGGCCGATCCAGAACCTGAGGGCCGCCGATCGCGACATCGCCTTCGTGTTCCAGAACTACGCGCTCTACCCGCACTTCACCGTCTACGAGAACCTCGCCTTTCCGCTGCGCGCCGTCGGTACCGGCAAGGAGCAGGTGGACCAGATCGTTCGCTCGGTCGGCCGTTCGCTGGGGATCGGCCACCTGCTCAGGGCCCGTCCGTCAGCGCTGTCGGGCGGCGACATGCAGCGGGTCGCTATCGGGCGTGCCCTGGTTCGCCGCCCCAAGGCGCTGCTGCTCGACGAGCCGATCGGATCGCTCGACGCCAAGCTGCGCGAACAGATGCGGATCGAGTTGAAGCGCCTCCACTACGAGAACGGTTCGACCTCGATCTACGTGACGCATGACCAGGTCGAGGCGATGTCGCTCGCCGACCGCATCGTGGTGATGAACGACGGCGTGCTGCAACAGGTGGGAACCCCCTCCGAGGTCTACCTCTACCCGGCCAACCTGTTCGTCGCCCAGTTCATCGGATCGCCAGTGATGAACATCGCTGCCGCGACCGTCAGCGACGCCAACGGCCTTGCACATGTCAGCCTCGAGGACGCCAGCTTCGAGCTGCCGCGCGAACTGCTCGGCATGCTGGAACAGAAGCGCACCTCCGGTGAACTCTCGTTGGGGGTCCGCCCGGAGGGTGTGCTGGTGAGCCGCGAGGCGCAGCCCGGCTACCGGCCGGCCGAGGCCCACCTCATCCAGCCGTTCGGCGGCTTCGACATCGTCGATCTCAGGGTCGGTTCGCGTACGCTGCGGGCCCGCACCAGTTCGGGTTATGTCGACAAGGCCGGCGACAAGGTATTCGCCCGCCTCGATCCGGCGCAGGCGCATTTCTTCGATACCCGTTCGGGCGCCTCGCTCGACATCCGCCTCGCCGGCTGAGGAAAGGTCCATGGCCCGTATTCGCCTCGAGAACATCTCCAAGACGTTCGGCACGCACACCGCAGTCGAAGACCTCGACCTCGACGTCGCCGATGGCGAGTTCTTCGTCCTACTCGGCCCGACCGGCGCCGGCAAGACCACCACGCTCCGGATGATCGCCGGACTCGAGAAGCCCAGCGCGGGCCGCGTCCATATCAACGAGACCGACGTCAACGACTGGGGACCCGCCGAGCGCGACGTCGCGCTGGTGCTGCAGCAGTACTCGCTGTACCCGCGGCTCACCGTACGCGAGAACCTGAGCTTCCCGCTGCGCTCTCGCATCCGCCGGATGAACGAGGCGGACATCGAAAAGCGGATCGAGTATGCGAGCAAGACGCTGCGCATCGGGCACCTGCTCGACCGAAAGACCGACCGGCTGTCGGGCGGCGAGATGCAGCGCGTCTCGATTGGGCGGGCCATCGTGCGCGAACCGCAAGTGTTCCTGATGGACGAGCCGCTTTCGGCGCTTGATGCCAAGCTGCGCGAGGCCCTGCGCTCCGAGCTCAAGGACCTGCAGATGCGACTGGGCGCCACCTTCATCTTCGTCACCCACGACCAGGTCGAAGCGATGACGATGGGCGATCGAATTGCCGTGCTCAACCACGGCAAGATCGTGCAGGTGGGGCGGCCGCAGGACGTCTACACCAGCCCGCGCAACACGTTCGTCGCCAGTTTCGTCGGTTCACCGGCCATCAACCTCATGGCGGGCAGGCTGGGTGCCGGCGCCGCGGTCATCACCCCGGGCACCTTTGAGCTACCTGTCGCCGGTGCTTCTGCGGCAGAGGGTGCCTACACGTTCGGCATCCGTCCCGAGGACGTGCGTGTCGAGGCCGGCGCGCCGGTCGAGGCGCATGTCCACGACATTGAGAACCACGGGATCGAGAAGGTGGTCACCCTCAGGGTTGCGGATCACCATGTGCGCGCCACGGTGCCGGCTCGCGTCGACATCAGGCTCGAGGAGGTGGTCCGCTTCGGATGGAACGCCGAGAAGGTCATGCTGTTCGATGCGACGACCGGCCTGAACCTGCGTCACAAGGCTGCCTGAGCATGCGGCCCCACCATCGCCTCGGGCTCCGCGTGCTCCGGCCCAAGCAAACACACTAGCACCCTCGGGGAGGGGGGACCGATGACCAACAACTATCCAAAGCTCCACAATGCCGCCTGGCCAGGGATCGTCGGCAAGGGCTCCCCGGATTCCGAACCGATCATCGCGCTCGACACTCTGCTGAAGCTCACCGCCAACGCGGAGGTGGATGGGCAGAGGTTCGACGGCATCGATCTGTTCATCACCGCCCCGCATTTCGACATCGATTCCGATGCTGGCGCGGTCCGCCGGATGACCGACCATATCGCGGGCTACGGGCTGAAGGTGGGTTCCTTCGTGGCTCCGATCTGGGGGGGCGCCGGTGGCGGCTCCGCCATGGGCGACGCGGACGACGTCAAGCGCTTCCTCAGCCAGGTCAGGAAGGCCTGCGCCATCGGCAAACAGATGCGTGAACTGGGTATCCGGCCCAGCGGCGGCATCCGGGTCGACTCCTCGGTAGGGGTCGAGGCCTGGGACAAGGACCCCGAGGGTAACACCAAGAAGATCGCCGCGACCTTCCGCGAAGCGGGCAAGATCGCGCAGGACCATGGCGAGTTCATCGTCGCCGAGGGAGAGATCTGCTGGGGCGGAATGCACTCGTGGCGCGAGAACGTCAAACTGCTCGAAATGGTCGGCATGCCGGGCGTCGTCGGCTACCAGGCCGACATGGCGCACTCGATGCTGTTCGTGCTCGGCGCAAACGCCGAGAAGGACCGGATCCTGCCGGCCGACTTCCAGTGGTCCGACAAGGCTGCGCTCGACGCGGCCTATCACAAGGTGGCCGATGCGCTGCGCCCCTGGACGCTGGATTTCCACGTCGCCCAGAACGACGGTACAACCTTCGGGTCCGGCGATCACGAGAAGACGGGGCGGCACTGCCAGATCGACGATCCGAACGGCCGGCTCGATGTCACCAAGCACGCCGGCTACTGGCTGCGCGATGACAGCGGCAACCTCACCCGAAAGATGCGCCACATCTGCTGGGACGGCTGCATGTTCCCCAATGCGGTGATGGAGCAGCAGTCGACCTGGAACAAGATCCTCGGCGCGATGCTCAAGGTGCGCGAGGCGCACGGCTGGACGGAGTAGGCGGCGCGTTTGTACCACTCTCACCCCACCACATGTCATCCCGGTGAAGGCCGGGACCCATCCTGAGGCGTCTGCGCCATCGCAGTGCGTGGAACAACCTCAAGATGGGCCACGGCCTCCGCCGGGGTGACCCGGTGGACGACGAAAGCCCAGGGAAACAACAATGACCAAACTCCTCAACATCGGCATGGTCGGCTACGGCTTCATGGCCCGGGCCCATTCCAATGCCTGGTCCAGCGTCAGCCATTTCTTCGAGACCGGCTACCGACCGGTACTGAAGGCTGCCGCGGCGCGCAACGCGAGCAAGCTCCGTCACTTCGCCGACATGTGGGGCTATGAAAGCGTCGAGAGCGACTGGCGCGCCCTGATCGAGCGCAAGGATATCGATGCGATCGACATCTGTGTGCCCAACGACCTGCATGCAGAAATCGCCATTGCCGCGGCCAAGGCCGGCAAGATGGTGCTGACCGAGAAGCCGCTCGCGCGCACTGCGGCCGAGGGCCTGCCCATGGTGGAGGCAGTCGAAAAGGCCGGCGTACCCAACATGGTCTGGTACAATTACCGCCGTGTCCCCGCCGTCATGCTGATCAGGAACCTCGTCGCCGCCGGCAAGCTGGGCAAAATCTTCCACTACCGGGCCAAGTTCCTGCAGGACTGGACGATCTCGCCAGACGTGCCGCAGGGCGGCGCCGCCACCTGGCGCCTCGACGTCGAGGCGGCGGGCTCCGGCGTTACCGGCGACCTGCTGGCCCATTGCCTCGATACGGCGATCTGGATCAACGGCTCGATCTCCTCGCTCTCGGCGATGACCGAGACCTTCATCAAGGAACGCAAGCACGCCCTCACCGGCAAGGCGCAGCCGGTCGGCATCGACGATGCGGCGGCCGTGCTCACACGTTTTGCCAACGGTTCCCTCGGCACCTTCGAATCCACGCGCTACGCGCGCGGCCACAAGGCGGCATATACGCTCGAGATCAACGGCGAGAAGGGCTCGCTGAGCTGGGACCTGCACGATCTCAACCGCGTGCAGTTCTTCGACCATTCGGTCGAGGGACAGCTGCGGGGCTGGACCGATATCCTCGTGACCGACGGCGACCATCCCTATCTCGGCAAGTGGTGGGTGCCCGGCCTGATCATCGGCTACGAGCACAGCTTCACGCACCAGGTCGCCGATTTCCTCGAAGGCCTGAAGACCGGCAGGCCAGCTGCCCCAAGCTTCCGCGAGGCGCTCGAGACCAACCGCGTATGCGACGCGATCATCGCCTCCGGCCGATCTGGACAGTGGGTGAACCTGTAGGCGAACGGAGGGGACCCCGTCTCGATGCGCACCGGCGACGGCCGCCGGGGGGACCCGCTGCATGTGGAAAGAACGAAGATGAAACTCGGCTTCAATCTCCTGCTCTGGACCACGCACGTCACCGACGCGCATTGGCCAATCGTCGAAAGGCTCAAGGCTACCGGCTATGACGGCGTCGAGATCCCGCTATTCGAAGGCGAAGTCGGCCACTACGAGCGGCTCGGACGGCGGCTCGCGGAAGCGGGACTTGGGGTCAGCGGCATCGGGGTGATGGCCGGCGGCAATGCACTGTCGCCCGACAAGGCCGCCCGCGGCGCGGCGCTTGCCCATATCCGGTGGCTGATCGACTGCACGGCGGCACTCGGCGGCAACATATGTGCCGGCCCCTTCCACCAGCCGCTGGGCGAGTTCACGGGCCGGGGGCCGACCGGGGACGAGGTGTCCCGCTGTGTCGAGGTGCACCAAGCTGCCGCAGAGTATGCCGCGAAATCCGGCATCACCCTCGCAGTCGAGCCGCTGAACCGGTTCGAATGCTACTTCCTCAACACTGCCGGACAGGCCGCCGAGCTTGTTCGACGCGTCGGCGCGCCGAACTACGGCTATCTCTACGACACCTTCCACTTCAATATCGAGGAGAACTCGATCACCGCGGTGATCCCCGAGACGATCGACCAGATTGCCCATGTGCACATCTCGGAGAACAACCGCGGTGTTCCGGGCGCCGGGCACATCGACTTCGGCTCGGTGTTCACCGCGCTCAAGCGGTGCGGCTATGACGGCTGGATGACCATCGAGGCGTTCGGCTCCGCCCTGCCCGACCTCGCGGCGGCCACAAAGATATGGCGCCCGCTGTTTGCCGCCGAGTCCGACGTCTACGAGAAGGGCTTCCGACTGATGCGCCAGGGCTGGGACCGGGCGGGCTGACGGTCCTCAGCCGAGGACGATCCGCACGAGATTGCCGGCGGGATCGCGGGACCGGAGGCCCTGGTTGTCGTCGACCGCCTCGGCCCCGATGGAGCGCAGGCGGGCGCGAACCTGCTCGAGGGTGGCAGGATCGGGAACGACGACGTGGAAATGACGCAGACCAGCGTGGCCCGGCGGCTGCTGGGTGGCCTGCGGACCGGACCAGATGTTGAACGCGATGGTGTGCGGCGGGTAGTCGAGTCCGAGGTCACCCATGCCAAATCGGCGCATGATGAACAACCCTCCATAACCGATGCCGTCGCGATAGTAGCGCATGGCCTGGTCGAGGTCGTTGACGTGCAGGTGGATGTGGCCGATGCGCGTGCCGGCTCGGACCGTGGCCTCGAGCGCCGGTGCCTCGCCGAGTTCGCCGAGCAGGTCGTCGAGATCGATCGCCTCGCGGCCGGAATGGGGCGTGCCGTCGCGGCTGCGAACGTAGAAGCCGTCCTCGCCGTCGCCAATGGTGCCGCGCTCGGGCGTCTCGAAGGTGATCTCGATGCCGTTATTGTCGTAGTCCCACAAGTAGACGGCCTCGGACACGAGGTGATCGGTAGGCGAAATGCGGACACGGCGCTGCAGGGCGCGCACCACCATCTGGGCGAGCGCAGCCCGGGTGGGGACATGGATGGCGACGTGGTAGAGGCCCAGGCTGCGGTCGAGGACGGGGTGGGCGGCGCCGAGCTCGAGTGTGATCAGTTCGTCAGTGCCCACCCCCAGGTGCAGCGCCTCGGCATCCTCGGCAATCAGTTCGAGCCCGACGACGTCTCGCCAGATGGCGAGGGCCTTGTTCCGATCGGTGACCGCAATGCGGACGGACCCGAGGCGGGTGGCGACGGGGAGCACGGGAGCGGAACGGACGGCGCGCTGCGATTCGACGGTGATCATATTGTCCTTTCGGTGAGGCGCTGCAGCCCCTCAGCTCCCGTATAGTGCCGAATGCGGCGCGCGAGAACCTCTCGACCGGGGCAAAGCCGCGAAGGGATCGTTCGACAATCCAAGACAATGGCCGATGGAGAAATCCACCCGGCACTCACGCCCGGCCGAACTCGTCCTCGATCCGGATTATGTCGTCCTCGCCAAGGTAGGAGCCGGTCTGCACCTCGATCAGTTCCAGCGTGATCTTGCCGGGGTTGGCGAGGCGATGCACGCAGCCGAGCGGCAGGTAGATCGACTGGTTCTCGGTGAGCATGGTGACGGTGCCGTCGATGGTTACCTCCGCGGTGCCGGTGACGACGATCCAGTGTTCGGCCCGATGGTGGTGCTTCTGCAGGCTGAGCTTCTTGCCGGGCTTGACGAACAGCCGCTTCACCTGGAAGCGGTCGCCGCTGAGGATCGAAGCGTAACCGCCCCAAGGCCGGTAGGCGGTGCGGTGAATTTCGGTGAGGCCAGTGGTCTGCGGATTGGCACGAAGTGCCTTCACCATCGGGCCGACCTTCTGAGCGTCCGACAGGCGTCCGACATAGATGGCGTCCTCCGAGGCGATGACGGCGACATCATCGAGCCCCTCGACGGCGACATGTGCTTTTTCGGTGACGACGAGGCTATTGGTGGTGTTGGAGAGCGTCGCGTCGCCGCGGCTGACATTGCCACCGGCATCGCGCGGGGAGGCCTTCCAGACTGCGTCCCAGGAGCCGAGGTCCGACCAGGCATAGGTGACCGGCACCATGACGACGTGATCGGATTTCTCGAAGATGGCATAGTCGACCGAGATGTTGGGCGCCCTCGTGAAGCCTTCGACGTCGAGCCGGACGAAATCGAGGTCGGTCCGCGCGGCGGCAACCGCGGCGGTGGCGGCGGCCAGGGTCTCGGGGGCAAGCCGGCCGAGCTCGGCGAGGAAGCTGTCGACGCCGAGCATGAAGGTGCCGGAGTTCCAGTAGTAGCCGCCCCTGGCCAGCATCTCGACGGCACGGGCCCGATCGGGCTTCTCGACGAAACGGGCGACCTCGACGGCACCACCCTCCAGCGGACGACCGGCCTCGATATAGCCGTAGCCGGTCTCGGGAGCGCTCGGCGTGATGCCGAAGGTGACGAGGCGACCGGCACGCGCGGCGGCGGCGGCGACCTCGATGCTCCAGCGGTAGTTGTCGTCGACATCGACCGCATGATCGGAGGCGAGCACGTGGATGACCGCATCGCGGCCGAACCTCTCGGCGACGAACAGGGCGGCAGCGGCGATGGCAGCGGCCGTGTTGCGGGCCACGGGTTCGAGCAACACCGCGGAGGTGGCAACTCCAACCTCCTCGGCCTGCTCGGCCACGAGGAAGCGGTACTCGGCATTGGTGACGATCACCGCCGGGGCATAGAGGGCCGGGTCGGAGACCCGCTCGAGGGTGCGCTGATAGAGCGACGTGGCTCCAACCAGCGGCAGGAACTGCTTGGGCCGCGCAGCGCGCGACATCGGCCACAGCCGCGTCCCCTGCCCACCCGCCAGGATCACCGGGACGATCGTCGTCACCATGCCAAGTCCTCCGTTCACTGCAGGACCTATCTAGCAGAAGGGGTTGGCGTTGCCAGCGCCAACCCCGAACGCGGTGAACACGACATCAGCCGGCGACCGACCGCCGTCGATACTCGCTTGCGAGAAAGACCAGCAGCGCGGTGACGATCAACCCTCCGGCGAACTGCGTCCAGTCGATGCCAGAGACGAGCCGCCCCAGCATCGGGCCAGCATCAAACGGGCCGGCTGTCAGGAAGCCGTCGCCTATCTCCATGCGGCTGTCACCGAATTGCATGCGACGCTGCAGGTAGCTAAGCAGGTACCCGCCCTCGGGGCCGGCGTTGCGGAACAGCAGGTTCTCGGCCAGACCGGCCAGCCCCGGGATCAGGAAGGCGAGCGGAATCGACCAGCGGCGGAACAAGGTCGAGAGCAACCCCACCCAGGCGAAGAACGGGGCATACCAGAGCAGTGCAAGGGCGAGTGCAACGACAACGAAGCCGCCGATCTGGGCGAGGCTCGACAGGTAGGCGAGCAGCGACGGCACGGGGCTGCCCAAGGCCAGAGCCGATAGCGTCGTCCCGCCGAACACGATCAACGCGGTGAACAGCATTGCGACAAGGATGAGCAAGGGGAACAGGCTGAGCCCGGCCAGCATCTTGCTCGCCATCATGCCGAAATCGCTAACCGGCATGGACTTCCAGAACAGCATGGCATTGTTGCGCAGGTCGGCGCTGAACGCATCGGCATAGTAGAAAAAGAGCGCCACCATCAGATAGAGCCCCCAGAGTGCGCTGAGCGCCAGCGTGCCGAACTCGAAGACCTTCAGCGCCGGCAACAAGGCCATGCGCTCGTCGAGCTGGAAGCGGCCGAAAGCGACGCCGGAGGCGGTGACGACCAGAAGCACGACCAGGATCAGGGTCGGAGCGTAGAGGAAGGCTCCCCTGTGCTCCAGATACTCGCGGCGAATGAGAGCAGTCAGGGTTTTCATTTCTCACCGCGCTGCATGAGGGCGACGAAGAGGTCGGAGAGCGTCGGGGTGGAGACGGTGCCAAGGCTGCCGAGGCGCTCGCGATCGACGCCGTCGAACACCATGGCCGTCTGTCCGAACCGGGTTTCCTCGTAGATCGGGCCGAGCGCGCGAGCCTCTGCCACACGGGCGGGATCGACAACGAGCTGGGTGTAGCGGGTCGAAACAGTCTCCATCTGCATGTGCAGGATGAGTTCGCCCTCGCGGATGAACATGATGTCGCTGAGCATGAACTCGATCTCGTCCACCTGATGGGTGGTGATGAGCAGGGTCCGCTCCTCGGTCATGTAGTCCTCCAGCAGGCGCCGGTAGAAGCGCTTGCGGTAGGTGATGTCGAGGCCGAGCGTCGGCTCGTCGAGGACTAGGAGCCGGGCATCGATCGCCATGACCACGGCAAGGTGAAGCTGGGCGATCATGCCCTTGGACAGGTTCTTGATCCGCGCATCCATCTTGACGTCGGTGCCCTCGAGAAAGCCGCGGGCCTTCTCCTGGCTGAAGTTGGGATGGATATTGGTGAGCAGCGCGAAGAGTTCGCGAACCCTGAGGAAACGCGGCAGGCTTGCCACGTCGGAGATGAAGGCGACGTTCTGCATCAGGCGTGCGCGCCTCTCGAACGGATCCTCGCCGAGAACCCGAACCGTTCCCTCATAGGACGTGAGGCCGAGGATGGCGTTCAGCGTGGTGGTCTTGCCGGCACCGTTGTGGCCGACCAGACCGTAGATGCGGCCCGGCGGGATATCGAAATCGAGCCCGTGGAGGATTTCGGCATTGCCGAAGCGCTTGCGGAGGCCGCGCGCCGTGACGATCGGAGCAGCCGTGGATTGAGCCAGATCATTCATCGTTACCGCCCTTGGCGAGGAGTTGCACGGGATCGAGTTCGAGTGCCGCAATGCGGGCACGGATGCGCGGCCATTCTTCGGTCAGGAACTTGTCGCGCTCGTGGGCAAGCAACCGCTCCCGGGCGCCCTGTTGCACGAACATGCCCATGCCGCGGCGGGATTCGACCACCCCGAGGTCGACAAGCGACTGGTAGGCCCGCGTGACGGTCAGCGGGTTGACCGACAGATCGGCGGAAATCTGGCGCACCGAGGGAAGCGCTTCGCCGTCCCGGGCGGCCTGGCTGAGTATCATTTCTGCAATCCTCTGGCTGATCTGGAGGAAGATCGGCTGGCTATCGTTGAACTGTGTCATGCAAGACGCCTTGCTGGTGTACTACATAACTAACACACCGATACGGATTGTCAAGAGCTCCGGCAACCGCCCCCGAAAGGCATGCGCCTCCTCCATCGGGCGGGCGGAAGAGGCGCGCGGGACAAGGGCGAAGCGACGGCTATCTGGTGAGGAAGCGCAGGACGATCTCGGCGAGCCCGGGCGCCTCGAGCATGGTGTAGTGGGTGACGCCGGGCAGAATGGCCAGGCGATTGCGGTTCATCCCCGAACCATCCCAGAGCGCGTCCTGCCGGCCGCCGCCGAGGAGTTCGAAGAACTGCGCGATGTGGGCCGTGCGCACGGCGTCCCAATCCCCGAACACGAGCATCGTCGGCGCCGCGAGGGAGGGGAAGCGGCCGGAGAAGTCGTAGTCATTGCCGATGAACGCACCCATCTTGTCGAGCAGGATCGGGAAGTTTCGCTCGGGGTCCAGGTTCACGGCGGCAAACATCTGGTACATCGGCGACGGTTTCATCTGTTCAGCGAGGGCCGAACTGATGGCACGCATACCGTCCCGGTTGTAGTCGTGCCACCCGGAATAGGCGAAGGGGGCGGAGAGCACTACCAACCTGTCAACCGCCTCGGGGTGATCAAGTCCGAGGGTCAGCGCCACACCGCCCCCCATCGAATAGCCGACGACATCGGCCCGATCGTAGCCGAGGTGGCCGATGACGCCCGCGACATCGGTCGCCATGTCGGCGAAGGACATCGGGCGCGCCATGGCCGGGGTGCGCCCATGCGCCTGCAGGTCGATGCCGATGACGGTGCGTTCCGCCGCAAACCGATCGATCAGTGCCCCGAACATCTCGATCTGTCCGAGGCCGCCGTGCAGCAGCACCAGCGGGTCGCCTGAGCCGTACGTAGCATAGTAGACTTCGACGCCGTTGACTGCGGCGAAACCAGAACTGGCGGGTGCTGTCATGATCGGATTTCCTGGTTGTGCGGGGGCTGAAGTGACCGGCAGGGCCGGAGTGAGGCCGGCGGCGAGGACGAGGGCAAGCAGCGTGCGTCTGTTCATGGGCATCTCCTGGGCGAGCGATGCCCCTCGGTGCGACAGCTGCTACGCCGGTGGGACGCGGAGAGGGAAAGGCGTCTCGGGTGGGGCGAAGACCCGCGAGGCGGCTATTTCGGCGTGAGCAGCAATTCGATCGCCTTCTCGATGCGGCGGGAGCGGGTCGCCTCGGACTTGGCCCCCTCGACAGAGGTGATGTGCGCCTTGCGCTGGCTGGGCGCGGCACGGTCCCACGCCGCCTGCGCCGCGGGGTTGCCGTCGATTGCCAACCGCAGGTCGGCAGGCGCTTCGTAGATGCGCGGCGCCGTGTCGAGCGCCAGCCCGACCTCGTGCGTCTCGCCACCTTTCACACCGGCCTTCTGCCGCACCTCGGCGCTGACCGAGACCAGCAGCCTGCTGCCCATCGCGGCGATCTTGCTGGCGTAACTGAAGCCATTGAGGGTGACCTGTACCAGCGGAGTCTTGCCGCCGCCCAGCGCATCCCGAACTTCGGGAGGGACCTCGATACCGGTGTTGTTGCCGATCTGAACGATCGTCGTGGTGAACTTCATTCGGGGCCTCCTGCAGTTCCGAGATGATCCGCGAGCTTGTCGAAGCTTTGCATGACACCCTCGCGGAAGCCACGGCGGACGACGGCCTCCTTGTTCGCGGCGGTGTCGAAGAAAGCCTCGAGCGTGAGCCTGGTGCGGAACCCGCCGAGGTCGACCAGCGTGATCACCCTGAGAAAACTGGGTGGCGGATTGTCCGTGAACACCTCTGCGGTGGCAGCGGCATTGCGATAGACGATGCGCTCGGGCGGGCTGACCTCGATGAAGACGCTGTCGGTGGGATAGTCGCGACCGTCCGGTCCGCGCATGACGTGATGCCAGCTGCCGCCGGGCCGGAGATCGATCTCACAGACCGGATTGGTGAAGCCCTTCGGCCCCCACCACTGCGCGAGGTGGTAGGGATCGGAGAGTGCCTTCCAGACGAGGTCGCGCGGCGCATCGAATTCGCGCGAGAGTTCGAGCCGGCGGTCGTCCGGGGTGGCTGCGAGATCGCTCAACATGGTCCGACTTCCTCGATTGCAGCGCTGCTCAGGCGCCGGCCTTGAACTCCTCGAGCATCGTGTCGAGGCGCTCGAAGCCTTCAACCACGCCAAGTTCCATACCGGAGGCGATCATGCCGTCGCGGGAGGCGAGATCGGGTGCGGTCGACTTGGCGCTATAGACGGTCTTGTCGCCATGGTCCTCGAGCGTTACCGAATCGATGCTGTGAACGCCTTCCGGCAGGCCGTCGAACGAGAAGGTCTGCGTCACCATGACCGGCCATTCAATTTCGAGGAACTCGCCGAAGAAGACAATGACCTGGCCGTCCGGCAGGGTCGACTCGATCCGCCACTTGCCGCCGACGCGGAAGTCGAATTCGAGGGCGCGGTTCGTGTGGCCGTGTGGTCCCCACCAGCGCACCAGGTGCTCGGGTTCGGAAAGGGCCTTCCAGACGAGGGCGCGGGGCGCGTTGAGGGTGCGTGTCATGTAGATGACGGGCTCGCCAGGCGGGGCGATGATCCTGAGGTCTGCCATGGTGGTCTCCTTGATCTTGAGTACAACGAGGTAGTCGGTCAGTCGGTCCATCGTGCCGGTCCAGAAGCGGCGCAGGACCCCGAGTTCGGCGGGGATGCGGCGGGCAAGCCGCTGCCGTTTCCGTCCACGGCGACGGAAGGGAATGATGTTGGTCGCCATGGTCGGCCCTCCGGGCCGTCGGCTTCAGGCTAGTTTGTGGGCCCCTCCGAATCTCCCTGCTGCAGCGCGCGGAGGTAGTCGTCGAGCTTGTCGAGGCTCTCGTCCCAGAAACGACGATAGGACTCGACCCAGTCGGAGACGTCGCGCAACGGCGCGGCCTCGAGCCGGCAGGGGCGCCATTGCGCCTCCCTGCCCCGACTGATCAGACCCGCGCCCTCCAGCACCTTGAGGTGCTTGGACACGGCGGCCAGCGACATGTCGTAGGGCTCGGCCAGTTCGCTGACAGTGGCCTCGCCACGCGCCAGCCGGGCGAGGATGCCGCGGCGGGTGGGATCGGCGAGGGCCGAGAAGGTGGCGGAGAGGCGGTCGGTCATCGGGGTGACACCTGTGCCGCGGCCCGAGCCACATCGGCGCCGAAGAACTCGATCAGAACCGGGGCAACGCTTTCTGCCGCCGCGTCGTGGCTTTGTCCGGCGAGCGAGGCGAAGCGGGCACCCGGGATCGTCTCGCGCGCAAGTCGCACGGGTTCGCGCAACTGCCTGAAGGTCTTGTCGCCGGTCATGACTATGGTAGGTACCCGGATGGACCGGGCGGCCTCGAACGGGAACCCATACCCCTCCATGATGGCGGCGTCATGCGGCAAGCTGAGGGCGTTATGCAGCATCGCCTTCCAGCCGGGGTTGAACCGCATGATCGGCATCATGAGGGACGGCATGCCGATCATCCTGACCATGAAGTATTTGATGAGATCGGCGCGCCGGCCAGCCGCGGCGAGGGCCTCCAGGTCAGCCCGATAGCCGTCCGGCATGGGTTTGCCGCCGGGAACATCGGTGAAGGGCGGCTCGAAGATAGCGAGGCGGTTGACGGGCAGCCCGCGTGCGGTGGCAAAGAGTGCCAGCCCGGCGCCCGAGGACGTGCCGTAGAGGTGGGCCGAGCCGCCGGCGATCGCGATCAGGCCAGCGAGGTCCTCATACTCGCGCTCGACGCTATAGTTCGGAGCGTCACCGCTCTCGCCGCGGCCGCGCCGATCGTAGTTGAAGACGGTGAAGTGGGGCGCCAGCAGCGGTGCCAGCCTGGGCATCGGACCCATATTGCGGCCGCAGAACGCACCATCGATCAGGATCAGCGGGGCGCCGCTGCCGCGCACATCATAGGCGATCTCGGTACCGTCGGCAGAGGTGAAGGCGGGCATGATCGATGATCTCCGTGGCCGGCGCAGGACGGCGTATTCAACCAATTGGTATTCAACTATTTGGTTTAGTATAACACACCTGCAGCGCTGTCAACGGCCTTCACTGTCCGCTGCGGGGCATGGTCCGAAGGGGCGTGTTGATCCAAATCAATTACCGCGCCGCGTATCTTCCCGTAAGTTTGGAATCGACGCTAGGACTTGCGCAGCGGCACGACGTAAGGATGAAGAAATGAAATACCGGACAAATGCCATGTTGATGGCGACTGTGGTGTTGGCGAGTATCGGTCCTGCCTGGGCCGACGATTTGCGCGATCAGGCACTTTCAGTGTTCAGCCCACTGCCCTCAACTATTCCTGCCGTGCAAGACAACCCGATTACTCCTGAGAAGATTGCTTTGGGCAAGGCGTTGTTCTTCGACACGCGCCTGTCGGCGTCCGGTGTGTTCTCGTGCAACTCGTGTCATAACCTTGCGACCGGCGGCGACGACAACCTCGAGACTTCGATCGGCCACGGCTGGCAGAAGGGACCGCGCAACGCACCGACGGCGCTCAATGCGGTCTTCAACATCGCCCAGTTCTGGGACGGACGTGCAGAAGACCTGAAGGCACAGGCGAAGGGCCCGGTTCAGGCCGGCGTCGAGATGGCCAACACGCCTGATCAAGTGGTGACCACCCTCAAGTCGATGCCGCAGTACGTGGCTTGGTTCGAAGGCGCCTTCCCTGGCGAGGCCGACCCGGTGACGTTCGACAACATGGCCAAGGCCATCGAAGCGTTCGAAGCGACCCTGGTGACGCCGGCCCCGTTCGACGCCTACCTGAACGGCGACGACGCGGCCCTGTCGGACGTGCAGAAGGCAGGCCTGACGCTGTTCATGGAAAAGGGCTGTGCCAGTTGCCACAACGGCATCAACATCGGTGGCAACGGGTATTATCCGTTCGGCCTGATACAGAAGCCGGGTGCCGACGTTTTGCCGGAAGGCGACAAGGGCCGCTTCGCGGTCACCGCGACCGCCGACGACTCGTATGTGTTCCGTGCATCGCCGCTGCGCAACATCGCACTGACCGCGCCCTACTTCCATTCGGGCAAGGTCTGGGATCTCGGTGAGGCCGTCAGCGTGATGGGCAGTGCCCAATTGGGCGAGGAACTCACCGACGCGGATTCCGAAGCGATCGTGGCCTTCCTCCACTCGCTGACCGGCGCGATGCCGGAGATCACCTACCCGGTGTTGCCGGCCGAGACCAAGGACACGCCGCGGCCGTCGGGCGAAGTCAAGTAACGGCTGGGTTTCCCGACGGATCCAGTCGACTGGGGCACGACACTCTGGGGTGTCGTGCCCATCTTGCCTTCAGGCCGAGTTCTGCTCGACCGGCACGAGCCGCCGGTAGAGTTCCGCATACGCCGCGCCCATCGCCTCGGCCGTGAACCGGGCGAGATAGCGGGCGCGGGCACCGCGACCGAGGCGGGTCGCCAGCGCCGGATTCTGCCACAGACGTGTCATGGCCGCCGCGAGGGCCCCGGAGTCATCCGGCGGCAGTACGAAGCCGGTCTCGCCGTCCGTATTGACGTAGCTCGTACCCGTTCCGATCTCGCAACTGATGAGTGGCAGGCTCTCGGCCGCGGCTTCGAGCAGGGCGACCCCGAAGGCTTCCGAGCGCAGGTTCGAGGGAAATACGAAACCGTACGCCGCCCGCAGCAGGGCAAGCTTGTCGGCATCGTCGAGGACGCCGAGCAGGTGCACATTGGCCACGCGGCGATCACGGACGATTTCGGCCAGGGTCGCCGCCTCGACGCCGGTACCGACGATGGCCACGGGGTAACCGGTCAAGGCGGCCGCTTCCAGCAGATGCGGAAGGCCTTTGTAGTAGCGCAGCGCACCCACGAACAGGAAGAAGCGCTCGCCGAGCCGGGCGCGCCAGGCGGCGACGGCCGCCTTGGGAACGGCAATGCCGGCCGTGTCGCGCGCGCCGAGCGGGATGACGCTGGTCCTCGATCGGTAGCGCGGCAGCACGGGGCTCGAGGCGAGATAGTTCGGCGACGTGGCAACGATGGCATCGACCGATCCGAGGAAGGCGTGCATCAGCGGCCGATAGACGGCACCCAGCAGCCGTTGCCGGACAATGTCGGAGTGATAGGTGACGAGGCTCGGTCGGCGGTGCCGGGCGACGAAGTGCACCAGATCCATCGTCGGCCAAGGAAAGTGATAATGGACCAGGTCGGCGCGCCTGGCGAGCCGGGCGAAGGCCGGAAACACCGATGCCGAGAATCCCGCCGATGCCACCTCGAAATCGAGGCGAGCCTTCTCGGCCCGGTGCCCCTCTATGGAGACGGTGTTCCGCACCGGGTCGCGGCTCAGGGACAGGACCGTGGTCTCGATGCCGAGCGGGGCAGTCGCGTAGGCAATATCGCGAATGACGCTCTGGGTCCCGCCGACACTGTCGGGCGCGTATTCCTTGAAGAAGTGCAGTACCCGCATCGATCACCGGCCGACCCGCCCCCGGGTCTGCGCAGGATTTGCCACGAATGCCAGATTTATTCCAGACTGGAACAGAAGGGAGGGCAAGCGGTCAGTCGAGGAAAACCGTCACCCGGTCGGAACGCCCCCGGGCATCGACCACCGACAGGGTGACGTAGCCCGGCCCGTCGGGCGTCCAGCTGTTCTGCCGGGCGAAAGCGGTGCGCCCGAAGGGAGCACCATTGGCGAAGAACGTGAAGGGCGGCGATCCATTCCGCACTTTGACCACAAGGGACCGTTCGCTGCCGGCAGCGAGTCCCAGGTCAACGTCGACGCCATCGACGGGAAATGCGATCTCGGGCGCGGCGTCGCGCTTGACCTTCATGTCGTCAGGGTGACGGAAGCGGCGCAGCGGACTCGGCAGTTCGGGATTGGCAGCGAACAGCACGCCCGAGGGCGCGTCGCGCAGTGCCGCCAGTGGCCGGCCCAGCCGATCGAAGCTCTCGAACAGGACGGGTGCTGCCGCCACCATTCCGGCAATTCCCGGCACCGGCTCGCCGTCGGGGCGCCCCACCCAGACGCCGATCACGGTGCTGCCATCGAAGCCGACCGCCCAGGCGTCGCGATATCCGTAGGAGGTACCGGTCTTGAAGGCGATACGACCGGGCGTGCCATTGAGCGGCGGCGGAACCCCGGCAAGGATGTCGGAAATGTACCAAGCCGCCACGGGATCGAGCACCGGAGCGGCATCGGCGGACAGACCTGGGACATCGCTGGCGCCGTCACGAAGCCGGACGGGCGTGCCGCCGCGGGCGATTGCAGCATAGATCGAAACGAGATCACGCAGGGTGACGCCGACGCCGCCGAGCCCGATGGCGAGGCCCGGAGCCGTATTGCCCGGCAGGCGCGGTTCGGCGCCGGCGCGGCGCATCCGCGAGATCATGCGGGGGGTGCCCACGGCATCGAGTACGATGACCGCCGGGATATTCAGCGACTCGGTCAGGGCCTGCCGGATGGTGACGGTACCGCGATTGAGCCCGTCGAAATTAACCGGAATGTAGCCCCCGAAGGCGGTGGGCCGGTCCTCGATCAGGCTCTCGGGATGCGCAAGGCCAAGTTCAAAGCCGAGCCCGTAGATGAGGGGCTTGAGGGTCGAACCGGGAGAGCGGATCGCCGTGGTCATGTCTACGAAGCCGTCGCTCGCCGAATCAAGCAGGCCAGCCGAGCCGACCGAGGCGAGAATGTCTCCGCTCGCCTGGTCCGCGACGACGATGGCGACCGACACCTCGGGGCCGAGAGCCCTGGCCCGCCGCGTACCAAGCCGCTCCAGTGCCGCCTGCAGGCGACGATCGATGGTCAAGCCGACCTGGCGCGCACCCGGATGCATCCGAACCGCCGTTTCGGCGACGTGGGCGGCAAGCTTGGGGAACTCGCGCCTGACCTGCGGAACAGGCTCGCGCTTGGCCGACTCGGCCTCTTCTGCAGAAATCACGCCGGCGGACGCGACACGATCGAGCACGGCGTCGCGGGCGGCCCGGGCCGCGTCGGGCGCCCGATCGGGTCGGCGTGCCTCGGGCGATTGCGGCAGGGCGACGAGCAGGGCCGCCTCGGCAGCGCTGAGACGGGTCGGCTCCTTGCCGAAATAGGCGAGGCTTGCTGCCCGCACGCCCTCGATATTGCCGCCATAGGGCGCCAACGCGAGGTAGAGTGTCAGGATCTCGTCCTTGCTCAACTCGGCCTCGAGCGCGTCAGCGTGCACCATCTGGCGCAGCTTGCCCTCGAGGTTGCGCGTCGGCTCGCCCTCGATCAGGCGCGCCACCTGCATGGTAAGCGTCGACCCCCCGGAGACGATTCGGCCGGCGAGGGCGTACTGGGCTACGGCCCGCATCATCGAGCGCCACTCGATGCCGTGATGGACGGCGAAGTGCCGATCTTCATAGGCCAGCAACATGTCGACGAACCGTCGATCCACCCCGTCCAGCGTCACCGGCAGCCGCCAGCGGCCGTCGGCAGTGGTGAAGGGCCTCAGCAGTTGCCCGTCGCGGTCGACCACCACTGGCGAGACCGGCAGGTTAGCGACGTCGGGCGTCGGCGGCAGATCGGCCCGAATGACCGCCAGCCGACCGAGGCCGGCATTGCCGGCGCCGGCGACGACTCCGGCGAGGCCGATCAGCGCCGCGGCGGCCAGCAACCGGAGGTTCCACCCGGGCCGCGACGGCGGTCCGTCAACGCGTCCAGTCACGTCACGGCCCGGGGATGCCGACCTCAATGGTGCCGGACGCCGTATTGGCACGCAGCTCGGGTCGGTACATGTCCTCGATCGTAGCACCGGGCATTACGAAGCTGCCTGGCGTCGTGGCCCGCACCATATAGGCGGTCGAGAACGCACTGGTGTCGGAGTAGTAGCGGAACGCCGCGACATACTGGTCCGTGCGTGATTCCACGTGATCGGGCACGTTGACCGCGAGCCAGCTGAGTTCCCCAACGCCGCCCGCGGCCGAGAGATCCGGGTTCTCGATCTCGAAGCCGGCCGGCAGCGGGTCGGCCACGACGTACTGGCCGGAACCGAGCGTAGTGGCAGACATGGACAGCACGACGACGAAGCGGTCGTTCTGGCTGACAAGGCCGAGATCGGCCGGTGTGCCATCGATGCGGTAGTAGGTACGCTCAATGGTGAAGCCCTCACTGCGGGCCGGCGGGGACACTGCCGGGATGCCGGTGACCGAGAGCTTGACCTCGGTCGGTTGGTTGCCGGCATTTGCTATGGTGATCTCGGGGCCGTCGAAGTACTCCTGCTGGTAGCGTCGATAGACCGTGCCATCGAGGGCTTCGCCATCGATGGTGACGGCACCGCTCCCGGCCTCTCGGGCCAGGGTGGCCGCGGCCACGAGCGTCCAGGCATCCTCCTGAGTCGAGGTATAGCGGGCCAGCTCGCGCTGGTCGGCGAGCCGCTCGGTGAGCGCCGCGAGATCCACACCGGAGGGCTTGAACTCAGCGGCGAGCGCAAGAACAGCCGCGGTGTCGCGCAGCTTGCTGCCGTAGTCGACCCGGTAGCTGTGCCGGCTCTCGGCGGCATCGAGGGCCTCGACCGCGGCCCTGAAGGCGGTGGCGGCGCGGGTGCGATCGCCATAGAGGGCGAGCGCAGCCCCGAGCTGGGCCTTGCCTAGCGGCGTGGTGAAGGCCTCGAGCCGCGCCTCGAGGTAGTAGCGCAGGTCGCCGATGGCGGCCCGGCCTGAGCGGGCGAGATCGTAGAGTGCGTAGGCAATCCCCTCACCGCCGCTCGAGAAGTCGGAAGCATAGGCGAGCTGGTTGGCAAGGTTGTCGAGGGCCATGGTCATGGCGGTATCAGGCACCGCATAGCCTTCGGCCTCGGCGCGCAGCAGGAACTCAGTCACATAGGCGTCGAGCCACAGATCGGTACTGGAGAGAGGCCCCCACAGTCCGAAGCTGCCGACCGAGGTCTGCTTGGCGAGGACGTTGGCAATGGCGTCGCGGATACGCTGGTCCAGAGCCTCGTCGGTGCCGAGCCCAAGCAGTTGCGCAACCTCGTTGAGGTAGATCAGCGGGAAGGCCCTGCTCGATACCTGCTCCGCACAGCCATAGGGATAGCGATCGAGCGACAGCATCAGGCCGGGCACGTCGAGCCGGGCAATGGGGCCGACGGCGAAGGTCAACGTGCCGGTATTGGCCAGCATGCCATCGAACTCGGCCGCGTCGAGCGTGACCGAGGCACCCGGCTCGAGCGGGATCAGCCTGCTCGCCGTCTCCGGCGCCGCGCTGGCGCGCACCCCAAGGGTGAGGTCCTTGACCAGGGCATTGCCGGAGGGATCCGTGACAATCAGCTTGAGGGGCTGATCCCCGAGTGCCGTGCCGCGAAGGCCGAGCTCGAGCGCGGCGCGGTCCCCCGCTGCCAGCTCGACGGTCGTCTGCGGTGCATCGGTCTCAAGGCCGGTGCCGGGCAGCAGCTCGACTTCGTAGGTTCCCGCGGGCCCGTCGACATTGTCGATCTCGACGAGGAGGCGTGAGCTGTCGTCGAGCCGCAGGAAGCGCGGCGGGCTCAGGTTCACGACCACGGGATCGCGGACGACGACATCCTTGCTGGCGTGCCCGACCGCCTTCCCGGTCCAGGCCATGGCCATCAGCCGCACCGTGCCGTTGAAGTCGGGCATGTCGAAGCTCACGGTGGCGGTGCCGTCGGCGCCGACCTCGACGATGCCCGAGTGCATGGCGAGCAGCACCGAGATGGAGGGTGGCGTGCCGAGCCGCGAACCGCCGCCATCGCCGCCCGAATGCAGCGCGCCCGGATCGCCCTGGGTGGGATCGATCAATTGACCGTAAAGATCGCGGATCGCCATGCCGAGCTGGCGCTGGCCGAAGTACCAGCCGTCCGGATCCGGCACAGGGAAGCTGGTGAGATTCAGGATGCCGAGGTCGACGGCGGCTACCGCGACATAGGCGGTCTCGCCGGCCGCCACGTTGCCCAGTGTCACCTTGGCGGTAAAGGCGCGGCGCGGCAGGGAGACCTCGTCAGCGTCGATGGCGACATCGAGCTGCAGGTCGCCTGGCTCGACATCGGCGAAGGCAAGACCAAGAGCTCGTGCGGGCATGCGTTTTTCCACGTCGCTCGAGGGCCGGTAGAGCACCGCGGTCACGTAGGCGCCCGGCCCCCAGTCCTCGGTTACCGGCAGGTCGACAGTGGTGCCGCCGGCAGGGACTTCGACGGCCTTCATGTCGATGATGCGGTCATCGACCACCATCACCAGCGCGGTACCGGCAAATTGCGGGTCAAGGCGCAGGCTCGCGGTGTCGCCGGGGCGATAGGCCGCCTTGTCGAGGGCCACCGACAGGGTATCGGGGGTGTCCGATCCCGCCTCTGCATAGTAGTAACCGGCGTAGAACTGGTAGGTCGAGGACGTCGGGACATCGCCACCGCCGTTGACCTCGAGCCGGTAGCTGCCCCACTGCACCGGGGCGGCAATCGCCACGGGGCCGGATGCGAGCGTGTCGATCGTGCCGTCGGCGACCTGGCGGGTGGTTGTGATCGCCTCCCACTTCCAGGTGTTGTTCTGCCGGTACCACTGGTAGTTGGTCTCGATGCGCGAGAGAGTCCACGAGAGCCCGGAGCGCGCCACCAGTTCGCCCTCGGGCGCGACGGTGATGATGTCGAACCCGGCCGATGTGCCCTCCGCCAGACCGGTCGCATCCTCGAACTGCGGACGGATGCCGATGCGGTCGGTGTCGGCCAGCACCGGACGACGCAGGCTGCGCTCGACGGTACGGCCATTGCTGTCGACGAGGCGCATGAGGATCTGCGCCTCGAGCGGACGGGTGGTCGACTCGGTAGCCGGGAGCAGGACTTCGGCGACGACGGTGCCATCCTCGCCGGTGACGCCGACTTCACCCAATGGCTCGCGCGTGGTCTCGAAGCTGTCGTCCCAACGGCCGAAGCTGTAGCCGGCAAAGCCGGCGAGCCCGTCCACCGGGCGAATGATGGCATCGGCCTCGACGGAGAGATTGGGGGCGATGGCACCGTAGAGATACCTGGCGGTGACGCTGACCGGGGTCACGCTGTCAAGCGCCACCGGCTGTTCGGAGGCGCTCACCTCGAAGGCGAGGCGCTCGGGCTCGAAATCCTCGACCAGGAAGCCGGTGCTGGCCAGCGGCTCGCCATCCGGATCGGCATAGGCGCGCACCTGCCAGGAGCCGCGCATGGCATCATCGACCAGCGGCACGGCGGCTAAATAGCCACCGGCACCGCCATCGGCGAGGACCTCGCGGCTCGCCACCACCCCGTCCGGGCGCTCGAACTGGACGGTGAGCGGCAGCCCCTCGACGGCCCGCACCTGGCTGTCACGCAGCAGGCCGGTGAGGAAGACTGTCTCACCCGGGCGATAGACCCCGCGCTCGGTGGTGAGGAAGAGATCGAGCGGCCCGGGGGTCGGGCGTCCTTCGACGCCGCGATCGGTGAGGTCGAAGGCCGGCTTGGTGACGTCGAGGAAAGCGTAGTCGCCCTCCGCCGTCTCGGCGACCAGGAGTTGCGGCGCCCGTCCGCCCTCGCCACGTGCGAGCCCAGGCGCGAAATCGGCGCGGCCGTCGGCGTCGGTCGTCGCCTCGCCGAGAACCTCGTTGTTGACGGCGATCAGCCTTACCTTGGCGCCAGCGACTGCCTGGGCCGAGGCGAGCGACCGAACGAAGGCGTGGACACCGTCGTCGCCTTCCAGCGTGGTCAGCCCCAGATCGGTGACGATGAACCACTGGGTGGCCATCTCCTGCCAATACTCGGACTTGTCGTCGACCGGCTTGGCGGTGATCACGTAGGCGCCGGGCGGGATGTCCCCGAGCACATCGGCAACCGGCACGGCGGTCACCGCCATTTCGTTGCGCTTGGTCTGTGACAGGTCCAGTTGCCCCTCCCAAGCCAGCTCGCCGTAGTTGTTGGCCACGTCCTCGGCAGAGTAGCCGTCGAGAGTCCTCTGGAAGACGCCATTGCGAACCGCTGCCGCTATCGAGCGATCGCCGATGCGGTAGATCACGACGTCCGCCCTCTCGGTGTTGACCGAGGTGATCGGCAGGCCGCCGCCGAGACCGGCAGGCAGCACATAGGCGTTATTGGCGAAACCGACGAATGGGGTGCGGTCGGGGACGTAGACGTCGAGCGCCACATCGGAACGCAGTTGCTCGCCATAGGCCGAGGGAAGGCCGGCGCGAAACTTCAGATGGTAGCGGCGACCATGATCGACGCCCGTGACGCAGATCTGGCTCTGCTCGGTCTCGACCGCGACCTGCGGCGCGCCCTCGACGGTCACGTAGCTCGCAAGATCGGCGCCGCCGGACGGCAGCGCCTCGGAGAAGACGACGCAGATGCGCGGCGTCGAGGATTCGGAGTCTACCTGGTTGGAGGCGATGCGGAAGCCATGCTCGGCCACAGCGCGATCGAGTTCGGCCTGCAGTGCCGCATCATCCACCAGGCCGATGCTTGCCCGATAGCTGGCGATCGACTCCCGCCACATTTCGCGCAAGGCGAGGCCGCGAGCCAGCGCAGCAAGCGCAGCGGCACGGTCGGCCGTGCCCTCCGAGAGCAGATAGGCCGAGACGGCCGCGTAGGTCGCGGTCGAGGCGAACTCGTAGCTCGAGTTGCCGGCCGCGCGCTCGGCGAGGCCGCGCGCGTGCGCTACGTCGGCGAGCTTGAGCCAGAGCGCCGGGTCGTTGCGGTTGACGGCGAGGGCCTGCCGGTAGGAAACCCAGGCAGCGGCCGGATTGGACTGCGCCACCGCTTCGTCGCCGGAAGCCACGAGATCGGCATAGGCCACCTCCGGCGGCGGCGGATCCGACTGCGGCAGCTGCTGGGCGAGGTAGCGGGCGGACCCGACGAGATCATCGGCCGGGAACGGCAGTTCGCCAGCACGCGCCTTGGCCCGTTCCTCGTCGGAGGGCGAGATCGCGATGATGCCCGAGGTCGCTCCCTTGAAGGCGGCCTGTTCACCGCTTCCGCCCTTGAGGAAGCACCACTTGGCCTTGGCGTTGTAGGTGAAGGCCCGGCAGATGCGGTCATCGAGACATGCCGCCTCGCACTGATCGAGGCTCACGCCCTTTTCGACGGCGTAGTCGAGACCCGGGAGGTCGATGTCGGCGAGGCGATCGGCGGTCCGGTCGGCGGCGACTGCCGCGTTCGGGCCGAGCGCCAGCATCAGCGCAGCACAAAGCCACAGGGCAATCCGAGCGAGCCGCTGCATCTTCCACACCCTCATCAATACTTGGTTGCTGGCATCCTATAGTTGTGACCTGGTACGGTAAAGCGCCGCAATCGCAGCATCACGACACGGCCACCGGATTCATTCAGTCTGCGTTCAGGAACCGCGCGCCCGCCCTGTCGTCGCAAGGCCACGCCCGGATCACACAACTGTGATAGACCGTCCTTGCCGCCAACAGATCTCGTTGATCAATGACAATCGTCATCAAGTCGAAAAGCAAGTAATGCTTAACCGTATGAAATGTCGAGGCGGACGACCGGTGGAACGAGCTAGCTCCCCCATCTTGTTGTTTTTTCTGTGTTTATCGCCTTCGGAGAGGCATTCCCTAACGCGTCGTTAACGGCGCAGAAGATTCTTCTCGACCTGCAGTTTCTTGTCGGTGCGACGCTCCTATTCGAAGGAGGGGATCGTGACGACACATCCAGAACTGTGGGGCCCGCGCCCAGGGCTCCTGATGCTCGGCGATTCACTGCACGGCCCCTTTGGCGACCGCCTCCCCCGATGCCAGGGGGCGGATCAGTGAATCGCCGATTCTTTCTCGACAGCGACGAAACCTTCCGGGCAATCCTCGAGTGTGCGCCGGACGCAATGATCATCACCGATGCCGAAGGCGTCATGCTGATCGTCAACGCCGAGGCCGAGAGGCTGTTCGACTACCCACGGCTCGACCTCATCGGCCAGCCCATCGAACTGCTGATGCCGGAGCGCTTCCGAGGTGCGCATCCCAGGCACCGCGCGCAGTACGCTTCGCAACCGCACCGCCGGCCCATGGGCGCCGGGCTCGAGCTTTTCGGCCGGCGTCGCGACGGGTCCGAGATTCCGGTCGAGATCAGCCTCGCTCCGCTGCCGATCGAGGGCGCCGGCCTGACCTGCTGCGCCATCCGCGACGTGAGCGCTCGTCGGAGCGCCGAGGAGGTTCACCGGCGAACCATGGAGGCCTACCGCATGGCCGTGGAGGTGGCCGAGATCGGCACGTGGTTCTGGGATGTGGTGAAGGACCAGATCACCTGGTCGGGACAGTTCCGCAAGCTGTTCGGGCTGCAGTCCGACGCAGTCCTCAACTACGACGAGATCACCCGGTTGATTCACCCGGAGGACAAGCCCCGCATCGACGCCGCGATCATGGCAGCGTTGCACCGCGACGTCCCCTACGACATCGAATACCGCATCGTATGGCCCGATGGCAGCATCCGCTGGCTTATCGCCAAGGGTCGCGTGCGCCGGAACGCGGACGGCGCTCCGCTCGACATGCAGGGAACCATCACCGACGTGACGGAGCGCAAGCGTGCCCAGGAGGTGCTGCGCCAGCGCGAGGCGCAGGAACGTCGCACTGCCGAGCTGATGCGCTCCAACCACGACCTCGAACAGTTTGCCTACGTTGCGGCACATGACCTGCAGGAGCCGCTGCGCATGGTGGCCAGTTTCACCCAACTGCTGGGGCAGCGCTACAAGGGCCGGCTCGATGCCGATGCTGACGAGTTCATCGATTTTGCCGTGGACGGCGCGCAGCGCATGCAGCAGTTGATCAAGGACCTGCTCGCCTACTGCCGGCTCGGCACCGGCGGCCAGGCACCGCGCCGGTCCTCCTGCCTAGAGGCGCTGGACGAAGCACTGCGGAACCTCAGCGCGGCCATCGACGAGAGCGGCGCAACGATCACCAATGATGCTCTCCCCGAGGTCATGGCGGATCGCGCCCAGCTTGCGCAGCTGTTCCAGAACCTGATCGGCAACGCCATCAAGTACCGCTCCGAACACCCCCCACGCATCCATGTCGGGGTCCGCGCGTCCGAGTCGGAGGAGTGGATCTTCTCGGTACAGGACAACGGCATCGGCATCGACGCCAAGTACCACGACCGCATCTTCGGGATGTTCCAGCGACTGCATGGGCGCACCCGCTATCCGGGCACCGGGATCGGGCTGACCCTGTGCCGCAAGATCGTCGAGCGGCACGGCGGCCGAATCTGGGTTGAGCCCGGTGCGGGCACCGGCACAACCTTCATGTTCTCGTTGCCCTCGGGAGGGATGGACTGATGTTCATGAGCCAGCACCTGGCGCCGATCGAGATCCTGCTGGTCGAAGACAGCGCCGGGGACGTTCGCCTGACGCGCGAAGCGCTCAGCGACGCGCGTGTGCGCAACAACCTGCATGTCGCTTCGGATGGCCACGAGGCGATGGACTTTCTCGGTCGGATCGGGGCGTTCAGCACTGCGCCGCGGCCGGACCTCATTCTTCTCGACCTCAACCTGCCCAGAATGAGCGGGAGAGAAGTGCTGGAACACGTCAAGCGGAGCGAACAATGGCGAACCATCCCAGTGGTGATCCTCACCACGTCCGCGGCAGAGGAGGATATCGACCGCAGCTATCGGCTGCACGCCAACTGCTACATCACCAAGCCGGTCGACCTCGATCAGTTCCTCAGGGTGATCAAGACGATCGACAACTTCTGGCTGGCCGTGGTCAAGCTGCCGAGGGCCGGATGAGCGAAACGGCGCTGCGCGTGCTGCTGATCGAGGACAACTCCGCCGACGCACGGCTGCTGCGGGAGATGCTGAAGCGTCCCGCAAAGCTACCTCCACAGGTTACGTCGTGCGAAACCATGCAGGAGGCCGAAGGCCGGCTCGGCGGCGAGGCGGTGGACGTCATCCTGCTCGACCTGGGCCTGCCCGATGCCAGCGGCCTCGAGGCCGTGCACCGGGCGCAGGCGGCCGCGCCAAGGGTGCCGCTGGTGGTGCTGACCGGGCTCGACGACGAAACGGTCGCTGCTCAGGCCCTCAAGCAGGGCGCACAGGACTACCTCATCAAGGGCGAGATCGAGGCACGCGGCCTGATGCGTGCCATCCGCTATGCCATCGAGCGGCAAGCCATGGACGACACGCTGTTCGGCGAGCGCGAGCGGGCCCAGGTGACACTCAACAGCATCGCTGACGCGGTGATCAGCACGGACCTGACGGGCAACATCACCTTTATCAACTCGGTTGCGGCCGGCCTGACCGGCTGGACGGCGGCCGAAGCGATCGGGCGCCCGTGCGCAGAAGTATTGCGGTTGCGCACCGGCGACGCCCCCGAGGCACACGACGCTACGGTGCGCCTCAGTCCGGACAGCACGCTGATCCGCAGGAACGGCAGCGAGGTACCGATCGAGGGCTCGATCGCGGCCATGCACGACCGAGACGGCAAGCCGACCGGCGAGGTGATGGTGTTCCGTGACGTCAGCGAGATGCGGGCCATGACGCAGCGTATCGCCCACTCGGCGCAGCACGACTTCCTCACCGGTCTGCCCAATCGCATGCTGTTCGACGATCGGCTGGCCAACGCCATCACGATTGCGCCGCGCCACTCGAAGCGCGTTGCGGTGCTGTTTCTCGACCTGGACGGGTTCAAGCATGTCAACGACTCGCTCGGCCATGCCATGGGAGACAAGCTGCTGCAGTCGGTCGGGCGGCGGCTGGTCGAGTGCGTCCGCGCCTCCGACACGGTGAGCCGGCTCGGCGGCGACGAGTTCGCAGTGCTGCTCTCGGAGGTCGAACTCAGCGAGGACGCCGCCATCACCGCCCGGCGCATGCTGACCGCCATCTCCCAGCCGCATGTCATCGACCAACACGACCTCCGGATATCGGCCAGTATCGGAATCAGCGTCTTCCCCGATGACGGACGGGATGCCAATGCCCTGCTGCAGAATGCCGATACGGCGATGTACCTGGCCAAGGAGAGCGGCCGCCAAGGCTATCAGTTCTTCCGACCCTCGATGAACCATCGCGCCAAGGAACGACAGTCGATCGAGGAAAACCTCCGGCACGCCCTGGCCCGTCACGAGTTTGCCGTACACTACCAACCCAAGGTCAATCTCCGGACCGGTGCCATAGTCGGCGCAGAGGCGCTGCTGCGCTGGAACCACCCTACACTTGGCAGGATCTCTCCCGCGGCTTTCATCCCGGCGGCCGAGGACTGCGGGCTGATGCTGCCGATCGGCAAATGGGTGCTGCAATCGGCCTGCGAGCAGGCCCGTGCCTGGCTCGACGCGGGGCTTCCCCCGATTGCGGTGTCGGTCAATGTCACTGCCATGCAGTTCAGGGCAAGAGGGTTTCTCGACGACGTATTCGGCATGTTGCGACACACGGCGCTCGATCCGAGCCTGCTCGAGTTGGAGTTGCCGGAATCAGCGTTGATCAAGCACGGCACCAGCGCGGCCGCGAGCCTCAGGGCGTTGCGGGCTCGCGGCGTACGCATCGCGCTCGACGACTTCGGTACCGGGTTTGCTAGCGTCAGCAATCTCCGGCGGTTTCCCGTCGATACGCTGAAGATCGATGGTTCATTGATCCACCTCATCGGGGGTGCCGAGAGCGATATCAGGCTCATCGGCGCCCTTATCGCCATGGCGCGCACACTCAACATTCGCGTGGTCGCCGAGGGCGTCGAGACTGTGGCGGAGCGCGACTTCCTGCTCGGGCATCAATGCGACGACGCCCAGGGCTACTATTTCGGTCATCCCGTCCCTGCGCACCAGTTCTCCGAGATGGTGCGCAGCGTCCAGGGGCTGGTGGCATCATGACGGACCGGTTCGATCTGCAGCGTCACGAACTGCATCGTCGCTTCATCGAGAGGACGAGCCAGAATGCGCAGACCCTGAGCGAGCTAACGCTGCGCTTTGACCAAAACGCGCTTGGACCCAGCGCGCGTGAACAATTGCGCTACATTGCGCACAATCTCGCCGGGGCCGCCGGCACATTCGGCTTCCCCGGCATCAGCGCCACCGCGGCGGAACTCGAGGACAGGCTGCTGTCACCGGGCCGCCCTGACATCGGCCAGAGCTGTCGCGCACTCATCACACAACTCGGTCAGGTGACCGCGAGCAGGCCGGTCATGCCGCTGCGGCGGCAGGGGGACACGAAGCAGGTGGCCAGTGCCGGCGACGATGCACGACCAGCCGAGGAACCTCCGAGCGGCGTACTGATCGTCGCCCGACCGCCGGAACTGGAGCGACTGTCCTCGGTCGTCGCCGGGCTCGGCTACACGCCCATCGACGCCCTGTCGTCGGCACAAGGCCTGTCGAATCGACCCGCCGCTGCGCTGATCAGCGATGCCGTTCCCGAGGCGCTGCAGATCTGCCGCCGCTACTCGCCGCAGGTTCCGGTACTGCTGGTCGGCACCGATGCCTCTTTCCACGGCCGGCTGGCCGCCGCCCGCATGGGGACCACCGGGGTGCTGCCTCGCCCCGTTGACGCAAGCGAGTTGGCCGACTGGCTCGAGGAATTGGCCCCAAGGGATCGGGGGCGACAGCATTTCATCCTGATCGTCGAAGGAGACCGGCTGCTGGCCGACACCTACGCGCTCGAACTGGAAAGCGCCGGGATGCGGTGCGAGGTGGTCACCGACGGCGCCATGACGCTGGACCGGATCGCCGCGACGAGCCCCGACCTGGTGCTGCTCGAGACCCGGATGCCGGGGATCAACGGCATCGAACTGGCTCGCATCATCCGCCAGACGCGTCGGGACCTGGCGCTGCCGATGGTCTTCCTGTCGTCGGAAAGCGATCCGCTTCTGCAGCTTGAGGCGCGCACCCTGGGCGGCGACGACTTCATCGAGAAGCCAGTGGACCGCGAAAGGCTGGTGGCACTGATCCGACTCCGGGCGCGCCGCGGCGTCGAGTTGCGTTCGCTGATGGAGCGCGACGGCCTGACCGGCCTCGCCAACCACGGCCGCTTCATGGATCGGCTCACTCAGGAGCTGGAGCGCTGCCGGCGGACCCAGGCCGAGATAACCCTCGCCATGGTCGATCTGGATCACCTGCAGGCGATCAACGAGCAGTTCGGACACATGGGCGGTGATGCGGTGATCCGTGCGCTGGCGCAGGTGCTGGTGGCCCGGCTGCGCCGCATCGACGTGGTCGGGCGCTACGACGGCGACCGCCTCGCAGTGATCCTGCTCGATACCGCGCCGGAGCTAGTGGGCAGGGTGCTGGATCAGATTCGCGAGGGCTTCGCATCACTGCCTTTCCGGATGGCAGATACCAGCTTCACGGCGACCGCCAGCATCGGCATTGCCGGGAGCCGGGATTATCCGCAGATCGAGCGACTGATCGGCGCGGCCGAGGCGGCGCTGTCCGATGCCAAGCAGGCCGGCAGGAACAGTCTCAGATGCGCCCACGCGGCCGCAACTCCCGGAGGCGCTTCGGTCTACTCCGGCCCGGCGACGCCGCACTGACGGAAGGACGTCAGGCGTGCGGTCGGTCGATGGCTGCCGTCGTGCCGGTCCCATCGCTTGTGATCGAATAGGCCGCGCCGAGGTGCCGCGCGAGCGCGTCGATGATGCCGGTACCCAAACCGGGGCGGAACTGGGAGCTGCGCGCCCCGTGGCCGTTGTCCTTCACGATGAGGCACCAGCGTTCGGGGGTACCGGACATCGTGACGACGATCTGGCCATGGTTCGGATTGAAGCTGGCATGTCGGATGGCATTGATGATCATCTCAGTCACCATCAGGCCGATACTAGTTGCCTCGGCTGCCGGCACGACGATGTCGCCGATGCGGGCCTCGAGGGCGATGCGGCGACGATCCGGCAGCATGCAGGCGGCGAGGCTGTCACACAGCTCGCGTAGGTAGGCGTGCATGTCGACCTCGCCCATGGGCGTCGAGGCCAGCCGGCCGCGCAGATCGGTGACGGCCGCGTGCCGATCCTGTTCGTCGTCCGGACGGCCATCCAGTCCCTGGGCCCGCACTTGCTGGGCCGCCAGCAGGAGAATGCTCGCCACGATCTGAAGGCTGTTGGCGACGCGCAGTTCGAGCTGCTGGCGCAGGTGCCTGATCTCATCGAACAGCTGTTCGTTCTGCCGTCGCACAGCATTCAGTTCCGTCCGGTCGAGGACGGTGAGCAGCAGGCGGCAGCCGGCGCCGTGCCCGGCAGCCGGCAGCCTTGCTACCTTGACCAAAATCCGTCGTGCCTCCCGGCCGCGCGGGCGCAGGTCGGTCTCATAGGCATCGATGCGGGCATGCCCCGAGATCACGCCGCGAAGCAGCGAGATCAGCGGCGGCAGGTCCCATTCGCCGCCTCCCAGCTCCGAGAGTTCGCGCTCGGGAAGCAGCTCGGGCCGCAGTCCGAACGTGGCGCAGAAGCTGTCGCTGGCCGCGTGGACGGTCAGGTTGTCGTTGAGCAACAGGGTCGGAACGGCACTGGCCGAAACGAGGATCGCCGCAACATCGTGCCGGTCGGCGCCGGTCCGCGCTACGACAGGGTCCCGCTCGTTGCTCTCCGCCAATAGTCGCGGGATATCAACACCCTTCGGCATGATCACACGCCCCAGTTACAGAAAATATCGAAACATGCTTTCTGGTAGCGGACGTGAATATGTTTTGTTCTTTACCTAACTATAGGGTGAAACACCTAGCGGAAATTGTCGCTCTTCAGGCCGCCGGGCGAGCGGGACGGCGGAGCGATGCCGGCCCGCGAAAATGCCGCTCGGCGCCGGACGTCGATGATCACTCAACTGTGAAGGATCGCTGGGCCGGCTGCGCTGCCTTGTCGCGCCCATCCTGGCCGGATTTGACCGGCAGTGATGCGCGAAGTCTCTCGAAATTCACCATTCGTAATCGATCGCCGTGATCGAATGGCGCCGGTAGCGGCAGAACGAATCCAGGTCCAAAACATCCATGCGCCTCATTATCGGCATCATCACGGTCTTTGCCTGTGTCCTTGGCGGCTACATGGCAATGGGCGGCCACATCGAAGTCCTGTGGCAACCCTTCGAGGCGGTGATCATCCTGGGCGCCGCAATCGGCGCTTTCGTCATCGCCAACAGCGGACCGGTGCTCAAGCAGTCGCTTGGCGTCTTCGGCATCCTGCTCAAGGGACCGCGCTATAACAAGGCCGCCTATGTCGAACTGCTGGGACTGCAGTTCACCCTGTTCAAACTGGTTCAGTCCAAGGGCGTTCTGGCGCTCGAGCCGCATGTGGAAAACCCGCACGAGTCGGCGATCTTCAATAACTTCCCGACCTTTGCCAAGAACCACCACGCGGTGGAGTTCATGTGCGACTACCTGCGAATGGTCACCCTGGGAACCAATGTCGCCCATGAGATGGAAGCGCTCATGGACGAGGAGCTCGAGACCCATCACCAGGAGAACGAGCGGCTGGTCAGCGCCATCCAGGCCCTGGCGGACGGAACGCCAGCACTCGGCATCGTCGCCGCCGTGCTCGGCGTGATCAAGACCATGGGAGCGATCAGCGAGCCGCCGGAGGTGCTCGGCCATCTCATCGGTGGCGCCCTGGTGGGTACCTTCCTCGGTGTGTTTGTCGCCTATGGCTTCTTCGGACCGATGGCGCAGTCGTTGCGCACCACTTTCGAGGCCGAGTCGAAGTACTTCCTGTCCATGAAGGTCGGCCTGCTGGCCCACATCTCGGGATACCCGCCCGCCATCGCCATCGAGTTTGCCCGCAAGGCCCTCATGTCGGAAGTCCGCCCGACCTTTGCCGAAGTCGACGAAGCGACGGCAAACCTGCCCAATCCGACCTGACAACCGGCACGAGCGAGAGCGAGACAGGCAGATGGCCGCCAACGACCAGCCGTTCATCATCAAGAAGGTCAAGAAGGGTGGGCATGGACACCATGGCGGTGCCTGGAAGATCGCCTATGCCGACTTCGTGACCGCGATGATGGCCTTCTTCCTCCTGCTGTGGCTGATCAGCATGACCACGCCCGAGCAGAAGAAGGGACTTGCCGACTACTTCGCCCCACCCAACACCAGCGAGAGCACCAGCGGGGCCGGAGGCGTAATGGGCGGCCAGGCCTTCGAAGAACTGGGTGCAAAGGTCACGTCGCAGGAGACCATGGACGCCATGAGCGCCCCGGAGACTTCTACGGCGGGCCCGCAGTCGGAAGCCAAGGGCGGCTCCAACGAGAAGGGCGGAAATGACGAGGACTCGGTAAAGGCGTCGCCGACCGACCTCAACTCGCAACTCAACCAGGAATTCCACGCAGCCGCAGTGAGCATCAGGCAGGCCTGGCAAGCCATGCCGGACATCACCGAGATGTCGGACAACCTGATCGTCGAGGAAACCAAGGACGGCCTGAACATCAAGATCATGGACCAGGAAGGCCGGCCGATGTTCCCCGAGGGCTCGAAGTATCCCTTTGAGCAGACGCGGGCGGCAATCGCCGCCCTCGCACCCATCCTGCAGAAGCTCTCCAACCAGATCGACATCTCGGGCCATACGGCGGCCGGCGCCACCTACCCCAATCCCCGCTACGGAGCGTGGGACCTGTCGACCGACCGGGCCAACGTGGTGCGGGCCATCCTAGGTGAGTTCGGGTTGGCCGAAGACCGGATACGCTCGGTCGCCGGCAATGCGACGGCTGCGCCGATGTTCCCCAACGACCCCTACCTCGCGGGCAATGGCCGCGTCGAGATCGTGGTGAACTACGCTGCGCCGCCAGTGCCCGCCAATCTAGGCCCCTGAGGTCAGATCACCTCGTAGGCCTGCTCGGCCGGCATCGCCAAAAGGCGATCGGCCATGTCCTGTTTCAGGAGCTCGAGCCGGACGTCCTCCGCGGCCGTGCGATCCGTCTTTCGGCCCAGCAGGATGAACTCGTCGCGGACGATGCCAGCACGGGCCTGAAGACGGACGGCGGTGCCTCGGTAGGCAAGGACGAACACGTAGCGCATCAGCGTCTCACCACGCTCCGGGTGTTCGAGAGCCGTATCGACGACATAGCGCCCCTCGGTCAGCCCGCGCGTCACCATCTCGAACGCGTCCCGCGCCCCCGGCCCCCGGAAGGCGGTGCGGATGTCGATCTCGCGCCGCTCGGGCGGACGCCCGCCATCGAGCAGCGGCAGGGCGCGCTCCATCACCTTGAAGGCGTGAGCGACGCCGCCTGGAAAGCCGTAACCGTGATAGCTCATGAGGTCGGCATAGCTGTAGTGCAGCTCGCGGCCGTTCTCGACGACGGTCAGTTGGGTCATCGGGTGTCGAACTCCTCGCGCATCCATGGCAGGAAGCCGTCGAGGAAGCGCGTCGTGGCGGGCATGAAGTGGCTGCCGTGATGGTAGAACGGGTCGAGGCTGGTGACGACCATCCGGCCGTGCGTCGTAACCTCATCGACATAGAGGATCGGATGTCCCTGGCCGTCGATGGCGAGCACCTCGGCGCCATCGGGCGGATCGAACCAGCCATGCAGATGCCAGGTGATATCGCGCTGCTCCAGGCGCCTGAAGAGGCTGTGGTCAGGAGCGGCAATGCGGACGCCGAGATCGGCGCCCGGGGTCAGCCACCACCAGAAATTGGTGGGCTGCGGGGTGAAGGCAATGCCCGGCAGAAACAGCTGGCTCTCGCTCTCGCCAGTGGCGACGATAGTACCGCCGGCGTCGAGATACGCGGCGAGTTGCGCTTGGTGCGGAGCCATTCGGTCGGCCGGAGTGCGGCAGGGAACGAGCACTACATTGTGCTCGTCGAGGCGCACATCGGCGAGGTCCTCGGGCCGGACCAGCCGATCGAAGCAAGCGGCATAGCGAGGGCCTTCAAGGCTCTCGATATGGTAGTAGGCGCCGGGGTGAATGGCCAGGATGCTCATGGTCAGATCCTCCCCTCGCACCAGCTGACAATCCGTTCGGTGAGCAGGGCTCCCGGCCCCCCCTCCCCGCCCATGCCGCCCAGATCGTTGCCGGCATGGCTGAAGATGCGCCCCCCGGCCGGGCGCTGCCATTCCCAGTCGATCGGCAGCAGCGCCGGACCGATGCCGTTGACCGCCAGTCCGCCGGCCGGTAGCGGATTGTGCCCGCGGCCGTAGAAACCGGCGACGCCGCGGTTCTCCTCGAGACGGCGCTGCTCGATGCCATCGAAGATCACGTGGGAGTTGAGGCGCGTCAGTACGTAGTCCGGACGCTTTGCCCCGCGGATCGGCTGGTAGATGCCGAGCCCATCGACGAAGACGCGCAGCATGTGACCGTTGAAGAACCACCGGCCGCCGCGGTCGAGCAGGCGTGTCAGCGCCGGGCGACGGGTCTGTAAGCCGATCTGGTCCAGATGCGTGGTGGTGATCAACCCGCTGGCGGCGTCGAAATGCGCGTCGGTCAGGTCGAGTTCGCGCACGCTCAGGATTCGGCCGGCGGAAAGGACCGGTTCGTACTGGGCCGGAGTCGGTCCGTAGTGGGAGTGGATGAGGAGTATGGTCATGCGGTGCGCTGTCCTGCGAAGGCCGGAAGGACGGCCCGGTACGGCGTACCGTCCGGGCCGGAGTGCTCGACGAACCGCATGGGCACGCCGTAGAGCTGCTCGAGGTTTTCGGGGGTGACGGTCTCGGCCACCGGTCCGAACAGCGGAGGCCCATCGGGCATCAGCAGAAGGGCATCGTCGGCAGTTGCGAGGGCGTGATTGGGATCGTGCGTGGTGAAGACGATGGTGCGGTCGCGCGGCGTGCGCAGGTCCGACAGAAGCCGCATCAACCTCGCCTGGTTGTGCAGATCGAGCGCCGAGCCGGGCTCGTCGAGAACCAGGACGCCGGCACCGGTGGCGAGAGCTCGAGCCATCAGGACCAGTTGACGTTCGCCGCCCGACAGGCGGTCGAAGCGATGGCTGGCGAAGCGGGAGGCACCGACTCGCCTCAGCGCGTCGGCAGCAGCGGCGTAGTCGGCGGGCCGGGGCTGCCAAAAAAAAGGCCGAGCCCCGCAGCCCGCCCCATCACCACCACGTCACGGACCAGGTAGCTCTGGTTGCTCGAGGCATATTGCGGCACGTAGCCGACGATCTGTGGTGCGTGGCGGGTGCCAACATCGAGGCGCTGGAAGCCCAGCAGCGCACGCAGGGCAGTGGTCTTGCCGCGACCGTTCGGCCCGAGCAGTGCAAGGCAGCGGCCGCCGGCCACCGTGAAGCTGAGCCGATCGAGCACCATGCGCGCGCCGAAGCTAACAGTTGCATCCTGCAACCCGATCATGATGTCGCCCTGTCTCCGAAATGCCGGCGCAGGAGGATGGCAAAGACCGGCGCGCCGACGATAGCGGTGAGAACGCCGAGGGGTATTTCCGCCGCGGTGACGGTGCGGGCCAGAGTGTCGATCGTCACCATGAAGCCGGCCCCGAGCAGAGCCGAGGCCGGGAGCAGCCGCCGATGGTCGTGCCCGACGACGAGACGCGTTGCATGCGGGATGACCAGCCCGACCCAGCCGACTATGCCCGACACTGCAACCTGACCGCCGACCACTAGCGCGACGAGCGCGAAGACGATCCATCGCTCGAGATCAGGACGGGCTCCGAGGCTGCGAGCTTCGCCGTCGTCGAGCGACAGGACGTTGAGGCGGAAGCGCAGGCCGTAGAGCAGCGCCAATCCGGCGAGGAGGACCGGCGCGGCGACCTGCACCCGTTCCCAGGTCGCCGTCGCGAACGAACCCATCAGCCAGTAGACGATGGCAGGCAGCGAGGAGTTGGGATCGGCGACGAACTGGATCAGCGACAGCAGGGCGGAGAATAGCGAGCCGACGACCATGCCGGAGAGGATGACGGTGATGATCTCGGTACGTCCGTCGACACGGGCAATCAGGCCGACGAAGACGAGTGCGGACAGCCCGGCCATGAAGACCAGGCCGAGGAGCGGCAGGCCCCAGATACCGAGGAGGATGGCGAGGGCGCCGCCGAAGGCCGCGCCCTGCGATATACCCAACACCTCCGGCGAAACGAGCGGATTGCGGAACACGCCCTGGAGTGCCGCGCCGGTGATGGCGAGCGCGGCGCCGGCGAGGGCGGCCAGTACTACGCGGGGAGTGCGGACCAGCAGGACGATCCGCTCATCCATAGCCTCTATTGTCCGACCGGGGGTCACCAGCGCCTGCCAGAGCACTTCGACGGCACGCTGCGGTGAGACGGCAAAGCGTCCGACGCACAGGCTGACGAGGACGCAGCCGACCACGAGCAGTGCGAGGGCGACGGCCACACCGGCCCAGCCTCGCGGCGCTGCCGCCGCATCCAGCATGTTCTGGGCCGCGTCGGCCATTCTAGTTCGCCCGGAACTGGTCGTACCCGGCCGCGCCACCCTGCTGCGCGATCCAGATGATACCGTCGATATCCGCATCGGTGAGTTCGTAGTTGTAGAGCTTGCGGTAGGCGGCCCGCATTTCGGCCCTGAGGTCGTAATCGAACGCATCGGGGTGGAGGAGCTCGGCCAGCCACATCCAGGTCAGCGGTGACTCCTGGTTCGGCGGGTCCCAGCGATAGCCGCCGAGCGGCATCTTGTAGACTCGCCTCGCCTGAGCCGCCTTGGTCAGCGAAAGGATGGGGTCGGAATAGACCCAGTTGACGTCGAGATTGGGCTCGAAACTGTTGAGCAGGATGACATCCGGGTCCCATTGCGCGATCTGCTCGCGATTGATGGAGACCGAGCCTTCGAGCTCGGCCGAGGCGCTGCGCCCGCCGACGAGATCGATGTACCAAGCATTATAGTTGCCTTTGCTGCCCGATGCGGTGATGTCGGACAAGGAGCGGCCGAGGTAGAGGACGCTCGGGCGCGTCTCCTCGGGAATGGTCGCCACCTTGGCGGCGATCGCTTGCTTTACCTGGTCGCGCCAGGCGACCAGTTCGGGAATGCGCTCTGGCCGACCGAGGGCGGTCGCGACCATTGTCATGTACTGGCGGGTCAGTTCTTCGGTGCCGTACCTGATCAGGAGCGTCGTGAGACCGGCATTGGTGATCGGATCGACGATCTCCGGCCCACGGCCGCCCCACTGGATGACGAGGTCTGGATCGACCGCCGCCAACGCCTCGACATTGGGCATGAAGTCCGTGCCGGTCACGGCGTCCGAGATACTCGCGGCATCGGGGAATATCCGGCCGAGAATGCCCTCACGGATGGCTGTGAGGGAGAGCGGGTTGAGGCCCACCAGCTTTTCGGACGAGCCGTCGAGGGAGATGACGCCGGAGGCCATCGGCATCGGGATCGTGACGACGCGCTGCGCCGCCTCCGGCAAGGTCACGGCGCGGTTCTCGTGGTCGGTGATGACGATATCGTCGGCGATGGCAGGGGTGGCGATCAGAGCTGCGGCCAGCAGGCCGGTCAGAGTCTTGGAGTGCATCAGCGGGGTCCCGGTTGGCGTGTCGGGCGGTTGCAGCAGCGACCGCATAAACACTGACTACAAGACTCATGTTTTAAGCGCCAGCCTAAATATGATCGTGATGATCATCTTTTTTGCATGTGGTGGTTTCACTCGTCGCGGACTCGAATCAGGAGCTGGCGTCGGCTAGGCTGCGACCCGCCGGTGCACACGAAGAGGGAAAGATGGCACACGCGTTCAACGGCCTCGGGGTCGACCTCGGCAATCTTCATCGCCTGAGTCCGGCGCGAACTCGCTCGATCTCGCCGGAGAACTTCACCGGCGAGAAGGGGCGCGGCGGGATGGCGACGGAGGGGACCGGCAAGGTGCATGCACGGGGCCTCGGCAAGGACGGAAGCGGGCTCGGGGTCAAGGTCTCGCCATCGATCCGGATCGAGCCGGGCGAGAGGCGTATCCTTGGCGAAATCCGCGGTTCAGGTGCGATCCAGCAGATCTGGCTCACGACGGCCAACCTGAGGTGGCGCGACCTGATTGTGAGGATCTGGTGGGACGATCAGGACCATCCCTCGGTGGTGAGCCCGGTCGGCGACTTCTTCTGCTCGGGGTGGAACCAATTCGCGCAGATCTCGTCGCTCGCGGTGTGCGTCAACCCTGGGCGTGCCTTCAACTGCTACTGGCAGATGCCGTTCCGGAAGGCCGCGCGGATCGAGATCGAGAATCACGACCCGGAGAACTGGGGCATTGTCTACTACCAGATCAACTACACGCTCACCGACGTGCCCGAGGACGCGGCGTATTTCCACGCCCAGTTTCGTCGCACCAATCCGCTACCCTACGGCACCGACTACACCATCATCGACGGGGTCAGTGGCGCGGGCCACTATGTCGGCACCTACATGGCCTGGGGCGTCAACAATTCGGGCTGGTGGGGCGAGGGCGAGATCAAGTTCTTCATGGACGGCGACCGGGAGTTCCCGACCATCTGCGGAACCGGCACAGAGGACTACTTCTGCGGCGCCTATAATTTCGACGGAGGCGTGGTCGACGACACCATGGAGAGTCGCTACCGTGAATTCTCGACGCCCTATTCCGGCCTGCCGCAGGTGCTGCGGCCCGACGGTACCTATCGCAGCCAGCAGCGCTTCGGCATGTATCGCTGGCACATCACGGACCCAATCCGCTTCGAGACCGACCTGCGCGTCACCATCCAGGCGCTGGGATGGCGGACCGAGAAGAAGGACCGGCGCTACCTGCCCCTGCAGGACGACATTGCTTCGGTTGCCTACTGGTACCAGACCTTGCCGACGGTCCCGTTCCCGGCCCTGCCAGAGCGCGACTACCTGGAGGTCATCTGAGGTTGTATTAGCCGCGCGTTAGGTTGCTCCGCACACTCGACGGCCCCCCGGTGCACCGCTAGACTGCCTTCGGACCGGGAGGAGAGCCGGCCAAGCCATTGAGGAACGAATGAAGATCACGTCGGTGAAGACGGCCGCGACGACCGGCCATTGCATGCATCTGTGGGTTCGCATCGAGACCGACGCTGGAATCACCGGGCTGGGTGAATGCGTGCATGGCGGCTACCAGGCGATAGCCATCATCAAGGAACTCGAGGAGCGGCTGATCGGGCGCGATCCGTTCGCGATCGACGCCATCTTCGAGGAGACGCGGCGAAGCCTCGTGTTCGAGGGGGGCTTTGCCGGCGCGCTGATCACGGCGCTCACCGGCATCGAGATCGCCTTGTGGGACCTCAAGGGCAAGGCGCTCAAGGTGCCGATCTACGAACTGATGGGCGGCAAGTTCCGTGACGACATCCGCGTCTACTGCGACTGCGAAGTATCGCCCGGCATGAACATGGCCGAGGTGCAGGCAGTGGTGGACGAGGTGCTGGAGGCCGGCTTCACGGCGCTCAAGGTGGACCTCGACATCCGCGCCTACGGTCACACCGGCTCGGAGACCGGCTGGTACGAGAAGGACAAGTTCAACATGACTCCCAACAAATGGGAGCACGACCGCATGGTGCAACTGGCCGAGATGGTGGTGAAGGCAGCGGGGCCATCGGTCGACGTGGCGACCGACCTGCATACCCGGCTCGACAAGCACTCGGCGATCCGGTTGGCACGCGACCTTGAACACCTGAAGCTGCTCTGGCTCGAGGAGCCGATTCCGCCAGAGAACATAGACGTGATGGCGGAAATCACCCGCTCGACCTCGACGCCGATCTGTGCGGGCGAGAACCTCTACCTCAGGCACGGTTTCCGCAAGTTGCTCGAGCAGCAGGCGGTCGACATCATCATGCCGGACATTCCCAAGTGCGGCGGGCTCTCCGAGTGCCGCAAGATTGCCGAGATGGCGGATCTCTATTCGATCCCGTTCGCACCGCACAACGTCTCGTCGCCGATCGGCACCATGGCATCGGCGCAGGTCTGCGCCACGGTGCCGAACTTCCTCGTGCTGGAGTTCCATTGGTTCCATCGCGAGTACTGGAAGACCATCACCGATGGCGGCGAGATCATCCAGAACGGCCACATCAAGATCACCGACCGTCCCGGCATCGGGCTGGAGCTGAACTACGACGTCGCCAAGCAGCACCAGTATCCCGGAACGACCTGGTTCGAGTAGAGCGGCCGCGCTCCATCTCCACCCTCGCGGATGGGTCTGCACTCCGGAGAGGGCGGAGGTGGAGCCTAGCGGCAGACTGCCGCCTCCTCGGGGGGCGGCGGCCGTCCGGGGTACCTAGCGCACCAAGGCCGGCCGCTTGGGGTCGAATCCCCAGCCGCGGATGAGGTACTGCATGGCCATCGCATCGTTACGGCTGCCGGCCGGCAAGGTGCGATAGAGGGCGTTCGCGGCAGCGAGAGAGGTCTCGTCAAGTTCCACGCCCAGCCCCGGCCGTTCCGGTACCGCTACCGTACCGCCGACAATCCTTGGCGGTTCGCGGGTGAGGAACTGGCCGTCCTGCCAGATCCAGTGGGTATCCAGCGCGGTGATGGTACCGGGGGCTGCGGCGCCCACCTGGGTGAACATGGCAAGCGAGATATCGAAGTGGTTGTTGGAGTGCGACCCCCAGGTCAGCCCCCACCGATGACAGATCCGCGCCACGTCGATCGACCCGCGCGGCGTCCAGAAATGCGGGTCGGCGAGGGGGATGTCGATGCTGTGCAGCTCTATGGCATGTCCGAGTTGCCGCCAGTCGGTTGCGATCATATTGGTTGCTGTACGGATGCCGGTGGCACGGCGGAACTCCGCCATAACCTCGCGGCCGGAAAAGCCATTCTCGGCACCGCAGGGGTCTTCCGCATAGGCAAGATAGGGCTTGATCGCGGAGCAGACGGCAATCGACTCTGAGAGCGACCAGGCGCCGTTCGGATCGAGAGTGATGCGCGCCTGGGGGAAGCGCTGGGCAAGCGCAGCGATGGCCTCTCCTTCCTCTGCTCCCCGCAGCACGCCGCCCTTGAGCTTGAAGTCGCGGAAGCCGTAGCGGGCCTCCGCCGCCTCTGCCAGCCGCACGATGGCCGCTGCATCGAGGGCAGGATCGTCGCGCAGCCGCTCCCAGTCGTCGCCCGCAGAATCGGGGCTGCGATAGGCAAGCGGGGTCTTGTGACGATCCCCGACATAGAACAAGTAGCCCAGCATCTCGACCTGATCGCGTACCTGCCCGTCACCGAGCAGTTCGGCCATCGGAACGCCGAGCGACTGCCCCATCAGATCGAGCAGCGCGCATTCCAGTGCCGCAACTGCGTGAATGGTGACCCGTTCATCATAGGTCTGGCTGCCGCGTCCTCGGGAATCCCGGGCGGCAAAGGCCTCGCCCACTTGCCGCAGCAGCGTGCGATAAGCGCCGATCTGCCGGCCTTCGAGCAACGGCCATGCGTCGGTGATGGTGTGAGCGATGGCCTCCCCGCCGGGCACCTCACCGAGCCCGGTATGACCGTGGCTGTCAGTCAGGATCACGATGTTTCGGGTGAAGAGTGGCGCGTGTGCCCCGCTCAGGTTGAGCAGCATGGAATCGTGGCCGGCAACCGGTACGACCCTGAGGCCGGTGAGCGTGGGGGACGAGGAGAGACCGCTCACTTGGCTCGACCCGGCGCGACATCCCCATGACGTGCGATGAGGGCCTCGAGGTCGGCGTAGGACTTGGCGTCGAGATCGGTCAGCGGCGGCCGAACGGGGCCTCCGGGACGACCGACAATGCGAGCACCGGCTATGACGATGGCCACGGCGTAACCGCGGCCGCGGTTACGGATGGCGGTGTACGGCAGGATGAAGTCCCGCAGCCCGGCCTCGATGGTCGGCACATCCTCGGCGCGAACGGCATTGTAGAAGCCGCGGGCGAAATTGGGCAGGAAGTTGAACAACGCCGAGGAGTAGGTAGCGACACCCATGGCGAGATAGGGTCGCGCGAAGGTCTCCGCCGTCGGCAGGCCGCCGACATAGACGAGGCGATCGCCGAGCAGGCTGCGGGTCCTGACCATCAGCTCGATATCACCGACGCCATCCTTGAGGCCGACGAGGTTGGGGCAGCGTTCACACAGGCGCGCCACGTTTTCCGCATCGACGATGGCATTGTCTCGATTGTAGAGGATGACGCCAAGGCTCGTCGCGCGGCACACGGCCTCGACATGGGCGACAAGTCCCTGCTGGCTGGCGTTGACCAAGTAGGGCGGGAGCAACAGGATGCCGTCGGCCCCGGCGCGTTCCGCGCGCCTGGCAAGGTCGATGGCCATCGCCGTGCCATAGCCGACGCCGGCGAGGACCGGCATGCGCGCGCGGGTCACCGCGACACTGGTCGCCGTTACCTTTTCCACCTCGTCAGGGGTCAGGGAGAAGAACTCGCCGGTGCCACCGGCGGCGAAGACCCCAGCGGGGCCGGCGGCTATGATCCACTCGAGGTGCTCGCGGAACCTCTGCTCGTCGAAAACAAGCTCGTCCGTCATGTGGGTGATCGGGAAAGAGAGCAGGTCCCTGGCGATGGCCTCGGCCATAGGCTGCGGTGCGAATTGTGCCATTTGAGATGTTCGGCCTTTCCCCTTATTGCCATTCGGGTCAAGCTATTGGGCGTGGTGGCGTGGGTCCAGCCTCAATTGCTGCGAGCATGGATAGCGTTGTGGGCGATCGCCCGGCCGCCCACAAATGCGCAAGTATCCTGAGGAGGGGATCGGCATGTATCTGGGAACGCAAAATCGGGTCACGACGGACGACGAATACCGCCAGCTGGCGCAGCTGGGGGTTCGGCACGTGAATGCCGATCCCGATGGCAACCCGCACGACTGGACCCTCGATGTGCTGCGGCGGCACCGCGACCGGCTGGAGCGGCTGGGCCTCGTCCTCGACATGGTGCAACTGCCGCTCGAGTCGCTGCCGATCGAGAAACAGAGCAGTCCCGACATCCTCAGCAAGGGCCCCAATCGCGACCGCCAGATCGACTCGATCTGCCGGCTGATCGAGAATGTAGCGAAGGCCGGCATCCCGGCGGTCAAATACAATCTCAACATCATCGGCATCCCGCGCTCGGAATTCGAGGCGGGCAGAGGCGGCTCGAGGAACTCCACTTTCCGCTGGGACAAGATGGACCAAAGTGCCGCGCCCAGCCTCGTGGGTGTGCTCCCCGAGGAGGAGAACTGGGAGCGGATCGACTACTTCCTCGCGCGCGTGATACCGGTCGCTGAAGCCAGCCGCGTGCGACTGGCCTGCCATCCGCACGACCCCTACACGCCGCCCGGCTACCGGGGCGTCACCAGGGTGCTGGGCACGGTGGAAGGGCTGAAGAAGTTCGTCCTCATGCGCGAGAACCCCTGGCACGGTCTGAACTTCTGCATCGGCTCGGTCGGCGAGATGATGGACGACCCGCGGGCCGAGATCAACGAGGCGATCCGCTGGTTCGGCGAGCGCGGCAAGCTGTTCAACATCCACTACCGAAACATCAAGGGACGAAAGCTCTCGTTCATGGAGACCTTCCCCGACGAGGGCGACATGGACATGTGGGGGGCGATGAAGGTGCTGGCCGAAGTGGGCTACAAGTACATGGTCATGCCCGACCACGTGCCGCACCTTTCCGGCACTCCGAACGATGCGGTCGCGTTCTCCTACTGCTTCGGCTACATCCGCGCGCAGCTGCAGATGCTGGCCGAAATGCACCCCGGTGCGGTTGAACTCTAGGAGACGGGAGGCCGCAAGCGCCTCGAAGCCGCGGAGAGAGAAAGCCGCCGCGCCCGATCCGGACGCGGCGGCTTTTCGTTCCATGCTCCCTCAGCGAGATAGCTCCTCGGTCTCAGCCCTTCACCGCACCCACTGTCAGGCCGCCGACGAGGAACCGCTGAGCGTACATATAGAGGATCGCCACCGGGATCGCGGTGAGCAGCGAGGCCGCCATCAGTTCGCCCCAGGGCAGGATGTCGCCGACCACCATCGATTGCAGCCCGATCGGCAGGGTCCGCAGCGACTCCGAGGTGATGAACACGAAGGCGAAGAGGAACTCGTTCCAGGCGTTGGTGAAGGCGAACAGCGCGACCGACAGGAGGGCCGGGGCGGCCAGCGGCAGGGTGATGCGAATGAAGGCATAGAGCCGGCTGGCACCGTCGATCATCGCCGCTTCCTCCAGTTCCACCGGGATCGAGCGGAAGTAGCCGATCAGCACCCATGTGGCGAAGGGGACTAGGAAGGTCGGGTAGGTGGTGAGCAATGCGCCATAGCTGTTGATCAGCCCGAGGTCGCTCAGAGTCTGATAGAGCGGGATGAAGATCAGCGTTCCCGGGAGAAGATAGGTGATCAGGATGGCGGTGGTGAGCAGCCCGGCTCCCAGGAACTTCAGTCGGGTGAGCGCGTAGGCCGCAAGGGCCGCGATCGCGACCGAGATGATCGTCGCGAGCGACGCCACCAGCACCGAGTTGCCCAGCCACACGAGGAAACGCGAGCCGAAGATCAGTTCCTGGTACTGATTCAGCGTCGGCGGATCCGGCCAGAAGATCGACTGTCGCTGGCTGATCTGGGTGGTCGTCTTGAACGAGGTGATCACCACCCAGTAGAACGGAAACAGCACGAAGACCATGATCGGCAACAGGATCAGGATGCGTATGCCGATGCCGACCCGCTCGCGTTCCTGCGGCTTGAACACGGGCTTCGAGACCGAACCGGTCATCCGTTTGCGCAGGGACTGGCCGAGCTTTTCGAGGCCACGGTTGAGCATGTCGAACGGCCAGAACAGCACATCCAGCACGGCACTGAAGACGGCCCCGAAGAACTTCCCAATGCCGTGGCCGATCCCCTTCTTCTGCACGCCGGCGGCGCGCTCGTCGTGCCGCATGTACTTGGAGAGCAGGTAGATGAGGAAGGCCATCAGCGGCGCAACCGAGAGCGCAATGGCCGAGCCCGGGCCGTACTGCAGCGAACCGATCGCCTTTTCGTAGGCGAGGATCGAGTACAGCCGGGTGGCACCGCTCGGCCCGCCGCCGGTCATCAGGAAGATGAGGCCGAACTGGTTGAAGGTCGAAATGAAGCTGAGCAACAGCACGACGAGGATGACGTAACGCATGCCGGGCAGCGTGATGTAGCGGAAGCGCTGCACCGCGTTGGCGCCATCGACCTCCGCCGACTCATACAGCTCGGTGTCGATGGCCTTGAGGCCGGCGAGCAGCAGCAGGGTGAAGAAGGGGATGCCCTTCCACACGTTCACCGCGATAACGCTGCCCAGCGCCAGGTTGGAGTCGGAGAGCCAGCCGAGCGGCTTCTCGATGACCCCCATGCCCTGCAGAATGGGGTTCAGTCCACCGAACAGCGGGTCGTAGATCGACTTCCAGGCCAAGGCCGTGACGATTTCCGGCACGATCCACGGCAGCAGCATAATGGCCGACATCAAGTTGCGCCAAGGCAACTTCGAATGCAGGATCATGGCGATGGTCATGCCGGTCACGAACTTGATCGAGAGCGACCAGAAGGTGAAGTTGATGGTGTTGCTGAGCGACAGAAGGTAGTCCGAATTGGTGTAGAGGCGCTGGTAGTTGCGCAGACCCACCTGGACGGTGTCGCCGGTCTGGAAATTGAACGTGGTCGTCGACATCAGGATGGCACTGATGAATGGCCAGAAGATCAGGCCGGCCATCAGCACGACCATGGGCAGCACGAACAGGTAGGCGATCTTCCAGTCGCGACCGAGAATGCCCTTGACCCTCCGGAACATCGACAGCGGCCGCGTCGGCCTCACCGCGACGGGATTTGCCTGAGCGTGATCAACCATAAACTGTCCCCTTGAATCTGCGGCAGGGCGAGGCGACTGGTAGGCGTGCCCGGGCCTTGAACCTCTGTGCATGGCTACGCCCGCACCCTCCTGGAGAATGCGGTACTTCAGTCCATGCAGTCAGAGCGCGGGGGGCGGTTGTGCCGCCCCCCATGGTCGGATGCATCGCCTTACGGCTGCGGCATGCCGCCCTCTTCGAAGATGTCCCGCATCTTCTGGTTCGCGTCCTTGACGGCATCAGCGGGCGACATGCGGCCCGAGATGACGTTGCCGACCGACTGTTCCAGCACGCCCTGGGCGCGGATGGCGTCGACGCCGGCATTGGGGTTCGCCGGCCAGGACTGGCCGAGGAACGGATCCGGCACGTCGACGGCCTGCTTGATGGTCGCCAGGTTCGGTTCGGCCGCCAGCAGTTCGGGGGTCCACAGCTTCTGGTAAGCGGGCGTGAACAGCACGCTGCCCAGCGACGCGATCTTGTTGAAGTTCGCCGGATCGAGCAGGGCGAGCGCAAGTTCCTTGGCGAGCGCGCCGTTCTTGGCGTTCTTGAAGATCGTCATCCAGCCGCCGACATTGCCGCCGTCGCGGCTGTCGCCGTTGAGCGCCGCCGGGGCCTGCAGCAGTAGGGTGTTGGCGTAGACCGGATTGCCGTCGCGCTTGCTCTGGGCATAGATCGAGAACGCGTTCTGGGTGAAGCCGATCTGGCCGGCCAGGTAGGCCTCGTTGTTGCCGGTGTCGTTCCAGCTCTCGACGCCCGGCGGCAGCATGGCGGCATATTTGCCGTTGCGGTCGTAGGTCTCGCGCAGGAATTCGAACGCCGCCACGGTTTCCGGCGAGTCGAAGGTCACGACCATACCCGACTCGTCGGTGAAGTGACCACCAAAGGCCTGGACGACGCCGATCAGGAAGCCGAAGCCGTCACCCGACTGGTTGGGCGTGAAGCCCCAGCCGTAGAAGTCCGGCCCGGAGATGGCCAGGGCCGCCTCGCGACGATCGACAATGGTCTTCAGCGAAGCCGGGTCGATGCCCTTCTCCTTGAGCTTGTCGCCACGGGCATAGTAG
>JAYRZA010000033.1:0-53133 GCA_041916695.1 Devosia sp. | reverse complement strand
CGAGTAGGCCAGCACCATGCCAAGCTCGAGGCCGTTGACGAAGAAGGCGAGGTTGGCCGCCATCAGCAGGGTCAGCACGAAGGCGAGCCCGAAGATCAGCGGCATGCTGCCGCGCTTGAGATCGGCATCGCCGAGCCCCGCGGCGCGCTGCCAGGCCTTTTCCAGCAGCAGCGGCGAATACCAGAGGCCGCCGAGCACGAAGGCGGAAATGGCAGCGGCGATGACGGCGAGCCAGTTGACTGCGGGCATGATGCGTTCCCCTGTCGGAATTGTGAGGATGTTGCCGCAGGCGTGCGTCGACGTCTTGTAGAAAACGGAACTCGCCGCTCGGGCGGACTGCCTGCCTCGAGCCGATCAGCTATCGGTGACGATCGGCAGGTAGTTCTCGAGACCGCGATAGGCGGCGAGGTAGGCGCCCGGCGTCATCCCCGCCATGGTGCGAAATTCGTGGGCAAGATGCGACTGATCCGCATAGCCGTGCTCGAGCGCAAGGCGGGCCCAGTCCTGTGGTGGGAGTGGGGCACCGCCGAGCTCCATGTCGAGGACCGCGCCGCCAAGGCCGCGCAGCAGCGCACCGAATCTCTGGATGCGGGCAAACTGCTTGGGGCTGATGCCGACGCGGCGGCGGAACAGGTCGCGGACGTGGCGGTCGCTGTAGCCGGTAACCTCGACGAGGTCGCGAACCCGGCCGCGACCAAGGCGTGCCGCGAGATGGCGAATGACGGGATCGACGCCGATACGGGAACCGATGCGGGCGAGCAACCAGGCCTCCGCCGCCTCGAAGCGCCCCGCCGGTGTCGAGCGCTCGAGGATGCGCTCGCGCAGCGAACCCGAATCGATGACGTCGGCGAGGGTGAACACGGAGTCGGTCAGCGCTTCGGCGTCGTGGTGGAGGACGGCGTATGCGCCGCCGGGACGGAATCGGATAACGAAGAGCGAGGCCTGCGGCTGTGCCTCAAAGACGATGGGCCGGCGCTGCATGCCGGAAATCCATGCGCGACGAAAGTCGGTGGCGCCCGGGCCGCGTTCGGAAGTGAAGAGCTTCTTGGGGCGATCGCCGAGGTCAACGATCAGTTCGATAGCGCCATCCGGAATCAGTTTTTCGCGCTGATGCGCCGGATTGAGCCCGGTGAAGAATGTCATCGTCTCGACGTGGAAGCCGAGCGGCGGGCCGGGACGGTGGATCGCGAGTTCCATGGGCACAGCAAACGCCTTCCGGCGGCATGGGGTCAACCGGTCCGACGCTTGCGGAGCAGATCGGCGACCGGAACCACCACCCGTGCCCCTTTTCGCGATGCTCTGCTCTTCGGTGAAACTACCGCACTTCAGCTCTGGTCCTGCCGCGACCTTCCGCGCGGAAGCCGCTGATCCTCCGGGCGTTCCGGCTCAACGCCGTGCAGGTCAGCATGGCGGCAGACGCAGCAGATTCGTCTCCCCAACCCATGGACTGTCGTTCATCGGATAACCGATCTCCAGTCCCAAGTAGAACCACTCCGGCCCAGCCAGCAAGGCTGGTCACAAGACGCGGGCGAGACACGGCGGCCCGATCCGTCGCCGGTTGCCGGGCGCACGATCATCGGCTGGGGGCCGCTGTGCCACCCGGCAGGGAACGATGGGTCACCTCGTTGGGGCTGGGTGTTGGCGTTGCCGTGAGGCTGTGGCACGCTTTGTCGGCAAAAAGGTCGAGCTGGGAGGACCTCATGGGCTTCGGCGGACGAATCTTCGCTATCGCGGTTCTCTTGGCTGCCAGTGCTGCTTCGCCCGCGCAGGGCCAGGACGCATGCCGGGAACGAAGAGCGATCCTGTACCTCAGCAACACCGTCCTCACGCACAGGCAATCGCTCGGCCCAGAGCAGGCGGACCGTCTTGGGGCCGATGCAGCCTATCTCACGCTTCGCTACGCACCGCTCGAGGGGCAGGATGGCGACGACTTCGTGCGGTCGCTTCTTGATGAGGAGGGCCGGGGCCTACGCGATCTTGCCTTCGCCTGGTTCGTTGCAACCGACGGTATGGCGCGCGCGGCCCAGGAACTGGGTGTCGAGAAGTTCAAGGAGGCCATCCTGTCGAGCCCCACGACGATACGGCCAATGGTGCTCGCCAATGCGGAGGACGCGATCGTCGACGCGTTTAGGGCAAGGCCGATACACTTGCGGTTGGGTACCGAGCACTGGATCTCGCTCGCGCTCCTCGACCTCGACGACGCGATCAAGGCGCGCCTGGCCGACCAGGCCGAGGAAGAAGGCGAGGTTCTGCTCGCGGCAGTGATATTGTCGACGATGATCGACCAGCAGAGTCTCAGGGACCTCATTGCACGAACCAGCGACGTCGCCCTCCTCGAACGCATTGCTGCGGCAACGATGGATGGCCCGATACTCGTTGGCAATCTCCCCCTGCAGGGCAAGCAACAACCGTTCTCGGAGGCGAAGAAGAAGTCGCTTGAGATCGCAATCGCGGCGGCCATGCAGCCGGAAGGTGATTTCCTCTACACTTTTCTCAATGTGACCGGCCTTGTCAACGAAACGCACTATGCGGCTACGGCCGTGCAGAGAGCGATTGAGGACGGGACCATTCGGCGCAACGGCCTCCACGACGATGCCTGGCTGCTCGCGTATCGGGCGCTGATCGAAAGTGCTGAGGACGATGAGCGGGTCGATGAGGCCCTGCGTGGATTCACCGGCGCGGCGGTCCGGGCAGGCCGCAGCAAGATCGCCGGTGAGATCGATCGGATCATTGCGATCAAAGCCCTCCGCCCATATCTCCTCGGCGAGACCGACGTGCCGCCAAGAATGCCGGCGGGGCCCGGTGGCCTGTTGGCCTCCGAGTGGCCAAAGTGGCTGGCCTTGGCTGAGCTGGTTCGTGACTCGTCATTGATCGCTGAACCAGCGACAGACCCAAACTCGTTGACGATGACCGCTGAATTGCTGTTCGCCGCGGGAAAGGCAGACGCGCTCTCCATCCTTCTCGCCGACAGCACGCCATCGCCGGGGACGATTGCGCTTGCTGCCGATTTTGCACAACGGCTGGACCGCGGCTGCGCCTCGTTCCTCTGGCACCCGGGTGAACCCTTTCTGGGCACACCGATCCACAAGTTCGATAGGGCGGGGGCCGGGTTGGTGCCGCAATGACCCGGCGCCGCATGCCTCCGGCCAGCGACAGGCGCCCCCGCCTGCCGCCGACGCGGCGAGGGGCTGGGATTTCCGCGGCGCGCCGAGTAGGCTGAACCGTCATTGAGAGTGCTGCTGACCGCCCATCGCGGCGGAAAGGGGTGTGCCGATGCTCCCTCCAAGACGTGCCGTCGCAGCCGCAGCAGCGCTCTTGGCCCTCCTGGCGTGGCCCTTCACTGCACCTTTACGAGCCGCCGAGGACGGGCTGTGGCTGGGGCTGACGGACGGGCAACGCAACACCGTATTGCAGACTCTTGCCAACGAGCTCGCAGCTGTCCAGTCGGGCATCTCCACGATTCTTGAAGAGGAGGAGACCCGCAAGAAGACCTTGGAGCAGATCCTCGCTGAACTCGGCGAGGACAAGGGCGCTCTCGAGAAATATGCCGGCATGGCGCTCACCGGCCTGAGCCAGGACGCCGCCAAGTTCGCCGCCATGGCTGGGGAGGCCAGCGCTGGCAACTATCAGCCGCTGCTCGAGGCGGCTCCTGGATGGGGCGCAGCTATCTTCGCCGATATGGTCGCCGACAAACTCAAGGGCGACTCCAAGGTCGTCTGGGAGGCGCTGGTCGCCCGGGCGGGTTCGCTGCGCGAGATCGGCGTCAGCTTCATGCGGGGCGATTGGCATCAGGCGTTCGAACAACTCAAGGCGCAGGCGCGCAAGGAAGGCGAGCAAATCTCAAGGGGTGCCATCGCGTCGATCATCAACTGGATATTCTCGGATAGTCCGCTTGAATTGGGCAGCGTGTATGTCTCCCTGATCGAGAGCGAGATTGCCTTCCTGAACTGGAGCCGCGGCGTGGTCGGACGGCGCGTGTCGGGTCCCTGCCTCGACCGCTACGCTGCCGAGTATCGCCGCATCGCCGCCGCTGGGGGGAGCCATGAGGGTGCGGTTCGGGCCGGCTACGAAGAGTTCGAGCAGTGCGCGATCGTCAACGCTTTCGCGTTCTTCCAAGTCGACGCGTACATCGCTCAGGCGGGACTCGATCCACGTGCGGCATGGGAACAGATGCTGGAAGGCTATCGCACGCGATACCTGAGCCCTGACGAATGGCTGGCCCTTGCCCTCGCTGCCGAAAAGGCCGAGGCGGAGCAACAGATCAACGCCGAGCTCGCTGTCGCTCAGGTCGAGCTCAACGCCGCCGGTCGGCAGTTCATGGCGGCGATGGCCGCTCGCCTTCAGGCGCTGGTCGACGAACAGCTCTCCGACGAGGAGAGGGAGCGGCTCGAGGCATTAGCCCGCAAGGCATTGGCCGAACTCGCGGATGACATGAAGATGCTGCTGGACGCACGCGACGGCGTGACCGCTGCGTGCACCGAGTTCGCCGCGGCAGAACAAGCGGCAACGACCGCCATAGGGCAACTGGAGCAGAGCCTCGAGGCCGGGGTCATCCTGGGGCGCAAGCTCGATACATTCCCCCAGTGCCTGCCGACGGCAGAGGACGTCGATCGGCTCCAGCAGTCTTTCCAAAGGGCGTACGCGCTGGGTCGTGGCATCGAAGGCCGGGTCGCCGCAGCGGAGGAAGCGACAACCCTGGCCTTCGCCGCCCGGGAGGAGATCGCCGGTGCAAGTTCAAGGGAGGAGGGCAAGTCCCTGCTGGACGCGACCACGTTCAACGCCGGCACGGCCCAGGCGGCAGTCGACGCCGGCGAGCAGTCAATTCTTGAACTGGAGACACTCGCCAGTGCCGTCGATGAGCAGCAAGCGACCGCGGCAGCGCGCACCGATGAGGTAGAGCGCGAGCTTCTGGCACTTGACGCGCTGCTCGACGAGTTCGCGTCTCCCGACCCAGATGCCGCGGCACAGGCCTTCGACAGAGCAAAAGCCCGCATGGAGCGGGCGCAACAACAGGCCGGCAACCTCGTGGGCCTTGCCGACCAAAGGGCCAAGCTCATCCTCGAGGCATTGGAGCCACATCGCGGCGGCCCCTTGGCCGAGGACATCAAGAAGATCCTCGGCGAGGCGACCGAGGCGTTGCAGGTGGCGCACTTCTGTTCCTCGGGGATTATCGAGGCATGGTCGAGCGGAACGGATGGTGGACCCTCCTGGCGATCGCGAAACAGCGATGACTTGCCGTCCGTGGAGACGCTTCGCAAGGACATCGACGAGGTCAGGAGGCACTGCAGTCCGGAGGAGACTGGCGCCGATGTTGCCGCCCGGATTACCGAGGAGATCCGGGCTTTGCTTGAGGAGGCCCGCACCGACGACGCCCTGCTTGATGTCGCGAGGCATTCCTATGAACGCTGCGTGGCGGAGGCCATCGTTGCCTACAGTGAGACGTGGCTGAGCGAACCGGACGCCCCCGTCGAACCCCCAGCCGATGCTTCGGCCGAACGAGACCGATACTACGCTGTCTGCGTGGCCGACGGCACTCCAGGTGGCTTCTGCGGCTGCTCCGCCGACCTGGCCGTTGAGCTGCTGGGGCCGGCTTTTCTTGGTGCCTTGGCAGACCTCTGGCCAAGCGGTTCAATTCCCCCCGAGAGGCTTGCAGCCGCCACGGGCCTGAGCGTCGCGGAGGCACAGGCCAAGGCGGAGACCTGGCTAGACGCATCGCTTGCCCAGTGTCCCTTCTGAACTGTCGTGAGCAAGCACAACACGATCCGGCTGCTGATCCTGGGCGGACGGAAGACAACCGGTGGTCGCGCGCCGTGCGCTCCCTTCGTCCGGCACCGGCCCCCCTCCAGATGACGCCGTGTCCTCTGGCGCGCGCATTAAACTCGTCTCATAAACATGAGGTTTATGGAGGTTTATGGATCCATGACCGGGCAGGCGGGGTGGCGCCAAGAACGCCTTGAGGTCGTGCGATAACGCCTATTGTCGCACCGCCGTGACCTGCCCCGATCTTGAATCACCGGCGGAGTGTTTCCGGAGGGGGGCGCCGCCGGGCCGGGGGCAAAGTCGACTGAGCGCTCTCGACCGTTCGGCGCCCGGCGAGGGCTGCGCTGGTGTCGGGCCTAGACGCCCGCCCGCGGGGCGATGGGGGTGCTGTCCCGCAGGCCGAGCATGTCCTCCAGCAGCTTCGCGCCGGCGAGCACCCGGGCATCGGCATGGGGCGGCGCGATCACCTGCAGTCCGACGGGCAGCGCCTCGCGCGTCAGGCCGCAGGGTAGCGACAGGGCCGGGCAGGACACGAGGGTGATCGCATAGACGATGGCGAGCCAATCCACATAGGTCTCGAAGCTCACCCCCGCGCAGGCCCTCAGGTAGCGTTCGCCGACCGGAAAGGCCGCGGTGATGGTCGCCGGACAGAGCAGCAGGTCGTACTCCCCGAAGAAGGCATGCATGCGCCGCACCAGGGCACCGCGCTGGGCCTGCGCCCGGGCGATCTGCTCGACGGTGAGTCCCAGCCCCTTCTCGATGTTCCAGACGATCTCGGGGTTCAGCCTGTCGGGATGCGCCTTGAGCAATGCGCCGTAGCCGGTGGCAAAGGCGAGGGCCCGCAGCACCTGGAAGCACTCGTGGGCCTCGCCGAGATCGGGATGCGCCTCCTCGACGGCGATGCCGAGCCCGGTGAGGCGCATGGCGGCCCGCCGGGTGATCTCGGCGACCTCCGGTTCGACGGGGGTGATGCCGAGATCGGCAGAGTAGGCCACCCTGGTCGGACGCCATCCGCAGGTGAGCGCGCTGGAGAACGACCGGGACGGCGGAGGCTGCGACAACGGGTCTTCCGCATGCTGGCCGGCCATCGCGTCGAGCAGCAGCGCCAGATCGCCGACATTGCGGGCCATCGGCCCCTCGACCCCCAGCGTGGCATCGACCTGGGCGCCGATGGATTTTGCGACCCGGCCCACGCTCGGCCGCAGCCCGACGACGCCGCAGAAGCTCGCAGGATTGCGGAGCGACCCTCCCATGTCGGAACCGTGCGCCACCCAGGCCATGCCGGCGGCCAGGGCGGCGGCCGCGCCGCCCGACGATCCGGCCGCCGAGCGCGAGGTGTTCCACGGGTTCAGCGTCGCGCCGAACACCGGGTTGAAGGTGTTCGCGCCGGCACCGAGTTCGGGGGTGTTCGACTTGGCGTAGACGATCCCGCCCATCGCCTCGAGGTGCCGCACCAGGAGGTTGGACTGGGCCGGAACATTGTCGGCAAAGATCGGCGACCCGAACGTGGTGCGCACACCGGCCACCTCGGTGAGGTCCTTGATCGGGATCGGCAGTCCGCAGAGCGGTCCTCGGTCGCCGACGGGGATGCCCATCAGCCGGTCGGCATGCGCGCGGGCCCTCTCGAAGCAGAGCGTGGGCAGCGCGTTCACCGTGCCGTCCACGGCGCCGATCTGGCTTTCGAGCGCCTGCAGCAGGTCATGCGGCGTGACCTCGCCCCGACGCAGAAGGGTTACGATTGAACGGGCGTCGGTTCTGAGGAGGTCACCTTGCATCGCCGTCGCTCCCCCTAGAACACGAAGTTGAACGCGGCAGGCTCGGCCCCGACCTTGCCGTCGCGCCGATCCATGGCGGCGATCGATGCCAGGTCCTCCGCATCGAGCTCGAAGTCGAACAGGTCGAAGTTCTCGGCCAGCCGCTCCGGCCTTGCGGACTCGCCGAGCTGCCACACGCCGAAGCCAAGCTGCGGAATGGAGCTGCCGTCCCGCAGCAGCACACGGGGAACGTGGGTCATGTCAGTCTCCCTGGTGTCAGCATCGACCTGCCCACGCGGCCCTGCCGCAGATGCGATTGACCTGGCTGTCCGCCCGACGAGCATGCCACGTCGCGGCCGATGCGCAAGCACCGCTGCTCCTGACCTCCGCAATCCCCCTAATAGCCGGCCATATCGAACAGCGTCAGGCGGCGAACGGCGAGCGACTGCTGGCGGTCGAATGGCCTCTGCCGGGCTTCGCAGCTGCGCCTGGCCTCGTTGAACATTTGCCTGACCTCGGACCTGAGATCGCCGCACGATGTCGCGGTGGCCGCGCGGGCCTTCGACACAAAGGCGCGGGCGCACGAGAGGTAGGATTGCTTGTGCGTCTCCTCGTGGCGGCGTGCAAAACTGGCGAACCCGTCCCAGGCAGCTCGTACCCTGCTGTTCATGCGCGCTCGATCGACGGCAACCGGCAGTGTCACGACGAAGCGAATGCCGACGCCGACGTCCTCGACCCGACAGAGCCTGCCGGTGTCGCCGACATCGAGGCTCAAGCGGTAATGCGGGCGGATATTGGCGAACGCAGCACCGTGGTCGCCGGGAAACGGATGCCGCAGCATGTAGTCGACCACCGCGCGCGCCGTCACGCCGGGCACGCGGTGCGTCCGGTTCTCGACGCTCGACGTCACCTCGGCCCATGCCGGGCACGCCAAAGCCACCAGGCAGGCCTGGGCAGCCAGCACCCTGAGCGCTCCCTGCGCCCCCCTCCACACACTGGATCGTGAACTCAGATACGCCATGGGCGTTCTCCAAGGTGCTCCGCGAACGGCGGAAACCGAACCCCAGCGTTCTCGGCCACCTCGCGGATTGACACCCGCCCGCCGGGCCGGGCCGTCCTGGCCGGCAGGATCTTGCCGGGCGGTGCGAGTCTGGACCATACCGGTGCCGGCAGGCCTGTGCTAGAGCACGGTCGCCACTTGGTTCATGCGTGGGAAGCCGAACCCGTTGCCGCCAGACGAAGAAGATGCGCGCCGGCCATCCAGCGAAGATGATGCGGGGAGGGGAGGCCGTCGGCGGGTCGCCGTCGTCGGCAGCCAGGCCTTCGCCCTCCTCAACTTCCGCAGTTCCCTGATCTCCGCACTGGTTGCCGCCGGGCATCAGGTGTTGGCGCTGGCCCCGGACCTCGAAGGCGAGTACGGCGATCACATCCGCCGCCTCGGCGCCCGTCCGATCTCCCTGGCGCTGTCGAGGCGAAGCACCAATCCGGCGGCCGACGCGACCCTTTTCGCGCAACTGCTCTCGATCCTGCTGCGGGAGAAGCCGGACACCGTCCTCGCCTATACGGCCAAGCCCATCATCTATGGCATGCCGGCCGCGCTTCTCGCGGGAGTCCGGGGGCGCTTCGCGCTGGTCGAAGGCCTCGGGCTACCGCTCTCGGGCGACGCGGAGGGGGCGCCACGACTGCTGCGGCGGCTGGTCCGCGGGCTCTATCGGCTGGCCATCGGTGCGGCCTCGCGCTGCTTCTTTCTCAACCAGAACGATCTGGGCGATTTCGTCTCGTGGGGGATTGTCGAGCCGGGGCGCGCCACGCTGCTCGGCGCCACGGGGCTCAATCTCGAGGATTGGCCGAACTCGCAACCCGTCGTGGACCCCGTCACCTTCATCTTCGTGGGACGCCTGCTGCGCCAGAAGGGGGTCGAGGAGTTTGTCGCCGCCGCGAGGAGCGTGAAGCTGCAGCACCCCGCGGCGCGCTTCCTGCTGGTCGGCGGCTTCGATACCGGGCACGATGCCATTGCGCCGCAGGCAGTCGAGCGCTGGGTCGCCGAGGGGATCGTCGAGTGGACGGGACACGTTCCGGTCCGGCCCTGGCTCGACCAGTCGAGCGTCTTCGTGCTGCCCTCGTACCGGGAGGGCTATCCCCGGAGCACCCAGGAGGCCATGGCCGTCGGCCGTGCCGTGATCACCACCGACGTGCCCGGGTGCCGCGATACCGTCGTCGACGGCCAGAACGGCCTCCTAGTGGAGCCCCGGAACCCCCGGGCGCTGGCCGATGCCATGCGCGCGTTCATCGCCAGTCCCGAGCTCATCGTCAGGATGGGCCGGGAGAGCCGGGCCATTTCCGAGCGCCTGTTCGACAGCCGCTCCTTCGACGACCGCCTGATCCGGCAGATGGGGCTCTAGTGCAGGACGCAGCGCGACTTTCGAAGGTCCTCGTCATCATTCCGACGCTCGCCGTCGGGGGGGCCGAGATCGACCTGCTCCGGGTCCTGCCGCGACTCGACCGCTCGAAGCTTGCGGTCGACGTCTGGACCTTCCAGGAGCGGGGCGAACTCGCGGAGGCGATGGGCGCGGCCGGCATCAGGGTGATCGGCCCAGACCCTCGCGACCCCGGATCGGATGCCGTGGCGACCGCGGACACGACCGCGCCGGCGCTGCGCCGGGCGCGCGCGCTGCTCCAGCTGCTGGACAAGGCGGCGGCCGGCGCCCGGCTGCTGAAGGGTGGTGGCTACGAGGTGGTTCATGCCGTGCTGCCCAGCAGCTATCTGCTGGCAGTGCTGGCCTGCACGCTGGCATCGAGGGGGCGGGTGGCGATGAGCCGGCTCTCGCAGAACTGGTACCAGTCCGATCATCCGATCTTCGGCTTGCTCGAGCGCCACCTCCTGCACCGCCTCGTTTCGGCGGCGATCGGCAATGCCGCCCGCATCGTGAGCGAGCTGCGCGCCGAGGGCATCAAGGAGCACAAGCTGTCGCTCGTTCGAAACGGTCTGGACGTCGGCCAGTTCGATGCCGCCATGACCGATCGGCTTGCCGCGCGGGCACAACTCGCGCTGCCGCAGGCGGCGTTCGTGGTGAGCGCGGTAGCCAACCTTCACGCCTACAAGGGCTATGGCGACCTGCTTGCGGCCCTGGCGCTGGCGCGACCGCGGCTGCCGGACGAGTGGTGCCTGCTGGTCGCCGGCTCCGACCGCGACGGCAACCGGGCCCAGCTCGAGGCGCAAACCCTCCAGCTTGGGCTGGCGGGGCATGTCCGCTTTCTGGGGCCGCGCTCGGACGTTCCGGTCATCCTCGGCGCAGCCGACCTGCATGTCACGGCCTCCCACTCCGAGGGGCTGCCGAACAACGTCATCGAAGCCATGTTCGCAAGGTTGCCGGTGATCGGAACCGCGGTCGGTGGTATTCCCGAGCTCGTCGAGGACGGCCGGACCGGGCTGCTGGTGCCGGCGCGGTCTCCGGAGGCGCTGGCGCGGGCCATCATCGATCTCGCCGATGCTCCCGAGCGACGGAAGGCCATGGGGCAGGCGGGGCGCGCCGCTGCAGAGAGCCGCTATGCCCTGGACCGAACGGTTACCGAACTCTCGCAGGTCTACGAGGACCTGGCGCAGTCCTATCGGCACGGGCGGGCCTATCGCTCGCGGCAGTCGGCCGGGCATCCCGGGTCCCGCCATGGGGGGTGAGAATGCATGAAGGTGCGGAGGCCGCGGACCTCGGAGTCGACGTCGTCATCGCGACGCGCAACCGCGCGGGGTTTCTCGAGCAGTGTCTCGCCGGCGTCCGCGCCCAGACGCTCCAGCCCCGCCGCGTGATCGTCGTCGACGACGGTTCCACCGACGAGACCCGTGACCGGCTCGCCCGACTGGCAGAGGGATGGCCGGCGCTGACCACGATTTCCGTCCCCCATGGCGGGGTATCTGCGGCGCGCAATACCGGCATCGACAGATGCGGGGCGGAACTGGTTGCCTTCACCGACGACGATGACCTCTGGCTCCCCGACTTTCTGGAGCGGCAGGTGGCGCGCCTTCGCGGGCGACCAGAGACCGGCTTCGTCTACTCTGGCTTCCGCGAACTCGATGCCGACGGCAACCCGCTGCGGGATGGCCGCGAGGTGCGGCCGGACAGGCGGGGCGATATCTTTCGCGACATCCTGGAGCGGTTTCACGGCATTGCGCTTTCGACACTGGTTGTCCGCCGCGCCCTGTTGATCGAGGTCGGCGGCTTCGATGTGTCCCTCGCGCAGGCGGAGGATCGCGACCTGTGTCTGGCGCTGGCGCGGCGGGCGGAGGCCGACTGCACCTCGGAGGTGCTGGTGGGGCTGCGCAAGCACCCGGCCGGCGCCTACAGCGGCGCGATGAAATCCAGCCCGGAATTCGTTCTGATGCAGCGCCTGCAGGTCTGGAACAAGTGGCGCGAGGACATTGTGGACAAGCGCGCGGTACAAGACCGGTTTCGCGGCGAGGCTGCTTCGGTCGCCATCGCAGGGATGGCCGGGCCACTCCCCGATCCCGGACTCTACCGGCGCCTGAAGAAGAGCGACATCGTGCTCGCCCGCGAGCTGTTTCCAACCCCGCTTGCCTATCTCGCCGCGATCGCCGCGGCCCTCGGCTTCGTCCGCCGGGGGGCGAGCGCGCCACCGAGTCTCATCGAGAAGCTGAAGTGGGCGCTGGCCCGCCATGTCATTCTGCCGAACCCCCTGCTGCTGAAGGTGGCGCGTCGCCTGGGCAAGTTCGTGGGGCCGCCCGGCGGCACCCCCGGCGACCGCGGGTGAGCCGGCAAACGATCATGCACAGGACCCAGTCGGAGAGCGATGTCACTGCCGTGGTGTTGACCACGGGCGAGGCAACGACCCCGGCCGCGATCGAGTGCGTTCGCCGACAGGACTTCGGGGTTCGCGACATCGTCGAGGTGCACGACGTGCACCCTTTCCACCGGGCGCTCAACCAGGGGGCGTCCCTGGTGCGGACACCCTTCTTCGTGCAGGTCGACGCCGACATGCTGCTCGACCCCGACTGCGTCGGGTCGCTGCGAAAGGCGATGCGGAGTGACGTGGGGATCGTTGTCGGCGAGTTGCGGGACGCGCTCGTGGGAAGCGTCGTCGGCGTCAAGCTGTTCCGCAGGGCATGCTTCGATATCGCGGGCTTTCCGGACTCGATCTCTCCCGACACCGACTTCGTCGATGCCATCGGTCGCGCCGGGTGGCGAACGGTCTATGTCGGTCGGCAGCCCGAGCGCCCTCGGACATTCGGAGAACATGTTCCCGACTATCAGCCCCGCTACGTCTTCCGCAAATTCCTCATGGAGGGGCAGAGGTATTTCCACCGCTCTGCGCCGGGCGGCCTGCGCTGGCACTATGGACGACTGCAGCGCAGTGACCATTCGCTCGCACTGCTGGCGCGAGCAGCCCTCGCCGCCGGCTTCCTCGAGCCGGCGACGGGAGACGCGCTCGGGCGCCCGACGGTCGCCGGAGACGAGGGCACCATAGCTGCCCTGGCGGCCCTGGTCGGCGGTACCGACGCCGATGTGCCCGCCTTTCCGGGGACGACCCGACGCGACCGGTTTCTCGCTGCCTGGCGGCATGGCCGAGACTGCGCCGAACGAGCGGATGTGCGCGCCTTCCGCGGCGCCCTGGAGGCGCTCGAGCGACTTGGCGACGACGGATCGTCGCTGGCGCTGCGGTTGGGGCTGTGCCGCGGCTTTCTCGCCGGCGGCGATGCCGGGCGCGACTTCGATCGACTGGAGGGCTTCCTCGGCTCGCGTGGGCCGCTTCCCGGAGGAGCGGATGCGGGCCCCCCCCCGATCTCGCAGGACGAAGTGTTCGAGTTCGCCCGGCAGGCCGGGCTGAAGCGTTTTGCCGTCGGCCCCCCGATCGCCGCGGAGTTTGTTCTCTCGTCGGGATCGCTTCTCCGCACGGCGGCCGTCGGGAGCCGGACCGACGGGGCCGGCCGTCCCCGGATCGACGTTCCCTTTCGGCCCTTCGGTACGCTCGTCAGCACCGATTCCGAGCGCATCGATGGTTTTTTCTGGTGCCTCGACCTGCTGCGGCGGGGCTACCGGCAGGTCATCGTGCCGGGACCGTTCGGCGCCTACCGCGTCTCACTGCCGGCGGCGGTGCTCGGCCGCCTCATCGGCCGGTTCCGCGGGGCGGCGACGCCCGAGCAAAGCAGGCTCTCCGTGCCCTTCGTGCGGCGCATGCTGGCGCCGCCAGCGATGCCCTATCAGTCAACGCCGGGTCGCGTGCTGATGATTTCGGAGTCGCTCGGCCGGGGCGGAGCCGAGCGGCAACTGCTGGCCGTTGCCGAGGGGCTGCTCCGTCGGGGCTTCGACGTTCGCGTGCTGAGCTTCTCCCACTCCGATCCCGGCGCCCGCAGCTACGAGGACGACCTGCATCGCCTCGGGGTGGAGGTGGTGCATGGTCTCGAGAACCCCGCGGTCCCGCGGGAGCGTCTGCTCGGCATCCTCGGCTCCATGCGGCCGGAGGGGGCGGCTCGCCTGCCGGCATGGATGCGGCAGCGAATGGCGACAGTGGCCCAACTCGTCTCTACCCTCAGGCCGGAGGTCATCCATGCCTGGGGAGACGGACCGGGCAGCTCGTCGCTGCTGGCGGCCGGGGCGCTTGGTGTCGGGCAGATCGTCGTGCAGCAGGGCAGCCTCGCGATGGTCCGTCGCGGCCATCCCGGCAGCGCGCTGATACGGAGCGTCTATGCCGCGCTGCTCGGCAGAAGCGGGGTGACCATCGTCAACAACAGCCTCGCGGGCGCCATCGACAATGAACGCTGGATAGGCCTCCCGCGGGGGAGCATCGGGGTCCGATACAACGGTCTTCTCGCCGGCACCGTGAGGTCGCCCGCCCCGGCCGAGGTCGTGCAGTTCAAGGAGGCGCTCGGCTGGCGCGCCGACTCGCTGGTCGTGGGGACGATCGCCCGGATGGTCGCGGTCAAGGACCCCGATCTCTGGCTCTCGACGGCGGCGATCATCGCCGGGATGCGGCCGCAGGTCCGCTTCCTCTTCGGTGGCTACGGACCGCTGGAAGAGGCCACCAGGGCCCGCGCGAGCAGCCTCGGCCTGGGTGACCGCATCCGCTTCATCGGCGCCGTCGAGGACGTCGGCCTCGTCTACGCGGCGATGGACGTCCTCCTCCTGACGTCCAGCATCGAGGGCGTTCCAAACGTCATGGTCGAGGCCCAGGCGGCGGGGCGCGCGGTCGTTGCCCCCGACGTGGGCGGCGCCAGCGAGGCCCTCGCCGAGGGTGTCACCGGCCTCATTGCCCGCCCCCGGGATCCCCAACACCTGGCGACGGCCGTCTTGCGCCTGCTCGACGACGAGGCCTGGCGGGAACGCGTCCGGCGCGAAGGCCCGCGCTTCGTGGCAGAGCGCTTCGACTGCGAGACGATGGTGGAGAATACGATCAGGAGCTATGGGGTTGTCCGGCCGCGCCGGGATTAGCCTCGGCATCCGCGATCTCGTCGGCAAAGCCGCGCGCCAGATGGATCGCGCCCAGTGCCGGCCGCCGGTGCCCGGCAAACGGCGACAGGGCGGCAAGGCGATCGACGAGCGAGACTTGCGGCGGCCGCATCTGCCTGCCTTCCTTCAGCATCAGGTGGGCGCGTCCGCGGCCATTGCGGTAGCCGCGCTCGATCCAGGCCTGCTCCGACCACTGGTGCTCCCTGACGATGTGGCGGACCAGCGGCGCGCGCGCGAACCACGCCGCCGCGCCCGAGCGCCCGACGCGACGCAGGAACTCGGTCTCGCTGCCCATCGGGTAGTTACGAACGGTGCGGTTCGGGCCGATCGCTTCGTCGAAGCGGAAACCGGCATCGAACACGGCCCGGCGCACCGCCATGTTGCCGCCGTAGATCTCGTCCGGCTCGGTCGGTCCCTCCGGCAGGTCCCTCGCGCCGAACATCCGCGCATGGTACCGCCGATTCCCGAGCAGCCAGCGGGGCGGCGGCACGTCGAATTCGGGAACGATGCGACCGCCCAGGAGCGCATAGTCGGGGCCCTCGACCAGATAGCGGCTCCAGGCGCGCAGAAATCCCGCGTCGACCAGAACGTCATCGTCCACCATGACGATGAGCTCGCCATCGCAGGCCGCCAGCCCGGCGTTGAGGGCAGCGTTCTTGCCGGCGACAGGCTGCGAGACGACCGAGAGCGGCAGTCGCCTGGAGTATGACTCGAGTATGGCGGCGGTCCCGTCGGTGCTCCCATTGTCCACGACCACCATCTGCCATGGCGTGTCCGGTGACTCGGCGACGACGATGGAGGCCAGGGTTCTCTGCAGCACCGCCTCGCCGTTGCGCGTGGCGGCAAGCAGCGTCAGCCTCGCGGCGGTCATATCGCGGCCCGAACAAGGACCGCAAAGGCGGCATCGACGCGGATGGACCGGCCGGCGGTGAGCATCCGTTTCATCTCCGAGCGCCGACTTCGCGTCCGAGAAGCCGCGTCAACGCTGCGCGCCAGTCCGTGCGCCCGGGTTGCGGCCGAGGCGGAGTCCGGGATACCGCCGGACGGGACCGGGCGCGCGCCACGATGTCGTCGGTGATGTCGATGCGGTTCACGAGGCGAGGGCCAAGCCGACCCGCCGGTCTGGTCCCGTCGACCAGCATGCATGTCCCAGGCAGGCGGGCGAGGATTTCCGGAGGGGGCTCAACCAGGCCAAAGGGCACGGCATAGCTCGCGATATCCTGGCCGGAAACCTCCGTCAGCCAGTCCTGCGCCCGTGCGATGTCGCTCCACAGCTGGTCGGGCGACATCGATGCGATGTCGGCATGCGACCACCCGTGATTGCCGATCCGGACGCCCGCTGCAGTCAGCTTCGCCAGGGTCTCCCTGTCGATGGGGCGCGCTCCGGCCGGAACCGCGGGCCAGTCGAGATCCCATCGTTCCAGGAACGCGCGCACCGCTCCCTCGAGCGCCGGGCCATCGAGGACCGCCAACTGTGCGCGTGTCGACTGCCTGAGGTCGAGGAAGCGAGGCGACCTCCAGCTGGCTGCCGGATCGGTCGTTCGCGCGCGCTTCACCAGCAGGTCGATGGCGACGCCGAGGATGGAGAAGAAGTAGGGCGCCTGCGTGATGATCTGGTGGGGGTTGAGAAACACCGTAACGTCATGACCGCGCTCCCTGGCAAGCAGGGCAGCCTCCGCCGCGGCCATGGTCGAGTCGTCGATCGTCAGCGCGACATCGTCGGGACCGCAGGTCTCCGCCGGGACGTACCGGCCCGTCAGCCCGTCGAGGTATTCCGCGAACGCCGTGGCCGGTACGTAAAGCCGATCGTGCCTGCTGTCGACGTTCCAGTCGGCGAGGACCCCATGAAAGACGTGAATCGGCAACCGCTTCGTTTCCTGCTGGCAGCCCAGGCCCGGCCGCGACGACGGCCTAGGACGGTACAGTTTTTCGGAAAATGCAAGCAAAACGAGGCGGATGCCGGGCCTGGGGGGCCGCAGAGGTCGATCGACGGCATCCGGATTGCCAGACAACGTGAAGCGCAGAAGGATGCACGCAGAACGCCCGCACACCGTTGACCGGTGCACGTGCCAACGACGGCGTGGCGGGCGATACCCCGCGGCGGTGCCCGAGAACGGCCCGATGGTCAGGCGGCGGCGCCGGACTGGAGGAAGAGGCTGGCCTTGTCGGTCTCGGCCCCGAGTTCGAGATCGCTGCCGACGATGACGTCGACATCCCCCGGCAGGGCCGCGATGACCTGCTGGCCGGACTTCAGCTCCACGGCGGCCAGGGTCTCGTTGCCCAGTCGCTCGACCAGCACGACTCGCCCCCCCAGCCGATGGTTGCCGCGATCGCCCATGTGGTGGGGGCGGAGGCCGACGGTGACTTCCTCGCCGACGCCGGCCGATACGCCCGTCCGCGGCAGGACCATGCTGCCGAAATCGGCGTTCCCCACCCTGACCGACGTCGCGTCGACGCCTTCGATCCTGGCCTTGAGGAAGTTCATCTTGGGGGAGCCGATGAACCCGGCCACGAAGAGATTGGCCGGCCGGTGGTAGAGCTCCAGCGGCGAGCCGATCTGCTGCACCACGCCGGCGTTGAGCACCACGATCTTGTCGGCCAGCGTCATGGCTTCCACCTGATCGTGGGTGACATAGACCATCGTCGCACCGAGTTCCTGGTGCAGCTTGGCCAGTTCCATCCGCATGTCGACGCGCAGCGCGGCATCGAGATTGGAGAGCGGCTCGTCAAACAGGAACACGTCGGGGTTGCGGACGATGGCGCGACCGATGGCGACGCGCTGGCGCTGGCCGCCCGACAGCTGGCTCGGTCGGCGGTCGAGGAGGGGCTCCATCTTGAGGATGCGGGCCGCCTCCGCCACCTTCGCGTCCTTTTCCGCTTTCGGCGCCTTCGCGATGGTCAGCCCGAACCCCAGGTTCTCGCGCACGCTCATGTGCGGGAAGATGGCGTAGCTCTGGAACACCATGGCGATGCGGCGATCCTTGGGCGGCAGGTCGTTGACGACGCGCCCCCCGATCGACAGCGTGCCACCGGTGATGTCCTCGAGGCCGGCGATCATCCGCAGGAGCGTCGACTTCCCGCAGCCCGACGGACCGACGAAGACTGTGAACTCACCGTCCGCGATATCGATGTCGACGCCCTTGATGACCTCCACCGGGCCGTAGGTCTTCTTGAGACCGCTCAATACCACCCGCGCCATGATCGCTACTCCGCCGCCTTTGCCGTCGGGACAACCGAGAGCAGGCCGTCCCGCCCCACCACCACCGGCTCCGGGTCCATGACGTAGCCGCCGAAATCCGCCTTGCCATTGTCGGCGAAGCCGAGGATGCGCAGACCGTCCGATGTCTCGACGATGCGCGCCGCATAGCGTCGGCAGGGTTCAGCGCCATCGAGGAAGGGACCGGGCGGCAGGCGCCAGGGCCCGCGCGGATGGTCGGCGATCAGGTAGTGGTTGCCGGTCACCGGGCGCTCCGGGTTCTGCTGCCGGTAGGCCTCGGACCAGTGCAGCGAGGAGGTACAGAACAGGCAGTACCACTTGCCGTTCTGCGTGAAGACCTGCGGCACTTCGAGCTGGCCGAAACCGCCGGCAAACACGGGGGGCTGCAGCGTCCAGGTCATCAGGTCGCTCGACGTGGCAAGGCCGATGGCCCCGCCCGCATTGGGCTCTGCCACGCCCGGGACGCGGGCAGTGAAGAACATCAGCCACCCTGTACCGTTGGGGTCGCGCATCACCCAGGGATCCCGCATCGCCCGATCATGCCAGTGGCCGATCATGTGGCGGCTCTCGTAGTGGCCGGCGTTGGGACCTTCAAGGTCGAGACAGAGGCCGTTTCCGACCCGCCGCCAGTCGTGCAGATCGGACGACGTGGCGTGGCCGATCCGCTGGTAGAGCGAGTTCTCGGAGAGACGGGTACCCGTATAGAAGAGGTGCCACAGTGCATCGTCGCCCCGGACCACCGACCCCGTCCAGGTGGTGCTGTCGTCCCAGGCGGCGCCGGCGCGCTGCGGGCCGAACATCGTTCCCAGGTGTGTCCAGTTGACGAGGTCCGTCGAAGTGGCGTGGCCCTGCGTGACGTTGAGGTGCCGCAGGTCCGGGTCGCCCAGCGACTTGTCGGCCTGCAGGAAGAAGCCATGCCAGAGGCCGTCGTGCCGGACGTACCAGCTGTCCCAGATCCACTTGTCGGCGAGGGCAATCGTCATCTCGGAACTCCGTCAGCCCTTGACGCCGGTCGAGGCGATCGAGGCGATAAAGGCGCGTTGCAGGAAGAGGTAGAAGGCGAGCACCGGAACGGTGATCAGCGAGAGATAGGCCATGATCTCGCCCCAGGCCCGGTTGAGCTGGAAGAAGTACTGCAGGCCGACCATCACCGGCCGGTAGGTCTCCTCCTGCACCACCATGAGCGGCCACAGGTACTGGTTGTACATGGCGAGGAACTTGAGGATGGCGGCGGTGGCGAGGACGGGACCGGCGAGCGGCATGACGACCCTGCGATAGACCTGGCCCCAGGAGGCCCCCTCCACCCGCGCGGCCTCGATCAGTTCGCCCGGCAGGTCCTTGAAGTACTGGACGAAGAGAAAGATCGTCAGCCCGTCCGCCACGAACGGAATGATCTGCACCTGGTAAGAGTTGAGCCAGCCCAGCGTGAGACCTTCCGGGCCGAGCCAGGGCAGCTTGGACGCGATCAGCAGCAGCGGGATCGCGATGGTCTCGAACGGGACGATCAGCGTCGCCAGGATGGCCGTGAGCACCAGTTCGCGGCCGCGCCAGTCGATGAAGACGAAGGCGAAGCCGGCCAGCGAGCAGACGAGCAGCGACAGCACCACGGTGACGCCGGTGACGATGACCGAGTTCAGCACGAACAGCCCGACCGGCGCCCGCTTGAAGGCGTCGAAGTAGTTGTCGAGGCTGATGTCGCCCACCGGCAGGAAGGCGGCAAAACTCTTCGTGTCCTGCAGCAGCTGCTGGTCGGGCTTGAAGCTCGACATGATCATGAAGACGAGCGGGAAGACGAAGATCAGCGCGATGAGCGCCAGCACGGTGTAGCGGACCACGAGGCGGAGCCGGTGGTTGTCGGCGGTGATCTGGGCCATCAGCGTTTGTCCCGTGTCAGCCAGCGCTGCAGCAGCGAGATGGAAAGGACGAGGATGAACAGGATGACCGAGATGGTCGAGCCACCCGAGATGTCCTGCTTCCCGTAGCCCCGTTCGACCGCCTGGAAGACGATCGTCTGGGTCGCATCGAGCGGGCCGCCGTTGGTCATCACGTCGATCTGCGAGAACAGCGAAAACGCCTGCATGGTGATGACGATCAGCACCAGGACGGCGGTGTTGCGCAGCCCCGGCCAGGTGACGTAGCGGAACGTCTGCCAGGGCGAGGATCCCTCGACCGCGGCCGCCTCGTACAGGGTCGGGCTGATCGTCTGCAGGCCGGACAGCCAGATGACCATGTGAAAGCCGACCGCCTGCCAGATCGACATGGCGATGATGGCGCCGAGCGCGGTCGACGGATTGCCCAGCCAGTCGATGCGGGGGAAGGCCCCGAAGCTCAGGGCGGACAGCAGGTTGTTGAGCAATCCTGAATTGCCGTCATAGATGAAGCGCCAGAGCAGCGACACCACCACGATCGAGACGACCACCGGCATGAAGTAGATGGCGCGGAACAGATTGATGCCGCGCAGCCGCTGGTTGATCAGCAGCGCCAGGACCAGGGCGAGGCCTCCCTGCATCGGCGCGACGACCAGCACGAAGATGAAGGTGTTGGCGAGGGCTTTCATGAAGACGACGTCGCGCGCCAGCACGTAGGTGCGGCTGTCGCCCGACTGGAAGCTGAACCACTCGCGCAGCCCGTCGAGTTCGGGGTAGTCGGGATTGTTGCGGGTGTAGTCGCGCAGCCGTGGATAGGCGGGGCCGCCATCCTCCGCCCGGACGACGTTACCGTCTCCGTCACGCTCCGGCTCGAGGGTGAGGAGCCCGACGCCGAGCAGTTGCTGGTAATTGGCGAGACCGACGAACTCGGTCGGGTTCGGCGACACGAGGCGCTGATTGGTGAAGCTCAGCAGGATGGCGAAGAGGAACGGCAGCACGACGAACAGCGCCATCAGGAACGCCGCAGGCCCGGCCATCAGCCAGCCGGCACGGTTGGAGCGGGTGAATTTCGATGCCATCGCGACCTCGCTGAGAGGACAAGGTCCCGGCGCGACGCCGGGACCCTGAGGGCCCTGAGAGGGATCAGTGCCCGTAGCCGCCGTTCTTCTCGATGTCGGCGTCGATCTCGTCGACCGCGGCATCGAGCGTGGCCTCGACGTCGGCACCATTGGCGATATCGGCCAGTGCCTTCTCGAAAACCTTGGCCTGCACCACGTAGCCCGGGGTCACCGGACGCACGAGGGCCTGCTTCTCGCTGAGCCCGAAGAAGGTCGCGAGCTTGCCGCCTTCCTTGTAGTTCTCGGTCATCGCCGCCGAGGACGAGGTGGCGGGGATCAGGCCGATGCCGTTCGAGAACTCGGCGAGATACTTGTCCTGCAGGGCGAACTCGATGAACTTGGCCGCGCCCTCCGGGTTGGCGGACTTGGCCGAGACGCCGAACTGCCACGAGGCTGCGCCGATCCTGGAGCCGCTGCCGAAATCCGGGGCGGGGAGGAACAGCACGTCATCGAAGGCGGCCAGCGTGCCGAGCGCGGCCCAGTTGCCATTCCACGAGAAGGCGTACTTGCCCGAGTTGAAGCCGGAGTCACGGTCGGCGGGGTCCTGGGTCGCCTGAGCATAACCCTCGGTGAACAGCCCCTGCCACCAGGTGCCGAACGCCATGGCGGCATCGCCATTGAGCGCCCCTTCGGCGGTCTTGTAGGTCGAGCGATCGACGATGTCGCCACCGAAGCTCTGCAGGAACGGCGAGAAGGCGTAGGGGTACCACTCGCCGGTCCAGGCCGTGCCGAGATCGAGCGCGTGCTGGAACTTGCCGGAAGCCTTGGCCTTGGCCAGGGCATCCATGAATTCGTCCTTGCTCCAGGGCTGGTCGAGGGTAGGGACCCGCAGCCCGAGTTCATCGAGGTACGACTTCCGCGTGACCAGCGAGACGGCCGCGTCCCAGAGCCCGACCGAGTAGAGCTGGCCGTTCCAGATCCCCTTGGTGCCGGGCAGGAAGCTCGCGATCTTGCTCTCGTCGATCTTGAGCGGCTGCATGTAGCCGGCCCAGGCCCAGTTGGGCATCACGGGGCCGTCGACGTCGAGGATGTCCGGCAGGTTGCCGGCGAGGGCGCCGGCCGTGACGCTGTCGTTGTAGGCGGCCTGCGGGAAGCTCTGCAGTTCGACCTTGAAGTCGGCCTGGCTGGCGTTGAAATCGGCAATGATCTGGTTGACGATCTTGGATTCTACTTCGTTGCCGGCGCCGTGGTACCACATCGAAAGCGTGGTCTGGGCGAAGGCGCCGCCACTCAGAAGCGTGGCTCCGAGCAGTGCCGCCGAGAATAGTCCGAGCTTGTTCACTTTTAGTCCTCCCTGATGAGTTTGAGTCTGGAGAGATTGCTGGGCCGGCGCTCGGTAACCGAGCCGCGCCAGCACACTGGACCGGCCACGATTGCGGCTCCCCGGTCCCCCCGGTTCTCACCGGATATCAGGCCGAGCAGGCGCTGCGCGGCGCGCGCACCCATGGCCGAGTAGGGCAGTTCCACCGTCGTCAACGGCGGATAGAGGGTTTCCGCGATGACGCGGTAATTGTCGTAGCCCGCCACCGACACTTCGTCGGGCACGCGCAGCCCGCGCGACCTGAGGATGCCGTAGACCCTGAGCGCCATGCGGTCGTTGCCGCAGCAGAACACCGTCGGCGGATCCGGAAGCTGCAGCATCCGGTCGATGGCATCCCAGAGCACCTGCGTGTCGCCCTCGGCATTGTCGAGTTCGCAGCACTGTACGATGCCGTGGTCGTAGCTGAGGCCCGCTTCGGCCAGCGCCTGGCGGTAGCCGGCCTTGCGCAGGCCGGTCGCCACGATGTCCTCCCTGAGGGTGAGATAGGCGATCCGTTCGTGCCCCGCCGCGACCAGGCGCCGGACCAGATCGTGCTGTCCGCGCCGGTCGTCCGGCACGACCGCGGGCGTGCCGTGCTGGTCGAAGCAGTTGGTCAGCACCAGCGGGGTGTCCTCACCCAGGCTCGGCAGCTGAACCCCCTGATGATACTCGGCCACGTAGATCAGCCCCTCGACGCGGTGTTCGAGGAAGGTCTTGATCAGGTGCGGCACCTTGTCGGAGCGCCCGCCGGAGTCGGCAATCATCAGCGTCTTGCCGCTTGCCCCGATGATCCGCTGGATGCCCTGAACGAGCAGGAGTTCGGGAAGTCCGGCGGGCTGCACGGGTTCGGGCGACGTGGAGATGGCGCCGGTGATCAGCCCGATGAGGCCCGACTTGTTGGAGCGCATCATGCGCGCCGCGTTGGACGGGACGTAGCCGAGGGCCGCCATCGCCGCATTGACGGCGTCGCGCGTCTTCGCGCCGACGGGGGCGTCGCCGTTGAGCACGCGGCTGACCGTCTTGGGCGAGACGTTTGCCGCCTTGGCCACATCGTAGATGGTTGCCAACAGACCCTCCCGTCATGCACGGCATTGTGACACCGATGTCATGACACCGATGTCATACGGCGGGAGGGGGAACCCTGTCAAGCGCCCGTCCGCCCCATGTGCGGATCGCCTGTGGGGAAGGCCTTCTCCGGCCTTATCCCGTTCCGGTGGGAGCAGGGCCTTTCCGTCCGGAAACGCGGGCCTTCAGGACTCTGTGATGCGCCACCGGCTTGCCGGAACCGGAATCGCAATGGCACTGTGGGCGCGCGGAATCGTTGCGAGGCCACAGGGGGCGTTGCCGAGGCGCGGGCATCTGGATTCCGAGGTATGCGACCAGGTCGGTTGTTGATCGTTCTCGACGCGTACGTCGCGGATGCACAGGCCCTGTCCACGACACTAGCGAGACGGCTGGGCATATCCCCCCTCCGGCCAATTCCGATCCCCGGCTTCGATGCTAGACTGGGGACGGAGTGGAGTCCCCCCAACCGTGACCGCAGAGCCCTTGCTCGACATGCTGCCCTCGGCGGGCAGCTACTTTCCGCAGCGCCCCTACCACCCGGGCGCGCCACTCTGCTTCGTGCATGTGGCGAAGGCCGCGGGAACCAGCGTGCGGCTGACGATGGAGAACGCCTTTCCGGGGGAGAGGACATATCCGGTCTCCAGCAGACTGAAGGGCGACGCCTACACCAGGCCATGGGACGCCCAGGCGGCCGGTGACGACTTCGGCCGCTTCGAAGCATTGAGCGCTCATGCCGGTGTCTCCATCGGCGACCTGCTTGCTCCCGATGCCAACCTCTTCACCTGGTTGCGCGAGCCCGAGGACCGGGTCGTTTCGGCGTTCTTCTTCTTCGTCGTGCAGGAGCGTCAGAGGCGCCACGCGGAGTACATCGCCCGCCTCGACGCAGGAGAGCGACTTGCATGCGTGTTTCTGGACTGGCTGAAAGGTCCGGGCGTCGATTCGCAGCAGGCTCAGCTCGCCTACGGGATGCCGCGCAACCACCAGACCTGGCGCGAGAGAAATCCCGGCGTCAGCGTCCGGAACGCAGCGTTGAGCGCGCTTCGCCGGATGTTCTTCATCGGCCTGATGGAAGACCACGAGCGCTCGCTAGATGCTCTTTGCGCAATCACCTCGATCCTGCCTCCTGCGTCCGCGCATCGACGGAACTCCGGTACCAGGCGCCCGAAGCGCATCGAATTCACCGCGGATGAACGTGCGCAATTCGACGAAATCCTGGCGCCCGACCGTGCCCTTTATGCGCTCGCCAGCGAGATCTACGAGCGGCAGATGGCGGCCCTGGCAGAGCGTGGGCGGACCGAACCGGCACTGGCGCTGATCGGCCACCGCGAAGCTCTGCGCCGGCACATCCTGCACAAGGCGGCCGACTGGGAACCGGTACTGACGACATGGCAGGCGTGGGACGCGGTGCTGGGCGAGAATCTGGACGCCCGTGAGCGACTGGTCGCGGATGGACACCTCGTCTGTCGCTGGCGCTGGACGGGAAACAGTCCGGACACGGTTCTCTATTTCCGCCTGCCGAGGCGCACCGCATTCGAGTTGCGCATCCGTCTCGCCCCGGCCACCCCGCCCGAGCATGCGCGGCACACCACGCTCCGCCTCTCGGGAGTGCCCGCCCCGCTGGTCGAAACCCGAGATTCGCAGGGACGGATCATCCTCATCGCAGCGATATCGGGACGGCGCGCCGAGCAGCTTCCCGAACTGGCCGAACTCCATATTCACACCGCACGGATGCTCGATGAGAGCACGCTCGTGCCCTATGCCGGCGCCCGGATGCTGGGCATTGCCATCGAGTCGATCAGCGCCGTGAAGCTCTCGCCGGCAGGGTACCTGTGGCGACGGTTGCAGGGGTGGAGGCATCAGCGATCGCTCGCGCCGGCACCCGCGTCTCCGTGACGGAGCAGGTGCCGGGCCCGCTGCCGGGCCGTACCTATCCGCTCTTGCCGGGCCGCAGCTGCAGCGGGGCCAGCCTCTGCGTCGGCACATAGGATGCGGGCGGCGTCCGGATGCGATCCAGGAGGGCCTGCGCCAGGTCCTCGCCGATGGCGTGCAGGGACGTGCTGAAGCAGGTCAGCGCAGGCACGAGGAACCGCACGGTCGGCTCATCGCGAAAGCCGATGATCGCCAGGTCGCGCCCCGGCAGCTTTCCGAGTTCCGCGAGCCGGCGGTAGATGCCGATCGCCAGCGTCTCGAAGATCAGCAGGACCGCCGTGGGCGGATCGGGCAGGGCCGCCAGCTCGTCGACCAGCAGGTAGCCGGCGTCCTCGTTCCGCCCGCGCGAAAACACCAGCGCCGGGTCGAATCCGATGCCGTTCCGCGCCAGGGCGTCGCGATAGGCGGCAAGGAACAGTGAGGCGAAGTTGATTCCCCCGGTGGGGATGGTCACGGCGATGCGCCGGTGGCCCGCCGCCACCAGGCGATCGATCGCCGCACCGGCGACGCCGGCGAAATCGAGATCGATCCAGGGATAGCCGTGGCCGCTGTCGCTGCGTCCCAGGGTGACGAACGGAATGCCGGCCGCCTCGAGGAGTTCGATCCTGGGGTCGATCCGCTGCGTGGCGGCCAGGATCATGCCGTCAAAGACTCCCCGCGAGACGTAGCGTTGCAGGAAGTCGACGGACTTCTCCTTGGTCGGCCGTGGCAGCACCATCAGGTCCAGGTTGTGCTCGGTCAGCACCGACTGGACCCCATCGAACACGCCCATGAAGAAGTATTCGCTGCTCGCCGCGGTCTCGCGGTCGAGGTCCATCATGAATCCGACGGCCCTGGTCGCGCCCTGCGCCAGTGCGCGTGCGGCCTGGTTGGGGGCATAGCCCAGTCGCTTGGCGGCCTCCAGCACGAGGGTACGGGTATTCTCGTTGACATCGGCCTTGCCGTTGAGCGCCCGCGACACCGTTGCCGTCGATATTCCCAGTTCCTTGGCAAGCCGTGCAATGCCGCGCATGCGATACCCTCGCGAATTCGGCTGCCTATTGACACGAGCGGCAGGCAAATAATAGCGTCGTAAACGCTTACGGAAAAAACGGAAGCGCTTACGACCAGATCGATAGCGCTTCCGAAGGAAAAATGTAAGCGCGGAGGGGAGTAGATGAGGCGTGCCGTTCTGGCAGGTTGCGGCAGCATGGCCCGCGGCTGGATCGAAGCGATCCGGACCGAGGCTCTTGCCGGACAGCTGGCCATCGTCGGTCTGGTCGATCTCGACGAGAAGGCCGCGATCGGGTTGCGCGACCGGTTCGGGCTCGACCTCCCGGTCGGTACCGATCTGGCGGCCATGCTCTCCGCCACCCGGCCCGAGATCCTGCTCGACGTGGTGGTGCCGGGTGCCCGGCACGACGTGGTGGCGACCGGGCTCGCCCATGGCTGTCACGTGCTCTCCGAAAAGCCCATGGCCACCTCGCTCGAGCAGGCGCGACAGATGATCACCCTGGCGCGGTCGGTCGGACGCCTGCAGGCCGTGGTGCAGAACCGCCGCTACATCCCGGGCGTGCGCCGCATTCGGCGGACCCTTGCCAGCGGCGTCCTCGGTGAGCTGACGGCGCTGCACGCCGATTTCTTCATCGGGGCACATTTCGGCGGCTTCCGCGACGCCATGCAGAACGTGCTGCTGCTCGACATGGCGATCCACACCTTCGATGCCGCCCGGTTCATCTCGGGCAAGGATGCCCTGTCGGTGTACTGCCACGAGACCAACCCGCGGGGCTCCTGGTACGCCCATGGCGCCGCGGCGACCGCCATCTTCGAGATGAGCGACGACGTCGTCTTCACCTATCGCGGGTCCTGGGCGGCCGAGGGCGCCAACACCAGCTGGGAGAGCAGCTGGCGCATCATCGGCACGCAGGGCACGCTGCTCTGGGACGGTGGGGAGCGCTTCGAAGCGCACGTGGTGGCCGGTACCGACGGCTTCCATCGCCCCCTGGCCGCGACCGGGGTGCTGCCGCCCGCCTCCGACGCGCAGACGCACAGTCACGCCAGCGTCATCGCCGATTTCCTCGCGGCGATCGATGGCGGCCACGCGCCGGAGACTGTCGGCACCGACAACATCAGGAGCCTCGCGATGGTCCTTTGCGCCATCGAGAGCGCCCGCACCGGATCACGAAAAAGCATCGCCACGGAGGACGTCCCATGACGGACCCGGCCAAGTCCATCCGGATTGGCACCATGATCCAGGCCAGCGACGGTCGCGCCCCGGAGAACATCGCGCAGATCGTCGATCTGGGATTCGAGAGCTTCGAGCCGTTCTTCTGGCAGACCACCGGCGGCCAGGACCTTGCCGAACTCGGCAAGCGATGCCGCGACCGGATCGGCGATCGCGACATCACGATCTCGACCATCGGGATGTTCGGCAATCCTCTCGAGGACGGCGAAATGGATCGCCTGACCCTGGCCGGCTGGAAGGACTGCATCGACAACGCCCACCACTTCGGTGCGACCTGCGTTGCCGGCTTCACCGGCCGGCTGCGCGGCAGGCCGCTGCCCGACAGCCTGCCGCGATATCGGCAGGTCTGGAGCGAACTGGCGAGCCGGGCCGCCGACCGTGGCGTGCGGATCGCCTTCGAGAACTGCGCCATGGACGGCAACTGGGCAAGCGGCGACTGGAACATCGCCCACAATCCCGACGCCTGGGAACTGATGTTCAACGAAACGCCCCGGGACAATCTCGGGCTCGAGTGGGAACCCTGCCACCAGCTCGTCTACCTGATCGATCCGCTGCCGCAGATCCGCAAGTGGGCGCACCGGTTCTTCCATGTCCACGGCAAGGACGCGACCGTGCGTCGGGAGGTGATCCGCGAGCACGGCATCTTCGGCAGGGAGAAGTTCGTCTTCATGCGCACGCCGGGCTTCGGCGACAGCAACTGGACCGACATCATCTCGGAACTGCGCCTCGCCGGCTATTCCGGCAGCATCGACATCGAAGGCTGGCACGACCCGGTCTACCGCGGGGAGCTGGAAATGACCGGCCAGGTGCGGGCGCTGCACTACCTCAAGCAATGCCGGGGCGGCGACTTCGTCGACCTGTCGGCCCGCTACGACGGCGGCGATCCCTCGCTCGCCTGATCCGACGCATTTCGTGCCGGCCGGAGGGGACGGCACTCAACCTGTGCGCAATGCACACTCGGGAGGACGTGAATATGAAAAGGACAATGTCCAGGACTGTCTTCAAGGCCCTTGCCACTACCGCGATGGCCGGCATCGCCATGGCGGCCGTCACCGGCCCGGTGCTGGCCGAGACGCTGCGCGACAAGTGGTGCAGCGATGTCACCATCCGCTTCTTCGCCGGCGGCGCGGAAGGCGATGCCTTCGCCTCGATCGTCTACAATGGCGCCAAGCAGGCGCAGGCGGATCTCGGCGCCAAGGTCGACTACATCTTCTCCGGATGGAGCTCGGAACGGATGACGCAGCAGCTGCGCGAGGCCGTGGCCGCCAAGCCGCAGGGAATCGCAATGATGGGCCACCCGGGTAACGCGGCGATCATGCCGCTGGCCGAGGAAGCCTCCAAGGCCGGCATCAAGATGATGTACCAGAACGTGCCGGTCGACGAAGTCACCAGCAAGTTCGGCGGTGGCTATGTCGGCGCGCAGCAGAACCCCCAGGGCAGGGCGCTCGGCGAGGAGGCCATTCGCCGGTTCGGCCTCAAGTCCGGTGATGTCGCCATCGTCATGAGCGACTGGTCGCAGATCGAGCGCGCCGAGCGCGAACTGGGCACGCTGCAGGCCTTCGAGGAGGCCGGCCTCAAGGTGGTCAAGCTGCAGAGCCCGGAAGGCCTGGGCACCGATCCCAATGTGGGCATCCCGGTGATCACCGCGGCCATCGCCGCCAATCCCGATGTGAAGCTGATCGCCTATCCCGGCGGCCAGCCGCTCGGCAATGCCGCCACCTACATGCAGGCGGCCGGAAAGAAGGCGGGCGACATCATCAATATCGGCTTCGATACCAGCCCGCAGATCATCGATGCGTTCAAGAACGGCTGGGTCCAGCTCACCTCGGACCAGCAGCCATTCCTGCAGGGCTACATGCCCATCCTCTCGCTCTGCCAGCAGGTCGTGTACGGGCTGGGCAGCATGAATGTCGATACCGGCGCCGGTTTCGTGACGCCCGAGAACTACGAGGCCGTCGCCGCGCTGGCGATCGAGGGCCTTCGCTGACGTCGTTCTCCCCGGGGCCCGGCCGCAGGGTCGGGTCCCTCCCTGTCTTTGCGCGAGGGCCCATGAGCAATCGGATCATCGAGCTCAGGAACATCACCAAGTCCTATGGACAGGTCTACGCCCTGGGCGGGGTCGACCTGCATGTCGACGAGGCCGAGGTGGTGGGTCTGGTCGGCGACAACGGCGCCGGAAAATCGACGCTGATCAAGATCCTGGCCGGGGCGGTGCCCCCGACGACCGGAGACATCCTGGTGCGCGGCAAGCCGGTCACCGGCTGGAATGCCGCCAAGTCGCGGCAGGCCGGCATCGAGACGGTCTTCCAGGATCGGGCGCTCGCCGTGCAGCAGACCATCACCTGGAACATCTTCATGGGGCGCGAGATCGTCGGACCGCTCGGTTTTCTGAGGGTGCGCAGGCAGCGGGAGGAAGCATCGCGGCTGATGCGCGAGATTGGCTTCACCTCCAAGGTCTTCGGGCCCAGTTCGATCGTCGGCCAGCTATCGGGCGGCGAACGGCAGGGCGTTGCCATTGCCCGCGCAATCTACAACCAGGCCGATCTCATCATCCTCGACGAACCCACCACCGCCCTCTCGCTCACCGAAACCGCCAAGGTCTTTCATTTCGTCAAGCAGGCGAAGGCCGCCGGGCGATCGATCCTGTTCATTGGCCACAACATCCACCACGTCTACGACATCTCGGACCGCTTCGTGGTCCTCGATCGCGGCCGCGTCGCGACCCAGATCACCAAGGCCGAACTCGGTTCGGCCGAGGCCCTCATCAAGTTCATGGAAGAACTCGCCCACCCCACGGAAGGCAGGGCACATCCCGGAGATGCCGCATGACCGACCAACCCCACGATGAGGCGCCGGCATTGCGCACGCTCGATGCCAATGCCGTGCGCCGCCTCGCCGATGGCCGGCACGCCGACCAGTCCCGGCTGCGCCGCTTCCTCATCGATAACCGTCCGGCACTGGGCTCGCTGCTCGTCTTCCTGCTGATGGTCGCCGTCTTCTTCGTCGGCAATCCGGCGGTCTTTTCGCAGTGGAGCATCTATCGCGCCGTGCTGATCGGCCTGCCGGTGGTGCTCTTCGTCGTGGTGCCGCTGGTCTACGTGGTGACGGTGGGCGAGATCGACCTGTCCTTTCCCGCGACCATCGGCATGACCGGCTGGGTCTTTGCGCTGGTGGTCCAGGCCGGCTTCGATCCTCTTGTGGGGCTGGTCGCCGCCATCATCGCCGGGCTCGTGCTCGGCCTCTGCGTCGGCTGGCTCGTGGTCTACGCCAACCTCTCCTCGCTGATCGCCACGCTCGGCATGAACTTCATGATGCGGGGCCTCATCCAGATCCAGACCGAGGGGCGTTCCATCGCGCTGGTCACCCTGCCGCAGAGCTGGGCCTACAAGATCTTCGCCGGCGAACTGTTCGGCATTCCGCTGCAGGTCTTCTGGGTCCTGCTGTTCGTCGTGGTCTGTTCGCTCATCTACAACCGCCACCGCTTCGGCGTGCGGGTCCACATCGTCGGCGACAATCCCGACGCCGCCCAGCAGATGGGTATCGACGTGCGAAGGGTGCGGCTGCAGACCTTCGTCTTCGTCGGACTGGGCGCGTCGCTGGCCGGCGTCTTCGCCGTCTTCATCAACTACACCTGGTGGCCCACCTCCGGCGAAAGCTTCCTGCTCCCGGGTCTGGCGTCGGTCTTTGTCGGCGGCACCGCGCCATGGGGCGGTATCGGAACGGTCATCGGCAGTGCCATCGGCGCCTTTACCGTCTCATTCATCCAGACCGGCGTCGTCGGGGTCGGGTTGTCGGGCTTCTACGTGCAGTTCTTCTACGGCCTGATCATCATCCTCTCGCTGCTCGGCCATCGCTGGAACCAGGTGCGCTACCGCTGAGCGGGACGAGGAGGGGGCGCGGCAGCCGGCTGCCGCCCGGCCCCCCCGGATGGGCCGCCGAGGCGCCTCGACGCCATCGCCCGAGGACCAGAACCGACTAGAACAGGAAGTCGTCGGCGCCCTGATCCGTCGCAGGCTCGTCGGTCATCGTCGTCCCGACGACGCGATCGAAGATTTCGCGCTCCTGCGCCATGCTGTATTGCCCGCGGAGGACGGCAAGGGCGCCGGCCACCGCTTCGAAGTCGGGCGTCTCTTCGGGGAGCCGGGCCGTCAGTTCGAGCTGAGTATCGCGAAGCGCCTCGGTGACGGCGTCGAGATCCGAGAGCAGGCCCGTGGTCGCCCTGAGGTCGCGGACGATGAGACCGCCATCGGTGGCCAGCAAAGCCCGTGCCGCCGCGGCGTCCGCATCGATGCCGGAGAGACTGCCGAGCGACTGCCTCGCGCGCTCGCGAACGGCGTCCAGGCCATGCGATCCCCTGCCACCATCGCCCATCGCGGCCATGAGTCCGCCCGCCTGTTCGAGGCCGGCCATGGCCTCGCTCGCCGAGCTGACCGTCTCCCGCGTCAGTTCGCGAAGTTGCTGCGCAATCACGTCCAGCGCCCGACCCCGGTCTCCGAGGCGAGCACAGCGGATGGCGGCATTGAGGCTCACGAGGCGCATCTCGGTTTCGATCCGGCGCACGGTCTCGACATATCCGATCAGTTCGCCGATGGCCGTGTTGACGGTGTCGATGGTGCGCTGGGACTGCTGCAACTCGGCCGCACAGTCTTCGAGCACGCCGACGGCCTCGTCGACCATCTGCGTCACCGCGCCGAGCGGGCTGGCCACGCCACCGCCCCTAGCGGCCGTGCCGCGGCCGCGGACGATGTTCTCGACGGCGTCGGCGATGCCGTCGATCGAAGCGATGGCGCTGGCCGTCTCCGCCTCGAAAGTGTCGATCGTCGCCTCGAGCTGCGCGGTCTGCAGCGAGACCAGTGCCGCGACATAGTTCGCGTCCGGACGATCCCGATCCTCGAGGGCGGCATCGACGTGTTCGAGCCTCTGCCGGGTCGAGTCCCCGATCTGCAGCGACATCACCGCCTGCCCCAGCGACACGGAAATGCCGCGGGTCAGCTGTGCGGTTTCCCCAGCCTCCGAGGCGGACTGGGTTCGCCAGTCGCGCAGCCGCTCCAGGGCCGAGGTCAGGCCGGCGGGGAGGGCTTCCAGTCGTCCGCGGTAGAGCGCTTCGAACCGCTGCCGCTGCTCGATGCTGGCGGTCAGGGCCTCGACGACCTTGGCATGCCGGTTCGCGAACTCGGCAACCGTCTCGGTCGCCGCTGCCGACAGTGTGCGGATGTCGACAGTGAAGACCTCGATGCCATCCGCATCATCGGTATGGGCGGCAATCACCCGCGCGTTGACCGCAACGATGCCGATCATCCGGACGGTGCGGCGCAGGTCGCCCAGCGGGCGCGCGGACCGCGACACGGCGGCCAGCAGATCGGCATGGAGACGCCGTTCACGGTCAAGCGTGCCGAGGGCCGCGCCCGTATCGTCGACGACCGCCTCGAGTCCGGTGGCGGCGTCCGCGATGTCGGGACTCTCGTGCTGACTCACCAGTCCGTCGAAGGTGGCCAGAAGCCGCTCCAGCACCTGCGAACATCCGGCGAGGCGCTCGCCCGCGGCGAGGAAGCCGGCTTCGATCCGCGCGCTGGCCTGTCCGAGGCCGAGTTCGCCGAGCCCCGCCGGGAAGGCAGGAGGGAGCGACGGATGTCCGATTCCAGGAGCGATCACGAAACACCTGCCAGCCGCTCGGGGCGGTCGGCTGCCATAGTCATCGCCCCGGCCACTGCGTGCAGGGGCAGGACCTGATCGGCCGCGCCACGCTCGATCGCTTCCTTGGGCATGCCGAAGACCACGGAGGTCGACTCGTCCTGGGCGATGGTGTGGGCACCGGCCTGCTTCATTTCCAGCAGGCCCCGTGCGCCGTCGTCGCCCATCCCGGTGAGCAGGACGCCGACGGCATTCCTGCCGGCCGCCTGTGCGGCGGAGCGGAACAGCACGTCGACCGAGGGACGGTGGCGGGCGACATGCGGACCGTCGACGATTTCGACGAGGTACTGGGTGCCGTGCCGGACCAGCTTCAGGTGACGGTTGCCCGGTGCAATCAGGGCGCGACCGGCCACTACCGCATCGCCGTGCTCGGCCTCCTTGACGTCGATGGCGCAGAGCGTGTCGAGCCGCCGCGCGAAGGCGTCGGTGAATTTCTCGGGCATGTGCTGGACGATCACGATGCCGGGGCAACCCGGCGGCAGGCCGACGAGAACCTCGCGGATCGCCTCGGTCCCCCCCGTCGAGGCGCCGATGCAGATCACCGGCGCAGTTCGCGGCAGGGTGGCTCGCGCCGCCGCCAGCCGCGACTCCGAGAACGGCGGCAGGATGGCGTCGGCCGTCAGCTTCGCCTCGATCTTGATGCTTGGCGGGGCGGGCTTGTACCGCCCGCCGAGCTTGGCGTGGGCGGCTGCCTTTGCGGCATCGCAGATGCGCACGCTGGACTCGTGCAGCCACTGCGCGGTGTCGATACGCGGCTTGCTGACCACTTCGACGGCACCCGCCTCGAGTGCCTTGAGGCACATGTCCGACCCGGCCTCCGCGACGCCCGAGCAGATCACCACCGGCAGCGGGCGCTGGGCCATCAGCCGCCTCAGGAAGGTGAGGCCGTCCATCCGCGGCATCTCGATGTCGAGGAAGATGACGTCCGGAGTCTCCTTCCGAAGCCGCTCGACGGCGACATAGGGATCGGACGCGGTGCCCATGACTTCGAGTTCGGGGTCGGCGTCGATGATCTGGCTCAGCGCCAGTCGGACGGAGGCGGAATCGTCGATGATCAGGACGCGAATCTTGCGGTTCATTTGGATCAACCCTTGCGAAAGACAGCAGGCGCGACCTGCTCCAGTCCCATGCTGCTGCCGATCATCGCCTCGGAGTGGCCGAGGAACAGGAAGCCGCCGGTTCTCACGTGCCCCAGCAGCCGGGTGATGACGGCCTCCTGGTCGGCCTTCTCGAAGTAGATGAGGACGTTGCGGAGCATGACGATATCGACGTCGCGGTCGACATCGTAGGTTCGGTCCATCAGGTTGAGGGCCGAGAACCGGACGAGGCGCCGCAGCTCGGGTGCGATGCGCACCGTGCCGGCGCGGGCGTCGCGGGACTGGAGGACGAAACGCTCGGCGAGGCGGGCCGGCACGGGCCCGACCATGTCGATCGGGTAGACGGCCGTGCGCGCCTGAGCCAGCACGCGCATCGAGACATCGGTCCCCAGGATGGCGAAGCGGAACCGGTAGGTGTCGGCCATGGACTGCAGAACCATCGCCGCCGTGTAGGCCTCGGCGCCGTTGGAACTGGCGGCGCTCCACAGCTTGAGGCGCGGGTTCGACTCGCGGGGGCGCAGCGCCAGCAGTTCCGCCACGAGGCGGTTGCGCATCAGGTCGAAGTGGTCGGGCTCGCGGAAGAAGTCCGTCTTGTTGGTCGTCACCGCATCGACCAGATGCTGCATCTCGGCATCGAGGCCTCCCTCGCCGAACAGGTGATCACAGTAGGCGTCGTGGGTGGCAAAGCCGAGTTCCCGGATGCGCCCGCGCAGGCGCACGTCGAGCATGCTGCGCTTGTTCGAAGGCAGCTTGATGCCGAGGCGCTGGTTCAGCAGCCCCGCCAGACGGTCATAGTCGGCCGGGCGGAGACTGGATTCCTCGTAGAGGCTCGAGACAGCGCTTTGGCGATGCATGGCTGTGGCCCTTCCTGGCGCCTCAATGCGGCACGATGCCGCCGATCATGCGGCTGAAGTCGACGACGGTGACGAAGGCGCCTTTGCGCCGACCGATCCCGACGATGCCGTGGTTTGTCCACTGGCCGTTCAGGGTGGCGGGGGGCTCGATGGCCCCGTCATCGAGTTCGGTGACCTCGAAGACCCGATCGGTCCGCACGCCCAGATGCTGTTGACCTGACGGCCCGCCGAGCGACAGCACGACGATGCGCGTGCTCTGCGTATCCTCCCGGGCCGGAAGGCCCAGCGTCAGGCGAAGATCGACCACCGGAACCGTCTGTCCCCGCACATCGACCATGCCCAGCAGGTTTGCCGGCGCCTGGGGCAGGGGGGTGATGGGCAGGGTCTCGAGGATCTCCTGCACCGAGCCGACGGGAACGGCGAAGATCTCCTCCGCCACCCCCAGCGTCACGAACTGTGCGTGTTCGGTCATTTCGGTCCCCGGTCAGGCAGCCGAACGCCGGACGTACTGTTCGTCGAGATCATCGCCGACCTCGCCGATATCGAGGTCGAAGCCGCCGGAGACTGGGCGTGCCGGGGTCCTGGCGACATGCGGCGCGGCCGCCATGACCTGCGCACGCAGGTCTGCCCTCGGCTTGCGCCGAGCGGCGGGCGCCTCGACGCGACGCTCCTCAGTGGCCTGAGCCGGCTGCTGGTCGAGCTTGAAGTAGCTGATCGCGGCCTGCAGCTGCTCGGCGCGGCTCGCCAGCTCCTCGGAGGACGCGGCCATCTGCTCGGCGGCAGCCGTGTTCTGCTGCGTCACCTTGTCGAGCTGCTGGATGGCGCTGTTGATCTGCGAGGCGCCGGCGTTCTGCTCGCGGCTGGCGGCGGAGATCTCCTCGACGAGGTTTGCGGTGCGCTGGATGTCGGGCACCAGCCGACCGAGCATTTCGCCTGCCGACTGGGCGGCCTTGACGGTCGAACCCGACAGCGTCGAGATTTCGGCGGCGGCGGCCTGGCTGCGCTCGGCGAGCTTGCGCACCTCGGAGGCAACCACGGCGAAGCCGCGACCGTGTTCGCCGGCCCGGGCCGCTTCCACCGCCGCGTTCAGGGCGAGCAGGTCGGTCTGCCGGGCGATTTCCTGCACCACCATGATCTTTTCGGCGATGGTCTGCATGGCCGCCACCGCATTGCCCACGGCCTCGCCGCTGGCGATGGCGTCGGTTGCCGACTGCCGGGCGATCTGCTCGGTCTGGTTCGCATTGTCCGCCGACTGCTTGATGGTCGCCGCGATCTGCTCGATCGAGGCGGACGCCTCTTCGGTCGAGGAGGCCTGTTCGGTGGCCCCCTGGCTCAGCTGCTCGGCCGTTGCCGACATCTCCTGGCTGCCCGAAGCCACGTTGCGGGTGGCCTCGGTGACCTCGGCGATGACGCTGCGGAGCCGGGCGGTCATGCCGTTGAGAATGTCGACCAGGTCGCGCGTTTCGTCCTTCGACGTCACCTCGAGGGTCGACGACAGGTCGCCCGCCGCAACCGAGTTGGCGAGGCCGATGGCCGCCCTGAGGTTCCTGACGATGCCGCGGGAGGTCAGAAGGACCGCGAAGATGGCCAGCAGGGCGGAAGCAACGCTGACCCCGACGATTACCCAGGTGAGCATCTCGAAGCGGGATTCCGCCTCGTGCTCGATCTGCTCGGCAACCACGGTCTGGTAGTGGGCCAGGTCGTCGAGGCGGGCATTGAGCGCATCGAGCGCCTGGTAGGCGTCCCTGGCCACGATGTTGGCGAGGCCGGTGAGGTCGCGGCTCTCGATCATCGTGCCGATCCGTCCGACGACGGCGTCGGCCGGGACCATCAGCGACTGGACGTCCGCGACGATCTTCTTTTCGTCTTCGGTCAGGTAGGTCGCCAGATAGGCGGTCCATTCGTTCTCGATGGTGGCGCGCGCGGTGGTGACGGTCTCGCCGGCCTCAGCGAGTCCGACAACGCCCCTGGCGGCCTTCTCGGCCATGCCCAGAACTTCGACGGCGTAGGCGTCAGAAATGGCACGCAGCTGCGCCATGGGCACGACCCGATCATTGTAGAGCGATGTCATTTCCCCGTGCATCGTATTCATGCCGGCAAAGCCGACCGCGCCGATGGCGATCATCGCCACGATCGACAGCAGTTGCAGAAGCACGATCTTGCCGCCGATGGAGCGCAGATAGCTCCGGCGCCGGGGTTCGGAGGGACGGGTGTTGACTGCGTTGCTCATGATGCAAGCCTTTCTTCCTGGGCTGTGTCCGGCGCGCTGCGGGCGCCCTGCGTTTCAAGAATGCGGTTGATGTCGGGGATGATGAGGAAGCCCCCGTCGCGCTTGGCGATGCCGCGGACGTACTCCGGGCGCCAGCGCATGCCGACCCGAGGCGTCTCCTCGATCGCGTCGCTGCCGATCTCGGTGATCTCGTAGACCTTGTCGGCGAGGAGCCCGACCACCGTGGGTTCCCCATCGACCTCGATCTCGATGACCACGATGCGCGTGTCCTGATCGGGGGCCGGTCGCGGCATGTCGAACGCCACGCGCAGGTCGGCGAGCGGCACCACGCGGCCACGCACGTTGATGAGGCCACCCACGAGCGTCGGTGCGTTCGGGACCTCGGCGATGGGGACGAGGTCGAGGATCTCGCGCACGATCTCGGCCGGCAGCACCATGGTCTCGGTGTGGAGCCGCAAGGTCAGCGCCTTCAGCGGCGCGGCGGGCAGGTTCTGGCTCATGCGGCCCTCCCGAGGCGGGCGCGGGACTGGTCGACATAGGACTGCCCGAACGTCACGAGGTGTGCGGTGTCGAGGATGAGGGCAACCGTGCCGTCGCCGAGGATGGTCGCGCCGGAGAACGAACGCACTCCGGAATGCAGCTTGCCGAGCTGCTTGATGACGGTCTGGCTGTTGCCGATGATCTGGTCGACGACGAGGCCGACCCGACCCTCGCCGGAGGAGACGATGACCACCTTCTGGTGCGCCTCGGGCGGGGTCGGCGACTCGAACACTTCCCGGAGGCGCAGGAAGGGAACGAGGCTGCCTCGGATGTCGAGGAAGTTGCGGCCGCTCGCGAGCGAGGCAAAGGCGTCGGGCAGTTCGACGCATTCCTGCACGGCGGCGAGCGGGATCACGTAGCGACCATTGCCGACGCGCACCAGCATGCCGTCGATGATGGCGAGAGTGAGCGGCAGGCGCAGCGTCGCCGTGGTTCCCTCACCGGGGGTCGAGGCCAGCTCGATATTGCCGCGCAGGCCCTCCACGGTACGCTTGACCACATCCATGCCGACGCCCCGGCCGGACAGGGCCGTCACCTCGCGGGCGGTGGAGAAGCCCGGGGCGAACACCAGTTGGTAGAGCTCGGCATCGGTCAGCCGGGAGTCCGCAGTAATCAGGCCGGCCTCTTCGGCCTTCGCCCTGATGCGGACGGGATCGAGTCCGGCGCCGTCGTCGGTGACGCTCACCGCCACCTCGGCACCCGCATAGACCGCCGACAGACGAACGGTGCCGCCGGCCGGCTTGCCGGCGGCGAGGCGCCGGTCTCCCGCCTCGATGCCGTGATCGAGGGCATTGCGGATGAGATGGACCAGCGGGTCCGAGAGCTTTTCGATCACCGTCTTGTCGAGTTCGGTCTCCTCGCCGGCGGTCTCGAAGGAGATCTCCTTGCCCAGTTCGATGGACAGATCGTGGACGAGCCGGCGGAAGCGTGAGAACAGCGAGCCGATCGGCACCATGCGGATGCCCATGGTGGTGTCGCGGAGCCCTGACGAGAGACGCTCGAGGTCCTCGGCAATGGCGATGAGGCCGGGGTCGGCGCTGTGGGTCGCGATCTGGGTCAGGCGGGCCTGGGCGATGACCAGTTCGCCGACGCGGTCCATCAGTTCATCGAGGCGCTCGGCCGACACCCGCAGCGACGGGGCTGCTGAACGGTCCGGCTGCCCCGCTGGAGCGGCGGGCGCGTTCTGCGGAGAACGGTCCTGGGCCGGTACGGTGTCGGGCGCGGGGGCGTGGACCGCCAAAGCGGGCGCCACGGCCGGCAGGCGCTCGACGGAGAGCTCCATGTCGTCCCGGACGAAGAGAAAGACATCTTCTATGGCGGCGCGAGGATCATCCGCGACCAGGTCGACCTGCCAGCCCAGATACAGGGTCTCGGGGTCGAGCGCGTCGAGCGCGGGGACCGCCGCGGGCAGCGCGGTAACCTCCGCCGGCCCGATCTGGCGCAGTTCGTCCAGCATCAGCAGCGGATTGGTGCCGTTGAGCAGCGCATCTGCCGGAAGCCGGAAGGTGACGCGCCAGTGGCCGGTGGCCTCGGGGGCCGATTGTTCCGGCAGCGCGTCGCCGGAGGGGGCAGAAGCAGCCTCCATCACCAGGCGGCGCAGGGACTCGAGGATTCGGTCGCCACCGGTCGTCGCGGGGTCGGCTATCAGGGCGTCGATGTGGTCACGGGCCTCGAGCGCGATTGCCACGAGGGCCGCGCTGGCCGGAGACCGCCCCTTGCGGACATGGTCGAAGGCGGTCTCGAACTCGTGCACGAAGTCGGCGACCCGCTGGAAGCCGAACATGGCGCCGGAGCCCTTGATCGTATGCAGCGCGCGGAAGGCGCTGTTGATCAGGTCGGCATCGTCCGGACGGTGCGTCAGGTCGAGCAGCACCGACTCGAGCTGCTCGAGCAGTTCTCCCGCCTCCTGGCGGAAGGTGTGCGCGGGGTCGGGCTGAGTCATGCTCCCGCCACCTTCTTCATCACCGCGAGCAGCTGCTCCTGCTGGAACGGCTTGGTGATCCAGCCCGTCGCGCCGGCCTCCTTGGCCTCGCGCTTGAGTTCGGCATCGGATTCGGTGGTCAGGAGGATGATCGGCACGCCCCGGCCGGCCGGGTGCTGGCGGAACTTCCGGATGAACTCGATGCCGTTCATCACCGGCATGTTGAGATCGGTGATGACCGCGTCCGGCCCGCCGCTGACCGCGGCATCGTAGCCCTCGGAGCCGTTGGTCGCCTGCAGTACGCGGTAGCCGGCGCCGGCGAGCGTCAGCGAGACCATCTGACGGATCGATGCCGAGTCATCAACTGTGAGGATGGTCTTGCTCATGCGGCCTGTCCTGGTTGCAGTTCGAAGGGATGGGAATCGAGGTTCGGCCGCCCGTCCGCGCCGGCGACGCCGAGCTTGACCAGCGCCTCGTGCAGGGCGCCGGAGAGCGCCAGGCGGACCGAGAAGCGGGCGCCCAGGTCCCGCGCGGTCCTGTGCGCGGCAAAGAGAAGCTGGACGCCGGCGACGTCGACCGCGGTGAACCGCGATCCGTCGAGGCGCACATCCGCTCCCGTCACCACCATGGCGACCAGCTTTTCGGCCCAGTCACGGGCGTTTCGCAGGGAAATCTCATCAGGAACGGACACGTCGGACACAGCAAAAGCCTCGCGCAGGAGCCCGAAATCGGGCCCCCGATTAAATTCCTCCCAAAGATGAACTTAATCCGCTAAGCGAAAGCTGCTCGATCCGAGCGAACTTTAATCAATTGGCGTGGCATATCGGCCGGGTTACCGCTCGGCCGTGGCGAGATCTGCGACCTCGCGCGAGAACAGCTGCCGGTGGACCGGCAGCTGGGCGGCGCCGATGGCCGGGGCGATGACGCCATGGGTACCCTGCACGATGTCGGGGTGACTGAAGGTCAGGGTGGGCAGGTCGTTGGTCTGGCGCCGGACCGAGTCCACCAGCCGCTCGACGATGTGGCGGGGCATGACCCCGTCCACCACGGCAAAATGCAGTTCCGATACCGCCGCGGTATTGGCGATGGCCAGGGCGATGGCGCGCGCCGCGTTCTCGATCCACTCGCTGAGAACCGGTTCGAAGGCCGGCCAGTCCCACTGCATCGGATCGCCGGTCGGTACCGGCAGCCCGGCGACGAACAGCTTCGTTTCGAGCGCCATGAGCGAAGCGAGCAGGTGGACGAAGTTCTCGCGGCCGTCGCGGTCGGTGACCAGCATCGAGCCGAGATTGGCGGAGTTGCCCGAGGGCCCCTCCCACAGCCGCCCGTCCGCAATGATCCCCGCCCCGATGAAGGTGCTGACCAGGAAGTAGCACATGTTGGTCGGCCGCGGCCGCGGCAGGGCGGTCAGTTCGGCCCAGCAGCCGGCATTGCCGTCGTTGAACAGCCAGACTTTCAGGCCGGTGGCGCGCTCCGTTTCGACGACGGGGTCAAGGTCGACCCAGTGCGCCGCATCGGACGCGCCGCCGCCGACCAGGTCGATGTTGCGTGCGAGGCTGCCCGGCATGGCCAGCCCAAGTCCGGCCAGCCGCGCCCTCCGTTCGGCCGGGATCAACGGGATCATCGATTGGACGAGCGAGCCGATCTCGTCGAACACGGTTCGTGCATCTGGGAAGGGGTAGTCGCGTCGATGCCGCGCGAGGATCTCGCCGCCGAGGTTGCGCAGCACGATCTCGATATGCCGCCAGCCCAGTTCGCAGCCGAACGAGTAGGCGCCATCGGGGTTGAGCAGGATCGGGGTAGCCGGCTGCCCGCGCATGCCGCGACGGACCTCGCCGCGCAGGACGAGGTCGGCGCTCTCGAGATCGAGCAGGATGCGCGAGACCGTTTGCGCGGCCAGCCCGGTCTGCCGCGCGATCTCTGCCCCGGAGAGCCCTCCGCCGGCCGCCACTGCCGTGAGAACGGCCCGTTCGTTGATGGCCCGCAGTTCTCCCGCCGCCATCTTCCTTGTTCCGGGCTCAACCGCTTCGTTGTCGGGTTTGGCACGCACGCTGGAGGTCCGATTCATCATGGCCACCTTTTACCCGGCAAAGGTTACCGATGGTGACCATTTCCCGGCAGCCCGGCGGGAACGGAGCAAGGCGTCGCCACCGCGTTTCGGGTCCGAGCTTGCAGGCAGGATCGGTCGTGCACTAGCATGCTCACACCCCTTTCGGAGCCGGCCGGTACGGATTTTGCAGCACCAATTGCGAGGCAGGCCGGACGTCAAGCTCACCCTTGTTGTCGCGACCCTCGGGGACCAGGGCACGCTCCGGGCGTGCCTGGAAAGCCTGTGCAATCAGCAGGGTGCCCCTGACTTCGAAGCGATTGTCGTTGACCAGAACGACGACGATCGGGTCGCCGCCCTGATCCCCGGTTTCGCGGCTCGGTTGAGGATCCGACATGAGCGGGTCCGCTTCCGCGGCGCTTCAAGGGCACGGAACCACGGTTCCGGCCTGGCGCAGGGCGCCTGGCTCGGCTTTCCCGATGACGATTGTGAGCTGCTTCCGGACACCCTGGCCCAGTTCGAGCGCGTCCGGGCGGGACAAGACGGACTCAGGGTCATCACCGGTCGCACCGTCGACGAGACGGGAGCACCAAACGTGCTGCGCTGGGGCACCGAGCCGAGTGCCTTCACGCCCTCCACCATGTTCCGCTCCGTAACCGAGGCAACGCTGTTCGTGGAAGCGCACACCTTTGCTGCGGCCGGCGGCTTCGACGAACGCTTTGGTCCGGGTGCGCGGTATCCGGCGGCCGAAGGTATCGAACTCGTTCTCCGGCTCTTCGCGGCCGAAGGCCACGCCTGCGCGTTCTTCGACCCGGCCATCCGAATGCAGCATCCGACCAAGATTCCGCCGTTTTCCGCCTGGGCCGCGAAGCGTTTCCACAGCTATGCGATCGGCGACGGCGCGCTGGTCGCCAAGAGTCCAGGGACGCATGTGCTCCGCTGGGGGGCCCGCACCGTCGCCTCGGCCGGACTGCAGATGTTCAGCTGGCCGCCATGGCGTGGCGTGTCGTTTGCAGCGCGCCTCGCCGGGCTCATCAGGGGCTACTCCCGCTACCACCTCGACGCGCTGCGAGGCCGCTGAGGTGAAGGTCAGATACGTCTCCTGGGCGGACAACACTGGCTACGCGATCGCGGCGAAATCCTACCTGGCCGCCTTCCACCGGGCAGGCGTGCCGATCTCCTGGGTGCCGATGCTGCCCGGCGATCGCGGCTATGCGCCCTCCCTCGGCTGGCGCCCCGACGATCCGCTGCTGGCGCGGCTGATGGACACGGGAGGCCCCTACGATACACTGGTCCTGCACTCCGTGCCCGAATATTACGCACCGGCCATCGCCGAAGCGCGGGGCCGGGGCAGGCGCGTGCTGGGCTACACCGTGTGGGAGCTGGAACGCCTGCCCGACCATTGGCCCGCCATCCTCAATCGACTGGACGGCGTCATCGTACCGTGCACCTGGAACGTCGAGGTCTTCCGCCGATCCGGCGTTACCGTCCCGGTCCACGTCGTTCCGCACCTCAGCCAGTTCGGCGAGGCGCCGGATCGTGTCCCCGACGGGTCGTCGCGGGACTGGCTTCCCGCGGGTGCGACGGCGCCGGAGCGCTTCGTGTTCTACACCATCGGCCACTGGTCGAACCGCAAGGCTCCGAACCTGGTGATCAAGGCGTTTCTGCAGGCGTTCTCGGCGGGCGACCCCGTCTCGCTGATCGTCAAGACCAGCCGCAACGACGTGACGCGCCTGCATCGTCACTGGCGCAACGGCTTCCGTCGGCGCCACCCCTCGCCCCATGTCGAGTTCGGCCGGATGCTGAAGGGCAGGGGGCCGGTGCCGCCCATCGCGGTGGTTGCCGATGAGTCGCTCGATGACGACCAGATGCTGGCGCTGCATCGACGCGGCGACTGCTACGTGTCGCTGGCCCGCACGGAGGGCTGGGGGCTGGGTGCCTTCGACGCTGCCCTCATGGGGAAGCCGGTGATCATGACGGGCTACGGCGGCCAGTGGGATTTCCTGGACCCGGAGCTTTCCCATCGTGTCGACTACGAGCTGGTTCCCGTCGATGAACCGATCTGGCGCGAAAACTACCGACCGAGCGACCGCTGGGCCGAACCCGACATCGACCACGCGGCCGAGCTGATGCGCGGCGTGTTCGAAAGGCGGCAGGAGGCCGCCTTGAAGGCTCATGCCCTGTCGCAACGGCTGCGCTCGCGCTTTTCGGAAGGCGAGATCATCGCGGCCTGGCACAGGGCGCTCGCGCCGTGACGCCGCTCATCCCGAACGTCTACCAGTTCGTCTTTGGACTGCGCGAGCAGACCGAACCGTTCCACCTGATGCACTACGTCTGCCTCAGATCCTGCCTGGAGGTCATGCGGCCCGACGCGGTCCGTTTCCACTACCGGAACGAGCCCTTCGGCCCGCTATGGGACGAGATCAGGCCGCAGCTCGATCTCGTGCCGATCGAGCCGGTCACGCCTGCCGACGGATATGCGTATGCCGACGCGGGGATCGCCGCCTATCGCTACGCACACATGTCGGACTTCGTGCGGCTCGAGATACTGCTGCGGGAGGGCGGCATCTATGCAGACATGGACACGCTGTTCCTGCACCCGCTGCCTGCTCAACTGCGGCACCACGCGTGCGTCATGGGCCGCGAGACATCGCCGCTGACGGCCGCTGGAGAGGGGTCGTTGTGCAATGCCCTGATCGGCGCGGCGCCGCGATCCGGCTTCTGCCAGATGTGGCTCGACCGGATTTGGGATGCGTTCGATGGCACCTGGAGCAATCACTCCACGCTGTTGCCCCACCGGCTCTCGCTGAGCCATCCCGAGCTCATCCATGTCGAACCGAGCACGTCTTTTTTCGCCCTGGACTGGACGCCGGACGGGCTCGCGGACCTTTTCCTGCGTAGCCGGGCCCTGGGCGAGGACTGCTACAGCCTTCACCTCTGGAGCCATCTGTGGTTCGAGCCGACCCGGCGCGACTTCTGCACGTTCAACGGCGAGCTGCTGACCGAGGACTACCTGGCCTTTGCGGCCGCGACCTATGCCGAGCACGCCCGCCGGTTCCTGCCGGCCGCCGCCCGTCCGAGCCGACTGCGCTACCTGATGCAGTCGGCCGAGCTCCATCGCCACCAGCTCCTGCACGGTGGCCGAAGGGCCGCCGGAGCACTTCGCCGCCGACTTCGGTCGGGCGGCACCAGGTCGGCATAGCCGCATGCGTGCGGAGTGTCGCATGATTGCCACGCAAGGCCTGGAAGAACCGTGGCGCCATGGCTGAACGCCCCGATCTGCTGTTGATCACGCCGGTCGTTCCCGACCCTCGCGGAGCCGGCCTCGGCCTGCGCGCCTGGGCATGGCTCAACGTGCTCGGCCGGGACCATGCCGTTCACGTGCTGCTGGCGAGCGAACGGGAGGTGGGATCCCCCCCGGTGGTGCCGGGCGCCGCCTCGGTGCACGTCCTCGCGGTCGGGCGCCCCGCGCCCCGGCAACGGCGGTCGTCCCTGGCCTTCCCGATCCTTGCGCTGCGATCCGGCTTCCACGCCGAATTCCTGCAGGTGACGGACCGGCGTCGGGGCGCGCTGGACTGGCTGGCCGCCATACGGCCGGTCCGGATCGTGGTGTTCCGCCTCTACCTGCACGAGGTCGCCAGCGTGGTGAGGGCCGAACTTCCGGCCGCTCGGGCGGAAGTCGACCTCGACGACCTCGAAAGCCGCTCGCGCCTGTCGATCGCCCGATGCAGTTTCAGGCTGGGCAACGTGCGTGCCGGACTGCACGAGCTGAATCTCGCGGTTCAGTACTGGCTGGCCGAGCGGGTGTTGCTGGCGCGCTACGACGCCATCCACCTCGCCGCGCGCGAAGACCTGGACGGTATCGGCAGGCGACACAGGCCGCGTGTCGCGGAGTTCCGGAACCGGCTTGCGCCCCAGCCGTTGCTGAAGGGCGCGAAGCCGTTTCGCGTGCTGTTCATCGGTTCGCTCGGCTACCCGCCCAACGTGGAGGCGGCCACCCTGCTGGCGAACGCGGTGGCGCCGCTCCTCGCGCACCTGCCTCACTTGCGTGTAACTGTCGCGGGAAGGGAGCCGAGCAACGAACTGCGCCGGCGGCTCGCAGGCGACCCACGGATAGACCTCATTGCGGATCCGTCCGACCTCGCGCCGCTCTATGCCGAAGCGCTGGCGGTGGTGGTGCCGCTCCGGGCGGGCGGCGGCACCAAGTTCAAGACGATAGAGGCGTTCGCCTATGGTCGCCCCGTCATCTCCACTGCCGAGGGCGTGCGGGGACTCGGCGCCGAGGCAGGCCGGCACTACCTTCCGGCCGAGACCGCGTCGGAGTTCGCCGCCGCGGTTTCCCGCCTGGCCCATGACTCCGCGCTGGCGGGAGACATCGGAGCGGCCGGGAACCGGCTCTGGCGGGAGGAGTTGTCCTTGTGAGACGGCCCTTCGTCGGCGGGCCTTCGGACAAGTTCGGAACCCGGATGCCGGACCCCGCGATCGAGATCATCGGCGCCGACGATTGCGGGGGCAGGCCGACCGGGTGATCCTCCGGCCGGCCCGCAAGTCATGGATCAGTCGTCGTCGCTGTTGCCGTGACCGGAATTGTCGTCGTCGGAGTCGTCATCGTCGTCCGAGTCATCGTCGGACCCGTGGCCCGAGTTGTCGTCGTCGTCATCGGAATCGTCATCGGAATCGTCATCGGAATCGTCGTCGGAGTCGTCGTCGGAGTCGTCGTCGAGGCGACCGTCGCTGTCGTCCGGCAGGTCGTTGATGTCGTCGCTGCCGATGATGAGGTCCTCGGCCTCGCAGTGGACGCTGCCGGTCAGCACCGTACCGTCGGGGAGGGTGATCGAGGCGAAGGTCTCGCTGTTGAGCGGGACGGTGGCGCAATAGGCAGCGAGCGCCTCGTCGGGCACATCGCTCTTGATGCTCTTTGCCGAGGCGGCGTTGGCGGTGAGCGCCAGCAGCAGAACTGCGAGCGAGGTGGCGGTTGCGGTCTTCACGAGTGGAACTCCCTTGTTCATGCGACGATGCGCAATGGACTCACCCTATCAGGGGCAGACTGACCGTCCCCGTACCGCGACTGTCAGCTGTCTGTAAGCTTGAGGTGCTGTATTTGACGCACTGTCGGGTACTGGCAATTGTTTTTGCCGGAACCAGGCATGGATACAGTCAATGTCCGCTGATCTATTCAGGAAGTATTTACCTGATTTTTCGAACGCGGCCGCCACGGCAGGCGTGACCGCTGGGGCAATGCGGGACGCGGGAGAGCCTCGCCAGACGGCACGCTCAGGCCGCCGGTACCGGCTTCTCGTACATCCGGTGCGTCTTGTAGCGCTCGCCGCCAAGCGCCTCGGCGGCGCGGATCATCGGCAGGTTGGTCTCGAGAATCTGGCTCATCTCGCCGCGCTCGTAGCCTTTGCGCCCGGCCTCGACGAACTGATGGTAGTTGAGTGCCAGGTCGATGCCGTGGCCGCGCCACGGGGCCAGCACGCCCATCACCATAAACCTGAGGCTGCGGATCCCGCCCGGCCGGCTCGCCCAAAGCAGCCTTGCCCAGCCGAACGGGGCCAGCCGGCCGTCGCGGATCGAGATCAGCGCCTCGTTGATATTGGGAACCGCGACGGAGAAACCGACCATCTCGCCCGCTGCCGTCTCGGCAATCCAGGCGAGGTCGAAATCGGCGATCTGCACCAGGTTGTCCACCAGGTGCGCAAACTCCTCGCGGGTGGCATGCACCCAGAGCCAGTTCCGCTCCCAGGCCGAGTTGTAGATCGCCCAGATCCGGTCGACGTCACGCGTCAGGCTGGCCCTCGTCAGTCGCCGATAGTGCACGCCACCCCGTGAAGCGACCGCCGGTCCCACCCGCTTCAGCCGTTCCGACACGGAGGCGGAGTCGATGCGGAAGCAGTAGAGGTCGACGCTCTTGACGAAGCCCTGGGCCTCGACCAGCGGCACATACCAGGCGGGGTTGTAGGGGATCATTACGTAGCCCGGCTGGTCGAAGGCATCGATCTGCAGCCCGATCTCGTCGTTGACCGAGGGATTGAACGGGCCGCGCAGCAACGTGTGGCCCCAGCCGCGCGCCGCCGCCTCCACCGCGCGAAACAGTGCCGACGCCGCCTCGAGGTCATCGATGCACTCGAAGAAGCCCCACAGCGTCGCACGCTCCTGGTGTGTCTCGTTGTGGACCCGGTTGCTGATGGCGGCAATGCGCCCAACGGCCCGTCCCGCCCGATAGGCAACGAACAGCCGGATCTCGGCATGCCGGTAGAAGGGGTTCTTCACCCGGTCGAGAAGGTCGCGCTGCTGCACGCGCAACGGCGGCACCCAGAAGCGGTTCTTGCCCTGGATGCGGTAGGGCACCTCGATGAACTTGGCGAAATGATGGCCCTCGTCGGCCGCGACGACGAGCACGCTGGAACCTGCGATGTTCAAACCTGTGCCCCCGAGGCGTAACGCGAGCGACTCCTCCCGCCGCCCGGCCCCAACCGTTGCAGGAGGGACTGGCTCGAGGAAGACCCGTCGAGGTCCAGTCCACCTTGATTTGTGTCAATTGTCGGAGGCCTCGGGAGAATAAGTTCGGAAACAGGGGCGATTGGCGTGGGCAGCTTGTTTTCCAGCATCGTGCGTGTGGCACTGGCCGACCTGCGTGGCGACTTCCGGCGCTTCTGGCTCCTCATCGCCTGCGTGGCGCTGGGCGTCGGAACCATCTCGATGGTCGGCTCGGCCGGTGCCGCGCTGCAGTCGGCGCTCGCGCGCGACGCGCGCGTCCTGCTCGGCGGCGATATCGAGGCCCGCCTGACCGATCGCCCGGCAAGCGAGCGGGAGCGCGCCGCGATGGATCGGCTGGGGCGGGTCGCCGAGGTCATCGATTTCATGGGGCGGGTGCACGGGGAAGACGGGCAGGGCGTCCTGGCCGCTGTCCGCGCCGTGGACCCCGCCTACCCGCTGCTCGGAACCATCGAGCCCGTCGGGACGGTGCCGCTGGCCCGGCAGCTGTCGCCCGACGATGGCAGTCCGGGTACCCTCGTTGCTCCGGGTCTGCTGGACCGGCTCGGCCTCAAGGTCGGCGATCGCCTGGCCCTGGGGGAGACGTGGCTGACCATAGGCGGTATCGTGCAGTCGGTTCCCGACCAGGTCAGCCAGGGCATCGCGATCGGCTATCCGGTGCTGGTGTCGATCACCGCCCTCGACGCTGCCGGCGTTCTCGAACCCGGCTCACTTGCCCGCTACCGCTACAAGATCGACACCGGCGGTGGCATCGACTTCGGGCGGGCCGCCGCGGAAATCCGCGGTGTCGCGCCGGATGCCGGCTGGCACTTCAGTGCGCCGGGGGACGCCACCGACGAACTGGCCTCGTACTACGGCATGTTCCGGCGCTTTCTCTCGATCATCGGCCTGTCGGTGATGATGGTCGGCGGGGTCGGCGTCGCCAACGCGGTCACTGCCTATGTGCTGGAACGCCAGCGCGCCATCGCCACGATGCGGGCGCTCGGCGCCACCGGGCTGCGCCTCGTCCTGCATTTCCTGTTGCAGATCCTGGTGCTGACCCTGATCGGGATCGCGATCGGAGGAGGCGCCGGGGTCCTGGTGACCTGGTTTGCCCTGCCGCTGATCGGGCCGGCCGTCGGCCTGGCGTTGCAGCCCACCGTCGATACCGCCTCGCTCGGTCTTGCGGCGGTGTTCGGGGTGCTGGTCAGCTTCCTGTTCGCCTACCTGCCGCTGACACGGATCCGGCTGCTGCGGCCGGCCCTGCTGTTCCGCGCGCTGGGTCCCGGACCGCGCCGCCGGCGAGGCTGGCAGGACCTGCTGAAGCCCGGGGTCGGCCTGCCGATCCTCGCCGGCCTGGGGTTGATCGGCCTGGTCGCCACGCTCGATGTGGGGCGCGCGGACGTGGTCCTGTGGTATGGCCTCGGGGTCGCGCTGGCGGTTGTCCTGCTCCGTGTCGCCTCGCGCCTGATCCGGCGCGGCCTCGAGTCGGTGCCGCCGGTCCGCGCCGCGGCGGTGCGCAATGCCATCCGCGCCGCCTGCCGCCCCGGCTCGCCTGCGTCGGCGGTCATTCTCGCGCTGGGACTGGGGGTCTCCCTGCTCCTCGTCATCGCGCTGACGGCGGACAACCTGCAACACCAGCTCGACCCCTCGGTTCGGGTCGACGCCCCCAGCCTCGTCTACCTGGACCTGTTCGACGACGAGGTGGCGGCTCTCTCCGAGTTTTCCGCCGCAAGCCCGGGGATCGAGAGCTTCGAGTCCCTCCCCGTGCTGCGCGCCACGGACCTTCTGCTCAACGATCGGCCGCCTCCCCCCTTCAGCGAGCCGCCGAAGGACATGTCGCTCTACTTCGGTGACGAAGTGCCGTTGACCTGGTCGGACGCAGTGCCGCGCGGATCCCGGCTGTCGGCGGGCGCCTGGTGGAGCGCGGGCTATTCCGGCCCGCCCCTCGTCGCTCCCTCCGATGACATCCGCCAGCAGCTCGGGCTGAAGATCGGCGACGTCCTGACCTTCACCGTCTATGGCGAGCCGGTCTCGGCCACCGTGATCGGTTTCCGGCACTTCGAGTGGCAGCGCGGCGGGGTGAACTTCCCCTATGTCCTGTCGCCCGGCGCGCTCGACGGCTTTCCGCAGTCGAGCTTCGGGCTGCTCAAGATCCGGCCGGACGGTCGGGCCGAGGTCGAGGCACAGCTCGCCGCAGCCTTCCCCGACCTGGTGTTCCTGCCCATCGACGAGGCGGTCGGCGCCGTCCGTAGGCTCATCGCATCGGTGGCAACCGCGGTGGGTCTCGTCGGCATCGTGGCGCTCGCGGGCGGCGTGCTGGTGCTCGCCGGTGCGCTGGCCAGCGGCCGCCGCCAGCGCGAGGCCGACTCGATCGTGGCGAAGGTCCTGGGCGCAACCACCGGCGACATCGTCCTCCTCTATCTGATCGAATATGGCGTCATCGGGCTGATGGCGGCGGTCCTTGCGGCTGTCCTCGGCGTTGCGGGCGCCTGGGCCCTGGTGACGATCGTGCTCGAGAGCACCTTCCGACCCGACCCGCTTCTGCTCCTCGGCGTCGTCGCCGCGACGCTCGGATTGACCCTCGTCACCGGTATCGCCGCAACCTGGGGCGCGCTCTCGGCCCGACCCTCGACCCGGCTGCGCGAAACCTAGGGCGGCGGCGCGTCGACCGATGCGCTCCGGCCCGCGCTAGCCCGGCCACCTGAGCTGCTCGACCAGCCTTGCCAGTTCGGTCTGCTTGGAGATCGTCAGCTTCGAGTAGATCAGCTTGAGCGTCGAGCGGACCGTGTGTTGGCTGAGCCCGAGAGCCGCTGCCGCCTCGCCGGCCGACTGCCCGTCTCCTATGGCCGCCGCGATGCGGGCCTCGGCATGCGTGAGGCCCAGCAGCTGCAGACCGCCGAGCGCACTGCCGTCGATCCGCTCGCGAGGATCGTTGAGCAGCAGCAGGGCGGTCGGATGCCCCCGCCATCCGCCCCGATAATTGGCCGCCTGGACGAGGAGGAGATCGTCGGCGCCCCGATGCAGGACCATCCGGTCGGCCGGGCTGTGCAGCCGCCCATGCGCGGCGTCCGCGATGAGCAGCGCGAGGCTCTTCTGCTCCTCGGCCGACTTCGCCGCGATGCGGCCGGCCCGCAGCAATGCACCGATCGCCGAGTGGCCCTGCAGGTTCATGAACAGCACCGTCCCATCTTCCCGCACGATGGCGGCGGCACGCCCGAGGTCCGACAGCACATCGAGGATGGCGCGATGTGAGGCGTCCGACGACGTGACCGGCTCATGGCTGGCGATGGGGCGGGGACGGCTGAAGCTGAGCGGCATGCTCGGCACGTACATCGCCCGGATGACCGACCCGGCAGCCAGCGCGCGCAGCAGCGGCGGCGCCGATGCGGTCGGCTCGAAGGCCGCAATCTCGCAAGGAAAGACCCTCGCGGCGAAGGCAAGGGAGTAGGTCGTCAGGCCGCCCTCCCGCTCGCCGTAGTACTGGTGCGTGCCCAGCGTCAGCGGTGGGCGGTCCGGTCGCCGGGCGAGGCGCAGCGCGATGACGGGGCTCCCTTTCTCGCCGCCGCTGGCTTTGACCTCGTCGCCATCGACGGCAATTTCGGCCGACCCGAGCACGAAACGGAGGCTGTAGCTCCTCGAAACGGCGAGGTTCTCCTCGCTGGAGTAGTATCCATGGGCGACGAAAATCCCCGGAGACCCGTCCGGGGCGTCCCGCCCCTTGAGGAACACACCGGCATAGCAGGCGCTGCTCGGCGGCTCGTCGCCACTTCCGCCGGCGGTGTAGAACAGGACGAAGCCCAGGCCGTCCGCGGACGGTTCGAGGTGATCCGGAAGGGTTGCCCTGACGAGTGCCGGATCGAGTGCGACTTCCACGACCACCAGGTGGTTCGTCTGCAGCACATAGGGCTGCGTCGGATCGGGTCGGTTCGTCATCTGACCTTCGTACTGCCCCCGCAGCCCCCGGTTCGTGGCCGCTCGACTGCAGCGACCGAAACTCAACAGTATCCGCGCCAGCGCAAGACTTGGCACGGACCGTTGACGATGACGTTCTGCCACACAAGCGGAGCGGTAGACACCTCCCATTTGAGAGGTAGGCGTGTCGAAACAGTAGTCCGGCCGGCGGCTGCGCCCGGCTGACCTTCCACGGATGGTCGCAGCGCGGGCCACTGGGGTGGCGCCGTTTCTCCGACGCTGGAATATATGTCGCTCGCGACCCAAGGCGCGGGCAAAGTGGCGTGCCCGCCTGACCTGGGGCCGGGCGTCCCTGGAAGGACACGCCAGGAGCGCCCACGCACTCCAGGGCATGTGGTCGCTTCTCGTGCGTGCGGAGAATGAGCGGAAGTCTGGCGGAGAGGATGGGATTCGAACCCACGAGACCCTTTTGAGGTCTGCGCCCTTAGCAGGGGCGTGCCTTCGACCACTCGGCCACCTCTCCGTCAACGGCCCTGATAGGGGGGCGGGGGCGATGGTGCAAGGCTTTTTTGCGCGCGGTCCCGTCGGTGGCCGGCGTGCCCGCCGGGGCGCCCCCGGCCGGGGGGCGTCCCCCGGACGGCGGCACCGGGAGCCGGTCAGCGCTGGTTG
>JAYRZA010000032.1:0-53206 GCA_041916695.1 Devosia sp. | reverse complement strand
CGGCGCGAGTGGCCGGACTGGATGAAGCTGAGCCGCTCCGTCGGCCCCAGCAGCGGAAAGATGAAGGAGGCCCGCAGAGCTGCCTCGATCCGAGCCGTATCCCTCAAAGCTCCCCCCAATCTGGTGTGACGTCCGTCACAGCTGTCCCGTTCGCCGCGATGCTACCCCAGTTGCCATGACGCGGCGACAACGCCCGCTCATCGAAACGCAGGCCCCACATCCAAACCCGAAGGAAATCGCCATGGACAAGCACACTCTCGACGCGCTCTTCGTCTCCCTGAGCTCCGCCAGTGCGGCCCCTCTGCCGCTCACCAACGGGTTCGCCGACATGTATCAGGAGTTCGTCGACGCTCAGGTCGGCCCCGACGACGCCAAGCCCAGCGTCTGGTCCACGATCGCAACGACCTTTGGCCGCCTCGCAGAGATCGCCGATCGACTGAAGTCGGGTTTTGAGCCGCGGCACGCGTCGACTGTCTCGCGCTAGTCAGCATGGTGTCGGCCTCCCGGCGCCCAATTGGGCGAAGGCCGCCTCCTGACGTTTGCTTTCGCCCCGCGACCCGCTGAAGATCTCTTGGCTGCCCTTTGGGCACTGCCATCGCAGCGACGAATTCGATGTGGTGAACCCGGTGACAGAGCAGGTCCTTAGCCCGAGCCCCGGCGACCCTCGCCCGCTCAGATCAAGTTCTGGTCCCGAATGTTCCCGAGTGGGTGCGGCACTGGACCGTTGCCTGAGCTAGCTGACCTGCAATAGCTTGGTGCTGGGCCGCTTGCTTCAGTCGGGGCACTGCCCATGCTGCGAGACTGCGCACCGAGGGGGGAACGATGCCTGCATTCAACGTCGTCAAGTTCAAGGTCAAGGCCGGTCGGGAGGCAGAGTTCATCGATGCCCACAGGGGGGTATCGACCCAATGGGCCGGACTTGTGTCGATGAACATGATCAAGACGGGCGAAGGGTCGTACTGCCTGATCGGAGAGTGGGAGAACCAGAGTGCACTTGTCGCCGCGCGACCCGCGATGATCGCGACGCTCAACACGTTCCGCGACACGCTCCTCGATTTCGGCGAGGGCAAGGGCATCACCGACGCGGTATCTGGAGAGGTCGTCCTCTCAAGCTGAGGTGAAGCGACGGTGCCCTGCCTGCGCATGGCAGAGGCAGCCGAGGTCGCCTAAATGAGCCCCTCGTCGATCGGCAAAATGCTGATGTTGATCGGCCGCGGCTGGGCCTGCTGCGCGTCCGGTGCAGTAGCCTTGCCCTCGACACGGTCCAACACCTCGCGGATGGCGGCAATGTCGCCGTTCCGGGCCTTGGCGACCAGCGCATCGGCGACCGCGCGATAGCCTGTCCGGCCGTCGGGGAGCTTCTCGGCGAGGGCGACGCGGAGCGCCTCGCTCAGCGACTTCCCCGCTGGCGGTCGACCGCGTCCGTAGGTGTTTCCGGGCTGGAAGGGCATGTTTATTACTTAGCAAAGTGCTGAAGTATCGTCCAGATTGACCCTGCCGCAACTCACATGGACTTGGCCGGTTGGGCTACAGAGCCGACCCAGTTCAGCTTTTCGGACGTAAGTTCGGTCTCCCCGTCAAAGGTGTAGGCGGCAAGGTAGCCACCCTTGGCGACGCTGTAGTCGAGGCATGCCGCATTCGACGCCGTGAGCCTCGGGATACCCTCGAGCCAGTAGTGGCCGAAGAAGACCGGCTTGCTGTCGTCGTAGACCAGTCGGTCGGCGTCGGGGATCGGAACGTCGGGCATTCCGGTAGCATCGTCGCCCGCAAGGAGCGCATCGCGGTAGGTTGAGGCCGTCGCATCCCACCACTTGAGGCGGCCTGCGTGGCGCTCATGCCCGTCCTTGTCGCGGAAGGCCATCCCTGAGGGAAGCGAGACCTCGAGCCCCTTGAGCAAGACGTCGACCGCGCGATGCTCCGGTGTGCCCTTCACGTGCGCTCGGTGGAGCAGGTCCTCGGTCAAGTGTCCGCCCGGTAGCTGCTGCGCAAGTTGCGACCTCAGACCCTCATGCCAGCAGGCGTGGACCACGCGAAGCGCGGGCAGATCGAGCCAGAGAGGCAGGGTCCTGAACCAGTCGATCAACTCCCGGTGCCGGCTGCTACCTTCCCCGACAGCATCGAGGAAGGCGGCGTGTTGGTGCCAGTTCTTTTCGGAATGGGGTCGAAGGAACTCGCCATTGTCGCCTCGGGTGGCGAACGCGATGGCGTTCAGCTCATGGTTCCCCATCACCGCCATGGCACTGCCGGCGTCGATCATGCGTCGGACCAGATCCCCCACCTCGAGCTGCTTGGGGCCTCGGTCGATGAAGTCGCCCACGAAGACCATTTGCCGCGTGACATGCCGCCAAGCCCCACCGGACTGCCGATAGCCGAGTTTGAGGAGCAGAGCCTCAAGGGCGTCTGCGTGGCCGTGGATGTCGCCGACGAGGTCAATTTGTCCCATTCTCGGAACGCGCTCCCAAGACCGAACCACTTCTGAGCGTTACCCTTCCGTTACCCGCAGAAGGATATTCCCAAAGCTAAACATCAGGAATGATCAGCAAGTGATTGAAGTGATTGGTGCCGGCAGCAGGATTTGAACCCGCGACCCACTGATTACAAATCAGTTGCTCTACCAACTGAGCTATACCGGCAGCACGGGCTAGCTAGCATCGGGGAGGCCGGGGTGCAAGGCGGCCGTGCCTGGTCCGCGACGCGGCCGAGGCTGCAATGTTGCGTCGCCGTCGCGGAGCCAGTATCAGCCGAGTAGAGGGTGCATCTGCACCGGCCCCGCACAAAGGAACCGCCCATGAAGCTCTCGACATCCTTAGGCCTGCCGCTGGCCCTGGTCCTGGGTCTCGCCGTTGCTGCCTGCAACAACAGCGCGCCGCCCCCGGCCGCGAACGCCCCGGCCGCCCAAACGGCGGACGCGGAAAAGGCCGCCGCCGAGCAAAAGGCCGCCGAAGAAAAGGCTGCGGCGGAAAAGGCCGAGGCCGACAAGAAAGCCGCCGAGGCCGCTGCCGCGGCCGCCAAGGCCGAGGAAGAGAAGAAGGCTGCCGAGGCCGCCGCGGCCGCCAAGGCTGAAGAAGAGAAGAAGGCCGCCGAGGCCGCTGCCGAGGCCGCCGCGGCCGCCAAGGCTGAAGAAGAGAAGAAGGCCGCCGAGGCCGCTGCCGCGGCCGCCAAGGCCGAAGAAGAAAAGAAGGCCGCCGGGGCTGCCGCTGCGGCCGATCGGGGCAAGACGGACGCCGAAGCCGCAATTGCCGCTGCGCTCGCCGTCGAAGCCGAGGCCGACGACGCGGCACCTGCCGCGGCCGAGCGCGGCAGGGCGGATGCGGAGACGGCGATCGAATCCGCCAATTCCGCGCCGTCCCCGACTTCGGAGGCACCCGCCGTCGAGTCGGCCGAGAGTCGCGGGGCGGCGGATGCCGAAGCGGCAATGGCCGCAGCGGAGGGCTCCGACGCGGCGGTGACCGACGGCGAAGCAATGGGCGCGGCGGATGCGCAGGCGGCGGTGACGGCATCGGAGGCCGTGACGGCCGCGGCTGTGCTTCCTGCTGGTGGCCTCAAGCCCGACACTCTGCTTGCCGCGCGATCCAAGACCGATGACGTTGGCTATCTTGGAGTCTGGGCCCCCGATGCGGCGTCGTGCGGAACGGTCGATCAGGCCGGCGGCGCCGGTTTTGCGGTGATCACCCGGCTCAGCGTGCGCCAGGGGAACGAGATCGCCCTGGTCGATGCGGCCCCGGCAGTGGACGGCAGGGCCTCGCTGAAGTCGGGAGAAAGGACCATTGAGATCGTTCAGTCGAACCCAGACGCGATCAGCATCAACGGCACGGCGCTGATCCGCTGCGTGCTGCCATAAGGGCACGCGGGCCGGCCACGTCTTCGACGCGGCCGGCTCGCCTGCCTATGCGACCGGCCGACCGGCCGTGACCGCAAACAACGCGATCGCGGCGGCGTTGGAGACGTTCAGCGACTTGATCGGGCCCGGCATCTCGAGCCGCACCATCTCGTCGCACAACTCGCGGGTGCGTTGCCTGAGGCCTTTGCCCTCCGCCCCGAGCACGACGGCCAACGCAACATCGTCGGCGCGGGGACGGAGGGGAGCCGCCGCCTCCGAATCGAAGCCGACCACGTGCAGGCCGCGCAGCTTCAGCTTCTCGATTGCATCGCCGAGGTTCCTGACCTCGATCATGGGTACCAGGTCAAGGGCGCCCGAGGCCGCCTTGGCCATGACGCCGGTTTCTCGCGGCGAGTGTCGCGCAGTCGTCACCACTGCGTCGGCCCCGAAGGCACAGGCGGTGCGCAGGATGGCGCCGACATTGTGCGGATCCGTGAGTTGGTCAAGCACAACCACCAGGCGCGGATTCCGAACATCGTCGAGCCCGAAACGGCTGACCGGCTCCACTTCGAGCGCCACGCCCTGGTGCACGGCGTCGGCGCCGAGCAGCCGATCCAGCTCCTTGGGCGTAGTCTCGGTCGGCCGCATTCGACCAATGCCGCCCGACTCCATGAGCCGTGCCAACGCATTGGTGGTCACAAGGAGATTGCGCTTGTCGCGAAGGGGATTGTCCAGTGCGGCGCGCACGGTGTGAAGGCCGTACAGGTAGACCGGGCCGGTATCGGGGTCGTATCGGGGCTTGGGCGGGAACTTGTTGCGGCTCATCGTGCTTGCCGTAGCCGGTTCGCCGCCTTCCAGCAAGAGTCAGGCCGGCCTGGTGCGCTGCAAAGCGACACTGACGGAGAGCCCGCCTTCGGCCGCCCGGGTGAACTCGAGCCGTCCGCCGTTGAGCAGCACGATCTCCCGCGCGATGGCGAGGCCGATGCCGGTGCCCGGCCGTGTCTCGTCGAGGCGGCGTCCCCTTTGCCCCAGTTGAGCCAGGTCAGTCGCGCCCAGACCCGGTCCATCGTCGCTCACCATCATGACGACCTCCTGATGGGAGGCGGTCGCCGACACCCAGACCCGGGACCTTGACCAGCTGGCCGCGTTCTCCAGAATCACGCCGAGCAGTTCCGCAAGGTCCACGCCGTCGAGCGCGACTGTCAGATCGGCGGCAATATCGACGGACCAGGTGCGCGCACGGCCGGATGGGGTCGCCTTGATCGCTGCAAGGACTTTGCCCACGTTTGCGGCCAGCGGACTGGATCGAAAGTCGGAACGGGAACGGTGGCGCAGCCGGGAGAGGCGCAACTGGTGGTCAATCGTTTCGGTCATTCCCGCAGTCAGTTGCTCAATCGTGTCGGCGGCCTTGTCGTTCCCGCCCTGCCGCAGACTGTATGCCTCACCGTTGAGGAGGGTGAGCGACGTCTTCAGCCCGTGGGCGAGATCCGCGGCGCGGTCCCGGGCAAAGTCGATCGTGCGTTGCTGAACCTCGATGAGGTCGTTGACTTCGCTGACCAGCGGCATCACCTCGGCCGGGAACTCCCCTTCGAGTCTTCGGGTCGCACCGGATCGCACGAGGCCTATGCCGCGCTTGATCAGCGAGAGCGGCGACAGGCCGAGCATGATCTGGATCCATGAGGTGGCGACGAGTGCCGCCGCGAGGATGGCAAGGGCCCTGACGAGATCTGTCCTGAATGCGGCATTGGTTGCCTCGATGGGCCCGAGATCCTCCGCCACCATGACCTGCAGCGTGCGGGTCTCGGCTGGGTTGGCGAGATCGAAGACGAGCGAGCGCGCCAGCATCAGAGCCGGATTGCCATTGGGACCGCTGACCTGCGAGCGCTGCACGGACCCGTCCACCGGCAGTTCAGTCGGTGCGACCAGAACGGTATCCCACAGGGACCGCGACCGGGCGGCAACGCCGGTCGCGGGATCGCTGACCTGCCAGTAGATGCCGCCTGCCGGCGTCTCGTAACGGGGGTCGGGCATCGACTGCGACAGCCCGGGCGTCGGCGGATCGGGATCGACCAGGGCGACCAGCCGACCCAGTTGCGCGTCAAGCGCATTCTCGAAGCTGCGTTGCACATGGTTGGCGAAGATCGTGGCCATCGACAGCCCGGCGACGGCCAGTACGACAACGATCGACAGTGTGGAGAGCACCAGCAGCCTGAGCCGCAGGGAAGGGGCCCTCAAGCGGTCTCTCCGCCCATGGTGTAGCCGAAACCTCGGCGTGTGGAGATGGCATCGCTCCCGAGCTTCTGTCTCACGCGCCGCACGAGAACCTCGATGGCGTTCGAATCGAGCTCGAAATCCTGGAAGTAGAGATGCTCCGTGAGTTCCGGCTGGCTGACCACGCGTCCGCTGTGGTGCATCAGGTAGCTGACCAGCCGGAACTCCTGCGGGCTCAGCTGCACCGGTAGCCCGCCCCGCGCCACGCGCATCTGCCGCGTATCGAGGCTGATGTCACCGATGTCGATCACGGGAGCCGGGTGGCCAGCGGCCCGCCGCAGCAAGGCGCGGACCCGCGCCACCAGTTCCTCGACCCGGAACGGCTTGGTCAGGTAGTCGTCCGCCCCGGAATCGATTCCCTCAACACGCTCGTCCCAGTTGCCGCGGGCCGTCAGGATGAGCACGGGCAGGGTCCGACCCGCCTTGCGCCAGCGCTTCAGCACCGTCAGGCCGTCAAGTCCCGGCAAGCCCAGGTCCAGAACGACGGCATCGAATGGTTCGGTGTCGCCGCGGAACCAGCCCTCTTCGCCGTCTGCTTCGACCTCGACGAGCAGAGCCGCCTGTTCGAGAGCAGCACGAATTGTGGCCGCAATCCCTTTGTCGTCCTCCAGCACGAGAATTCGCATCGGTCAGCGCAACCTGGTCCCGGACAATGCGTCGAACTCGATACGCTTCACTCGACCGTCGGTGTCGATGAACTTCACGCGGTAGATCAGGGCCTCCTGACGTCGAACGAGATCCACGTCGATCACCTTGCCGTCAGACTGTCGGGCGAACAAGGCCAGGATTTGCCGAAGGGTGAGGGCATCTTCCGAACGCACTGCCCTGAGTGCCTCGTCCTGGTCGTCTCCACCACGCCCCTTGCCCGAATGATCGTCCGACCCTCCGTGCCCGCCGTCGTCGTCGTCGTCCTGCTCGTCGTCGTCGTCGTCGGAATCATCGCCACCGGAGTCATCGCCGCCGGAATCGTCGTCGGAGTCATCGTCATCGGCGTAGGCGTCAAGGCTCCCGACCAGGGAGAGTGGGCCCTGGGCGACAAGAACAACCAACAATGCGAGCAGCGCACGACGGTCCATCGGCCCTAACTAGCACAATTCCAGCTTACGGGATGCTGACGGCCGCCGATGGCGAGCGGTCATCGAACCGGTGCTAGCCTCTTTCCTCGCGCAGTCCTGCACCCGACGGTGTCTCTTGCTGCAGGTCAACGCGGCCAGCCCTCTTGCCGGGTTGGTTGAGCCTTCTGCCACACGCCCGCTGTCTGGAGGTCGTGGCGCATTGATCCGACTCGGCAGGGGTCCGCAACCCCGCCGCACGGCCTGATCGCCCCCAACCGCCGATCAGGCCACCAGCTGCCGGCCGTCGCCCCCAACCGCGCGGCCGGCAGCTCTTCTTCCGGACCACTCCCCTCTGCGCCTCGGCAAATCGGGAGCGGTCCCCGGCAAGGCAGCGAAGCTGTCACATTCGGAGTTGACACGCCCGGTCGCGGTCAGCATAAACCGCACGCGCTCTGGACCTTGGTTTCGGAGCGGCGGTTCCCATGGGACCGGGAGAGTGTCCCGAGTGGCAAAGGGGGCGGACTGTAAATCCGCTGGCTAAGCCTTCGTAGGTTCGAGTCCTACCTCTCCCACCACCATGCCTTCAGGCGCGGAGCGGACGAGGCGGCCGCGGTCGGAGGCGGGACAGGGGATGCCGGGCCGGTCTTGCACGCCGACCCCTTCAGCCGCTAAAAGCGCAGCGCGTCTATCGGCGCGGGTGTAGCTCAATGGTAGAGCAGCAGCCTTCCAAGCTGAATACGAGGGTTCGATTCCCTTCACCCGCTCCATGACTTAGCCGAAATCGTCAGCAAATTTGGCACGGATTTGGCACGAATCGTCGACATGGCTGCCGGGGCCTAAGCGTAAATATTGGAGTGTCCGCCAAACTGGTGAAGCTGCGCGGATCGCGCGGAAGCAGTCGCATAACGCCCTCATAACCCCCCGCTGTAGTGTTTTCCGTTCAGCCGCCTCTCAGTGTGGCAAAAATGTGGAAGCATATTGGGATCGCGGGCTCGGTTACGCTGATTGTTGACTTTTCCGCCCCCGCGGAGCAAAACGCGCAATGTACAATTGGCTTTTGGAGCGCTGGCTACCAGATGACCCTTGATACCAACGGCGACGCCCTACGCCACAGCGGGTCGAGTTGTTCCCGTGCCTTGGCTTGACAGGTCAGAAGTGCTGCTTACTATTAAGGCAGCAGTTCTGACCTAGTTTTTTGGGTCTGTGATTGGTCGCCCCGATTGCTTGGAGTGACCGTCGAGCGCGGAGTTCGTGGCTCCCGCTCGACACTAAATTGCGAACTCGCATTGCGCGAAGTCGCCATTCTTTTGAAACTCGGTTTTCCGAGCTAGCCCTTTGCATTCCTGTGCAAGGGGCTTTACATTTTCCCTGTTATGGTTCTGACTGATTGTGCATGTATGTGCGCGTTGATCCGTGGACCACGAATTCGCGGGTCGCCTAGTACGGTAGCTTACATGCAACTCCAAGCAACCGGGGCGCAGCCCTAGCTGCGCCCCGTCCGGTTAAACACTACAAGGATAGGGAAGACATGAGAAATGGAAACATTCAGCCACATCCTCGACGACGTGGTAGTCGTGCAGGTCAAATTGACCGAAGATGAAGCACGTGACCTGGAGTTCTTCGGGCTAGATCGATTTCCCGTATATTCCAGGCTGAACAGCACCCCAGTACGTATTTTAGACCTCGCAAAACCCGGTGGTGCAATCATTAGGACGACCATCGGAGAGCCGATCTCCGTCATAGTCAAGGCTGTGATCGATATGTGCGCCGAGGTTGATGCAAAGCGACAGCGTTTCAGACGAGCGTACCTATACGCTAATTCGTTTGCCGCATGATGCGAGGCTGCCGACCGATAAGGTCGGCAGCACTTACCGCCCGGCGAACAATAGTCCAAAAGCCATATGGTGTGGTCTGCCGTTTCCACGACCCATCACATACACTTCCCACATGAACAACCACGAGCGTCTTGAGCGATACCTAGCGCTCTGCAAGCGAATGTATGAGCGGATGCGCCGTGAGGGTAGTTGGCCCTGGCGCGATGGCGCTGATCGGGGCGACGAGCCCGAATCATAGCTCGAGCTATCCACAGCGCAGCCGAGTCGACTGTTTCGCTCGTGGTAGATTCAGACTCCCTCTTGTATGCAAACCACCAAGCGTGCGTTCGGCTATGTGCGTGTCTCAAGCCTCAAGCAAGGTGAGGGTGTTTCGCTTGAAGCGCAGCGTGATGCCATCGAGGCATACGCGGCACGCAATCACCTCGTGATTGTTCGTTGGTTCGAGGAGAAGATCACCGCAGCCAAAACGGGGAGACCGGCCTTCAATGCCATGGTCAAGCTGTTGCTCAAGGGCGCTGCGCACGGCGTGATCCTGCACAAGGTCGATCGTGGCGCACGCAACTTGCGCGACTGGGCCAGCATCGCCGATCTGTCTGACGCCGGCGTCGATGTCCACTTCGCCACCGAGAGCCTCGACTTCCGCAGCCGCGGTGGGCGCCTCACCGCCGACATTCAGGCAGTCATCGCCGCCGACTACATCCGCAATCTTCGCGAAGAGACGCTGAAGGGAATCCGTGGCCGCCTCAAGCAAGGCCTGCTGCCCTGGGGCGCACCACTCGGGTATCTCAACCATGGTGGCGGAAAGGCGAAGACCATTGACCCCGTCATGGGGCCGCAGGTCAAACGCATCTTCGAGCTCTATGCTACCGGCCAGTACTCGATGCGCACGCTGGTCACCGAGCTGCGTCGATCCGGGGTTCGCACACCAGCCGGTCGATACCTCACCAAGCATCCGATCGAGCATCTGCTCGCAAACCCGTTCTACTGCGGCGTCATCAAGGTCCGTACCACGGGCGAAGCCTATCCAGGCATCCACGAGCCGCTGATATCACCGTCGCTCTTCGCAGCCGTGCAAGACCTCAAGGCGGGTCGAACCGGCAAGAAGCTCACCAAGCACGACGATCTCTACCGCGGCCTCTTTCGCTGCGCGGCGTGCGAGTACCTGCTGACCCCGGAGCATCAGCGCGGCCATGTCTACTACCGCTGTCACACATCCAAGTGCGTGACCACCGGCCTTCGAGAAGAAGTGCTGACCACGGCGGTCGAGCAGCTCCTGTCGATGTTCACATTCACAAGTGCTGATCTAGAGACCATTGAGCGTGAGCTGCAGGAGTTCCTGCACACCGACGTCATCGCCCAGGAACGGCAAAGGAACGCGGTCAAGATCAAGCAGGCCAAAGAACGCCTCTCGCGTCTGACCGACGCGTTCGTCGACCAGCACATTGATGAAGCGACCTTCCATGAGAAGCAGGAGCACCTGCTGCTTGATCTCAAGCGGCTCGAGGAGGAGCAGGGCACTCACCGTGATGGTCGGACCATCGTCACTGACACGATGGAATTCTTCGAACGCACAAAGAGCCTTGCGCAGCTTTACTCGTTGGCAAATCCCGCCGAAAAACGCGAGATCGTGTCGCTCGCGAGTTCGAACCGATGGGTGGACGGAAAAGACATAGTGCTAGAGCCATCGGATTGGCTGGTACCAGTCAAAAACCGGAAAACTGTCACTGCTGGTGACAACGGGCGACCCGCAATGCGAATGCCTATTGAGCATATCATGTCCACTTTTCGTGAGCATCGATATGAAGTCGCGCGCTTCAAGGAGCTGCTCGATCGACAGATCCCGCTGGCTGATCGCGTCCCGCGCGGCCGCTTTCTGCCGCGATCACTCGACGCCTAGACCTAGCCACGGACCTTGCTACGGACCTATCCACTGTAGCTAGGTAGGTATCTAGCCAGAACGTGAGCAGTGACAATGGGATACAACCGATCCCTGCATTCTCAGATGGCCTGACTTACGTGTAGTTTTCTCTACTCGTACCTTCATCGGGAGCGTTGATGTGGCAGTGATGCAAGCATCACTGCCACTAAGGACATCAACAGCTCACCGATGATGAGGAGGGAGAATGGATAGGACGCACATGCCAGAGAGCATGTGCTGTGTCCTAGTGACCTTCGCCAGCATGATCTGGAGTGGCAGTGAGGTCGAGGCCCACAATCTCCGCGAGCTTCGCTTCCCAAGCCTCAAGTGCCTGCTTCATCTCGGCGAAGTACGCGTGGCGGTTGTAGATCGCGGCGACGCCCGAGATCGTGCCAGAGACGTGGTTGAGGATTTTCTCGGTGATGTGGATCGGCACGTCGATCGCAGCCAGGTTCGTCGCGAAGGTGCGACGCAGATCGTGGAGCGTCCAATCACTCGTCTCGCTCAGCTTCATGAGCTTCGGCAGATGATACGCGAAGCCGGCGTAGATGACGCCGTCGAGGCCCGGAGCAAGGAAGAGCGGACCCTTCTCAGTCTTCGGGAGGTGCGCCTTCGCGACCTCCGTCAACGGCAGCACATGCTCCCGCCCATTCTTCACCAACTGAGCGGGCAGGGTGATCCGATCCGTACCGATGAATGATGCGTCGAGCTTGCCGATCTCGGAGCGACGCTGCCCGGTGAGGATGAGGAGCCGTAGGATGGGTGAGAGTGGTGTGTCGAGCTTGTAGGTGGCCTTCCAAATCCGCTTCAGTTCCTCATGCGAGAGCACCCGCTCGCGGCTCTGCTGCGTCTCCATGCGAATGCCAGCACACGGCGATCGCTCCAGGTATCGAGGCACGCACCAGTTGAAGAGGGCGCGCACGTCCTTCAGCGCATGGGCGCGCGCTGATGGTTGAGGAATCGCATCCAGTGCTTGGCGCACATCCTCATGCGTGATCTTCGACAGCGTTTTGGTCCAGGGGAAATGCTTGAGGCTCGATACCATCACGCGCTTGGTGGCCGGACGCCACTTGTCCTGTGCAAGATACGCCTCGCGTGCCTTCGGGAAGGTCATGGTGGCTGCACGGTACTCGGGCGTGCCGAGCTCCAGCAGCGCCTTCTGCCGGGCATCCCTAAGCGACACGTCCGGATACTGACCGAGGCTCACCTTGGTGCGATTCGATCCCTTGAGCACGACCCAGGTGCGACGTCGGGCGCCGACACGAATGCCAAACCCCACCGTCTTGGTGTCGAGGTGCAAACCCTCTGGAAGTTTATCGAGTGCGAGGTCGGTCAGATGTGTTTTTGGCACGGATTTGGCACGGAAATGTGAGGTATTGGGGTGAGTATCTATGCACCCGCATGTGCTGCCTGTCTATGCTAACGTATTGAAAATGCACGGGTGATGTGTGGGCATGTGTAAGCATGAAGCATCAGCTCATCTGACTTCCAAGCTGAATACGAGGGTTCGATTCCCTTCACCCGCTCCAGTTTCCGCTGTCGCAACCGGAACGTGCAACGCTTCTGACATGCCAGCCACGGACGGCGCACTGCAAAAGGGAGGGAGGCGCCTGTGCGGGCCTCCCCCGTCCGTGTCAGCAGTCCAGCAGATGGCCCGAACCAGATTCGGCCGCGGTGCAGTTCCACCACATCAGCGGAAGCTTGACCTCGCCGACAGCATCCGAGGCGTCCCCTGCGGCCATGGCGACGGCTTTGGCCGGCGCGCTGACCATGTCGGCGCCCATCTGCCAGCATTCCTTCTTGAGCATCGGGAAGATCAGGCAGTTGGCCTGGTCATCGGTGAGCAGCGGCGCCGCCTGCGTCGGCAGGATCGGGACCGCAAAGCTCGTGGCGCACAATGCCACCACGGCAAGCATTCTGTGCATAAGTCACCCCTGATTTTGTTGGCGCACCCTCCGTGCGCGCCAACGACGCTACTCCTGCGGCGGCGCTGCGCAAGAGGAAACCTTGCTCTTGTCAACGCCAGGCGAGGTGCACGACTTCTGGCTTGCATCTGGCCGGCTTTGACATTAGACGGAGGCCCGCAGGTCTAGGGGTATAGCTCAGTTGGTAGAGCATCGGTCTCCAAAACCGAGGGTCGCGGGTTCAAGTCCTGCTGCCCCTGCCACCTGCCTGGGCCGTTAGCCCCCCGGTCGGTTCCAGTTGGCCGTGATCAGGGCCACCGCCTCGTTCTCCACCGCGTTCCAGTCGAGCGTTCGCGCAAACTCCTGACCGTTCCTGGCGATCTCAGCGGCCGCCCGATCGTTGCTGCGCACCCACTCGATGCGGTCGAGCAGGTCCGAGAAGTCGGCGCTGATCGGAACATAGTGCTCCCACGGGCGCAACCGGCCATAGTACCATTGCCGGTAGCCCTGACGGCTCGCCACCTTGAGCACGCAGCACCCCAGGTGAAGCCGAACGATGAAGTTCGACCAGGTGTTGCTGTAGCCGTCGACGTCGATGGCGAACTTGCGGTTCAGCCAACTGTCCTCGGGAACCGGAGGACCGGCGAGGCCAAACCGGTCGAGGTACCCCATGCTGAGGTCCGTGACCGCGACGTTCGAGAAGCGGACGTCCGTGCCCGATACTTGACGCAGCATCAGGCAAAGGCGCAGGCGGTCCGTGGCGAGATCCGGACGGTGGAGTCCGACCGCGGGATCGTTGCTGCCGTGGCCTGTGGTTGCACCGCGCCAAACGATCCCCGCGTCGCGCTGCCGCCAATCGACGGCGCTGGTCTCTGCCAGGCGACGCCAGCCGGCAAACCCGCGGTGGTTGAAATAGTACGGGTCGGGCAGGGCAACGATATGCGGCAGGTTCGTGGAGGGTGCAAAGTGCCCTTCGGTGGGTCGATCCCCATCGGACAGCGTGACGTGCAACTCCTGTACCTCCGGGGGACACCGGCTCAGCCAGTAGGCATAGGAGGGCCCACGGGTCGCGACATCGCGCCATGTCGCTTCCGCGAAGGGCGACGGAACCACGATCTGGATGCCCCGGGGCGTTCGTCGCAGGATGCAGTCGAACCGGCAGGTCAGTTCCCTCGAGTGCTCCAGTGCAAACTCCGGCAGCGGAACGAGGTGAGGTCGAAGACGATGCCTCAACGCCCGGCCGGCACGAAACTGGTTCAGCAAGCGGCGCGGGGGCACCGGGCGCCCGATGGCCTCTCCTATCAACCGGACAACCTGTTGCCTGATCCCTGCCATCCGTGGCTCCCGCGCTGCGTTTCACCTGCCACAAGTCAGACGGGGCTTGCAATCGGCGGACCCGGACTATAGATACCGTTCGACAGCCGCCCGGGGTGACTCGCGCGGTTGTTGGTTTTTGGCCGCGAGGCCCAATGGAAAGTATCGCTGATGGCTGCTGTCAACCCACTGAAGTTCCTGCAAGAAGTTCGCCAGGAAGTCAGCAAGGTGTCGTGGCCGTCGCGCAACGAGACGCTGATCTCAACGGTGATGGTGCTGGTGTTCGTCCTGCTCGCCAGCTTCTTCTTTCTTGCCGCCGATCAGCTGATTTCGTGGCTCGTGCAGCTCGTGCTGTCGATCCGCTAGGCGGCAAACGGATTCTGGGAGCGACGACGCGGCATGGCCAAGCGCTGGTACATCGTGCAAGCCTATTCGAACTTCGAGCGCAAGGTGGCGGACGATATCCGCCAGAAGGTGGCGCAGAAGAAACTTGAAGAGCTGTTCGACGACGTCATCGTACCGACCGAAAAGGTCGTGGAAATGCGTCGCGGCCGCAAGGTGGATGCGGAGCGCAAGTTCTTCCCCGGCTACGTGCTGGTGAAGATGGAGATGACGGATCAGGCGTTTCACCTGATCAAGAACACCCCGAAGGTGACCGGTTTCCTGGGCTCGGGCGACAAGCCGATGCCGATCTCGGAGAAAGAAGCCATGGCCATCCTGCAGCAGGTGCAGGAAGGCGTCGAGCATCCCAAGCCATCGGTTTCGTTCGAGGTCGGCGAGCAGGTCCGCGTTTCGGACGGGCCGTTCGCCAGCTTCAGCGGCGTCGTGGAAGAGGTCGACGAGGAGCGCTCGCGTCTCAAGGTAGAGGTATCGATCTTCGGGCGACCGACGCCCGTGGAACTCGAATACGGTCAGGTCGAGAAGGTCTGACCGGAACCCCGTAGCCGTTCGGTTACGGGAAATCCGTGGGAGAGGGCGGTGGCGGCCAGCTGCCGACAAGTCTCGGACCACGGCGTCTCACTGATCCGGTGACGCGGATCGACCGCCCGATCGTGGGCAAACATGGAGATAGAACATGGCAAAGAAGATTACCGGCTATCTGAAGCTTCAGGTTGCGGCCGGTTCGGCGACCCCGTCGCCGCCGATCGGGCCGGCGCTGGGTCAGCGCGGCCTGAACATCATGGAATTCTGCAAGGCGTTCAACGCCAAGACCGCGGATCAGGAGAAGGGCGCTCCGACGCCGGTGGTGATCACCATCTATGCGGACAAGAGCTTCACGTTCGAGACGCGTCTGCCGCCGGTGACCTACCTGATCAAGAAGTCGGCCAATCTGAAGTCGGGCTCGAAGCTTCCAGGCAAGGAGTCCGCCGGTACGATCACCCGCGCCCAGATCCGGGAGATTGCCGAAAAGAAGATGAAGGACCTCAATGCCTACGATGTCGAGACCGCGATGACGATGATCGCCGGTTCCGCCCGCTCGATGGGCCTGCAGGTGGAGGGCTGACCATGAGCAAGCTCGGCAAGCGTACCGTTGCGGCCCGGCAGGGCATCGACCGCAAGAAGCTCTACACGCTCGAGGAGGCGCTGAAGCTCGTGCGCGAGCGCGCCAAGGCGAAGTTCGACGAGACGGTCGAAGTCGCATTCAACCTCGGGGTTGACCCCCGGCACGCCGACCAGATGGTTCGCGGCGTCGTGAACCTGCCCAACGGCACCGGCAAGACCGTGCGGGTTGCGGTGTTCGCCAAGGACGCCAAGGCGGAGGAGGCCCGCAAGGCCGGTGCCGACGTCGTTGGCGCCGAGGACCTCGTGGCGCAGGTGCAGGAAGGCAACATCAACTTCGACCGCGTCATTGCGACGCCGGACATGATGCCGTTGGTCGGCCGCCTGGGCAAGATTCTGGGCCCGCGCAACCTGATGCCCAATCCCAAGGTCGGCACCGTCACGCCGGACGTTGCCGGCGCGGTCAAGGCCGCAAAGGGCGGCGCCGTGGAGTACCGTGTCGAGAAGGCCGGAATCCTTCACGCCGGCATCGGCAAGGTGTCGTTTTCCGAGCAGGCGCTGCTCGAGAATATCAAGGCCTTCGCCGACGCCGTGCAGAAGTCCAAGCCGGCCGGCGCCAAGGGAACCTACATGAAGCGCGTCGCGCTGTCGTCCACGATGGGCCCCGGCGTGCACGTCGATCCGTCGACCGTGCACTGAACTGACATGAGTTTCGGGCGGTAGCGATGCCGCCCGGGATGCTCGCAACAATGCGAGCAGAAGTCCTGTCCGAGACTGCGGGTACGCCAACAGGCGCCTAATCCCGACCAGCGACGCGCTCGGCGCGACAATGGAGCGGGGCCCGCATAGATGGGGTGACGACCGGATCCCGATCCGGTTCGAACCAGGCCAGTTGCCGCTCAGGGCGTTTTGCTCGCCGCGGTCAGCCGGTTGACAGGCAATCAACCGCTGCCCTCCGACAAGGAGAGCAGCAATTGGCAAACGGTCCGGGGACTACCTCCGGGCCAAATGTGGAGACTAGCAGTGGAAAGAGCGGAAAAGGCTGAGCTCGTCACTTCGCTCCAGGCGTCGTTCGCGACGGCCGGATCGATCGTGGTGGCTCAGAATGCCGGCCTGACCGTTGCCGACCTGGAGACTCTGCGCAGGCAGATGAAGCAGGCTGGCGGCTCGATCAAGGTCGCAAAGAACCGCCTGGCCAAGCTTGCTCTGAAGGAAACCGACAACGCGGACATCTCGGCCCTGTTTACCGGGCCGACCGTCGTCGCCTTTGCCAAGGACCCCATGGTCGCGCCGAAAGTCGCGGCTGCCTTCGCCGACAAGAACCAGAAGTTCGTGGTTCTGGGCGGTGCGATGGGGAAGACCGGGCTCGACGCGAACAACGTCAAGGCGCTCGCCACGATGCCCTCGCTGGATCAGCTCCGCGCTACGCTCGCCGGCATGCTCAAGCAGCCCGCCACGCGTATTGCGTCTGTCCTGCAGGCTCCGGGCGGGGCGGTTGCACGGGTCATCTCGGCTCATGCCGAAAAGAGCAACGCCGCTTAAGGCGCACGACTACCAATGGCCGTCACCGGCCGATCCACGGTTCGAACTGAATCATTCAAACGGAAAGTGAACTCAAATGGCTGATCTCGCCAAACTCGTAGACGACCTGTCTGCCCTCACGGTTCTCGAGGCGTCCGAACTCTCGAAGATGCTCGAAGAGAAGTGGGGCGTTTCGGCGGCCGCGCCGGTCGCCGTCGCCGCCGCTGCCGGTCCGGCCGCCGCTGCCGCCCCGGTCGAGGAGAAGACCGAATTCGACGTGATCCTCGCTTCGTTCGGCGACAACAAGATCAACGTCATCAAGGAAGTCCGTGCCATCACCGGCCTGGGTCTGGGCGAAGCCAAGGCGCTCGTCGAGGCCGCCCCGAAGGCCATCAAGGAGGGTGCTGCCAAGGCCGAGGCCGAGGACATCAAGAAGAAGCTGGAAGCTGCCGGCGCCAAGGTCGAGCTGAAGTAACTTCTGCATATCGACGGGGGCGGCTCCGCCGGGGCCGCCTCATTCCCGTCCCAGTGTTGGCTATAGGGACGGACGCCACCCGCAAGCGGGCAGGGCGCAGTAGTTGCGGAACATGGAGCCTCCCCCCGGCTCCGACGAACACTAGCAAGGCAGATGTCCTGAGGTCCGACGGCTGATAGTCGGGCCTTTGGACATTTGCCTCCGAGACATCGAGAACATTGAGGAGCTGGTATGGCTACCACGTTCAACGGCCGCCGCAAGGTACGCAAGTCTTTCGGCAGCATTCGCGAAGTCACGGAGATGCCCAATCTGATCGAGGTCCAGAAGGCCTCCTATGATCAGTTTCTCCTCGTCGACGAGCCCAAGGGTGGTCGTCCTGACGAGGGGCTGCAGGCCGTCTTCTCTTCGGTCTTTCCCATTACCGACTTCGCGAACACCGCCGAGCTGCACTTCGTCAAGTACGAGTTCGAGCAGCCCAAGTATGATGTCGATGAGTGCCGGCAGCGAGACATGACGTTTGCCGCGCCACTCAAGGTGACGCTGCGGCTGATCGTGTTCGAAGTCGACGAGGAAATCGGCCAGAAGACCGTCAAGGACATCAAGGAGCAGGACGTCTACATGGGCGACATGCCCTTCATGACGTCGAACGGCACCTTCATCGTCAACGGTACCGAGCGCGTCATCGTCAGCCAGATGCACCGCTCGCCGGGCGTGTTCTTCGATCACGACAAGGGCAAGACCCACTCGTCGGGCAAGCTGCTGTTCGCCGCGCGCATCATTCCGTACCGCGGCTCCTGGCTCGACATCGAGTTCGACGCCAAGGACATCGTCTATGCGCGCATCGATCGCCGCCGCAAGATTCCGGTGACCAGCCTGCTCAAGGCCCTCGGCATGGACGCCGAGGAGATTCTCGCGACCTACTACGACACCGTTACCTACGAGAAGACCAAGAACGGCTGGAAGAAGCCCTTCGACGCCGACAAGATGAAGAACGCCAAGCCGACGTTCGACCTCATCGACGCCAATAGTGGCGATGTGGTGCACGAGGGCGGCAAGAAGCTCACTCCGCGGCAGGCCAAGAAGCTCGCCGAAGGCGGCGTCACCCACCTCGCCGTTGTCGAGGAAGACCTGTTCGGCATGTTCATCGCCGAGGACATGGTCAACCTCAAGACCGGTGAGATCTACGCCGAAGCCGGGGACGAGATCGACGAAAAGCTGCTCAAGAAGCTGGTCGACAACGGCTTCGACGAGCTGAAGCTGCTCGACATCGACCACGTCACCGTCGGTGCCTATATCCGCAATACCCTGGCCGTCGACAAGAATGAGACCCGGGAGCACGCACTGTTCGACATCTACCGGGTGATGCGCCCGGGCGAGCCCCCGACCGTCGAGACCGCCGAGGCGATGTTCAAGTCGCTGTTCTTCGACGCCGAACGCTACGATCTCAGCGCCGTCGGCCGGGTGAAGATGAACATGCGCCTCGATATCGAGGCCGAGGATTCGGTGCGCATCCTGCGCAAGGACGACATTGTCGAGGTCGTGCGCACGCTCGTCGAACTGCGGGACGGGAAGGGCGAGATCGACGACATCGACAACCTGGGCAACCGCCGGGTGCGTTCGGTCGGCGAGCTGATGGAGAACCACTATCGGCTCGGCCTGCTCCGCATGGAACGCGCCATCAAGGAGCGCATGAGTTCGGTCGAGATCGACACGGTCATGCCCCAGGATCTGATCAACGCCAAGCCGGCTGCGGCAGCCGTGCGCGAGTTCTTCGGCTCGAGCCAGCTCAGCCAGTTCATGGACCAGACCAACCCGCTCAGCGAGGTGTCGCACAAGCGTCGCCTCTCGGCCCTCGGGCCGGGCGGCCTGACGCGCGAGCGAGCGGGCTTCGAGGTCCGCGACGTGCACCCGACCCACTACGGCCGCATCTGTCCGATCGAGACCCCCGAAGGCCCGAACATCGGCCTGATCAACAACCTCGCGACATACGCTCGGGTCAACAAGTACGGCTTCATCGAGACGCCCTACCGCAAGATCGTGAACGGGCGCGTCACCGAGGATGTGGTCTATCTGTCGGCAATGGAGGAGGCCAAGCACTACGTCGCTCAGGCCAACGCCAGGCTGAACGAGAAGGGAGAGTTCGTCGACGATCTGGTCGTCGCGCGTCACGCCGGTGACAACGGTCTCACTCCCAAGGAATCGATCGACCTGATGGACGTTTCGCCCAAGCAGGTGATCTCCGTCGCGGCTTCGCTGATCCCGTTCCTCGAGAACGACGACGCCAACCGCGCGCTCATGGGCTCCAACATGCAGAAGCAGGCGGTTCCTCTGCTGCGTGCGGAGGCGCCGTTCGTCGGTACCGGCATGGAGCGGGTGGTTGCCCGTGATTCCGGCGCTGCGATCGCGGCCAAGCGCAAGGGTATCGTCGACCAGGTCGATGCGACCCGCATCGTCATCCGCGCCACCGAGGAGACTGACGCCAGCAAGTCCGGCGTGGACATCTACAACCTGATGAAGTTCCAGCGTTCGAACCAGTCGACCTGCATCAACCAGCGCCCGCTGGTGGTGGTCGGCGACCACGTCGACGCCGGCGACATCATTGCCGATGGTCCATCCACGGAACTTGGCGACCTCGCGCTCGGACGGAACGTGCTCGTCGCCTTCATGCCCTGGAACGGCTACAACTTCGAAGACTCGATCCTGCTGAGCGAGAAGATCGCGATGCAGGACGTCTTCACCTCGATCCACATCGAGGAATACGAGGTCATGGCCCGCGATACCAAGCTCGGGCCGGAGGAAATCACCCGCGACATCCCGAATGTCTCGGAGGAGGCGCTCAAGAACCTCGACGAAGCCGGCATCGTCCACATCGGCGCAGAAGTGCAGGCTGGCGACATTCTGGTGGGCAAGATCACGCCAAAGGGCGAAAGCCCGATGACGCCGGAGGAGAAACTCCTCCGCGCCATCTTCGGCGAGAAGGCCTCCGACGTTCGCGATACCTCGCTGCGCGTGCCGCCGGGCGACGCCGAGCGGGCCATGGCGATCGAGCGCGAGGAGATCGAGCGTCTCGCCAAGGACCGCGACGACGAGCAGTCTATCCTTGACCGCAACGTCTATGCCCGTCTCAAGGAGATGCTGTTCGGCAAGACCGCGACGGCCGGCCCCAAGGGCTATGTTGCCGGTACCAAGCTGAACGACTCGGTGTTCGAGGCCCAGCCGCGGTCCAAGTGGTGGCAGTTCGCCGTCGAGGATGACCGGGTGATGGCCGAGATGGAGGCGCTCCACGCCCAGTACGAGGAGAGCCGCAAACTGCTCGAGCAGCGCTTCATCGACAAGGTGGACAAGCTGCAGCGCGGCGACGAACTGCCGCCGGGCGTGATGAAGATGGTCAAGGTCTTCGTCGCCACCAAGCGGAAGATCCAGCCGGGCGACAAGATGGCCGGCCGCCACGGAAACAAGGGTGTGGTTTCCCGCATCGTGCCGGTCGAGGACATGCCGTACCTTGAGGACGGCACCTCGGTCGACATCGTGCTGAACCCGCTGGGCGTGCCGTCGCGCATGAACGTCGGCCAGATCCTCGAGACGCATCTTGGCTGGGCATGCCGCGGCGTCGGCAAGAAGATCGACGAGATGGTGAAGATCTACCAGCACCGGGGCGACCTGACGCCGCTCAAGAAGGAAATCAGCGCGCTCTATCAGGGCGATGACTATGTTTCCGGTCTTGACGACGACAGCCTGCTCCGACTGGGCGAACACCTGTCAAGGGGCGTGCCTATCGCAACGCCGGTCTTCGACGGCGCCAAGGAAGTCGACATCGTCGAGATGCTCAATCGCGCCGGCCTGAAGGCGACCGGCCAGTCGAGCGTATTCGACGGGCGGACGGGCGAGCAGTTCGACCGCCAGGTGACCGTGGGCTACATCTACATGCTGAAGCTCCACCACCTGGTTGACGACAAGATCCACGCCCGCTCGATCGGTCCTTACTCGCTGGTCACCCAGCAGCCGCTCGGCGGCAAGGCCCAGTTCGGCGGACAGCGCTTCGGCGAAATGGAAGTGTGGGCGCTCGAGGCCTATGGCGCCGCCTATACCCTGCAGGAAATGCTGACCATCAAGTCGGACGACGTGGCGGGCCGCACCAAGGTGTACGAGGCGATCGTGCGCGGAGACGATACGTTTGAAGCCGGAATTCCGGAGAGCTTCAACGTTCTCGTCAAGGAAATCCGCTCGCTCGGCCTCAATGTGGAGCTCGACACTCTGGACGGGACCGAGTTGCCGCAGCCGGGCAGCCCGGCGGCCGAGAAGCTGGCCTCTCCTCTGAACGCGGCGGAATAGCGCTGCCGAGTTCACCCCCCCCATCACTTCGGAGCGCTCCTGGCCCAGCCCGGCCGGAGCCTCCGATAAGAGGAGCCTACTGATGCATTCCCATCACCACGTCATGGACCCCTTCAACCCCCAGGTCCCGGTGCAGATGTTCGATCAGATGAAGATCAGCATCGCGAGCCCGGAGAAGATCCTTTCCTGGTCCTACGGCGAGATCAAGAAGCCCGAGACGATCAACTACCGCACCTTCAAGCCCGAGCGCGACGGCCTGTTCTGCGCCCGCATCTTCGGGCCGGTGAAGGACTACGAGTGCCTGTGCGGCAAGTACAAGCGCATGAAGTTCAAGGGCGTCATCTGCGAGAAGTGCGGCGTCGAGGTGACGCTGAGCCGCGTGCGCCGCGAGCGCATGGGCCATATCGAGCTCGCGGCGCCGGTCGCCCACATCTGGTTCCTGAAGTCGCTGCCGAGCCGCATCGCCCTGTTGCTCGACATGACGCTCAACGACATCGAGCGCATCCTCTATTTCGAGCAGTACGTCATCCTTGATCCCGGCCTGACCCCGTTCACCCAGAACGAGCTCGTCACCGAGGAGCAGTATATCGACGCCCAGGACCAGTACGGGGCCGACAGCTTCACTGCCAAAATCGGCGCGGAAGCGATCCGAGACCTGCTGCTGGCGCTCGACCTCGAGAAGATCGCCGCCGACCTGCGCGTCGAAATCGCCGAGGCAACCACCGAGCTCAAGCCCAAGAAGCTGGCCAAGCGGCTGAAGATCGTCGAGCAGTTCATCGTCTCGGGCAATAAGCCCGAGTGGATGATCATGACCGTCATCCCGGTCATTCCGCCCGAGTTGCGTCCGCTTGTGCCGCTGGATGGCGGCCGCTTCGCGACGTCGGACCTCAACGACCTCTATCGCCGCGTCATCAACCGCAACAACCGTTTGAAGCGACTGATCGAGCTGCGGGCCCCGGACATCATCATCCGCAACGAGAAGCGCATGCTTCAGGAAGCGGTGGATGCGCTGTTCGACAACGGCCGCCGCGGTCGCACCATCACGGGCGCCAACAAGCGGCCGCTGAAGTCGCTTTCCGACATGCTCAAGGGCAAGCAGGGCCGGTTCCGGCAGAACCTGCTCGGCAAGCGCGTCGACTATTCCGGTCGTTCGGTGATTACCGTGGGTCCGGAACTGAAGCTGCACCAGTGCGGCCTGCCCAAGAAGATGGCACTCGAGCTGTTCAAGCCCTTCATCTACTCGCGTCTCGAGGCCAAGGGGCTCTCGTCGACCGTCAAGCAGGCCAAGAAGCTCGTCGAGAAGGAGAAGCCCGAGGTTTGGGATATCCTCGATGAAGTGATCCGCGAGCACCCGGTGCTGCTCAACCGCGCTCCGACGCTGCACCGCCTCGGCATCCAGGCCTTCGAACCGCATCTGATCGAGGGTAAGGCCATCCAGCTGCATCCGCTGGTCTGCGCGGCCTTCAACGCCGACTTCGACGGCGACCAGATGGCTGTGCACGTGCCGCTCAGCCTTGAGGCGCAGCTCGAGGCCCGCGTGCTGATGATGTCGACCAACAACATCCTGCACCCGGCCAACGGTCAGCCGATCATCGTACCGAGCCAGGACATCGTGCTCGGCCTCTATCACCTGTCCCTGATGAACGACAAGGAGCCGGGGGAAGGCATGGCCTTCTCCGACATGGGCGAGCTCGAGCACGCGCTGGCAACCGGCGTGGTGACCATGCACACCAAGATCAAGGGGCGCGTCGACGTCTATGACGCGGCGGGCAACCGCACCACCGAGATCGTGGAGACCACACCGGGCCGCATGATCTTGGGCAAGCTGCTCCCCAAGCATCCGGCCGTGCCGTATGCCACGGCCAACCAGCTGATGACCAAGAAGATGATCTCCAAGATGATCGACACCGTGTATCGCGGTTGCGGTCAGAAGGAGACGGTCATCTTTTGCGACCGCATCATGGATCTCGGCTTCAAGCACGCCGCCCGCGCCGGCATCTCGTTCGGCAAGGACGACATGGTCATCCCGGCCTCGAAGTACAAAATCGTCGAGGAGACCCGCAAGCTGGTCGAGGAATTCGAGCAGCAGTACAACGACGGCCTGATCACCCAGGGCGAGAAGTACAACAAGGTGGTCGACGCCTGGGCGAAGTGCGGCGACAAGGTCGCCGAGGAAATGATGAAGGGCATCGCTGCGGTCCAGTTCGACAAGGAAACCGGACGCCAGAAGCCGATCAACTCGGTCTACATGATGAGCCACTCTGGTGCCCGCGGCTCGCCGGCGCAGATGAAGCAGCTTGCCGGCATGCGCGGCCTGATGGCGCGTCCGGACGGCTCGATCATCGAAACCCCGATCACGGCCAACTTCAAGGAAGGCCTGAACGTTCTCGAGTACTTCAACTCGACCCACGGCGCCCGCAAGGGCCTCGCGGACACCGCTTTGAAGACCGCGAACTCGGGGTACCTGACCCGTCGTCTGGTCGACGTGGCGCAGGACTCGATCATCACCGAGCTCGACTGCGGCACCGAGCGGGGCCTCACCATGGAGCCGATCGTCGATTCCGGCCAGGTCGTGGCGACGCTGGGCCAGCGCATCCTCGGCCGCACGACGGCCGACGATGTGGTCAATCCGGAGAACGGCGACCTCATCGTTCCCCGCGGCAAGCTGCTGACGGAAAAGGATGTCGAGACCATCGAGGGCTTCAAGGTCCAGTCGGTGAAGATCCGCTCGCCTCTGACCTGCGACCTGAGGACCGGCTGCTGTGCCGCCTGCTATGGCCGCGATCTGGCACGCGGCACGCCGGTCAATATCGGCGAGGCCGTGGGCGTCATTGCCGCCCAGTCGATCGGCGAACCGGGCACGCAGCTCACCATGCGCACCTTCCACATCGGTGGAACGGCGCAGGTGGTGGACAGCTCCTACCTGGAGGCCGGTGCCGAGGGTCGGATCGAAATCCGTAACCGCAACGTTGCCAAGATTTCGGGCGGCCAGTTGATCGCCATGGGTCGAAACGTGACCATCGCGATCCTTGATCCGGAAGGAAAGGACCGCGCGACGCATCGTGTCACCTATGGTGCCAAACTCCGGGTGGATGACGGCTCCGAGGTCAAGCGTGGCCAGCGCATCGCCGAGTGGGACCCCTACACTCGTCCGATCCTCGCTGAAGTCGACGGTGAAGTCGGCTTCGAGGACCTAGTGGATGGTGCTTCAGTGGCCGAAACCACCGACGAGACGACGGGTTTCACCAAGCGCGTGGTGATCGACTGGCGGACGAGCCAGCGCAGTGACGCACTGCGTCCGGCGATCGTCGTCAAGCGCGGCGACACCGTGGTCAAGCTCGATCGCGGCGGCGATGCCCGTTACCTGCTCTCGGTCGACGCGGTCATCGCCGTCGAACCGGGCGAGAAGGTCTCGGCCGGCGACGTCCTGGCGCGTATTCCCCTCGAGAGTGCCAAGACCAAGGACATCACCGGCGGTCTGCCGCGGGTGGCGGAACTGTTCGAGGCGCGTCGTCCCAAGGATCACGCCATCATCGCGGAAGCCAATGGCACGATCCGCTTCGGGCGGGACTACAAGAACAAGCGCCGCATCATCATCGAGCCGACGGAAGAAGGCGTCGAGCCGGTGGAGTACCTGATCCCGAAGGGCAAGCCCTTCCACCTGCAGGAAGGCGACACCATCGAGCGGGGCGAGTACATCCTCGACGGCAACCCGGCGCCGCACGACATCCTGGCCATCAAGGGCATCGAGGAACTGGCCAAGTACCTCGTCAACGAGATTCAGGAGGTCTATCGGCTCCAGGGCGTGCTGATCAACGACAAGCACATCGAGGTGATCGTTCGCCAGATGCTGCAGAAGGTCGAGATCACCGATCCGGGTGACTCGGGCATGCTGAAGGACGAGCAGCTCGACAAGCTCGACCTGGACGAGCTCAACGACCAGCTGATTGCCGACGGCAAGAAACCGGCCCAGGCGAATCCGGTGCTGCTCGGCATCACCAAGGCCTCGTTGCAGACCCGCTCTTTCGTGTCGGCCGCGTCGTTCCAGGAGACGACCCGCGTCCTCACCGAGGCAGCGGTCTCCGGCAAGGCCGATCTGCTGGAAGGACTGAAGGAGAACGTCATCGTCGGCCGCCTGATCCCGGCCGGCACGGGCGCCGGCATCACCAAGGCCAAGCTGGTGGCGACGCGCCGCGACGACATGATCCTGGAGGAGCGGCGCCGTCAGGCCGAGACGGCGGCCATTCCTGCGCCGCAGCCGGTCCCGTCCGAACCCGCAGAGTAGGCAGAGACGTCGGAAGATCTGCAAGGGGCCCTGCGGGGCCCCTTCGCGTTCAGGGAGTGGCGCGGGATCGAGCGTTCTCCAGGGCAGGTGATCGGAGGAGCCAGATGAGCGAAGCCATGTGGAATGCGGTCGATGACTATATCGTCGACCGGCTCATCGGAGACGAACCCGTGCTGGCGGCGGTGCTCGAAGCCAATGCCGAGGCCGGGCTTCCGGCCATCGACGTCTCCGCCGCGCAGGGCAAGTTCCTTCAGCTCATCGTGCGCATTTCGGGCGCCCGACGGGTACTCGAACTGGGGACCCTGGGGGGGTATTCGACCATCTGGATGGCGCGGGCGCTGCCCCCGGACGGCGTACTCGAGACCTTCGAGTACGAGCCGCGACACGCCGAGGTTGCGCGGCGCAACATTGCGCGGGCAGGGCTGTCCGACAGGGTAAGGATCCATGTCGGTGCCGCGGCCGACACTCTGCCCCGCCTGGCCGCCGAGATGCCCGCACCATTCGATGCGTTCTTCATCGATGCCGACAAGCCGAACAACCCGCTCTACCTCGAGTGGGCACTGAAGCTTGGCCGGCCCGGATCAGTGGTGATCCTGGACAACGTGATCCGGGATGGGGAAGTGACGAATCCCCACAGTCGCGACCCGAGGGTGGTGGGGACCCGGCTGGCCTTCGACATGATCGGTGCGAGTTCGCGCCTCGATGGCACGGCACTGCAGACGGTCGGAACCAAGGGTTACGACGGCTTCGCGCTCATGATCATGCGATAGGACTCTACCGACTACGGGCGGTAGCCGACATACTCGGCGAACTCGCCGAGCAGGAGTGTCCATAGCGCGAAGGCAGCGCCGAGGTTGTCCGGGCTGACGCCGTACTCGACGTTCACGTCGAACTCGATCACGGCGTCGAGATCCGCATCGAGGTACGCGTTGCCGAAGCGCTTGTCTCGGTTCCACGCATTGACGGCATCCATCGTCGGCTTGATGTCCCGGAATCCCGCGTAGAAGTTCAGGTCCTCGCAGCTTTCCGTGCAATTGAGGAAGAACAGCTGATACGGAACTCCGTCAATGCTTCCGGCGATGCGTGGGGCGCCATTGGCCTGAGATTCGAGCGTCGCAGGGCCGCGGGCCAGCGCCAGGTTGAGGATGTCCTCGACGCGGCTGCCATCGAGCAGTCCCTGGGCCCATACGCCGGTGCTGGACCCGAGCAGCGCCGCCAACAGAACGGCCGAGAACGCCCGCTTCATCTTCGTCTCCCTCGCATGGCATGCCATCCTACACGTTTGCCGCTGACCGGCAATCGGGCGCAGCCGCCAGCCGAATGCGCGCAAGTCGATCCAAACGGTGCCGGTCTGCCGTTCATGCCGGGCCAGCACACCAGCCATGCATCGTACCCACCCGACAGAGGCATCCGGAATGCCGGTTTCCCTGGGCGCCGGCCATGGCGCATCGAAACAAAGAATCCTTGACGGGGGGACTCGCTGACCATATAGAGGCGCAACCTTAGCGGTCGGTCGTGAGCGCCAGCCGGGTATCTGCCACCTTGCGCGGGCATCCAGGGCGCTCAAACACATCGCCAAAGGCAAGAGACGACGACAAATCTTTGTGCGCAAGAACGCTGGCAACCGTCAGCGGTCCGCTGCAATGAGAGGCGCCGCTATCCCGCGATGGGATGGAATTGGCGCCCCTTTGGTTTGTCTTTGTCTTTCGCAACGAATTCGGACCGATGGAAAGAGCGCAATGCCGACCATTAATCAGTTGATCCGCAAGCCTCGGGCGTCAAAGCCCAAGCGGAACAAAGTCCCCGCGATGGAAGCAAACCCGCAGAAGCGTGGCGTCTGCTCTCGTGTCTATACCACGACCCCCAAGAAGCCGAACTCGGCGCTGCGCAAGGTGGCCAAGGTCCGTTTGACCACGTCGCGCGAAGTCATTTCCTACATCCCTGGCGAAGGTCACAACCTGCAGGAGCACTCGGTGGTGCTGATCCGCGGCGGCCGTGTGCGTGACCTGCCGGGCGTCCGTTACCACGTCCTGCGCGGCGTTCTCGACACCCAGTCGGTGAAGGATCGCAAGCAGCGCCGTTCGAAGTACGGCGCGAAGCGGCCGAAGTAAGGAGCAATCGAGATGTCTCGTCGTCACGCCGCTGAAAAGCGCGAAGTCAATCCTGATCCGAAGTTCGGCGATCTGGTTGTGTCCAAGTTCATGAACTCGCTCATGGAGGACGGCAAGAAGTCGGTCGCGGAGTCGATCGTCTACGGCGCCTTCGACATCGTCCAGGCGAAGCTGAAGCAGGATCCGGTCAACGTCTTCCATTCCGCGCTGGACAACATCCGCCCCGCGGTCGAGGTGCGTTCGCGTCGCGTTGGCGGTGCCACCTACCAGGTCCCGGTCGAGGTTCGTCAGGACCGCCAGCAGGCGCTGGCGATCCGCTGGCTCATCGAGAGCGCCCGCAAGCGTGGCGAGCACACCATGAAGGAGCGGCTGTCCGGCGAGCTCATGGATGCCGTCAATGGTCGCGGCCAGGCCGTAAAGAAACGCGAAGACACGCACCGTATGGCTGACGCCAACCGTGCCTTCTCGCACTACCGCTGGTAACGGAAGGCTCCTCACAAATGGCCCGCGAATACCCGATCCACGAATACCGCAACTTCGGCATCATGGCCCACATCGATGCCGGCAAGACCACCACGACCGAGCGCGTCCTCTACTATACCGGCAAGAGCCACAAGATCGGCGAAGTGCATGACGGCGCCGCGACCATGGACTGGATGGTCCAGGAGCAGGAGCGCGGGATCACGATCACGTCCGCTGCGACCACCACCTTCTGGAAGGGTCGCAACGGTCACATGCACCGCTTCAACATCATCGATACGCCCGGCCACGTGGACTTCACCATCGAAGTTGAGCGTTCGCTGCGCGTTCTCGACGGTGCCATTGCGCTGCTCGATGGCAATCAGGGTGTCGAGCCGCAGACCGAGACGGTCTGGCGTCAGGCCGACAAGTACAATGTTCCCCGCCTGATCTTCGTCAACAAGATGGACAAGATCGGTGCCGATTTCTATTTCTGCCTCGATACGCTCGACAAGCGTCTCGGCATCAAGACCTGCGTCATGCAGCTGCCGATCGGCGCCGAGAACGACTTCAAGGGCATTGTCGACCTGATCGAAATGAACGCCCTGGTGTGGCGCAACGAGGAACTCGGGGCGCAGTGGGACGTGGTCGAGATCCCGGCGGATCTGAAGGCCAAGGCCGAGCAGTACCGCGAAAAGCTGATCGAGACGGCCGTCGAGGTCGACGATGCCGCGACCGAGGCGTACCTGAACGGCGACATGCCCGACAAGGATACGCTGCGCCGGCTCATCCGCCAGGGCACGATCAACGCGCACTTCTTCCCGGTGTTCTGCGGCTCCGCATTCAAGAACAAGGGCGTTCAGCCCCTGCTTGATGCGGTCATCGACTTCCTGCCGTCGCCGATCGACATTCCGGCGATCAAGGGCATCGACGTCAAGTCGGGCTCGGAGATCGAGCGGCACGCGTCTGACGAAGAGCCGCTGTCGATGCTGGCCTTCAAGATCGCCAACGACCCGCACATGGGAACGCTGACGTTCTGCCGCATCTACTCCGGTCACCTCGAGGCAGGTGCTTCCCTCGACAACACCGTCAAGGAGAAGCGCGAGCGCGTCGGCCGCATGTTCCAGATGCACGCCAATTCCCGCGAGCAGATCAACGAGGCCTATGCCGGCGACATCGTCGCCATTGTCGGCCTCAAGGACACGACCACGGGCGATACGCTCTCCGATCCCAACAACAAGGTGATCCTCGAGCGCATGGAGTTCCCCGAGCCGGTTATCGACATCGCCGTCGAGCCGAAGTCGAAGGCCGACCAGGAGAAGATGGGCCTCGCGCTCGCCAAGCTGGCTGCCGAGGACCCGAGCTTCCGCGTCAAGACCGACGAGGAATCCGGGCAGACGATCATTTCCGGCATGGGCGAACTGCACCTCGACATCATTGTCGACCGCATGAAGCGCGAGTTCAAGGTCGAGGCCAATATCGGCGCTCCGCAGGTGGCGTACCGCGAGGCCATCACCCGCACGGTCGAGCACGACTACACGCACAAGAAGCAGTCCGGTGGTTCGGGCCAGTTTGCCCGCATCAAGTTCCGCATCGAACCCAATGAGCCCGGCAAGGGCTTCGAGTTCAGCTCGGAAGTCGTGGGCGGCAACGTGCCGAAGGAGTACGTGCCGGGCGTTCAGAAGGGTGTGGAGTCGGTGATGGGTTCGGGCCCGCTCATCGGTTTCCCGATCGTGGACGTCAAGTTCGCCTTGACCGACGGTGCCTATCACGACGTCGACTCGTCGGTGCTCGCGTTCGAGATCGCCGGCCGCGCCGGCTTCCGCGAGGCCATCCAGAAGGCCTCCCCGAAGATCCTCGAGCCGATCATGCGGGTCGAGGTGCTCACCCCGGAAGACTACGTGGGCGATGTCATCGGCGACCTCAATTCGCGTCGCGGCCAGATCCGCGGCACCGAAGCCCGCGGCATTGCCCAGGTGATCGACGCCATGGTTCCACTTGCCAACATGTTTGGCTACGTGAATTCGCTGCGCTCTATGAGCCAGGGCCGTGCCCAGTACACCATGACGTTCGACCACTACGAGCAGGTTCCGCAGGCGGTCGCCACCGAAGTCCAGGCGAAATACGCCTAAGCGAAAAACTGAAAGCAAGGTCGGCTCCCGGGTCGACCCATACGGAGAGAAGCGATGGGTAAGGAAAAGTTTTCCCGCACTAAGCCGCACTGCAACATCGGCACGATCGGTCACGTCGACCATGGCAAGACCTCGCTGACCGCAGCGATCACCAAGGTCCTTGCCGAGACCGGCGGCGCCACCTTCAAGGCGTACGACCAGATTGACGCGGCGCCGGAAGAGAAGGCCCGCGGCATCACCATCAACACCGCCCACGTCGAGTACGAGACGACCAATCGTCACTACGCGCACGTCGACTGCCCCGGCCACGCCGACTATGTGAAGAACATGATCACCGGCGCGGCGCAGATGGACGGCGCCATTCTTGTGGTGTCTGCCGCCGATGGCCCGATGCCGCAGACCCGCGAGCACATCCTGCTCGCCCGTCAGGTTGGCGTGCCGGCCCTGGTGGTCTTCCTGAACAAGTGCGACATGGTCGACGACCCGGAACTGCTGGAACTCGTCGAGCTCGAGGTTCGCGAGCTGCTTTCGTCGTACGAGTTCCCCGGCGACGACGTTCCGATCGTCAAGGGCTCGGCGACCGAGGCCCTCAACGACGGTGACAAGAAACTCGGCCACGATGCCATCCTCGAGCTGATGCGCGCCGTTGACGAGTACATCCCGCAGCCGGCCCGCCCGATCGACCAGCCGTTCCTGATGCCGATCGAAGACGTGTTCTCGATCTCCGGCCGCGGCACCGTGGTGACCGGCCGTGTCGAGCGCGGCGTCGTCAAGGTGGGCGAGGAAGTCGAGATCGTCGGCATCAAGGCGACGCAGAAGACCACGGTTACCGGCGTCGAGATGTTCCGCAAGCTGCTTGACCAGGGTCAGGCGGGCGACAACATCGGTGCCCTGATCCGCGGTATCGACCGCACCCAGGTGGAGCGCGGCCAGGTGCTGTGCAAGCCCGGTTCGGTCACCCCGCACACGGATTTCGTCGCGGAGGCCTACATCCTCACCAAGGAAGAGGGTGGCCGTCACACTCCGTTCTTCGCGAACTACCGCCCGCAGTTCTACTTCCGCACCACCGACGTGACCGGCGTGGTCTCGCTGCCGGAAGGCACCGAGATGGTGATGCCGGGCGACAACGTGAATATCTCCGTTCAGCTGATCGTGCCGATCGCCATGGAAGAGAAGCTGCGCTTCGCTATCCGTGAGGGTGGCCGCACCGTTGGTTCGGGCGTCGTCGCCAAGATCCTGAAGTAAAGCCTGGTAATCCAGGGCGCGGCGCGCCGAAACGTGCGCCGCGTGCCATTTTTCGCTGGGAAAGCAAGATGAACGGTCAAAACATTCGCATCCGGCTCAAAGCCTTTGACCACCGTGTGCTGGACACTTCCACCCGGGAGATCGTCAACACGGCCAAGCGTACGGGTGCGCAGGTGCGCGGGCCGATCCCGCTGCCCACGCTGATTGAGAAGTTCACGGTCAACCGCTCGCCGCACATCGACAAGAAGTCGCGCGAGCAGTTCGAGATCAGAACCCACAAGCGCCTGCTCGACATTGTGGATCCGACTCCGCAGACCGTCGATGCGCTGATGAAGCTGGATCTCGCCGCCGGCGTCGACGTCGAGATCAAGCTCTGAGACTTCGTTTCGCGGTGATCATTCAAAGGGTCCTCTTGCAGAATGACCCGGTCAGCCGCCAGAGAGAAAAGGTAACAAACCAATGCGTTCTGGTTTGATCGCACAGAAGGTGGGGATGACCCGGCTGTTCATGGAGGACGGCACGCACGTTCCCGTGACCGTGCTCAGCCTCGAGAATTGCCAGGTGGTGGGACAGCGCACCCAGGAGAAGGACGGCTATACGGCCCTCCAGCTCGGTGCCGGCACCGTCAAGGCCAAGAACATCACCAAGGCGGACCGCGGTCAGTTCGCGGTCGCCAAGGTCGAACCCAAGCGTCAGATAACTGAATTTCGTGTCGATCCTGCGAACCTCATCGAGGTCGGGGCAACGCTGCAGGCGGATCATTTCGTCGAGGGGCAGCTGGTCGACGTGACCGGGACCTCGATCGGCAAGGGTTTCGCCGGCGGCATGAAGCGTTGGAACTTCGGCGGCCTGCGCGCTACGCACGGTGTGTCGGTCTCGCACCGCTCGCACGGTTCGACCGGCCAGCGTCAGGATCCGGGCAAGGTGTTCAAGGGCAAGAAGATGGCCGGCCACATGGGCGACCGTCGCATCACCACGCAGAATCTGCGTGTGGTCCGTACCGACGTCGAGCGCGGCCTGATCATGGTCGAGGGCGCGGTTCCGGGCGCCAAGGGCGGCTGGATCCAGATCAAGGACGCGGTCAAGAAGCCGGCCCCGAAGGGCGCTGCCTTCCCGGGTTCGTTCAAGGCTGCTTCTGAGGCAGTGGCTGCCGGGGAGACGAAGTGATGGAACTCCAGGTCACTACTCTGGATGGCAAGACCGAGGGTTCGGTCACGCTCAAGGATGACATCTTCGGTCTCGAGGTCCGTCAGGACATCCTGCACCGCATGGTTCGCTACCAGCAGCTCAAGGCAATGGCCGGCACCCACAAGGTGAAGCATCGCTCCGAGATCGCATACACCTCGAAGAAGTCCGTGAAGCAGAAGGGGTCGGGCGGCGCACGCCATGGCGCCAAGTCTGCCCCGCAGTTCCGCGGCGGAGGTCGTGCGTTCGGCCCGGAGCCGCGCAGCCATGCCATCGACCTTCCCAAGAAGGTGCGGGCACTGGCGCTCAAGCACGCGCTGAGCGCCAAGGCAAAGGCCGGTGAACTGGTGGTCGTTCCGTCGGTCGCGACCAGCGAGCCGAAGACCGCGTCGCTGGCGAAGCAGTTCGGCAAGCTCGAGTGGTCGAGCGCGCTGATCATCGATGGTGCCGAGGTCGACAAGAACTTCGCGAATGCGGCGCGCAATATCCCGCAGATCGACGTGCTGCCTGTGCAGGGGATCAATGTCGCCGACATTCTCCGCCGCCACAAGCTCGTCCTGACAAAGGCGGCGCTGGAAGCGCTGGAGGCGCGGTTCGCATGAGCAAGTTCAGCAACTACGACGTGATCCGCAACCCCGTCGTCACGGAAAAGTCGACGATGGCCTCCGAGCACGGCCAAGTCGTGTTCGACGTGGCCATCGACGCGACCAAGACGCAGATCAAGGACGCCGTCGAGGCGTTGTTCTCGGTGAAGGTCAAGGCCGTCAACACTCTGGTCCGCAAGGGTAAGGTGAAGCGGTTCCGGCAGGAGCTGGGCACGCGCAAGGATGTGAAGAAGGCCATCGTCACCCTCGTCGACGGCCAGTCGATCGACATCTCGACCGGCATCTGAGGGGAGAGAGAAACATGGGTTTGAAGACTTACAATCCGACCTCTCCTGGCCGCCGCCAGCTCATCACGACCGATCGGTCGGAGCTGTGGAAGGGCGCGCCGGTGAAGTCGCTCACCGTCGGCCTGACGTCGAAGGGCGGCCGCAACAACACCGGTCGCATCACTGCGTATCATCGCGGTGGTGGCCACAAGCGGTCCTATCGCGTGGTCGACTTCCGTCGTACCCGCTGGGACGACGTGGCTACGGTGGAGCGGCTCGAGTACGACCCGAACCGCACGGCGTGGATCGCGTTGATCAAGTACGCTGATGGTGAGTTGGCCTATATCGTTGCGCCGCAGCGCCTCGCCGCCGGCGACAAGGTGGTCTCGACGCTTGGCAGCGCCGACGTGAAGCCTGGCAATGCCATGCCTCTCGAGCGGATGCCTGTCGGTACCATCGTGCACAACGTGGAGATGAAGCCGCGCAAGGGTGGCCAGATTGCCCGCTCCGCCGGAGCGTATGCGCAGTATGTCGGTCGCGACAGCGGCTGGGCCATTCTCCGCCTGAATTCGGGCGAGCAGCGGCGCGTGCACGGCACCTGCTTGGCGACCGTCGGCGCGGTGTCCAACCAGGACCATGCCAACGTTTCGATCGGCAAGGCGGGTCGCAACCGCTGGCTCGGCAAGAAGCCGGTCAACCGCGGCGTGACCATGAACCCGGTCGATCATCCGCACGGCGGCGGTGAAGGCCGCACCTCCGGTGGCCGTCACCCGGTGACGCCGTGGGGCAAGCCGACAAAGGGTAAGAAGACCCGCAGCAACAAGTCGACGGACAAGTTCATCGTCCGCTCGCGTCACGTGAAGAAGGGCCGCTAAGCCATGTCGCGTTCAGTCTGGAAAGGCCCGTTCGTCGACGGATATCTGCTCAAGAAGGCAGAGACCAGCCGTGCGAGCGGCCGCAACGAAGTTATCAAGATCTGGAGCCGCCGCTCGACGATCCTGCCGCAGTTCGTCGGCCTCACCTTCGGCGTGCACAATGGTCACAAGCATGTGCCGGTGGCCGTGCACGAGGAAATGATCGGTCACAAGTTCGGCGAGTTTGCACCGACCCGCACGTACTACGGACATGCGGCCGACAAGAAGGCCAAGAGGAAGTAACATGGGCAAGCCGAAAACCCAGCGGTCGCTCAAGGATAACGAAGCCAAGGCGGTGCTCCGCATGCTTCGTACTTCGGGCCTGAAGCTGAATCTCGTGGCCGCAATGATCCGTGGCAAGAAGGTCGACAAGGCTCTCGCCGAGCTCGAGTTTTCTCGCAAGCGCATCGCCGGCTCGGTGAAGAAGACGCTGGAGAGCGCCATCGCGAACGCCGAGAACAACCACGGCCTGGACCCCGACAACCTCGTGGTCGCCGAGTGCTATGTCGGTGACTCTCTCGTGATGAAGCGCTTCATGGCTCGTGGCCGTGGCCACGCCGCCCGGATGGAGCGTCCGTTCTCGAACCTCACCATCGTGGTTCGCCAAGTTGAGGAGACCGCATAATGGGTCAGAAGATCAACCCGATCGGTCTGCGCCTCGGCATCAATCGCACCTGGGATTCGCGTTGGTACGCGAACCGTGGCGAGTACGGAAACCTGCTGCAGGAAGACCTGAAGATCCGCGAGACCCTGCTCGAGGACCTCAAGCAGGCCGCCGTCTCCAAGATCGTCATTGAGCGTCCGCACCGCAAGTGCCGCGTGTCGATCCACACCGCCCGCCCGGGCATCGTGATCGGCAAGAAGGGCGCGGACATCGACAAGATCCGCGCCAAGGTGAAGAAGTTCACCGACAGCGAGGTTCACATCAACATCGTCGAGGTGCGCAAGCCCGAGACGGATGCGAACCTGGTGGCCCAGGGCATCGCGCAGCAACTCGAGCGTCGCGTTGCTTTCCGTCGCGCCATGAAGCGCGCGGTGCAGACGGCGATCCGCATGGGCGCGGGTGGCATTCGGGTGAACGTCGGTGGGCGCCTGGGCGGTGCCGACATCGCCCGTACGGAGTGGTACCGTGAAGGCCGTGTGCCCCTGCATACGCTGCGCGCGGACATCGACTACGGCACTGCCGAGGCCAAGACGACCTACGGCATCATCGGCATCAAGGTCTGGGTGTTCAAGGGCGAAGTGCTCGAGCACGACCCGTCGGCCCACGAGCGCCGCGCCACCGAAGGCGGTGGAGCGGGCGAGGGCGGCCAGCGTCGCGAGCGTTCCGATCGTGAAGATCGTCGCGATCGCGCGTCGCAGAACTAAGAAGGCATCGCAAAAATGCTGCAACCAAAACGTACGAAGTTCCGCAAGGCGCACAAGGGCCGAATTCACGGCAACGCCAAGGGCGGCACCGAGCTGGCCTTCGGTCAGTTTGGCCTGAAGTCGCAGGAGCCGGAGCGCGTTACGGCACGGCAGATCGAGGCGGCTCGCCGTGCGATCACCCGCGAAATGAAGCGCGCCGGCCGCGTGTGGATCCGAGTTTTCCCGGATCTGCCCGTATCCAAGAAGCCTACCGAAGTCCGCATGGGCAAGGGCAAGGGTTCGGTGGAGTTCTGGGCCGCGCGCGTGAAGCCGGGCCGCATCCTGTTCGAGATCGATGGCGTCCCCGAGGACGTTGCCAAGGAAGCCCTGCGCCTCGGCGCAATGAAGCTTCCGATCATCACGCGGGTCGTCACCCGCATTGCGGATTGATAGCCATGGCCAAGAAGAAAGCCGAAGCCAAGACCGGCGCCACTGTCGATCTTCGTGCCAAGACCCCGGACGAGCTGAAGGACCAGTTGCTCGGGCTCAAGAAGGAACAGTTCAACCTGCGGTTCCAGCGGGCCACGCAGCAGTTGGAGAAGCCTGCCCGGGTACGTGAGGTCCGTCGCGAGATCGCGCGGGTCAAGACGATCCTGAGCGAGAAGGCCGCGGCGAAGTAAGGAGACAGCGATGCCCAAGCGCGTACTGCAGGGGACCGTGGTCTCCGACACCAACGACAAGACCGTGGTGGTGCGGGTCGACCGTGCCTTTACCCATCCGGTGATGAAGAAGACCGTGCGCCGGTCCAAGAAGTACCATGCTCACGACGAGGCGAATGTCGCCAAGGTCGGCGACGTGGTTTGGATCGAAGAGTCGGCTCCGATCAGCAAGAACAAGCGCTGGGTCCTCAAGCCCAACGCGTAACCGGAATTTAGGGCTCGCCGAGTAGGCAGACCCCGAAACTGAAGAAGGCATCAAGCCATGATCCAGATGCAGTCCAATCTCGACGTTGCCGACAATTCCGGCGCGCGTCGCGTCATGTGCATCAAGGTGCTTGGCGGCTCGCACCGCAAGTACGCCTCCGTGGGTGACATCATCGTCGTCTCGGTGAAGGACGCGATCCCGCGGGGCCGCGTCAAGAAGGGCCAGGTGATGAAGGCCGTTGTCGTGCGCACCGCGTTCCCGGTTCGCCGCACCGACGGAACGATCATCCGCTTCGATCGCAACGCCGCCGTACTGATCAACAACCAGGCCGAGCCGATCGGCACCCGCATCTTCGGGCCCGTACCGCGCGAACTGCGTTCCAAGAACCACATGAAGATCATTTCGCTCGCCCCGGAGGTGTTGTGATGGCCGCCAAGATCAAGAAGGGCGACAAGGTCGTCGTTCTTACCGGCAAGGACAAGGGCAAGACGGGGCAGGTCACCCAGGTATTCCCCGAGGATTCCCGCGCCACCGTGCAGGGGCTCAATCTGGTGCGCCGCCATACCAAGCAGACCGCGAGCCAGGATGCGGGCATCTTCACGAAGGAAGCCCCAATTCACCTGTCCAACCTCGCGATTGCCGACAGCAAGGGCAAGCCGAGCCGCGTCGGGTTCAAGATCAATGCCGATGGCACCAAGGTGCGCGTCGCCAAGTCGACCGGAGAGACGATCGATGGCTGATACCGTTTACGTCCCGCGTCTTCGCGTCCAGTACGACGAGACCATCAAGCCGGGGCTGATCCAGCAGTTCGGCTACAAGAATGTCATGCAGGCACCGAAGCTGGACAAGATCGTCCTCAACATCGGTGTCGGCGAGGCCGTCAACGATACCAAGAAGGTGAAGGCGGCTGCCGCCGATCTCGAGAAGATCGCCGGCCAGAAGCCCGTCATCACGCACGCCCGCAAGTCGATCGCCGGCTTCAAGGTCCGCGAGAACATGCCGCTGGGCGTCAAGGTGACGCTCCGCAAGGCCCGCATGTACGAGTTCCTCGATCGGCTCGTGAACATCGCCTTGCCGCGCGTCCGTGACTTCCGCGGCCTTAACCCGAATTCGTTCGATGGCCGAGGCAACTATGCCATGGGCATCAAGGAACACATCATTTTCCCCGAGATCAACTTCGATCAGATCGACCAGGTCTGGGGTATGGATATCATCGTGTGCACCACGGCGCGCAACGACGACGAAGCCCGGGCGCTGCTCAAGGCTTTCAATTTCCCCTTCCGGCAGTAGCGGAAGAGAGAAGGACGAGACATGGCAAAGACCAGCTCCATCGAGAAGAACAACAAGCGTAAGCGCCTGAGCAAGCAGCACGCACCCAAGCGCGCCAAGCTCAAGGCGATCGTGATGAACCAGTCGGTGTCGCTCGAGGAGCGCTTCGCTGCCCAGCTCAAGCTGGCTGCCCTGCCGCGCAACTCGGCCGAGAACCGCGTCCACAATCGCTGCGACCTCACCGGTCGTCCGCGCGGCTACTATCGCAAGCTGAAGCTCAGCCGCATCGCGCTGCGCCAGCTGGGCAACCTGGGGTTGATCCCGGGCATGGTCAAGTCGAGCTGGTAAGGAGAGAGAACGATGAGCCTTTCCGATCCCATCGGCGACATGCTGACCCGTATCCGCAATGCCCAGTTGCGTCGCCGCGACGTCGTGCAGACCCCGGCCTCCACACTGCGCGGCCGTGTCCTTGACGTGCTGAAATCCGAAGGTTTTATCCGCGGATACTCTCAGAGCACGATGGAGAATGGCGCTGCCCAGTTCGACATCGAGCTGAAGTACTCGGACAACGTCCCGGTGATCCGGACGATCGAGCGCGTGTCGCGTCCGGGCCGTCGCGTCTATGCGTCGGTCAAGAACATCCCGTCCGTCGCGAATGGACTTGGCGTGTCGATCCTGTCGACTCCCAGGGGCGTGATGGCGGACCATGAAGCAAAGGCCCAGAATCTGGGTGGTGAGGTACTCTGCCGCGTCTTCTGAGGCCACTGGCCGCGAAGCCGTCGGTGTGACGATTACTCCGAAGGAAGTAGAAAGAATGTCCCGTACAGGCAAAAAGCCGATCGCACCGGTCAGTGGCGTTACCGTCACGATCAGCGGTCGCACGGTCACCGCGAAGGGGCCAAAGGGCGAACAGTCGCTGACGCTCATGGACATCGTGAACGCCAAGCAGACCGCAGACGGCATTGTCATCGAGCCTACGAACGATAGCCGCGAGGCCCGGGCTGCCTGGGGGACCACCCGCGCGCTGATCGCCAACATGGTGGCCGGCGTCAACAAGGGCTTCGAGAAGAAGCTGGCGATACAGGGCGTCGGCTACCGCGCCGCCATGCAGGGCAAGGACCTCAAGCTGAGCCTCGGCTTCAGCCACGAGGTGCTGTTCCAGACTCCGGCCGGCATCACCATCACGGCGCCGACGCAGACGGAAGTCGTGATCAGCGGCATCGACAAGCAGCAGGTTGGCCAGGTGGCCGCCGACATTCGTGGCTGGCGGAAGCCCGAGCCCTACAAGGGCAAGGGTGTGCGCTATGTGGGTGAGTACATCGCCCGCAAAGAAGGCAAGAAGAAGTAAGGAGCGCACGAGATGCCCATCAGCCTCAAAGGTGCGGAACGCCGCAAGGCGCGAGTTCGCAAGGCGCTCAAGGCCAACAACTCCGGCCGGCCGCGTCTCAGCGTGTTCCGTTCGGACAAGAACATCTACGCCCAGATCATCGATGACACGACCGGCCGCACGCTCGCAGCCGCGTCCAGCATCGACAAGGATCTCCGAGCGTCGCTCAAGAGCGGCTCGACCTCCGAGGCTGCCGCCTCGGTTGGCAAGCTGATCGCCGAGCGGGGTCTCAAGGCCAATGTCGGCCAGGTCGTGTTCGATCGCGGTTCGTATCTCTACCACGGGCGCATCAAGGCCCTGGCTGATGCGGCGCGCGAAGGCGGCCTGCAGTTCTGATCCGGCGACAAAGGAAAGCTGAAAAGCGATGAGAGACGTTCAAGAGCGCGATAGCGAGTTTGTCGACCGGCTGGTGCACATCAACCGTGTCGCCAAGGTGGTCAAGGGTGGCCGCCGCTTCGGCTTTGCTGCCCTCGTGGTGGTCGGTGACCAGAAGGGCCGTGTCGGGTTCGGCCATGGCAAGGCGCGTGAAGTGCCGGAGGCCATCCGGAAGGCAACCGAGCAGGCCAAGCGCCAGATGATCCGCGTGCCGCTGCGTGATGCCCGTACGCTGCACCACGACGTGGTTGGTCATCACGGGGCAGGGCGGGTGATCCTGCGTGCCGCGGTCCCTGGTACCGGCATCATCGCCGGCGGCCCGATGCGCGCGGTGTTCGAGACCCTCGGGGTCAACGACATCGTGGCCAAGTCGCAGGGTACCGCCAATCCGTACAACATGGTGCGGGCAACCTTCGATGCGCTGAAGCGCGTCGATAGCCCGCGTTCGGTTGCCGCCCGTCGCGGCCTCAAGGTCTCTGACCTTCAGGCGCGTCGTGGCGAGACCGTCGAAGCCTGAGCCGGGGCCGGGAGTGCACACAATGGCCGACAAGACCATCACCATCGAGCAGATCGCGAGCCCCGCGCGCCGTCCTCAGGACCAGCGTGCAACGCTGATCGGGCTCGGTCTCAACAAGATTCGCAAGCAGTCGACTCTCATGGACACCCCCGAGGTCCGCGGCATGATCGCCAAGATCCCGCACCTCGTGCGCGTCGTCGACGCCAAGTAGGATAGGGCGAGAAGATGACTCGTTTGAACGAACTTCGCGACAATCCGGGTGCCAACAAGAAGCGCGTGCGCGTGGGCCGTGGCATCGGCTCGGGCGTCGGCAAGACCGGCGGCCGCGGCGGCAAGGGCCAGACTGCACGTGCCGGCGTGGCCATCAATGGCTTTGAAGGCGGCCAGATGCCGCTGCACATGCGCATGCCCAAGCGTGGCTTCAACGCTCTGAATCCGGGCAAGTTCAACCAGCTGCGCATCGATCGGGTACAGGCCTACATCGATAGCGGCAAGCTCGACGCCAAGGGCATTGTGGATGCTGCGGCACTGGTGAAGGCGGGCGTGATCCGGCGTGAGCTGGACGGGGTGCGGCTCATCGGCAACGCCGGTTTCACCGCCAAGAAGGTCACGTTCAAGGTCGCTCACGCCTCGAAGGGGGCTATTGCGGCTATTGAAGCGGCAGGTGGGAAGGTTGATATCCCCCAGGCTGACGAATCGAAGGCTGACGCCTAACCGCGCCGAGCCCCAGCCTAGAGGGAGCGATCATGGCGTCCGCAGCCGAACAGCTGGCCAAGAACCTCAACTTCGGGACCTTTGCCAAGGCGAAGGCCCTCCAGCAGCGCATCTGGTTCACGCTTGGTGCTCTGCTGGTTTACCGCCTGGGTACCTACATCCCTGTTCCGGGAATCGATCCCGATGCATACGCCGCCAGCTTCGAGACGGCGCGTCAGGGAATCGCGGGTATGTTCGACATGTTCGCCGGCGGCGCCGTGCAGCGCATGGCAATCTTCGCCCTCAACCTCATCCCGTACATCACCGCCTCGATCGTGGTGCAGGTGATAACGACCGCGTCTCCCCGACTTGAGGCGCTGAAGAAGGAAGGCGAGACGGGTCGTCGGAAGATCAACCAGTACACTCGGTATCTGGCGGTAGTTTTCTGCGCCGTGCAGGCCTACGGGATTGCCGTGGGGCTGGAGGGTAGCCAGGGCGTGGTCCTGAATCCGGGCTGGTTCTTCAAGCTGTCGACCGTAGTGACGCTCGTCGGCGGAACCATGTTCCTGATGTGGCTGGGCGAGCAGATCACGTCGCGCGGGGTGGGCAACGGCATCTCGCTGATCATCTTCGCCGGCATCGTCGCCAACCTGCCGGGAACCGTGGTTCAGACCCTCGAGTTGAGCCGGACCGGAGCGCTGCCGACCATCTGGGTCGTTGGACTGCTGCTGATCGCCATCGTCGTGATCGCCGCGATCGTGTTCTTCGAGAGGGCCCAGCGCCGACTGCTGATCCAGTATCCGAAGCGTCAGGTCGGCAACAAGATGTTCCAGGGGGACACCTCGCATCTGCCGCTGAAGTTGAATACCTCCGGCGTGATCCCGGTGATCTTCGGCTCCTCCCTGTTGCTGCTGCCGGCGACCATCGCGTCCTTTGCGGCGCAAGGTGATGCCCCTCAGTGGCTGCAGGTGACGTCGGCGCTGCTCGGTCGGGGCCAGCCGCTCTACCTGATCCTGTTTGCGGTCTTCATCGTCTTCTTCGCCTTCTTCTACACTTCGATCGTCTTCAACCCGACCGACACGGCGGACAACCTGAAGCGCTCGGGCGGTTTCATACCGGGAATTCGCCCCGGCGAGCGGACGGCGCAGCACATCGACTACGTGCTCACCAGGATCACGGTTGTCGGCGCCATCTACCTTACCGTGGTGGCCCTGATCCCCGAGATGATCCACAGCCAGCTCAATGTCAGCCAGTTCATTGGCGGAACATCGCTGCTGATCCTCGTGACGGTGACCCTCGATACCGTGACGCAGATCCAGAGCCACCTCATCGCCCAACAGTATGAGGGCCTGGTCAAGCGTTCGCGACTGGGAGGCAAGCGCAAATGAGGCTGATCCTGCTTGGGCCTCCGGGCGCCGGAAAGGGCACCCAGGCCAAGGTTCTGATCGAAAGCTATGGAATCCCCCAGCTTTCCACCGGTGATATCTTGCGGTCGGCCATCGCCGCCAAAACCCCGATGGGGCTTGCCGCCAAGGAGATCATGGATCGCGGCGACCTGGTGTCTGACGAGATCGTAAACGGGATTGTGTCCGAGCGCCTGGACCGCGACGACTGCAAGGCAGGTTTCATCCTGGACGGCTTTCCGCGGACCATTCCTCAGGCACAGTCGCTCGACGCCATGCTCGCCGAAAAGAACATGGCGCTCGATGCCGTGATCGAGATCACCGCCGACCCGGACGTGCTCGTCGGACGCATCGCCAAGCGCGCCAATGAGTCCGGTGTCGTCAGGGGCGATGACAACGAGGAGGTCCTGCGCAATCGACTCGCAGTGTACCGCGAGCAGACTGCGCCGCTGGTGGATTTCTACCGCGGCAAGGGATTGCTGAGGTCCGTCGACGGCATGCAGCCGGTGGAGGCCGTTACCGCGGCCATACGCCGGGCCGTGCATAACTAGTATTCCAGGGGCCGGGTCTTCCGCGGTTGACAACGCGGGGGGCGGCCCTTATGAACCGCGCCAGTCTCATGAATAAACGGGCTGGATTCGGTTCCTCGAGAGAGTGGGGGGTCGGATTCCGGTCCCTTGTTGTTACCAAACGGCACGGGCTCGAACCCGGCTGACCAAAGGAGAGCGGACGTGGCTCGTATTGCTGGCGTCAATATCCCGACCAACAAGCGCGTTGTGATTGCGCTGCAGTACATTCATGGGATCGGTCCGAAGTTCGCCCATGACATCACCGAGAAGGTCGGCATTCCGGCCGAACGCCGGGTCAACGACCTGACCGATGCGGAGGTGATCCAGATCCGCGAGGCGATCGATCGTGACTACGTGGTGGAGGGCGACCTGCGCCGCAACGTGGCGATGAACATCAAGCGGCTGATGGACCTGGGCAACTATCGTGGCCTGCGCCATCGCAAGGGCCTTCCGGTCCGGGGGCAGCGCACCCACACCAACGCCCGCACCCGCAAGGGGCCGGCCAAGCCCATCGCCGGCAAGAAGAAGTAGTCTGGAGGCTGGCCGGGCTGTCGTCCGGCGGCGTGCTTCCCGTGATGTAGCTGCTGGTGTCACGGCAGCGCTGATATCGAAACGAAGGATACAAATTGGCAAAGCCAGAAGTCGCGCGCGTCAAGCGCAAGGAACGCAAGAACATCACCAATGGCGTTGCGCATGTGAATGCGTCGTTCAACAACACCATGGTCACCATCACTGACGTGCAGGGCAATACCATTTCGTGGTCGTCCTCGGGCGTGATGGGTTTCAAGGGGTCGCGCAAGTCGACCCCATATGCCGCCCAGGTGGCGGCGGAAGACGCGGCCAAGAAGGCCCAGGAACACGGGATGAAGACTCTCGAGGTCGAAGTCCGTGGCCCGGGCTCGGGTCGCGAGTCGGCGCTTCGTGCGCTGCAGGCTGCTGGATTCAATGTGACCAGCATCCGCGATGTGACCTCGATCCCGCACAACGGTTGCCGGCCGCGCAAGCGCCGCCGCGTCTGATTTCGTCACGGTAGATCCCCCGGCGCGCCTCCTCGCGCCGGGATCGGCACATTGCATTGCGGTAAGGCGGTTAGGCGGACCGCCCATTTGAAAGGACACCCACCGTGACCATCCAGAGGAACTGGCAGGAACTCATCAAGCCGACCAAGCTGGACATCGTTTCGGGTAACAACAACGAGCGCGTGGCCTCGGTTGTCGCCGAGCCGCTCGAGCGCGGCTACGGCCTGACCCTGGGCAACGCCCTGAGGCGTGTGTTGCTGTCGTCGCTGCAGGGCGCTGCGGTCACCGCCATCCAGATCGACGGTATCCTGCACGAGTTCTCGTCGCTGCCGGGCGTGCGCGAGGACATGACCGACCTCGTCCTGAACGTCAAGGAAATCGCCGTCAAGATGGGTGGCGACGGGCCGAAGCGCCTGACGCTGTCTCGGCAGGGGCCCGGTGCGGTCGTTGCGGGTGACATCAAGGTGTCGGGCGATATCGAGGTGCTGAACCCGGAACTGGTGATCTGCCATCTCGACGACGGTGCCGAGATCAACATCGAGTTCACCGTGAACACCGGCAAGGGCTACGTACCGGCCGACAAGAACCGCCCGGACGACGCGCCGATCGGCTATATTCCGGTGGACGCGCTGTTCTCGCCGGTCCGCCGCGTGTCCTACAAGGTTGATGCGACCCGTGCCGGCGAAAGCCTCGACAAGGACAAGCTGACGCTTACCGTCGAAACGAATGGCGCGATCTCACCAGAGGACGCCGTGGCCTACGCGGCGCGCATTCTGCAGGATCAGCTTTCGGTGTTCGTCAACTTCGAGGAGCCCACGAAGGAGAAGAGCCAGGAGGCCGTTCCGGAGCTCGCCTTCAATCCGGCGCTGCTCAAGAAGGTGGACGAACTGGAGCTTTCCGTTCGCTCGGCAAACTGCCTCAAGAACGACAACATCGTCTACATCGGCGACCTCATCCAGAAGACCGAGGCGGAGATGCTCCGAACCCCGAACTTCGGCCGCAAGTCGTTGAACGAAATCAAGGAAGTGCTGGCTCAGATGGGCCTGCATCTCGGTATGGACGTGCCCAACTGGCCGCCCGAGAACATCGACGATCTGGCCAAGCGCTACGAAGATCATTACTGATCAGCGCAAGCCGTAGTGACCAACCGCCCGTCGTGAGACGCCCGGGCCTCAGGGAGTAAGAAAATGCGCCACGGTAACACCAACCGTAAGCTCAACCGGACGTCGGCCCATCGCAAGGCCATGTTCGCCAATATGTCGGCTTCGCTGATCAAGCATGAGCAGATTGTGACGACCTTGCCCAAGGCAAAGGAACTTCGCCCGATCGTCGAGAAGCTGATCACCCTCGGGAAGCGCGGCGATCTGCACGCCCGGCGGCAGGCCATCGCCCAGATGCGTGACGAGACCCAGGTGCAGAAGCTCTTTGCCGTGGTTGGACCGCGCTACAAGGGGCGCAATGGCGGCTATATCCGGATCCTCAAGGCGGGCTTCCGGTATGGCGACAACGCGCCGCTGGCAGTGATCGAACTCGTGGATCGCGACATCGACGCCAAAGGGCTCGATTCAGGCCCGGTGGAGGCCCGTTCGGAGGAATCGGAAGCGGCATAGGACGCAGCCGACCCTTGAATTCTGGGCGGTCCGGTTCGCCGGGCCGCCTTTTTGTTTGACCGAGCCCCCAAATACCGCCAATTCCGTTGCCTGACCTTTGCGGAGGAACTGCCAATGACGGACAAGGGCTTGATCCTCGTGACCGGGGCGACCGGTTTCGTAGGAAAGTGGACGGTCATCGAACTGCTCAAGGCAGGGTATAGGGTGCGGGGCACGCTTCGCTCCCTGAGCCGGGCGGAAGAGGTTCGAGCCGGCGTCGCCACCCAGACCGGTCAAGATGCCCTCGACCGACTCGAATTCGTCGAAACCGACCTCCTGGATGATCGCGGCTGGGCGGAGGCAATGTCTCACGTCGCCGCGGTGATGCACGTGGCCACCGTCATCCGGGGCGACGAACCAAAGGACCAGGATCTCGTCATTCGCCCCGCACTGGAGGGCACCGAGCGCGTGCTCCGTTTCGCTCGTGACGCCGGCGTCAAGCGTGTCATCCTGACCTCTTCGATTGCTACGGTGGGCTACGGACACGGGCAGACCGGCGGGCGGCGCGTCTACAACGAGACGCACTTCACCAATCTCGACAACATGCGCTGGAAATGGGCCTACTGCATCGGCAAGACGAAGGCCGAGCAGCTGGCATGGGCTTTCGCGCGCGCCAACGGTATTGCCCTGACCACCATTCACCCGGGTGCGATCATCGGTCCTGCCGTCGATACGGATGCCTCGATCTCCATCGGCATGGTGACGGGACTGCTCAACGGTCGCGTCGCCGCCCTGCCGAGCAATGGGTTCTCCATTATCGACGTGCGGGACGTCGCCGCACTGCACGTGGCGGCTCTCGAAAGCCCGGAAGCGGCCGGCGAACGCTACCTCGCCACCTCAGACTACATGCCGTTTCCGCAGGTCGCCGACATCCTCAGGCAGGCCTATCCCGACTGGAACATAACGATCAAGCGCGTTCCGGATTGGCTCATCAAGTTGATTGCCAGCTTCGGCGGCCCGGCGCGGCAGATCATCAACGACATCGGCAACGAGAAGATCTTCGACGGCTCGAAGGGGGAGGCGCTACTGGGCCGCAAGTTCATCGGCGCCAGGGAGTCCATCCTCGCAACCGCGGAAGCCGCCATCCGGCTGGGGCTGGCGAAGAAGCCGACCAGCTGAGCGAGGACGAAGGTGCCGGAAGCACTCACACAGCGACTTCCGTCAAGACGGCTGCCTGTCTGGTTCGCGGCCAGCGCCGCGGCGTACTTCCTTCTGCTCAAGCTGGTATTGGCCGTCTTCGGACAGGTTCAGATCGACGAGGCCTACTACTGGATGTGGGGACAGCATCCGCAGCTGTCCTATGTTGACCACCCCGGGCTGAACGCCTGGGTGCAGGGACTGATGTCCCTGATGTTTGGCACCAATGTCCTGGCGCTCAGAGTCGCCGCGCTCATCACCAGCGGAGTCACGCTCTGGCTCCTCCAGGTCTGGTGTCGGCGGCTTGCCGGCGAGGGATGGCTTCACGCATGGCTCCTCGGCGCGGCGCTCTACTTCTCGAGCCCTCTGTCGGTGTTTGTCACCACAATGGCATTGCACGAGCACTTGATGCTCTTGTTCGGGATGCTCGCGCTGCACTGCTTTGCCGGGCTCGGCGACGGGTACGCGAGGAGCGGTCGCGTCAGTCTGCCGGCCCTCTATGCCGGAGCCGTCTTCATCGGGCTGGCGGTTCTGACCAAGTTCATTGCCGTCTCGGTCGGGCTCGGAATAGCCGCCGGCCTGGCGATGCGAAGCGAGACCCGGGGCCTGTATCGCAGTCCTCACATGTGGATCGCGGCCCTGGTGGCCGTAGCGCTCCAAGCGCCGACCCTGGCCTGGAACCTTCAGCATGGTCTCCTCACGGTGACATTCCACTTGGGCGGAGTGGGGCGGGTTGGCGCGTCGGGACCCGACATTCTGGGCGCTTGGCACATCCTCTTCGAAGCAGTCTTGCTCCTCTCGCCCTTCTGCATCTGGGGAATGCTCCGTTACCTCGCCTCTCGTTCAGCGCCGGAGGGCTTTGGAGGCGTTCTGCACGACCTGGGTCGCGCCGTGTTCGTGGCGTCCACCCTCCTGGTCTTTCTTGTCGAAATCGCCCTCGGCAAGTTCGCCTTGTATTACTGGAACATGCTGGCCTACTGCTCTTTTCTTGGCCTGGCCGTCTGGTTCATTCGCAGTCGGCCGATCGTGGTGCTGCACCTGACATACGCGGCGATCCTGACCACATTCCTGGTGGTCCACTTCTCGTTTCATCCGATCTTGCCGCGACCGCTGACCGCCAATCTGTATGGATGGGAGCAACTGGTCGCGGCCATGGAAGAGGCAAGGCTGGAGAGTGACGCCGAGTTCCTGGCCGCGGACTCCTGGCAGCACGCATCCAAACTCGGCTTCACGCTGGCCGACCCGCGCGTGGTCGCGATCACGCCCACCGCAGACGCCTACGATCAATGGTTTCGTCCAGCTGACTACGAGGGACGCGACGGTATCATCCTGGCGGGGGAGGGGGCGCTCCCCTACCTTCAGACCCGTTTTGAGAGTGTGACATTGCTGAAGACGGTCGAAGTCAGCTCACGCGGGGTTCCTGTCTTCAGTCACATCATCTACCTGGGCCGAGGATTTCACCCAGCTCCGGACGACGGCATCTGACCCGCGGTTTCGGCCGGCGAAGGGCTAGCTGTCTCACCCCATGGCGGGCCGGACCGGTGCCATAGGCCTCATTCGGCCGGCTGCAGCTCCTTGCCAGTGTAGACCTCCTCGACCCAGTACTGGTCGCGGCGGTCGAACCCGTTGAATGGCGTAAGCGACGCCTGTGTGTAGGCGCCCATCAGACCGAACTCGATCCAGTCGTCTTCGTCGATGTCCGCCGGCAGCGTGAACACTTGCGGCAGCACGTCGTAGCTGTCGCAGGTGGGACCCCAGATGGTGAACTCCGAGAACTCCTGGTCGTTGTCATGCAGGCGCGGGCCGCGCCAGACGCGTACCGGCGGGGTGAAGTGCATGAACTTGACTTCCATCAGCGCGCCGTAGGCGCCGTCGTTGACATAGACCGATTGCCCGCCGCGCTGGTGCTTGACGCGCAGAAGCAGGGAAGTCGAGGAGGTCACAAGAGCCCGACCCGGCTCGATGATCAGCTCCGGAGCGGACTTGCCGAAATTTTCCTTCACAGCCGTCGCGATCGTCTCGAAATAGTAGTCCATCGGCGGTGCTTCGCTGGTCGGATATGGAGCAGGGTACCCGCCGCCAATATTCAGCCGCTTCAGTTCGATCCCCGATTCCTCGGCAATCTTGGCGGCCGCTGCGATATGCCGCTCGTAGGCATAGGCATCCTCGCACTGGCTGCCGACATGGAAGCACAGCGAGGGCGTGTAGCCCATCTGTTCCACCAGGGTGACGATCTCAGCAGCGCCGTCCTGCATGACGCCGAACTTGATTCCGAAATCGTAGGACTTGAGTGCCTTGCCCGCCTTGAAGCGTGTCGTAACCTCGATGTCTCGGCTGGGCGACACGACGGCAGCCAATTGGTCGAGTTGCTGGGGGTGATCGATGGTGAATGAGCGAACGCCGAACTCCTCGTAGGCCCGTGCGATCTCGCGCTTGTTCTTGATCGGGTTGTTGTAGTGCATCACGGCGCCGGGCGCGAAGTCGCGCACGAGTTCCATTTCGCGGTTGGAGGCCACGTCGAAGGCCTTCAGCCCCTCTTCGTGCAACTGCCTGAGGATATGCGGCGACGGGTTGCACTTCACCGCGTAGGTCAGCAGTCCGTCGAAGCCCTTCTTGAAGACCTTCGTCGCCCGATGCAACTCCCTGGAGCAGAACAGGAAGCTCGGGAAATCCGGCTCCTCCGCGGCGATCAGCTGCGAGGTGTTGGCATAGACCGTGGTTGGCTCAGTCATCGGCGGCTAACCTCTCTAGGGTCCAGTGAGGGCGGGAGAAAACGAGCGCTGCATATAGGGTCGATTGCCCCCTCTCGCAACGTCATATTTCCGGCAATACCTATCTATGTGGCACTGACCAAAAAGGTGCCAGATTCGCGGCGTTTCTCGGGCGGGCAACGGGTGATGCCGAAGGGTTCTGGCCGAAGGAAAAGGCGATGTCGAAGCAGGGTTTGATCATCGGTCTGGCGGGAGTCGCCGTGGGCGTCGCACTGGCGATGGGACTGGCGGGAGTCTCGACTCTCAGCGGACCGCCCCCAGCCGCATCCATCGCGGCGCATGCCGAGGAGGTCGCTGTCGAGACGCGCGAGGTGCCGTCGTCTCGCGTCGAGACGCAGCTCAGCTTCGCGCCCGTGGTTCGAAAAGTGACCCCGTCCGTCGTCAATGTCTACGCCACAACCATAAGCCAGCAGGCGACGTCGCCGTTTCTCAGCGATCCGTTCTTCCAGCGCTTCTTCGGCAGGGATAATCCGTTCATGGAGTCCCGGCCACGCAGGTCGCAATCCCTTGGATCAGGTGTGATCGTCGATGTGGGCGGTGTGGTCCTGACCAATCACCACGTCATCGATGGCGCGACCGACATCCGCATCGCCACGACCGACGGGCAGGAGTACCCGGTCGAACTGGTGCTGGACGATCCCAAGACCGACCTTGCGGTGCTGAAGGTCCAGGAAGCCGGGAGCAGGGTTTTCCCCGCTCTCGACTTCGCCGATTCCGACGCACTGGAGGTCGGTGACCTCGTCCTCGCCATCGGCAATCCGTTTGGCGTCGGGCAAACGGTCACCTCTGGCATCGTCTCGGCGCTGGCGCGTACGGGGGTGGAAAGCTCCAGCTACGAGTTCTTCATCCAGACGGACGCGGCGATAAACCCCGGCAACTCCGGCGGCGCGCTTGTCGATCTGCAGGGACGCTTGGTCGGCATCAACACGGCAATCGTCTCGCGTTCGGGCGGTTCGGTCGGCATCGGCTTCGCCATCCCGGCCAACATGGCCAAGCTCGTGGCCGAGACCGGAATCGCCGGTGGCGCACTGCAACGCCCGTGGTTTGGGGCACGGCTGCAAAGCGTCACCTCCGACCTTGCCGACGGACTTGGCCTGGGCCGACCGCGCGGCGCGCTGATCGCCGAACTTGCGCCGGGTGGCCCGGCCGACAGGGACGGCTTCCGGCCGGGCGACGTCATCCTGTCGGTCGACGGCTTCGCGGTCGAGCAGCCAAGCGCCTTCGACTTCCGTCTTGCCACCCGCAAGATCGGCGAGACGGCGATCATCGAGGTGTTTCGCGAGGGGCGGACGGAGGACAAGACAATCGTGCTGTCTGCCCCGCCCGACGGCGGGGCCCCGGTCACGATCTCGGGAAACACGCGCTTCGCCGGAACCACCGTGGAGACGGTTACAGCCGCTCTGGCGCAGGAACTCGGCCTTCAGTTTGCGGCAAGAGGCGTCCTGGTGCGCGCCGTTGCGTCCGGCTCGCCCGCCGACGAGATGGGCATCAGGGCGGGAGACCTGATCCTCAATATCAACGGACAGGATACGCTGGAGGCGGCGGCGTTTGGGGAACTGGTGAACGATCGGCCGCGTTCCTGGCGATTGGTTCTGCAGCGCGGCGGCCGCATCCTGCGCGCGGAGGTGGCGGGCTGATGGCTGACCTGTTCGCCCCGGACCCGGAACGACTGGCCGAGACCGCGGAAATGCGCCCGCTGGCGGATCGGCTGAGGCCCCAGAACCTCGACGAGGTCATCGGCCAGCGGCACCTGCTTGGCCCCGACGGAACGCTGCGGCGCATGATCGCCTCCGGCCGGCTCGGCTCGCTGATCCTCTGGGGCCCGCCCGGCACCGGCAAGACCACCATCGCGCGCCTCCTCGCCGATGAGGTCGGCTATCGCTTCAAGCAGATTTCCGCCGTCTTCTCCGGCGTCGCCGACCTCAAGAAGGTGTTCGACGAGGCGCGCTTCGAGCGCATGAGCGGGCACAAAACGCTGCTCTTCGTCGACGAGATTCACCGCTTCAACCGCGCCCAGCAGGATGGCTTCCTGCCGGTGATGGAGGACGGTACCGTTGTCCTCGTCGGCGCCACCACCGAGAACCCCAGCTTTGAGCTCAACGCAGCGCTGCTCTCGCGCGCCCAGGTGCTGCGACTCAACTCGTTCACCCCTGACGAGCTGGCGCAGATGGCCACCCGCGCCGAGCAGGCGCTCGGCCAGCAGTTGCCGCTCGACCAGGAGGCGCGTGCCGCGCTCTACGAGCTCGCCGACGGTGACGGCCGCGCGCTGCTCGGGCTGGTCGAGGAGGTGTTCGCCGCCACGCGCCCGGACGAGATCCTCGACAAGGTGCGGCTCCTCACCGTGGTGCAGCGCCGTGCCCCGATCTACGACAAGAAGCAGGATGGCCACTACAACCTGATTTCGGCCCTGCACAAGACCGTGCGCGGCTCCGATCCCGACGCGGCGCTCTACTACTTCGCCCGCATGATCGAAGCCGGCGAGGACCCGCTCTTCCTCGCCCGCAGGCTGATCCGCATGGCGTCGGAAGATATCGGCATGGCCGACCCGCAGGCGCTGCCCTTCTGCATCGCCGCCCGTGATGCCTACGAGATGCTGGGGACGCCCGAGGGCGAGCTGGCGCTGGCGCAGGCCGTGGTCTACCTCGCCTCGGCACCCAAATCGAATGCCGTCTACACCGCCTTCGCCGAGGCCCGTGCGCTCGCCAGGTCCTCGGGCTCGCCCATGCCCCCCATGGTCATCCTCAACGCCCCGACCAAAATGATGAAGGGGCAGGGCTATGGCGAGGGCTACATCTACGACCACGATACACCCGAGGGGTTCTCGGGCCAGGACTACTTCCCGGAAAAGCTCGGCCGCCAGGAATTCTACCGACCGGTCGAGCGCGGTTTCGAACGCGAGATCAAGAAGCGGCTCGACTACTTCTCGAGGCTGCGCGCCAAGAAGCGGGACGGCGAGGACTAGCGGACGGGCCGGCAAGCAGGTTCGGTGCGCTGCGCAC
>JAYRZA010000031.1:0-53485 GCA_041916695.1 Devosia sp. | reverse complement strand
CGGTTTGATCCTGCCCGCATCATCATCGCGATGGGCGTCGCCTCATCGGGCAAGTCGGCGGTAGGTGCCGCACTCGCGCGACGGCTGCATGCCCCGTTCCTCGACGGCGACGGCTACCATCCTCCCGCCAACAAGGAGAAAATGCGAGCCGGCATCCCCCTGGTTGACGAGGATCGCTGGCCATGGCTGGAAACCCTGGCGCTGGCACTGGCCGACGCGGCAAAGCAGAAGGGTGTAGCGGTTGGTGCCTGCTCCGCCCTCAAGCGCAGCTACAGGGACTTCCTCACCGAAAAAGCAGGGGAACCGATCCTCTTTGTGTTCCTCGATGGCGACATCGAAGTGATCCGCAAGCGGATTGCGGCGCGACAGCACGAGTTCATGAACCCCCGCCTGCTCGATAGCCAGTTCGCGACGCTGGAGAGGCCGGGTGATGACGAAAACGTCCTCAGGGTCGACATATCCGACCCTGTCGAGTCGATCGCTGGACGCGTCGTGAAGGACCTGGGGCACCTCAGGGCATTCAAGCGCGGGCAGTAGTCAGAACCCGAAGGAATACTGACCGGTGGGCGAGGCGGCGCGCTCCAGCGCCAGCATTCGCATCTTGGCGCGCACACCCTCCGGTGCAGAAAAGCCGCCGGTGCGGCCGTCGGCCGCGAGAACACGGTGGCATGGCACAATCAGCGGAACGGGATTGGCCCCCATCGCTGCCCCGACGGCGCGCGACAATGCCAAATCGCCCAGCCAGCGGGCAATGTCGCCGTAGGTGGTGGTTTCGCCCCAGCCGAGACAGCGAATTCGCTCGTAGACCCGCTGCCTGAAATCGGGGACACCGTCGAGGTCGAGTGCCACATCGGCGAAGTCGTCCGGAGCGCCCTTCGCATAGCCGACGAGACGACCGGCAAGGCCTGACATCCCTTCCGGCACCTCTTCGCCAAACACTGCCGCAAGCTGCTCCCGCATTGTCTCTGCAGGGGCTCCCGGAAGGTACAGACGGGCTACGCCTGCTGCGGTCCAGCCGAAACCGATCACACCCAGTGCTGTCTCAATCAGCCGATACCCCATGTCCGGCAGAATAGCCTCTGACGCGGGCCGGCCCAAGCCGGTTTCCACACCATCGTCCTGCCGGTCACAGGGCCTCGCTCTCCACCACAAGTTCCCAGTTCTCGCCGATCGCCATGTGTATCTCTGCTGCAAGGAGGGGCAGCAGGGTATTGAACTCGGCGCGGTCGCGCTCGGAGATCAGCCACGTGCTGTCGCGCGGATTGGCCCAGTTTACCTGGCGGTCGTAGAGCTCATTGAGACGCCTAAGGCGCCGAAGCAGGTCGGAGGAGAATCCCCAGAACTCAAGCTCCGTTGGAGTTCCGTCGATGAACAGCGGCGCGAGGCCATGTCCGACCAGCCCGTAGTCGACACGCATTGTGACGCGCTTCATCGCCGTCCTCAGGTTTGCGTGCCGCCTTGCCTCGATGCCGCATTCCCGGCAGCCATCCACCTTGCCGCCTTGTCCTTGAGTTCCACAAACTTGCGCGACACACCGGAGATGCGCGAATCCCATTCCGGATTGGGAGACTGGCCTGCGATCGTACGGAAATACACCTGCATCATGCAGGCGATGGCAAAGGGCTCGATAAGGGCGGCCTTCACCGCCCAGGCAAATATCAGTGCGAAGACGAACCCGCCGGCGGCCCAGCCTCCGGGAATGAGCCAGACGACCAGGGCCGCAGGCGCCAGCATGACGAGGAACACGACGAACGCCAGCAGGTACGTGATGGCGGTCAGCCAGGCCGCGTTCTTCAGCATGATGGGGTAGTTCTGGGCGTACAACACCAGTGCCGCCTGCGCAGACGCCCAGGGGTTGGTGGCATCGGTCCGGATGTTGTAGGCGAGGATGACCTCATCGACGAGCCCGACCGAGATGCGCAGAAAGGCGCGGACGAGGCCGACGACGTTGGTCAAGCCGGGGATCGGCAGGATCGAAGTAATGCCCTGGATGAGGCCGACTATCGCCCCAAGGACCCCCTTGATCAACTGGTCCACCGCAAACAGGACGTTGGCTTCAACGAAACGCGCCTTGACGATACCCGTGGCGTAGTCGATCTGCCCCTGCCCTGCCGGGACCTGTTCGCCGTCCAGAAGCTTGACGAGCACCGCGATATGCCCGGCCTTGACGATGTAGAGGATGTACTCGCGGAGGAAGAACAGGACTCCGGCAGTCAGGCCGAATCCGACTATGCCGCCCCATAGAGTCGCGCCAGCACGGAAATCGACGTCTCCGAACGCGCCGATCCCCCAGCCTACACCGGCACCAACACCAGTGGCCAGTACGAAGGCAACGGAGATCGCGGCATATACGACAATACGAAGCACAACGAAGGGGAGGGTTCGACCCATCAACCCCAACGCCTGCCCGATGGAAAAGTCCCACATGTGTGGATGCCCTCAGGTAGCCCGCCGCGGAACGAGGTTACGGGATTCACCGATGGTGGGCAATTCGGTCGGTCGCTGAACCGGAAGGGCCCGCCACTTGCCAGTCGGTAGAATTCCGCTACCCTGAATCCGGGACGCATGTTGGGGCAGTATGTGACGCAATCAGAAGTCTTGCCGCAGGTCAGCGGCTGCGGCTCTTGTCGCCATTCGTTTCATTGCTTTGCGGTTCACCACTGACCGTGTCATCTCCCTTGGTTGTCCGTCCTTCCGTCGTGCGCCTGACGCAGATCGCCGCAGTGCTGCTACTGCTGGCCAAAGCGTGGGTTACGATCGTCCACCCACCGCTCGGCGACGAGGCCTACTACTGGCTCTGGGGACAGAAGCCGGACTGGTCGTACTTCGATCATCCGCCGCTGCACGCATGGCTGCTCGGGGTGACCAGCGTCTTCGGATGGTCGCTGCTCTCCCTGCGGCTCCTGGCCTGGGCGACACTGTTGGGAACTCTCTGGATCTTCTGGCTGTGGGCAAAGCGGCTGAGCCCCGCAAACCCTGGAAGCTGGTGGTGGCCAACGGTCGCGCTCTACCTGGCCTCCCCGCTCTACTTCGCGATGACCACCATCGTCTTTCACGACCACCTGCTGATTTTCCTAGTCGTCGCCACGGCGCACTGCCTGCTGATCTTCACCGAGAAGTTCGAGGCCGGTCAACGCGACTTCCGATGGCTGTATGCTGCGGGAGCGCTGCTGGGGCTATCGGTGCTGACCAAGTACAACGGCGCCTTGCTCGGACTCGGAATGGCGATGTTCCTGCTGCTGCACCGACCCGTTCGCGCTGCGCTACGTACGCCACACCCCTACCTTGCCGCCCTGCTCGGCATTGCGATGCAGGCGCCGGTCCTTTGGTGGAATCTCAACGAGGGCTTTGCCTCGTACACTTTCCACATCTCCGAGCGCTGGGGCGGCGAAGTTCCGCTGGTCCCCAACCCAAACGGCCTGACCAAATATGCGGTCGAAGCCCTGCTCTGGGTGTCCCCATTTGTGTTTCTCACGATCATCGCGCTGATGTGGAAGCCGCTGGGAGTGCCATTCGCGGATCGTGCCCGGGCTCTTGGACTTTGCATCTTTGGGATGTCGACGCTCACGACAAGCCTACTGTCGTTGTTCGTCCCGGTGTTCTTCTACTGGAACATCGTCGCCTACCCGCTGCTGATGCCGCTGCTGGCAGGCTATATGCGCCGAATCTGGCTTGTGGCCCTGCACCTCATCTATGGCCTCACTATCGCCGGACTGCTGACCGTCAGCACAGTGATTCCGGTGTCCACTCTGAACGGCCGGTCTGACTGGACTCTCGCCTCGACCTTCGGATGGCCGGAGGTGGCGGCCCGAATCTTGTCGCTGAAGGGAGTTCACGAGATCGGCTTTGTCGCGGCGACGGGCTACCAGATCGCCGCCGAACTGGGATATGCGATGCGAGACCCGGACGTGGTGACCATTTCTCCCCGTCACGACCAGTACGACTACTGGTTCCGCCCGGAAAAACATTTCGGCGAGGATGCACTCGTCGTCGCCGATACTCGCTTCCGGGTTGACTATATCTCGCAGTTCTTCGAGGAACTCGTCCCGCTTGAGCAGGTGCCCTATGAGCGGTTCGGATACCTCATCTACGAGCCGGCCATCTACCTCGGCAGACGCTTCCGGATGCCTGCCGACGAATAGCCGCGAGGGCCGCCCGAGGCGGGGAGAGGCCTGCCGTCCGGTCACCTCTATCGTTGACCGCTAGGCAAGGACCACCGCCACCGCGGCGACCAGGGCCGGCACGGTCTGCACCCATATTATGCGCTTCCCGACAGTCACAGCACCATAGATCCCGGCCACTGCAACGCAGCCGAGAAAGAACAGCTTGATCGGATCACCAGCGTCGCCAAGCGCGATCCCCCAGACGAGGCCAGCCGCCAGAAAGCCGTTGTAAAGGCCCTGGTTGGCCGCAAGTGCGCGGCTGGCTCGGGCGAAGTCCTCGGTTGTTCCGAAGACCTTTCGTCCCCTTGGAGTTGTCCAGAGGAACATCTCGAGGACCAGGATGTAGACGTGGATAGCGGCGACTGCCGCAGTCAGCATCCCGCCAATCACGCACCTACCCTCACATTATCCCGGAATAGTTGCCGCCACATCAGTCCGCTTCGCACGCCGAAAGCAGCGCGTCGATCGCCGCCTTTGACCCCTGCAACGAGAACGAGCGGTTCGAGTAGCGACCTTCAGCGTCGCCGATCTCGAGCGTCCGCCCCGACCTGAGCAGGTCAGTGAGCGCCCCATCGACAGGGAATTCGCCAGCGTGGCGGGCGTCCATGTCCTCGTAGACCATGGGCAGGGTCTGTGAGCCCTGCTCCGTGACAAACCGTACAGACACGGCTTTATCGAACTCTGAGGAACCGACCTCCTCGTCGCGCGCGAGGTCGTAGCGGATCCAGACCGTCCCAGCAGAGCAGTTCAACAGCAGTAGCACGTCGCTGCGTTCCGACGCACAGGCCCAAGTGGTCAGAACCGGGCCGCCCTCGTCCTCCATCATTTCCGTGGACCAGTTGGTGCATGCCTCAGCGGCCTCGCTGGCGGCGCCTGCGCACAGAACGACAGCACCGGCACAGGCAAGCAGTCGGGCAATAGAGGCGAGGCTGTGGGCTCTCATTTGTCGTCTCCCTGGAATGAGACCTCGATGCGCTGGAACAGTGAACCCTGCTTCATGGTGTCGAGCCAGCGGCGAAATTCCGCGGTGCCTGCAAAACCCGCCCGACGCGCGTCCGTCTCACTAACGTCGTCGGGCGACAACTCGTCGATGCGGCCGATACGCAGCGTTCCAAGCCTCGTCCTCAATGTCCCGCCGGCCTTGACCGTGGGTCGAGTCCAGCGCCGAAACTGCAGGGTGATTTCTCCCCGCCTGATCGCTTCGAGGACTTCCAGCTTCAGGAGCATCACAACCTCCGGGAGACACGCGCACCTGGTGCGGGCGGCGGGACTCGAACCCGCACGACTGTACAGTCTCGGGATTTTAAGTCCCGTATGTCTACCATTCCACCACGCCCGCGCCGAGGTGGTCTGCCACATCGGCTCTCGGGCTGACAACACGGCATTTCGCTGGCAGGGTGACAACACCCGTGGAGTTCCAATGCCCGCCCAACGTCCGGCGATTGTCGGTGTCAAGATCAGCGCCGGTCTGGGCAACCAGATGTTCCAGTACGCGGCCGGGCTGGCGCTCGCCGAGCGGCTGGGGGCGGAGCTGGTTTGCGACATCAGGCACTACGAATACGAGGATCGCGGCGACCGTGGACTCGGTCTACCCGTCTTCGGCATCGAGTTGAAGCCCGCGCGCGTGCCCCCATTCAGACCGTTGCGGCAGCTATCGATGGCCCTGGGGCTGCAGCATGCGAATTTCCGCCAGGCCCGGGTGCTGCTGCAGGTGGAGAAGTACGAGCCGGAGTTCGAGCAACTAACCGCGCCGGCGGTGCTTGCCGGCTACTTCCAGTCGTGGCGGTTCTTCGCCGGACATGAGGCAAGCGTACGGCGGGTGTTCGACACGCGGCGGCTGGCGACTGACCGGATCGCCGCCGTGGCCGCTGAGATCGCTGCGGCGCGCCACCCGGTGGCGGTGCATGTGCGCCGCGGCGACTACCTCAAGGATGCGCGCTCGGCTGCCTATTTCGGTGTGCTGGACACCGGCTACTACAATGCCGCCCGCGCCGCGCTGGAAGCGCGGGTGAACGCGCCGACCTATTTCCTGTTCTCTGACGAAATCGGCCGTGCCGCAGACGAACTGAGGGGTTGGCCCGGGTTGCGGCCGGTCACCGGCTTCACCGGGCCGGAGGACCTGCACCTGATGTCGCTCTGCCGGCACTTCATCATCGCCAACTCCACTTTCTCATGGTGGGGCGCCTGGCTTGGGACGGCACGCGACAAGCTGGTGGCTGGCCCCCGCCGGTGGTTCGGCCCCGGCTATCCGCATCGGGTGGAGATCGATGACCGTCTGCCACTAGACTGGATTCGCGTCTAGCCGAAGACCTCCGACGAGAGCCTGCCGCTGCGCAAAAGGTGTTGCAGGGCGTAGGAGACCGACAGCGCATCATCGAGTGCATCGTGACCCCGGAGGGGTGGGTGTTCGACGCCGTAGTATTCCACCAGCTTGTTGCTGGGCGTGCGGCCGATATCCGCCACCGGCATGCCAGCTGCGAGGACCAGCTTGACGGCGTTGTCGAAGCGGGTGGCCGGAATGGGCGGCACAACGCCGGCGACATAGCAGCTGATGGCGAGCATGTTGAGCTCGTCCTTGCCCCAGGACCAGCAGCGGGCCCCACGCGAGAACCTGTCGAAACTGGTCAGTACCTCAGCCAGTGGCAGGCCCTCGCGATCGATGTCGTCCTCGGCGATCTCGGTCAATTGGGTGAAGAAGGCATCGAGCCCATAGCGACGGCCGTACCGATCGATCGGGATCACGAAGGCGCGGAAGGTATCGACGATATCGTAGCTGCCGCCAAGTTCGATCCGCGTCGCGCCAACCTGGGCGATCACTGGATCGGGGTCGGTCGCGGCGCACCAGAACCGGCGCTGCGAGCCTTCCAGGCACAGGAACTCGCAGTCGAAGATGACGGCAGACCTCATGGCTCCCCCTCTCTGGAGGGGAATATGCGACAGTTTGTCTCAGACCAAGTCGACTTAAGTCGAAGGCAGTCAGTCCGTCGCGCCGGAGATCGGCGGGACGTAGGCCACATCGAGGTCCCAGGGGAAGAAGATCCAGGTGTCCTGACTTACCTCGGTGATGAACGTGTCGACCATCTCGCGACCCTTGGGCTTGGCGTAGACGGTGGCGAAGTGGGCGCCCGGCAGCATGTCGCGCACGACACGAGCTGTGGCTCCGGTATCGACCAGGTCGTCGACAATCAATATCTTGCCGCCGCCCCGCGCCTTCTGGAGCAGTTCCTCCGTAATCGGCTTGAGTACCTTTATGCCGCCCTGGTTCTGGTGGTCGTAGCTCTTGACCGCGACGCTTTCGACGACACGGATGTTGAGTTCTCGCGCGACGATGGCGGCCGGTACGAGGCCGCCGCGAGTAATGGCGACCAGTGCATCGAAAGGACCCAGTCCCTGCAGTCGCCAGGCGAGCGCACGACTGTCCCGATGGAACTGGTCCCAGGTGACGGGAAACGACTTCTGGCTGGTCTGTGTCATGGATTCTCCCTGGCGACCACGTGCCGCATGAATTCAGTAGGCCTCGACTGCATCGAACAGTCCCGCCTTGCGATGGGCGTCGCCCACCATGGACTTGACCCGCACGACGGCGGCCGCAAGCCGGACCTCGTCGGCGCAACGCAGTACCAGTTCGGTCAACACATGGGTCTGCCCCATCTGCGGATAGCTGCCCATCTTGACATCGGGAAACTCGGCCTGGATGGCGCCGAACGCCGTGGCGATGCTGCCTTCGCCCACCCGGCAGCGGACAGTGACGGAGTTCACCCGACGGCCGCCCTCCAGTCTCGGCGCAACGGCCTCCAGCATGGCTCGCATGATCACCGGCACCCCGGCCATGACGTGGACATTTCCGATGCGGAAGCCGGGAGCGGCGCTGACCGAATTGGCAATCAACTCGGCCCCCTCCGGGATACGAGCCATGCGCAGTCGCGCCGCATTGACCTCAGTGCCGCTCTGCTGCCAACGCGCCTCGAGCAGGGCGCGAGCCTGCGGGTTGATCGGCAATGGAACACCGAAGGCCTTCGCCACGGCGTCGGCAGTGATGTCGTCGTGGGTCGGACCGATGCCGCCAGTCGTGAACACATACGTGTAGCGGGAGCGCACCGCGTTGACCGCGTCGACAATTTCGCTCTCGACATCGGGGACGACCCGCACCTCGCTAAGCGCGATGCCCAGGTCGGTGCAGAAATCCGCGACGGTGCCGATGTTTACGTCTTTGGTCCGCCCCGACAGGATTTCGTCGCCGATGACGACGAGAGCGGCAGTGACAGTGTGGGACATGGCTCGGCCCAAGCGGACAGCAAGGCGGATGCATTGCCCAAGACGCGCCAAAACGTCAAGCAAGCCTGCAGCAATTGTCACAGTCCCGTCACCGAGATGAACGGAGTTGTCCCCTTTTCTTGGGACAACTGAACGCTTACCTTCGGCAACCTGAACGGAGCGCCCCGATGGTTACCTTTGTCGATGCCGAGAGCAAGAGTCGCCGCACCTCGGGCGTCATTCCGCTGCATGGGGAAGCAGGGTTTGCCGGGATGCGCAAGGCGGGCCGACTGACGGCAGAGGCGCTGGACATGCTGGTCGACGAGGTCCGCCCCGGGGTCACGACCGCGGCACTCGACCGTCTCGCCTACGCTTTCGCGCGCGACCACGGCGCGATCCCGGCGACGCTGTTCTACAAGGGATACCGCCACTCGATCTGCACGTCGATCAACCACGTCGTCTGCCACGGCATTCCCGAGGAGCGCCCCCTGCGCGAGGGCGACATCGTCAACATCGACCTCACGCTGATCGTCGACGGCTGGTACGGTGACAGCTCGAGAATGTATCCGGTCGGCGAGATAAGCCGGAAGGCCGAGCGGCTGATCGAGGTAACCTACGAGAGCCTTGCCGCCGGCATAGCGGCAGCCCGGCCCGGAAACACGACCGGCGACATCGGTGCTGCCATCCAGTCGCACGCGGAGGCGGAACGGACCAGTGTCGTGCGCGACTTCGTCGGCCATGGAGTGGGCCAGTTATTCCACGACGAGCCAAACATCATGCACTTCGGTGTCTCCGGCACAGGCGTTCCGCTGAAGCCCGGCATGATCTTCACCATCGAGCCGATGATCAATCTGGGCCGACCGCACGTGAAGATCCTGTCGGATGGCTGGACCGCGGTAACCCGAGACCGAACACTCTCCGCGCAGGCAGAGCATTCGATCGGCATCACTGCAACTGGCAACGAGGTCTTCACACTCTCACCGCGGGGGCTTTTCAACCCTCTCGATGCCCGCCGCTGAACCATGGGAAGGGGCGCTCCGAACGGTCTCGATGAAGCCCCCGGCCCGCACCATGTGGGCCATCGCGAGCGCGCCCGGCAGAAGTTCCTTCAGGTGGGCGCCGAGTCCCTGCAGGACTATGAGCTGCTCGAGCTGATCCTGCAGATCATCATTCCGCGCAAGGACACCAAGCCGATCGCCAAGGACCTCCTGAACAGGTTCGGCTCGTTCTCCGGAGTGTTTGCCGCCCCTTCGACGCGGCTGAGCGAGGTCAAGGGGCTTGGGGATATCTCGGGCACGAACCTCAAGATCATACAAGCCGCGGCGCAGCGGTTCGCGCGCGACCGGGTGGTACCGGACCTGCCTATCCTGAGTTCATGGTCGGCGCTGATCGACTATTGCCGGGCGCAGATGGCCTTCAACGACATCGAGCAGTTTCGGATCCTCTTTCTCGACCGGAAGAACCGGCTGATTGCCGACGAAGTGCAGCAGGCGGGCACCGTCGACCACACGCCAGTCTACCCGCGCGAGGTGATCAAGCGAACGCTCGAACTCAATGCATCGGCCCTGATCCTCGTGCACAATCATCCTTCGGGCGACCCGACGCCGTCTTCCGCCGACGTGCAGATGACGCGGCAGATCAACGATATTGCGCGCCCGCTGGGGATAACGGTTCATGACCACATCATCATCGGCAAGAACGGACACTGCTCGATGAAGGGGCTGAAGCTCATTTAGTCCGGCCGGCTCATGAGGGATCCGGCGAGACACCTTTCAACAGGCCACGCAGCCCCCGCAATGCGTTCACCACCTGCACATTCGCCTTGAGTCGGCGACGCAAGTGCTGCCACAGGAAGTGTGCCCCCGCGGCCATGTCGCCAACAGGGGTCAACGGCACATAGTGATGACGGACGGGCACCTGCACGTTGCACCAGTGCCGCTTCTCGTCAGTGAGGCCGGTGCCCATGTCGAATACACGAATGCCGGCATCGAACACGGTCTGCATGACCCGGAGCAGGCATTGTTTGCCAGGAGAGCCGACCTGGATTGCAGGATCGGAACTCATCGAGGAGATCAGGCAGAACATCCGGTCGCCGACAACGATGTTGTAGCGCACAGCGACAATTGCGCCGTCGAGCCGCAACACGTGCAGCACCACCTTTGTTCCCGAACCGGTTGCAGCAAGAGACGTGTAGAAGGCCACCATGCCGGTGCATTCGAACGGGTTGTCGATGCCCATCGCGCGGAAGCGTGCTGCGCGTTGCGCGAACATGGTGTCCAGCGCTGCCTGCGCCGCCGGACCATTGCCCAATTCCGCGAAGCCGACCTCGCCGAGCGCGTCGAGGCGATCGCCTTGCTGGCGGTCGTGCTTGCGCCGCGACCTATTGCGCTGCGTGCGATCCGCCTCGGCAAAGCCGGTGAATTCGGCACGATGGAGAGTCTCGGCGACGATGATTTGTCCCAACTCTGCGAACAGGTCGACGCCGTCGTGCAGTATCGTCGGGACGGACTTGAGGTAAACCACGTCGGCATCGGCGAGCGGCGCCAGCATCGCCGACCAAAGCGCGGCACGGCCGACCGAACCGAGCTCCGCGAGGACTGCAGGATCGACCAAGGGCGCATCGCAACCGACATGCGGGCCGGCAAAGAAGGAGAGCACCCGGACGCCGCGGACGCGCCGGCGCAGCAGGGGCAGCAGCGCTACGGGACTTCCGTTGCGCTCAGCGACGACGAAGTACTGGTCGTTGGCCCGAATGCCGAGAGCCGAAACCCATGTTGCGATGAAGTTCCGGCTTTGGGCAGGAGACTGAGCGGGCACTCGCGACGCCAGCGCGTCCCAGGCGTCCGCAACGGAGTCGATATCGTGCAGCAGTCGTACCGTGACCGCGCTGGAAGCGCGCGACGCGGTTGCGGTCACCGTCGGAGCCGAAGTGGCAAGGGCTATCGTCGCCAAGGGTCCACTCTCCAGGAAGCGCGTGGCAGTGTCGTCGCCCCGCATGAATCGCCAGTTGAATTTGGCGTGGTGGGCGCCCGCGGACCGTGGAAATCCGAGTGAAGGGTTAAGCGGCGCTTACCCGATGGTCTGCAGGACCGGAAAGGTCTCCTGGAACCAATAGGCAAGACGGGTGAACTGGCCGGTGAGGAAGAGCACCCCGGTCAGCACCAGCAACCCGCCCATCACCTTCTCGACAGTGCCGAGGTGCTTCCGGAAGCCGGAAAAGAACGACAGGAACGGACCGATGGCAATGCCGGCGAGCAGGAAGGGTACGCCCAGGCCGAGAGAATACACTGCAAGCAGGGCGGCGCCATCCAGTGCCGTCTCCCTGGTGGAGGCGACGGCCAGGATAGAGCCAAGGACCGGCCCGATGCAGGGCGTCCAGCCAATGGCGAAGGCAAGGCCGAGAAGGAAGCCTCCCACCGGACCGCTGGCAGCGCCAGGTCCCTGATGCCGAAGCTGGCGGTCAAGCAGGCCGATGCGGTACACGCCGACGAAGTGCAGGCCCATCGCGATGATGAAGATGCCCGCTATCGGCGTGAGAATCGGCAATGCCTGCCGGAAGGCCTGCCCAAGCGCCGTCGCGGTGATGCCGAACAGAATGAAGACGATCGAGAAGCCGGCGATGAAGAACAGCGAGGTGAACACGCTCTTTCGCCAAAGTGCCCCAGCCGTCGCGCCATCCGCGCGCAGCTGGTCGAAACTGGCGCCACTCATGTAGGTGAGGTAGGGCGGCACCAGTGGCAGCACGCAGGGGCTGAGAAAACTCAGAACCCCTGCCCCGAATACCAGCCAAAGCGAAAACTGATCCATTGCGACCGCAGTCATAATCGGTTCTCGGCACAAGGCAATGTGACGGGGTAGCTCTCGCGTGGTTGTGAGAGACAACGCCGCGCGGCGGCATTTCGGACAGGGTCGGCATCTGACGCGGTGACCCGGCGGGGTGACATCATACGTGATGCGGGGTATCAGCCTCAACAACAGAGACTGCTGACATAGACGAGCGTCCCATGCCCCGTCCCATCCGTATCGCACCCTCAATCCTCTCTGCCGACTTTGCCCGACTGGGCGAGGAGATCAAAGCCATCGACGCGGGCGGAGCGGACTATGTTCATGTCGATGTCATGGATGGACATTTCGTGCCCAATCTCACGATTGGGCCACTGGTCGTTTCGGCGATCCGCCCGGTGACCGACCGTCATATCGACGTGCACCTGATGATAGCGCCCGCCGAACCCTACATCCCCGCCTTTGCGCGGGCTGGAGCCGACACGATCACAGTGCATGCCGAGGCCGGTCCGCACCTGCATCGGTCACTGCAGGCGATCCGGGCCGAGGGCAAGAGAGCCGGCGTGGCCGTCAACCCGGCAACCCCGGTGTCGACACTCGAACACGTCGTCTCCGACGTCGATCTCATACTGATCATGAGCGTCAACCCCGGATTCGGAGGTCAGAGCTTCATACCGGAAAGCCTCGCCAAGGTCCGCCAGGCCCGCGCCCTGATCGGCGTTCGCCCGATCGACCTCGAAGTCGATGGCGGCGTCACCATCGACAACATCCGCGATCTGGCGCAGGCCGGTGCGGACGTGTTCGTTGCCGGCACGTCCGTGTTCAAGGGTAACGACTCCCACTCCTATGCCGCGCGCATCGCTGCGCTCCGCAACGCCGCGACGACCATAAGCGCGTAAGTTACGCGAACCGAAAGCAGCAAGCCGATGATCCCGCGCTATTCCCGCCCCGATATGGTTGCCATCTGGTCCGCCGAGACCAAGTTCCGCATCTGGTTCGAAATCGAAGCACACGCGACGACGGCACTCGCGCAACTCGGGGTGGTTCCGCACGAGGCGGCGGACGCCATATGGGCCAAGGGGAACGAGGCCAATTTCGACATCGAACGGATCGACGAGATCGAGCGCACGACCAAGCACGACGTCATTGCCTTCTTGACGCACGTCGCCGAGATCGTCGGCCCTGAGGCGCGGTTCCTGCACCAAGGGATGACTTCCTCGGATGTGCTGGACACGTGCCTGGCTGTGCAACTGGCACGCGCCACGGACCTGTTGCTGGACGACATCGACCGGCTTCTCGCGGCCCTGGCGCGGCGCGCCAAGGAACACAAGTACGCCATCACCATCGGGCGCAGCCACGGCATCCATGCCGAACCTACAACTTTTGGCCTCAAGCTGGCGCAGGCTTACGCCGAGTTCCAGCGAGCGCGCACCCGCCTCACTGCGGCGCGCCGCGAGGTCGCGACCTGCGCGATTTCGGGCGCCATTGGCACGTTTGCCAACATCGACCCCCGGGTCGAGGCCTATGTGGCGGACAAGCTCGGTCTCGGCGTCGAGCCGATCTCGACGCAGGTGATCCCGCGCGATCGGCACGCGATGTACTTTGCCACCCTGGGCGTGCTTGCCTCCTCGATAGAGCGCTTGGCGACGGAAATCCGACACCTGCAGCGCACGGAGGTGCTGGAAGCCGAGGAGTACTTCTCTCCCGGCCAGAAGGGCTCCTCGGCAATGCCTCACAAGCGCAATCCCGTGCTGAGCGAGAACCTCACCGGCCTTGCCCGACTGGTGCGCGGCATGGTGACCCCGGCACTAGAGAATGTCGCGCTCTGGCACGAACGCGACATCTCGCACTCCTCCGTCGAACGGATGATCGCACCGGATGCCACGGTGACGCTCGACTTCGCGCTCAACCGGCTTGTCGGGTTGATCGAGAACCTGGTGGTCTATCCCGACAACATGAAGCGCAACCTCGACCTGCTGGGCGGGCTGCACAACTCGCAGCGCGTGCTGCTGGCGCTGACGCAGGCCGGGCTGAGCCGCGAGGATGCCTATTCGGCGGTACAGCGCAACGCTATGCAGGTCTGGCAGGCGCGCGGCGACCGCGCTGGCATGTTCGCGGCACTGCTGAAAGCCGACAGCGAGGTCTCCACCAGGCTTTCGGCCGAGGAAATCGACGCCATGTTCGACGACTTCTACCATCTCAAGCATGTCGACGCGATTTTCGAGCGCGTGTTCGGGCCGGTGCCGTGAGCATCGTCGTTGCCGAGGAACCCGGGCTGAGCGTCGACGACTATGTCTCGGTGGTCGGAGAAACCAGTCTCGGGCCGAGCCGGCCGCTCGGAGACGAGGCCCGCGTCGCAGAAATGCTGGCCAACTCCAACGTCATCGTCACGGCCCGTGCCAACGGCCGCTGTCTGGGGCTGGTGCGCGGCCTCACCGACTTCGCCTGGGTGTGCTTCGTCAGCGATCTGGCGGTCAGTAACTCGTCGCAACGCCGTGGCGTCGGTACAGCGCTTCTGGTGAAACTGCGCGAGTTGTTGGGTGATCGCGTGGCCATCAGCCTCAATGCGACGGACGAAGCCGTCGCCTACTATGACCGGATCGGCGACCGCCTGGGGCTCCGGGCCAATCCTACAGCCTACTACTGGCCCCGAAAGACCGGAGCGGGCCGATGAGATTGGCCGACGCGGAGATCCTCATCTTGCCGGGACTCGGCAACTCCGGACCGGGGCACTGGCAGCGCCGATGGGCAGAGCGATTCTCGACCGGGCGCATCGTCGAACAGGACGACTGGCACGATCCCGACCTGAGGGACTGGACGGCGACCCTGATCGAGGCAGTCGAACTTGCCGGTCGGCCGGTGGTGCTGGTGGCGCATTCGCTCGCCGTCTCTGCCGTCGTGCACGCGGCGCCTCGGCTCCCGCCCGGCAAGGTCCACGGCGCATTCCTCGTTTCGCCGCCGGATCACGAGGGCGCCGACATCCCGCTAGAAGCGGCGAGCTTCTGCAACGTGCCACTGGCCCCCCTGCCGTTTCCATCGCTGCTGGTCGTCTCGACCAACGACCGGCTGGTGTCGCCCGGCCGCGCGGCGGACATGGCGGCAGGATGGGGGTCGGAACTGCACTTCGCCGGGGAGGCCGGCCACATCAATCTCGCGTCGGGTCACGGTCCGTGGCCCGAGGGGTTACTGATGTTCACCCGCCTGATGCAGCGTATCTGACCGCATGCCCGGCCGGCGCTGCGCAGCCGAACTCAGCCCTCGTTCAGCACCTGCTCGCGGGCTACTGCGACCAGTTCGGCCATCTTTTTGCGAATCATGTCGTCGGAAGCCGAGCCGCCCTTGGCCTTGATGTCCGCCGAGATCTTGCGGAAGACATCCTCGTCGCCGGCTTCCTCGAAATCCGCGGCCACCACCTCGGCGGCATACTCCTTTGCGTGCTCCGCACTCAGCCCCATATGTTCGGCGGCCCACAGCCCGAGCAGCTTGTTGCGGCGGGCCTCGGCCCGGAACCGCAACTCCGAGTCATGGGCGAACTTGGCTTCCTGACCCTTTTCGCGATCTTCGAACGTCGGCATTGTGCTCTCCGCGTTTCTCGCCCGGTGACGGGCACCCTCGTTACGTCTGCACATAGGATGGATAGGGGGGCAAATCAACGGCCCCTCACGCGTCAAAACGCCAATGCAATCAAGCCATGCGGGCCGACAACGCCGATGTGGCCGTCGCGAAGGGGCGCCGGCTCGGCGAAAGGGCTTGCATAACGCGCTGCTTCTGGCGCATGAACGCGCCAATCCCCCACCCCATAGCAGATGGTAGATTGCATATGAACCGTCGCAGGAAGATCTATGACGGCAAGGCCAAGACCCTGTACGAGGGGCCGGAGCCCGGGACTCTGATCCAGTATTTCAAGGACGACGCCACGGCCGGCAACGGTGCCCGGCACGAGGTTATCGACGGCAAGGGCGTCCTCAACAACCGCATCTCCGAATTCATCTTCACCAAGTTGAACGGGCTCGGCATCCCGACGCACTTCATTCGCCGGCTGAACATGCGCGAGCAGCTGATCAAGGAAGTGGAGATCATTCCGCTCGAGGTTGTGGTCCGCAATGTCGCCGCCGGTTCGCTGGTCAAGCGCCTCGGACTCGAACCAGGCACGCAGCTGCCGCGCTCGATCATCGAATTCTACTACAAGGACGATGCGCTCAACGATCCGATGGTGTCGGAAGAGCATATCACCGCCTTCGGTTGGGCAACGCCGCAGGAGCTCGACGACATCATGGCACTCGCCATCCGCGTCAACGACTTCCTCACGGGCCTGTTCATGGGCGTCGGCATCCAGCTGGTCGACTTCAAGATCGAGTGCGGCCGACTCTATGACGGCGACCTGATGCGCATCGTACTCGCGGACGAGATCTCTCCGGACAATTGCCGGCTGTGGGACATCAAGACGCGCAACAAGCTCGACAAGGACCGCTTCCGCGAGAACCTGGGCGGGCTGGTCGATGCCTATCGCGAAGTGGCACAGCGGCTCGGTATCCTGGTGGAAACCGACAATGCGTTGACCACCGGGCCGCGACTCGTGCAATGAGCCACAGCGGGGCTTGCTGTCCCGCTTCTTTCGGAAAGTACGATGAAGGCGCGCGTTACCGTCACGCTCAAGCCCGGGGTGCTCGACCCTCAGGGGCAGGCCATTCAGGGCTCGCTCAAGAGCCTCGGCTTCGCCGGCGTTGGCGCCGTACGGCAGGGTAAGGTCTTCGACCTCGATCTCGGCGTCGCAGAGGCGACACAAGCCGAGGCGGAGGTGCGCGCGATGTGCGACCAGTTGCTCGCCAACACCGTCATTGAGAACTATTCGATCGAAATCACGCCTTAACACTCACGGGATATGGTGCGGGCCGCTCGCGTAACTGAGCCTGTACAAACAAAGACCACTCCGATGCTCAAGACGTTCTCGCTCTCCGTCGCCTTCTTCGTCACACTCGGCCTACTGTTCGCGGCCTATGCCTCGGTTCCGGTCTGACCTGCCTTCCTTCCCTCGGCTGCTGGTGAGCGCTCTCCGCGGACGACTGTCCCAGGGGTGACAAGTCGTTACGATGCGGCGTAGGGTCAACCGGTTCGGCCGGGGGGCTCATGAAGAAGATCGTCGTTCTCAGTATGCCCGCGTACGGGCACCTGCTGCCCATGCTCGGCCCGATCGCCGAACTGGTGCGCCGCGGCCATGACGTGGTCGCCTACAGCTCGCCCGAGTTCGAAGGGCTAATCCGTGCCACCGGTGCCGGCTTCGTCGCCTACCCGCGGGCGCTCGACGCCATGGAGTTCGCGCAAACGCTGAAGTCCGGCAACCTGATTGCCGCCTTCGAGAAGCTCCTCGGCGCCACACCGGTGCTGACCGATTTCGTGCTCGAGCGGCTGCCGCAAGAACACGCCAGCGTCGTGGTTTTCGACTCGTCCGCGTTCTGGGGCTACATCGCGGTGCGAAAACTCAGGCTGCCGAATGTCTCGGATTCTCCGATCCTCGCCTTCGAACTGATGCGAAACCTCGTCAGCTGGCGCGAGCTCTGGGGACACACGAGGAACTTCGTGCCGCGGCTCTTCCGGCTGGCCGCGCTGGTTGCCCAGCTGTTCCGATATGGCCTGGGAAACCTGCCGCATGCCGTGCCGCTGGTGCCGCTGCGCGGCGAGCGCACGATCATGCTGACCAGTCGCGAACTGCATCCGCCGACCAACCTCGCCAAGGACCCCAGCATCGTGTTTTCGGGCGCCTCGATCGATGCCCGAACGCGCCCCGATCCCTTTGACTTCTCGCGCCTAGACGGTCGACCAGTCATCCATCATTTCGATGGGAACCGTGCAGTTCCTCAATGATCGCTTCTTCCGGCTCTGCATGGATACGTTTGCGGACTTCCCGGCCCAGTTTCTCCTTGCCGCGGGTCCAGGCAGCGACGTGAGCCGGTTCGGACCGATCCCGGACAACTTCATCGTGCAGCAGACGTTCCCGCAAATGCCGGTACTGGAGCGGGCAGCGCTGTTCATCACCCACTGCGGTCTCGGAAGTGTTCATGAGACACTGTGGAACGGCGTGCCGTTCGTGGCGGTGCCGCAGCATTTCGAACAGCTTCGCAACGCGCTTGCAGCCCAGCGTCACGGGGCCGGGATCATCCTCGATGACGAGTGCTTCGGCCGCCGGATCGAGGGCCCGCAACTGAGGGCCACGGTGGAGAAGGTGCTGGCGAACCCGGCCTACCGGCAGAACGCGTTACGCATCGGGGAAACGCTGAAGTCGGCCGGCGGCTACCAGAAGGTCGCAGACGTGATCGAGTCGGTCGCCCGCTGAGCACTGCGGGTTCAGACTATGTTCAGCCTCGCGAGTGCATTGGGGCCGCGCGTAGAAAGGGCGTATCGCCCGGACTGCAGGCAACCTATCCATGCCGCTCCGGCACGAACCGCGAGCAAGAACGCGCAAGAATGCTCAGGACCTTTTCTCTCTCCGCACTCTTCTTCATGACCCTTGGCGTCATCGCCGCCACGCACGCGGGCCTGCCATACTAGGCTAGGTCGCGCGGAGCATCGGTCGCGCCTCAGGCCTTGTCGTCGGGCTCGGGCTCGGTCACCGGCCCGGTGCGTCGCCGCAACAGATAGATGTCCATGATCCAGCCGTGCCGGGCACGCGCCTCGGCCCGCACTCGTTCGATCCGGGCGGCGACATCGGCTAGCCGGCCCGAGACAAGTATCTCGTCCCTAGTGCCCAGGTAGGCCCCCCAGAATATGTCATAGGCCTCCCCGTCGACCGCCTTGAACGCGAGGCGTCCGTCGACCATCACCACGACGTCGCCTTCGGGTTGCCGCTCCGAGAGTCTTCGCCCGGTTGTGACGGTCACCGGTTCGGCTACGCGGTTCAGCGTCGTCGCATGGGCGGCGGTCAGTGCGTGCAGGCTGCTGATGCCGGGGACAACCTCGATGTCGAATGCGAAACCAGTCGCCCTGACCAACTCGAGGATGCGAAGCGTACCATCATAGAGCGAGGGGTCGCCCCAGACCAGCAAAGCGCCGATGCCGCCCTCGCCCAACTTGCCTGAGAACAGTTCCGCGTAGATGGCGGCGGTCTCCCGGTACCAGTCCCCTACCCCTCCGGTATAGGACGGGTGGCCCGCATCGCGGACCGGCAGGTCGAACTCGACGGTCCTGGCAAGAGGGTCGGTCAGGTAGCGGGCGATGATCTCGCGTCGCAGGTCGGCGAGCTCCGCCTTGGCCTCCCCCTTTCGAGGCACGAACAAAACATCGGCGGAGTTCAGCGCATTGATCGCCTGAACTGTGATGTGCTCGGGGTTTCCGGCTCCAATGCCGACGACACGGATGATCTTGCGCATGGGCCAGCTATAGAGGCCCGAGGGGCAAATCAACACCAGAGACCCTGTTCGGTGCGGCTTTCAGGGTCGTATGCAAAGCCGCCTTACCGTTAGCCAGATCTCGCGCTCACGACGGGCATCGGCGAGGGCCCTGTGGGCCACCGGCAGGCGCTCGACTTCCCGCCTAGCCACTGCGATCGTGTCGGCAGCCTCGCCCGGTGCATCGTGTGCCGCCTCGAGAAAGGCCACCTCGGTATCCATGAGGCGCACGAGGTGTCGCGGTTTGCCGGCGGCACGGAGCAACATGCTGAGCCAGTGACCGTCCCATGAAGGTGCACTGGCGAAGACCCGGTTGGAGGCGAACAACCGCACCACCCGATCACAGACGATCTGGACCGGCACGCCTTCGTTCTCGAGCTGCTGGCGGCTGATGCCATGCATGGCTTCGGCAGCAGCATCCCATTCGATCCAGTCCGGCGCCGGACGGATCAGGTGAGACTCCCCCTGCCCGTCCTCGAACACCCAGCCGACCTCTATGGGGTAGCTGACCTTGCTCAGCGAGGAGGCTTCGAAATCGAGGAACACCAGCATGAGCGGAAGGCTAGCGCGTTTCCCACCCCCTCACCATAGGCCGCACCCGGACGAGGGCTGCGACGCCTCCTGTCGCGCCCACTTAACCCAGCAGCGCCTCGATCGGGGCCTTGAGCTCGGCCGGTTCGGTTGCACTGGCGAAGCGCCTGACGGTGCCGCCACTGCGATCGACCAGGAATTTGGTGAAGTTCCACTTGACGGTCTGTACTCCAAGTAGCCCCGGCGCCTTGCGCTTCAGCCACTGGAAGAGCGGATGCGCGCCGCGGCCGTTGACAACCACTTTGCCGAACATCGGAAAGCTGACATGGTAATTGAGATCGCAGAAAGCGGCGATCTCTGCCTCGGTACCCGGTTCCTGTTCGCCGAACTGGTTGCAGGGAAATCCCAGCACCACGAGACCGCGGCTGCGATAGTCGCGATAGAGCTGCTCGAGCCCGGCATATTGCGGGGTGTAGCCGCACCGGCTGGCAACATTGACCACCAGAACGACCTGTCCGCGCCAAGTCGACAGCGCCTGCTCACGCCCGTCGATCAGGGGCGCGGTGAAATCGAAGACCAGTGTCAAAGGGCTGGGACTCCTGCGGGACAGACGGCCTTGCCCTATTCGCCGCGCTTGTCGCCGTCCAGTCGCTTTTCCGAGAGCGCCTTCAGCGCCGCCTCGCGCTGCTTCTCGGCCTTGGTGCGGCCGAAACGGATTCGGTTCTCGACTGAGGCCTGTTCCTTGACGGCGCGCGCCTTGGCCTTTCGGGCCTTCGACAGGGAGAGGATTTCGGCCATGGGTGCTCCGGTCAGGCGGGGCGGGGCAACTTCAGGTAAATACTGTCGCACCATTCGCCCCCGACAAGGAAGGTGCGCTCGGCACGCCCCGTTTCGATGAAGCCGAGCTTGTCGAGCAGCCGCAGCGAGGCAAGATTGCGGGGGTCTACGTCCGCGGTGATGCCGTCGGTCGGGTGGGTTTCGAAAACATAGTCGACAAAGGCCTTGGCGGCCTCGAATGCCAACCCCTGCCCCCAGACATCGGGGTGCAGGATAAAGCCGAATTCCGGCATGTTCCAGATGCCGATATTGCCGACCACGCGCCCTTCGAACTCGATGATCCACTCGTCCCGTGCCGGGTCGCCACTGAAGAACTGCGCATCGAACCAGGGCGCGGTCACCGCCATGGACTCATGCGGCGGCGTGGACCAAAAGCGCATCGCCGCCGGCGACGACATGAACGCATGGACCGCCGGGAGATCGTCGGCGACGGCACGCCTCAACACCAGCCGTTCCGTGCGGATCTGGCTCACACCAACCGGCTCTGCGCCTTGGCCGCCTCGATGAAGCTGGCGAAGAGCGGATGCGGGTCAAAGGGCTTGGACTTGAGTTCGGGGTGAAACTGCACCCCGATGAACCAAGGGTGGTCGGTGCGCTCGACGATTTCGGGCAGCTTGCCGTCGGGGGAAACGCCGGAGAACAGAAGCCCGTTGGCTTCCAGAACCTTGCGGTAGTTCATGTTGACTTCGTAGCGGTGACGGTGCCGCTCGTTGATCCGCGTCGTGCCGTAGATGTCCGCGACGCGGCTGCCCTTCGCGAGCTGGGCCGGATATGAGCCAAGCCGCATGGTACCACCCAGGTCGCCGGCGGCGGACCGTGTCTCGGTTTCGTTGCCCTTCACCCACTCGGTCATGATCCCGACAATCGGCTCCCGGGTCGGGCCGAACTCGGTGGAGTTGGCGTTCTTGATGCCGGCCGTGTTGCGCGCGGCCTCGATACACGCCATCTGCATGCCGAAGCAGATGCCGAAATACGGCACGTCCTTGAGCCGAGCGAAGCGTGCGGCCTGTATCTTGCCTGCCGACCCGCGTTCGCCAAAACCGCCCGGGACGAGGATGCCGTGGATGTGCTCGAGATAGGGAGCCGGGTCCTCCCGTTCGAAGATCTCGCTGTCGATCCAGTTCAGGTTGACCTTCACCCGGTTGGCGATGCCTCCGTGAACGAGGGCCTCCGAAAGCGACTTGTAGGCATCCTTGAGGCCGGTGTACTTGCCGACGATGGCAATGTTGACCTCGCCCTCGGGATTGTGGAGGCGCGACGAGACCTCCTCCCAGGCCGCCATGTCGGGGGCCGGAGCATCGGCGAGACCGAATGCCGCCAGCACCTCGCGATCGAGACCTTCGCGGTGGTAGGCGAGCGGCACGTCGTAGATGGAAGCGACATCCAGACCCTGGATGACAGCCGATTCCCGGACGTTGCAGAACAGCGCGAGCTTGCGGCGCTCCGAGGCCGGGATGGGCCGGTCGCAACGCACCAGCAGGATGTCGGGAGAAATGCCGATGGAGCGCAGTTCGGCCACGGAATGCTGCGTCGGCTTGGTCTTCAGTTCGCCGGCAGAAGGGATGTAGGGCATCAGCGTCAGGTGCACGTAGACCGTGTTGCCGCGCGGCTGCTCGTTGCCGAACTGGCGGATCGCCTCGAAGAACGGCAGGCCCTCGATGTCGCCGACCGTGCCGCCGATTTCGACCAGAACAAAGTCGAACTCGTCATTCCCCTCGCGGAGGAAGTCCTTGATCGCGTCGGTAACGTGCGGGATCACCTGCACCGTGGCGCCGAGATAATCGCCGCGACGCTCGCGGGCAATGATGTCCGAGTAGATCCGGCCTGTAGTGATGTTGTCGCGCCGGTTTGCGTGCCGGCCGGTGAAGCGCTCATAGTGACCGAGATCCAGGTCCGTCTCGGCCCCGTCATCAGTGACGAACACCTCGCCGTGCTGGGTCGGCGACATGGTGCCGGGGTCGACGTTCAGGTAGGGATCCAGCTTCCGAAGCCTGACTTTGTAGCCGCGTGCCTGCAGCACCGCACCAAGCGCGGCGGACGCCAGCCCCTTGCCCAACGAGGAAACCACGCCACCGGTGATGAAAACGTACCGAGCCATGGGCCTTCACCTTATGAGGTCGAAACAGTGATTCGGAAGGGCGCGACGCGAGAACGCCCCCACACAAAAGAAGAAGGGGATGTTGCCATCCCCCTTTCCGGTACGCTGGCGGACCTGCCTCAGTTGGTGGGCGCCGCGGGCTGATCCGTGGCCGCCGGCGTCTCGGCCGCGGGCGCAGCCTCCTGCGGCACCGGGAGGCCCGGGTCAGCGGAGGCATCGGGGGCCGTCTCAGTGCCGGACGTCGTGGCGTCCGCCGGGACCGGGAGGTCGCCGCCAGTCTGCTGCTGCAACTGGTTGATGGCGTCCAGCACGGTGGCCGGCTGTTCGGCCCCCTCGACCGCCTGGTCGAGAATGGTCTGCGTGCCGCGGTCGAGTTCGGCGAGAATGGTGAGGCCGATGGCAGTGGCGAAGAACAGCGCGGCGAGCACGGCAGTCGTGCGGGTCAGCAGATTGGCCGTGCCGCGTACACTGATCAAGCCATTGGAATTGGCTGTCCCCATGCCCAGTCCGCCGCCTTCGGACCGCTGCAGCAGGATGACCGCGATCAGCGCGAGCACGATCAGCAGATAGGCAACAAGCAGGACGTTTGCCATGGGAACCCGTGGGCTTCAGATGTCTGTTGGGCGCGCCTTCTACACGCGCGCCACACGAAAAGCCAGCAACAACCGCCGCCGCCTTTCTGCGACGGTCCGCGGCTACAGGGCCGAGATAATCGCATGGAAGTCGTTTGCCAAGAGGCTCGCACCACCAACCAGCCCGCCATTGACGTTCTCGATCGCCAGAATTTCGCGGGCATTGGCAGGCTTGAGTGACCCGCCGTAGAGAATGGGCACGCTCGCGCCTGCCGCACCAAAGCGGACGTGGAGGCGCCGCCGGATGGTTGCATGCATCTGCGCGATATCGGCTGCGGTGGGGGTCAATCCTGTTCCGATCGCCCAAACCGGCTCGTAGGCCACCACGATCGCGCGACCGCCCCAGTCACCCGGGACAGAGGCATCGAGTTGCGCCGCAACAACCTGCTCGGCCTCACCCGAAAGACGCTCCGCCTCGGTTTCACCGACGCAGATGATCGGGGTCAGTCCGGCGCCGATCGCGGCCTTGCCCTTGCCGCAAACGAGTTCATTGCTCTCGGCATGATTGGCGCGGCGTTCCGAGTGTCCGAGAATGACATACTGCGCCCCGGCATCGGCCAGCATCGGCGCTCCGATATCTCCGGTGTGCGCACCGCTGGGCAATGGATGACAATCCTGCCCACCGGTGAGAATGCCGGCCGGCGCGGCGATTTCCGTCAATCGGGCCAGAAGAGTCGCGGGGGGGCAGATCAGCACCTTGCAGCGCGGAGGCTGCCCAGCGCCCAGCAGCCCGGCAAGCTTTGCGACCTCGGCGAGCGAGGCACTGGTGCCGTTCATCTTCCAGTTGCCCGCGATGAGCGGGGTGATCTTGTCTGTCACCGTCTTCTCCTGCTGCTACTTGCCTAAACCGGAGCTTTGCCATAACCCCGCTCGCATGTGCCTTGCAGCACATTGACGACCCTGTCTAGTATCCGCCGCCCGTCCGGTCTGGCGGCCATTTTGGATGTGTCCCGATGCTCAATGCCCTCCGCAAGATCGCCCAAACCTGGTTCGGCAAGGTGCTCGGTGCCGTCCTCATCGTCGGGCTCGCCGGATTTGGCATCTACGACGTGATCTTCCAGTTTGGCGCCAACACGGTCGCCACGGTCGCCGGCGAGGACGTCACGGTGCGCGACTTCCAGCGCGCCTACGACCTGCAGATGAACGCGCTGGCACAGCAGATCGGTCGCCTGCCGACCAACGAGGAGGCACTGGCCTTCGGCCTCCCGTCCGTGGTGCTCAACAGACTCGGTTCGGAAGCGGCGATCAACAAGCTCGGCAAGGACCTCGGCATCGGGGTGTCGGAGCAGCGCCTCGGGAAACTGGTGCGCGAGGACCCTAGCTTCTCGGGCACGCTGGGAGCATTCGACCCCGCCAACTTCGCTCGGGTGTTGCAGCAGAACGGCTTCACCGAGAAGGAGTATATCGACCTGCAGACCAACGCCGCCCGCCGCCAGCAGCTGGCCAGCGGACTGTTCGGTGGCTCGCCCACGCCGCAGGCCGCGATCAACCTGATCAGCCGCTACCAGGGTGACAAGCGGACAGTGGACTACTTCGTTCTCAACGCGCAGGGACTTCCCGAGGTTGCCGCACCAACCGAAGAGGAACTGGCGGCCTATTTGGCAGAGAACCAGACGCAATATCGGACCAAGGAAAGTCGCACGGTGGACCTGCTGGTGCTGACCCCGCAGGTGATCGCCGCAACCAAGACAATCCCGGACCAGGAGATCGCAGCCGAGTACGAGCGGACCAAGCAGAGCCGGATCAAGGTCGAGAAGCGGACCATCAAGCAGATCGCGCTGAAGACCCCCCAGCAGGAGAAGTGGTTCGAACTGGGCAAGGCCTCGGGCAAGAGGATCGGGGAACTGCTGGTCGAGACCGGCCTAGCGTTCAGCGACCTGGGTACCCTGTCGAAGGCCGAGATCAGCGACGGATCGCTGGCCGAGGCCGCCTTCGGCCTCGCCGTGGACGACTATGCCGTGATCGAGGGTATCGGCGGCAAGCGCGTGATCACCGTTTCTGCGATCGATGCTGGCGGACAGGTCAGCCTCGAGGAGTCACGCGACCAGATCGCGCAGCAGCTGGCCCTTACCCAGGCGCGCAACGAGTTCACCGATGTCCTCGATCAGATCGAGGAACTGCGGGCTGCGTTCCGCCCCCTGGCGGATATTGCCGAACGCTTCGGCCTACCCACCCAGACGGTCGCAGTGACCGTCGGCGGCAGCGAACTCGCGGACGTGGCGGAAGCGGATCGCGCCAAGGTGGCGACGGCGATCTTTGCCGCAGAGCAGGGAGACCTGGCGCCGACCGTGACGCTGGGTTCGAACAGCAACGTGTGGTTCGACCTCAAGTCGATCGAGGCCGCCCGGGACCAGACGCTGGACGAGGTGCGCGACGCGCTGACAGCGGCATGGACCCAGAAGAAGACCGACGAGGCCATAACCGCCGAGGTCGACAAGATCATGCAGCAACTCAGGGACGGCACACCGTTTGCGGACATCGCGGTGGCGCTCAACCAATTCCCTATCCTCAGCCAGCCCCTCACCCGCGACGGCGACGGCACCAACGTGCTGAATCAGGCGGTGGCACAGCAGATCTTCAGCGGTGGCCCCGTTCATTTCGGATCGGCGGTCAACGGCGACGGTGACCAGGTGATCTTCCAGGTGGTGGACGTGACTGTCGCCACGAGCGCCGAGGCGACGCCGGCCTCGGTGAAGTTCGTCGAGGATTCGACGCGCGACGCCCTCTATGCCGACTTTGTTGCCGGTCTTCGCGACAAGGCCGGGCTGCAGCTCAACCAGCAGGCGCTAACTCAGTTGCTGGCGCTCGACACAACGGGTCAGTGATGGCAATCGACCAGTTCGGCCAGTTTGCCGGCGCTTACCGGAGCGGGCGGGCACAGATCGTCTTCCGACGGGTGGTGGCCGACCTCGAGACGCCGATCGGAGCGTACCTGAAACTCGCCGAGGGTCGACGGAACACCTTCCTGCTCGAGAGTGTGCAGGACGGAGCAACGCGCGGCCGCTATTCGATGATCGGTTTCGATCCAGACATCATCCTCAAGGTAGTCAACGGCAAGGCCAGCATCAACCGCAATGCCGGCCTCGAGCCGGAGGCCTTCCTGCCGATCGCCGAGGCACCGCTCGATGCGCTGCGCGCCCTCGTGGCGGAGAGCCAGGCCGACGTGCCAACAGGCCTGCCGTCAACCGCAGCGGGAATCTATGGCTATCTCGGCTACGAGATGGTTCGCCTCATGGAGGTCCTGCCGAACCGGCACGGGCCGGGTCTCGGCTTTCCCGACGCCATCCTGATGCGTCCGACCGTGCTGGCGGTCTTCGACACCCTGAAGGATGAACTCTACGTGACGGCTCCGGTCTATGTCCGGGCGGGTGTCGATGCCAACCAGGCTTGGGAGAGCGCCCAGTCGCGCATCGACGACGCCGTCGCCAGGCTGGGGCGCACGCTGCCCTATGTGGCCAGCGCGCCTGAAGTCGATTCCGTGGCGGTCACCTCCAATACGACGCCCGCCGAGTATGCCCGCATGGTTGGAGATGCCAAGGAATACATCCGTGCCGGCGATATCTTCCAGGTGGTGCTGAGTCAGCGCTTCGAGGCGCCGTTCACCTTGCCGCCGACGGCGCTCTACCGTGCCCTGCGCCGCACCAATCCCTCTCCCTACATGTACTTTCTCGACTTCGGCGACTTTGCCGTTGCGGGCTCCAGCCCGGAGATCCTGGTGAAACTCGAGAAGGGCCAGGTTACCATTCGGCCGATTGCCGGCACCCGCAAGCGCGGCTCGACCCCGACGCGGGACAAGGAACTGGCCGACGAGTTGCTGTCCGACCCGAAGGAACTGGCCGAGCACCTGATGTTGCTCGACCTAGGCCGCAACGATGTTGGGCGGGTGGCCAAGATCGGTAGCGTCAGGGTTACGGACAAGTTCTTCCTCGAGTACTACTCGCACGTCATGCACATCGTCTCGAACGTGGTGGGCGAGCTCGATCCGAAGCACGACTTCGTCGATGCGCTGGCGGCCGGATTTCCGGCGGGAACCGTCTCTGGAGCCCCGAAGGTGCGGGCGATGGAGATCATCGACGAACTGGAGAAAGACCGGCGCGGCATCTACGGCGGCTGCGTGGGCTATTTCGGCGCCGATGGCAGCATGGACACCTGCATCGTGCTGCGCACCGCGATCGTCGCGAACGGCAGGATCTACGTACAGTCGGGTGCCGGCATCGTCGCTGACAGCCGGCCCGAGCTCGAGCAACTCGAATGCGAGAACAAGGCCCGTGCGCTGTTCAGCGCTGCCGAGGAAGCACTGCGCTATGCCGGTGAAGCAAGGATCGGCCAGTGAAGATGCGATGGCGTAGCGCGGACACCCGGCGCAATCGCCGCTAAAACGGAATCATGGTCTTGTGGGCCCTGACACGTTTCAGATGGAGATTTCCGCTTTCGCGGGGATGACCCGGTGATAGAAGGGCTGCAAGGAGCAAGTGGCCGGAATGAGACTTCTCGTCATCGACAACTACGACAGCTTCACCTACAACCTCGTGCACTTTCTCGGCGAGCTCGGGGCTGAGCCGGTCGTGTTCCGCAACGACAAGATCACGCTCGACCAGATCGATGCGATCTCGCCCGAGGCGATCGTGCTTTCACCCGGCCCATGCACGCCGAACGAAGCCGGGATATGTCTCCAGCTGATCGATCGCTTCGCCCCGACGATACCCATCCTCGGCGTGTGCCTGGGGCACCAGGCCCTTGGTCAGGCGATGGGAGGCGAAGTGATCAGGGCGCCCCAGCTGATGCACGGCAAGACAAGCAGGATCAACCATACCGGCAAGGGACTGTTCCGGGGCCTCAATGCCGGCTTCGAGGCGACGCGCTACCACTCGCTGGTGGTGAAGCGCGATACGCTGCCGCGCGAACTGGAAGTGACGGCATCGACTGATGACGGGCTGATCATGGGTATGCAGCATCATTTGTTCCCGAGCCATGGCGTGCAGTTTCACCCAGAGAGCATCGCCTCCGAGAACGGCCACGCCCTGCTGCAGAACTTCCTCAACCTCGCCCGCGATTTCAACCTGAAGAAGGCCGCGTGATGGACCTCAAGCAGGCACTCAACAAGATCGCCTCGCGGCAGGACCTCACCGGCTCCGAAATGCGCGAGGTGATGACCACGATCATGAACGGAGAAGCGACGCCGAGCCAGATCGGCGCGTTTCTGATGGGCATGCGGGTCAAGGGTGAGACCGTCGGCGAGATCGCCGCGGCCGTGTCTATCCTCCGCGAAAAGATGGTCCCGGTAGCGGTGGACGAGCCGGACGGTACGATCGATATCGTCGGAACCGGCGGGGACGGCGCCGAGACACTGAACATCTCCACGGCGACCTCGATCGTGGTGGCTGCCGCAGGTGTGCCTGTGGCAAAGCATGGCAACCGGGCGCTGAGTTCCCGATCCGGCGCTTCGGACGTGCTGCAGGCGCTCGGGATCAAGACCGACATCGGGCCCGAGAAGATCAGCCAGTGCATTCGTGACGCCGGCATCGGCTTCATGTTCGCTCCAGCGCATCACCCGGCGATGAAGCATGTCGGCCCGACCCGCATGGAGATGGGCACGCGCACGATGTTCAACCTGCTTGGCCCGCAGTCCAATCCGGCAGGGGCGCGGCGCTACATGCTCGGGGTTTACGACAAGCGCTGGGTCGAACCGGTCGCCGCGGCTCTTCTTGCGAACCGCGCGATCTCCGCCTGGGTCGTGCATGGGGCAGACGGCATCGACGAGCTGTCGACGACCGGCCCGAGCTTTGTCGCCTCGATCAAGGGGGGCAACCTGACAAGCTTCGAAGTCACCCCGGAAGATGCCGGCCTGCCGCGCGCGACTCTCGCCGAACTCAAGGGCGCCGACCCCGCATACAACGCCGCGCGCTTGCGCGGACTGCTTGACGGCGCAAAGGACCCCTATCGCGACATTGTGCTGTTCAATGCCGCGGCCGCGCTGATCGTCGCCGGGCGCGCCGATACCCTGAAGCTCGGTGTCGCCCTGGCTGGGCGCGAGATCGACTCCGGGCGCGCCAAAGCAACGCTCGACAAGCTCATTTCCATTTCGAACAGTTGATCGATGACCGACTTCCTCACTCAAATCGAAGTCTACAAGCGCGAGGAGATCGCGGCCGCCAAGACGCTGAAGCCCTGGAACGAGGTGGTCGCCGAAGCCCACGACGCTCCACCGGTGCGCCGCTTCCTGTCGGCGCTCAAGACGAAGCGCGCCGAAGGAAACTTCGCGCTGATCGCAGAGGTCAAGAAGGCAAGCCCCTCGAAAGGCCTCATCCGTGCGGACTTCAATCCGTCCCAGATCGCACGGGCTTATGAACTGGGTGGTGCAGCCTGTCTCTCGGTATTGACCGATCGTCCGAGTTTTCAGGGCGCGTCGAGCTACCTCATCGAGGCGCGCAACGCGACGCGACTGCCGGTGCTGCGCAAGGACTTCCTGTTCGAGACCTACCAAGTCGCGGAGAGCCGGTCCTGGGGTGCGGACTGCATCCTCATAATCCTTGCGGCGGTCACCGACGATACGGCCCGCTACCTGCTGGATGCCGCTGAGGAGTGGCGCATGGATGCCCTGGTCGAGGTTCACGACCAGATCGAACTGGACCGCGCCCTTGGGCTGGGCGCCGAGTTCATCGGCATCAACAACCGCAACCTCAGGACCTTCGAGACAACGCTGAAGACATCGGTGGACCTTGCCGGGGGCATACCGGGAGGGGTGCACCTCGTCTCCGAGAGCGGCATCACCACCCACGCCGATATGCTGAGGCTCGAGGCCGAAGCCGGAATCGGGACCTTTCTCGTCGGCGAGAGCCTGATGCGCCAGGATGACGTGTCGGCGGCAACCATCCGGCTGCTGCGGGGGTGAAATGGCGCTGACCCACCTCAACCAGCGGGGCGAGGCGCAGATCGTTGACATCGGCGAGAAGCCGGCAACGCGGCGACGCGCCGTTGCGTCGGCCCGGCTGGAGGCGAGGCCCGAGACGATCGGGCTCATCCTCGGCGGCGAGCTGAAGAAGGGCGACGCCCTGGCCGTCGCCCGGGTCGCGGGGATAATGGCAGCCAAGAAGACCGCCGAGTTGATTCCGCTCTGCCATCCCATTCCGCTCTCGAGCGTCAGTGTGGACATCGCGCGTGACGGTGCCTGCCTGGTGGTTCGGGCCACGGCCGAGACTCTCGCGCCGACCGGGGTCGAGATGGAGGCGATGACGGCTGCGGCCGTGACAGCCCTGACGCTCTACGACATGGCCAAGTCGCACGACCGCGCGATGCGCGTGATCGACGTGCAGCTCGAGGAGAAATCCGGCGGCAAATCGGGCGACTTTTGCCGATGATCCAGGTCGATGAGGCGATCGAGCGGATCTTCGCAAAGCTCCCAGCGCTCGGGACCGAGACCGTTCCCCTTGCGAGGGCGCACCGGCGTGTCCTGGCGGCGCCGCTGGTCGCCACCCACAGCCAGCCTCCGTTCGATGCCAGCGCCATGGACGGCTACGCCGTGCGGGCGAGCGAGGTCGTTCCCGGCCGACCGCTCAAGCTCGCGGGGACCTCACAGGCCGGTGCGCGCTTCGTGGGCATGATGGAGCACGGCCAGTGCGTGCGGATCTTCACCGGGGCCCCGCTGCCGATCGGCGCCGACGCAGTGATCATGCAGGAAGAAGCTTCGGCAAAGGGCAACCAGATTTCGTTCGAACGCACGCCTAGACCTGGCCAGTCGGTGCGCCCGCAGGGGTTCGACTTCCGCCGCGGTGCCGAACTGCTGGCGGCCGGAGTCGCGCTCACACCAGCCATGCTCGGCCTTGCCGCGTCGGCGAACTGCCCGACCCTCACCGTCACGCGTCGGCCGAGGATCGCCATCGTCGCGACCGGCGACGAACTCGTGCCTCCCGGCGCCGTGCCGGGCCCGGACCAGATCGTTGCCTCCAACAGCGTGGGCCTGATCGCCTTGCTTGCGCCCTTCGCCGAAAAGGTCATCGACCTCGGAATCGTGCCGGACGACAAGCAGCGACTGGAGAGTGTCCTGCTTGGCGCCTTCGACATGGGGATCGACCTGCTGATTACCACGGGTGGCGCCAGTGTCGGTGAGCGCGACTACGTGCAGGAGGTGCTCCGAGACCTGGGCGTGTCGCTCGATTTCTGGAAGCTCAGAATGCGGCCGGGCAAGCCGCTGATGTTCGGGACGCGCGGCAGGACGCTGGTGTTCGGGCTGCCGGGAAATCCGGTCTCCGCCCTGGTGACGGCTACGGTGGTGCTCAAGCCTGCACTGCGGGCGCTAACCGGCCATGCCGATCGGTTCTGGCCACGCTTTGGCGTCCCCACCCTGCTCGGTCTGCCGCCCAATGGTCCGCGCCGGCACTACATGCGCGGCTCGCTGAGTAGAAACGACATCGGTTTCCTGCAGGTGACGCCGATCTTCGAGACCGACAGCAGCCACAGCACTTCACTGGCACTCGCTGACGTCCTGATCATCCAGCGCGAGGACGATCCCGGGAGCCCTCCCGGAGAAATCGTCGAGGTCATTCCCCTCAACTGGGGCTAGTTCGACGTGGCGGTGCTCCACATCACCTATGCGACCAGCGCCTTTCGCCGTTCGGCGGCAGAATTGACCCGCAGCATGGCGGCCTACGGGATCGCCTCCCGCACTTTTGCGCCGAGGGACCCGGAAATCCAGGAACTGCGGCGGCAGTATCCCCAGATCATGAGGACGAGGCGCGGTGCCGGTTACTGGCTGTGGAAACCGTTCCTCATCGACCGGATGCTGGCCGCCCTGCCCGACGGGGCGCTCCTGCTATATACCGACGCTGCTACGATAGCGGTCAGCGATCCGGGCCCGCTGATCTCCCTGGCATCGACCGACAACCCGATCGTGCTCTTCGAACAGGGGCGGGCGGCGGGGGCTCCTCCACCCCAGCCGATCGGCGAATGGACATCGCGACGCTGCCTGCAGCTGATGAACGCCGACACCGACGAGGTACGTGCTGCCCCGATGCTCGTTGCCGGCTACGTGCTCTGTGTTGCGGCCCCCCGATCGAGGGCGTTCGTTGCGGAGTGGCTGCGTTACTGCACGATTCCGGGTGTGCTGGCAGACGACCCGGATGGTTCCGCCGAGCCGCCGGGGTTTCGATCGCACCGGCACGATCAATCGGTCCTCAGTGTACTCGCTCACCGCCACGCCATCCCCTTCCATCAGGATCCGAGCCAGTTTGGATGGCGCTTCCCGGGCGAGCCGTTCGGACAGGTGTTCGACCTCCACCGCCGACGCACTCGTTCGCTCGGTGCGCGCCTCCGCGGCGCGCTGCGAAAGCTGCAGCGCCGCGGACAGGCGGCACAAAGCAGTCGCTAACCCGATCTTTACCTCGCTGTTGCAGAACATAACTGGAACAGATACACATCGTTCAGCCTTTGTTCCGATTCTCCAGCGGGGCCGCCATGCTGACGCGCAAACAACACGAACTGCTCATGTTCATTCATGAGAGGATGAAGGAATCGGGCATCCCGCCATCCTTCGATGAGATGAAGGATGCGCTGGACCTGCGGAGCAAGTCCGGCATTCATCGCCTGATCACGGCTCTCGAAGAGCGCGGGTTCATCCGCCGGTTGCCAAACCGAGCCAGGGCGCTGGAAGTCATCAAGCTGCCGGACTCGATGAACCCGTCTCTCGGAGGGCGCAAGGCCCGGTTCGAACCCAGCGTAATCGAGGGGAACCTCGGCAGGGTCGCGGCCCCCCCGGCGCGTGCGCCAGCAGCCACTTCGGACGGCAATCGGTTCGTGACCATCCCGGTCATGGGCCGGATTGCGGCCGGCACACCCATCGAGGCCATCCAGTCGCACAGCCACACGATCACTGTCCCACCCGAGATGCTTGGGCCGGGCGAGCACTACGCACTAGAGGTCCGTGGGGACTCGATGATCGAGGCAGGGATCTTCGACGGCGATACAGTGCTGATCAAGAAGCAGGATGCCGCAAGCACCGGGGAGATCGTCGTGGCCCTGGTCGATGACCAGGAAGCTACGCTGAAGCGCCTGCGCCGCCGTGGCAATTCGGTCGCGCTCGAGGCTGCCAACCCGGCCTATGAGACCCGCATATTCCCGCCCGACCGGGTGAAGGTGCAAGGCCGGCTGGTGGGTCTGCTGCGCAAGTACTGAGCGCCGCTCTATGGTTTCAATACCCTGGGCCGGCTGCCCCGCCGGCCCTTTTTCTTTGAATGCTGGATGCTTCCCGGCAGAATCCCCCTAGGGGTCATCCCGCAAAGACGTTAGGGTCCGCGCCTGTTGCGGGAAGGCGTAACGAGGAGAAGCTGATGGCATCACAGATCGACTGGGTGGCCGTCGACTGGGGGACTTCGAATCTGCGCGCCTGGGCGCTGGATTCGGCCGGCAGGATCGTTTCGTCGAGATCCTCCCCAGAGGGGATGAGCCGGTTGACCCGCGAGCAGTATCCGGGGACCCTCGCCAGCCTGCTGTCGGATGCTCCGGTGTCGGTCGACGTGCTGATCTGCGGCATGGCCGGAGCCCGCCAAGGGTGGATAGAGGCACCCTATGTCGATGCTCCGGCCGACCTGACGACGCTCGACAGGGGCGCCGTGACGCCCGAGATGCCCGGCGACCGGCTTCGCCCGCGCATCCTGCCGGGCGTCTGCCAGCGCGACATCGGTGCCGAGGACGTGATGCGTGGCGAGGAGACGCAGTTGCTCGGCCTATCTGCGCTGCTGCCCGGATTCGAAGGGCTTGTTGTGATGCCCGGCACGCACAGCAAGTGGGTGCAACTGTCCGGCACCCGGCTCGAGCGGTTTTCCAGTGCCATGACAGGCGAACTCTTCGAACTGCTGAGGTCGCATTCGGTGCTGCGACACTCGATTGGCGGCGACCTCGAGGGCGAGGACCGCGAGGTCGGGTTCGAGGCTGGCCTCGATCTGGGGCTCGACCGGCCCCAGAGGCTGACGGCTACTCTGTTCAAGGTCCGCGCTGGGGCGCTACTCTCCGACCGAAGCCCCGCGTGGTGCGCCGGTTTTCTCTCAGGGCTGCTGATCGGAGCCGAGATAGGGGGGCAACGCGACTGGGTGCCGCACGCCGGCCAGGTGCCGCTCGTTGGAAGCGTTTCGCTATGTGCCCTCTATCGGCAGGCCTTCGCCAGACTCGGCATCGACACGCGCATCGTCGACGCCACGGACGCTACGCTGGCCGGCCTCCGGGCCGCAAGACAGGGGTAGCCCATGGGCCATCGTCATCTCATCGCCATCCTGCGGGGCATCACCCCGCGCGAGGTGCTCGACGTCTGCCATGAACTGGTGGCAGCGGGAATCACGATGATAGAGGTACCGCTCAATTCGCCGGACGCGCTGCGTTCGATCGAAACGGCGGCGCGCGGCTTCGATGGTCGCGCCTGGATCGGCGCCGGAACGGTGTTGAGCCGCGCGGAGGTGGGAGAGGTCGCCGACGCAGGGGGACGGTTCGTCGTTTCGCCCGACACCAATCCGGTAGTGATCGCGGCCACGCTCGAGCGCGGTCTCAGCTCCTATCCCGGTGTCTTCACGCCGACCGAGGCCTTCTCGGCGATCCGCGCTGGCGCAACCGGGCTGAAGTTCTTTCCCGCCGAGGTGCTTGGTCCCAAAGGGATCAAGGCGATGAGGGCGGTGCTTCCGACCGGCATGCCGCTGTATGCAGTCGGGGGTGCCAACCCCGACAATTTCGACGAGTACTTTGCCGCCGGGTGCGCTGGCTTCGGGCTCGGCACCTATCTGTACAAACCCGGCATCACGGCGGGCGACGTGGCCAATCGGGCCCGACTCGCAGTTGCGGCCTATGATCACGGAGCAACCCGATGAACCGCAGAGCGGAACTGTTTGTTGACTGTCGTTGCGAACTCGGTGAGGGCCCATTCTGGCACCCTCTGTTGGGGCGGCTTTTCTGGTTCGATATCCTTAATCACACCATGCTGAGCGCCAACGATGCCGGACATATCGTCGATCGCATCACCTTCAGGGATACCGTCAGCGCAGCTGCGGTGATCGACGAGAATGCCCTGGCGGTAACGCAATCAGGCACTCTGCTCCGCTACGACTTCCGGACCGATACCTCGTCGCCCATCGTAGAGATCGAAGCCGACATCCCCGGCAATCGCACCAATGACAGCCGGGTCGATCGGGCCGGCGGTTTCTGGATCGGCACGATGGGCCGGCGCGCCGAGCATGGGGTCGGCAACGTGTATCACTACCGCGCCGGGGTACTGAACAAGATCATCTCCGGGATCACCATCCCGAACTCGATCTGCTTCTCCCCGGACGGACGCACGGCCTACTTCACCGATGCCGGAGCGATGATCAAGAGATGCTCCATCGATCCCGAGACCGGCGTGCCGATCGGCGAATGGGAGGACTTTTTTGCGATCGAGGGTATGGGCGGTGCCGACGGATCGGTGGTCGATTCCGAGGGATTCGTCTGGAACGCGCGATGGAACGGCAGCGCCGTGCTGCGGATCTCCCCTGACGGCAGGCTCGACCAGGTGGTGGAAGTACCGGTGAGCCGAGTATCGTGCCCGGCCTTCGGTGGAAAGGACTACAAGACGCTGTTTCTCACAACGGCGCGCGAGCACATGACGCCCGAGGAACTCGAGCGCGAACCCCAGGCTGGCAGCATCTTCGCCATCGAGGTCGACGTACCTGGCATGCCGGAGCCCGCCATCCGCCTCTGACCGCAAACGTCGACTGGTGAATCCGCGACAACCATAACTGCGGCAATCCCGAGGCGGCTAGTTCTGCAGGCGCCAGGGACGACGCGTCGCGGGGATGGCCGGCCGGACTTCGAACTCACCGCGCCCGGCGTGCCACTGCAACCAGTGGGCGCCGCCCCTGGCCAGTGCCGAAGCATCGATCACGACCTTCGCGCCGCAGTCGACGGGGGCGCTGCGGCGTGAAACAACAAGATCGGCCAGCGGACAGTCCTCATGGAAACCGGCGGGGTCCTTCACCACCGCAATGGTGAACCCGACGGGGCTTCGGCCGAAGCAGCCGATCGAGTCGCATGCCACGAGCCGAGTACTGCCGAGCGTTTCCGAGTAGGTCTCACGCCAGATGTCGACGGCAAAGCTGTCCGCCCTGCCCATTGCCAGCCCGAGCCCGTCGTCGTCGCGCACCGCAATGGCCTGCGTGGTGTCGGCGACGAGGACATCCGGGGGACCGTCGACTGCGAAAAGAGCCACCACCAGCGGCAGCAGCGCGGGCCCGATCAGGCGGTGCCATGTCTCGAGGAAGGCAAACCACGCCATCGCAACCAACCCAAGTCCAAGGGCGGCGGGCCCGAGCAGCGGACTGAAGTCGATGCCCGCGCTCCATTGCGAGACGACGACCGAGACATCGAGCATGCGATCGATCGACCAGCCCATTGCCACGAGCGGCAGCGCCTCGAGGCCGAAGGGCATGGCCAGGGTCGCCAAGAACGCGGCCGGCATCGTGACAAAGCCTATCAGGGGCAATGAGCACAGATTGCCGAGAATGCTCAGCGGCGAAGTCTGCTGGAAGTGATAGATGGAGAACAGGAGTGTAGCGGCGCCGGCAACAAGGCTGGTCGCCACGATGCCGCCCAGGTAGCTCAGGACGCGCCAACCAATCGAGGTGTCTTTCGCCTGTCGCGCGCCCAGCAGTTCCCAGATTCCGATAAGGGCGACGACGGCGGCAAAGGACAGCTGAAAGCTTGGGCGAAACACACTCGCCGGATCGAGCATGATTACCACCAGCGCCGCTATGGCGACGTTTCGCATCGTCAAGGCCCGCCGCCCGAACAGCACAGCGCCGAGGACAAGCAGGATCATGATAGTGGCACGCTGCGCCGCGACGTTACCGCCCGAAATGGCGAAATAGGCCAGTGCTGCGGCAATGGCTCCGGTCGCGGCGATGCGCTTGGTGGAGACGATCCTGTCGAGGGCAGCCCACGGCGCGAGGGCGGTGCGCAACACGGTCATGACCAGCATGGCGACCATTGTCAGATGCAGTCCCGAGACCGACAGCACATGTGCCAGGCCGGCGGTAGCCATGGTCTCTCGCGCCACCTCGTCGACTTCGCTCTGGTCGCCAGTGATCAACGCCCTTGCAACCCCGGCGGACGGCTGGGCCAGCACGGCATCGATCCGCGAAGCGATACCGCCGCGGACGGCATCGATGACCCGACCAGGATCGGTCGGCCCCCCCGCATCCACGCGCTCCACCGCGCCGGTGACCGCCCCGTAGGCTCCGATGCCGTCGAAGTAAGCGTGGAACTGGGTGTCGAACCCATTCGGCAGTACCGGTCCAGGGACTTCGTAGAAGCGAACCGGGGCCCGCAGGGTGTCGCCAGGTGCCAGCGCCTCCGCTGTCGGGATCACGACGCGGGCGCGACGAACAGGCAACGGACGGGCATCGGCCGCCGGCCGGATGGAGGAAACTATGGCACGTGTTCCGTCCCCTGCCCTGGTCAGCACTTCGTCGATGCGCATGTCATAGGTACCGTAGACCGGCCTCGCGAGCATGGGCGTACCGAACAGAGCCCCATGGACGGCCAGGAGTGAGAAGCCGGCCCAGAATGCAGCGCCGACGATCCCCGCCCGAAGGAGCAGCAGGGACCATGCCGCAAACGGCAGCACGAGAAGCACGAGTACCGCCATGGCAGCCAGCAGCGCCGGGTCCGGGGCCGTCGGCGGCAGCAGTGAAGCGATCAGCCCGAGGATGACGACGAACGGCAGCAAGATGAAGAGACGCCGGTGCTCGAGTGCGGCCCCCAGGGCGCCCATCAGTCCGAGACCGAGACGGCGCCGCGAGGCGCTCCGCTGCGGTGACAACCGGGAAGCGTGACGGGGCGCGAGGGCGCCGCGATCGATGTCCACCAGTTCGGCGACCACCTGGTGCCTCCGCCTGCGTGCCGGACATGCTATACGGGGCAACCACCGAGAGCCAGCATGCTTGCAAGTGGCCGCACTGGTGCTTACACACCGGCCAGTACCTCGCAACTCTCGATATCCCGGCATGGCCCAGAACGTCGTTACACGCTTCGCTCCCTCTCCGACCGGCTACCTGCATATCGGTGGCGCGCGCACGGCATTGTTCAACTGGGCCTTCGCTCGCAAGACCGGCGGCAAGATGCTGCTGCGCATCGAGGACACCGACCGGGAGCGCTCGACCGAGGGGGCAGTCAAAGCCATTTTCGAGGGTCTCAAGTGGCTCGGCCTCGACTGGGATGGCGAGCCCTTCATGCAGTTCAGCCGCGCGACCCGCCACGCGGAGGTCGCGAAGGAACTGCTCGCCCGCGGACAGGCCTACTACTGCTATTGCTCGCCCGAGGAACTGGCAGAAATGCGCGAGACGGCCAGAGCCAACGGCCTGCCGCCGAGATACAATGGCTACTGGCGCGACCGAGACCCCGCCGAGGCGCCGCAGGGCGTAGCTCCCGTCATTCGGATCAAGGCGCCGCAGTCGGGCGAGATTCGCGTTCAGGACCACGTGCAGGGCGAGGTGGTGTTCAAGGCCGAGAACCTCGACGACTTCATCATACTGCGATCGGACGGTACTCCGACCTACATGCTGGCGGTGGTGGTGGACGACCACGACATGGGGGTGACCCACATCATTCGCGGCGACGACCACCTGACCAACGCGGCGCGCCAGATCGTCATCTACAATGGCATGGGATGGAGCGTGCCAGAGATGGCGCACATCCCCCTGATCCACGGCCCGGACGGTGCCAAGCTCTCGAAGCGACACGGTGCGCTGGGCGTCGAGGCCTATCGGCAAATGGGCTATCTGCCCGAGGCGCTGCGCAACTACCTAGCGCGACTGGGCTGGAGTCACGGCGACGACGAGATCTTTTCGACCGACCAGATGGTCGAGTGGTTCGGCCTCGATGCCCTCAACAAGGGTGCGGCACGCTTTGATTTCGTCAAGCTCGAGAACATCAACGGCCACTACATCCGCGAGACACGGCCCGAGCGCCTCTACCAGGTGATGCTGGCGACCGCTTCCGAGGTCGGCCGGCTGGCGGACTTCGATGGCCTTCGCGCCAACGAGAAGACCGTGCTGGCCGCCCTGCCCGAGTTGCAGCCGCGCGCCAAGACCGTGCTCGAACTCATCGACCTGGCCCAGTTCATCTACGTGCAGCGGCCGTTGCCAATCGACGAGGCGGCCGCAGGCCAGCTCACATCCGATGCCCGCGCCAGTATCGGCGCCTTCATCGATGTCCTGCGCGGCCTGAACGACTGGACGGTCGGAGCGATCGATGCCGCAGCCCGCGAGTTTGCCGAGGCACGCGGACTGAAACTCGGCAGGGTGGCCCAACCGCTTCGCGCCGCACTGACCGGGCGTACCGTCTCGCCCGGCATCTTCGAGGTGATGGTGCTGATCGGGCGCGACGAGACCTTGGCGCGCCTTGCGGATCAGTCGAAATGACTATGCCCCGAATGCCCGGTTAGGTCAGCGCTATTCACCCATTGGTTGCGGATGGGAGGCAAATACGCTACCCAGTCGAACGGCCACAAAACGATGAAAACGGCCCGCCCGCCGCCTTTCCGCGGGCACTTGGCCGCAGAGGAGAGTGCAAATGAGCGATACCGTCGCCAAACTCACCATCGGAGACAAAACATTCGAGTTCCCGGTGCTGTCCGGCTCTGTGGGGCCTGACGTGATCGACATCCGCTCGCTCTACGCCAAGACCGGCCTGTTCACCTATGACCCGGGCTTCACCTCGACCGCCGCCACCGACAGCGCCATCACCTACATCGACGGCGACAAGGGCGAACTGATGTATCGCGGCTATCCCATCGAGCAGCTGGCCGACAAGAGCCACTACCTCGAGGTCTGTTACCTGCTGCTCTATGGGGAGCTACCGGACAAGGCGCAACTCGCCGACTTCGAGAACCGGGTGACGCGCCACACAATGGTGCACGAGCAGATGCACTTCTTTTATCGCGGCTTCCGCCGCGACGCGCACCCGATGGCGGTGGTGTGCGGCGTGGTGGGGGCGATGGCCGCCTTCTACCACGACTCCATCGACATCACCGATCCGCAGCAGCGCGAGATCGCCTCGATCCGCATGATCGCCAAGATCCCGACCATCGTCGCGATGGCGTACAAGTACTCGATCGGCCAGCCGTTCGTGTATCCGCGCAACGACCTCGACTACGCCTCGAACTTCCTCCACATGTGCTTCTCGGTGCCGGCCGAGCCCTACGTGGTGAACCCCACCATTGCCCGCGCAATGGACCTGATCTTCACGCTGCATGCCGACCACGAGCAGAACGCCTCCACGTCGACGGTGCGCCTGGCTGGATCCTCGGATGCAAATCCGTTTGCCTGTATCGCTGCCGGGGTCGCCTGCCTGTGGGGGCCGGCGCATGGCGGAGCAAACGAGGCGGCGCTCAACATGCTCAAGGAGATCGGTACCCCCGACAAGATCCCCGAGTTCATTGCCCGTGTGAAGGACAAGTCGAGCGGCGTTCGACTGATGGGTTTCGGACATCGTGTCTACAAGAACTACGATCCCCGCGCCAAGGTGATGCAGCAGACCGCCAAGTCGGTGCTCGACCTGCTGGGCGTCGAGAACAACCCGCTGCTGCAGGTGGCTCAGGAACTGGAGCGGATCGCCCTCACGGACGAGTATTTCGTCAGCCGCAAGCTCTATCCCAATGTCGACTTCTACTCGGGCATCATCCTCGAGGCCATCGGCTTCCCGACCTCGATGTTCACCGCGATCTTCGCGTTGAGCCGCACCGTCGGCTGGATCGCGCAGTGGAAGGAGATGATCGGCGACCCGCAGAAGAAGATCGGGCGGCCGCGCCAGCTCTATAATGGCGCCCCGACCCGCGACTATGAACCGATCGAGCGGCGCTGAGCCGCACAGGCCAGAACGCGCATTGCCGGATCTTCAAGGGGCCCTTCCGGGCCCCCATTCTCCATCGCCGCCCTGATGTGGCGAAACGCCTCGAGCTGCGTCGGGATTGCGTCGGGATCATCGAGCAAGTGAGCCAGCGCCGGCCCCACCCGGCCCGATGCTGGGGCGCCGGCAAAGAGAAGCTCCGGCACGACGCCGCGGCCTGCGATGATGTTGGGCAGCCCGACATGCGGCAGGTTTGCCGCGCTCGCGAAGCGTCGGGCCTGGCCACGATCGCCGACATAGGTCACGACCATCGGGACCCCGGCCAGAGCCAACTCCAGAGTGATCGTGCCGCTGACGGCGAATGCGGCGACGGCGGAGCTGATTGCCGCGCTCCGTGCAGCGCCGGTCGCAACAGCGGCGCGGACCGGCCAACGCGCGGCCTCCGCCTCGATCCGGTTCATGAGATGCGGCAGTGTCGGCACGACAAACCCCGTCACCCGCGGGTGCTCATGCAATGCCTCCACCGCTTCGCGCATGAGGACCAGGTGGCGACGCAATTCGCCTTCGCGGCTGCCTGGCAGAAGCAACACTGGGCCACGCTCGGGCTGCTCGCGCGTCGTTGCGACCCGGACCGCCGGATGCCCGACATAGTGGGTTGGCGGGCCCCCCAATTCGTTCATCACGCGCGGTTCGAACGGCAGCACCGCAAGAACCTCGTCAAAGAGCGGACGCAACTCCACGGCCCGCTCCGGCCGCCAGGCCCAGACGCTGGGAGCGACGTAGAGCAGCATCGGCAGGTTACCGGCGTTGCGGCGGACCCTGCGGGCGACATCGGCGGAGAAGACCTGGGAGTCGATCAGCACCACTGCATCGGCACTGCTCGAGAGTATGGCACGCGCCGTCTGCCGGGCGCGCCAGAGCAGCAGCGGGAGGCGCATCAGGACGTCCGACCAGCCCATTACCGACAGGTCTGCCATCGGATAAAGCGACGACAGGCCCTCCGAGGTCAATTCGGGCCCGCCGACGCCAACCAATTCGAGCGGGGTCAGCAGCTTCAGGCGGCGCACTAGGTCGGCCCCGATGCGATCGCCCGATGCCTCGCCCGCCATGACAAAGAGCCGGAATGGCCTAGCCATCGAGAGCAACAACCGAGAGCCGCGCTGCCACCGCCCGCCGCCGCAATTCGTCGATATCGAGAACGAGGGTTCGCTCCGCCTCGACGGCAATCAGGCCGATTCCTGCGGCCGCCGCCGCCGATACCGTATCCGGGCCGACCGTCGGCAGATCAATCAGCAACGGCTGCTGCGGCTTGGCGGCCTTGCCGAGCACGAGCGCCGCCTCCCCCAGCATGCCCCGGGCGCGGTAGCCGCCGATCCTCTCGAGCAGGGCATCGGTGCCGGCCACATCCTCCGCAGCGAGGAGGCGCGTACCCGTCGTCACCGCGGCCTGGCCGAGATCGAGCCGACCGACGGCGCGGGCAGCGTTCATGGCGAAGCGCGCGGTCACCTCGTGATCCCCGTCCAAGGGAGGGCCGGCAATCATCCCGGCGGGCGCCAGCAGATGGGGCAACAGTTCGTGCGGCCCCACGAGGCGGGCTCCGGTCAGGCGCTGCAATTGTCCGGCGAGCCCTGATAGGGCAACGTCCGCGGTAGCGGCTGAACCGCCGCCCAGGACGGCAGCTATCGCTCGGCGTTGCGCCTCCGGGATCGACACGGAGCCGGCGAGGATCAGTTCGGTCGGGACCTCCTCGCGTATCGCCGAAATGAGCGCGGCCGGATCCTCGATGCGCGCGGGACGAACTCGCACGCTGGCCGACAGTGACAGCGGCGCCAACGCGAACACACAGACATCGCAGCCGGACGACAGAGCCGCCTCGACGACCAGGCCCGGCAGTTGGCCGGCGCCGGCGACGAGCGCGATGCGACGGGCAGTCATTCCTCGGACTGCATGTGTGCGGGCAGGCAGATGGCACGATCCTTGGCGGATGTGACAAACGACACGATCTCCTGCACCAGGGGCTCGTCGCGGAACAGTGTCGCTGCGTCCTCGACCCGCTCCTGCAGGGTGCCCTCTGTCGAAAAGATCATCCGGTACGCCGCCCGCAGACCGTGGATCGCCTCCCGGTCGAACTTGCGTCGCTTGAGTCCGACGAGGTTCAGCCCCGCCAGGCGCGCACGGTTGCCCACCGCCATCCCATACGGAATGACGTCCGCGTCGATCATCGAGTGGGCTCCGACGAAGGCGTGGGCTCCGATGCGTACAAACTGATGCACGCCGCACATGCCGCCAAAGGCCACGTAGTCACCAATCTGGCAATGGCCGGCAATGGCCACGTAGGCGGCGATGATCACGTTGTTGCCGATCCGGCAGTCGTGAGCCACGTGAGAGTTGGTCTGCAGCAGGCAATCGTTGCCGATGCGCGTCTCCATGCCGCCACCCTCGGTGCCGGGACTTACCGTGACGTTTTCGCGAATCTGGCAGCGCTCGCCGATGACAAGGCGGCTCGGCTCACCCCGGTACTTCAGATCCTGCGGCTGGTGGCCGATCGATGCGAACGGGAAGATCCTGGTCTGGGCACCGACGCTGGTATGGCCGGCAACGACCACGTGCGACAGCAGTTCCACACCCTCGGCCAGTTGCACGTGGGGACCGACGTGACAGAATGGACCGATGGTGACGCCGTCCTCGATGCGGGCTCCCGCTTCGACGATGGCACTCGGGTGAATGCTGGCACGCATCACTTGCCGCTTGGGCTGACCATGGCCCCGACTTCGGCCTCGGCGATGACGACCCCATCGACAATGGCCTTGGCCTCAAACCACCCCATCGTCATGCGGCGACGCAGTTTGCGAATGTGGTACTCGATCCGGTCGCCGGGCTTGGCCGGCTTGCGAAACTTGCACTTGTCTACGGTCAGCAGGTAGACGATGTGATCCTGCCCCTCGGCAGCACCGGCCGCGATCGCCATGGCGCCGGCGGTCTGCGCCATGCCCTCGATGATCAGCACGCCAGGGAACACCGGCTCGCCGGGAAAGTGGCCCTGGAAGATCGGCTCGTTGAAGGTGACATTCTTGATCCCGATGCCGGAATTGTCGCCGTCCACCTCGATGATCCTGTCGATCAGCAGGAACGGATAACGGTGCGGCAGACACTTGAGGATGTCGCCGATATCGAACGAGGCAAGTGTGCCCGTCGGCTTCGATGACTGCTCAGCTTTCGCGTCCACTCTTTTCCCCTTTCGACAGGCGCCTCAACGTCGCCACTTCCTGCCACCAGCGTCGCACATCCTGCGCGGGGTACCCACCAACCTTTGATCCCGGCGGGATGTCCTTGGTGGCAACCCCTGCCCCCATGATCATCGTCCCCGCCCCGACCGTCAGGTGCCCCACCGTCGAGGCCCGCCCGCCCATGAGCACGGAATCCTCAAGTACCGTCGAACCCGAAAGACCGCAATGCGCCGCGATCAGGCAGTATCGACCGATCCGGCAGTTGTGGCCAATCTGCACGAGATTGTCGATCTTGGTGCCCTCGCCGATCACCGTGTCACCCAACGCGCCGCGGTCCACGGTGCTGTTGGCGCCGATCTCGACCTGGTCCTGGACGATGACGCGGCCCAGTTGCGGGATCTTCCGATTTGAGCGCCCCTGTCCGAGCCAGCCGAAACCCTCGGTGCCAATTCGCGCGCCGGAGTGGATCACCACGCCATTGCCCAGATGAGCATACTCGATGGTGACGTTGGGGCCGATGACGGCATTGCGCCCGATAGTCACGCCGCGACCGATCACCGTGTTCGGACCGATGACCGTGTTGCGACCGATCTCAACCCCGGCGCCGATAACGGCGTTCGCTCCGATGCGCACGCCAGCCTCAACCAGGGGAGCCGCCTCGTCGTCAGCCAGCTGCCACGCCGCGCTGCCATGAGTTCCGGCCGGGTAGAGCCGCTCGAGGATATCGATGAAGAGCTCGTGCGCCCGTTCCACCACAATGGGGACTGCCTGAGCGGGCACGAAGTCCCTCAAGGAAGGGTGGACGACGACAACGCCCGCGGACGTCTCGCGCAGAGCGACTCGATAGTCCGGTCGGGCGGCAAGGGCGACCTCTCCTGCGTCGGCGGTCTCGAGTTCATCCGCGCCGGTGACCATCAGGTGATGCAGACGCGGGTCTTCTACCAGCGGCGGTGAGGGCAGCGCAGCAAGCAAGCCGCGCAGCAGCACTGGTCCGGAGAAAGGATGGAAGCGCGTGTCGACCATGGCATCACTACACAACAAAAAGGCCGCGGGGCAACCGCTCCGCGGCCTTTTTTCGAAAGAACCGGCCCGGTCCGCCGGACTGCGCTACCTAGAGCAGCTGCTGCAACGTCAGCGAGAATACCTGCGTCTTATCGTCGGTCGCCTTGTTCATCACATAGGCGAAATCGCCACGCAGAGGGCCGAACGGGCTGTCCCAGATCAGCGAAGCACCGACCGACGACTTGAAGTTGTCGTCCACGCTGTCGGCGCTCGGAACCAAGCTGCTGCCATTACCATCGATGAGAGCAGCATCGGCCCACACCGACGCACGGACGCCGTAAGTCTCGGGCAGCACCGGGATCGGAAACTCTATCTCGGCCGACGCCGCGATGTAGCCAGTGTAGCCGAGCAGCTCACCGGAGACACCACCGCCCGTATCGGCCTTCGGGCCCATCCCACCGCTCTGGAAGCCACGGACAATGCTCGACGAGGACCGGAACGCCTCGAGCGGATGCACCGGTCCGCTGAGCGAGTAGATAACGCCCGCCTGCCCCTTGACGCTGCCGATCACACCATAGTCGGCCATCAGCGGCATGAAGTACCTGGCCTTCGCCTCGGTCTTGATCAGATTGTGGTCGAGGCCGATGTACTGCTGCGTCAGCGTTGCGTAGAGCCCCTCGGTGGGACGCTTGCTGTCGTCTAGGCCGTTATAGGTGAGCGAGTAGCCGATCCACGCCTTGTTCAGCGTCTCTCCGTCACTCACGACCAGCGAAGTGTCGCCGGCGGCATCCTCGATCACCTTGGTCTCCGCGCCGACGAACAGGCTCGCGTTGATGTCTCGCGTCACCGGAAGTCCGAAGCGCAACTGGCCGCCCGACGAGGTAGTGCCGTAGATGTTGCTGTCGGTCTCGGCCACGATGCGATGGTACACATCGATGCCCGAGGACATCTTGAGGCCCATGAAGCGCGGCTCGGTGAAGGAGAAGTCGAAGCTCTGCCCGCTCTCCGAGGCACCTACCGAGACGCGGACATACTGACCGCGTCCGAGGAAGTTGCGCTCGGTCACCGACACCTCGCCCAGAATGCCGGCACTCGAGTCGTAGCCGGCAGTCAGCCCGTAGTCGCCGGTCGACTGTTCTTCCACGGAGATGTTGACGACCACCTTGTCCGGCGCGCTGCCGGGCTGCAGATCGACATTGACGACCTTGAAGAAGCCGAGCCGCTCGATGGAGGACTTGCCGCGCTGGACCATGGACCGGTTGAAGGGGTCGCCTTCACCGAAGTCCAGCTCACGACGAATGACTGCATCGCGAGTCTTGCTGTTGCCGGTGATGTTGATGCGCTCGACGTAGAGACGCGCGCCCTCATCCACGAGGTAGGTCACGTTGAACGTGCTGGTTGAAACGTCGCGATCGACACGCGGACGCACGTCGGCAAAGGCGTATCCCTGCGCCGTCGCCTCGAAAGCCATATCCTCCTGCGTCCGCTGCAGATCGGCCAGCGAATAGGTCTCGCCCTGCCCAGTGCGAATAGTCGACGTCAGCGCGTCGGGGTTCAGCCCGGGGATCGACGTCTCCACCCCGATCTGCCCGAAGCGATAGCGCTCGCCCTCGGAGATGGTGAAGTTGACGAAGTAGGCGTTCCGCGACCCATCGAATTCACCCACCGCCGAGGTGACCTGAGCGTCGGGGAAGCCGTGGTTCATGTAGTAGATCTCGATCAGCTGCTTGTCGATCTGCAGCTGATCCTCGCTGTAGGCGTCATCGCGGAACAGCCAGCTGAGCAGATGGGTTTCGCGGGTACGGATGATCGACTTGAGCGTGCCGCCGTTGATCGCGTTGTTGCCGGTGAAGTTGATGGCGGCGATGCCGGTGCGTTCGCCCTCGTTGACCACGAAGATCACGCGGGTGCGCCCGTTTTCGGCAGCTTCGAGCCGCGGGGTGACGCTGACACCCATGTAACCCTTGGCGACATAGGCGAGTCGAATGCTCTCCGCGTCCGCCGCGAGGCTGCCCTCGGTGAACGACCCGCGGTCCGCAACATTGACCATGTCGAGCAACTGCGCGTCGGAGAAGCCGTTGTTGCCCTCGAAGAGCACCGCGGCCACCAATCGCTGCTCCTGCGCCATGACGGTCGGAGCCCCGAGCAGCACGCCGCCGATCGGCGCAGCCAGAACAAAGGCAAGCGCCAGGAAGGCTCCGTGCGTCAGCTTGGTGAGTTTCGTCATGGTTCTTGGTGCCTCGTCCGTCACGTTCCGGGGAATCGCCATGCGCAGCCCTCCCCAGCTAACTCCATTGAAAGCTTTTACTGTTTTTTTAACCACAGGCAAGTCGGCAACGCTTGCAGCGTTAGCGAAAGATTGGGCCGGGTGCATTCCTGCAACACCTAGAAAACCAAGGTTATCCAAGGGTTAACGGGTATCTGCAAACCGACGGCACGATGCCGGAGATGTCTGCCCACGCGACCGGCAATGGGCACGCGACCGCAGTGAGACGGACTCGCTCAAATCAGGTCGTTGATCAGCGTGAACACCATCAGGGTGAAGACGACGGCTACGCCGAAGCGGAAGCCGATCTCCTGAATGCGCTGCGTCAGCGGCCGTCCGCGGACCGCCTCGATCAGGTAGTAGGCAAGGTGGCCACCATCCAGCATCGGAATCGGCAGCAGATTGACGAGTCCGATGTTCAGACTGAGCAGAGCCACGAGGTTGATCAGCGCCAGCGGCCCGAGCGTCGACACCTGCTGGGACACCTGCGCCACCTTGATCGGCCCACCCAACTGCTCGACATCGCCCCGCCCGACAAAGAAGTCGCCGAGGAACGCGACCGTCCGGTCGATGATGAATCGGACCTCCTCGAGCGTCATGCCGATCGCCTCGATCGGCCCCGGGCGGTAGATCTGGTAGTCGCCGGCGGCGTAGGTGTTGAGGACCCCCATCCGGCCAACCCTGTGGGTATTGCCGAAGCTGTCGGTGGTCGTCTCGGAGCGCGGCACAGCTACGATGGTCCGCTCCGTTCCGTCCCGCTCAAGAGTGATGGTGACCTGCCGCTCGGGCGCTGTCGCGATCAGGCGCTGGAAGTCCTCGAAGCCACGGACGCGGAATCCGTCAACCGACAGGATGCGGTCACCGGTCTCCAGGCCCGCCTGCTCGGCGGCCGATTCTGTCGTTATCTCCTGGAGTACCGGGGGAGCCACGTAGCGCCCATAGCCCAGCAACAGCGCATAGAGAATCAACAGCGTGAACAACACGTTGGCTAGTGGTCCGGCGGCCACCACGGCGATCCGCTGCCAGACGTTCTTGTTGGCAAAGAGCTGCCTGCTCAACTCGGGACCGGCGCGCTCGATGAACTCGGGGTCCGGCGCACTTGCCGCGTTCATATCGCCGACGAAGCGGACATATCCACCAAGCGGAACCGCGGAAATTCTCCAGCGGGTCCCGTGTCGATCGTTGAAACCGGCCAGCTCGGGGCCGAAGCCGATCGAGAAGGTCTGGATAGCGATGCCGTTCCAGCGGGCCACCAGGTAGTGCCCCATCTCGTGCACGAACACGATGATGGTAAGCACTGCCAGGAACGGCACGACGTAGGAAAAGAGCCAGAAAACGAAGTCCATGTCGTCGGTTCCCGCGGAGCTGCGTCTAGTTAGGCATTGATTGCGTTAACAATGCGGTGTGGGGCCCGGTTACCATTGCAGCACGCCTGCGGCGACGGCGTCATAACCGGCATGCAGCCAACCGACGACGAACAGGAATATGGCGCCGAAGGTCAGGCTGTCCAGCCGATCCATCAATCCACCGTGACCGGGAATGATGTCGCCCGAGTCCTTTACCCTGAAGCGCCGCTTGATGGCGCTCTCCGCCAGGTCGCCGGCCTGCCCGAGTATGCTGGTGGCCGCCGCCAGGGCCAGGCCGATCCACCACGGTGAAGCTGGCACGATCAGCAGCCACAGAACCAGCCCGGCGAGCGTGCCCAGCGCGAAGCCGCCGATGGCACCCGACCAGGTCTTGCCCGGTGAAATACCCGGGGCAAGCTTCTCGCCGCCGACCTGACGACCGGTGAAGTAGGCACCGGTGTCGGTGGCCCAGATCGCCGTGCCCAAAAACAGGCCTCCCCACAGGCCGGCATCGAAACTGCCCGGAACGGACCAGCTCGCCGTGCCCCGCAGCGCCATGATTGCGACGATGACTACGCCGTAGAACAGCAGCCCGGCCAGGCGCCAGCCGCGTGGTCCCGGCGCAATGGCCGCGATGAGCATTGCCGCGCCAATGATGCCCGTCGTGCCCCACGGACCCAGCCACGGATAGGCCAGCGCGGAGAGCCCAACGAGGCCGATGAGAGCGGCACCGAACGGCGTCAGCGGCTGCAGCGTCACCATGCGCTCCCACTCCCGGTAACAGCCCGCGAAGGCTGCCCCGACGAGCGCGCCGAAGACGAAGCCACCGAGGTAGAGACCGATCGCGGCAATGACCAGCAGCACGCCGGCGGAAGCCAGTCGCGGTCCCAGATCAGTCCAGGAGCGCCGGGCGAGCGGGTCCAGTCGCGGGCGCGTGCTGCCAGGCTCGCTCACGGACTCCTCGATTCGATCCCGCCGAAACGCCGCTTGCGGCCAGAGTACTCCTCGAGCGCCCGCAGAAAGGTCTCCTCGTCGAAGTCAGGCCAGTTCTCTTCGATAAACACGAGTTCGGAATAGGCCCCCTGCCAGAGCAGGAAATTGGAGAAGCGCTGCTCGCCGCTGGTGCGGATGATCAAGTCCGGATCCGGCACCCCCGAGGTGTACAGCGCCCTCTCGAACGCCGCCTCGTCGATGTCCTCGGGCCGCATGCGACCTGCGGCGACGGCCTGGGCCAGCCGGCGCGACGCCTCAACGATCTCGGACTTGCCGCCATAGTTGAAGGCAACGATGAGTTCCAGGCCTGTATTGAGGGCAGTCTTGACTTCGACATCGTCGATGAGGCGCCGCAGGCCGTCGTCAAGGCCGTCGCGCGAGCCGATGATGCGGATCCGCACGTTGTTCTGCAGAAGCGTGGCAAGGTCGGACGCGACGAAGCGATGCAGCAGGCCGAAGATGAAGTTCACTTCGTCTCGCGGCCGGTTCCAGTTCTCGGAAGAAAAACTGAACACCGTCACGTGCTCGACGCCGTAGCGGATGCACAGGCTGATCAGGCGGCGAAGCGCCTTCACGCCCTCGAGATGGCCCTCGGTCCGCTGCTTCCCCCGCGCCTTGGCCCAGCGACCATTGCCATCCATGATGACCGCCAGATGCGCCGGGATCCTGAGGCCGGCCCGATCGGCGGCCTTCTCGGCGATTGCGGTTTCCATCGACATGTACGCCCTCCCGGGCAGCGGATGCAGGACAGTCTAGACCTGCATGATTTCCTGTTCCTTGACAGCGAGAATCTTGTCGACCTCGCTCACCGCATGATCGGTGGCGGCCTGCACCAGGTCACCGAACTTCCGGCCGTCGTCCTGGCTGATGTCGCCGTCCTTCTCCAGCTTCTTGAGCAGGTCCATGCCGTCGCGGCGGATATGGCGCACGGCGACGCGCGCCTGCTCTGCGTAGTTGTGAGCAACCTTGGTCAGGTCGCGCCGACGCTCCTCGTTGAGCTCCGGCAGCGGCACGCGGATGACGGCACCCTCGGCCGCCGGATTGAGGCCCAAGCCGGAGTTGCGAATAGCCTTCTCCACCGCGCCGGCAAGGGTCCGGTCCCAAACCTGCACGCTCAGCATGCGCGACTCCGGCACGGTCACGGTGGCGACCTGGTTGAGCGGCATGCGTCCGCCGTAGGCCTCGACGGTCACCGGCTCCAGCAGACTGGCACTGGCCCGTCCGGTGCGCAGACCCGCCAACTCGTCCTTGAGCGAGGAAACGGACTTCTGCATGCGGGACTTCAGCTCATCGATCGAAAACGCCTGGGCCATCGAAAACTCCTGAGTTTGGGCGCGCCTCAGCCGACGCGCGTCGTTCTTGCCGTGCCGGACAGGACGCCAGCCAAGCCTTCTTTGTCGTCAAGGGCATAGACAATTATCGGCAAGCCATTGTCGCGGGCAAGCGCGAAGGCGGCGGTGTCCATGACCCTGAGGTCGCGGGCGATGACTTCCTCGTGGCTGATGGTCTCGTAGCGCTGGGCACGGGGATTCTTCTTGGGATCCTCGGAATAGACGCCATCGACCTTGGTGCCCTTGAGGAGCACATCGCAACGCAACTCGATCGCCTTCAGGGCAGCGGCGGTATCGGTGGTGAAGAATGGGCTGCCGGTACCGCCGGCACAGACGACCACGTTACCCTCGGACAGCGCCCGGATGGCGTCGCGAGCGGTGAATGTGTCCGCGACGGTCTCCATCGGAACGTTGGAGTAGACCTTGACCTTGAGGCCCTTTTGCTCGATCGCATCCCCCAGCGCCAGCGAGTTGATGACCGTGCCGAGCATGCCCATCAGGTCGCTGGTAACGCGATCGCCGCCCTTGGCCGCGACGGCCATGCCGCGGAAGATGTTGCCTGCGCCGATGACGATGGCCACCTCGACGCCGCTGCGGGCAACGGCTGCAATCTGGTCGGCCATGGCATGGAGGAATTTCGGCTCGATGCCGAACGACTGATCGCCGGCCAGCACCTCCCCGGAGACTTTGAGTAGAATCCGCTTGTACGGAGTTCTGGCCATCTGTCAGTCACCTCGCAACGCGTCGGGTCCGAATCCGCGACGTCCGGGAGTGCTTATGGCACATTCGGGCAGGCTGAGAACCGGCCTGCCCGAACAATTCGCCGGCGCTCAGCGCACCCCGGCAGTCGCCGCGACTTCGGCCGCGAAATCCGTCTCTTCCTTGGTGATGCCCTCGCCGAGCGCATAGCGCACGAAGCCGGTCACCCGGATCGGAGCGCCGGCGTCCTTCTCGGCCTTCTTGACCACATCGCCGACCTTGCTCTCGCCGTCGATGACGAAGACCTGCGCGAGCAGCGTGGACTCCTCGTAGAACTTGCGCACCCTGCCCTCGACCATCTTGGCGATGACTTCCGCCGGCTTGCCGGATTCCTTGGCCTGCTCGGTAAAGATGGCGCGCTCCTTAGCCACCACTTCCGGATCAATGTCTTCGGGCGACACCGACAGCGGATTGGTATTGGCGATGTGCATCGCGACCTGCTTGCCCAAGGCGAGCAGCACCGCCTTGTCGCCGGTCGACTCGAGGCCGACAATGACACCGAGCTTGCCCATGCCGGGCTTGACCGTGTTGTGCACGTACGAACCGATCACACCGTCGGAGACGGCGATCACTGCGGTGCGGCGCAGGTTCATGTTTTCGCCGATCTTGGCAATGGCGTCGGTCAGCTCGGCCGATGCCGAACGGCCGGTGCCCGGATACGGCATCTCGGAGAGCTTGCCGACATCGCCCTCGGCATCGAGAGCGAGGCTCGCCACGTTACCCACGATCGACTGAAACTGCTCGTTGCGGGCAACAAAGTCCGTCTCGGAGTTGACCTCGACGATGGCGCCGCGGTTGCCATCGATCGACACGCCGACCAGGCCCTCGGCGGCGACGCGGCCGGCCTTCTTGGCGGCCTTGGCGAGGCCGCGCGTCCGCAGCCAGTCGACGGCTGCCTCCATGTCGCCGTTGGTCTCGGCCAGCGCCTTCTTGCAATCCATCATCCCGACGCCGGTGGCATCGCGAAGCTCTTTGACCTGCTGTGCAGTGACTGCCATTTGCTATCACCTTTCGGCGACCCCCAG
>JAYRZA010000030.1:0-59392 GCA_041916695.1 Devosia sp. | reverse complement strand
GAGGCCGCGCGTCCGCAGCCAGTCAACGGCGGCTTCCATGTCGCCATTGGTCTCGGCCAGCGCCTTCTTGCAATCCATCATCCCGACGCCGGTAGCGTCGCGAAGCTCTTTGACCTGCTGTGCAGTGACTGCCATTTGCTATCACCTTTCGGCGACCCCCAGCGGGAGGTCGCACCCATTGAGAACTGTAAGGCCGGAAACCGGCCCTAGTTGGCGTCGGCCTCGCCCGCGAGGGCCGGCTCCTCGGGCGCTTCCACGGAAGCGCCGAGGTCCGCGCCGCGACCGGCGGCGGAACGGCCGATGCCGTCGATGGCGGCCTTGGCAACCAGCGAGCAATAGAGCTCGAGGGCACGCGCGGCGTCGTCATTGCCCGGAATGGCATAGTCGACGGTGTCGGGATCCGAGTTGGAATCGACGATGGCGATCACCGGAATGCCGAGGCGCTTGGCCTCCTTGATCGCGTTGGCTTCCTTGTTGGTGTCGATGACGAACAGCAGATTCGGCAGGTTTCCCATGTCCTTGATGCCGCCGAGGTCGCGCTCGAGGCGCTCCTTCTCGCGGCTGAGCAGCAGGGTCTCTTTCTTGGTGAGGCCCGTCGCCCCCTCCGACAGCTGCGCCTCGAGTTCGCGCAGGCGGTTGATGGAGTGCGAGATGGTCTGCCAGTTGGTCAACGTGCCGCCGAGCCAACGGGAATTGACGTAGTACTGAGCCGACTGGCGGGCGGCCTCGGCGACCACCGGGGCGGCCTGGCGCTTGGTGCCGACCAGAAGAACACGGCCACCATCTGCGACGGTGTCGGAGATCAGCTGCAGGGCGCGCGCGAGAGCCGGAACAGTCTGGCTGAGGTCGAGAATGTGGATATCGTTGCGGACGCCGAAGATGTGGCGCTCCATCTTCGGGTTCCAGCGATGCTTCTGGTGACCGAAATGCACCCCAGCCTCGAGCAGCTGGCGCATGGAAAAGTCGGGCAATGCCATGGAAGGCTTCCTTTACCGGTTATTGCCGCCGCGAAGGGTGTTGGCGGTATTTCGCCACCGGATGGACGCCCGACTCATTCCGGGCGGCCGCGCTTCGCGTGTGAATTACGCCCGGTTTCCCGGGCGCGTGGCGCATATAGGCGGTTTTGCCGTCACAGGCAAGGTGGTGCGGCGCGCCACATTGCGGTCACGTTGCTGAACGGACTAATCCCCGAAAAGGGTGGATAACCGCCCCTAGTTGAGACGGACATCGATCACCCCTTCCATCGCCTTGACCGCGCCGGCGAGTTCGGCGGAGATGCGATAGCCCCCCCTGAGCTCGACTTCATATTCGCGGGCGCCGTTATCGCGCACGACGATGAAGCTCACCTGACCCTCGCCACCGGGCTTCAGCTGCGAGCGGATGGGCGCAAGGCACCGATCGGAACCGGCGAACACGGTGAGGCGCCGACCGACCTTTTCGGCGAGCCCCTCGATCGGCTCGGCACCGACGAGGCGGAGGCTGATGCCGTCGGGGCGCTCGTCGGCCTCGACGGTGAGCACCACCGAACGGCCGGGCTGGAGCACTTCGGAAAACTGGCTGACCTGCTCGGAGAAGGCAATGACCTCGTAGCCACCGCTGGCATCGGAGAGGGCAATGATCGCCATCGGCGTGCCCTTCTTGGTGCGTCGGTCGTTGCGGGTGGCGATAGTGCCGGCGAGGCGCCCTGCCCGCGCTCCATCTTCCTTGACCGCACGCTCGAAGCTCGACCAAGACTGCACCCGCAGCCGGTCGAACAGCTCGGCATACTGGTCGAGGGGATGACCTGAGAGGTGGAAGCCGATCGCGGCGTGTTCCCGCGCCAGGCGCTCCGCCGGCAACCACCCGGTTACGGCTTGATTGAGGACGATCGGCTCCGGCCGGTCGGCCGCGAACATGTCGACTATGCCATCGGCCGCATTGGCATTGGTGCGCTGCGCCACCGCGACGATGGCATCGATGGCGGCAAAGGCCTGCTCACGGCGGCCGACAAGCTGGTCGAAGGCACCGGCATTGACGAGCGCCTCGAGCGTGCGCCGGTTGATGATGCGGGCATCGACCCGCGCGGCGAAGTCACCCAGATCGGCGAACGGAACCGTGCCGCGGGCCGCCACGACGTGATCGGCGACCGCCTGGCCGACGCCCTTCACCGCCCCGATGGCGTAGTACACCTTGCCGTCGTGGGTATTAAACACGGCGTCGGAGCGGTTGACGCAGGGCGGCACTACCTCGATGCCGTGCTTGCGCGCATCCTGACGGAACTCGTTGAGCTTGTCGGTATTGCCCATGTCCAGCGTCATGGTCGCGGCAAAGAACTCGCGCGGGTAGTGGGCCTTGAGATAGGCCGTCTGGTAGCTGACCAGCGCATAGGTCGCCGCGTGGGACTTGTTGAAGCCGTAGTTGGCGAACTTGGCCAGGAGATCAAAGATGGTGTCGGCGAGGCCGGGCTTCAGGCCGTAACGCACCGCCCCCTCCTGGAAGCGGACGCGCTGGGCATCCATTTCGGCCTTGATCTTCTTGCCCATGGCGCGCCGCAGCAGATCGGCTTCGCCGAGCGAGTAGCCGGACAGGATCTGGGCGATCTGCATCACCTGTTCCTGGTAGACGATGATGCCGTAGGTCTCGTCGAGAACGCCCTTGAGGGCCTCGTGCGGATACTCGACATCCTCCCGGCCGTGCTTGCGGTCGTTGAACAGCGGGATGTTGTCCATCGGTCCCGGGCGGTAGAGCGCCACCAGCGCGATGATGTCCTCGAAGCGATCCGGTTTCATGTCGACCAGCGCCCGCCGCATGCCGGCGCCTTCGACCTGGAACACTCCGGCGGTGTCACCGAGCTGGTAGAGACGGTAGGTCGCCTGATCGTCGAGCGGGATGTCCTCGATGCGGAAGCTTCCGCCGTCGCGGTTGATCAAGTCCACAGCGCGCTTGATCGTGGTCAGGGTCTTGAGACCCAGGAAGTCGAACTTCACCAGCCCGGCGGACTCCGACCACTTCATGTTGTACTGGCTGACCGGCATGTCGGAGCGCGGATCGCGGTAGAGCGGCGCCAGTTCCTGCAGCGGCCGGTCGCCGATGACGATGCCGGCGGCATGGGTCGAGGCGTGACGGTAGAGCCCTTCGAGCTTCTGGCCGATGGCCAGCAGTTCGGCGACCTGCTCGTCCTCGTCGGCCATCATCCTGAGCTGCGGCACCTCCTTGAGCGACCGCTCGAGCGTCCACGGGTCGGCCGGATTGGCCGGCACCAGCTTGGCGATGCGATCGACCTGCCCATAGGGCATCTGCAGCACGCGCCCGACGTCGCGCAGCACGGCGCGGGCCTGAAGCGTACCGAAGGTGATGATTTGCGCGACCTGCTCGGTGCCATACTTGCCCTGCACATAGCGGATCACCTCCTCGCGCCGATCCTGGCAGAAGTCGATGTCGAAATCCGGCATCGACACCCGCTCGGGGTTGAGGAAGCGCTCGAACAGCAGGTTGTACCGAAGCGGATCAAGATCGGTGATGGTGGTGGCGTAGGCGACCAGCGATCCGGCGCCGGAACCGCGGCCCGGCCCGACCGGTATGCCATGCGCCTTTGCCCACTGGATGAAATCGGCGACGATGAGGAAGTAGCCGGGGTACCTCATCCTTTCGATGATGCCGAGCTCGAACTCGAGACGCTCGCGATACTCTGCCTCGGTCTTGCCGGGCGCGATGCCGACCGTGGCGATGCGTCGTTCGAGCCCGGTGCGCGCCATCTCGGCCAGCGCCTGCGCCTCGGCAGCCACGGCCTCGGCCGGCGACTGCCCGGGGGTGGCGGCAAAGGTCGGCAATACCGGATCGCGCTTCTTCGGTCGGAAACCGACTCGTTGCGCGATCTCTACGGTGCTGTCGAGCGCTTCGGGCAGATCGGCGAACAGCCGCTGCATCTCGTCCCGGGTCTTGTAGTAGTGCTGGTTGCTGAGCTTGCGCCGCTCGGTCTGGGCCAGCACGGTGCCCCCGGCGATCGCAAGCAGCGCGTCGTGCGCCTCGAAATCGTCCGGGGTGGAAAAGAACGGCTCGTTGGTCGCGACCAGCGGCACGCCGCGCCGATAGGCATAGTCGATGAGCCGGGGCTCGTTGAGCGCCTCCTGCGGACGACCGTGACGCTGCAGTTCGACATAGAAGCGATCACCGAACAGCTCACGCAGCTTGTCCAGCCGCGCCGCGGCGATGCCGTCGAGGTTGTTGGCCAGCCAGGGATCGATGGCGCCCTCCGGACCGCCGGACAGGCAGACGATGCCATCGAGTGACTCGGCCTCGAGCCAGGGGAGCCGCGCAGCGACACGACCGTTCTCACCTTCCAGATGCGCCCGGCTGACGAGGCGGGAGAGATTCGCGAAACCGCCGGCGGTTGCCGCGATCAGCACGACGCCGCCCTTGCCGAACCGGCCTCGATCGTGCCCGCGCTCCTGCATGCGGTCCTGGCTGTCCTCCATGGCGGAGAAATCGATGGCCAGCTCCACCCCGACCAGCGGCTGTATGCCCTTGCCCTTGGCTTTCTCCGAAAACTCCAGCGCGCCGAACAGGTTGTTGGTGTCGGATATGCCCAGCGCCGGCTGCTGGTCCGCCTTGGCAAGGTCGAGAAGCCTCCCGAGCTGCAGCGCCCCCTCGAGCAGCGAGTAGGCAGAGTGGACGTGCAGGTGGACAAAGCCGGGACCGGACATAGCTCGTTCCTAAACCGCGAAGCGGCCGGCGACCAACGCGCCGCCCCGCCAATCCACAACACTCAGACGAGTCGCGAGGCGATATCCACCCAGGTCAGCGAGGCGGCGGAAAAGCCGCAGATGGTGGTGAAGGCGAGCAGATCCTTGACAAAAGCGAACATCGAACCCTCCGTGTTTCGTGTTTGTTCTTGTATGTTCTGTTTTTGTTCAAGTCCAGCTACATCGGTGTAACCATGAATCTCTGGTTAACACCGAGTCGCCCACCCGCAGCCGAGGAGTCCCGACATGACCCAGACCGAGAAAGCCGACCGTCTCGCCGCCCTGCACCGTGGACCGCTTTTCGTCATCCCCAATCCATGGGACGCGGGGAGTGCACGACTGCTCGCGTCGCTGGGCTTTGGGGCCCTAGCAACGACGAGTGCCGGCCTCGCCTTCGCGCTCGGACGCCGGGACGGTGAAGGCGCGGTGAGCCGCGCCGAGGCCATCGAGAATGCCCGCGTCATCGTTTCAGCGGTGGACCTGCCGGTGAGCGCCGACCTCGAGAACGGCTATGGGGACACACCGGAGGACGCGGCCGAGACCATCCGTTGGGCGGCGGAGGCCGGCCTCGTGGGCGGTTCGATCGAGGACGCGACCGGCGATGCGGCGCGCCCGATCTACGATTTCCAGCATGCGGTCGAGCGCGTCGCGGCGGCCGCCGAGGTCGCGCACGCCCTGCCCTTCGCGTTCCAGTTCGTGGCACGGGCAGAGAACTACCTGCATGGCATCGTCGACCTCGACGACACCGTCCGACGACTGAAGGCCTTCGAGGCCGCGGGCGCAGACATGCTGTTTGCCCCGGGCCTGCCGGACCTTGCCGCGATCCGGATGGTATGCTCCGAGGTCAGCAGGCCGGTCAACGTCGTGCTGGGCAGCCGAAGGCCGCCCTATAGCCTCTCCGACCTCGCCGCCGCCGGCGTGCGCCGTGTGAGCACCGGCAGTTCGTTCGCGCGGGCGGCCATGACCGGCTTGCGCGACGCAGGGCTGGAACTGCTTGGGCCTGGAACGTTCACGTATCTCGACAAGGCGGTGACCTATGACGCGGTGACGGCGCTGATGGCCGGCCGCTAGGCAGAGGCCCGGCGAGATACTCAGGGAAACCACGCACCCAGGCGAGGCGCCGGGCAGCAAGTTTCCGGCAAAAGCCGGAACCACGCCGGCACGTTGCGCCGCCCGCCCCTGCGACAACCCGGTCGGTGGGGCGGGGAGAGCCACGGCGCGCACCCTGCCGCGGTCGGTCGGCCGCCCCGCGTCATCAGTCCTTCATCCAGAAATGAAAAAAGCAGGGCCAAGGCCCTGCTTTGCTGAGTTTCTCGACAATTGCGCTGGTCTTAGGCACGCAGTTAAGCGGCAGCCAACGCTCCTCCCTTGACGTTGTCGACGTCCGGCAGCTTGCGGCTGCCTGTGTTCTTATGGGGCCGGACCCTAGCCAATGAATCCCAGCCTGCCAAGCGGATTCTGCATGGCAGCCATCGCATTTTTACATACATTCTGAACCCCGTTTTCAGTATTCGCCGCCTGCCCAAGAAGCTTGCAGGCGGTCCCGACTGCCCAAGTTTCAGGCGCGTTTCACGGGCTCCACTTTCCGCCGCATTGCGCTATAGGGTTGCCAATCGAATCCGGCGCGCCCGAGGAGTGAATATGCGTCTCAGCCGATACTTCCTGCCCCTTCTCAAGGAGACGCCGAAGGAGGCGGAGATCGTTTCGCACCAGCTGATGCTGCGGGCGGGCATGATCAAGCAGCAGGCGGCGGGGAGCTATTCCTGGCTGCCGCTGGGCTTCAAGGTGCTCAACAAGGTGATCCGCATCGTCGAGGAGGAGCAGAACCGCTCCGGCGCCATCCAGCTGCTGATGCCCACCGTGCAGTCGGCGGACCTGTGGCGCGAGAGCGGCCGCTACGACGCCTATGGCAAGGAGATGCTGCGCATCCAGGATCGGCACGAGCGCGACATGCTCTACGGGCCGACCAACGAGGAGGTGATCACCGACATCTTCCGCACCTATGTGCGCTCGTACAAGGACCTGCCGCTCAACCTCTACCACATCCAGTGGAAGTTCCGCGACGAGGTGCGGCCGCGCTTCGGTACCATGCGCAGCCGCGAATTCCTGATGAAGGACGCCTATTCCTTCGACCTCGACGAGGCCGGCGCCGTCGCCGCCTTCCAGCGCATGTTCGTCGCCTATCTGCGCACCTTCCACCGCATGGGCCTCGTGGGTGTGCCGATGCGCGCCGATACCGGCCCGATCGGCGGCGACCTGAGCTACGAGTTCCACGTGCTGGCCGATACGGGCGAGAGCGCGGTCTACCTGCACAGGGACCTCATCGACAAGCCGATCCCGCCCATCGACACCGATTTCCGCGGCGACCTCAGCCCCATCTTCAAGGACTGGACGTCGCTGTTCGCGGCCACCGACGAGATGACCGACGAAGCCGGCTTCCGCGCCGCCGTGCCTGCCGACAAGCAGGTCGCGGCGCGTGGCATCGAGGTGGGCCACATCTTCTATTTCGGCACCAAGTACTCGGCCCCGATGGGCGCCCGGGTCACCGGGCCGGACGGCAAGGATGTCGTCGTGCACATGGGCAGCTACGGCATCGGCCCGTCGCGGCTGGTGCCCGCCATCATCGAGGCGTCGCATGACGAGAACGGCATCGTCTGGCCGGTCAGCGTCGCACCGTTCGAGGCCGTGGTGATCAACCTCAAGGTCGGCGACGCGACCAGCGATGCCGCCTCGGAACGGCTCTACGACGAGCTGGTGCGCGAGGGCATCGACGCGCTGCTCGACGATCGCGACCAGGGCGCCGGCGGCAAGTTCGCCGCCGCCGACCTGATCGGCATCCCGTACCAGTTGATCGTCGGGCCGCGCGGCCTCAAGGACGGGCAGGTCGAGATCAAGCACCGGAAATCCGGCGAGCGCGAAACGCTGTCGCTCGAAGCGGCTGTGGGGCGGCTCAAGGCGCTGATCGTGCCGCAGCGGCGGGACACCGTTTGACCGTCGTTGCGCCCAGCGCGGCCGCAGGCACGGGGCCGTTCTCGCGCTTCGAGTTCCTCGTGGCGGGGCGCTACCTGCGTGCCCGCCGCAAGGAACGCTTCGTCTCGGTCATCGCCGTGCTGACGCTGCTCGGCGTCATGCTCGGGGTGGCGACGCTGATCGTCGTGATGAGCGTGATGAACGGCTTCCGCACCGAACTGCTCGGCAAGATCCTCGGCATCAACGGTCACTTCATCGTCCAGACGATCGAGGAGGGCTTCGACGACTATCTCAATGCGGCAAGCCGCCTCGAGCAGGTGGACGGCGTGCTCTACGCGATCCCCTTCGTGGAGGGGCAAGCCCTGGCATCGGGCGATGCGGAATCGACCGGCGTGGCCGTTCGAGGCATCAGCGGGGCATCGATCGACAAGCTCTCCCTGCTGCGGGACGCAGCGATGCTGGGCGGCTGGGACCAGTGGGATGCCGGCCAGGGGGTAGCGATCGGGGCTCGACTGGCCGAGCGGCTCGGTGTGTCGATCGGCGACCCGGTGACGATCGTCAATCCGAACGGCACGCTGACACCCTTCGGCAAGACCCCCGCGATCCGCTCCTATCCGGTCAATGTCATCTTCAACCTGGGCATGCCGGAGTTCGACAGCTTCTACATCTACATGCCGATGCAGCCGGCGCAGTCCTACTTCAAGCTGTTCGAGGACCGGCTGAAACCCGGCGTCGAGATGCCCGGCGTGATGGCAACCGACGAGGAGATCGATGCCGCCTACGAGCGCGTCTACCGCGCCACCGGGGTCGAGGTGTTCGTCGCAGAGCCGGACCGGATCTCCGGCATGCGCGAGATGCTGCAGGCGGCGCTCGACCGGCCCTTTGCCATCGCCGACTGGCAGCAGCGCAACGCCACCTTCTTTTCCGCCCTGCAGGTCGAGCGGGTGGTGATGTTCGTGATCCTGAGCCTGATCATCCTCGTCGCCGCCTTCAACATCATCGCCAGCCTGGTGATGCTGGTGAAGGACAAGGGGCCGGACATCGCGATCCTGAGAACGATGGGCGCGACCCGCGGCGCGATCATGAGGATCTTCGCGATGACGGGCTTCGCCATCGGACTGTCCGGGACGCTGCTCGGGCTGGCGCTCGGCCTCGCTGCGGCAGCCAATGCCGAGCCGCTGCGGGCGGCGCTGTCGAGCCTGCTGGATGTGCCGATCTTTCCTCCGGAACTGTTCCTGCTGAACGAGCTGCCGTCGCGGATCGATCCGACGGAAGTGACCGCGGTTGTGCTGCTGTCGCTCGGCCTCACGTTCCTCGCAACGCTCTATCCCGCTTGGCGCGCGGCGCGGCTCGATCCGGTCGAGGCCCTCAGCCGATGAGCACCCCTGCCCCCGCCGCGCCCGGCGATCCGGGTCCATTCTCGCGCTTCGAGTTCATCGTCGCCTGGCGCTACCTGAGGACCCGACGGCGCGACCGCTTCGTCTCGGTGATCGCGGCACTGACGCTGACCGGCATCGCGCTCGGCGTTGCCGCGCTGATCGTCGTCACCTCGGTGATGAACGGCTTCAACGCGGAGATCGTCAACAAGCTGCTCGGACTCAACGGTCACTTCGCCGCCTACCCGATCGAGGCCCGCTTCACCGACTACGAGGCGGCCGCGGCCGACCTCGAAGCGGTCGACGGGGTGGTCGCGGCGCTCCCCTATGTCGAGGGGCAGGCGCTGGCCTCCGGGGCACGCAGCGACTTCACCGGAGTCGTCGTACGCGGCGCCTCCGCCGCCTCGATCGAGAAGCTGGCGCTGCTCCGCGACGGCGCGATACTGGGACACTGGGACGACTGGGACGGCGGCGAAGGCGTCGCCATCGGCCGGCGCCTCGCCGAGACGCTAGAAGTGGGGATCGGCGACCCGGTCACCCTGGTGACCCCCAACGGCCGCGAGACGCAGAGCGGGCGCAGCCCGCAGCAACGGTCCTACCCGGTCAAGGTGATCTTCGACCTCGGCATGACCGAGTTCGACGCGCTCTACCTGTTCATGCCGCTACGACCGGCGCAGACCTACTTCAACATGTTCGAGCGCGTGCTGAAGGCGGGGGTCGCTCCCCCGGACTTCGACGCCCCGGACGAGGAGAAGGAGGCGGCGTACGATCGCGTCTACCGCGTTTCGGCGGTCGAGGTGTTCATCGACGATCCCAACGCCATTTCGAGGATGCGCAACAGGATCGGCCTCGAGGTCGAGCGGCCGCTCGTCCTGTCCGACTGGCAGCAGCAGCACCAGAGCTTCTTCGAAGCGCTACAGACACAGGGCACGGTGATGTTCGTCATCCTGTCGATGATCGTGCTGGTGGCGGCGTTCAACATCATCTCGAGCCTCATCATGCTGGTCAAGGACAAGGGGACCGACATCGCCGTGCTGCGCACCATGGGAGCGACCCGCGGTGCGATCATGCGCATCTTCGGCATCGCGGGCGTCGCGATCGGCGTCGGAGGCACGCTGCTGGGACTGGCGCTCGGCCTCGTCATCGCCGCCAATGCCGAAGCGATCCGGGCGTTCCTCTCCAGCCTGCTCGGCTTCACCATCTTTCCGCCGGAAGTCTTCTTCCTCTCGTCGCTGCCCAGCCGCACCAACCCCTCGGAGGTAGCGCTGATCGTCGGCGTCGCCATGGGACTGAGCTTTCTTGCGACGATCTACCCGGCCTGGCGCGCCGCCCAATACGACCCCGTCGAGGCCCTCCGCTATGAGTGATGTCCACCTCCGCCTGAACAAGGTGCACCGCCACTACGGGGCCGGCGCGCAGATGGTGCGCGTGCTCGAAGCGGCCGACCTGGCGGTTCGCGGTGGCGAGATGGTCGCCATCGTCGCTCCCTCCGGCGCGGGCAAATCGACGCTCCTGCATGTCTCGGGCCTGCTCGAGCGGCCGCAGGCGGGCGAGGTCGAGATCACCGGAACGGCTACCAGCAAGCTGGGCGAGCGCGGCCGAACACTCCTGCGGCGCAACACCATCGGCTATGTGTACCAGTTCCATCACCTGCTGCCCGAGTTCTCGGCGCTCGAGAACGTCGCGCTGCCGCAACTGATTTCGGGTCGCGACAAGCCTGAAGCGGAGCGCAGGGCCATGGAGCTGCTGGAGATTCTGGGGGTCGCCTCACGCGCCCAGCATCGCCCTGCCGAGCTCTCGGGCGGCGAGCAGCAACGCGTTGCGATTGCCCGCGCGGCGGCCAACCACCCGCGCATCATCCTGGCCGACGAACCAACGGGCAATCTCGACCCGGCCACCAGCGACGTGGTGTTCGAGGCGCTGATGGCGCTGATCCGCGAGGAAGGCGCCGCAGCGCTGATCGCCACCCACAACCACGACCTCGCGCGGCGGGCCAGCCGCATCGTGACACTCAGTGGCGGGCTGATCGAACCGCTGGAACTGTAGGGCGCGCGCCGCCGCTCGCCCCGCCCCGGGGTCAGCTCCAGTATTCCTGCAGGAACGGGTTGCTCAACCCCCAGAGCAGCAGCGCAGTGACCACAGCCGCGACGAGCGTGGTGACGAGCAATTTGGGCCAAAGGCGCAGGAGGCCGGCCGGGGCACCGCGCTCGGTGCCCTGCTGCCACTCGCCCGCGTCGACCTGGTTATGGACCCGGAACGGCAAAACGAGGAACAGGCAGAGCCACCAAACGATGAAGTAGATCGCGATGTAGGTGCCGACTTGCATGTTCTGGCTCAGATGCGGTGGACGAACACAGCTACATTGGGTTTGCGGCCCCAGTAAGTCGCCACTTCGCCGCGGATGGCCCGCTGCAGCGCGGTATTGACCAGTTCGGGATCGCTGCGGCGCTTGGGCGGGATCGACTTCAGCGTGCCGGCGACGGCACGTCGCACGACATCGCGCAGCGAGTCGTCGTCATCCTCGACATCGGGCAGGCCTTCCATGGTCATCTCGGGCCCGGCCACGACCTGGCCACCGGAATTGACACAGAGGCTGACAGCGATGTGGCCACCGAAGCTCAGCCGACGCCGGCCCTTGACGCCGCTTTCCTCAGGTGTGCAGAGGATGTTGCCGTCGAGATACAGCTCACCTGTCCGCACCTCGCCGGGGAACAGCGTCGGTTCGGGAAACAGCCTGACAAGGTCACCGTTGCGGGCGTGAACGACCGTCTCGATGCCGTGTTGGCGACCGAGCGTGGCGTGCGCCTCGAGGTGCGCGGCCTCGCCGTGCACCGGCACCAGCACCGCGGGCCTGATCAGATCGTAGAGACGCTTCAGTTCCTCGCGCCGGGGGTGACCGGTGGTGTGGACGAGCGCGTTGGCCTGAGTCACCACCTCGACGCCGCGATCGATCAGCATGTTCTGGATGTCGATCACCTCGCGCTCGTTGCCCGGGATGGCCCAGGACGAGAAGATCACGCGATCGCCCGCATTGAGGGCAATTTCAGGGTGCTCCTCGCGAGCGATACGGGCGATGGCGGCGCGGGCCTCGCCCTGGCTGCCGGTGCACAGCAGCACGACTTTCGAGCGCGGCAGTTCCTTGTAGGCATCCTGATCGAGGAAGGGCTCGATGCCCTCCATCATGCCGAGTTCGCGCGCGATGCCGGAGATGCGGTGCATTGCCCTGCCCGACATCACAACGCGGCGGCCGGCCTTGTGGGCCGCGCGGGCGACTGAAATGACCCGCCCGACATTGGAGGCAAAGGTGGTGACGGCCACCCGGTGCGGCGCCTCGGCGATCAACGCCTCGAGCGTTGCCGCAACCTCGTCCTCGCTGGGGCTGCTGCCATCCTTGAGGGCATTGGTCGAATCGCAGATCAGCGCGATGGGCCCCGAAGTGTCCGAACCGATCGCTGTGAAGCGTTCGATGTCGGTCGGCGGGCTGCCGACCGGGTGCGGGTCGAGTTTCCAGTCGCCGGTGTGCAGGACGCGACCGGCGGGCGTGGTGATCAGCAGGGCGCAGCTCTCGGGGATCGAGTGGGCGACGTTGATCGCCTCGATGGTGAAGGGGCCCAGGGTGAAGGGCTTGCCCACCCACATCTGCTTGAGCACCACATCCTCGACGATACCCTCGCTCGCCCGCTTGGCGGTCAGCATGGCCATGGTGAAGGCGGTGGCGTAGACCGGACGGTCGAAAGCCGGCCACAGGTCGAGCACGGCGCCATAGTGATCCTCGTGGCTGTGCGTCAGCACGAGGCCCAGGATGTCGTCGGCGTTCTCCTCGAGGAAGGCCGGATCGGGAAGCACAAGTTCGACACCGGGCGTGTTCGGACCGCCGAAGGTCACGCCGCAATCGACGACGATCCATTTGCGGGCATGGGAGGGGCCAAAGCCATAGGCCGCCATATTCATGCCGATCTCGCCCACCCCGCCCAGCGGGACGAACACCAGTTCGTCGGGTCTCGCCTTGGCCATGTCTAGTTCCTCGGACTTGCGGTCGTGCCAAAATGCACGTCTCCGGCGGAAATCACGACCCGCCGGCTGTCGGGGGCGCGGAGGATCAGGCGCCCGCTGCCATCGATGGTCTCGAACACGCCCCGGACCACCTCGCCATCCTGCGTCACCGCGATCTCGCCCCCGATGCCGGCGGCCGCCCCGCGCCAGCGGGCAAGGATGGCCTCGACACCGCCTGCGCCGGCCCAGGTTTCGAAACTGTCGACCCAAGCGTCCGACAGGGCAGCGAATACCTGTTCGGCGCTCGCGGCGATACCCAGCGTCGCGAGGCTGATCGCGGGATACGGGAGCCCCGAGGGCGCCGAGACGATGTTGACGCCGATCCCGACGACGACGAAGCTGCCTCCGCTCGGATGCCTGTGGGCCTCCAGCAGGATGCCCGCGAGCTTGGCGCCATCGGCAAGCACATCGTTCGGCCACTTGAGCGCGATGCGCGGCGCATGGGCGGACCCGACCGCGGTAACCTGCGACATGGCCGTTGCCAGGGCCACCCCGGCCACGAACCCAAGGGTTGCCGCATGCTCAGCCGAACCATCGAGCACAACCAGGAGGCTTGCCGCGAGGTTGCCGTGCGCCGTTTGCCACGCCCGGCCCCGACGACCACGCCCTGCTGTCTGCTGCAACGCACAGAACCACACGTTACCGACATCGCCGGCCGCTCCGGCGCGCGACGCCTCGGTGCTGGTCGAGCCGACGCTGTCGAACCCAATGAGCCGGTAGCCGCGTTCGACGGCCCGCGACCCAAGCCAGAACCCTGGCACTAGAACAGGCTCTCCGCCGCACTGCGGGCAGCGGCGGTCAACGGCGAGCCCACGGTGACGAAGTAGGTGACGACGAGGAAACCGACGCCGGCCATCACGACACCCAGTTCGGCCGGAACGCGGGCGAACTCCGCCGTCGGCTCGTCGAAGTACATCACCTTCACGATCCGGAGGTAATAGAAGGCACTCACGGCACTCGCCAGAACGCCGAGGACAGCCAGCACGAAGAGGTTCTGCTCGATTGCGGCAAGAAAGACCTGCCACTTGGCGAAGAAACCGGCGAGCGGCGGCAGGCCGATGAGCGAGAACATCAGGATGGCGATGGTAGCGGCAACAAAGGGCCGCTTCTGGGCGAGGCCGCCCAACTCGGTGACGGTCTCGATCGGCGTACCATCAGCGGTCCTGAGCGAGAGCACGCAGGCAAAGATGCCGACTGTCATCGCCACGTAGATCGCCATGTAAATGGCGACGCCCTCGACCCCGACCGCCGTGCCGGACGACAGCCCGACCAGCGCGAAGCCGACGTGGCCGATGGAGGAATAGGCGAGCAGGCGCTTCAGATTGTTCTGGCCGATGGCAGCGAAGGCGGCGAGCGCCATCGAGGCAATCGAGAGAAAGATGACGATCTGCTGCCAATCGTTGGTGAGCGAGCCGAAGCTGACCGTGGTGACGCGGATGAAGAGCGCCATGGCCGCGACCTTGGGCGCGGCGGCGAAGAAGGCGGTAACCGGGGTGGGTGCGCCCTCGTAGACGTCGGGCGTCCACATGTGGAACGGCACGGCCGAGATCTTGAAGGCGATGCCGGCGAGCAGGAACACCATGCCGAAGATCAGCCCGATCGAGCGGGTGTCGAGCGCGATGGCAGCGACGATCTGGTCGAGCTGGGTGGTGCCGGTAAAGCCGTAGACCAGCGAGGCGCCGTAGAGAAGCATGCCCGAACTCAGCGCGCCGAGCACGAAGTACTTGAGACCGGCCTCGGTGGCGCGCTTGTCGTCACGTTTCATGGCGGCGACGACGTAGAGCGCCAGACTCTGCAGTTCGAGACCGACATAGAGGGTCATGAGGTCGTTCGACGAGACCATGACCATCATGCCCAGGGTCGCGAGCAGGATGAGCACCGAATACTCGAACTTGTCGATGCCATGCTCGCGGCTCGCATTGAGCGAGATCAGCACGGTGAGCGCCGCCCCGCCGAGCACCAGCGCCTTCATGTAGCGGGCGAAGCTATCGACGATGAAGATGCCGTTGAACAGGACGCCGTCGCCGGGCAGGAACAGCAGCACGGCGAGCGCGGCCGCCAGCAGGACGATGGCTGCGGAGGCGATGACGCCGGACCGGCTGTTCTTCCAGAACAGGGCAACGAGCAGCAGCGCCAGCGCGCCGACAGCCAGCAGCAGTTCCGGATAGGCGGGAGCGAGCGCAGCGAAGCTCGAAACGTCGGACGTCATGCCCGTCTCCTAGTGCGCCGCCGCGACGGCCGCAGGCGCGGCGCCGATGGCGTTGGCGAAGTTTTCCGCGACGAGCCCCACCGATGCGGCGGTCGCATCGAGGATCGGCGCCGGATAGAAGCCGAAGAGGATGGTGAGGATCACCAGCGGCACCAGCACGGCGATCTCGCGCCGGTCGAGGTCGAGGATGCCCTTGAGCGACTCCCGGGTCAGCGCCCCGAAGATCACGCGACGGTAGAGCCAAAGGGCGTAACCGGCCGACAGGATGACGCCGAAGGCGGCAAAGAACGCCACCCAGGTGTTGACCTGGAAGACCGCGAACATGGTGAGGAACTCGCCCACGAAGCCCGAGGTGCCCGGCAGGCCGACATTGGCCATGGTGAAGACCATGAAGGCGAAGGCATAGCGCGGCATGCGCTCGACCAGCCCGCCATAGGCAGAAACCTCGCGGGTATGCATCCGGTCGTAGACGACGCCGACGCAGAGGAACAGCGCGGCCGAGACGATGCCGTGCGAGATCATCTGGAAGATGGCGCCGTGGATGCCCTGGATGTTGCCCGAGAAGATGCCCATGGTGACGAAGCCCATGTGGGCAACAGACGAATAGGCGATCAGCTTCTTGATGTCGGTCTGCACCAGCGCGACGAGCGAGGTGATGATGATCGCCGCGATCGAGAGCACGAACACGAAGTTCGCGAACTGGTGCGACGCATCGGGGAACATCGAGATCGAGAAGCGGATGAAGCCGTAGCCGCCAAGCTTGAGCAGGATCGCCGCCAGGATCACCGAACCGCCGGTCGGCGCCTCGACGTGCGCTTCCGGCAGCCAGCGATGGAAGGGCCACATCGGCATCTTCACCGCGAAGGAGGCGAAGAAGCCGATCCACAGCCAGGTCTGCACTTCAGGCGGGAACCTGAAGGCGAGCAGCGTGCGGATATCGAGGGTGCCGGCCTGCCAGTACATGTACATGATGGCGAGCAGCATCAGCACGGTGCCGGTGAAACTGTAGAAGAAGAACTTGTAGGTCGCCTGGATGCGCCTCGCTCCACCCCAGATGCCGATGATGAGGAACATCGGAATCAGCGTGCCTTCGAAGAACACGTAGAAAATGGCGAGATCGAGCGTCGCGAAGGCGCCGATCATGAAGGTCTCGAGGATGAGGAATACGATCATGTACTCCCTCACCCGCCTGGTGATCGAGCCCCAGCTGGTGAGCACGACGGCGGGCATCAGAACCGCGGTCAGCGGGATGAACAGCACCGAGATGCCGTCGACGCCCATGCGATAGCCGATCGACTCGCCGATCCACGGATAGTTCTCGACAAACTGGAACCCCGTGCTGGCCGGATCGAAGAGCGCCCAGAGGTAGAGGCTCAGGGCAGCGGTGACGAGGGTCACGGCCAGCGCAATCCAGCGCGCGAGGTTATCGGTCCCCTCCCCCTTGCCGCTGACCAGCAGCAGCACCAGCGCGCCCAGCGTCGGCAGGAAGGTGATGATCGTCAGAAGATTGTCACTGAAGAACATCACAGCAGTCCCCCGGCGGCGATGGCCCAGGTGAGCAGCGCCGCGATACCGATGAGCATGGCGAAGGCGTAGTGATAGAGATATCCGGATTGCAGCTTCACCACGCGCGCCGTGACGTCCTTGACGCGATGGCCGAGGCCTTCGGTGATGGTCCTATCGACCAGCCAGTCGTCGAAGCCCTTCCAGAGCGCCCGGCCGATCCACAGCGCCGGCCTGACGAAGAGGCGATCGTAGAGTTCGTCGAAGTACCATTTGTTGAGCAGGAACCGGTAGAGCCCCGGGTTGGTGGTGGCCAGGCGGGCCGGCATGCCGGTATCCTGCAGGTACATGTACCAGGCGGCGCCGAAACCGAGCAGCATGGCGATCGTTGCCGACCACTTGACCCACAGGGGCACGGCGTGGGCGGCTTCGAGCAAGGCGTGCGGCACAACGACCGAGCCCTGGAAGAAGTGCTCGATGTGCTCGGCATGGCCGAAGAACAGCTCGTTGAAGAGCAGCCCGGCCAGTACGGCGCCGACGGCAAGGACGGCCAAAGGGACCAGCATGACACGCGGGCTCTCATGGGCGTTGTCGAAGGCACTGCCGTGATACCCATGATCGCCATGCGCATGTTCGTCGTGACCATGCCCGGCATGCGCCTCGCGTGGCTTGCCGTGGAAGGTGAGGTGGATCAGCCGCCATGAGTAGAAGCTGGTAAACATGGCGGCGACGACGAGCATCCAGAATACGATGTATCCGGTCGACGCGCCGGCCGCGTAGGCGACCTCGATGATGCCGTCCTTCGAGAAGAACCCGGCAAAGCCGAGCGGCGTGCCCGGAATACCGACACCGGTCAACGCCAGGGTGCCGATGATCATCATCCAGTAGGTGAACGGGATCTTCGCCTTGAGACCCCCCATGTTCCGCATGTCCTGCTCGTGGTGCATGGCGTGGATCACCGAGCCGGCTCCGAGGAACAGCAGGGCCTTGAAGAAGGCGTGCGTGAACAGATGGAAAATGCCGACCGAGAACATGCCGGCACCGAGCGCCACGAACATGTAGCCCAGCTGCGAACAGGTGGAGTAGGCGATGACGCGCTTGATGTCGTTCTGGACGAGGCCGACGGTGGCGGCGAAGAACGCCGTCATCGCGCCGACCAGCATCACCACCATCATGGTGAAGTCGCTCGCCTCGAACATCGGGGAGAGCCGGGCCACCATGAACACGCCGGCGGTCACCATGGTCGCGGCATGGATGAGGGCAGAGACCGGCGTCGGGCCTTCCATGGCGTCCGGCAGCCAGGTGTGGAGCAGGAACTGCGCCGACTTGCCCATGGCACCCATGAACAGCAGCAGGGTGACCACGGTCATCGCGTGCGCGTCCCAGCCGAGGAACCGCATGGTGGCGTCGGCATGCTCGGGCACGGCATGGAAGGCGCCGTCGAAATCGAGATGGCCGAGCACCATGAAGGCCGCGAAGATGCCCAGCGCGAAGCCGAAGTCGCCGACGCGATTGACCACGAACGCCTTCATCGCCGCCGCATTGGCCGACGGGCGCTTGTACCAGAAGCCGATCAGCAGGTACGAGGCGAGGCCGACACCCTCCCAGCCGAAGAACATCTGGAGGAAATTGTCGGCCGTCACCAGCATCAGCATGGCGAAGGTGAAGAGCGACAGGTAGGCAAAGAAGCGCGAGCGGTGCGGGTCATCGGCCATGTAGCCGATCGAGTAGACGTGGACGAGGCTCGAGACGGTATTGACCACCACCAGCATGACGGCGGTGAGCGTATCGACGCGCAGTACCCAGTCGAGCTGCAGCGCGCCCGAGTGAATCCAGCTCAGCACCACTTCCTTGTGCGCTTCGGAGTGGCCGGCACCTTCCGCGGCCTCGGGGGCGAACCAGTAGCCAGCGAAGACGATCCAGCTCAGCACCGCCGACGCAATCAGCAGACCGGTGGTAATGTACTCGCTGGTGCGATGCCCGATGATGCGACCGAGCAGGCCGGCGATCAGGGCCCCGACGAGCGGGAAGAAGACAATGGCCTGGATCACGGCTCAGCCCTTCAGCGAGTTGACGTCTTCCACGGCGATGGAGCCGCGGTTGCGATAAAAGATGACGAGGATGGCGAGGCCGATGGCCGCCTCGGCGGCGGCCACCGTGAGGATCAGGAGTGCGAACACCTGGCCGGCGAGATCGCCCAGTTGCGCCGAGAAGGCGACGAAGTTGATGTTCACCGACAGCAGGATCAGTTCCACCGACATCAGGATGACGATGATGTTCTTGCGGTTGAGGAAGATGCCGAACACGCCGAGCGTGAACAGGATCGCCGCGACGGTGAGGTAGTGCCCCAGCCCGATTCCAGCCTCTGCCAGCATTTAGAGCCCCTGCCCCGATTTGACTTTGACCAGTTCGGTCGCCTGCGCGCGCGTCCGGTTGGACTGGCGGTAGATGTCCTGCCGCTTCACCCCGGTCTTGTGGCGGAGGGTGAGGACGATAGCGCCGATCATGGCAACAAGCAGCACTGCCCCGGCGCCCTGGAACAGGAACACGTAGCGGGTGTAGAGGAGCTGTCCGAGCGCCCGCGTGTTGTCCACTCCAGCCTCGATCGGCACGACGGCCTGAGACGTCACCTCAGGGGACAGCACGTAGCTGCCGCCGACGAGCAGCAGTTCGACGAGCAGGATGAGGCCGACGACCACACCGATCGGCGCGTACTGCAGCATGCCCTGTTTCAGGGAGGCAAAATCGACGTCGAGCATCATGGTGACGAACAGGAACAGCACCGCCACCGCGCCGACATAGACGACGATCAGGATCAGCGCGAGGAACTCCGCCCCCGCCAGCATGAACAGCCCCGCGGCGTTCACAAAGGTGAGGATCAGGAAGAGCACCGAGTGCACCGGGTTGCGCGACGCGATGACCATCAGCGCCGAAGCGACGGCGATGGCCGAGAACACGTAGAAGAAGAACAGCGGCAGGGTCATGGCGGGCACTCGATGCTGGCGCCCTCTCTCCCTTCGGGGGAGAGGGATGAGTTTAGGGGGCCTCTTTGCCCGGTGAGACGGAGGACCCCCTCACCCGACTCTGCGCGCCGATATCTCCCCAGAGGGAGTGGCGTCGCTGCGGCACGATCTGCGAACTGCTGCGTCATCACCATCACCGGTACGGCGCGTCCGCGGCGATGTTTGCCGCGATCTCGCGCTCCCAGCGATCACCGTTGTCGAGGAGCTTCTCCTTGCTGAAGTAGAGCTCTTCCCGAGTTTCGGTAGCGAATTCGAAGTTCGGCCCCTCGACGATGGCATCCACCGGACAGGCCTCCTGGCAGAAGCCGCAGTAGATGCACTTCACCATGTCGATGTCGTAGCGCACGGTGCGGCGGGTGCCGTCGTTCTGGCGCGGACCGGCCTCGATGGTGATGGCCTGTGCCGGACAGATCGCCTCGCAGAGCTTGCAGGCAATGCAGCGTTCTTCGCCGTTCGGGTAGCGTCGCAGGGCGTGCTCGCCGCGAAAGCGCGGCGAATAGGGGATCTTCTCGAACGGGTAGTTGATGGTCTTCTTGGGCGCGAAAAAGTAGCGCATCGACAGGAAGAAGGCGCCGACGAACTCGCGCAGCAGCAGGCCGTTGAGGAACTGGAAGAACTTCATTACACGGCCCCCCCGTGCCAGCCCCAGCCAGTGAGCTGGAGGATTGCGGCGACGGCGATGACCATCACCAGCGAGATGGGCAGGAACACCTTCCAGCCAATGCGCATCAACTGGTCGTAGCGGTAGCGCGGCACGAACGCCTTCACCATGGCGAACATGAAGAAGACCAGGCAGAGCTTGAGGACGAACCAGATCGAGCCGGGGATCCAGTTGAGCAGCGGCGTGTCGATGGGCGACGCCCAGCCCCCGAGGAACAGGATGGTCGTCATGGCGCACATCAGCTGGATGGCGATGTATTCGCCCAGCATGAACAGCAGGTAGGGCGTCGAGGAATACTCGACCATGAAGCCCGCGACGAGCTCGGATTCCGCTTCCGGCAAATCGAACGGCGGCCGGTTCGTTTCGGCGAGGGCCGAGATGAAGAAGATCACGAACATCGGGAACAGCGGCAGCCAGAACCAGTTGAGGAAGCTCAGCCACGGCACACCGAGGAGGTGCGCAAGCCCCATCTGCTGTTGCGCAACGACGATATCGGTGAGGTTCAGCGACCCTACCACCAGCAGGACTGTGATGATGACGAACCCGATCGAGACCTCGTAGCTCACCATCTGCGCAGCCGAGCGCAGGGCGCCGAGGAAGGCGTACTTGCTGTTCGACGACCAGCCGGCCATGATGATGCCGTAGACGCCGAGCGACGAGATGGCGAAGATATAGAGGACGCCGACATTGATGTTGGCGAGCGCCCAGCCGGCATCGACGGGGATCACCACCCAGGCGCTGAGCGCGAGAACCGAGGTCACCAGCGGCGCGAGGAGGAACACCGCCTTGTCCGCGCTGGCCGGAATGACCGGCTCCTTGAAGACGAACTTGAGCAGATCGGCAAAGCTCTGCAGCAGACCGAAGGGGCCGACGACATTGGGGCCGCGGCGAACCTGCACCGCTGCCCAGATCTTGCGGTCGGCAAGCAGGATGTAGGCCGTGAAAATCAGCAGCGCGACTAGGAACAGCAGGCCCTTGTAGACGAATCCGACCTGGTCGCCCCACCCGAAGATCGGGATGCCCAGCAGGTAATCCAGCGCTGATACGATGAAGTCCATACCCGGGTCCTTACTCAGCTGCCTGCTTGAGGCCGGCCGCCAGCGCGGCGCATTCGCCCATCGTCGCGGACGCCCGCGCGATCGGATTGGTGAGGTAGAAGTCCTTGATCGGCGACGTGAACGTCGCCGCGGTCGACTTGGTGGCGGCACCCGCGAGCCGGCGAACGTCGGCGACCGACCCCTGGGCTATGTGGTCGAGCCGCGCCAGGTGCGGGAACTCGGCGTAGATGGCAGCGCGCAGCCCGGTCAGTGAGTTGAACGGCAGTGGCTTGCCGAGGACGGCGGAGAGGGCCCGGAAGATCGCCCAGTCTTCCTTGGCTTCGCCCGGCGGGAACACGGCCCGCTCGGCAAGCTGCACGCGCCCTTCGGTATTGACGTAGGTGCCGGACTTCTCGGTGTAGGCGGCCGAGGGCAGGATCACGTCGGCGCGGTGGGCACCGGCATCGCCGTGGGTGCCGACATAGACGACCAAGGCCTTGCCCATCGCCTGCATATCGTACTCGTCGGCGCCGAGCAGGAAGAGCACATCGAGCTCGCCCTTGCCGGCCAGTCCGATCTGATCGGCGGAACAGACGCCGCCATCGTGCGGCACGAAGCCGATGTCGAGGCCGCCGACGCGACCGGCGGCATTGTGCAGCAGCGCGAGGCCGTTCCAATCCTCCGACGCGCCGGAGCCGGTGGCAAGCTTGGCGGCCATGGCGATGACGTCGCGACCGATCTGCTTGGAGTGGGCGGCGCCGTGCGAAACGGCCCCCTCGCCCACGATGATCAGCGGCCGCACCGCCTTGGCCAGAATCTCGCCGAAGCTGCCCTTGCGGGCGACAAGGTCGACGAGGGCCGACAAGCCATTGCCGAGGTACTCGTAGCTGTAGGTCAGGTCGACCTCATCGCCGATCACCGCGATCGGCGTACCCTTGGCGCGCCATGCCTTGCGGATGCGGGCATTGACCAGCGCCGCTTCCCTGCGCGGGTCGGCGCCGATGATGAGGATGGCGTCAGCCTCCTCGATCCCGGCGATGGTCGGATTGAAGATGTAGGCAGAGCGCGGCATCGAGGGATCGATCCCCGACATCGCCGGGCGGCAGTCGGTCATGCCGGATCCGAGCGAAGTCATCAGCGCCTTGAGCGCGTACATGTCCTCGACCGAGGCCAGATCGCCGGCGATGGCGCCGACCTTGTTGCCACCGCCAGAGGCCTTGATGGCCTTGGCAACCGCCGCGAATGCCTCGTCCCAGGACGCCGGCTTCAGCTTGCCATTGTGGCGGACATAGGGGCGATCGAGGCGCTGGCTCTTCAACCCGTCCCAGATGAAGCGGGTCTTGTCGGAGATCCACTCCTCGTTGATCGCCTCGTTGACGCGCGGCAGGATGCGCATGACTTCGCGGCCGCGGCTGTCGACCCGGATGTTCGAGCCCACGGCATCCATCACATCGATGGACTCGGTCTTGACGAGTTCCCAGGGGCGCGCGTGGAAGGCGTAGGGCTTGGAGGTGAGCGCGCCCACCGGGCAAAGGTCGATGACATTGCCCTGCAGTTCGCTGGACAGCGCGCGCTCGAGGTAGGAGGTGATCTCGGCATCCTCGCCGCGGCCGGTGAGACCCATCTCGGAGATGCCGGCCACCTCGGTGGTGAAGCGGACGCAGCGCGTGCAGTGGATGCAGCGGTTCATCGAGGTCTTGACCAGCGGCCCGAGATACTTGTCCTCGACGGCGCGCTTGTTCTCGGCATAGCGGTTCTTGTCGACGCCGTAGGCCATGGCCTGGTCCTGCAGGTCGCACTCGCCGCCCTGGTCGCAGATCGGGCAATCGAGCGGGTGGTTGATGAGCAGGAACTCCATCACCCCCTCGCGGGCCTTCTTGACCATCGGGGTGTTGGTGAACATTTCGGGCGGCTCGCCGTTCGGGCCGGGACGCAGGTCCTTGACGCTCATGGCGCAGCTGGCCTGCGGCTTGGGCGGCCCACCCTTCACCTCGACGAGGCACATCCGGCAATTGCCGGCGACGCTCAGCCGCTCATGGTAGCAGAAGCGCGGAATCTCGGCGCCGGCGGCCTCGGCGGCCTGCATCAGCGTGTAGTAGTCCGGAACCTCGACGAGCTTGCCGTCGACCTTGATGTTGGCCATCTGCCTAGACCTTTTCCTCGAGCTTCCTGAGCCGGGACCGCATGTCCCTGAGCTCGAGTTCCATTTCCGCGAAGTGCTGCGAAGCGCTGTCGTGCCGGACCTTCGCCACGGCCGCCGTTCCCAGAGCCCTGGCCGTGCTGTCGATGAGCTCGCCGACCTTGCGCTCGACGCCATCGAAGCAATGTTCGAGCTGTTCCTGCATGCGCTCGAACCATCGATCGATCTGCTCGAAGCGCTGATCGATCTGCCCGAAGCGCCCGTCGTGCTCCGAGAGCTTCTCCTGGATCTGGCGCAGGATCTGGATCGTCAGGTTGTCGGCATCCTTGGCCATCGCCCTACTCCGCCGCCGGACCGACGAGATCGAGCCGCTTCTCGATCTTGAACACGCGGTCTTCGACACGATCAACGCGGCAATTCAGGCTGTTGAGGCCCTCCTCGACGCCGGTCATCCGGACCTTCAGCTCGTGAACATCGAACTCGATCCGATCGAGACGTACCTCGATCCGACCCACCCGATCGTCGATCCGCCGAAGCAGCACCAGCATGTGGTTGTCCGGTTCTTCCGCCATCGCCCTACTCCGCCGCGATCGACGGCACGGCGCCGTCGCTGGTCGAGCTGTAGGTATAGGCGTCGATGCGCGCCTCGATGACGGGGCGGAAGTTGCGGATCAGCCCCTGGATCGGCCAGGCCGCGGCATCGCCGAGCGCGCAGATGGTGTGGCCCTCGATCTGCTTGGTGACTTCGAACAGCATGTCGATTTCGCGCTTCTGGGCGCGGCCCTCGACCATGCGCTCCATGACGCGCATCATCCAGCCGGTGCCCTCGCGGCACGGCGTGCACTGGCCGCAGCTCTCGTGCTTGTAGAAGGCCGAGAGGCGCCAGATCGCCTTGATGATGTCGGTGGACTTGTCCATGACGATCACGGCGGCGGTGCCGAGCGAGGAGCCGACTTCGCGCAGCCCGTCGAAATCCATGATAGCGTGGCGGATCTTCTCGCCCGGCACGCAGGGCACAGAGGCCCCGCCGGGAATCACGGCGAGCAGGTTGTCCCAGCCGCCGCGAATGCCGCCGCAGTGCTTCTCGATGATCTCCTCGAAGGTGACGCCCATCGCCTCTTCGAAGGTCGCCGGCTTGTTGACGTGGCCGGAGACGCACATCAGCTTGGTGCCGGTATTGTTGGCCCGGCCGATGCCGGCGAACCAGGCGCCGCCGCGACGCAGAATCTCGGGGACGACGGCGATCGACTCGACATTGTTGACGGTCGTCGGGTTGCCGTAGACGCCCATCGCGGCGGGGAACGGCGGCTTGAGGCGCGGCTGGCCCTTCTTGCCCTCAAGCGACTCCATGAGCGCAGTTTCCTCGCCGCAGATATAGGCGCCGGCGCCGTGGTGGACGACGATGTCGAAGTCCCAGCCGTGGATGTTGTTCTTGCCGATCAGCCGGGCGTCATAGGCCTGCCGCACGGCCGCCTCGAAATGGTGGCGCTCGCGGATGAACTCGCCGCGGATGTAGACATAGGCGATGTGGGCGCCCATGGCACGGCCGGCGAGAAGGCAACCCTCGACCAGATGGTGCGGATCGTGGCGCAGGATCTCGCGATCCTTGCAGGTGCCGGGCTCGGACTCGTCGGCATTGACGAGCAGCTGGCTGGGGCGGCCATCGCCGGCGCCGTCCTTGGGCATGAAGGTCCATTTCAGCGCCGTCGGGAAGCCGGCGCCGCCCCGGCCGCGCAGGCCCGAGCCCTTGACCTCGTTGACAATCCAGTCGCGGCCACGCTCGATGAACGTCGCGGTATCCTGCCACGCCCCACGCGATTTGGCGCCCTCGAGGCCCCAGTCGCCCTGGCCGTAGAGGTTGGTGAAGATGCGGTCTTTGTCTTCCAGCACGGCTTACTCCGCAGGCTCTTCGACGATGTCGAGGCGACGTTCGATGCGATCTACACGACGATCCAGACTCGTGAGGCGCTGGTAGACACTGCCCATGTCGAGGTGAAGCGCGTTGATCTCCGTGGCCATGCCGCGCATCTGCCCACGCATTGCCACGATCTGGTTCTCCACTCCGCCAATCCTGTCCTCGATGTTGCCCAGCCGACCTTGAATCGGCTCCAGCACCTCGTAGATCAGTTCGTTCGTCGCCTCGGCCATCAGCGCGGGTCCTTGCCGAAGCGTTTGATGTACTCGGCGACGCCGCCGGTGGCGAGGGCATCGGCCTGCTCGAGCCAGCGGTCGCGCAGCACGCGGCCCTTGAAGCCGAGCTCGCCTTCGACGGCCGCGATCTGTTCCGGAGTGAGCTTCGCCACCTGCGCCCAGGTGGTGATGCCGACGGCGTTCATGTTGCGCTCGAGCACCGGGCCGACGCCGGAAATCAGCTTGAGATCGTCGGCGGCGCCCGCGGGCGCCTCAAACAGCCTGCGCACCGGCTTCTTGCCGATGGCGGCGCCACGGTCGCGCTGGCCGGCAGGCGATTCAGCGCCGGTTGCGTCCTCCCGCATTGCCTTGTTCGGCGTGCCGTCGGTCCCTGCCGCGGCGCTGGCCTGCCTGCGCTCGGCCTCGGCGGCAGCGATCGAGGCTTTCGGGGCACCGGCGGGGCCCTTGAGGGCCGGCGCCGACTCCTCCGATCCGGTCCGCTTGCGGCCCGGTGGGGTGGGCGGCTCCTGACTGGAGCGACCGGCCGGCAGTGGCGCGGCAGCGGCCGGTGAGGGGACCGGAGCCGGCGCGGCAGCGGCTGCCGCAGGTGCCGCCGGAGGCGGGAACGGCCTGTAGGTGCGCCGCGCAGTCGGCGCGTCGAGCAAGGTGGTGCGACCGCCCTCTGCCGCCGAGTACTGCCGTGCGACCTGCGGCCCAGGATTGACCTCATTGCCCCTGCCGGCCTCGAACTTGTCGAGCAAGGCCTCGAAGCTCTCGACCGTCAGGTCTTCGTAGGTATCGTTGCCGATCATCACCATCGGGGCGTTGACGCAGGCGCCGGCGCACTCGACCTCTTCCCAACTGAGCGTGCCCTCGGCATTGGTCTCGAACGGGCTGTGGTTGATGCGTCGCTCGCAGACGTGGCGGATGTCCTCGGCGCCGCGCAACATGCACGGGGTGGTGCCGCACACCTGGATGTGCGCAAACCGGCCAACCGGCTTGAGCTGGAACTGGGTGTAGAAGGTCGCGACCTCGAGCACGCGGATAAAGGGCATCGAGAGCATGGTCGCGACGTACTCGATCGCGGCGCGGGTCACCCATCCCACCTGTTCCTGGGCGCGCCACAGTAGCGGGATCACGGCAGACTGCTGCCGTCCCGCCGGGTACTCGGCAATCTTGTTTCTGGCCCAGGCAAGGTTCTCGTCCGAGAAGGCGAAGCTCTCGGGCTGAACGGAGGCATCGGCAAGGCGACGGACAGACATCAGCGATCGACCTCACCGAAGACGATATCGAGCGAGCCGAGGATGGCCGAAACGTCGGCCAGCATATGCCCGCGACACAGGAAATCCATCGCCGAAAGGTGCGCGAAACCCGGCGCCTTGATCTTGCAGCGGTAGGGCTTGTTGGTGCCGTCCGACACCAGATAGACGCCGAACTCGCCCTTCGGGGCCTCCACCGCGGCATAGACCTCGCCTGCGGGAACCTTGAAGCCCTCGGTGTAGAGCTTGAAGTGATGGATCAGAGCTTCCATCGACTGCTTCATCTCGCCGCGCCTGGGCGGCACCACCTTACCGTCGGTCGACGAAACCGGGCCCTGCCCTTCGGCGGAACTGAGCAGGTCGACGCACTGCTTCATGATGCGGACGGATTGGCGCATTTCGTCCATGCGCACAAGGTAGCGGTCGTAGCAGTCGCCGTTCTTGCCAATCGGAATGTCGAACTCGAGGCGATCGTAACACTCGTAAGGCTGCGCCTTGCGCAGGTCCCACGCGGCACCGGAGCCGCGCACCATGACGCCGGAGAAACCCCATTTCCAGGCGTCATCGAGCGACACGACGCCGATATCGGCGTTGCGCTGCATGTAGATGCGGTTACCGGTCATCAGCCCTTCGAGATCGTCGAGGACCTTGAGGAACGGATCGCAGAAGGCACCGATGTCGTCGATCAGCGCCTGCGGCAGATCCTGGTGCACGCCGCCCGGCCGGAAATAGGCCGCATGCATGCGACTGCCGGAGGCGCGCTCGTAGAAAATCATCAGCTTCTCGCGCTCGTCGAACCCCCAGAGCGGCGGGGTCAGAGCGCCGACGTCCAGGGCCTGCGTGGTGCAGTTGAGCAGATGCGACAGCAGGCGTCCAATCTCGGCGAACAGCACGCGAATCAGCTGCCCGCGGAACGGCACGGTGATGTCGAGAAGCTTCTCCACGGCGAGGCAGAAGGCATGCTCCTGGTTCATCGGCGCCACATAGTCGAGCCGATCGAAATAGGGCACGGCCTGCAGATACGTCTTGGTCTCGATCAGCTTTTCGGTGCCGCGGTGCAGCAGGCCGATATGCGGATCGACGCGCTCAACGACTTCGCCGTCGAGTTCCAGCACCAAACGAAGCACACCGTGGGCGGCCGGGTGCTGCGGCCCGAAGTTGATGGTGAAGTTACGGACGTCGGCTTCGGCGCTCATCACTTTGCCTTCTCATCGCCCGGAAGCACGTAGTCGGTGCCTTCCCACGGGGACAGATAGTCGAACTGGCGGAATTCCTGCGCGAGCTTGACCGGCTCATAGACAACCCGCTTGCGCTCCTCGTCGTAACGAAGCTCGACATAGCCGGTGGTCGGGAAATCCTTGCGCAGCGGGTAGCCGTCGAAGCCGTAGTCGGTAAGAATCCGGCGAAGATCGGGATGACCGGTGAACAGGATGCCGTAGAAGTCGTAGGCCTCGCGCTCGTACCAGTCGGCGCCCGGGAAGATACCCGTGATCGACGGGACCGAGGTCGTCTCGTCGGTGGTGACCTTGAGCCGGATACGGAGGTTCTGCTTGGGACTCAGCAGGTGGTAGACGACGTCGAAGCGGTAGGCGCGCTGGGGATAGTCGACGCCGCAGACATCCGTCAGCGAGACAAAGCTCTCGGCGTCGTGCAGGTGCTGCACCACTTCCAGGAGTTCCTCACGCGTTACATCCACCGTCAACTCGCCGAAGGCCAAAGCGAGACCGGACAGGCGTTCGCCATAGAAGTTGCGCAGACGTTCGGCCAGCGCAGCCAGCGGAGATTGGGAGGTGCCCTCGGCCATGGCCGGTCCTATCGTTCGATCGTGCCGGTGCGGCGGATCTTCTTCTGCAGCATCAGGAGGCCGTACAGCAGAGCCTCCGCGGTAGGCGGACAACCCGGCACATAGACGTCGACGGGCACCACGCGATCGCAGCCGCGCACGACCGAGTAGGAATAGTGGTAGTAGCCGCCGCCATTGGCGCAACTGCCCATCGACACCACGTAGCGCGGCTCCGGCATCTGGTCGTAGACCTTGCGAAGGGCCGGGGCCATCTTGTTGGTGAGGGTGCCGGCGACGATCATCACGTCGGACTGGCGCGGCGACGCCCGCGGCGCCAGGCCGAAACGCTCGACATCGTAGCGTGGCATCGACATCTGGATCATCTCGACCGCGCAGCAGGCGAGGCCGAACGTCATCCACATCAACGAGCCGGTGCGGGCCCAGTTGATCAGTTCGTCGGTCGAGGTGACGAGGAACCCCTTGTCGGCCAGTTCGTTGTTGATCTCTGTGAAGAACGGGTCATTCGCCCCGATCGGCTTGCCGGTCGCGGGATCGAGGACGCCCGTCGGGCGCGGCGCGATCAGGGTGCCGCCAGTTTCGCTCAATCCCATTCGAGCGCGCCTTTCTTCCATTCGTAGATGAAGCCAATCGTCAGCACGCCGAGGAACAGCATCATCGACCAGAAGCCGAACCAGCCGACATCCTTGAAAGCCACGGCCCAAGGAAACAGGAACGCCACTTCGAGATCGAAGATGATGAACAGAATCGACACCAGATAAAACCGCACGTCGAACTTCATGCGGGCATCGTCGAAGGCGTCGAAGCCGCACTCGTAGGCCGAGACCTTCTCGGGATCTGGCTTCTTGTATGCGACGAGAAAGGGAGCGACGAGGAGGGCGAGGCCGATTACGGCAGCAAGGCCGACGAAGATGACGATCGGCAGATAGTCGCTGAGCAACGCGTTCATGTGCAGCCTATGGTCAAGGGCCGGCCCTGCGGGCCGCTTCGCGCGGCCAACGCTGCGATTATGGGCAGCATTGGCGACGCGAATGCGATGGGCTCGGGATTATCCCACGACTCCCCCCGTTTCAAGGAAAACAAAACTTGATCACAACTCTCCTGTTTGTTGTCCGCAGGACCTGCCGCGACAGCCGATAGCCTCCTTGCCGGCCGGCCAAAAAAGCAGAAGGCCCCGCCGACGCGGGGCCTTCCAGAAGCCTGAGGCGTGTCGCCGATCAGAAGTGCCAGTTGAAGCCGAACTTGGCCACGTGGGCATCTTCTGCCGAGGTGTCGAAATCCCACTGGTACTGGTACTCGGCCTTGAGGGACAGATTGTCGGCCAGCATCACCTCGGCGCCGACGCCGATCGGCGCATAGGCGTCGGTGGCGGAGTTCGCGCCGACACCGGCGAGGCCGTAAAGCGCAAAGGCTTCGGCGGCAAATCCGAGCTTGCCGTGCACCTGGCCCTGCCAGCTGTCGTCGTTCAGCCAGGCAATATTGCCTTCGACACCGGCGAGGAGATTGCTGTCGATCAGGACGTTCACGCCGAGATCGGCACCCAGCCCGAAGATCGAGTCGGTCTGACCGGACACCCAGAGGCCGGCATACGGGCCGCTCCAGTCGACGGATCCATAGTTGTCGATGACCGGAGCCGGCGCGGGATCGATGATCAGATCCGCCGCGGCAGCCGCCGAGGTGACGCCGACGACCGCAACAGTGGCCAGCAGGGCGAGCTTGAGAGAGCGCATTTCAATATCCTTAGTCAGAGCTCAAGACGGAGGTGAGGTAGGCCGCGTGGCCCGCAAGTGCAAGTCGACGCGCAGAGCCGGGTTGCACCTTCGGGCCGATTGACAATGCCTGTTGCCATGGGGCCACAAGCTGAGGCGAAACTATGGCAACCATGCGTCGAGACTTTGGCTATCTTGTTGCTGCATTTGAACAATGTGGCTTCAGCATCCGTTAGGAGTTGTCGCGGACGCCGACTCAGAAGTGGTATACGGCTCCCAGAGTCACCTGATCGGCTGGGATAGTCGCATCGCCATCGAAGCTGCGCAGGTACTGGGCCCGCAGTGCGATCGAGTCGGTGACGGCGATTTCTAGACCCGCCCCGGCAAGGGGGGTGGCACCGGGCCCCTGCAGGTCCCAGCCGTAGCCGGCCGCGGCGTAGAGCAGAAGGTCATCGGTGAGGACCAGACCGCCGCGACCGAGAACCGTGCCATAGGTGGTCTCGACTCCGGCACTCGAGAGAGCAAGCAGGCTCACCTCGGCCCCGACGAGCACGAAGTCTATCTGCGCGCCGACACCGATACCGGCGCCGAGACCGAACAGCGTCTCCGCCGACGGGCTCCGTCCGGCGGCGCCAAGGATGCCGGCGTAGAAGCCGCTCCAGTCCATTTCCGGGGCTTCCGCCGGGACCGCGAAACGGGACGCCTCCAGAGACAGCCCGATCGGATCGGCGGAGGCCGCGATGCCCGACAGGGCAAATGTGGCGGCGGCGGCGATGAGGACAAGGCGCATCCTGCTTCTCCCGCACCTGGTGAACAGGAACGGCCAGAGGCGCTGCCCGGTTCCGCGGAACCGCGGGCAGCCCGACCGCCGGCAGGGCTAGATGCTCGCCAGGTAGCCCCCATCGACATAGAGCACCTGGCCGGTGACATAGGCCGAGGCGGGGGCGCAGAGGAAGACGGTGGCGCCGACCAGGTCATCCAGTTCGCCGAATCGCCGCATCGGCAACTTGGCGAGCATGGCCGCGCGCCACTCGGGATCGGCATAGAAGCTGGCAGTCATGTCGGTCTCGAAGTAGCCCGGCCCGAGGCCATTGACCCGCACGCCCAGCGACGCCCACTCGGCCGCGAGGGCCCGCGTCATGCCGGCGAGACCGCTTTTCGACGCGGTGTAGGGCACCGCGGTCGGGATGCCGACCTCCGAGCTCAGCGAGCAGAGATTGACTATGCAGCCGGGTCGCCCCGCCAAGTGCCGGACAAAGCCCTGGGCGACGAAGAACGCGCCCCTGAGATTGGTGCCGACTATTCGATCCCAGAGGGTTCCGGTGACCTCGAGGGACGAGGCGACCTGTTCGACCCCGGCATTGTTGACGAGGATTGTCGGCCTGAGGTTACGCCCCGCGAGGTCGGCGAAGAGCGCATCGATCGAGGTCGACTCGCTGACATCGAGTTCGATGACGGCTGCCCTGCGACCGATGGCCTGAACCCGTGCCGCCGTTTCCCCGAGGGCAGCGCGGCTGCGGGCGGCGAGGACGATATCGGCGCCGGCCTCGGCAAGGCCCAGCGCAAGTGCCGCGCCGATGCCGCGGCTTGCACCCGTGACGAGTGCGAGCTGGCCGCTGAGGTCGAAGCGCGTCGAATGGATCATTGCCCGGTCCGCGAGAGTGATGCGAGGTGACTCACTATTGCGGCAGGACGACGCGCTTGGAAATGCTCCGTTGCGCCGACCGGTCCGAGTGCGGCTAATAGGCCGCTGCCACAAGGAAAGTCTGACGGATGCACCGAAAGGTCGAGCATCGGGCCCTTGCGATCGCCGGGTATGTGGAGCCATGGACCGGGTCTACCGGGCGGCGCGCGCTCTGTTTGTCGTCCGACCGGGCGGTCGAGTCGGTTCGAGTCGTCAGGCTCGACCGCGACGGCGCGCCGCCCTTGGACTGGCAGGTTCGTCCACTGGCGCCTGTAGCGCACCGGACGTTGCCGCAGGGGGCCTGGGCTGAGATCGGCGGGCATGATCGGCTGGGCGACCTGCGCCGCCTCGGCTTCGAACTGCTGCTGACGCGCAATGCGGGCAAGCGGGTGCTGCTCGATGCGGAGACGTTCTCGCTGCTGGTTGAAGGTGGCGAACTGCTGCTGCTGGTGGGCGGCACCGAGACGCCGCTGGCGATCGTACCGACGCAGCAATGGCTACAGGTGACGCTCGACTGGGCCGGCGGCGAACTCAGCGTCGGGTCGCTCGACGCTTTCCGGCCGTTCCATCGCTCGGCGCCGTTCGAGGCACCTGCCCCGTCGCGGCTGGTGCTGTGCTCGGATGCAGCCGAGACGCTGCCGACGCTAAACTGCCGGCTCGCTCGCGTGGTGGTGACGGGCGACAGAGGCGCAGCGCGCTGGGCGTTTCCGACGCTGTTTGCCGCGGGACCGCTGGTCGACGCCGAGGTGGCGCTGATGCTCCACGGGAACCCGACCTTCTGCGTCACTTCGGCGCGCTGGGACGGAAGCGCGCTGGATGCGCGGCTGGCGCCGGAGCATTATGACGCAGTGCATTTCCATGACACCGACATGGCCGGGCTCGACTGGCCGGCAAGTTTCGAGGTGGACATGCCGGAGCCGGCGGAGTCCGGCGTCTATGCGTTCGAAGTGCGCGCCGGAGAGGTAACCGAGCGGATACCATTCTTCGTGGCACCGGCGGCGGCGCGGGCGCCGCTACTATTCGTGGTGCCCACTTCCACCTATCTCGCCTATGCCGACGAGTACCTGCCGCCGCATCTTTATGAGTGGCTTTGCACCGACCGGGGGCACGAGTTCGCGCGGGACAACCAGTTGCGGTCGCTCTACGACTACCACTCCGACGGCAGCGGGGTGTCGCTGGTCTCGACCCGGAAGCCCAAGGCCACGCTTCGCGACGACTATCGCTACCCGCTGTGCGGCGATCCGCACAACCTGCCGGTGGACCTTCACTTGCTCAAGTTCTGCGCGCGGGAGGGCATCGCCATCGACGTGGCGACCGACGCCGACCTCGAGCGACAGGGCCTGCAGTTGCTCCGCCCCTACCGTGGCGTGGTCACCGGCAGTCACCCGGAATACCTGTCGGTGGGGATGGAGCAGGCCTACCGCGACTATCTGGCGCAGGGGGGCAATCTCGCCTATCTCGGCGGCAACGGCTTTGCGGCGGCGGTGGCCTATCGCGACGACCTGATGGAGCTGCGGCGCGGTCCGACGCAATCGGGCCGCACCTGGGACGGACCGCTGGCGGAGATGGGCCTGGCTCTGACCAACGAGCCCGGCGGCTATCTCAGGGATCGCGGCCGTGGCGAATATCGGCTGGTGGGCGTCGGTATCTCGCTGATGGGATTCACGAGGGCCCTGCCCTTCACGCGCACGCAGGCAGGCCGCAGCGCCGGGTTCGACTGGCTGTTCGAAGGCGTGCCAGAAACCTTCGGGGACTGGGGAATCGTGCTCGGCGGCGCGGCGGGATACGAGGTTGATGCGATCAGCCCCCACCTCGGCAGCCCGTCCGACATGGTGGTGCTCGCCACAGCAAACGGCTTTCCGCCCAGCTACGTCGACGATCCGGGCAAGTGGCACGAAGGCGGCGAGGCCGAGCGCCAGTCGCAGCGTCGCGCCGACATGTGCTTCTGGCGGCACCCGGGGGGCGGGAAGCTCTTCTGCGCCAGTTCGGTCGCGTTCCTCGGCGCGCTGCCCGGGCTCGGCGAGTCGACTCCCGTCGGTCGCCTTACGGCCAACCTGCTTCGCCACTTTTCAAAGTGAAAGCGTCCATGCCAAGAATGGCTTACTGCACAAATCCGCATCAACCAGGAAGATCGCCCATGAAACTCGCAACTACCCTTCTCGCCCTGGGACTGGGCCTTGCCGCTGCAACCTCCGCGCAGGCCGAGCCGATCAAGATCGGGCTGCAGCCCTGGCTCGGCTACGGTCCGCTGTGGATCGCGGAAAAGCAGGGATACTTCAAGGATCAGGGCGTCGACGTCCAGCTGGTGAACTTCGGCTGGGATGCCGACCTCGCGGTGGCACTGGCCAGCGGCAACATCGATATCACCTCGATCGCCACCAACGGCGTGATCCTGCAGATCAACAACGGCATCGACCTCAAGGCGTTCATGCTGATGGACGGTTCGACCACGGCCGACGCGGTACTGGCCAACAAGGCGGTCAACTCGATCACCGAACTCAAGGGCAAGAAGGTGGCCTACGAAGTCGGGGCGACGAGCGACCTGCTGATCAACTATGCCCTCAAGGTCAACGGCATGAGCCTCAAGGACATCGAGGCGGTGCCGATCAATGCCTCCGATGCCGGCCTGGCGCTGATCGCGGGACGTGTCGACGTCGCGGTGACCTACGAGCCCTATATCTCGGCGGCGCTGTCGGAAGGACCGGACTTCAAGATCCTGTTTTCCGCCGGCGAGAAGCCCGGCCTGATCTCGGACGTGCTGGCGGGACCGTCGGACTTCGTCGCCGCGCACACCGCCGAACTGCAGGGCATCATCAAGGCCTGGGACCAGGCGGTGACCTACCTGCGCGAGAATCCCGATGCCGGCGGCCAGATCATCGCCGACGCAGTGGGCTCGCCGATGGAGGAGTTCAAGACCGCTTTTGCCGGGGTGCAGCTGTTCGACATCAAGGAAAACCTCGCCGAACTCGCCGGGCCGTTCCAGGCCACGGTGGTCGAAATCGGCGGGCTGATGCAGGAAGCCAAGCCGGATGAGATCAAGATCGTGCCCACGGGCGACGCGATCCTCGACCTGACGGCGCTCAACGGGCTGGCCCAGTAGTCCTCGTGGTGGCGCCTCCGGGCGCCACCCCTTCCCCGGGTGCCGACATGCCCATCCGTCCCACCGTCGCCGAAGAGGCGGCCCGTGGCCGCACCGACCGCCGGAAGGCGGAGCGACGCGCCGGCCTGTTCAGGCTGCGCGGCCCGATCCCGGATTCGATCTTCGCCAGCTCGGGCTTCGTGGTGCCGGCACTGATCGTGATCGTGTGGCTCACCGTCACCGCGATGGGCCTAGTCAGGCCACTGTTCCTGCCGAGCCCGCTTGCCATCGTCGAGGAGGCCTGGCGGCAGATATCGACGGGAATCCTCTTCTCCGACGCCGCCGTGAGCACCTATCGGATCATGGTCGGATGGCTGGCGGCGACCGTCCTGGCCGTTCCGATCGGTATCCTGATGGGCAATTTCCGCATCTTCGAAGGCGCGCTGGAGCCGCTGATCTCGACGGTGCGCTACATGCCGGTGGTCGCGCTCATTCCGCTCTCGATCCTCTGGGCCGGGATCGGCGACGAGCAGAAAATCCTGATCCTGTTTCTGGGCACCTTCTTCCAGATGGCCCTGATGATCATGGACAATGTCAAATCCATCGACATCAACCTGATACGGGCCGGACAGACGCTCGGCTTCTCCAATACCGAAATCCTGTGGCGGATCATCCTGCCCGCCGCCCTTCCCGGTATCTGGGACACGTTCCGGATCACGGTTGGATGGACCTGGACGTACCTCGTGGTCGCCGAGCTGGTGGCGGCACAAACCGGACTAGGTCGCCGCATCATGGACGCGCAGCGCTACCTCGCTACCGACACGATCATCTTCGGGGCACTGTTCATCGGTCTGCTGGGCCTGATCACCGATTACCTGTTCAAGCGCTTCGGGCGAGGGTTGTTCCGCTGGACGGCCGACCGATGACGGCGCCGTCCAAGGTCTCGATCGATGCCGTCGGCAAGGTCTTCGGCGAGGGCGAAAGGGAGTTCCTGGCCATCGACCAGATCGACCTCGAGGTGCCGACCAACCAGTTCGTCTCCATCGTCGGCACCTCGGGGTGCGGCAAATCCACGCTGCTCAACATGGTGGGTGGGCTTGCCGAACCGACGTTTGGAGAAATCCGCATCGACGGCAAGCCGGTCGTCGGTCCCGGGCGCGACCGCGGTTTCGTTTTCCAGGGATACAGCCTGTTCGAGTGGCTGACCGTCGAGGGCAATATCCGCTTCGCGCTGGAGAAGTCGCGCCTTTCGTCGGCGGAGAAGTCCGAGCTGGTGCGGCACTATGTGCAGGCGGTCGGTCTCATCGGCTTCGAGGCGGCGTTCCCACGACAGCTGTCAGGCGGCATGCGGCAGCGCGTCGCCATCGCGAGAGCGCTGGTCTACCGCCCGTCCCTGCTCCTGATGGACGAGCCGTTCGGCGCACTCGACGCGCAGACCCGCGGCATGATGCAGGAGTTGCTGCTGAAGGTCTGGGAGGAACACAAGGTCACCGTGCTGTTCGTCACCCACGATGTCGACGAGGCGATCTTCCTCGCCGACCGCGTCGTCGTACTCGCTTCGCGGCCGGGGCGGCTGAAACGCGACCTGGAGGTGCCAATCGGCCGGCCGCGGCGCTACGACGTGGTCACCAGCCCCGAATTCACCGCGCTCAAGCGCACCGTCCTCGCCGACATCCGCGAGGAAACCCTGAAGGTCATGGCGCTCGATCCCGCCTGAACGAGAGTTCCCCCCAAATGACGAAACCCGTCGCCTGGCACGAGCTTGCCGCCCTTACCTCCGCCCAGCGCACCGAACTGCTCACCCGCAGCGAGGCCGACCTCGGCCCGTTCCTCGAAAAGGTCGCACCGATCATCGAGGCGGTGCGGGTCGAGGGCGACGAGGCCCTCGCCCGCTTCGCCCGCGATTTCGACAAGGCGCCGGTCGATCCCGGCAAGCTCGCCGCGACGCCCGAGGATTTCGACGAGGCGTTCCGGACTCTCGATCCCGACCTGATCGAGACCCTACGCTACTCGGCCGACAACATCCGGCGCTTCCACGAGGCACAGATGCCGCCCGAGATGTGGATGAAGGAGATCCGGCCGGGTGTTCTGGTCGGCGAGCGCTCCACGCCGATCGATTCGGTCGCCTGCTACGCGCCGCGCGGCAAGGGGTCGTTCCCCTCGGTGACGCTGATGACCACCATTCCCGCCTCGGTGGCCAAGGTGCCGCAGGCGATCCTGCTTACCCCGCCCGGCCCGGACGGCAGAGTGGACGCGGCGACACTGGTGGCGGCGCGGCTGGGCGGCGTCGAGAAGGTATTCCGGGTGGGCGGCGGACAGGCCGTGGCCGCTGCCGCCTTCGGCACCGCGACGATACCGAAATGCCTGAAGATCGTCGGGCCCGGCAGCCCATGGGTGGTGGCGGCCAAGCGCCTGCTCTCCGACCGCATCGACCCCGGCCTGCCGGCCGGCCCGAGCGAGAGCATCATCCTAGCCGACGAGACCGCCAATGGCCGGATCGCGGCGCTCGACCTGATCATCGAAAGCGAGCACGGCCCGGATTCCTCGGCCTTCCTCGTCACCTGGTCGCGCGAGGTGGCCGAGGCGGCGCGTGCCGCGATCCCCGAGTACTGGCGCGCGATGGGAGAACTGCGGGTCGGCTTCTCGTCGACCGTGCTCGGCGGCATGAGCGGCGGCATCGTGCTGACGCGTACGCCGGAGGAGGCCTATGCCTTCATCAACGAGTACGCGCCCGAGCACCTGCAGGTGATCTCGAAGGAGCCGCACGAGCACCTCGCCCATATCCGCAATGCCGCCGAAATCCTGCTGGGCGAGTATGCGGTAGGCTCGATCGCCAACTACATGATGGGGCCGAACTGCGTGCTGCCGACTTCGGGCTGGGCGCGGACGCATTCGGCGCTGGGCGTTCGCGACTACCTCAAGACATCGACGGTTGGCCACATGACGCGCCGCGCCTTCGACGAGATGGCGCCGCACACGCACCGCTTCGCCTCCTACGAGGGGTTCGATGCTCACGCCAATGCGGTGTCGGGGGCACGGCTCGCGGCCTGGAAAGTCAACTGACAGCCGGCGCCTCGCTCGGCGCCGGCCCTTGCGGTCAGGCGGCGGCGCCTCTCCGATCGTGCTCGCCGAGGCCTATGCCCTTGGCGAGGGCAGACCGCAACGCCGAGTAACCGGACGACACCATCGGGTAGTCGGGCGGCAGTCCCCACTTGCGCCGATACTGGTCGGGAGTCATTCCGAGTGCGGCCAGATGACGCTTCAGGCTACGGTACGGCTTACCATCCTCCAGGCTGATGAGAAACTCCGGCGTGATGGTCTTCTTGATCGGCAGCAGCGGCTTCAGCTCGGCCGCGGCGATCGACGACGCCTGCGGGGTCTCACCGCTTGAAATGCTCCTCAGGGCAGCATGTACATCGGCGATCAGCCTGGGCACGTCTGCGGGGGATGTCGTGTTGCGGCTTACGTAGGCGGCAACAATCCGGCTCGCCATATCAAGGTATCTTGTGGTTTCGGGCATGGGTCACCTCATCGAGATGAGAACGTTATCATTCTCAAGCCCGCCGTCAATACCGATAACTTCCTAGTATGAACGAAATGAACAATCCGACCGAGCGCTAGACAGCACAGACGCCTGTGCCGAACGGCGGCGAAGCAATGACGCCGGCGCGGACGAGCCCTGGCGTCGCATTCGGACAGCAATGAATTGAGAAAGGATGGCGCGAGAGACGGGGCTCGAACCCGCGACCTCCGGCGTGACAGGCCGGCGCTCTAACCAACTGAGCTACTCCCGCTTGAGCGGCTCGGCCGCGCAACGTGGCGTTCGTGTACCGGCGCCCCCCACACAAGTCAAGCGCCCCGAGCCGAAAAACTCGCGCGATGCGCCAACACCTTGTCGACATTGGCGAAAGCCACTCCGAGCACACCCGGAGACCGCGTCAGGAGAAGGGAAAAATGGTGGGCGGTGACGGTCTCGAACCGCCGACCCTCTCGGTGTAAACGAGATGCTCTACCACTGAGCTAACCGCCCGGATGCGCCTGAGCGCGGCGCCCTAACTAGGGGGTCGCCGGGCAGCCGTCAACCCGAGGTCGCCTGGCCACCGGAAAAGCCATGGCCCCGGCTGGAACGCTCGGGGCCACGCGACTGTCCGACGAAGTCGAACTTCTTGACTTAGTTGATGGCGTCCTTGAGGCCCTTGCCGGGCTTGAACTTGGCCTGGTTCGAGGCCGGGATCTTGATCTCGGCACCGGTGGCCGGATTGCGGCCGACACTGGCCTTGCGCTTGGACACGGCGAAGGTGCCGAATCCGACGAGGCGCACTTCATCGCCACTCTTCAGCGACGCGGTGATCGCGTCAAAGACGGCGTCGACAGCATCACCGGCCTGGGCCTTGGTCAGGCCGGCCTTTTCGGCAACGGCGCCGATGAGATCGTTCTTGTTTGACATAGCGTTTCCTCACTGTGGGATGCCCGCCGTGGCTGGCGAACCGAAACGCGGTGAACCTTGGTCGATTCTGCCTGAAACGCAAGGAAATCCGGGCATCTCCGCGTGTCGGCCACCGCTATTCTGTTAATGATCCGTCAATTCTGGCTCAACTTTGGCGACGGTCGGGCGACGGTGCGGCAATCTCCGGTCGGCGAAGCGCCAGCAGCAGCGGCAGGGCCAGCAGATAGATGCCGCCGCCGATGATCCAAACCAGCCCCGGCCAGGTCGGCTTGATGACGAAATAAACAACACTGAAGAATACAGGGCCGAACACCGCCGACAGGCTGACGAGACTCGCCAGGACGCCCTGCAACTGCCCCTGGTGATCCGCGTCAACCTGTCGCGTGGTGAGCGATTGCAGCGCCGGCATGCCGATGCCCCCAAGGGCGAACAGCGGCGCCAGCGCAAACAGGATCCAGCCCTGGGCAGCGAAGCCGAGCACGGCCAGCGCCGCCAGTTCGCACGCCATGCCGACGACGAGCGCCCATTTCTCGCCCAGCCGTTCCGCCGCGGGACCGGTGAGCAATGCCTGGGCGCCCGCGTGGAAGAACCCGAAAATGCCCAGCGACAGCCCGATGGTGAGGCCGTTCCAGGCGAACATATCCTGCCCGAACAAGGCCCAGACGGTGCCGTACATGGTGCCGACGAAGTTCATGATGACGAAGATCGCCATAAGCGGCAGCAGCGACGCGAAGGTGAAGGCCCAACCCAGAGGACGAAATGGATTGAGCGTAGCCGGATCGAAGCGCGTCTCAGCGGTGCCCTTGCGGGACTCGGGCAGGACGAACAGGGCCAGCGCGAAGTTTCCGGCATTGAGGATGGCCGCTGCGATGAACGGGGCCCGCACCCAGATGTCGCCGAGCAGGCCGCCAATCACCGGGCCGATGATGAAACCGATGCCGAACATGGCGTGAAAGTAGCCGAACCGCCTCGCCCGCTCCTCCTCGGCCGAAATGTCGGTGATGTAGGCCGTGGCCACCGCCATGTTGGCACTGGTGATGCCGGCGATCGCGCGGCCGACCACCAGCATCCAGAGTTCCGGCGCGAAGGCCATCACCAGGTAGTCGATGGCGGCGCCCGCGAGAGAAAGCAGAAGGACAGGCCGGCGGCCATAGCGGTCGCTAAGGACACCCAGGACCGGAGAGAAAAGGAACTGCATGGCCGAATAGAGCGCCAGCATCAGGCCGATCAGCGTCGCCACCTCGGCCGCGTGCGTCACGTCCTTGAGCAGGTTGGGCAGGATCGGAAAGATCAGGCCGATCCCGACGGCGTCCAGCATGACGGCCGCAAGGATGACGACAAGTGCACGATTCACGTCCGGTCTCCGCAACGGCCAGGAAGGTCGGCGTTCTATATTTGTTCACACCGCGGAAAGCAAATGCGAAGTGGAGGAAGGAGCGGCATCACGACTGGCTGGTGGCCGCCTCGGCCGCCGCCAAAGCGGCTTCCCGACGCCTCTGCACCATGCGGACCGAGAGGATCGACACCTCGTACAGCAGGTACATCGGCAGCGAGAGGCCGATCTGCGAGATCGGATCGGGAGGGGTGATGAAGGCCGCGACGACGAGGATCGCGACGATGGCGTACTTGCGGCCCTTCTTCAGGGTCTCGGCCTTTACCAGATCGATGCTCGCGAGGAGCGTAAGGACGACCGGCAGCTGGAAGCAGACGCCGAAGGCAATGATCAGCGTCATGGCGAGACCAAGGTACTCGGAGACCTTCACGAGCATCGTGATCTCCTCGGTCTCCATCGAGTGGAAGAAGGCCATCGCCATCGGCAGGACGGCGAAATACACCATCATGGCGCCGAGCACGAAGAACACCGGGGTCGCGACCAGATAGGGCACGAAGGCGCGGCGCTCCTTCTTGTAGAGCCCTGGCGCGACAAAGCCGTAGATCTCGACGGCGAGATAGGGGAAACCCAGGAACAGCGCCCCGAAAAAGGCCAGGCTGAGCTGGGTGAAGAAGTACTCCTGCGGGGCGGTGAAGATCATCTCCACAGGCGCCGGCGCAACGGCCCGACGGTAGGGCTCGACAAGCACGTTGTAGATCGGCTCGGCGATGAAGAAGCATGCGATCAGCAAGCCGAAGATCATGAGGATCGATCGGATCAGGCGCTTCCTCAGCTCGATCAGATGATCGAGCAGCGGGGCCTCGCTACCGGTGAGTTCATCCTCCGACGGCTTGGAGCCGGCAGGCGTCGAGGCGGCCAGTTTGGTCTGCTCGGCCATGTTCAGGGCTTCTCGTCGGCGGCAGGTTGAGCGGACTTCTTGCGGGGCGACGGCTTGCGCGCGACCGGCTCTTCCGTCTTCGAGGCCGTACCGGCGCCCTCAGTCCGCGCCGCGGCCACCGTCCTTCTGGACGCCGGCGCGATGGCCTCGACCGGGGCGGGCGACTCGATCAGCTTTCTGGCGCGGGCGCGCCGGACCGGTGCCGGCAGATCGGAACTCGCGACCGCCGACTCGGCAGGCGCTGACACCTTCGTGGGACGCCGGGCCTTTGCGGGGGGTGCGCCAGGCGCAGGGGCAGTTGCACCGGAAGCGGGGGCGGGCGTCGTGGCGGCCACCGCCGGCGTGGCAGGAGCAACCGCTGGCGCTGCTGCGGTCGGAGTGCTGGATGCAGCGGCGATGCCGGCGGCAGCCTTGATCTCGTTGACCACGCTTTGCGCGGCGGGATCGGCCGGCTTGATGACGCCGGACGGCTGGACGGCACCCGAGGGTGTCACCGTGTTGAATTCCTTGCGGATCGCGTCGGCCGTCGCCTTCAGCGGCGCAGTCACCGAATTTCTCAGATTGGTGATCTCGTTCAGACCGGTGGTCTTGTTCAGCTCACGCTGAAACTCCGATCCCATGCGCCTGATGGTCCCGGCGAACTTGCCGATGCGCTGCATGACCGCAGGCAGCTCCTTGGGCCCGATGATGATGAGCGCCACGACCCCGATCAAGAGCATTTCGGTCCAGCCGACGCCGAGCATGTGCTAACTCCGCGTGAGCGGACGCCAGATCGACGAGATCAGGCGTCCTTGGCTTTCTCGGTGGTACGGCCGGCATCGACGCTGGCCGTGGTATCGAGCTGCGGCGCCGGCTTGTCCTCGTCGCGCATGCCCTTCTGGAACGACTTGATGCCCGAGGCCACTTCTCCCATCAGGCCAGCGATCTTGCCGCGACCGAACAGCAGGATCACGACAATCGCGACGACAATGATGCCCCAAATGCCTGGCGCGTGCATGGACTGGTCTCCACCCTGTACGAAACGCTTACACTAACTCGCAGAAATAGGTTCATTCCTTGGCGAACACAAGGACGTGTTCCGGATTGAGCGTCAGGAAAACGTCGCAGCCGGGAACGAAGCCGGCATCGGCGACCTGACGGATGGCAAGCGGACGCTCGAGACCGGCGACCATCACCTCGCACAGATCGACACCGATGGCATCGCGCTTGCTGATGATGCGCCCCGGCGTCCCTTGGCCGCCGCTGCCCTCGATCCTGAGCGCACCGACAGGCCGCAAGGCAACGATGACGCTGCTGCCATCGGCATGGCCCGGCGCCGGGACGGAGCCGAGCGGGGTCTCCGCCCTGCCCCCGTGGACACGGGCTTCGATCTCGCTCAACGGAGAAAAGAAGCGCGCGGCGTTGAGGTCGACCGGATGACGATAGATGGCTGTTGCCGTGTCGATCTGCACCAGCCTGCCGCGACGGAGCAGTGCGATCCTGTCGCCGAGCAGCATCGCTTCTTCAGGGTCGTGCGTGACGATCACCGTGGTGGCGTTGGTCTCGCGCAGGACGGCCAGGGTTTCGGCGCGCACCGTTTCGCGCAGCCGGGCATCGAGGCTCGAAAAGGGCTCGTCGAGCATAAGGATACCGGGCCTGGGCGCGATGGAGCGGGCCAGGGCCAGACGCTGCTGCTGGCCGCCCGACAGCATGTGTGGGTAGTCGTTTTCGCGATCCTCAAGGCCCACCCGACGCAGGGCCTGCCGGGCCTGCACAAGGGCCGCGCCGCGATCTAGCCGCCGCAGGCCGAACAGCACGTTGCGCAGCAGGGTTAGGTGCGGGAACAGCGCAAAATCCTGAAACATCAGGCCGATGCCGCGCCGATCGGGTGTGAGGTGGACGCCGTTGCCGGACACCACGCGATTGTTGATCGCCACGGTGCCGGCCTCAATGCGCTGGATGCCGGCGGCCACCCGCAGGATCGTCGATTTGCCCGAGCCGGACTCGCCCAGCAGACAGACGATCTCGCCGGGCACCAGATGCAGCGTGAAGCGATCGAGCACCGTACGACCGCCCAGCGCCACCTCGACGTCTTCGAACGCCAGGGCGGAGGCGAAGCTGACGCCGGCCGTTCCGCGAGGGCCCCACCCCCCGACTTCCTCAGTGCTCACGTGACGCCCTCGTCGTCGCCTACATCGTCCGGATCGAGCGGGTCTTCGTCATCGCGCAGCGGACCATCAAAGGGCAACGGCACCTGGAAGCCCGGAGGCAGACGGGACGAGAGCAGCCCCGAGCCCTTGAGTTCCTCGAGGCCGGGCAGATCGCCCAGACTTTCGAGTCCGAAGTGATCGAGGAAGGCCTCGGTAGTGCCATAGGTCACCGGTCGGCCCGGCGTGCGGCGACGCCCCCGCATGCGCACCCAGCCGGTCTGCATAAGGACATCGAAAGTGCCGCCGCCGGAGGCCACGCCGCGCACTTCCTCGACTTCGGCCCGCGTCGCAGGCTGGTGGTACGCGATGATGGCAAGCGTCTCCAGGGCCGCGCGTGACAACTGCCGCGTTTCTGTCCGCTCGCGCCGCAGCAGGAACGACAGGTCCTCGGCCGTGCGGAAGGCCCAACGATCGCCGCGACGCACCAGTTCTACGCCGTGTCCGCGGAACCGGTCGGCAAGCCGCTCGAGCAGCGCCGGCACGTCGGCACCTTCGCCGAGAAAGGGTGCGATCTCCTCGACGGACAGCGGATCGGCGGAGGCGAACAGCAACGCCTCGATCACCCGCAGGTTCCGGTCGGCGACCTGGCTGGGTTCATCCCCGAACGGCTCTTCAATCATGCGGCCTACTTTCCGTCACCGGTCTCCGTCTCGTGCCGACGTCGCCGCACAAGCAGCGGACCGAAGCTGAGAGTCTGGCGCAGTTCTATGTGCCCCTGCCGGGCAAGTTCAAGGCTCGAGGCGAAGCTCGAAGCCATTGCCGTCCGGCGCTGCCCCTTGTCTCCCAGGAATAGATCCAGATAGGCATCGAGCGGGACCCAGTCCATGCTGTCGCCGATGAGGCGCTGCAGAATCTCGCGGGCCTCGGCCAGCGACCACACCGATCGCTCGAACAGGTGGTAGTCCTGAGGAACGGCCCTCTCGCGCTGCATAGCGTAGGCCTTCAGCAGGTCGTACAGGCTCGCTTCGAACGCGTGCCGGTGCTCGAATCCGAAGGGCTCGGGCCGACCGCGCGGATGGATCTCGCGGCCCAGCCGCGGCCGGTTCAGCAACTGCATCGCGGCATGTCGCATCGCCTCGAGGCGGGAAAGGCGGAACTGCAGCAGGGCAGCCATCATCTCTCCGGTCGGCTCTTCGTCGCTCGGCAGCGGGGGCACCATCAGCCGGCTCTTGAGATAGGCGAGCCAGGCCGCCATCACGAGGTAGTCGGCGGCGACCTCGATCCGCTTCTCGCGGATCGTCTCGATGAACTCGAGATACTGCTCGGCCAGGGCGAGCACCGAGATGCGAGACAGATCGACCTTCTGCCGCCGGGCGAGGTCCAGCAGCAGGTCCAGCGGCCCCTCGTAACCGGCCACGTCGACGTAAAGGACCTCTTCGTCGCGGGCGGGAGGGTCCGCAAGCCAATCCGGCGTGGTGTCGTTCATTGGCGGCCTGCCTCGTTGGAACAAGCTTGGCGGGTCGGACGGTGACCGTCAAGCAAGCATGCGATCTCAGGTGGAAAGCACTGGAAGCGGGCTTGCGCTTGCCGCCGAGCATCCCCTTGATCGGCGCGAATGGAACAGCCAAGCGGCCTAGGTCTCCGAGTCGTGGCGCCTCGGTCCGGAAGGCGTTGCCGTTGTTCGCACAAGCCCTGGTCTGCCGTTCGACCCCCTGCGGGTCCCCACCGGAGTTCCGCCCGTGAGCATTGCCGTCGCGGTCATCCTGCCCTGCTACAACGAAGCCAAGACCATCGGTCGGACGATTGCTGCAATCCGTCAGGTCATGCCGGACGCCGCGATCTGGGTCTGCGACAACAACAGCACCGACGCCACCGCCGCTGCGGCCCGCGAGAGCGGCGCGACCGTCATCTCCGAGCGCGCCCAGGGCAAGGGTTCGGCGGTGCGCCGGCTGTTCACCACGGTTGAGGCGGACGTCTACGTGCTGATCGACGGCGACGATACCTACGACATCTCCCGGGCGCCGGAGATGATTTCGCTCCTGGTCGACGAGCGGCTCGCGATGGTCACCGGCACGCGCCAGGGCAATGCGCAGGGGCAGTACCGGCGCGGGCACCGGACGGCGAACCAGGTCTTCACCTCCCTGTTCCGCCGATTGTTCGGCGGCGGCGTCACCGACATCTTCTCGGGCTACCGGGTGATGTCCCGGCGGTTCGTCAAGACCTTCCCGGCTCGCTCCAAACGCTTCGAGATCGAGACCGAACTGAGCGCCCACGCGGCGCTCTACCGGCTTCCCACAGCGGAAGTGGAAACGCGATATTCCAGTCGCCCGGAGGGATCGGTGAGCAAGTTGCACTCCTTCCGCGACGGGACGCGAATCCTGCTCTACTACTTCCTGTTCCTCAAGGATCTCAGACCGCTGCAGTTCTTCACCGCGCTCTCGGCGTTGTTCTTCGCACTTTCGGGAGGGCTGTCGATCCCGCTGTTCGTCAGCTACTTCGCCACCGGTCTGGTACCCTACCTTCCGACGGCCATGGTGGTGGTCGGGCTTTCCATCCTCGGCTTTCTCTTCTTCACTTCCGGCCTCGTGCTGCACACCATCCGGCACGCCGCCGAGGCCGACTTCGTGCGGGCCTACAATTCCATTCCCGATGTGACCACGTGATCGGCGGGATGCTTCGCTTTGCCGTGGTGGGGGTGATCGGGTTCGGGGTGGATGGCCTGAGCCTGACGCTGCTGATGGCATTGGGGCTGCCGCCGCTGATCGCCCGGCCGCCGGCTTTCCTCATCGCCGTGACGGCGACATTCCTGCTCAACCGGGTGTTCACTTTCGCCGACCGCCGTGCGACTTCGGTGCAGGGCGAAGCCGCCGGATACCTAGCGGTGCAGGTGGTCGGCGCGCTGATCAACTACGGCGTGTTCGCCGCGGTGCTCGGGCTGGTCCCCGCGATCCACCCGCTCCTCGCGCTGGCCGCGGGGAGCATTGCAGGGATGGTCTTCAATTTCGCCGTGCTACGGACGTTGGTCTACAAGAGCTGACGGAGCCGAGGCCCCGCTCAGCCGTTGATGGCGACGCAGTCGGCCCCGTTGGCCTTGAACGACGCACAGGCCTGGGTCGCCTGCTGGAACGAGCCGGTGGGCAGGACTACGCGGTACCAGATGCCCTTGGCACCCAGATCGACGCGACGAATCTCCAGGCCCCTGCCGCCAAGCAGGCCGGACAGCCGGTTTTCCGTGCTGCGCAAGGAAGACTGCGCATCGGCTTCAGTACGCTGCGAGGAGAGCTGCACGTAAGCCCCGCCGGACGCGGAAACCGGTGCGGTCAGGCTGTTCGCCTCATCAGCCGGCACGAGGTCCAGAGGACCGGAAACTTCGGCGGTCGTCTGCCGGCTGGTGCTGCCCAACGCGCCCCGGTCGACAGGTCGAGCCGCCGGAATCGGGGCGACGATATTGGGGTCGATGATGGCCTCGGGATTGGGGACCACCGCCGCTGTGAGTGCCGTATCCGCCGGCGCCACCTGGTCGGTCGTGGCGATGGTCGCGGCGATCGGATCAGCGACGACCGTGTCGGTGGGCAGTGCGGCGAGCAACTGAGACGGCTGGACGTCCGAACCCGGCAACTCGGGTACATTCGGCCGGTCGACGGGGAGCGCCTCGGAACCGGCCACTGCGTCGTCGCCACTGACGATTGTACCGTCCGGACGGACGGTAACGGTGCGCACCTTCCGGTTGGCCAACTCGCTCTCGCCGGCAACCGTCGCGGTGTCGTCGCCGACGGCGCGCGCCACATCGGCGACCGAGGTCTCGGCGCTGTCGTCACGCGAGACCAGTTGCTCGTCGGCAGGCGCGGCATTCTCTCCGGCCAGTTCATCGAAGACGACCGACCCCTGGGTATCGGCCGGCGCCGCGGGCGGCGGCGTCTCCTTGACCGGAGTTGCGTCGGCCGAGAGAACAGGTGCCTCGGCATCGTTGGTGCGGCCCATGCCGAGCACCCAATAGAGACCGAAGCCCGCCGCAAGCAGCAGCGTCCCCGCCACGGCCATGCCGACATACTGGCGCATGCCGCCCGACAGCAGGCCACGCCGCTCGGGTTGCGCCTTCGGGCGCTTGTAGGGGCTGGCTTCACGGTCCGATCGTCCGGTGTCGATCCGCCCGACCTCGGCGCCCGAGGCCGCGGCAGCGGCAAGAATGGCCGCCTCTGGGGAAGACACCGGCGGTTCCGCATCCTTCAGGGCAGTGCGTCGCGGGGCAAAGCCAGTGTTTAGGGGCGGTACCACCGGCGCGGGTGCCGGGTGGACGGCGGCCGGCCTCTCCGGCGCCGCGAGTTCCACCCTGACGGCTTCACCAATCAGGCTCTCGATCTCGTCCATCGGATCGGGTTCGGACGTCGCAGTCGCCGGCTTGCCGCCGACCCCGAATACGGGAGCGAAGCGCTCTTCCGAGGCACGGCGCGCCGACGGGGCCGCCGCTGAAGCGGCCGGTGGTCGCGGAGTCGCCTGGGCGGCCGGCCGCTGCGCCTGCGGCGCCGCGCTGCGCAGTGTCGGCGGCTGCACAGGCGGGCGCACGATGGCCGGGGTCGGAGCGGCCGGCGGCGCCAGATCCTCGATGGCATCGAGGTCGGCCGCGATCAGGTCGGCAATGGGATCGCCGGAGACGACGCGCGGCGCAGAGGGGCGCACACTCGGCATCGCGCTGCGCGGCTCAGGTGGCTGCGGCGCCTCGCCGGCGAAGCCGAAATCGAAATCGAAGCTATCGCCGGCGGGAGCCGGCTTGCCGGAAACGATCGGCGCCTCCGGCCTGACGCTCGCATCGGCGGGCGGATTGCCAAGCGCCGGCGCAGCGGGCTTTGCCGGTGGAGGCTGAACGGACGGCAGCGGAGCGGCTAAAGCGGGAAGCGGCGCCGCAAGCGGTGCGGGCTCGACCGACCTCGACACGGCGGCAGGAACCTCCGGGACCAGCGGGCGAACGGGTACCGGCTTCGGAATCTCGCGATCCTGCCAATTGGCCATGGGCTCCGGCCGGGGCGCTGCCGCGGGCGGCAGGGTACCGAAGTCGATCGTTGCCGGCCGGCGATCCGGCTCAGACACCGCAGCCGGGGCCACCGTCGAAGGCGCCGCCGGGGCGATCGGAACGGTCGCCGCCGGGGACGGCGTCGCCGGACGCGCGGCCGGGGCGGCGGCAACCGGCTGATCCATGCCGGGAATGCGGAGCATTGCGGGTGCTGCGGCGGGCGAAGCCGGTGCGCTCGGTGCCCCGCCCGTCGCGGGGGCCGCCGGCGCAGCCGAGATGGCGTCCATCCCCGGAATGCGAATGGCCGGGGTCGCCGGGCGCGGAGCGTCGGTTGCCGAAACCAGGCGGGGAGCAGGCTTGGCCTCTTCTGCCCCGCTCGCCCCACTGGCCATCAACTTGGCCAGCTCGGCGATCAGGTCGTCGGATTTTTCCTGGCCATCAGACATCTGCTGCGGTCTCGCTGTCATGAAAAGCAGCGCCCCCTTTGTAGGACCCCGATGCTCGCCTCGACCCCCGCCGAGCGTGCCGGTCACTCAACACGCCAATGCGCCGGAATTATGAAAGCTCTTCCGGAGCAGAAACGCCCAGCAGACTCAGGCCGTTGACGAGCACCTGACGAACGGCGGCGACAAGGGCGAGTCGCGCCAAAGTCAGCTTTGAATCATCGGCGTTAACAAATCGTAAGGCAGCGTCCTGATTGCCCTTGGCCCAGAAGCCGTGGAAGGCGGCCGCCAGTTCATAGAGGTAGAACGCGATGCGATGCGGTTCGTGCGCGGCGGCCGCCGAAGCCACGATGCGCGGCCACTGCCCGATGCTGCGGATCAGCTCGAGGTCCGCCTCGCTTGCCAGACGGGACAGGTCTGCCCCAGCGAGGGTGGCGGCCGAGACGTCGAGGGCCGGCATCTCCTCAGCGACCTTGCGGAAGATCGAGTATGTGCGGGCGTGCGCGTACTGCACGTAGAACACCGGGTTGTCGCGCGTCTGCTCCTTGACCACGGCGAAATCGAAATCCATCGCCGCGTCGTTCCGCCGGTACAGCAGCATGAAGCGCACGGCGTCCGAGCCCACCTCCTCGACCACGTCGGCGAGGGTGACGAGGTCACCCGAGCGCTTGCTCATCTTGAACGGCTCGCCGTTCTTCATCAGCCGCACCAGCTGGCAGATGCGCACGTCGATCTCGGCCTCGCCATGCGAGACGGCGTTGACCGCCGCCTCGAGCCGCTTCACATAACCCGAGTGGTCGGCGCCCAGCACATTGACCATGTGGTTGAAGCCGCGCAGGTACTTGTTGCGGTGATAGGCGATGTCGGCGGCGAAGTAGGTGTACTGGCCGTTCGACTTGACCAGCGGGCGGTCGATGTCGTCGCCGTACTGGGTGGCGCGGAACAGCGTCTGCTCGCGGTCCTCCCATTCGTCGGGCGCCTTGCCCTTGGGCGGCTCGAGCCGACCCTCGTAGATCATGCCCTCGTCGCGCAGCCACTGCAGCGTGCTCTCGATGTCGCCGCCCGGGCCATGCAGCTGCCGCTCGGAGAAGAACACGTCGTGGTGGATGTTGAGCTTGGCGAGATCGGCCCGTATCAGGTCCATCATGGCGTCAAGGACCCGGTCCTTGACCAGCGGCAGGGCCTTTGACTCCGGCATGGCGCGGAGCGCGTCGCCGAACTCCGCGGCGAGCGCCGCACCAACCGGCACGAGGTAGTCGCCCGGATAGAAGCCGGGGGGGATCTCGATCGCTTCCCCCAGCGACTCTCGATAGCGCAGCAGCGTCGAGCGGGCGAGCGTGTCGATCTGGCTGCCGGCGTCGTTGATGTAGTATTCGCGCGTCACCTCGTATCCGGAATAGGCCATCAGCGCAGCAAGCGCGTCGCCAAACACGGCGCCGCGCGTGTGCCCCACATGCATCGGCCCGGTCGGATTGGCAGAGACGTATTCGACGTTGACGCGCTCGCCGTTGCCGACATTGGAGCGCCCGTAGTCGGCGCCCTGCCTGGCCACCGCCCCGAGCGCAGCATGCCAGATCGGCGTCGCCAGCCGGAAATTGACGAAGCCGGGACCAGCGACATCGACGGTGGCGACATCCGCGTCCGTCCGGAAGTGCTCGACCAGCGCCATGGCAATCTCCCGCGGGTTCCTGCCGAGGGGCTTGGCGACCAGCATTGCGGCGTTGGTCGAGAGGTCCCCATGCCCTGCATCTCGCGGCGGTTCCACCACGATGCGGGCAAGAAGTGCCTCGTTGACATCGGGATAGAGGGCCCGCAAGGCGTCGGAGACACGGGTGGCGAAGATGGCGAAGACGTTCATGAGAGTCCTTCTCGGGCAGAAAACCCTGGTCTCGTCCAGCGTGGACGAGGCCCGCGATGATCCCCGGGAGCGGCGGCCGGGAAGCGCCGGGCTTCCCCGCCATCACGGCAAGTATCGATCCATGACGGCGCAGTGCGGCCAGGCAGGGCCCTACCGCAACTGACCGCCACCGTCAAACAGCCTGGCGTGCTGCTCGAGCGCGTAGGGGTCGGTCATGCCGGCGATAAAATCAGCGACGATCCGGGCGCGCCGACCGGGATCGCGCGCCGCCTTCGCCGCCTCCCCCCATTTGCCCGGCAGGTCTGCCACCGCCATGAAGTGCTCGAACAGATCGGCAACCATGGCCTGGCTGCGGCGCACCGGCGCCATCACCGCCTCGCTGCGGTAAACCCGCTGGAAGAGAAAGCGCTTCAGCGCCTGCTCCTCCGCCTCGACGCCCGGCGAAAAACGAACGAGGGTCATGCCGGCGTGGCGTACGGCGTCTGCGTCGGCCGGCCAGACCTCGGCAACAAGGCGCGAACTCTCGGCGATCACATCCTCGATCATGCGGGTGATCAGCCGTCGCTGCACTTCGTGCGCCTGGCGGTTTGGCTCGATCTCGGGCCAGCGCGCGAGCACTTCGGCAACCAGCGGCCCGACCAGAGGCACACCTGACAGATCGCGAAGCTGCAGCAGCCCGGCGCGCAACGCATCGTCGATGTCGTGCGCATTGTAGGCAATGTCGTCGGCAATGGCCGCGCACTGCGCCTCGAGCCCGGCGTGGGTGGCGAGCAGCAGGTCGGTGCGCGCCGGGATGTCGTCGATGCCTGCCGGCAGGCCCTCGCCGGCATAGCGACCGACCGGGCGGCCGGCCGCATCGATCAGCGGGCCGTTGTGCTTCAGGATGCCTTCGAGAGTCTCCCAACTCAGGTTCAGCCCGTCGTGCTCGGCGTAGCGGTTCTCGAGCCGGGTGACGACGCGGATGGCCTGCATGTTGTGGTCGAAGCCGCCCCAGGGCGCGAGCTTGTCGTTCAGCACCCGCTCGCCAGCGTGGCCGAAGGGCGTATGGCCGAGATCGTGGGCAAGCGCGACAGCCTCTGCCAGGTCCTCGTCGAGCCGAAGCGCGCGCGCCAGCGAACGGGCCATCTGGCTGACCTCCAGCGTATGAGTCAGCCGGGTTCGGAAGTGCTGCCCCTCATGATGCAGGAAGACCTGCGTCTTGTACTGTAGCCGACGAAAGGCCGTGGAGTGGATGATCCGGTCCCGATCGCGCTGAAACTCGGATCGCGTGGGGCTGGCGCCGGCATCGAACAGCCGGCCACGGCTCTGCGCGGGGTCGGATGCATAGGGGGCGCGGTCGCTCATGCGGGGAAGACCTTTTCATCGGCAGTCGACGATACTACGTTAGCCCCGTCGGCGCCGACGGGGCGCCTGTGAGGTCTGCCATGTCCGACGCTGCTGTAGCATCCCACGATGTCGTTTTGACAGATCGGGCCGCCAAGCGCATCGGCCGCATACTCTCCAAGCAGGGCGAAGGCACGGTGTTGCGCATCGTGGTTGCGGGCGGCGGCTGCTCGGGCTTCCAGTACGAGTACAAGCTGGTGAAGGAGGCCCCTGCCAACGACGATCTCGTGCTGGCCAAGGGCGATGCCACGGTGTTGATCGATTCGCTCAGCCTGGAATTCATGGGCGGAGCGGAGATCGACTTCGTCGACGACCTGATCGGCCAGAGCTTCCAGATCAAAAACCCCAACGCCGTCGCCTCCTGCGGATGCGGCACGAGCTTTGCGGTCGCCAGCTGACACAGACCGCGAAAGTGGTCGACAGGCAAGCCCCGGTACCTTTCCGAACAGAGGGGAAAGCGCATGAACCTCGAGGGACGCCTCGACGCGGCGATTGACGCTGCGCTGGTCAATCGCATCGTCGGCTGCGTGGTGCTGGTCAATCGCGGCGGCACGCCGGTCTATGCCCGGGCCGCAGGATGGGCAGACCGCGAGGCCGGACGGCCGATGGCCATCGACACGATCTTCCGGCTCTCCTCGGTGACCAAGCCGATCGTCGCGACCGCGATCCTCGCCCTGACCGATGCCGGCCAGATGGGTCTCGATGATCCGGTCACCGCCTTCCTGCCCGGATTTCGACCACGCCTTGCCGACGGAAGCGAACCCAGGATCACCATCCGGCACCTGCTGACGCATACCTCCGGCCTGTCGGTGGCCAGCATCCTCAGCGCCGACGAGCAGACCGCCGGTGTCAACCGCTGGCGCCTCGGCGACGACGAGATCATCCGCCGAATTGGTGACCTGCCGCTATCGTTCGCCCCCGGCACGGGCTGGTCCTATGGTCCGTCCATCGACGTGCTCGGCTACATCGCCGGCCGGCTGGTGAACGGCCGCCTCGACGATACCCTGCGCCGCCTGGTCACCGGGCCGCTCGGGATGGTCGATACCGGCTTTGCGGTGCCCGATCGCGGCAGGCTGGCGGTGGCCTATGCCGATAACGGACCGAACCGCCCCGAGCGCATGGGGAATCCGCATTCGATCCCGAACTACTGGGGCGGAACGACCACGTATGATCCCGAGCGCATCTTCGACCCGCTCGCCTTTCAGTCCGGCGGAGGCGGCGCCACGGGCAGCGGACCGGACATCCTGCGCCTGCTCGAGGCGCTGCGCACCGGCGGGGGCCCGGTGCTGCGGGCCGAGACGTCGGCGCTCGCACTGTCGAACCAGACGCCGCAACTCGCCGCGGCGTCCGGTGCGGGTTGGCAGTTCAGCCTGATCGGGGCCTGGCTGGCCGACGCCGCAGCAGCGCGGGTGCAACAGAGCCCCGGGACCAATCGCTGGGGCGGAATCTATGGCCACCACTGGTTCGTCGATCCGGTTCGCGAGCTCAGCGTCGTGTGCATGACCAATACCGGGCTGGAGGGTTCGGACGGGCGGCTGCGCGACGACCTGCGCGATGCCATCTATGGCGAGCCGGCGTGAGGCGGCTTGCGGCAAAATCGCATGCCACGGGCGAAGCTGATTGAATTTCAACGCCCTGCACCCTAACGTCGACGGCAAAAGGGGAGAGTCATGGGTCTCACGGAACGTGTCGACGCCGCCATCGATGCGGCACTGGTGCAGCGTATTGTGGGCTGCGTGGTGCTGATCAACCAGAACGGAAAGCAGGTCTATGCCCGCGCCGCAGGCCTTGCCGACCGCGAGGCCGGGCGACCGATGCAGCTCGATGCGATTTTCCGGCTGGCGTCCGTCACCAAGCCGATCGTTGCGACCGCGATCCTGCGGCTCGTCGACCTCGGCCTGATCGGGCTCGACGACCCCTCCAGCAAGTTCCTGCCGTGGTTCACGCCGGTGTCGCCCGACGGCAGCACCGCCACGATCACCATCCGGCAGCTGCTCAGCCACTCGTCGGGCCTCGGCTATGGGCGGGTGCCGCCCGACGCCTCGGTCGGCATGGCCGGTGCGGTGCTGCCGCTCGAGGAGACGCTGCGCCGCATCGCCAAGGTGCCGCTCGCTTTCGCGCCGGGCGCCGGCTGGGAGTATGGCAGCAGTATCGACGTCCTCGGCGCGATTCTTGCCGCGATCAATGGCTCGAGCGTCGAGGATGCGCTTGCCAAGCATGTCACCGGGCCGCTGAAGATGACGGACACGCATTTCTGGGTGACCGACCCCAGCCGTCTCGCCGTGCCCTACGCCGATGGACGGCCGCCGGTGCTGATGTCGGACCCCTATCCGGTCATCGATGACCAGGGTGGAACCACCTGGTTCTCGCCGAGCCGGATCTTCAACCCGGCCGTGGCGCAGTGCGGCGGCTCGGGCATGGCGGGAACCGCCTCCGACGTCATGGCGATGATCGAAGTCTACAACGGCAATCCGGGTCTGCTGCGACCCGAGACGGTGGAGACGGCGATCAGCAACCAGATCGGCACCCTGCCTCGCCGGCCCAGGGATGCCGGCAAGCGCTTCAGCCTGATCGGTGCGGTGCTCGAGGATCCCGCCGCCGCCCGCAACCCCAGCCCGAAGGGTACCGTGGACTGGGGCGGCGCCTGGGGTCACAACTGGGTGATGGACCCGGTCAATCGGATCAGCATCGTGGTGATGACCAACACCACGCCCGAAGGCTGCAACGGCCCGTTCCGCGACGACATGCTGCAGGCGGTGTACGGCTGAGGTTGCGATTTCCGGCAGCGGCCACTAGGCTTTGCGGCATGCGCATCGCGACCTGGAACATCAATGGCGTCAAGGCCCGGCAAGGCCAGCTGCTCAGCTGGCTCGAACGGGAGTCGCCCGACATCGTGTGCCTGCAGGAAATCAAGAGCATCGACGAGGCTTTCCCGCGGGCCGAGATCGAAGCGCTTGGCTACAATGTCGAAACGCACGGCCAGAAGAGCTGGAACGGCGTGGCGATCCTGTCGAAGCTGCGCTTCGACGAGGTGTCGCGCGGCCTGCCCGGCGACGAGACGGACGAGCAGGCGCGGCTGATCGAGGGGGTGTTCTCGACCGAGGGCGGAGTGGTGCGCATATGCTGCATCTACCTGCCCAACGGCAATCCGGTCGGCACCGAGAAGTTCACCTACAAGCTCGGCTGGATGGACCGGCTTATCCTGTACGTCGAGCAGCGGCTGGCGCTCGAGGAGCCGTTCGTCCTGCTGGGCGACTACAACATCATCCCCGCCGACATCGATGCCAGAAACCCCAAGCAATGGGTGGGCGACGCGCTGTTCCGGCCGGAGAGCGCCCAGCGGTGGCGCGCCCTGCTCAACCTGGGCCTGACCGACGCGACCCGGGCCGTTACCGACGAGCCGAGCTACACGTTCTGGGACTTCAAGACGTTTGGCTGGGACCGGGACGACGGCATCCGGATCGACCACCTGCTGCTGTCCCCGCAGGCGGCGGACCGCCTGGGCGACGTCGTGGTCCATCTTGAGATGCGCGGCGGCGAAAAGCCGAGCGACCACGTGCCCGTCGAGGGCGTCTTCGCCTTCTAGCCGGCTTTGCGGCCCAAACCGCGGACGACGTTCCCCGCACCCCGGATGCGGGAACAGCCGGAAAAGACGAGCAGCAACGTCGCCCGTCTGGCCAGATGGCGACCTCGGGAGGATTCGAACCTCCGACCAACAGCTTAGAAGTCTGATCGGGACCGCTAACAGCGCCTATCATTGCCAAACCCCGGCTCCACGAATTCATCAGCGTTTACAGACCTATCCGGCCATTGTTGGCACTTGTTAGTAACAATAGAAAACGCTACCTATCGCTAGGTCCTGATTACCCTGCCGTTACCCCGGGAGCGCTTCGTTGGCCAAAGCACTGACGACCAAGGGGGTTGAGAACGCCGCCAAAGGTGCATCCAGGCGGGAGATTCCCGACGGCGCCTCGACAGGCTTGTGGTTGGTCATTCAGCCGAGCGGCGCGAAGAGCTGGGCGTTTCGATACCGCTCTCCTGTCGATAGAAAACCGAAGAAGCTGACGATCGGAAGCTTCCCCGCGTTCTCGCTGGTCGACGCCCGAAAGGAGGCGGCGGCTGCGCAGCAGCTGGTTGAGAAGCTGATCGATCCGGCAGCTCAGAAGCGGGCAGCCAAGGCGACGGCCGCCGAGCCTTCCGACCGGGTGGACGCCCTCCTGAACAGCTTCATCGCGCGGCACATAGAGCGCGAGCTGCGCTCTTCCAGCGCACGGGAAGCGAAACGTCTGATCGAGCGGCACCTGCGACCGGCCTGGAAAGATCGAAGAGCTGACTCACTGACCCGCCATGATGTTCTCTCACTTGCCGAGGAAATCTCCGAAGCCGGTGCCGGGACGACGGCGAACCGCGTGTTTTCGCTCTGCCGTCTCTTCATGAACTGGTTGGTCAACCGAGGGGTGATCGATACCTCCCCGATGGCGGGAATGCGTGCGCCGGTCACAGAGAAGTCTCGCGATCGAGTGCTCACCGATGCCGAGATCCGACTGCTCTGGCTCGCCACCGGCGAGTCCACCCCCTTCAATGCGGCGGTCCGGACCCTGCTCCTGACGGGTCAGCGCAGGGGCGAAGTCAAGGACATGGTCACGACCGAACTGCGCCTGTCGGCCGACGCCCCGTTGTGGTCTCTGCCGCCGGGCCGCGTGAAGAACGCTACCGCACATGACGTCCCGCTCTCCCCGGCAGCCGTCGCGGCGATTGCATCCGCCCCGAAGATCGACGGCTCGACCTTTGTGTTCACCCTGAACGGCGAGAACGCCATCAACGGCTGGTCAAAGTCGAAGACCCAACTTGACGGCGCCATGTTGGCCCTCGCCAGGAAGGAGGCCAAGGATGCCGGCGTGAATGACCTCGACAGCGTTACGCTCCCCCACTGGACGCTTCACGACCTGCGACGAACGTGCGCCTCCGCACTCGCGCGGCTTGGGACGCCAGTCCATATCACCGAGGCCGTTCTCAATCACAGGTCCGGGACGCTCTCGGGCATCACGCGCGTCTACCAGAAATATGACTTTGCGAAGGAGAAACGTGACGCACTCGAGGCCTGGGCCCGTTTCGTACTGGGGCTCGTCAATGTCAGCTGAGGACGACGAAGACGCGGCGACATTTCAGTACCGGTGGCGCCACGCAATCCGGACGGCGATCCTTGGCGATGCTCGCCAGTTGGCGGCGATCGTCCGCGGGCCCAACAGCCAGGACAAGGCCTTCAGGGAAGACCTCGCGCTGTTTCTGGAGGGACGGCTGTATGTGCCGCCTCGTGGGAAGGGTCGCCCTGCAACTCCGATAGCCGTCGCCCTGGGTCGGCTCGTCAACAGAAACACACCTGTCAAGCGTGCAGCCGATCGCTATCGACGCCTGGCGAAATGGATCGCCGAACGCAGCAGACGAGGCATGACCCGCTTCTCGCATTTCGTATCGGCAGATGAGCTCAAGGCGAGGATCGCTGACCGCGAGGGCGTTGACGTCGAGATCTTCATCAACCACCTTCGGCGCCCGCCCGACCACGAGGAAGCCGCGCTGCAGCGAGCTATCGATCGCGAGCTGCTGGAGGATACCTACTACGAGCGGCGCTAGCGCATAATAATCGGTCGATTTCGCCCGATTTCCATGCTGACGACACGCATTCGCTCCTCCCCTACTCGTCCCTACTGTCAGTGACAGCGAGGGATTGTGATGACTGAAACCAGATACCTTACGGCACGACAGGTCCGAGCCCGCTTCGGAAACGTCAGCGACATGTCTATTTGGCGCTGGACGCGAGACCCAAAGCTGGGTTTCCCGCAACCGATCCGGATCAATCGACGCCGGCTATTCAAGGAAGCGGATATCGCGGCCTTTGAGGCTCGTCAGGCCGCCGGGACGGCCCTGCAATGACCTCCGGTGTTGACCACCACCACACCGAGCAGATCGCCGTGGCCGCGAACTGGCTGGCCGACGTCCTCCACGTCGCGCCTCGTCCACTGGTGCGCCTGCTTCAGCGCAGCTTTGGGCTGAGTCCCGAGGATGCCATCCTCGCAGTTGCGGATGCCAAGCGCCTACGGGAAAGCGCCCCGAAGTGACCAGATGACCCGACCTCGCTACAGCATCATGCCGGCCGACGCGTTTGATGACCGGAGGCTTGGCGACCTCCATATTCGCGTCCTCGGTATTCTGGGCACCCATACCGACAACAACGGATGGTGTGAGGTGAATCAGAGGAAGATTGCCGAGCGTTGCGGTCGCGCCCGAGAGACGGTCAACCGGGCTATCCGCGATCTGTGCGCATTCGGATACCTCCGAAAAACAGACCGAGTGACCTCCTCCAACGGAAGGACGATCAGTCGGTACCAGGTCGTAATGGACCGTGAAGAACGCCCCCCCTTCCATGTGACGCCGGCGTCACATACCCCTGTGACCCAGCTGCAGCACAGCGCCCGTGACGTAGCTGGCGCACAACATAACG
>JAYRZA010000029.1:0-60640 GCA_041916695.1 Devosia sp. | reverse complement strand
AACCGGATGGAGCGCTTGCGCGAGACCGCCATCGGGGAGTTCACCACGATCGGGCGCTTCATCTCCAACCGGGCCCACCCCGCCATCGCCACGTGTCGCGCCATGGAGAAGCGCCTCGGGGCCCTGACCGACAAGGTGCAGCGTTCCATCGAGCTCCTCGGTGCGCGCATCTCGCTCGACATCCAGGTGCAGAACCAGTCGGTGCTCGACGGCCTGTCGGCGACGGCGCGCAGCCAGTTCCGCCTGCAGCAGACCGTCGAGGGGCTGTCGATCATCGCCATCTCCTACTATGCGCTGGGCCTGCTTGGTTATGTCTACGAGGGCATGCACGCCCTGCTCCCGGTGCCCAAGGGGACCATGCTGGCGCTGTCGGCGCCCCTGGTGCTGCTGCTGGTGTTCCTCGGCATCCGGCGGATCCGGCGCGGCGCCCACCATGAATGAACCCGCCTGCCCGGCACCTGCGACGCCCGGTCGCTTGGCTGTGTATTGACTTCCAGGGCCTCCATTCCGCATTGGAGGTGTCAACTGTTGCCGATGCGCTCGGCCTCGAAGGAGAAGTGAGCATGAAATTCCTGGCTGTTTCCCTGTTCGCCGTGGCGCTGGCCGCAACGCCCGCGCTGGCCGAAGGCGACGTCGACGCCGGGGCCACGGTGTTCAAGAAGTGCCTCGCCTGCCATGCGGTCGGCGAAGGCGCCAAGAACAAGGTCGGCCCGCAGCTCAACGACCTGTTCGGTCGCACTGCCGGCACGGCACCCGACTACAAGTACTCCAAGGCCATGATCGAGGCCGGCGCCGGCGGCCTGGTGTGGACGGCGGAGACCCTGAAGCCCTACCTGCACAAGCCCAAGGACGTGGTCCCCGGTACCAAGATGACCTTCGCCGGGCTGCCCAACGAGGAAGACGAGGCCAACCTCATCGCCTACCTGCTGACCTTCTCGCCGAACTACGTGCCCCCGGCGCAATAGCCCTGTTCCAGGGGCCCGCCTGGGCGGGCCCCGTCACGTTACTGTTACATTGTAACTGCGACATTCTATTGGGTTACCCAATGTGTCGTATTGTGGTGACATCGTTCCCAGGGGAGAGACGATGGATATCACGCTCAAGCAGCTGCAGATCTTTCGCGCGGTCGTCATTGCGGGCTCGATCACCAAGGCTTCGCGCCGGGTAGCGCTGTCGCAACCCTCGATCAGCCAGCAGCTGGCCAAGCTCGAAGAACGGCTGGGCGTACAGCTCATCAACCGCAATCGCACCGGTGCGGTGAGCCTGACGCCGTCCGGCGAATACTGGTTCAAGTTCTCCGACGAACTGCTGCGCAAGTTCGACCAGGCGATCGACGAGCACGAGAAGCGCTACGTCGACAATCGCATCTTTCTCAGGATGGGGGTCAGCCCGACGCTGCGCGGCCGGTTCCTCGCCGCCGCCGCGCGCATCGCCAGCGAGGAACCCGGCTTTGCCAAGTTCGAGGTCACCTATGCGGTGACCAGCGGCGAACTGGTCGAGCAGCTGCGCCTGCACCGGCTCAACTGCGTCATCGTCAATGACGAGGCGCTGGAGGAGGATCGGACCTCGTTCAGCGTCGCCAGCCTGTTCCGCGACCCGCTGGTGTTTGCCGTGCCGGCCAGCATACCGCCGGAGATGGTGGAGCGGGCGCTGCAGAAGTCGGCCAAGCCGGGCCTGCTCGATCCCACCCTCACCCGCTATGTCGAGATCGACGCCAACGTGCCGATGCGCGGCGCGTCGGACGCGTGGTATCGCGCCCACCTGCCCTATGCCACGCCGGCCTTCTCCACGATGACCTACGCGGCCGCGATCGACATCGTCGCGGAGGGTCTCGCGACCGCACACACACCGCCGTCGCTGCTCCCCAGCCTGCCCCAGTCGGTCCGCTCGCGCCTGCGGGTCTACGCCATCCCCGGGCTCGACCGGAACATCGTCCTCGCCATGCCCAGGCACCTGATGACGCTGGCCGGCTATGCCAATATCCACCGCCGGCTGACCGAATTCGCCCGCCACGAATATGGTCTCAACATCCCGCCCGACACGGTTCTCGAGCTGCCCCTCTCGGACCGGGCGCGGCCGGAAAAGGAGCAGGTCACGCTGCGCCCCGCCGAGGAGATGCCGGCGAAGTAGCTCTGCGATGAGCGGCAGGCCCTGGCGCCGCCGCAGGGGCCGGGCCGGATGGCGCCCACCCGCCTTTCAGCGGGCCGGCGGCCCGATCAGGCGCGAGCGCAGCGCGTTCGACAGGTTGTCGAAGACGAACACCACGACGAGGATCAGGATCACCATATAGGCGACATTCTCCCAGTCCTGGTTGGTGCGCATCGCCTCGATCAGCTTGAGCCCGATGCCGCCGGCGCCCACCGCGCCGATGATGGTTGCCGAGCGGGTGTTGCTCTCCCAGAAGTAGAGGGCCTGGCTGATGAACACGGGTAGCACCTGCGGCACGACGCCGTAACGCTGGACGTTGGCGGGAGAGGCGCCGACCGAGCGCACGCCTTCGCGCTGCCGGTCGTCGATGTTCTCGAGCGCCTCGGTGTTGGTCTTGCCCAGCGTTCCGGTGTCGGTGAAGAAGATCGCCGCGATCCCGGGGATCGGACCGGGGCCGAAGCCGCGCACGAAGAACAGCGCCCAGATCAGCATGTCGACCGAACGGGTGAGGTCGAACACCCGCTTCATCAGCCAGTTGCCGACCGGACTGGGGGCGATGTTCCGCGCCGCGAGGAAGGACAGCGGGAAGGCGAGGAGCGCGGCGAACAGCGTGCCCACGAAGGCCATCACGATGGTCTGCATCAGCTTGTTGTAGACGTCGAGGTGCTGCCACTCGGAATTGTAGAGGAACTCGACAAGGATCAGCTGCCAGTTCGGCATGCGCGCCTCGATCCGCTCCGGGCTGGTGGCCAGCGCCCACAGCTCGCCCGGGTCCTCGTCGAAGAACGGCGACTTGGTGTCGAAGAAGAAGTTCGGCCAGCCCAGGTAGCGGTGACGCACGAACACCTGGGTATTGCGGATCTCGGCGAGGCCGATGAAGCCATAGTCGATGGTGACGCGCCCGCCCTTCCAGCTCATGCCGGTCGGCGGGCTCTCGGGCAGGGCGGCGCCGGCCTCCGAGATCGGGATGCGGTGGCGCGTGCCGGCGACCACGGCGATGACGTTGCCGGCGCTGATCTCGACCTGGTTGCCGGGGTCGCCGAAGCTCACCGTGTAGCTGTGCGGGCCGGTTTCCTCGATCCAGTCCGGGTCGGGATTGTCGCCCAGCAGCGAGCGGGTCCACTCGAGTTCGACGCCGCCGTCCTTGAAGCGGAACCGGGGCGTCGCCTCCCACGAGTACCAGTCGGCGATGTAGGTGCCGGCTCGCTCCCACTGCGCCGAGGCGAAGATCGCCGCGACATTGAAGAAGAAGAAGCAGAACACCAGGTACGACCCGGTCAGTACCACCAGCAGCGGCGCGAGGAGCCTCGATGCCAGGGGCTTGTTCAGGACGCTGGCATGTCGGGCCTTGAGGTCCGCCGCTTCGGTCGGGGTGAGCGCGAAGGTTGCCATGCCGGTTCTCCCTAGGCCCCGAAGGTGAAGGCCGCGCCGCCGACCAGCCGCTTCCTGAGGTAGCCGGAAACCCAGTCGATGCCGATGATGGTCACGAACAGCAGGATGATGATCGCGTAGGTCTTGGCCGCGTGGTCGTTGCCGATGGCGTGACGGAAGATCTCGCCGATGCCGCCGCCGCCGACCGCCCCGATGATGGTCGAGGCCCGCACGTTGATCTCGGTCCTCAGCAGCGCATAGGAGATGAAGTTGGGCATCACCTGCGGGACGATGCCGAAGCGCACGCGCTCGAGCCAGTTGGCGCCGACCGCGCGCAGCCCTTCGTCGGGCCTCATGTCGGCGTTCTCGACTACCTCGTAGAACAGCTTGCCGAGCGCCCCGATGGTGTGGATGGCGACCGCCGCGATGGCGCCGATCGGACCGATGGAGAAGATCGCCACGAGCAGGCCCGCGATGACGATCTCCGGAAACGCGCGCAGCAGCTCCAGCAGGCGCCGCACGACGAAGCGCACCGGCCGCGACCCCATCAGGTTGCTGGCCGCCAAGAAGCACAGCACGAAGCCGAAGCCGGCTCCGATCAGCGTCGAGAGCACCGCGATGTTGATGGTGACCAGCATCTGGAAGATGTACTCGGGCAGGTAGAACGCGCCGACCAGATAGAGGCGCCCCACCGGATAGTCGTATTTCTGCGAGCCGTCCTCGTAGGGGGAAGTCAGGTCGAACATTGCCCTGAAGATTTCGAGCGGATCGTCCGGCAGGAAGTGGATGAAGAAGTCGAAGAAGAACGGCATACGTTCGAGGAACTTGCCCGCATTGGACGCATTGGCGAACCAGAGGGCTCCGGCGAGGAAGGCCAGCAGCGTTCCGAGCGCGATCAGCGTATAGAGGCGGCGGGTGCGGACCAGCTGGCGGTAGTGGCCGTGGACGAGCCGGCCCGCTTCGGAGAGCCCGTCGGGACCGTGGTGGGTGGTCGTGCTCATCGGGACTCCCGTCCTCGGAACAGGGGACCGGCGGCAGTCGCCTGCCGCCGGTCGCGAATGGACGACAATCAGCCGCCGATGGCCGCCTTGCGGGCCTCGATGATCGGCATGTAGAAGTCGACGTCCACCGGGGTATAGCCCTTGAAGTCGCCGTTCTCGACCGAGCGGAAGCACTCGTAGTCGGTGGTCGGCAGCTCGCTGTAGAACTTGACGATCTTGTCCTTGAGCGCTTGGTCGAGGCCGGTGCGCATCACCAGCGGGCCGTTCGGGATCAGCGGCGAACGCCACACCTCGGTGACGTCTTCCATGTCGAGCATGCCCTTGTCGACCATCGAGCGGATATTGCCCGAGGTGTAGCCCTCGGCAAATTCGCCGACACCCGAGCCCCAGGTGGTGGCGACGTCGAACTTGCCGTCGAGCAGGGCGAGAACCAGGTTCTCGTGGCCGCCGCCGAAATCGGTGGAGGCGAAGAACTCTTCCGGCTTCATGCCGAGGGCACTTCCTTGACGCCGAGGGCGGCGGGCAGCTTGTCGATCAGGCACTGGTTGTCGGTCAGGCGGTCGGCTTCGTTCTCGCCGCCGAGCAGGCCGATGCGGATGACGTCCTGCTGGGCCAGCGCGGGCGAGGCAACGCTGACGGCGGCGATGCCGGCGAGCAGGATGGTGCGGAGCGCGTTCATGGAATTCTCCTTTGGTGACGCGGGGTTCGGACCGACAGGTTGCCGCGCGAGCAGGCGGGAACCGGCCGTTGAAGGGGGATCAGTTGGGCAGGCCGGTCGAGGCCACCTCGAGTTCGAGCGCCGGAAGCGGATGACCATGCCGCTTCTTCCTCTTGCGCGGCGCGATGGCCTCGAGGCTGGTCGAAGTCATCTCCTCCGAGAAGGCCTCGGCAAGGCCCTCGGCGCCGTAGAGTTCGCGCGCCACTTCGGTGGTCAGTTCCTCGGGCGTGCCGTCGAAGACGACCCGGCCCGCCGCCATGCCGATGATCCGCTCGCAGTAGTTGCGGGCGGTATCGAGGGTGTGGAGATTGGTGATCACGGTGATGCCGTGCTCCTCGTTGATCCCGGCGAGCGAATCCATGACGATCTTGGCGTTGCGCGGATCGAGCGAGGCGATGGGCTCGTCGGCGAGGATCAGCTTGGGGTCCTGCAGCAGCGCCCGGGCGATCGCGACGCGCTGCTGCTGGCCGCCCGACAGCGTCTGCGCCCACTGGCTCGCCGTCTGCGCGATGTCGAGCCGCTCGAGCGCCTTGAGCGCCAGCAGCTGCTCGGTCTCGGTGAAAACCTGCATCAGGCTGAGCAGGCGGCTGCGGCGGTTGAGCCGGCCAAGCATCACATTGGTGATGACGTCGAGGCGCGGCACCAGGTTGAACTGCTGGAAGATCATGGCACAGTCGGACTGCCAGTCGCGCAGGGCCTGACCGCGCAGTTGCGATACCTGCGCCTCGTCATGATGGATGGCGCCGTCCGAGACATCGATCAGGCGATTGATCATGCGCAGGAGCGTCGACTTGCCGGCGCCGGAGCGGCCGATGATGCCGACCATTTGTCCGGCCGGAATCTCGAGGGTGACGTTGTCGACTGCAACCTTGGCGCCGAAGCGCCGCGTCACCTGAGATATCCTGAGCATGCCCGGCGTCCCCGTTCTGATCGACAGGACCGACTCCTAGGGTGCCTTCGCAAACTGCGGATGACGCTTTGGTGAAGCTTCGGTGACGGTGGACAATTGCCGCGACGCGCAGGCAAACCCATGTGGAAGATGACGAAAGCGATGGGCGGCGGACCTGGTACGGCTCGCGGTGCCCCGGACGACGGGCGGCGCGTCAGGTCTCGTACTTGTCGAGGAACGCCTCGATCGCGAGGCTGCGGAAATCCGGCAACGCGGCGTGCAGCTTCTCGTGCTCCCAGTCCCACCAGGCGAGCGCCAGCAGCCGTTCGGCGATCGGGGCGCGGAAGCGCTCGCGGATTGGCCTGGCGGGGACGCCGACGGCGATGGCGAAATCGGCGATGTCGCGGGTCACCACGGCATTTGAGCCGATGATGGCGCCGTGCCCGACCCTCACCCCCGGCATGATCACCGCGCCGTGGCCGATCCAGGTGTCGTGGCCGATCTCGATGCGCTGGCCGGCGCGCCACTCGAAGAAGGACTGGTCGTCGCTTTCGCCATCGAAATACCAGCTCGAGCGATAGGTGAAGTGGTGCAGCGAGGCCCGCTGCATCGGGTGCTTCGATGCATAGATGCGGACATGGGCGGCGATGTTGGAGAACTTGCCGACCGTCGCATAGGCGATCTGCGTGCCTTCGACCGCGTAGGAATAGTCACCGATGGTGGAGTGGTGCACGTGGCAGCCGGCGCCGATCTCGGTGTAGCGGCCGAGATGCGAATCCCGGACATCGGCGGTCGGATGGACGACGGGCTGGTCGGAGAGCTTGCTCATGCGGCTTTCCTCGGGGCGAAGGCAGTGACGTCGACGATGCGGTCGGCGACCTCGGCCCGCACCTCTTCGTCGTGGAAGATGCCGAGCAGCGCAACACCCTCGCGCTTCTTTTCGGCGATCATCTCGACCACCACGGCCCGGTTGGTGGCATCGAGCGAGGCGGTGGGCTCGTCGAGCAGCAGCACGGGGTGCGCGGTGATGAAGCCGCGCGCGATGTTCACCCGCTGCTGCTCGCCGCCGGAAAAGGTGGCGGGCGGCAGCGACCAGAGCCGCTCCGGCAGGTTGAGCCGGGTGAGCAGCGCGCGGGCCCGCTGCTGTGCCCGGTCGCGCTCGATGCCGCGGTTGACCAGCGGCTCGGCGACGACGTCGAGGGTGGTGACGCGCGGCACGGTGCGGAGGAACTGGCTGACATAGCCGATGGTGTCGCGGCGCAGCTCGAGCACCAGGCGCGGGGAAGCGGTGGCGAGGTCGACCGGCACGCCGTGGTGGAGCAGCATGATGGCACCGGCATCGACGCCGTAATTGCCGTAGACCATCTTGAGCAGGCTCGACTTGCCGGCGCCCGACGGCCCGCCGAGCACGACGCACGCACCGGCGTGGACCTCGAATGTCACGCCCTCCACCACCGGCAGGACGATGCCGTCGCGGAGGTGCATGGTGAAGGACTTGGCGACGTTTTGGACGGTGAGGAGGGGGGTCATGGGCTCGGCCTTTCGTGCGTGGGGCCACCCCCACCCTTGATCCCTCCCCACAAGGAGGAGAGGGAGACGACTACTCGTTCGGCGCTCACCGAGGCTTCGGCATCTGCGCCTCCCTCCCCCTTGTGGGGAGGGACTGAGGGTAGGGGTGCCATAGCCGCTGTGTCATCACACCTGCAGGATCGAGGACACGAGCAATTGCGTATACGGCTCGCGCGGATCGTCCAGCACGCGGTCGGTGAGGCCCTGCTCGATGACGTGGCCATCCTTCATCACCATCATGCGGTGCGAAAGCAGCCGGGCCACGGCGAGGTCGTGGGTGACGATGATGGCCGAGAGCCCCAGATCGGCGACGAGGCCGCGGATCAGGTCGAGCAGGCGCGCCTGCACCGAGACGTCGAGGCCGCCGGTCGGTTCGTCCATGAATACAAGGCGCGGATGTGTGACGAGGTTGCGGGCGATCTGCAGGCGCTGCCGCATGCCGCCCGAGAAGGCGCGCGGCTCGTCGTCGACGCGGTCCTTTGCGATCTCGACGCGGCCCAGCCACGCGACGGCGGCCGATCGGATGTTGCCATAGTGCCGCTCGCCGACCGCCATCATGCGCTCGCCGACATTGGCGCCGGCCGAGACGGTCATCCGCAGCCCATCGGCGGGGTTCTGGTGCACGAACCCCCAGTCGGTGCGCATCAGGAAGCGGCGCTCGGCTTCGGAAAGGTCGTAGAGGTTGCGCCAGACTCCGTCGCGCATGCGGTATTCGGCGATGCCGGAGGTGGGTTCGAGCCGGGTCGAGACGCAGTTGAGCAGCGTCGTCTTGCCCGAACCGCTCTCGCCGACGATGGCGAGGACCTCGCCGGGCCAGAGCTCGAACGACACCTCGGCGCAGCCCATGCGGGTGCCGTAGGACTTGCCGAGGCGATGGACGCGGAGGAGGGATTCGCTCATGGCTTGTCTCCGCCCGAAAGTGCAGCAAATTCGATGCTCATTCCGCCGCCTCCAGTGCGTGGCCGGCAAGCGGGCCGCGATGGCCGGCCTCGCGGCGCTCCTCGCAATTGTCGGTATCGGAGCAAACGAACATCCGGCCGCCGCGATCATCGAGGATCACCTCGTCGAGATAGACGCCGGTCGCGTTGCATAGCGCGCAGGGCGCCTCGAAGTGCTGGATCTCGAAGGGGTGGTCCTCGAAGTCGAGGCTCACCACCGCGGTGTGGGGCGGCACGGCGTAGATGCGCTTTTCGCGTCCGGCGCCGAACAGCTGCAGCGCCTCGCTCATGTGCATCTTGGGATTGTCGAACTTCGGCGTCGGCGAGGGATCCATGACATAGCGGCCCTCGACCTTGACCGGGTACGCATAGGTGGTGGCGATGCGGCCGTGCTTGGCGATGTCCTCGTAGAGCTTGACGTGCATAAGCCCGTATTCCTCGAGCGCGTGCATCTTGCGCGTCTCGGTCTCGCGCGGCTCGAGGAAGCGCAGGGGCTCGGGGATCGGCACCTGGTAGACCAGCACCTGGCCTTCGGTGAGAGCCCTTTCCGGGATGCGGTGGCGGGTCTGGATGATGGTCGCCTCGGCGGTGTGGGTGGTCACCGCGACCCTTGCGACCTTGGCGAAGAAGGCGCGGATCGACACCGCATTGGTGGTGTCGTCGGCGCCCTGGTCGATGACCTTGAGCACATCGGACGGCCCGATGATGGCGGCTGTGACCTGCACGCCGCCGGTGCCCCAGCCATAGGGCATCGGCATCTCCCGACTGGCGAACGGCACCTGATAGCCGGGGATGGCGATGGCCTTGAGGATGGCGCGCCGAATCATCCGCTTGGTCTGCTCGTCGAGATAGGCGAAGTTGTAGCTTGCGCTGGCGGTCATCGGGATCAAGCCTCGCACTCGGACCGGGGGGAAACATGGACCTGGGAAGCATCGTCCTGCCGGCGATCATCGCGCTCTTCGCGGTGATCGTCGTCTTCAACCTCGTCAATCGTGGCAGGAGTCGACGGAGGGCGTCCGGTTCGACTGATTCGTCGGGGGATGGTGGCAGTTCCCGCGACGATTCGGGTAGCGGAGGTGGCGGTGACGGCGGCGGAGGGGGCGGCGACTGAGCTCTCGCGAGCTCGGAATCGCTCGCGGTTCCCCGCGTCCGGCCGACAAGGTTCGGTGCGGATGCTCATTCCGCTGCCTCCGGATAGGCGCGGTCCTCAAGGACGGCCCCATGCTCGGCGCGCATCTCCCGCAGGAGGCCCAGCTCACCCTGGAAGTCGACATAGTGCGGCAGCTTCAGATGCTCGACGAAGCCCGTGGCCTGCACATTGTCGCAATGGCTGATGACGAATTCCTCGTCCTGCGCCGGATGCCCGGTCTCCTCGCCCAGTTCGCCTGCCCTGAGTGCCCGGTCGCAGAGCGACATCGCCATGGCCTTGCGCTCGGCCTGTCCGAACACCAGTCCGTAGCCGCGGGTGAACTGCGGCGGCACCCTGGCATTGCCCTTGAACTTGTTGACCATCTGACACTCGGTGACGCGGATGCGACCCAGCCTCACGGCAAAGCCGAGCTCCGGCACGTCGAGCTCCACCTCGACTTCGCCGATGCGGATTTCGCCGACAAACGGATGTGAGCGGCCGTAGCCGCGCTGCGTCGAGTAGCCGAGCGCCAGCAGGAATCCCTCGTCGCCGCGCGCCAGCGCCTGCAGGCGCAGGTCGCGGTTGAGGGGGAACTCGAGCGGCTCGCGGGTCAGGTCGCCGATGTCATCCTGTGCCGCGCTGCCGTCGGGCTCGATCAGGCCCTCCTGGCCGAGCAGGTCGGTGACCCGCGGCGCGTGCTCGTCGCGGGCCGGCCGGACATCCGGCACGGGTACGTCGCCCGCCACGAGCGCGGGATCGAGAAGGCGGTGTGTGTAGTCGAAGGTGGGGCCGAGCAGCTGGCCGCCCGGCAGATCTTTGTACGTGGCCGAGACCCGCCGCTCGATCCGCATCGCGCCGGTGTCGATCGGGCGCGAATAGCCGAAGCGCGGCAGCGTGGTGCGATAGGCGCGGACGAGGAAGATCGCCTCGATCAGGTCGCCGCGCGCCTGCAGGATGGCGAGAGCGGCGAGTTCCCTGTCGTAGAGCGACCCCTCCCCCATGGCGCGGTCGACGGCCAGACCGAGCTGCTCGATGATCTGGTCGAGCCTGAGCGCCGGCACGGCGCGGTCGCCGCGGCGGCGGTCGGCGAGCAGGCGATGCGCATTGGCGATGGCGGCCTCGCCGCCCTTGACCGCGACATACATCTATGAGGCCTCCGAGATGCGGGTGGTGCGGGGCAGGCCGATGATGGCGCCGTCGCCGACCAGCAGCAGGTCGATCCCACGGGGAAAGCGCGCCCGGTTCTGCCGCCACTGGGCGATGAAGTCGCCGCCCGGTACGGGCAGTTCGGTGGTGAACTCGCCCCGGATGCCTGGGCCCTTCAGGGTGAGCCGGTGCCGGCGGGCGGTGCTCGCCAGAACCAGGGTGGTCGAGCGATCCGGATACTCGTCGCTGCCCTGGGTGAAGGTCTCGAGCCTTGGCAGCAGGGCGCTGTCGCTGACCAGCGCGAACTGCGCCGCGAGCGGGTCCGCTGTGAGCGGGGCACCGCACTGGAAACGCAGCCAGGCGGTCACCGCCGCATCGGCGGCCAGCCTCGCATCGAGCCAGACCGGGCTGTCATGATCGCACAGCGTGAGCGCCACCGCGCCCAGTTCCGCCGTCAGCGGCGCCGGCGGGGCGGCGCGCGGCGTCAACGCCTGGCGGCGGCCCGGCCGCGCCAGCGCATCCATGATGGCCCGGAACACGCCCTGCGCGTCCAGCACCGGATCGGCAAAGCCGCCGTCGATGGCGAGGTCCATCAATCGTCTCCCCTGACCATGGTGAAGAAGTCGACCCGCGTCGCCTCGGTCTCGTCGCGCCGCCGGGCATCGGCGGCGGCCTGCTCGGCCCGCAGCGGCGCCAGCACCGCGACCTCGACGCCGGCCGGATCGCGCTGGAACAGCGCGTCGAACAGCGCCGCCGTGACGGCCTTGTCGCCGTCGCGGCCGAGACAGTAGGCGTGTCCCACTTCCCCGCTGGCGAGCCGCACCGTCGCTCGCGTCACCGTCGCCTCGCCCAGGTTGAACGGGTTGCCGCCGCCCCCGGCGCGGCCGCGGACCATGACGAGGCCGGTCTCGGGGCCGCGCACCCGGTGATGCTCGGGCTGGTCCGGCCAACCGGCCCAGAGGGCGGCCAGACGGGCGGGTGCGGCGGCGCTCAGCACGGCCATGGCGGCCTGCCGCAAACGGTCCGCCTGGTTCTCTGCTGCGGTCATCCGGCTTGCTCCAGCTTGTATAGTCAAATAGACAAGTAAACACGTCTCGTTCCCCCATAGGCCTTCCGTGTGAACAAGCAATGACAAATCGCACGACCCGGCTCGATGCCCCGGCGGGCGGCGTCGCCCTGTGGCGCCAGGTGGCCGATGCGATCCGGCTCGACATCGTCGGCGGCAAGCTCGGCGACGGCGACCGGCTGGCCGGGGAGCTGCCGCTGGCCGAGCGCTTCGGCGTCAACCGTCACACCGTGAGGCGGGCCCTGTCGGTGCTCGCCGAGGAGGGCGTGGTGCGGGCCGAGCACGGGCGCGGCACATTCGTCAGCGCCACGAGACGCCTGAGCTACCCGATCGGCCGGCGCACCCGGCTCTCCGAGGGCCTTGCCGGTCAGGCCCGCGACATCCGCGGCACACTGCTCGCCGAACGCATCGAGCGGGCCGGCGCCGGCCTGGCGCGCTCCCTGTCGCTGCGACCGGGCACCCGGCTGATCCGCATCGAGACCCTGTCGCTGGCCGATGGGCTCCCGCTGGCGCGTGCCACCGGCTGGCTCGAGGAGGCGCGTTTCCGGGGCCTCGGTGCCGCCTACGCCGAGACCGGCTCGATAACGCAGGCACTGCGCCGCTTCGGCATCGCCGACTACAGCCGCGGTACCACCCGCATCTCCGCCCGCCACGCCGACGTCGAGGAAAGCCGCAGCCTCGCCCTCTCCCCCGGCGCGGTGGTGCTGGTCTCGGACGCCGTCGACGTCGATGCCGCGGGGCAGGCGTTTCACGCCTTGCTCACCCGCTTTCCCGCCGACCGGCTGGAGCTGGTGGTCTAGCACCGGTTACATCGAGGTGCGCGCTTCACGCCCCCGCATCCCGGCACTATGGTCGCGGCCATGAAAAAGATCGGCTTTCTGTCCTTCGGACACTGGACCCCGTCCCCCCATTCTCAGACCCGCTCGGCCGCGGATGCCCTGCTGCAGTCGCTCGAACTGGCCGTTGCGGCCGAGGAACTGGGCGCCGATGGCGCCTATTTCCGCGTCCACCACTTTGCCCGCCAGCTCGCCTCGCCCTTCCCCCTGCTCGCTGCCGTCGGCGCGCGCACCCGCCGCATCGAGATCGGCACGGCGGTCATCGACATGCGCTACGAGAACCCGCTCTACATGGCGGAGGATGCGGGCGCCGCCGACCTCATCGCCGGCGGCCGGCTGCAGCTCGGCATCTCGCGCGGTTCGCCCGAACAGGTGATCGATGGCTATCGCCATTTCGTGCTATGTGCCGGCCGACGGCCAGACCGACGCCGACATGGCGCGCGGCCACGCCGAGGTGTTTCTCGACGTGCTGCGCGGCGAGGGCTTTGCCCGCCCCAACCCGCGCCCGATGTTCCCCAACCCGCCCGGCCTGCTGCGCCTCGAGCCGCATTCGGACGGCCTGCGCGAGCGCATCTGGTGGGGTGCGGCGACGAACGGCACCGCCGAATGGGCGGCAACGCTGGGCATGAACCTGCAGAGTTCGACCCTGAAGTTCGACGAGAGCGGCAAGCCGTTCCACATCCAGCAGGCCGAACAGATCGCCGCCTATCGCGCCACCTGGCAGGCGGCCGGGCACAGCCGCACGCCGCGCGTCTCGGTCAGTCGATCGATCTTCCCGCTGGTCAGCGACCTGGACCGCGCCTACTTCGGCCGCGACGGCCAGAGCGAGGACCATTTCGGCTATATCGAGCCGGGCAGGCAGGCGGTTTTCGGGCGCAGCTATGCCGCCGAGCCGGACCGGCTGATCGACGAGCTGCGCGCCGACGAGGCCATTGCTGCGGCCGACACCTTGCTGCTGACCGTCCCCAACCAGCTCGGCGTCGACTACAACGCCCACGTCATCGAGACGGTCCTCCGGCACGTCGCCCCGGCACTCGGCTGGCGCTGAACACCGCCGGCCGCAACCAAGACACCACCCAGCCGGCCAGGCCCGGACCGCAATTCCAAACGCAAAAGGCCGGGCATCGCGCCCGGCCTTTTCGCCTGCTCCCTGGTCGACAAGGAGGAATTGGAGCGGGCGAAGGGATTCGAACCCTCGACCCTAACCTTGGCAAGGTGCCCGACGCGCTTACGCCACCCTATCCAGCTCCACGCTGCGGCACGATTTAACGCTATAGATCAATATGTTAATCGACATCAGTCCCGCCGAACCTATCCGGGAGGTAGCCGCCGACTTGCTTCGAAATGCTTGGAATTGGCTTCGATAGAGGGTATGGTAGGGCGATTCTAAGCAAAAATTCGACAAGGTGTTGATATGGCGACGGAAAAGATCACAAAGCGGATCGTGGACGCGCTCAAGGCTCCGAAACCTTCCAGAGATGGGGTCAAGGTTCGGGAGCATTTCGTGTGGGATCGCGAGCTGCGCGGGTTCGGCGTGCAGGTCATGCCGTCGGGTCTCAAGAGCTTCGTCATCCAGTATCGCACCCCGGAAGGGAGGAACCGGAGAGCCGTCATCGGGCGCTATGGGCTGATGACGGTCGAAGAAGCTCGCAAGCTCGCCCATGAGAAGCTGGTGGCGGTTTCCAAGGGTGTCGATCCGGTCGCCGAGGAAGCCAAGGCAGCGGGCCTGCTCACCGTCGCCGAAGTCTGCGACTGGTATCTGGCCGAGGCGGAAGCCGGGCGGATCCTCGGCCGCCGTCGGCGGCCGATCAAGCCGTCCACGCTGGCGATGGACCGCAGCCGCATCGAGGCGCACATCAAGCCGCTCCTCGGTCGCCGCCAGGTCGCATCCCTCAAGCTTGGCGATGTCGAAGGTGCGCAGGCGGACATTGCGGCCGGCAAGACCTCGAAGCCTCGCGCGGGCAGCCGCGGCGGCGCCACCACCGGCGGCGAAGGCGTGGCCGCGAGGACCATGTCGACGCTGCATTCCATTTTTGAGCATGCGGTTCGCCTCGGGAAGATCGAAGCCAATCCCGCGAAGGGTGTGCGCAGGCTCGCCAGCGCACCGCGCGAGCGCCGGCTCAGCCGGAGCGAGATCGAACGGCTGGGCAAGACGCTGCGGGCGGCCGCGGAGGAGGGCGAGCATCCGACGGGGCTCGCCGCCATTCGCTTCCTCCTCCTGGCCGGCTTTCGGCGCATGGAAGCGCTCGGGCTGCAGCGCACCTGGCTGGACGAAGAGGAATGCGCCATCCGCTTTCCGGATACCAAAAGCGGCGCGCAGATTCGTGTGATCGGCCAGGCCGCCATCGATCTGCTTCTCGATCAGCCCAAAACCAAGTCCCCCTTCTTCTTTCCGGCCGATTGGGGCGAAGGGCATTTCATCGGCGTGGTGCGTGTTCTCGATCGCGTCTGTCAGAAGGCCGGGCTGGCGGACATCACCCCGCACACGTTGCGCCACACCTTTGCGAGCCTCGCGGGCGATCTCGGCTTCTCCGAGCTGACGATCGCGGCGCTGCTCGGCCATTCCGCCAGGGGCGTCACACAGCGCTATGTCCACATCGACGAAGCGCTCAGGATGACGGCTGACCGGGTGGCCGACGAAATGGCCGACCTGCTCGATGGGCGGGCGACGCCATCGCGTTCTCGCTCCGGACGGCGTGATCGGTCCCAGCAGAAGCAGACGCTGGAGGCGACCGGGGCATGAGTGTCCGAAGTTTGCGGCAAACTTCGGACACCAAAGCAAGCCCTGTTTGTCCGAAGAATGTAGCACTTTTCGGACACGATCTTGCCTTTGTCCGAAAAATGTATCATATTTCGGACATGACGACCTTAGCGCATGATACCGACCTTCGCTCCCGGCTGCTCGCCCGGATCGCCTCCAGCCCGAACGAGGTCTGGACGCCCGGCGATTTTGCCGACCTTGGCAGCCGCGCCGCAGTCGACAAGACCCTGCAACGCCTCGCCGCCGCAGGCGATCTGCGTCGGATCGACCGCGGTCTCTACGATCAGCCCCGCAAGAATGAGCTGACTGGCCGCCCCGCCGTGCCCGATTATCGCGCCGTCATCCGCGCCGTCACCCGCCGCGACCAGGCGCGCGCCGTGGTGGACGGCATGACCGCCGCCAACGATCTCGGCCTCACCACCGCCGTGCCCGCGCGCATCGAGGTGTTGGTTGATGCACGCCTGAAGCCGATCAAGCTCGGCAAGCAGGAAATTCATTTCAAGTTCGCCGCACCCAGCCGCCTCTATTGGGCAGGCCGGCCGGCCATGCGCGTTGTCCAGGCACTGCACTGGATGCAGGACATGCTTGCGCAGGACGACGAGCGCGCCCGCGTCCGGACCGCGCTGCGCCGCCTTTTTGCCGACCCGAAGCACGGGCAGCCTATCCGCGACGATCTGCGCGCCGGACTATCGGCGCTGCCGATCTGGATGCAGGAGTTCCTGCGAGGCCTGCTCAGCGCAACCGATGCGGACGAGGGCCAGCCATGACCGACGCCGCGTACAGGCAGGTCATCGCCGCGTCGCCGGGTGACCGGCTCGATCTGTTTCTCACCACCGCCAATCGGCTCGGCACGCCGGTCGGCAATGTGGAGAAGGATTTCTGGGTCTGCTGGACGCTGAATGCGCTCTATCACGAGCGACCTGCTGGGGGACCTCGCCTCCTATTCAAGGGCGGCACATCGCTGTCGAAAGCCTATGGCCTGATCGAGCGCTTTTCCGAGGACATCGACGTCACCGTCTTCCGCGACGACCTCAATGAGGCCGCTTCGGTCGAGGAACTGGAGGCTCTGTCGAACAAGAAACGTCGCGCCAGGCTCGATGCTATCCGGGACGCGTGCCGTGCCTATATCACAGGCCCGCTCCACGAACTTCTTAGCGCGCGGCTCGCCGAGGCAACCAATGGCGCCGGGCGCGTCGAGATCGACGAAGCCGATCCAGACGGACAGACATTGCTCGTCTGGTATCCCGAAGTCGAGCCGCGCGACGGCACCTATGTGCGACCGGCCGTGCGCATCGAATCCGGCGCAAAGTCAGCGCTCGATCCCAACCGTCCCACTACGATTCGACCCTATGTCAGCGAGGAGGCTGATGGACTCGACCTAACCGTCGCCGGCGTCACCACGATCGAAGCCACCCGCACCTTCTGGGACAAGGTGGTGATTGCCCATGGCTTGCGCCGCTGGTACGAACGGCGCGGTGTTCTCCGGCAGGAAGGCCAGCGCGTGTCGCGACACTATTACGACCTCCACTGCCTGCTTGGCTCGGAGGTCGGAAAAGCGGCGCTTGCAGATCGCGATCTTGGCGCAGACTGCGTGCGCCACGCGCGCATGTTCTTCGACCGCCCCGACTATGATCTGGCCTCCGCCACCCCGGGCTCATTCGCTATCGCACCTATCAACGGAATGGTCGAGGCGCTCAGTCGCGACTATGCAAACACCACGGCCATGATCTTTGGGGTCGCTCCTGGATTCGCGCAGATATCGGCTTCCGCCTTCCAAATTGAGCGGGTCATAAACAGCCGCGTTTAGTCAAACCGATTGCACTACAACCTGCGAAGATATCAGTCATGCAGTGCTTTGCGCAGGGCATCCGGCGCGTCGGCGTAGAAGAGAACTTGAACCTTGGTGGCTACATCGTCCGACAAGTCGATCAAGGCCCTGCGACTGGATACGGGCACGAGGACGGCGTTGGCGCCTTTCTCCATTGCGAGCTCGATTACGTCGATCGGGTTGTGGATCGGTTCGATAGAGCCGCCCAGGGTAATTCCGCCGGCGATGACCAAGCCACCCTTCAAGGGCTTGCCGAGCAAGGCGGAGCAAAGCCCGACGAGGACGCCGACGCCAAGTTGCTCGCCGCTCTTCGCGGCGTCGAAGGATCGAAGCTGGAGAGCAAATTCGTGCTCGCGTGGATTGCGCTCGCCGACGAGTTCCCGTGACCTTGCATAGAGGTTCTGCTCCGCGATGCGCGCGCTTTCCCGGAACGGGCCGGGGGGAGACTGGTTCAGGATGCGAACGCCACCGCCGGGGCTTTCGGTCACTTCGATACGGAACAATCCCGTACTTTCATCCTGGCCGCCCGGGCTGATCGCCCAGACCTGGCCGGCAGGTAGAGGGTCGGAGCCGATGCTGTCCTCACTCTGCAACTCCGGAGTCGAGACGAACTTCTCCACCCCGTCCAAGCCGATCACGTAGCTGAATTGCGTGTTGCGAAACTCGGCCGAGCCGATGCGCTTCTGCTGCTCCTTCACGCGACGGCGAACTTCCAGGGCGAGACGTACTGCCCATTCCAAATCGTCGTCCGGCACGGCGACGGTCGGATCGGGATAGAGAAGCTTCAACAGGCCGGAGACGGTCTTATTGACCGCATTCTGATCGCGGCCGGAAAGGGCGCCGCCGAAATGCACGCGCCCCTGGAGCACGTTGACGCGGCTTTGCGAGCGAAGGCCCGAGAAGCACTCCGCGAGAACATCGCTGACGAGGCCGAAGCGGTCGGTGAACAGCTCCTTGCTTATCTTGGGCACGTCCCATCCCGGCAGGTAGCAGTGGATGCGGTCCATGAAGGCCGTGTCGTTCCGCATCTCCGGCGGCATAGGTCCGAACAGGTGCCCCACCCGCTGCTGGTGCTGCACGTCCACATCGAAATTGCCGACCATGACGATACTGCCTTCGGCGCGGATGCTCTCCCGGCCGCGTGAAAACTCGCCCGACTCCATGTAGCCCTTCATGATGTTGACGCCGTCCTTCTGATCGAAGGAAATGCCCGACACCTCATCGAAGCAGACGACGTCGTACTGGCAGACAAGGCCGCGCTGCCCATTCGCCATGTTAACGAACATGCGCGCGACCGTGGCCTTTCCGCCGGAAACGAGGTGCGCATAAGGAGAGACCTGTTGGAAGAGATGGCTCTTGCCTGTGCCGCGCGGGCCGAGTTCGATGAGATTGTAGTTCCGCTCCACGAACGGGATCATGCGGAGCAGCGTCGCGTCTTGGGCGCGGGTGCTCAGAGCAGCGGGCTCTAGGCCGATGCTACGCAGGAGGAAGTCCTTCCACTCGCGTGTGGTCAGTTGGCCGCGGCCAGCGGCGATCTTCTCCAGAATGTCGCGTGTCGATAGCTGAATTTCACGGAGGCTGAGGACTTCAAACGGCCTGCCGCCCTTCTCTTGCGCGATACTCGCGTCGTAGCCGAGTTCGATCTCGGCATAGAAGCCGCCCGTCAGCATCCGCTCATGATCCAGGACGATCTTGTCCGAGATGCGCACGTCGTTCAGGCGGAGGCTAGGCAGCGTTGCCAGATAGCTGTCGGTCTTGGCGTCGAGCCGGGCAGTGATGATGTCGATGATGCGGACGGAGCCGCGGTCGCGCGCCTTAGACTTGAATAGCTCCTCTTCGCCCGCGCGCACCGTCCGGTCGGAGAGTTGCGACTGCACCATCTGGAGACCTTCCTCGATCTCCTCGGGCACGGTGCTGGCGCAGTAGCGGCCGAGCATGAACTCGACAACATAGGTCGGCACGGGGAACTGGCCGCGAAAACGGCGCACCAGATCCTTGCGTACGATGTGGCCCGGGAAGGCTTCCGCCGCCTTGCGATCAAGGTCGTCGAGTTCGATCACGTCAATCCTCCCCGACCGTCAGTGTACGGTGGGCCAATACCCGACCGTCATCATCCAGCACGACAAGGCATGCGGCTTCACGCTCGTGTTCGTCGCTGACCAGGAAGGACGTGCGGCCGCGCTCGTCCAAGACCCGGCCGCCCTTGATCAGGCTCGGTCCGCTGGTCTCCGAACCGAGGCGCAGATCGATGCGGAGGTCGGCACCGCCGGTGACTTCGACGCGCAGGCGCAGTCCCTCCCATCTGGTTTGCCCAACATTGACTGCCCGCTTTGCGCCATCGCTCGCCACCTCCAGGACGGGCAGGATGCATTCCTGCGGGCTGACGCCGCCATGCGCGTACTCATAGCCCGCATAAAAGGACCGCGCCCCTGTCGCCGTCGCTACCGAGACCTCGGGGTTCCAGGTCCACGGAACCTGGAGATAGGACGTTTGCGCCTTCGCTTTAACCAAGGCGCAGCGTGTTCGCTTGCCGTTGGGCTCCACCAGACCGACATCAAGTGCCGCGTGGGGTAATCCGTCCGGCATCAGCAGCCAGCCATGGTCGGTGACGATGCGAAGGCTCCGCCCGGACCGCACCAACTGAAGGATGCGGTCGGCCGCATCGCGGATGCCGGCCGAGAGCCGCTCGGCAAGGCGCGCACCCAGCGCGTGCCCTTCTTCGTCGAAGCGCCCTGTCTCCGCCCAGAGCTTCACGTCGGGAAGGAGGGCGTTACCTGTCTCCCAGCCATCCGCTTCCATCAGCTTGAAGAGCACGGGTTTCGTTGCCGGCTTGCCCTCCGGGGAGAGCGGCAGAACGTCGGATGTGGTAGGCGGACCGTTGAGCAGGGACGCCACTGGTGAGACCATCGGCTTGCACGTCGCGGTCACGGTCGGAAACCCGGACCACATCCAGCCCAGCGAAACCTTCACGCCCTCGGCTTCGAGGCGGCGGACGAGCTCGCGGGCAAGGTCCATGCGCAAACCGTCCACGAACAAGATCGTAGTGGCGTCAGGACCAGGCTCGGACGGAGCGGCGAGCTTCACTTTGCCGACCCGGATCAGCTCCTGGAGCGCGACTGCTCCCTGTTCCATCCAGGGCAGATAGACCGCACGCAGTGCGGCGGCTATGGCCTCACGGTCGAGCTCGCGCGGCGCCGCTGCGAGCGCGCGCATCGCGGCCCAATCCACATCGGCGCCTGCCGCGACATAGGCTTCGGCCAATGCGTTGCCCTCATGGCCCGGCAGAGGCCTGGCTGCCGCGACCTTCACGAGGAAGGAGAGGGCCTGCGCCAGGGGCGCTTCGCCGCGCCGCGCCCAGACCGTCTCTCGCCGCCAGGCATGTTCTTCGTCGAGCCCGGCAAGCTGCTTCCTCGCGGCTTCTGGCGATAGGTCGGCAAGCGACAGAAGCGCTTCCCTCAGCTTCTTCTCGTCCTGAGCATTCAGGCGCGGATAGGAATCCCGGTTCTCAGAACGGTCGAACAGCGTTCCCGGCTCTTCGAGACCGAGATAGGTGACGACGTTCTCGAACCCGGTAGAGGCGGCGAAGCGCGCCCACACCTCCGCCCACCGCCCTGCGCGCTTGGCTAGACGCCGCACGGCATCTTGCGGGGACAGCTTGCGCGGATCAAACTTCAATTGTTTTTCGGCAATGTTGGCGAAGGCCGCGAAACGCGCCGGATCGCCCATCTCGGTGAAGGCGCCGTCGATCCAGTCGAGCATGTCGGCGGCGAGGTCAGGGGCAAGCAGGGCGTTGAGCTGGTCTGCGCTCCAGCGTTGGCCGCGCAGCTCCTCGACGGGGCGAGTGCAAAAGCGCAGCGCCGCGTGCGAGAGCGCTGCACGGGTCGCGTTGTCGTCGGCAATGCTGAGTTTCAGCGGTCCACGTTCGGAGGTGAGGAATCCACGCAAAGTCCAGTCCTTGCCGTTGACATGCCCGAACACGGTGCCTGCCACCGTGAACCAGACCAGCGGCTGTAGGAGAGGCGGGCAGTCGTCGGCGCCCTTCAGCGTCTCGCGGGCGACGCCGGGCAGATAAAGAATCGCCGTGGTACCCTCGGGAATATTGACGGCGGGAACGGCCCCGGCAACGGCAGCTCGCAGCCAGACCGCCGGTCCCGTCCGTGTCCCCGAATCGAACTCGCCGTAAGTCAGCAGCTCCGGAAGCCGCTCTCGCAGCGTGGGCAGAAGTGGCTCGAACTCCCGGTTCGCGTCGCACCACACCACCGCCTCCGGCGGCGCCTCGGCCGCCGCGTTGTAGCTCGCGGCGTCATGCAAGGCGGTGACGAGGGCATCGAGAGGCGTCGTCATGCGGCGGCAACCTCGAACTGGCGTGCGACATCCTCAGGACCATGCGCTACCAGCGCCAAGAGGATGCGGTCGCATTGGGAGATCAGCTCGGGATCGCGATTGGGGCGGAACGGGATTTTTCCACCATGGAAGAGGTTGTTTCGCACGGTCTTGACACAGTCGATCACGAATGCCCAATCGTCCCGCGGCTCTATTGGCCTCCATTCGTGCCGGTCCGTTTGCTTGTTGGGCGGAGAGTCCCATAGATACTGGTGCGCGGCCTTCAAACCGTCGGGAAGAGGCTGCCCTCTCATCGCCTCTTTGAAGGCGCGCCAGGATGGCTGATAGGCGCCGTATTGGATCGCCCCGAAGCCTCCGGCCTTCATGGCGAACTCCAAACGGGCAAAGTTCAGGAAGTACCCTAGCAGCAGGTTTCTTAGCGCCTCGTCTTGGGGCCAGCCCTCCCACCGATTCATTTCGCCGCCTCCACCCGTTTCGTTGCGGCCTCACGCGCGGCGCGCTTCTCGGCCAGTGTGGTGTGATGGTCGTTGCGGCGCTCACCGTTGAACACGTCGTACCAGGGGGCTGAGGGGACATCCTTTCCGCGATCCTTGTCCTTCAGGATCTTCGATAGGTCATGGGTCAAAACGCCCGCGATGATGAAGGGGCGGATATTCTGGCGCACACCATCGTCTAGGTCGGGGTCCCAGCCGAGCGGCTGCTGGGCGAGCGATTTCCAGCGCACGAAGATGTCGTAGGGCTTCTCGCCCTCCAGAATCTTCTCCAGCTTCTGTTGCAGCTCTCGTCCCTTCTCGTAGCGGAGCTGGTTGCCCTCCGCCTGGGCGCGTGCCAGCCAGTCGCCGAGCATGGTGTAGGTCAGCTTGCGCAGGGCGGCCTGGTCGAAGCGGTTGTAGTGGACGAAGACCGAAAAGCCGTCCTTCAGCCCGTCCCAGATGTGCCAAAGGAAGGGGCGCTGGCCGAACAGGGCACAGTGTTGGCGGAAGGCGCGGTCGCGCAGCCAGGCTTCGAGCGAGCCGTCACGGGCCTGCTTCTTGTCCAAAACCTCGTCTCCTTCTGCGACCAGGCGGCGCTCCAGAGCGTCGGACCAGTCGGTGCCGAATACGGCGGCGAGATAGGCGCGCAGACGGTCTGCCAACGGCTTCTCGCCGGCGACGGCCGGGACGCCAAGCAGGCCGTCATTGTCGCCAGCCGGGAGTTCTGCAGCTTTCGCGATCCACGCTCGCGCCTCGTCGGATAGGCGCATGTCGGGATCAGCTTCTGCGGGCCAGCGGTAACCGCCGAGACGCGCGAGCGCAGTAAGAAGCGTTGTGCCATGCTCTGCAGGCTTCGGATGCCCGTGAAAGATCCACTGTGTAGGATCGTTTGAAATGGGTTTGGGAAGCCCATTGGAATGGCGGTCAGAGGCCACCTTCTGCCAATGCTTTATATCAAACGGTACTTTTGCTAGCACAGCATTGTTTGCTTTCATGCTGGGCTCTATTCTTCTCACTAGCTTTTCGTACTCCGGTGATGCGCAGAACTCCCAAATCGCACTTGCATGTTTTGGGTCAATTGCGACGAGAGCTGAGACATTGCTGTCAAAAGCTTCGCCAAGATAAATCGAAGCTTGCAAGCTACTCATTTGGCTCACCACGCATCCAGCGCGACCGTGAGCCCCCAATCCTTGCAATCGCGCTATATGGCGCCCGCCATTGCTGAGATCGACTACTCCGTCGAGACCGCCAAACGATTTTGTTCTTTCAACAGTTGTCTGAATAAAGCGCCATTTGTCAGATGGAAGAAGGGGCTCCCAAAACACGCGACGATATCGTGGATCATCTCCCGTCTTTATTCCCTGGTAACTCTGCGCAAATGTCTCTAACAATCGGCCACTATTGAACTCTCCCAGGATAATTCTCGCATCTGGGTTCTTGATTTGCTGGGACTGTTTGAGCTCGGATGTTCGGCCGAGCTTCAGATTGATTTGTTTTTCTGTAGCGCTCTCCTCGTTGTTGCAGTCAATTCCAATAAAAACAGCATCAGATGTGGGGTTGTGATTCGAAATTGATACAAGAACTGTGTTAACGACTTCGCCAGAAATCGTCTCGAACGCTTTCGATCCCAGAGCGCACATGAAATCGAGTTTTTGTTGATCAAGTATCTGTATGCGGAAAAGTTGATAACTGCCTAGGAACGTCCAACTTTGTGGCGTCACCGCGCAGTACGTTCCGCCTTTGGACGCGAGTCCTCGCATGCGAGCGATCATTGCCGAAGCCAAATCGGCTTTTGCCGCTTCGAAGCGGCGCGAGATGTAGTCCGCTAACGCTTGGTCCTGTTTACCGCGACCAAGATAGGGGACATTTGTCGACTGAAGAACGTATGTACGATGCAGTAGCGCGGCGGCGTCAGCCATACCCCGAGCTGCAACGACGCCCTCAACCTGCTCAGGCTCAGCTTTTCGTGCCTTTGCCAGCAACGGTGTGAGAAGCCGCTCTATCATCCGCAGCTTCTCTGCTTCAAAGAGATCGCCGCCGGCAGGCTCTAGGAGGGTTCCGAGCACCGGCGCTTGAGCGAATAGGTCGTGGAGTGCCGCTAGAGCATATTCAAGTTCCGCATCACCGTCTGCAAGCGCAACGAAATCCCGCTTCGGCAGCGGTGGCGGAGCCCCGACCCACGCAATGTGTGGCAACGGTAGAGTCTGCCATCCGCCAATGCGCCAAGCTGTAAGCGCCACAGCGAAGGCCGCGATCTGCACGCACCGCCCGTCGATCTCCAGCCCATGAAGATTGTCGCGCAACACGGTAGCGATGGCATCGGCGGGCGACAGATGCTCCTCGGCCTGCCTGAGCGCCGCGAGGATCGCCAGCGCCTCGGTCAGGAAATGCCCGGACCCACAGCAAGGGTCGAGCATTGTGATCGCCTTGGCCTCCTTCGGCCAGCCTGGGTAGGTGCCCGCCGCCGGCCGCCAAGGACCATCGTCGCCCTCACGCACGAAGCGCAGCATCTCGAAATTGTAGTCGGGCAGCGAACACGCCGCGCGCAGTTCGATCTCGTCGGCCGCGGTCTGCGCAAGCGCCGGATCGGCCGCAAGCACCTTGCCCGCCCACCAGGCGCCTAGTGTGTTGTGCAGGAGGAAGCGCACCATGTAGGGCTCGGTGAAGAGCTGCGTGACAGCCGGGAGCTCGTCTGCCCCGATCTTCACCCCCGACTTGTTGACCGTGTCCTTCTCCGCCGCACGCCAGAACTGATAGGTCCAGCCGAGGCTGTCCTCAGCCTCAAAAACGGACGCATCGAGGTCCGTCACCAGCCGATTGAGGGCCTGCGTGTGGACCGGGTCGAACTCGACAGCAAGCACCGGGTCGTCCAGCCGGAACACGCCGGGCAGCATGGCGGCCGCATAGCGTTCCGCCACCGCCCAACCATCGGGCAGCCCTTCTTCCTCGGCAAGTTCGCGGCAATCCGCGAGGGTCACCGGGACGTCATGCTGGGGATGGCGCAGCAGGTCCCGCTCGGCCAGGAACCGCGCGAACAGCATGCGGTGCCAATGAGCATAGGCCGTCGCCTCGACCAGGCGCTTGGTCTCTTGTGTTTCGGCCGCGCGGTCAAAGCCATTGCCGAGAGCGCGGGCGTGCGCTCGCAGCCGCCGACGCAGATCCTTCTCCGCATCGTTCAGGTAGGGGGGCGCCTTGCCGTCGGCGACGCCTAGCCGCTGGATTGCATCGCGCGCACCTTCCTCGGCTACGTCGCGTGCCTGCCGCACGGCCTTTTCCAGCGCGCGGCGGAGGGGGGTGGGGAGGTAGCGGTCGCTCATCTCGTCACACCTTCGGGATCACGGGACCGTCGCCCAGCGCCTTGGCGATCCGCTCGCGGACCCTGGCGAGCCAGTCGTCGAGTTCCGCCTCGCTCTTCAGTAGCGCGCCCGGCAGGTTCACGGCGCGCGCCTTGGGCTCCAGCAACGCGGCGGCGGCGGCCAGCGCATCTTCGATGCGCGCCGGCAGCGCCTTCACCATGTTCTCCCATTCCGACAGTCCACGCTGCGACAGCGCCTCAGCGATCGCCCGTGGCGTGTCTACGGTCGGCTTGGTCACCATCAGCAGCCCGCATTCCTGGCGGATGCTATGCTTCTGTTCCGGCGACAGCTTCGCCCAGGTTGGGTCGTCGGCGAGCCGCTGCTCACCTTTCTGCCATGCCGCCTCCCAGGCCGCATAGGCGGCGTTGAGCTTCGCCCGCAACGTCTCCGCCGCCGCCGAGATCAGGGGCGGGACCGGATCGGGGTCCGCGAGCAACCGCCGTCCGTCCCGCAGGTCGTCGAGATCACCCTGTTGTTCCGTGGCGCCCAGGGCGACCAGACGTTCCGCCAGGCGCCAGTTGGGCAACCGGTCGCCGATCTTCTGGGCGGCCGCCTTCCATGCCTTCAGCTTGTCGCGCAACGTTGCCGCGTCCGCCGCGAGGGCGGCAAGGAGGTCATTGCCGGAGAGCCCCTTGTAGGAGGCAATGTTCGGCACCGTCTCCGGCTCCGGCGCGGGCGGCTCGCCACCGGACTGTCGGGCGGCCGTTTCGAGGCGTTCGAGAAGCGCCGTCAGCACCAAGTGTTCCTGGTTGTTCTCGAACGCGATGCCCGCGTCGGTCAGCAGGCCACGTACCGGCATACGTTGCGCGATGGTGATGATCGTCGTCTCGCCGCGGAAAGTGCAGGTGCCGAGCTTCTGGCGCGGCAGATCGGGAAGCGAAGCGGGCTTCCCATCGTCACCGGTGACGCGGACCAGCCCCGCGTTGGCCAGGACGATGAGCGCACCGTCGACGGTGTCCTGCGACCAGCCATAGGGCGGGCTGGTGAACTTCGAGCGCAGGTCCGAGCCTTTCCGGCCGGGGCCGAGCTCGGCCAGCAGCGCCTTGCACACGGGGTGGTTTTCCGGCGCGCCGGCGTGATCCACCGCCTTCATGGCGTCCGGGTCCTTGCGCATCGCCCGGTCGCGCACCTTGTCCCAGCCGGGGTGATCGCCGTCGGCAAACTGCGGGTAAAGGCGGGCAAGCGCGTTGGTCGCCCCTTCCTTCACCGCCTCGCCCGGCGCGCCGGCAATCAGCTTGCCGCCCGCCTGATAGACACGGGCCTGCGCCACCGCTTCGCGGACAATTTCCTTGGCGACGGCCTGCGCCTTGTTCGCACGGGATTGCATGGCGGATTGGGCCTCGCGCCCAGCGTCGGTCTGCGGCACCCCGCGCACTTGCAGGACGTGCTCAGCGGCGCGCCAAGTCGTGAGCGCCGTCGTTAGTTCGTTGTCGCGTGTCGGATGACGCGGGATAAGCAGATGAACGGAAGGATCCGATGTCGATGCCGCCGCGATGTCTTTCTCCACCGTCGTCAGGTCTTCGTTCCACCCGCTCCTCAGCCGCAATGGGATGCCATCTGCCGGAGCCTTGTCGTCGGGACGCAGTCGGTGGATGCGCCGTTGCTGACGGCTGGAGCCGTGCGTCACGCCAGCGGCGCCTGCCAAGGCGGTCTCGATCGCCTCCTCGAGCAGCTCGCGTCGTGACCGGGTGAGTCCCGACTGATCGGCCAGAATGGCCTTCTCTTCGCTGCGATACGCGGATTCCCATTCCGCGCTCTCTTTCGTCTGCAAGCGCCATTCACCGCCGACCTCGATCACCGCCCCGTCGGCTTGAAGTTCATGCAACAAGTCGGGCACTTTGCGGCGCAGTTCGTCTTCTCCGGCGAGGTCGACGATCAGAAGGTCGGCGATGGTCTCCGCTTTCGCACGGACGCCATGGTGGTCCGCCTCCGGCGCGATGCGGCCGAGCATGTAGACCAGCATGAGGATGCGCGCCTTTAGCTGATCCTTGTCCGGTCCACTGCGCAGGGATTCAATGCGATTCCGCGTCTCGCCCGGCAAAAGCCCGGCGTTGTACGCCTCGGTCGAGAACCGTCCGTAGAGGAAGTCGACCGGCACCGCGTGACCGAGCGGCTTATCGCCATAGGTGCGCGCCGCGTCGAGCGTGGTCCGCAGTTGCCCCCGCAGCGTTCCGCCAAGACCGGTGCGGTCGAGTTCGCGCAGGATGCGCTCCCAGACCCGACGACGAGAAGGAAGCAGCGGCCAGTCGAGCACTGCGTCGTCGTCGTCCTGCACCGTGTGCGCCAGACGGCTGCCGCGCAGGTGCCGGCTGATCTCGCCCGCATTAGCGTTCAGCATGCCGCGAATGGGCTTTTCGGCGCCCGTTTTCTTTCGCAGGACGGTTTTTCGGATGACCGCATCGACATCCGCTTCGCCGAGCGCGATCTGCACCGGGAACCGGTCGAGAAGCTTTTGCAAATCCTGAACGTCGCTCAGAGCCTGTTGACCGGTCGCGACGAGAAGCACGCGGCCGTCGAACCGACCGGCCAGCCGTTCAGCTATCGTCTGAATCTTCAGCGTCAGACCAGGGTCTTGCCGGATGAATTGCTGCACTTCGTCGAGCACGATCAAGGTCAATGGCAACTCGGTTCGACCCAGCATGAGGGCTTGCCGAACCATCGTTTCGAGGAGATCGACGGTGACCGCTGGCGGCTCGGGGAACTGCGAACGGAGCAGTCCGCTTAGGTCCTTTGGCGAGCCCGCGAGATCCGGTTTCTCTTTCAGCACTGCGGCGCCGAAGCGGGGCGACAGAATGAAGTTGCGAATGTCGGTATCAAACGTGCTGCCCAGCGCCTTGCGAACACTGTCCAGTATGCCGAGATCGGCCAGCCAGAACGCGACCTGGGCCGCGCGAAGATCGCTTGGCAACCCAACTGCCCGCAGCACGATGCCAAGCGTGGCCTCGGCCGGATCCGAGGGACCTGTGCCGAGCGTATCGCCCGCTGCCACAACACCGCCCGCCCGCTTCGCCGCGATGCGCAACTCTTTCAACGGTGCTGCCACCTCTGGCGGTAAATGATGGATCAGCCCTTCGGCCGTGGCACCGTCGGGAAACTCCAGGTTCGTCCACAATGCGGCGAGCATGCTCGCAAGGTGGGACTTGCCGGAGCCATAGAACCCGGAAATCCATACCGCCGGCGCGCTGCCGCCTCGGCCAACGGACCCCAGGAATGCCTCCAGGATTCGAGCGAGGCCGTTGGCATAAGCGCCGTCGCATACAAAGGTAGTGAGCTCTCCGCGCAGCGTTTCCAGAGCTTCCGAAGCCGGCGGGAACGAAATCTTGGCGACACCCTGATTGGCCAGTCTGTATTCTGCCGGATCGGTATGGAAAGTTTCACGGTTAAGCATGGCGTCGCCCCTCACAATGCGTTGTCAGCCGGGATCGGGATGGCGTGATAATTCCATCCGTCCCGTGCATCGAGCAGACGGTACACGCCGGCGGAGTGTTTGCCGGGGAATCCGACAAGAAGCCGCCCAGAGATGGAGTCCGCGACACGGCTGATCAAAGTCGAGACCCGCGCGACACCGAACAGCGCACCGCAGCCGTCCACGGCCAGGATGTCATTCGCGGTGCAGGAGCGCAGGGCATCCTTCAGTTCGTTAACGAGACTGTTCTCAATTTCAGGCAGGAGCCCTCGGATTTCAGCAGGTTGCTCGACCAGCGCATCGAAGAATTCGTGCTGCCCAATCCAGGAACCGAACCAGCCCGAGAGGGAGACTTGTCGCCAACCGTGCCCGGCCTTGAGCGTCGCATGCTCGAACTCCGCAAGACGACCCGTGAAACGACGTTGGAGCGACTTGTCGTACCAGACGATCCAGACGCGGCCCGCGGGAGGCGCGTCTTCGGCCCAAGGTAGCCTGACTTGCTTGCTGTAGGCGGCGAGGATGTCGTCAAACGTATTCAAGTTCCGGCACCCCCAATGCGGTCGCCATCGGCTGGCGGACGGATATTTCGGTCACATCGCCGGCTGAGCGGACGCGAGCTAGCCCGATAGCTTCGGCTCGCCGCAATGCGTCAAGAGCTTGTTCCGGCGACAGGTCCAGAACCATCATCCAGCCGGAGCTTAGGATAGCCGGCCCGCCGAAGCCGGATGCAGTCGCAATGAGTGCGGCCAAAGCGACTGTCGTTGGAGTGGGCGTCACTCGCTGCCGTAGTTTCTTGACAGCGCCCTTCAGATGCCCACTCTGGGTCCATGACGAGGCACAGTTCTGAGCGAGAGACCGCAGCATCTTTTCGCTGAAGCGTTCGGGAAAGGCTGCGACGAATGCCTCTTCAAACAATGGCCGTTGCAGGCTTTGCCCCACGGAACCTGTCATGACGACAGGTGCTGTCTCCCGCAGCAGCGGGTCACGCGCCAAAGCAACGAGCAATGCCCGCAAGCGGCGGCCCTGAATGTCGCCTTTCCACGTCCTCATGAGCGCCTTCGTCAAAGGCGGCTGATCAACGAGCCCATAGAGCGAGGCCAAATGCCTAAAAGTCAGCCGCCTTGTGTTGCTCGTCGCCTTGCCGATTGCGTTCTCATCGATAGCGGCCGATCGAAACTCTTCCGGCGTCGATGCGCCAGTGCCGATCAGGGCTTCGAGTTCGCGGAACATCATCGTCTTGGATTGATGCGCTCCGCCCCCTGAGAGCTTCATGCCGAACAAGGAAAGCTTAGCGTCTTCGGCACGTGCGCCGCACCAAAGTGTAGTCTTTTGTTCAGTTCGGGTGAGCGATCCGCCATTGCTCGCCATATCAGTCCTAGTTCGAAGCGCGAGCATAATGCAATCCAACCCACACCACGCCCGTATTCACTTCATGGGCAATATTAACAAATATCCCTTTGAACAATCGCCGCCTAAGCTCCTGTTTCAGATTCGAGTCGGGCATCAGACGGCTCCTTCAGCATTTCGCGATTGACCTTCAGCAGACGTCGGCGACGCCAGAAGGACGATCTGTTGGTCTTGTGGGGCACGTGTGCTTGGATCAACATCCAAGCCCAAGCGCTTCAGCGTGTAATAAAGAAGAGCCTTACGAACCCTTACATGCGCTTTCCCGTCACGCATGCCGTAGTCGAGCGCGATAACCTTCTTCTGCGTATCAGAAAGCCCGGGGTGTGGTCCAATCTCCGGCGTGATCTCTTGTTGCCAATCCTTGTCTTCGCTTGCGTCAGCTTCGCAGGGTTTCGAGGCCCGCGTCTCTAAGATGCGAGACAGGAGGAAATCCTTGAAGCTCCGATCGGCACCACAAAACGCGCGAGCATGCCATCGAAAACCGTCAAAACCGAGTGCGTGCGGAGATATCCAGCGCCATCTGGGTTTAGAACTCGACAGCGATTGATACCGGATCTCCACTGCCGCGTGCTGGCGTATCGCCGATAGTACCGACCTCAGCACTTCGGCCCTAATACCCCGAGCAGGGCTTGGGGCGACGCCGAATGACGGAAGATGACCGAGCCATGCATGGGAAGGATCAAGAATGCCGTCAGCGATCGAGCGAAGCTGATTGAGATAGCCATGGGGGTCGGGCTTCAGGAAGCAGGGCGTAAACTTATCGCTGGCGACGTAACGCTTGGCACTCTTATCATAAATGGCATTCTGAGGCGCGCGCTCCTGATAGAGCGTCAGGTCCTTCGACGCCTGGGGCACGGACACGTCGAACATCTCGATGATGTCGGAGCGGTTGACGCCGCCCTCCCAGAACAGCCGGAACTCGATGAACTCGAGCCGGCGCTCCACGCCCCATTTCAACGCCGCGGCGCCTTCCAACATTGCTTTTCGTCTCCGTGCGTCGATGGGGATAAAAAGTATATGGACATACCGACGCGATCCGTGTAATTATTATTCCCATCTACCGCGCCAGTCAATGGTGATCGGCGCGAATTTCACGGGGGCAAGACGATGCCGAAACGTGGTTCAAAGGGCGAAGTCACCAGCAAGCGGGCGGCGAGCGCTGCCGCCAAGGTGCTGCGGAATCCCAAGAGCAGTAAGGCCGCAAAGACAGCAGCCGCATCGGCGCTCACCCAGCGTCCGAACAAGAAGTAACCCCCCGGAAAGGAAAGCGGCCATGTCCGTCGCGAGTCGATCCACCCTCGTGGTTCACGGCCGCCTCGCCATGCGGGAACGCCGCCTGGCGGCGGCGCGCGCCGGCCGCCACGGCCTGCAGGTCATGTCCTTCGAGCAGGCGGCGGTGCGGCTGGCCGGAGGTTTTGTCCGGCCGATCGATGACGAAAGCCTGCGCGCGGCGATCCAGGCCGTGCTGACAACGACGCCGATGGGCGAGCTCGAAGGCATCAAGTCGCTGCCCGGCATGATTGATGCGGCCGCGGACACCCTGCACAAGGCCTGGCGCGCCGGTATCAACCTTGCGGCGCGCGCGGACGAGCATCCGCGACTCGAGGCCATCGCGCGGTTGGAGGCGGCAGTCCTGGCGCAGCTTCCCGCCGGCGTGATCCGGCCCATCGACATCGTCGCCGCCGCGACCAGCCGTATCGCCCATGCGCCCGCCGTTCTCGGCCCCATGGAGATCGCCGGCCTCACCGAGCTCTCGCCCATCTGGCGGCCGCTCCTTGAGGCGCTCACCGCGCATATTCCCGTGCAATGGACGGCCGGGCCGCGGCCGGCGCCAGCCTGGCTGGAAGGCACCGGTGTCGCGGTGTTGCGCGCACCCTCGGAAACCCCGGAGGTCAGCGCGGTCAGCGCCGCGACGGCCTATCACGAAGCCATCGAGGCCATGCGCTGGGCGCGGTCGCTCCTCGCCTCCGGGCGGGCGGCGCCGTCTGACATCGCGATCGCCACTGCCTCGCCCGCCGACTATGACGATCACTTTCTCGCCCTGCGCGCGGACGCCAATATCGACCTGCACTTCGTCCATGGCGTCAGGGCCGTCACCACCCGTGAAGGCCAGGCGGCCGCCGCGCTGGCCGATATCGCGGTTCGCGGCCTGTCGCAGTCCCGGCTCCGCCGCCTCGCCGCCCTGTGTCGGGACTCCGCGCCGTTTGAGTCGCTTCCCGAAGGCTGGCTGCGCGTCCTGCCGGCCGATGCGCCGATGTCGACGCCGAACGCCTGGAACCGCTTGCTGGGGCGATTGAAGTCCGAGGACTGGCCGGATGGCGCTGATCACACCCCGGCCTTGCGCGCAGCCATCGACCTGCTCGACAAGGGGCCGGACACAGCGCCCGAGATCGGTGAGGCCTTCCTCACTGGCCGCGCGCTCGCCATCTGGCGCAAGGCCCTTCTCGCCGGGCCGGCGGCCTCGATCGACGCCACCCTCGAAACCCTGAAGCAGGACGACGGGCTGGAGGCGTGCGTGTCCGTCGCCTGGATGCCGGCCAGTGCGCTCGCGGCCTCGCCGCGCCGCTTCGTGCGGCTGATCGGCCTCAACTCCTCGCGCTGGCCGCGCGGAATCGCCGAAGACCGGCTGATCCCGGACCATATCATCCCGACCGCCGAGCTCGACCCGCTGCCGGTGAGCCTCGCCGATCGCCGCGATTTCGAGACGATCCTGGCGACCACGGACGGCGAAGTCGTCCTCTCGCGCGCCCGGCGCGACAGCGACGGGCGCCTGCTGGGACGCAGCCCGCTGCTCGCCGGGCATGGCGAGGAGGTCTATCTCCGCCGCAACGCCGTGCCGGCCCACGCCTTCAGCGAAACCGACCGCCTCATGGCCCGGCCGCAGGAGTTCAGCGCCGATCCGCAGGCGGTCAGCGCGCAAGGCTGCTGGCGCGACTGGCGGCGCACCGAGATCACGGCGCATGACGGGCTCATCCGGCCCGATCATCCGCTCATTCTGGCAATCCTGGCCCGCACCCAGTCGGCCAGCTCGCTCCGGCGTCTGCTGCGCAATCCGCTGAGCTTCACCTGGGTCTATGCCTTTGGCTGGCGCGTGCCCGAAAGCAGCGCCGAGCCGCTCGTGCTCGATGCGCTAGGCGTCGGCGATCTGGTTCACGTGGTTCTCGACCGCGCTTTGCACGACCTGGAAAGCGCCGGTGGATTGGCATCCGCCGACGCCGAAAAGGTCACGGCGGCTGTGGACCGGGCCGCAGGGGTTGTCGCCGCCGATTGGGAGAGCGAACGCGCGGTCCCGCCGGCCGTCATCTGGGGGCGCACCCTGGATGATGCCCGGCTGTTGGCAGGCCGGGCTCTTGCATATGGCGATGCGCATCTGCCGGGTGCCCGCTCCTATGGCGAGGTGCCCTTCGGCGGGGCCGAGCCCAAGTCGGACGCGGCGACCCCGTGGGATCCTGGCGTACCAGTCACGATCCCCGATACCGGGTTCAATATCGCCGGCTATATCGACCGGCTCGACATCGCGGGCGACGGCAAGCGCGCGCTCGTTCGCGACTACAAGACGGGCCGGGCTCCCCGGGCCGCGATCCGGCTGAACGGCGGACGGGAGCTTCAGCGCTGCCTCTACGCCTTCGCGGTGAAGGCGCTGCTGGGCGATGACATCGCGATCAGCGCCTCACTGCTGTTCCCGCGCGAACAGGTCGACCTCCAGCTCGACGATCCCGAGGCGGTGCTCGCTGAGATCACCGGCTATTTGAGTGCGGCCAGGATCAGTTTCGCCGGCGGCGCCGCACTGCCAGGCCCCGACACGGGCGGCGACTATGACGACCTCGCCTTCGCCCTGCCGGCGAACGCCAGCGCCACTTACTGCAAACGCAAGCTGCCGGCTGCGACCGAACGGCTCGGTCAAGTCGCTCAAATCTGGGAGGCGGAATGATGAGCAGCGTGTCAAAGGCCCTCAAGGATGACGGCGCGCGCCGCGACGCGATCAGCCTCCATGATCGGTCGATCCTCCTCGAAGCCGGTGCGGGCTCTGGCAAGACCGCCGTCATGGCCGGACGCATCGCCGTCATGCTCGCCGAGGGCGTCGCTCCGCGGGCCATCGCCGCCGTCACCTTCACCGAGCTGGCGGCCAGCGAGCTTCTCTCGCGCGTCCGCGAAATTGTCGCCGACCTCTCGGCCGGCGACGTCGCGACCGAGCTGCGCGTGGCGCTGCCCGAAGGCCTGTCGCAGGCGCAGCGCGACAATCTCGCGACCGCGAGCGCCGCGATCGACGAAATCACCTGCTCGACCATTCACGGCTTCTGCCAGCGCCTGATCAAGCCCTACCCAGCCGAAGCCGACATCGATCCCGGCGCCGGCGTCATGGACCGCAATCAAGCCGATCTCACCTTCCTTGAGATCGTCGATGGCTGGCTGCGGGAGCGTCTGTCCGGCGACCAAGGCGGCATCCTTGCCGAAATGGTGTTGCACAGCCCCGGTGAAACCGTGGCGCTCGTCCATAAGATCGCCGAGAATATGCGGCGCCGCCGCACCCTCGCGGCGCCGCCCGTCTCCCCGCTCGACGGTCATCTGGCGGCGTTCCGGCAGGCGACAGCGGATTTCGCGGCCTTCATGAGTGGAGCGGCGGCGACCGAGCCGGAAACTGTCGTGATCGTCGAGCGGCTGGCCGAGATGGCGACCGCGCTCGCGGCCGGTCCCGATCCCACGACACCCTCGGGCTTGGTTGGGCTTCTGACCTCGCGTCCGCACCCGGACCTTTGCACCAAGGCAGGCACCTTCGCTTCCTATCGCAAGAAGGGCAAATGGACCGAGGCGGCGAAGCACGCGGGCCTCTCCAAGGCAGATGGCGAGCGGCTGAACATCGCCGCCGAAGGCCACTACACCGCCTGCTGCGATGCCTGGACTTCGCTTCTTCAGGCGGCGGCCAGCCAGGTTCTGGCGGCGCTGATCGAGGAGGTGCGTCCGATCCTGCAGCGCTATCGCGACCACAAGCGCGCGAGCGCCCAGCTCGACTTCGATGATCTAGTCTTTGCCGCGCGCGATCTGCTGTGCGACCATGATGATGTCCGCCGCGCACTCGGACAGCGCTTTGCGCGCGTCCTGGTTGATGAGTTCCAGGACACCGATCCCCTGCAAACCGAAATCTTCTGGCGGCTGTGCGGCGATCCGGTCGATGGCGATCCTGACTGGACCCGGTTCCTGATCCGGCCGGGCGCGCTTTTCCTGGTCGGCGACCCCAAGCAGGCGATCTATCGCTTCCGCGGCGCCGACGTCAGCGCCTATGTGCAGGCGCGCGAGGCCTTTCACGCTCAGGATCCCGACAGCCTGCTGTCGATCTCCACCAATTTCCGCTCCTGCGCGTCGATCCTCACTTTCGTCAACGAGCGCTTCGAGACCGTGCTGTCGGCGGATGGCCAACCCGGATTCACGGCCCTCGACCCGTTCCACGACGACCCGGGCGACGGCCTGTGCGTCGCGGCGCTCGACATCGCTGTTGCCGACGAAAACGGCAAGGCCAGCGCCGAGCAGCAGCGCGACGCCGAAGCCGACGCCGTGGCCGAACTGTGCGCGCGCTTGATCGGCAGCCAGCCCATCATCGACCGGCGCAGTGGTGCGGAACGACTTTGCCAGCCGGGCGACATTGCCTTGCTGGCGCCGACCGGCGCCGAACTGTGGCGCTATGAGGAGGCGCTGGAGCGTCGCGGCATTCCGGTGGCGACACAGGCCGGCAAGGGGCTGTTCCGCCGCCAGGAGGTCCAGGACCTAATCGCGCTGACCCGCGTTCTCGCCGACCGGCGCGATACGCTGGCGCTCGGCGCGCTGCTGCGCGGCCCGCTGGTCGGCCTCACCGAAGAGGAGCTCCTGGATATCGTTTGGACGCTGCCGCGCTCCGAGGAACAGCCTGATAGGATTCCCCGTCTCGATCTCGGCGTCGATCCCACCACCGTCGCTCATCCGCTCGCACGCGAGATCATCGAAAAGCTGCAGACGCTCTACCGCCGCAGCAACAGCACGACGCCGCACGAGCTTCTCTCGCAGGCCGTAGACGTGATGCGGGTTCGTCCCATCCTTCTCGAGCGCCATCGCGGTCAGGCCGAACGCGCGCTCGCCAATGTCGATCTCTATCTGAGCCTGTCGACGGGCTACGCCGTGCGCGGGCTTCGCGCCTTCGCCGAAGCGATGACCGCAGCCTGGACCGACGAGGCGCGCGCCGTGGAAGGCCGGCCCGACGCGCAGGAAGAAGCCGTCGCGCTCTTCACCATGCACGCGGCCAAGGGCCTCGAATGGCCAATCGTCATCCCCGTCAACACCATGACGGGCGTCATGGCGCCCGACAGCGCGGTGATCGACCGTCAGACCGACACGTTCTATTGCCCGGTTCTCGGCGTCGCGCCTGAGGGGTATGAGACCGCGCGCCAGGCGGAAAAGGACGAGTTGGATTGCGAACGCATCCGGCTCTGGTATGTCGCGGCGACGCGTGCCCGCGAGCTCCTCGTTCTGCCCCGGCTCGATACAACGCCCTCGAGATCGGCCTGGATTGGTCTCGTCGATCTGTCGCTTGCCGATCTGCCCGGCCTCGATGTCTCGCATCTGCCGCTCGGGGAGGCAGTCGCCGGCGCTGGCGCGGGCAATACCCAGACGCGCGACACCTTCGCGGCCGAGGCTGCGGCCATCGCCGCCCGGCAGACGCGCCTCACCTGGCTGGCGCCGAGCCGCGACGAGAGCACGTCCGGCGCCCTGCTCCAGGAGGAAGAGGCCGGAATCTGGATGGGCTCGGGCGATGACCAGCCGCGTGAACTTGAAGCGGCAGTCGCGGTCCAGGGCGGCCGCGAGCGCGGGCTGATCCTCCATAAGCTCATGGAGGAAGTCCTGACCGGAGAAACCGATGCGGTCACGCCGGCCCTCACCGAACGCGCCAACGTGCTCATTCGGGCGCTCGGCCGTTCGCCGGTTGCCGATCCGGCGACAGGTCTTTCGGCCGAGGAACTGGCGGGCTGTGTCATGCGGACCCTGGCTCTGCCCGAGATCGCGGCATTGCGCCCGGCACTGCTAGCCGAGTTTCCCGTTTACGCCGCCCGCGCGGATGATGGCGAGGAGACCGCGACCGCTGGCATCGCGGACGCGCTGACCTTGACTGCCGAGGGTCGCCCCGGCGTCGTCGTCGACTGGAAGAGCGACGTGAACCCCGATCCGCAGACGCTCGATCACTATCGCTCGCAAGTTCGCGCCTATCTCGACATGACCGGCGCCGAGCGCGGGCTGATCGTGCTGATGACCGCGGGCGCCGTGATCACCGTCGCGCCCTCGGCTCCAACAATGGTCATTGACGCCCGACAGCAGACCTCAGGTGCCTAGTGAGCCTGTTTCCTTCAGCTCCAGCTCGAAAGACCGACAGCCCTTTTTGAACAACGTTGGCCGTATATATTTCTACCGAAGGGACCAGCCTAATCTGGCAGCAGGCGATCTTTCGATCATGTGACTCGCGAAAGGTGTTGTATGCTCTGCACGGTGAGTTTCCCCGCAAACTGGATCAATGCCTCACGATTTGAAGCGGCGCTGCGGGATTCGTGCGGACCACACAACAACAACACGACAGAGGTCGTTTTCGCGTTTCCTGTCGGTTGCAAGATCATGGTCGATGGCGCGATCCGTCTGCTTTCACTTGCCAACCAGCTCGCCTACACGACACGCCGCGTGCGCCTGAATTTCGAAGAGGGCGAATCCGGAACCATGGGCTACCTGAACCGGATGGGCTTCTTCGATCACCTCTCAACCGATGTCGAAATCCTGCCTTCAAGGCCGTTCTATTCCGGGGCGCGCCTTCATCGGGGCGGTAACAGCATGTTGGTCGAGATCGCCCGAATCAACAAGGATGAGCGCGACGAGGAGTTACCGACCCGCTTGAGCGACGCCATTTCCTATGCATGCAGCAGCCGTCTAGACGTGGAGGAACTCAAAGGCGCCACCTGGACGATCTTCGCCGAACTTATCGACAACATTTTCTCGCACAGTGCCACGCAACTGGACGGCTATGCGGCTCTTCAAGTTTACTCGGGCGGCAACCGTCTTTCTGTGGCCGTCTCCGACAGCGGCCTAGGCATCATGCAGACGCTGCGACCGTCCTTGCGCACCGAGTTCCCCAAGCTGGCACAGCTCTCGGATACGGACCTGCTTGTGGAGGTCTTCCGCCAAGGGCTTTCCCGTCATGGGGCCGACCGGGGTTGCGGGTTGAAGGGCTGCGCTGCCAAAGCGATCAAATTCGATGCGTCGCTGGACGTGCGCCTTCCAAACCAGCGCGTCCTGCTAAAGCCAGCCCGTGGCGCTTATGAACCAAACCGCGCCTATTGCTACGAAGGCCTGCCGCTGCTGTGGGGCACACATATTGCCTTTGCCTTTGGGCTGGGTGCTTGACGTCTCACCCGAATCTGATTAAATGAACCCGATGAACGAGGTGACGACGCGGGTGCTTCCCCTGATTTCATACATGGACCGCCCTGAAGGATGGGGGCGCAGCCAGGGACGAGAAGTCTATCAGCGTCTGCTCGGCTTTGTGGAAGACCACGCCGGCACGGTCGTCTTCCGCGTATCGATGAAGGATGTAAAGCGCGTGGACATATCCTTCGCGTCCGAAACCATCATCGAACTGGCCCGGCGATTTCGCCGTACCAAGGGGTTCTGCCTAGTCGATCTGACTGATCCCGACATGATCGAGAATATCGATGCGGCAGGCGAAAAGAAGGAACAGCCAGTGCTGGTGTGGCAGGGAAAGAACGCAACACTGATTGGCCTTCAGCCGAGTGAAGGCACGCGTGAGGCGTTTCAGTTCGCGATGAGCCGTCCGCAGACACGCGCGGCAGAATTTGCGGCGCAAAGGAACCTCTCGATCGCGAATGCCAGCATGAAGTTCAAGCAACTCTGGGAACAGGGCTTTCTTCTCAGGCGCGAAAGCGCCGCCGACACTGGCGGCGTCGAATTTGTCTACTGCCCTGTCGGGTAATTTTTTTGAGAGCCGTTAAACAGATTCATTGAACGAGATCGAAAGGGAGGACGATGCAAATGCCAAACACAACCGAGCCGCACAAGCGCAAGCCCAGGCGGCGCATCACAACGCCCGCAAGGGCAGAGCAGGAAGAAGGACCCCATGACCGCTAAACTCACATTTCATCCGCTCGGCAATGCCGACTGCACGCGCTTCGATCTTGCCGACGGCCGAAAGCTGCTTGTGGATTATGCCGACATGCGCAACCCCGAAGACCCATGGGATCGGCGCATCGATCTGCCGACCGAATTGAAGTCTGACCTGCGCGCTGCCAAGCGCGACTACTACGATGTCGTGCTGTTTACCCACCTCGACGACGATCATTGCTGCGGGTCCGGGGATTTCTTCTGGCTTGACCATGCCGCCAAGTATCAGGGTGAAGGCCGCATCAAAATCCGGGAATTGTGGGTCCCTGCTGCCGCCATCCTCGAAGAAGGTTGCCAGGACAGCGCGCGCATCATCCGGCAGGAGGCCCGCTACCGCCTCAAGGAGGGCAACGGCATCCGCGTGTTCTCCCGACCCGCGAAACTGAAGGAGTGGCTGGAGAAGAACGGCCTGACCTTGGAATCGCGCGCGCATCTTATCACCGATGCAGGGCAGCTCGTGCCGGGGTTCTCGACTGCCGGGCCGGAGCGGGTGCAGTTCTTCATCCACAGCCCGTTCGGCTGGCGGCAGGATGATAACGGAATCGTCGACCGCAACCAGGACAGCGTCGTGTTCCAGGCGACCTTCCTTGAAGGTTCGCGTGAAACTCACGCGCTGTTCATGTCCGACATCAACTACGATTCCATCGATCAAATCGTGCAGACCACAAGGCGTCACAAGCGGGAAGATCGGCTGCGCTGGGATATCTTCAAGATCCCGCATCACTGCTCGTACCTGTCAATTGGCCCCGAGAAAGGTGAGGACGAGACCAAGCCCACCCCCGACGTGAAATGGCTGTACGAAGCACAGGGTCAGCCGCGCTGCACGATGATGTCCACCAGCAAGTCGATCCCGGTGAAGGGCAGCGCTGAAGACAAAGATGTGCAGCCGCCGCACCGAGAAGCGGCCAACTACTACAAGCGTGTGGCCAATATGAAGGACGGAGCCTTCAAGGTCACGATGGACCTGCCCTCATCAAGCAAGCCCAAGCCCTCGACCATCGAAATCACCGAGCGGGGCGCGACGCTGCTGTCGGTGTCGGCAACGGTCGGTGCGGCCAGCGTGATCTCGACCCCGGCGCGGGCGGGCTAGCGCATGACCTTGCACGCGTGGTGGACCAGCTTCGGTGCTGAAGTCGCCGACATCGGTGAACTGACGCCGGTTCTCTCAAGAGAACTGGCGTCCCTCGCCGTGCAGGGATCGCTGCCCGGTATCACCCTTGCTGGCCTGCGACAGTCATCCGAAAGCGGCCACGCCGCAGTAGCCTTGGATGTCGATGTCGAACGTCCACAGGACCTGGCCTACCCGATCAAGGCCGTTGAACCCGTTGCCGTCGTATTCCCCTTCACCGAGGGTCCGTTCAGCGTTGTATCGCTGCGTCCGGACTTCCCCGATACGCTGCATCAGAACTGGTCGCCGCCGGGCGGCCCTTGTGCCCTGTGCATAGATGACCGCCCATGGGCTGAAGCCCGACTGACTGTGTCCGCCCAGGACATCGCGCGTCGTATTCAGCTTTGGCTCGCCAGGGCAGCGCGGGGCGAATTGCACGACCCGGCGCAACCACCCGATCCGTTGTTCTTCAGCTCGCAAATCGGCCTGATACTTCCTGCCGCCGCGCTGGTCGAAGGACAGGAGCCTATCGAACTAGCGGGCATGATACGGCCCGACAACGAGAACCTTATCATCTCGCGCCCCGCCGTGCCGAATGATCCTCATCCCCCAGCCTTCACGGTGCTGGCGTTTCAGGCCGAGCCGCAGGCCATGGCCCGGCTTCGTCATGCGCCGGACACGCTCACGGCACTTGCTGCCGAGCTTGAGCCGCACGGCATCCGCCTCATTGACCAACTGAAATCGCGCCTGAAGACATGGAAAGGCCTTGGTCCGGACCATGTGCGCCGCCTTTCAACGCGGCTCGCCATTGTGGTCGCCTTTCCGATCGCTGTCGGAGAGCGGCCCGGCGTCAATGACGTCCGCGCGTTCCTGACCTACGACACCGCCGGGGACATCGGGGTCGCGCTCGGCGTGCTCTATGCCAACAATACCGGCGTCGGTGATAAGCGCGGCTACATGCTGGCCTTTCCGGAAGGAGCAGCCAGCTCCGACCCGTCACGCATCGAGCCGGCTCAGGTGCATTTCGCGCTGAACCGCGATCTCGCCGCAGCCGTTGCGGGTCACGCAGGGCCCGACCGCCGTCGTGCGGTCCTGATCGGTGCAGGTTCTCTCGGCTCTCAGCTCTCTGCCGATCTCGCGCGCGAGGGCGCGTTTGAATGGACGATCATCGATGAGGATCATCTCCTGCCGCACAATCTCGTGCGCCACGCCCTATTTGCCACAGATATCGGCGCACCAAAGGCCGCCGCGCTCGCACACCGGCTTTCGGGGCTCCTCGGCGAACCTGTGGCGGCCATTGCCTGCAACGTGCTGAAGCCGGATGACCAGGCTGCGCCCAAGTTCGCGGCCGCACTGAAGGACGCCGATATTATCATTGATGCTTCCGCGTCCGTTGCGGTCTCCCGGCACTTGTCCGATCTGCCGGATGTGACGGCGCGCCGCGTCTGCGCTTTCTTCAATCCCGCCGGAACCGCAGTCGTCCTTCTCGCCGAAAGCGCTGACCGCGCGCTCACCCTGCGCGATCTGGAGGCACAGTATCACCGGTTCATACTGACGGAGCCGTCTCTGGCGAGACATCTCGGCACAGACGGTCCCGGCGTGCGCTACACCGGATCCTGCCGAGCTCTGACCAACCGCATTCCGGCAAGCAATGCCGCCATCCTGAGCGCGCTCGCGGCCAAGGGTATCGCGTCAGCGCTGGCGGACGATGGTGCCGCCATCACCATCTGGACTCTGTCCACCACGGGGGAAGTCCAGCGTGTTCAGCGAAAGGGCGCGGCAGTCACCCGTGTCTCCTTCGGTGCATGGACCGTCTCCTATGACGCAGACCTCCTTGATCGTCTTGCCACCATGCGGCACGCGAAGCTGCCGAATGAAACGGGCGGGGTTCTCCTGGGAATCGCGGATATGAGCCGTCAATCGGTCCACATCGCACACGCGCTCCCGGCCCCGGAGGACAGCCGCGCCTCGCAAACCGGATTTGAACGCGGCGTCGCCGATCTAGCCGGACAGGTCAGCGCGGCGGTTGCCGCGACCTTGTATCAACTTCGCTATGTCGGGGAATGGCATTCGCACCCCGACCGCGCGTCAGCCATGCCCAGCAGCACCGACATCGTCCAGCTTCTCTGGCTCGGGCAGGAACTGGAGAACGAAGGTCTGCCGGGGCTCATGGCGATTGCGGCGCAGGATGGGCATTTTACGTTTGCCGTCAGCGGTGCAGGTCTCACGGATGCTGGAGGCGCGTCGTGACAGGAGCGGATGCTCCGGCGACACCACAGCGTAGTGATCTTCAGGGCCTTTTCGAGGCCCAGGCCGGACGCAACGATTTTCTGACCGGAGGCAAAGTCGAGGATGTCATCGGTCTGTGCCTGTCCGGCGGCGGCTACCGTGCCATGCTCTATCACGCGGGCGCGTTGGTGCGGCTCAATGAGTTCGGCTTCCTGCCGCGCCTGCGTGAGATCGCGAGCGTCTCGGGCGGCTCCATCACGGCAGGCGTACTCGGCACGGCATGGTCCCGGCTGAACTTTGACGCGAATGGTCGCGCGATGAACCTGGATGAACAGGTCATCGGTCCGATCGCCCGCTTTGCGACCGTCGGCGTCGATGTGAAGGCGATTCTTCTGGGTCTCCTTCCAAGCTTCACCGCAGCAGGCGAAGTGGCCAAAGCCTATGACCGCCACCTGTTCGGTGGAGCGACCCTGCAGGACCTCCCCGATAAGCCGCGCTTCACGTTCATGGCAACCAATCTTCAGACCGGAAGCGGATGGAGGTTTGCCAAGGACTACGCCGCTGATCACCGCGTCGGTCGGATCGACCATCCGCGTCTGGCTCTATCCTGCGTCATTGCTGCATCGTCCGCGTTTCCGCCGTTCCTATCGCCCGTCCGGCTCAACTTTGAGAGCGGCAGCGTCAAACCGATGGACGGGGCCGATCTACACAAGGCACCTTTCACGCAGCAGGCCGTGCTGACCGACGGCGGCGTGTACGACAATCTCGGTCTGGAACGCATCTGGCGCCGCTGCCGCACCGTTCTGGTCAGCAATGCCGGCGCCACCATGCCTGAACTTGGCTCACCGACGGGCCGTTGGTTCGGCCAAGTCTATCGGGTCCTTAACATCGTCCAGCAGCAGGCGGAAAACTCCCGCAAGCGCCTGCTCTTTGGCGTTCACAATCTCAAACAGCGTCATGTTGCCTTCTGGAGCATCGAGACCCCGATCAGCGCCTACGGCCTCGAGGATGCGGTTTCGCTTCCGGACGACGCCGCATTGCTGGCAGCCCGCCTGCGGACCCGCCTCAATCCCTTTTCTCCTTCCGAAATCGAACTGTTGCTAAAGGTCGGCTACGCCGGGGCCGATGCCAGCCTGCGCGCTGCAGGTCTTGTAACGAAAGCGCCCGCCGCAAACATCGATGCAGCGAATCTGGCACAGTACTCCGGACAGAAAGGCGGTCGCAACGTTTCGCGGGCAGGAAACCCATGAGTTTCACAATCAAGGGACTAGATGATCTTCAGCGCGAAATGCAGTTGCCGTCCGACAGTTGCTGAAGTGCTGAATGGCAAGATTACGACGATCAACTTTGCCCCGTCGGATCCGACCTGCGTCGAGCGAGCCATCATTGACATGAAACTGGCAATCGATCGCAAGGGGTCCGGCTGCTGCGGCAGCCTTGCGGCAGCCTATTGAGGAGCTAACACCACGCCTCTCGCCTGCCGCTCCATGTCCGGGCGAGACCTTCTCGAACCAGTTGGTCGCCGACGTCCGCGCCGTCGACCTGAATCACCGCAAGCGTGCGGCCGTATCGATCGTTCCCCTGCCGGAACAGCTCGACGCGCCTACCTTCCATGATCTCGGCGAGCCTATGCTTCGCCTGCTGGGCCAGTTCGGATTCGTAAGTGCATTGACCGTCGATCTCAGGAGCGTCGATGTTGAAAATGCGCACGGACTCCGCCCGGCTGGTCAGCCCCAGCCGTATAGAATCTCCGTCCCAGACCCGGATTTCCGCCGGCTCGCAGGACAGCACGCAAAGCATGACTTGAATGACAATGTGGCTGTTCATCATCATCTGCAGAGTTTGCGGAACACCGACCGACACGATCCCGACCGATCCGCCGGATTGATCCGGATAGTCGGTTCAAGCTGCGAAGACAATTCCGTTTGCCTCGTCGAGCGCCCCACCATGAGGGGGTGGACGTCGCCCTTCGGGCCGGGCTGTCGGCAAAGCTGAAGCCCCGACAAGCGGGTCTTCCCCCTCCGGGCTTCCATCCCTGACGCGAGAATAGGGGCAAGTCGTAAATGCCGCGAATACGTTTCTGCGTCTCTACGCCTTTGAACGGGCGAGAGTGAGAGTGCGGACCGGGTTTGCCGTGACGGGTTGAGGGCTGGAGGAGAGGCCTCCGGCGCCCGTCGCGGAGACCTGCGATGTCCAGACATGCTGTTCGCGCCCGTTCCGGCTCCGACCGGACGAGCCTCTATGACGAAATCACCGGAAAGATCCTCGCCGAGCTGGAGGCCGGCCGGCTACCCTGGATCCAGCCCTGGGGCACGGCAGCGGCGAAAGCGCCGCTCGCCATGCCGAAAAACGCCGCCACCAGCCGAGCTTATTCCGGCATCAATGTGCTGATCCTCTGGGGTGCTGTGATCGAGCGTGGCTTCCCCGGCCAGAGCTGGCTGACTTTCCGTCAGGCCCTCTCTCTCGGCGGGAATGTGCGTAAAGGTGAGCGCGGAACGACGGTTGTCTATGCTGATCGATTCATTCCCGACGACGAGAAGAAGCGGTCGCGGGAGACCGGCGAAGAAGCCCAGGCGATCCCGTTCCTGAAGCGCTTCACGGTTTTCAACCTGTCGCAATGCGAGGGCCTGCCCGACGACCTCGCCATTGTCGCGCCGCCGCCCGAACCCGGCCTGATCGAGCCGAAGGTGGAGGCGCTGATCAAGGCGAGCGGGATCGATTTCCGTATCGGAGGTAACCGTGCTTTCTATGTGCCGGCGCACGATTATGTGATGGTCCCGCCGCCCCAGGCCTTCTTCGAGCCCATCAACTGGCATCGGACGGCCCTGCACGAATGCTCCCATGCCAGCGGGGCGCCGCATCGCCTGAATCGCGATCTTTCCGGTTCCTTTGGCACGAAGAAGTACGCCTTCGAGGAGATGATAGCCGAGATTTCAGCGGCATTTTGCTGTGCTGCGCTCGGCATCGTGCCGACCGTGCGCCACGCCGACTACATCGGCTCCTGGGCCGAGGTCCTGCGCGAGGACAATCGCGCCATCGTCCGTGCGGCGTCGCAGGCCAGCAAGGCGGCCGACTGGCTGCTAAAGTTTGTGCCCGAAGATGGGCGGCCTGCTCCAGTGCCCGCCGACGCCGACGAGCGGGAGGCAGCCTGATGCGCGCGCCGTCTCCATCGCGCCGGCGAGGCCACCGGCAGAAGGCTGCGTCATCCCCCGCGGCCGGTGATGCATCCGCGCGGGCGCGCAAGCCATCGACACGCTGGCGAGGGAAATATCTCTTCGACAATGCGGCTGAGTTCCTCGCCGGGGCGCATCGCCTGCGTGCGGCGGGCGATTCCCATTCGCGCGAGGTCCTTTTTCATCTCATCGGATGCGCCGTCGAACTGTCGCTGAAATCCTACCTGCATTTCCGGGGGTGGAACGATGACCGGTGCCGCCATGAGGTCCGGCACGATCTGGTCAAGGCATTGGCCGCCGCGGAACGGCTCGGATTGCATCGGCGCCACCCGGAGGTGCGGATGCTGACGCGGATCTTGTCGCCCTACTATCGCTGTCATCGCATCCGCGAGCTGGCGAAGCGCAACCCGGCGCCGATCTCGCCCGAACGGGCGCTGCGGGCGGCCGAGGGACTGCTCGACGATGTCCTGGCCGCCGTGGCGGAGCGTCCCCGTCCCAAGGGCTGACCGGATGCCGGTGTCTGTAGCGCACGGGCTGCGGTTCCTTCCTCCTTCACCCCTCGGCCTTCGCTTTCGCCGCCGCGAGAGGAAGAGGGCCGAGGGGATTTTCGTGACGGGTTGGAGGCCGGGAGAGAGGCTTTCGGCCGCCCGTCGCGGAGAAAATCCCGATGGCTACTGCCGTTCAGAAGATCACCCTGTCGTCCTCGCGCGACATCCCCTTCAACAAGCTGGTGCTCAGCCAGTCGAACGTCCGGCGCGTGAAGGCCGGCGTCTCGATCGAGGAGTTGGCCGAGGACATTGCCCGGCGCGGCCTGCTTCAGGGCCTCAACGTCCGCCCCGTGCTCGACGCCGAAGGCAAGGAAACCGGCATGTTCGAGATCCCGGCCGGCGGCCGCCGCTACCGCGCGCTCGAACGGTTGGTCAAGCAGAAGCGCCTGACGAAGACCGCGCCCGTGCCCTGTGTGGTGCGCGATCCAGCCTCCGGCATCCTCGCCGAGGACGATTCGCTCGCTGAAAACTGCCAGCGCGCCCCGCTTCATCCGCTCGACCAGTTTCGCGCCTTCCAGACCCTTCGCGAGAAGGGCCAGTCCGAGGAGGAAATCGCAGCCGCCTTCTTCGTGCCCGTCAACGTCGTCAAGCAGCGGCTGCGGCTCGCGTCCGTTTCGCCGGCGCTGCTCGAAACCTATGCCGAGGACGGCATGTCGCTCGAGCAGTTGATGGCCTTCACCGTCTCCCCCGACCATAGCCGCCAGGAACAGGTCTGGGAGGCGCTCCGCAGTAGCTGGTCGAAGGAGCCCTATCAGATCCGCCGCATGCTGACGGAATCGACGGTGCGCGCTTCCGACAAGCGCGCCGTCTTCGTCGGCATCGACGCCTATGAGGCGGCTGGCGGCATCGTCCTGCGCGACCTGTTCCAGTCCGACGATGGCGGATGGCTGCAGGATGCGGCGCTGCTCGACCGGTTGGCCGCCGAGAAGCTGAAGGTCATGGCCGACGAGATCGCCAATGAAGGCTGGAAGTGGATCGAGGTTGCCGTCAGCTTCCCCTATGGCGTGACCCACGGCCTGCGCGAACTGGAAGGCACGCCGATCGATCGCACGACCGAGGAACAGGCGACCCTCGATGCCCTGCGCGCCGAGTATGACAAGCTCCAGGCCGAATATGAGGACGCGGACGAGCTGCCGGAAGAGGTCGATGAGCGCCTGGGCGAGATCGAGACCGCCATCGACGCCCTGGAAACCCGTCCCGTCCGCTACGATCCGGCCGATATCGCGCGCGCCGGCGTTTTCGTCAGCATCGATTCCGACGGCTCGCTGCTCGTCGACCGCGGCTATGTGAAGCCCGAGGACGAGGCTCCGGCCACCGATGGTGGCGAGGATGGTGACGGCAAGACGGCGGGCGATCCCGACGGGGACGGTTCCAGCCAGCGGACGATCATTAGCATCGGCGGACAGCCCATCGAGGCGGATGACGAGGAGGAAGACGCCATCAAGCCCCTGCCGGACCGTCTCGTGATGGAGCTGACCGCCGAGCGCACGCTGGCGCTCAGGGACAAGCTTGCGGGCGACCCGGCGACCGCCTTCCTGGCCGTGCTGCACAAGTTCTGCCGCGACGTCTTCTCGCGCTACAGCGCCCACAGCGTCGCGATGGAAGTCGCGGTACGCGGCACGGTGTTTCAGGCGCAGTCGCCGGAACTGCGGGACATGCCCTATGCGCGTGCGATCGAAGCGCGCCACAAGGATTGGGAAGCGCGCCTGCCGGCTGACGTCGCCGACCTCTGGGATGCGCTTACCGCGCTCGCCGGCACCGAGCAGGCCGAACTGTTCGCCCATTGCGCATCGTTCGGCGTCAATGCGCTCTATGAGCGGGCCGACCGCTATGGTGGCGGCGCGATCTCCGCGCATGGGGTTCAGTTGCGCCTTGCCGAGGCCGATCACCTTGCCCGGGCCACCGGCCTCGACATGGCCGTGGCGGGCTGGCGTCCGACCGTCGGCAATTATCTCGGCCGCGTCACCAAGGCGCGCATCCTCGAAGCCGTGCGCGAAGGCGCGGGCGAACGGGCCGCGCAGCTCATCGACCATCTGAAGAAGGGCGATATGGCGAAGGAAGCCGAGCGGCTGCTCGCCGACACCGGCTGGCTGCCCGAGCCGCTGCGCCTTGCCGGTGCCGAGCTGGCTCCTGACGTGGCGACGACGGAGGGAGAAACCGAGGCGTTGCCGGACTTCCTCTCCGACGATGACGACGAGTCTTCCACCAGCGCCGACGGCGAGGATGACCCGGCCCGCATGATCGCAGCGGAATAGCCGAACCAGGCGGGGCGGCCCCGGCCGCCTCGCATCCCTTCACCCCATCCGCTTATCCGAGCCCGGCCCTCCGCAACGGGAAACAGCCGGGCTCCTCTCGCTTCAGGAGCCTCGCATGGCCGACTATTTCACTCATTTCTCATGCCTGCTTGATGTCGGCACGCCGCAGAACGCAGCCCGCGCGCTCGACCTCTACAACAGGCTGTCCGACGACGGCGTGGCGGAAGACCCGCCCTCCGACGGCTTCCAGCTTTCGATCCAGCCCGAACATGGCGGCACCCAGCTCTGGATCCGCGATGACGTGACCGGCGACCCGCAGCGCGTCATCGACTTCGTGCTGCTCTGTGCGAAAACCTTCGGCCTCACCGGCCGCTGGGGTTTCCAATACGCCAACACCTGCTCGCGTCCGCGCACCGATGCCTTCGGCGGCGGCGCGCATGTGCTCGATCTCGGCGCCGGCCAGTCCGTCGCGTGGATTGGCACGCACGGATGGCTCGCCGACATGCTCGTGGGGGGAGGGTCGGACGATGCCGAGGATCGTTGAAACCACCGTCTATCAGCTCGGCGAGCTGTCCGTGGAGGCGCAGGAGAAGGCGCGCGCCTGGTTCCGCGAAAGCATGGACACCGATGGTTGGTACGAATTTGTCTACGAGGACTTCGAGGCGATCTGCGCCATTCTTGGGGTCCGGCTCAAGACCCGCGCCGTGCGCCTCGATGGCGGCGGCACGCGGCAGAAGCCGTGCGTTTATTTTCGCGGTTTCTGGTCGCAGGGCGATGGCGCCTGCTTCGAGGCCTTCTATTCCCATGTGAAAGGCGCCGCTCACACGATCAGGGCGCACGCGCCGCAAGATGGCGAGCTTCACCGGATAGCGGACGCCTTGCAGGCGGTCCAGAAGCGGAACTTCTATCAGCTTCGCGCCGATGCCACCCATCGCGGCCACTACTATCACGAATACTGCATGGCGATCTCGGTCGAGCTCGATAGTCCGACCTGCCAGGACATGACCGCCGATGCGGGGGAGGCCGTGACGGAGGCGCTGCGCGATCTCGCCCGCTGGCTCTACCGCCAGCTCGAACGGGAATATGAATACCAGACCTCGGACGCCGTGGTCGACGAGGCGATCATCGCCAACGGTTACACCTTCACCGCTTCCGGGCGACGCTTCGGCTAAGCGCCAACGGTCCATCATCGGTCCGGTCAGAGGAAGAGGGCCGCCGGGACGGGTTCGAGCCGGTGCGGTCGAGAGAGAGCGCCAGCCGGTTCGTCCCGTCCCGCTCTCCTCGAGGTTCCCTCCATGACCACTGTCTCCGCATCCGCGGCCGCCCTTGCGGCCACGTCTATCCCGCTCGCCCCTGTCACCGATCCGGCCGCTCGCATGGCCGAGGCGGCGCGGCTTCTTCTCCCCCATCTCGAACGCGGCCAGCGCATCGACGCGGGCGTCCTGCGCACCGCCATGGAGACGGCCTTCGGCGCCTCCGATGCGACCGGCGCCTGGGACTGGAAGACCGCCTATGACGCCTGCGAGGCGGCGACCGTGCTGTTCCTGCGCAAATACGGAAAGGCGCTTTCCCGCAAAGCCGGCTCTCCGGCTGCCATGCTGCCGATGCTGGCGAAGATCGCCGGCCTTCTTCCCACCCACACGCGCCGTTCGGCCGAGAGCGAGACCTTCCAGCAATTTTCCACTCCGATCCCGCTCGGCCTCGCAGCTGCGACCGCCGCGTCGATCACCGCCGCCGACTGCGTGCTGGAGCCCTCTGCCGGCACCGGCCTGCTCGCCATCCTGGCTGAGATCGCGGGCGCATCGCTGATCCTGAACGAGCTGGCCGAGACCCGCGCCGGTCTCCTCTCCCACCTCTTTCCGGCCAATCCCGTCACCCGTTTCGATGCCGCGCAGATCGACGATCATCTGGATGCGGCCGTCGTGCCGTCCGTCGTGCTGATGAACCCGCCATTCTCGGCGATGGCGAACGTCTCGGGCCGGATGGCCGATGCCGCCTGTCGTCATGTCGCCTCGGCACTGGCGCGCCTGGCCGACGGCGGGCGGCTGGTCGCGATCACCGGCGCAAACTTTTCTCCCGACAACCCGGCCTGGGTGGCGGCGTTCATTCGCCTGCAGGCACGCGGGCGCGTGGTGTTCACCGCCGCCATCGACGGCTCGGTCTATGCCAGGCACGGCACCACCATCGACACGCGCCTGACCGTCATCGACAAGCTGCCTGCCGATGATCCGGCGGTGTTCCCGGTCCCGCCAGGCGTCGCGCCCGACGTCGCCACGCTGCTTGGCTGGATCGACACGCATGTTCCGGCACGGCTGGCGGTCGCCGCTTCCTCAGGCGTTTCCGCCATTCCCTCCATCACGAATACCACCGCTCCGCGCATCGTTCGGGGATATGCCGCACGGCCATCCACTCCCGTTCCGACCAGCCTTGCCGAGCCCGACGGCGTCGAGCTCGACTATGAGACGGTGGACTGGACGCCGGCCGAGGGCGCCCGGCTGACGGACGCGATCTATGAGGAATACGCTCTTCAGTCGATCCGTATTCCCGGCTCTCAGGTCCATCCGACCAAGCTGGTGCAGTCGGCCGCGATGGCCTCGGTCGCGCCGCCCAAGCCCAGCTATCGGCCGCGCCTGCCGGCCAACATCGTCACCGATGGTCTCCTGTCGGACGCCCAGCTCGAGACCGTGATCTATGCCGGCGAGGCCCATGGCGAATTCCTCGCCGGGTCCTGGACCGTGGACGAGACCTTCGACATGGTCTCGGCCGCGCGTGACGATGCGCCGAATGCCGTGCGATTCCGGCGCGGCTTCATGCTCGGCGACGGGACCGGCGCCGGCAAGGGGCGCCAGTCGGCCGGCATCATCCTCGACAACTGGATGCAAGGGCGTCGCAAGGCGGTCTGGATCTCCAAGGCCGATCTCATCGAGGACGCGCGGCGCGACTGGTCGGCGCTCGGCATGGAGCGGCTGTTGGTGACGCCGCTGTCCCGCTTCCCGCAGGGCAAGCCCATCATGCTCCAGGAAGGCGTCCTATTCACCACCTATTCCACGCTGCGGTCCGACGAGCGCGGCGAGAAGCTTTCGCGGGTCCGGCAGATCGTCGAATGGTTGGGCTCCGACTTCGACGGAGTGATCATTTTCGACGAAAGCCACGCCATGCAGAACGCCGCCGGCGGCAAGGGCGACCGCGGCGAACAGGCCGCCTCGCAGCAGGGACGTGCGGGCCTTCGCCTCCAGCACGCGCTGCCCAATGCCCGTGTGGTCTATGTATCCGCCACGGGCGCGACCACCGTCCACAATCTCGCCTATGCGCAGCGGCTCGGCCTCTGGGGCGGAGAGGATTTCCCCTTCACGACCCGGACCGAGTTCGTCGAGGCGATCGAGGCCGGCGGCGTGGCGGCGATGGAAGTTCTGGCGCGCGACCTCAAGGCGCTCGGTCTCTACACGGCCCGGTCGCTTTCTTATGACGGCATCGAATATGAGCTGGTCGAGCACCAGCTCACGCCGGAGCAGACGCGCATCTATGACGCCTATGCCGGGGCTTTCGCCATCATCCACAACAATCTGGATGCGGCGATGCGGGCCGCCAACATCACCGGCGAGCATGGCACGCTGAACCGGCAGGCGAAGTCGGCGGCGCGCTCCGCCTTCGAATCCACCAAGCAGCGCTTCTTTGGCCATCTGCTGACCTCGATGAAGACGCCGACGCTGATCCGCTCGATCGAGCGCGATCTCGAACAGGGTCACGCCGCGGTCATCCAGATCGTCTCGACCGGCGAGGCGCTGATGGAACGGCGCCTTGCGGAAATTCCGACCGAGGAATGGAACGACGTCCGGGTCGACATCACGCCTCGCGAATATGTTCTGTCGTACCTGCAGCACAGCTTCCCGGTGCAGCTCTATGAACCCTTCACCGACAGCGAGGGCAACCTGTCGTCCCGGCCGGTTTTCCGTGACGGCCAGCCGGTTGAAAGCCGCGAGGCTGTCGCCCGCCGCGATCGCCTGATCGAGAAGCTCGCCTCCCTGCCGCCCGTTCCCGGCGCGCTCGACCAGGTCGTACAGCATTTCGGCACCGACACGGTGGCGGAAGTCACCGGCCGCTCCCGCCGCATCGTGCGCAAGACCGGCGCAAACGGTATCGACCGCCTGATGGTCGAGAATCGCGCCGCTTCGGCCTCGCTTGCCGATGTGGCCGCCTTCATGGACGACCAGAAGCGTGTGCTCGTCTTCTCCGACGCGGGCGGAACGGGCCGCAGCTACCATGCCGAGTTGTCGGCGCGGAACCAGCGGCTGCGGGTCCATTATCTGCTCGAGCCGGGCTGGAAGGCCGACGCCGCCATCCAGGGCCTGGGGCGGACCAACCGCACCAACCAGGCGCAGCCGCCCCTCTTCCGGCCGATCGCCACCGACGTGAAGGCCGAGAAGCGCTTCCTGTCGACGATCGCGCGGCGGCTCGACACCCTCGGCGCGATCACGCGCGGCCAGCGCCAGACCGGCGGCCAGGGCCTGTTCCGGCCCGAGGACAATCTGGAAAGCCCCTATGCGCGCGACGCGCTGCGGCAGCTCTACCTGCTGCTGGTGCGTGGCAAGGTCGAGGGCTGTTCGCTTCAGATGTTCGAGGATGCCACCGGCCTCTCGCTCATGGACGCGAACGGCATCAAGGACGAATTACCGCCGATCACCACCTTCCTCAATCGCCTGCTGGCGCTGACCATCGAACTTCAGGGCATCCTGTTCACAGCATTCGAGCAGCTTCTGAATGCCAGGATCGAAGGCGCCATTGCATCTGGCACCTATGACATGGGGCTGGAGACGCTCAAGGCCGAGAGCTTCGTCGTCACCGGCCGGCGCACCATCCATGTCCATCCCGGCACCGGCGCGGAAACCCGGCTGCTGACCATCACCCAGCGCGAACGCAACCGGCCGGTCGCGCTCGACCAGGCCCTGGCTCATCTCTCGGATCGTCGCGCCGTGCTGCTCGTCAACGAGCGTTCGGGCCGGGCGGCCGTTCGGATCCCGACCAGCAGCGTGATGCTCGACGATGGCGAGATCGAACGGCGCGTCCGCCTGATCCGGCCGATGGAGGCGCACAACATCCCGGTGAAGATGATGGGCGAGACGCACTGGATCGAGGCCGATGAAGGCACGTTCGCAAAGGCCTGGAACGCTGAGCTGGCCGAGGTGCCGGAATTCTCCGACAGCACCATCCATGTCGTCGCCGGCCTGCTGTTGCCGATCTGGAAGCGCCTGCCGCACGAGTCGACGCGCGTCTATCGGCTTCAGACCGATGACGGCGAGCGCATCGTCGGCCGCCGGGTTTCACCGGCATGGGTTGCGGAAGCGACCGCCACCGGCGCCACGACGCTGACGCCGGACGATGCCTTCGCGGCCCTGATCGACGGCAGGACGATCCTCGACCTTGCTGAAGGACTTCAACTGCGCCGGGTTCGCGTCATGGGCGCCCATCGCATCGAGTTGTCGGGCTTCACCGACACCATGCGTGACCGGCTCGGCGCATACGGCCTGTTCCACGAGATCATTTCGTGGAAGCTGCGCATGTTCGTACCGACCGATGCGAGCGGCGCCGTTGTGCTGGCGAAGGTGCTGGAGCGCTACCCGGTCGAGCGCGTCTCCGAACGGGAGGCTGCGTAAATGGCTCGCCACGACGCATCCGAACTGGCGCGACGACTTGCCCGCCAGGCCGAGGCGGTGTGCCGGCACTATCTGCCCGCCGGTCATCGCGAGGGCCGCTACTGGCTGGTCGGCGATGTGCGCAACACGCCCGGCCGCTCCATGTTCGTCCGACTCACCGGGCCGGAGTCCGGCAAGGGCGCGGCGGGGAAATGGACCGATGCCGCAAGCGCGGAACATGGCGACCTGCTCGACGTCATCCGAGAAAGCTGCGGTCTCACCGATTTCAAAGACGTTGCCGATGAGGCCAGGGCCTTCCTGAGCCTGCCGCGTCCCGAACCCGAACCGGACCGTCAACGGCGGCCAACGACGGCGCCCACCGGATCGTCGGAGGCCGCGCGACGGCTCTTCGCCATGTCGCAGCCGATTACGGGCACAGTCGCAGAAGCGTACTTACGGAAACGCGGCATCACGGCTTTGCACGGAACCGGATCACTCCGCTTCCACCCGCGCTGCTACTATCGGCCCGACGAGTATTTGCCGACCGAGACCTGGCCGGCGATGATCGCCTCCGTCACCGACCTCGCAGGCCGGATCACCGGAGCGCATCGCACCTGGCTTTCTCCCGATGGCGACGGCAAGGCGCCGATCGACACGCCGAGGCGGGCAATGGGCGACCTTCTCGGCCATGCGGTCCGGTTCGGCGTGACGCAGGACGTGATGGCGGCAGGTGAAGGCATCGAGACCATGCTGTCGCTCAGATGCGTCCTGCCGACCATGCCGATGGTGGCCGCGCTCTCGGCCGCCCATCTCTCAGCCATCCTCTTTCCGGACATCCTGCGGCGGCTCTACATCGCGCGCGACGACGATCCGGCGGGCGACGGCGCGATGGCGGCATTGATCGACCGAGCCGAACAGGCCGGGATCGAGGCGATCGTGCTCTCGCCAGCGCTCGGGGACTTCAACGAGGATCTGCGGGTGCTCGGCATCGATGCGCTGCAGGCAGGAATCCGCCTCCAGATCGCGCCGCAGGACGTCGCCCGCTTCATGGGGCTGGCAGCGTAGCCGGAACGGGGGTGCGGGGCGACCCGCCGTCAACCGCGTCGCCGGATGCTCACCCATCGAAAGAGGACCGCGCCTCGGCCTTCGAGAGGGCGATCGGCCGTCAAACGGTCCGGCCAGGCAACCTTGGGGCCGACTATTTTCCGGCGGCCCTTCGGGCCTTTCCATCGCGAGCCAAAATAGTCGGCCCCTTCGGCCCTCCGCTGCGCTTCGGCCCTGCGCTGTCGCTCCGGGTGCCAGTCCGGCCCGCCCGACGGCTTCGTCGCCATGAAGGCCGCGACGGTCGCGGTCCAACCGACGGAGCATCCCATGAGCGAGCATGACGACCATGAACCGCACCACACCTCTTCCTCGACCGACCACGTCCTGACCGAACTCCAGCTCTACGGCTACCGTCCCTTCGCGGACGAACCCGATCCGCGACCGCTCCCCGAGGGCAATATCGTCGCCGGCGCCATCGCCGACATCTTTGACGCCCTGATCGTCACCTTGGGCGACACCCGCCTCGAGCCCGACCTGGACGATCTCCTCTGGTCTACCGTCAACGTCTTCCACCGCGCCGCCGAGCGGATTGCCCGCGACCTCGACGACAATGAGCAGGCGCAGCGCCGGTCCCAGCGGGAGCAGGATGGCACCGAGGTCAAATCGGTCGAACTCGAGCGCCTCATCGCGGAAGGCAGGACGCTGGTCGAGCGGCAGGATGCGTTCGAGCTGATGCGAGACCAGGCCGGCGAGCACTACGAGCGTCACGCCGGCAAACCCTGGCTCCCGCGCAACGGCTCGAAGGTCAACCACCGCAATCTCACCTCGGCGATGATCGACAGCCGCGACTTCCTCGCCGCCAGAAAGCGCGCCGAGCAAGAAGTTCTCCTGCCACCCGGTCCGAAGATCGCAGTCACGGGCGGGCTCGAATTCAACGATCACCGGCTGATCTGGGCGAAGCTCGACCAGGTCCACGCCAAGCATCCCGACATGGTTCTGATGCACGGCAAATCGCCGAAGGGTGCCGAGAAGATCGCCTCCCGCTGGGCCGACCACCGCGGCGTGCCGCAGATCGGTTTCGCGCCCGACTGGACGAAACACGGTCGCGCCGCGCCTTTCAAGCGCAACGATCAGATGCTCGAAGTGCTGCCGATCGGCGTGATGGTCTTCCCCGGCACCGGCATCCAGGACAATCTCGCCGACAAGGCGAAGAAGCTCGGTATCCCGGTCTGGAGGTTCGGCGGCGCGTGAGCGCCGCCGCCCTCATACCGTGGCGATGGTCACATGATCGCGCAGCCGCGCGGTGATGATTTCTCGATCTCGTTCTGTGCGAAGAAGGCGCCCAGCACTGGTGTGCTCGAATTCCGAGTAGTCGAACACCACCAGCGCGCAGCCATGCAGAGGGAGCAAGGTTCGCCGATAGTCGTCATAACGACGTCTCTGTTCACCGCGCGAAACGCCCGAAACGGTTGGACGATCATCGAAGAAGCGCACGCGTCCGCTGTGCTGTCGCTCGTGATATTCGATCGCCAGCCCAAGCTCCGGATAGAAGGCGTCGACTGGAAGCAACACCCTTCGTCCCGAAGGCCCGGCATCCCCTAATAGAAATGGAAAACGGTGCTGGCGTATCGCCTTCTTTCCCAGAACAGCATCGCACAGGTCGATGATCCATGCTTCGTCGCTCGAAGACCTGGCAGCCGATGGAGGTCTGCTCCGCACCTGTTCGACCGCCGGGGCGACATTCGCAGCCAGCGCAAAGGTGGCTAGAATGCGCTCCATATCCCTGTGTTCGGGGCTGCCAATGCGGACTTCCCAGCGCTCACTATGGGAGTGCCACCGCAGACTGGCTCGGCGAAGCGCAGCCCGGAACCGCTTGGGATCAACGCCGTGGGACCGCGCCATTTCGGCGGCGGTCGTGACATCCTCAGTCCCGACTGCGCCACTCACGGCGCAAACATTTCAATGATTGCCTGTCCATGTGCCGCAATGTTGTTATCGAGCCCACGCCAGGTTCCGAGCCACTCCCGGTAGCTCGCGAAGTGAAATGTCACTTCATCGCCCGCGGTCGCTCCGGCAAAACGGGCAATTTCGTTCCGATGCCGCATGAGGTCATCCTGCGCGATGGGATGGCCGTTCCTCGCTGCGGGTTCAGCGAAGAGGTAGAAAAGTACCGGTGCCCGATTTCGGCGGCGGCCTTCGGTCACCAGGCCAAATGCGTGTTTGACCAGTTGCGCGGCATCAAGGTGAGTGAACCGCTCCTCCCCTGAACGCAGGCGGTCTCGCATCCTTTCATAACCCTTCATGTCCCGGCCCCAAACGGGCCGGTCATAAGCGTCCGAAAGGTTGACAGACTTCACGTCCCGGAAGGGCTCAAAGCGCTTGCTTTCAACCCCGATCAGCGTCGTCGGCGTCTGCACCACAGCGTCGAGCCAAGGATGCCGACCGCCTGACCAGGGAAACCGCGCGCAAAACTCCACGTCTACCAATTCAGGGACGCCAGCGGCCTCAAGGCCGCTCAGAGGTGGAAGAAGTTCCGGCCGCTCGATGAACCAGCCGAAGCAATTGACCGCGAGTGCTGCGGAACTCTCCGGGCTTGAAAGTTTGCCAGACTCAATTTCCTTGCCGCCGGCCTTTGCAAGGCGGTTAAGCACGTGGCCAGCGGGAATGCCGCGTAGAAATTTCGGGTCACTCACTCGTCGTTCCCCCCAAGTCTAGGACCGTGCCGAAGTCTCTCGCACTTCACAATTGTAGTTTCGCGTGAGCGCCGCCTAACCCAGATCGATGTTCCAGTATTTCAGGACGCCGACCACGTCGTCCTTGGGATAATGAAGGAAAGCCGCGTTCGCGAGGTCGGTCTTAATCTTCTGTTTGCGCTTGGCGATTTCCCGCTCGATGCGCAAGCTGAATGGTGCGACACCGGGCGGCAATGCACCGGGATTATCCGGGCTCGGCCAACTCTTGGGATAGCCGTTGGGAATCCAACCCGACCTGACCTTGGTGGCCTGTTCCGCGACCGACGGATGCTCGCAGGCCCATCCATAGAGATGGAATGCGCAGACTCGCAGCATGGCCTTGATCTCGGGAAGCGTGTCGGTGAAGCCTTTGAGCGGTGTCGGCAGCCACACCATGTTGGCGACGCAGGAGAAATAACGGGGGTCCTGAACCACACTGCTCTGTTGCGCAAAGGACGGATCGTCGTAGCCCCAGATGTGGCAGACGGTCCAATTCTTCGGCTTGGGCGATGCCACATCCAGGGCAGCGACCAGCGCGTTCAGAGCCGCCACGTTGCCCTCGAATTTGTCGGCTGTAACCCCGGTAGCCTTTCGGGTGTTGGTATAGCGACGACTCCACTGCGCGTCATAAAGCGGTCGACCCCGCGCCGTGTGCGGCGCCCACACCGGCAAGCGCCGGAAGGTTTCCGGATTGACCCACCGCGCTGTGCGCTCGATCAGCTCGACGACCGCCGGGATATCGTCCCTCAACGCCTCGTTACCGTCTGGAATGAAGAAGCCTTCCGCCACTTGCCGCCCCCCTGTCATCTGCCCCCGCCGCAAGAAGGCTGACCACAGTTTTGAGCGTGAGTCCTGAGCGGTAGAGCTGTTTGAAGAGATCGTTTCTCTACCATCTCCGGAAAGCGAAGCACCACCCCCGCTTCCTCTGCGCTGATCCTTGGTCCAGCCGATGGCCTGACGCCATCAACCCGTGAAGGGTCCGCTACGCGAGCGTGCGGCCTTGAGGCTTCGCCTCCGCGGTGATTGCGGCCCTCGGCCGGACACATCGGGCGCCTGTCGCGCGGGGGATGGTCCCCCGCCTCCAAGACAGGAGCCGGAACGATGTCCCTCAACGACGCTCATGCCTTCGCCTTCAGCCTCGCCACCACCCTCATGGTCGCCATCGTCGTCTTCCGGGCCGGCGACGGCAGCCTGTCGGTCGTTCCCGCCAACGAATACGACGGCGACACCGCCGCCATCATCCATGAAATCGATCCCTTCCAACCCTGACGAAGGGAGCGCCCGGTCCGGCGAGCGGAACTTCCTAGCCGATTTCCGCTCCCGTGGCCGCTCATCTTCGGCTATGCTTCATGCCGTGCCGTGGTGGTGGTGGAAGGCGCGACCGTCAGACCTTTTCTAACGGAGGCCACCACCATGATCTTCCTTGGCATCATCTTCAGCGTCGCGGCTATCGGCGTTCTCTGCTGGCTGCTGTTCACGCTTGCTATCTACGCGCTCCCGGCCTTTGCTGGCGTCACCGCCGGCATGTGGGCTTATGACACCGGCGCGGGCTGGCCGGGCGGCATCGCGATCGGCCTGGTCGCGGCCGGGCTGATTTTCGGCGTCGGCCAACTGCTGCTTGCCTTCGCGCGCCCGCTCTGGCTGCGCGTCGGCATTGCACTTGCCTTCGTAGCCCCGGCGGCGATCGCGGGCTATCACGCGACCCATGGCATCGTGAAGCACACTATGCCGTCCGAGGGCTGGCAGATCGCCTTTTCGGTCGTCGGCGCGATCGCGGTCGGCATTGCGGCATTCCTGCGGATAGCAGCGATGGCCGCGCCCGAACCGGCCGGACGGGGGATGGTGCGGGGCTGATACCGACACGGCCGTTGGAGGCATGGCCAGCAGGCCGGCACGCCTGCCATCCTCGACGCCGAAGTTGGACGAAGCCGACCGTCAAGCAGAGATTGCGATGTGAGGCCAGACATAGCGTGAGGCCCGTTGAAGCGGCGCTGAACCGGTAGTCAGCCCCGGCACAGCCACTCGATGACGCAGGCGCGGATGGCGTCTCACGAGCCGATGCCTGCGGGAAGCCCATCGCGATCATCGCCAGGACAGGTGGGACGACATCGCCGGCAGGGACTCGTTGCCAGGATTCCGGCGGCTTCGCGGGGCCACCACGTTCTCCCTTGATCTTTCTGTCAGGTCGACCGCTCCAACACGGCCTCTTCAATGGGCTGATCTGGCCGAAGGCCGGCTGCGCCTCGATCGCCTATGCCGCAATGGCGCCGATCGACTTTCTTCCCCTGCCGGCTTCGCCGTCATTCCTCGCGAAACAACAAAGTCGCCTGGCTGCCATCCTCCGCTGGCGCC
>JAYRZA010000028.1:0-64550 GCA_041916695.1 Devosia sp. | reverse complement strand
GTCCTACCGCCAGGAGAGCTCGCCGGTGCTGCAGCGGCATTTCGGGCTGGCCAAGGAGCAGGCGGGCTACTGTCTGCGCAGCGTGCTGTGCGTGGGCAGCCAGAAGAAGGCGCAGATCACCACCTATTTCCCGCCCGACCTGGGCCGGCAGTTGCGCAAGGACGACTTCAACGACGTGCTGATCTTCCGCGCCGTGCAGAAGCGGCTGGGCATCCGCATGGCCGTGGCCCACTGCACGATCAGGGCCGAGATCGCCGACGAGCAGGTTGCCGCCGACCTCGGCGTCGCCAGGGGATCGGCCATCCTCGCCGTCGAGATGCTCTACCAGGCCGCCGACCAGCGCAATGTCGAGTTCTCCGTCGCTCGCCACCCCGCCGACATCTTCTCGATCACCTACGACGCTCCCAACGATCTCGGATGACAGCACGGGCAAAGGCGAATGGCCCGCGAGGACCGTATGGACAGAACCAAAACATTATAATAGCATGATAGTACGATCGAGTTTTCGATCTACCGAGGGGAGGTACCATCATGAACAGACCAAGCACCGGACTCCTGCGCCCATTCGCCATGGGCATGGGGCGACGGGATTTCCTGAAGCGGACCGCGGCGGTCGGCCTGACCGCGGCCCTGGCCAAGCCGGCGCTGGCGCAGAATGCCCGCATCACGATTCCGCTCCTGTCGTGGATGTGGAACGAGCCGGGCCGCGGCGATGCGTGGCGGGCCATGCTGGCCAAGTTCCACGCCGAGCAGAGCGACGTCTTCATCGAGGAAGCCGGCGCGCCGTTCAACGAATACACCAACAACATGCTGATCCAGTCCCAGTCCGGGGCGATCAACGGCGCGCTGTTCCACACCACCCCCGACCTCGTCGTCCGCCTGCTGCGCGGCGGGCACCTCGAGTCGCTGCAGGACGTCGTGGACAAGCTCGGCATCGGCAGCACGCTGAGCGCGGCGCATGACCACCTGCGTGTCGACGGCAAGGTGCACGGCCTCGACATCGTCACCGTCAAGTTCGGGCTGCTCTACAATTCCGCGCTGTTCGAGAGCGCCGGCGTCGCGGTGCCGACCTCGCCCGAGGAGTGGGTGCAGGCCTCGATCGCGCTGACCAAGTCTCCGGACCAGTTCGGCATCTACTCGCCGCACCTGATGAGCGAGCCGGGCGACTTCTGGTTCATCCTGCAGCAGTGGGCGGTCATGTTCGACGGCCTGTGGGCCAAGGGGCGCACGCCGCTCGTCAACTCGGCACCGGTGATCGAGGGGCTCAAGCTCTTCAAGACCATGTACGACAAGGCGATGCCGCGCGGCACCGACACCGCCACGGCCAACCAGATGTACGCCAATGGCCGTATCGCCCAGCAGCTGATCGTCTCGGCGGCGGTCAACATCTGGTCCAGCTCCGGCCCCGACATCTATCCCTCGCTGCGCAGCGTGGTGCCGCCCGGCCCGAGCGGCAAGGCGATCACCCGCATCCATCCGATCTGCGTGAATGCCAATGCCTCGGACGACGAGAAGGCCGCGGCCAAGAGCTTCGTCGAGTGGCTGTACCGCCCCGAGAACTACCAGGAACTTATGGAACGGTGTCTCGACGTGGTGCCGCCCTATCCGGGCGCCATCCGCGAGGAATACCTCGCCAAGCAGTTCTGGGCCGATGGCTACCTCAAGGGCGAAGCGATCACGCCGCTCGAGATCATGGGCGACTACATCTTCTTCAACCAGGAGTTCGGCAACGTCGTCATGGACAAGTTCTCCGAGGTGCTGGTCGCCGACCGGCCGGTCGAGGACGCCATGGCCGATGCCCAGCAGGAGCTGGAGAAGGCCTCGGAGCGCCTGTTCGACGGCTTCACCCTGTAGGATCGATCATCTAGGGTTGCCGGGGGCGCTTCGCTGAGCGCCCCCGGCGTCATCCGGCCGAGGGCGATGGCTCCGTCGGCCGGCAGGTTCGAGCGAGTATCGGGCGGGTATCGCGGTCAGCATGGCAGAACAGGTCGACGAGCGCGCGGGCTTCGCGCTGCGGCACCGGCGGGCCCGGGGGAGTTCCCTGGCCTATACGCTGGTCTTTCTGATCGTCGCCTACCTGGCGGTGTTCATCCTCTTGCCGATTGCCCAGCAGTTCCTGACCAGCTTCTCGAACAACGTGGTCGGCGTCGACAAGGTCCAGTGGGTCGGGCTGCGCAACTACGAGCGGCTGTTCGAGGACGACGACTTCTGGTTCGCCCTTCGCGTCACCTTCACCTACATGCTGTTCGTCGTGGTTGGGGCGGTGTCCCTCGGGCTGCTGTCGGCGCTGCTGCTCAATCGCGGCTTTCGCGGCCGCAACGCGGCGCGCAGCGTAATCGCCGTGCCGTGGGCGTTTCCCGAGATTTCCGCCGTCCTCGTCTTTCTGTGGATGTGCAACCCGACTTTCGGCGTGATGAACGTCTTCGCCCGCCTCTTCCCCGGCATCGAGCAGAACCTCAACTGGCTGTCCGACCCGAAGCTGGCCATGCCGCTGGTCATCGCCCTGTCGATCTGGAAGGCGTTCCCCTTCACCTTTCTCGTCATTCTGGCCGCGCTCCAGGCCGTGCCGCGCGAACTCTACGAGGCGGCCGAGGTGGACGGCGCGACGCGCCTGCAGCAGCTGCGGCACATCACCATTCCCGAAATCACCCCGACCCTGCTGCTCATGGCCGTGCTGATGTCGATCTTCTCGTTCAAGCAGTTCACGCTGATCTGGCTGACGACGGGCGGCGGTCCCTATGGCGGCATCACCGAGACGCTGGTCCTGCGCATCTATCAGACGGCCTTCCGCTTCTTCGACCTGGCCTATGGCGCGACGCTGGGCGTCTCGGGGTTCGTCATCGTGCTCGGCCTGACGCTGCTGTTCGTCTATGCCCAGCAGCGGCTCGACCGTGCAAGGAGGCGCTGACGCGATGAACGCCGCCGCCCACCTTCGCCACAGGCTCCGCCGGTTCGCCGCGGGCGTGGCGTTCTACATCCTCATCATCGGCTTCTGCGCGGTGGTGCTGTTCCCCGTCTACTGGATGATCGTCAATGCCATCCAGCCGCTGAGCCACGGCATGCAGTACCCGCCGCCGCTGGTCCCCGAGGACATCAGCTTCCTGCCGTTCACGACGCTGTTCGAGAACTTCCCGGTCGCCCGCTGGCTGGTGAACTCGCTGCTGCTGGCGGGCATGACGACGCTGATCGTCCTGGCCCTGGCGGTGCTCGGGTCCTTCGCCATGACCTTTCTGCGCTGGCGCGGCAAGGCGGCCTTCGGCCTGCTGCTGCTGATGACGCAGATGCTGCCCGAGGCGCTCGTCGTCATTCCCGTCTATGCGATGTATCGCAACCTCGGCCTCTCGGACAGCCTGCCGGCGCTGTCGCTGGTCGATGCGGCGTTCATCCTGCCGATCTGCATCTGGGTGCTGAAGAACTCCTTCGATTCCATCGCCGAGGAGATCTACGAGGCGGCGCTGATCGACGGCTGTTCGCCGCTCGGGGCGCTGATCCGCACGCTGCTGCCGCTGTCCGCGCCCGGGCTGGTGGCGGTCAGCGTGGTGGCCTTTTTCTATGCCTGGAACGAGTACCTGTTCGCGGTCACGCTGGTCACGTCGCCCGATATCCGGCCGGTGGCGGTGGGCCTCGCCTCGCTCAAGGTGATGCTCGACACACCGATCGACCGGGTGCTGGCGGCGGCCCTGTTCTTTTCCATCTTCCCGGTGATCTTCTACCTGCTGATCCAGCGGTACATCGTCGCCGGGCTCAGCGCCGGGGCAGTCAAGGGGTAGGACATGGACATCACCTGCGTCGTCGACGCGAGGGCCGAACTGGGTGAAGGCACCATCTGGGATCCCGTCGAGGGCGTCCTGTGGTGGATCGACATCTGGCAGAAGCTCATTCACCGCTATGACCCCCGGACCGGCAGGGACGAGACCTGGCAGGCGCCGGAATACCTGGGCTGCATCGGCCTGCGGGCCAGCGGCGGCCTGGTGCTGACCATGGCCTCGGGCTTCCACTTCTTCGATCCGGCCAGCGGCCGGTTCGATGCCATCTTCGACCCAGAGGCCGATCTGCCGGACACGCGCTTCAACGACGGCAAGACCGACCGGCAGGGCCGCTTCTGGTCCGGCTCGATGTTCGAGTCCCCCGGCAAGACGCCACGCTTCATCGGCTCGCTCTACCGCATGGACAAGGACCTGTCGGTGCATCGGATGATCGAGGGGGTCGGCTGCTGCAACGGGCTGGCCTGGAGCCCCGAAAGCCGGACGATGTACTTCTCGGATAGCCATACGCCGATCGTCAGGGCGTATGATTTCGATGCCGTAACCGGCGACATCGAGAACGAGCGGGTGTTCGTCGATCTCTCCGACATCGGCGGCATTGCCGACGGCGCGACGGTGGATGCCGATGGCTGCTACTGGGTGACGATTCCGTTCAAGGGCCGCGTCGACCAGTTCGATCCGGACGGCCGGCGCATGCGGACGATCGCCATGCCGACGGATCTGCCGACCTGCTGCGAGTTCGGCGGCACGGACCTCGGCACGCTCTACGTCACCACCGCGGTGCTGCGGCGACCGGAGGAGACCTTCCGCGACCAGCGCCATCCGGGCGGCCTGTTCGCCATCGCGACCGACACCAGGGGACTGACGCTGCCGCCGTTCGGCGGCTGATCCGGCCCGGCACCTCAGTGCCGGCCGAATGCCAGCCCGATCATCGCCTGGCCGAGCGCAAGGCCGCCGTCATTGGCCGGCACGTCGCCATGCGTGATCACTTCGAAACCCGCCGGAACCAGCGTGCCGACGACGCCGTCGAGCAGAAGGCGGTTCTGGAACACGCCGCCCGACAGCGCGATGGCGTCGACGCGGTGCTCCCGGGCCAGCCGCAGCGCCGTCTGCGACACCACGGCGATCAGCGTCCGGTGGAAGCGGGCGGCGATCAGGGCCGGCTCGACGCCGGCGCGCAGATCGCCGAGAACGCCTTCCCACAGGCCCCGCCAGCGGATCACCCCGTCCGCCGGCGGCAGCGTCCATGCCTCCGCCTCCGCGAAGCGGCGGCCGGCCAGCGCCTCCAGCTCGGAGCCGGCCTGGCCCTCGTAGGACTGGCGCTCGAAGCAGACCCCGAGGAGCGCCGCGCAGGCATCGAACAGGCGGCCGGCGGAGGAGGCGAGCGGCGTGTTGATGCGGCGCGCGATCATGCGGTCGAGCAGCTTCAGGGGCCGGTCGGCGAGCCGTCCGGAAAAGGGCAGGCCAGCGGCGACGCCCTCGAGATAGCCGGGCCCGAAAGCCTGCGCGAGGTGGGCATGGGCATTGCGCCAGGGCTCGCGGCTCGCCCGGTCGCCGCCGGGCATGGCCACCGGATCGAAATGCGCCAGCCGCCGGAACGAGCGATAGTCGCCGAGCAGGAACTCGCCGCCCCAGAGCGTTCCGTCCTCGCCCAGTCCGAGCCCGTCGAGGATCACGCCGAGGACCGCAGGCGCGTCCAGCGGTCGCCCATGTCCGGCGAGGCATGCGGCGAGGTGCGCGTGATGATGCTGCACGGCGAGCAGCCTCGCTCCGGTGTCGCGCGCCAGTTCGGCCGCCATGCGGGTGGACCTGTAGTCCCGATGCCGGTCGGTCACGACCAGGTCCGGCCGCGCGTCGAACAGCTCCTGGTAGAGCGCCAGCGACCGGGCCCAGGCGCGCTGCGCCTCGTCCTCGTCGAGGTCGCCCAGGTGCTGCGACAGCACCGCCCCGCCATGTCCGGTGAGACAGAACGCCGCCTTCAGATCGCCGCCGGCCCCGAGGACCCGCAGGTCTTCGGGAGTGCCCGGGGGCAGGGCGATGGGCTCGGGAGCGTAGCCGCGGGCGCGACGCAGCATCGACCGTCCGCGCGTATCGCAGCGCACGACGCTGTCGTCGAGACGGTTGACGATGTCGCGGTCGTGCATCAGCCAGGCGTCGCAGAGGTCGGCGAGGTCGCGCCGGGCCTCGTCGTTGCCGATGCATTGCGGCGCGCCCGCGCGGTTGGCGGAGGTCATCACCAGCGGTCCGCCGAGCAGCCGCATCAGGAGATGGTGCAGCGGGGAATAGGGCAGCATGATGCCGAGCCGGTCGTGCGCGGGCGCCACCGCCGCGGCGACGCCGCCGCCGTCGGGGCGCCGCCGCAGCAGCACGATGGGTGCGGCGCTGCAGGTCAGCTCGGCCGCCTCCGCGTCCGAGAGCTCGGCGATTTCGGCGACCTGGCCGAGGTCGCGGGCCATCATGGCGAGCGGCTTGCCGTCGCGCTGCTTGCTGTGGCGCAGCCGCGCGACGGTCGCCTCGTTGCGCGCGTCGCAGGCGAGGTGGAATCCCCCGATCCCCTTGATCGCGAGGATGCGGCCGCCGGCGATCAGCGCGGCGGCACGGCGGATCACCGCCTCCGGGCCGGCCAGGGGCTCGCTGTCGGCGTCGCCTTCGAGCCAGATGCGCGGGCCGCAGTCCGGGCAGGCGATGGGCTGCGCGTGGAAGCGCCGGTCGGCGGGGTCCTCGTACTCGGCGCGGCAGCGCGCGCATGGCGCAAAGCGCCGCATCGACGTCGCGGCCCGGTCGTAGGGGACCGACTCGATGATCGACAGGCGCGGACCGCAATGGGTGCAGTTGGCGAACGGATGGAAATAGCGCCGGTCGCCGGGATCGAGGATTTCGGCGAGGCATTGCGGGCAGCATGCGGCGTCCGCGACGATCCCCGTCTTCACCTCGCCGCCCAGGCTGGTCGCAATGCGGAAGCCGTCCGGCGGGCAGGCCCCGGCCAGCACTCCCACCTCGATGCGATCGATGCGCGCCAGCGGCGGGCACTCGGCCTCGAGCCGGCGGCGGAACGTCGCCAGTTCGGCGGTGCCGCACCACAGCGCGATCTCGACCCCGGCCGCGTCGTTGCGGACGTGACCGGCGAGCCCGAGGCTCGTGGCGATGCGCCAGACCGTCGGCCGGAACCCCACCCCCTGCACCAGGCCGTGGATGCGGATCAGTCGCCCCTCCGTTGGCGCCTGCGGCCGGTCGCCGGCGGTCATCGTCAGCAGATTCTCGGCAATTGCTCGCCGTCGATCCAGTCGACGACGCGCATGCCGCCGAGGCGCGTGCGCATGCGCACCAGGGTGCGCTCGTCGGCGACGACCTCGCCGATGATCGCGGCGTCGCGACCCTTCGGGTGCGCCCGCATCGCGGCCAGCAGCGCGTCGGCGTCCGCCGCCTCGCAGATGGCGACGAGTTTGCCTTCATTGGCGATGTTGAGCGGATCGAGGCCGAGCAGTTCGCAGGCCGCCGCGACCTCCGGCCGCACCGGCACGGCGGTCTCGCGCAGCACCATGCCGGCCCGCGACTGGTGGGCGATCTCGTTGAGCGTTGCCGCCAGCCCGCCCCGGGTCGGGTCGCGCAGCACCCGGATGCCGGGCACGCGGGCCAGCATCGCCGCCACCAGGTCGTGCAGCGGCTGGCTGTCGGAGACGATTTCGGTCTCGAATGCGAGGTTCTCGCGCCGCGACAGGATGGCGACGCCATGGTCCCCCATGGTGCCCGAAACCAGGATGGCGTTTCCCGGCCGGGCGCCGGCCCCCGAGACGGCGACGCCGTCGGCGAGGACACCGATGCCGGTGGTGGAGATGAAGACGCCGTCGCCCTTGCCCTTCTCGACCACCTTGGTGTCGCCGGCGACGACCGGGACGCCCGCCTCGCGGGCGGCGCGGGCCATCGAGGCGACGATGCGGTCCAGCGTCGCCAGTGCGAGCCCTTCCTCGAGGACGAAGGATGCCGACAGCCACAGCGGCCGCGCCCCCATCATGGCGACGTCGTTGATGGTGCCATGCACCGCCAGCGCCCCGATGTCGCCGCCCGGGAAGACCAGCGGCGAGATCACGTGGGCGTCCGTTGCCATCACCAGCCGGCCCTCGACCCGGCCCAGCAGGGCGCCGTCATCGCCCTGCGCCAGGTAGGGGTTGCCCAGGTGCCGGTGGAAGACCTCGCGGATCAGGCGGGCCATGGCCCGCCCGCCGGCGCCGTGGGTCATGTCGACGGCGCTGCGGGGGATTGCGCCGGACGGCTCCGGGTCGATCGCCGTCATCCCCCGACCGCCTCCAGCCCGGCGGGGCGGAGATCCCGGAAGCGGCTGTAGCTGTAGTAGGCGGCGCAGGCGCCTTCCGACGACACCATGCAGGAGCCGATCGGGTTCTGCGGGGTGCAGACGGTGCCGAACAGCTTGCAGTCCGTCGGCTTCTTGACGCCGCGCAGGATGGACGGGCACTCGCAGGATTTCACCTCACGCGAGATCTTGGCGCTCAGCTCGAAGCGCTTCTCGGCATCGAAGCCGGCATAGGCGGCGCGAATGCGCAGCGCGCTGCCGGGAACGGTTCCGAGGCCGCGCCACTCGAAGCTCTGGCGCAACTCGAACACCTCGTCGACCAGCGCCTGCGCCTTGCGATTGCCTGCGGGCGTGACGACGCGGGTATACTCGTTCTCGACCTCGTGCCGGCCCTCGTTGACCTGGCGAACGAGCATCAGCACCGACTGCATCACGTCCAGCGGCTCGAAGCCGGCGATGACGATCGGCTTGCCGTACTGTTCGGCGAAGCGCTCGTAGGGCTGCGAGCCGATCACCGAGGAGACGTGCGAGGGTCCGAGGAAGCCGTCGATCCGGACGCGGCCGCCGGGGTCCTGCGATTCGAGGATGTGGCCGATGGCGGCGGGGGTGAGCACGTGGTTGCAGAACACGCTGAAATTGCCCAGCCCCTCAGCCGCCGCGAGCTTGATCGCGACCGCGGTGGGCGGTGTCGAGGTCTCGAAGCCGATGGCAAAGAAGACCACCTGCCGATCCGGGTTCTCGCGCGCGATCCTGAGCGCATCGAGCGTCGAGTAGACCATACGCACGTCGGCGCCGTCGGCCTTGGCGCGGATCAGGCTGCGCTGCCGGGTGCCGGGGACGCGCATCATGTCGCCATAGGTGCACAGGATCACGCCATCCCGCTCGGCCAGCTCGACGGCGTCGTCGAGGCGGGCCACCGGCAGCACACAGACCGGACAGCCGGGGCCGTGCACGAACGCGACGTTCGGCGGCATCAGGTCCTGCACGCCGTAGCGGAAGATCGCGTGCGTGTGGCCGCCGCAGAACTCCATGAAGTGGTAGCTGCGCTCCGGCTCCGCCTCGGCGGCGATGGCCCCGGCAATGGTGCGCGCCAGGTCCTCGTCGCGGTACTCGTCGACGAACTTCATGTCGGCATCTCCGTGAGTTCGTCCGCAAGCACGCCGGCCTCCTGCATCAGCTCGAGGGTCCGCGCGGCTTCCTCCGGGCTGACCTTGTGCAGGGCATAGCCGACATGGACCAGCACGAAGTCGCCGAGTTCCACGCCTTCGACGAGGGCCAGCGAGACGCGCTTCCTCACCGCATCGAACGCCACGACGGCCATGTCGTTGTCGAGCAGCTCGACCACGCGGGCGGGCAGGGCGAGGCACATCTCAGGCGGCCCCCGCCAGGTTCGCCGGTGGGGGACGGCGCGATGGCGCCGCCGCGCGGGCCGCCTCGATCCAGGCGGCAAAGTCCGCCATCCCCTCGCCGGTGCGGGCCGAAAGCATGACGATCCCGATCCGGGGATTCACCTTGCGGGCATTCCCGAGGCAGGCCTCGACGTCGAAATCGAGATAGGGCAGCAGGTCGGTCTTGTTGAGGATCATCAGGTCGGCCGCGTGGAACATGTCGGGGTACTTGAGCGGCTTGTCCTCGCCCTCGGTGACCGACAGGATCACCACCTTGTGCGCTTCGCCCAGGTCGAAGCCCGCCGGGCAGACGAGGTTGCCGACGTTCTCGATGAACAGCAGCGAGCCGCCGGCGAGATCGAGGCGGTCGAGGGCGTGGCCGACCATGTGGGCATCGAGGTGACAGCCCTTGCCGGTGTTCACCTGGACCGCCGGGGCGCCCGTCGCACGGATGCGGTCGGCGTCGTTCGAGGTCTGCTGGTCGCCCTCGATGACGGCGATCGCCATCCTGTCCCTGAGGTCCTCGATGGTGCGGCACAGCAGCGTCGTCTTGCCCGAACCGGGGCTCGAAACGATGTTGAGGGCCAGCACGTCGCGGGCGGCGAACCGCGCGCGGTTCTCCCGGGCGAAGGCGTCGTTCTTGGCGAGGATATCCCTTTCCAGCTGCACCAGGCGCGCCTCGCCGATGCCCGCGGTCCGGGCGAGGGTGCCGAGGGCGTGCGCCTCCGCACCATGGTGGTGGTCGTGGTGGTGGTGGTCGTGGTGGTGATGGTGCGGGTGGCCGATCGCGGTCGTTCTGCCGTCGATCGTCACCGTTCCCTCGCCGCATCCGCAAACCGAGCACATCAGCGCACCTCCAGTTCCCTGATCTTCATGTCCTCGCCGCCGGTCACCTGCAGCAGGTGGCTGCCGCATTCCGGGCACGGATCGTAGCGCGCGGCGATGGTGATGCTCTGCCCGCAGGCGAGGCACCGGGCCCGCCCCTCGGTCTCGATGATGTCGAGCCGGGCGTTTTCCGCCGGCGATCCGCGCATCACCACGTCGAAGCCGAACCGCAGGGCCTCGACCTCGACCCCCGACAGGCGTCCGATCTCGAGGCACACCCGATCGATGGTGCCGAACCCCTGCCTCAGCGCCTCCTCCTCGAGGGTGCCCCTTATGCTCTCGCAGATCGACAGCTCGTGCATCGGCCGGACCTCATCTAGTCGCCGATGCCGGGCCGACCGTGCGGACGGATAGATCGGCCTGCGTCGCCGGATCCTCACCGGTGCGCGCTTGCGGCGCAACACATCGACGTCGACATCGGATAGCATGTCGTCCGGTCCAGATCATCACGCCGGGGAACGACATGCAACGCGTAACCATCACGCTCGACGACGACCTGATGGATGAGCTGGACCGGGTCATCGCCCTGCGCGGCTACCAGAATCGCTCCGAGGCCATCCGCGATCTCGCGCGCGCCGGGCTGAAGCAGGCCGCGCAGGAGGCCGGGTCCGACCTCAACTGCGTCGGCGTGCTGAGCTATGTCTACGATCACGCCGCCCGCGACCTTGCCCGGCGCCTCACCAGCACCTTCCACAGTCATCACGATCTGACCATTGCCAGCCTGCATGTCCATCTCGACCCCGAGAACTGCCTCGAGGTCGGCATCCTCAAGGGACCGATGGCCGAGGTGCAGCATTTCGCCGAGCATGTCATCGCCGAGCGTTCGGTGCGCCACGGCGCACTGCAGATCGTGCCGGCCGGCGCCGCCGCGCCACATGCCCATCCGCACCACCACGGGCACGACCACGATCACTGAGGGCCGCGCACACCGGCCCCGGTCCGCCTACTCCTCGCCGTCGCCGCGGCTGGCGATGGCGAAATCCTGCAGCTGCCGGGCCGTCTGCGGTCGCCGGTCGGCGAGCTCGATGACGCATTCGAAGGCCGCCCAGATGACCTCCTTCTTGCGTGCCGAGGGGTGGGTCTTCCGAACCGCCTTCAGCAGGTCGCGCGGCTTCAGCGTGGCGGTCGAGGACAGCTCGAGCAGGGTGTCCTTGAGGGTGATGACGGGCTTGTCGGCCATGGCTGTGCTCCGTTTCGCCTCGGGATCGCACGCCCGACTGTCACAATCCACTGCCGCCCGCTCGACTGCGTGAATGCCACGGAGTCCTCCGGCTCTGACCGGCAACGAGGCTAGCGCCCGCCAGCGGCCGTCGGACAATGGGGGTAACAGCGGGATAAGCGGGCGTCCTGCCTCGAGTTGTCCCGCACCAGCGCGGACAAGTCCGTTCAGCATCGTGACCGAAATGTGGCGGAGACCTGAGAAAAATCAATATATATCAATAACTTATTGCCTCCTTGGGAAGTGCGGCGGAAATGTGTCGGCGATTCCCATCCCGGCGGCCGGTCCACCGGGGCCGCGCCGGCTGGGAGCAGGTCAGCGTTCATTAACTTCGTTGCCAGTATTATTTCCGACGGGACCGCGGGGACGGCCCCTGGAGCCTTTTTGCGGTGGGGACGAGCATGGCCAAGTCGGACTTTGTTGAGCGGCGCAAGGCGCCACGGCCTCTGGCCTTCAAGATTCAGCACCTGCTGCTAGCGGTATCGACGGTGCTGCTCGGGCTGGGCCTCGGCCTGACCGCGGCCAGTATGTGGACCTCGGCCGCGTTTTCCCGCGCCAGCGAGCACTCGGTGACGATGATGAACTCGATGCGCGAGCACATGACGGCCGACATGCTGCATGACGGCATGCGCGGCGTGGTGTTCCGCCAGATGTTTGCCGCCATGACCTTCGATCGCACCATGCTGGAGGAGGGGCTGGCGGAGGTCGAGGAGTATGGCGGGCAGTTCCGCGACGCGCTGGCCGTGCAGAACAGCCTCGACCTGCCCGATCGGGTCCGCGCCAGCATCGGCGGTGTCGCCGGTCCCCTTTCCGACTATCTCGACCAGGCCGGCGTCCTGGTCCGCCTCGCGGCCGATGGCAAGCTACCCGAGGCGCGCGAACAACTGGCCGCTTTCGACAGGAGCTTCAAGGCCCTCGAGGGGGCGATGTCGTCGGTCTCCGACGCCATCGAGGCCGAGAATGCCGAAGTGGTCAGCGAGGCCGAGGCGGTCGCCCTCAGTGCCACGATGGCAAACTGGGGTGGCGTCGCCCTGACGCTGTTTCTGACCGCCGCCATGATGCTGCTCGGGCGCCGCTACCTCAGCGGTCCGCTGGTCCGGCTGACCGCCATCATGCGCGAACTGGCCAATGGCCGTTCCGACAGCAAGCTAAACGAGGTGCAGCGCGTGCATGAGATCGCGGCGATGCAGGGCGTCGTCTCCACCTATCGCAACGCGCTCGAGGATCGCAACCACCTGGCCGCCGAGTCCGAGCGGACCACCGAAGAAATCCGCAAGCGCTCCGCCGAGGCGGCCCGGCTCAACGATGAGTTTGCGCGGGTGGTCACGGCGGCGGTGCGGGGCGACTTCGGCCACCGGATCGCCGGGACCTACGAAGACCAGGGCCTGGCCGAACTGGCCTCGGGCTTCAACGAACTGGTGGACAGCGTCGACCGGGCGATCGCCGAGACCGGCGCGGCGCTGGCCTCGCTCGCCGAGGCCGACCTGACGCGGCGGGTGACGGGGGATTACGCCGGCGCGCTGGCGAAGCTGCGCGACGACACCAACGCCGTGACGGACAAGTTCACCCTGATCGTCGAGCAGTTGCGGCGGACCTCGCAGCAGCTGCGGACCGCCACGGCGGAGATCCTCACCGGCTCCAACAACCTCGCCGATCGCACCAGCAAGCAGACGGCCCGCATCGAGGAGACCTCGGCGACCGTCGGCCAGCTGGCGCAGACGGTGAAGGCCAATGCCGCCCGCGCCGTCGAGGCCGCCCGCAACGCCGAAGAGGTGAGCCGGGCGGCGCATGACGGCGGTGCCGTGATGGCGCAGGCCAACGCGGCCATGGAGCGCATCACGGCCTCGTCGGCGAGGATATCGAACATTATCGGGCTCATCGACGACGTCGCTTTCCAGACCAACCTGCTGGCCCTCAACGCCAGCGTCGAGGCGGCCCGGGCCGGCGAGAGCGGCAAGGGATTCGCCGTCGTCGCCATCGAGGTCCGGCGGCTCGCCCAGTCGGCGGCCGAGGCTTCGGCGCAGGTCAAGGAACTGATCGTGCAGTCGGCGGCCGAGGTTACCGAGGGGACCCAGCTGGTCGCCAGGGCGACGGCCTCCCTCGAGGCGATGCGGCAGTCCGTGCAGCGCAACCGCGAGCTGATGGAGGGGATCGCGGAGGAAAGCAACGAGCAGGCCCGCAGCATTGCCGAAGTGAACTCGGCGGTACGGGACATGGACGAGATGACCCAGCACAATGCCGCCCTGGTCGAAGAAACCAACGCCGCCATCGGCCAGACCGAAGCGCAGGCGCACGAACTCGACGAGATCGTCGACATCTTCGTGCTCGACCGGGGCAGGGACCTGCGCCGCGCCGCGTGATCTCTGTCGCGGCCGCGGCCTTGCCCTTGCAGTGCGGCGGGGTTGACAGCCGGGCCCCGTCCGTCTGTCCTGACCCGATTGGGCGGGCCTTTCGCGGGCGCGAGCGGAACCCTCGGAGACGGGCATGACCGGCGGTGACCTCCTCTGCGACAGTCTGCTCGGACTTGGCGTCGACGTCTGCTTTGCCAATCCCGGCACCTCGGAGATGCACTTCGTCGCGGCGCTGGACCGCCGGCCGGAGATGCGCTGCATCCTCGGGCTGTTCGAGGGCGTGGTCACCGGTGCGGCGGATGGATTTGCGCGCATGCGCCGGCGCCCGGCGGCGACGCTGCTGCACACCGGGCCGGGGCTGGCCAACGGCCTCGCGAACCTGCACAACGCGCGGCGGGCCGGTTCGCCGATGCTCAACATCGTGGGTGACCACGCGGCGCACCACCTGCCCTATGATGCCCCGCTGACCAGCGACATCGAGTCCCTCGCCCGCCCGATGTCGACCGCGGTTCGCCGGCTGGCGTCTGCCGACGAGGTCGCGGCGGGCGTCGCCGACGCGTGGCGCGATTCGATCCTTTCGGCCGGGCCCGTCACGCTGATCCTGCCCGCGGACACCGCGTGGTCGCCGGCCGGGGCCCCTGGGCAGGTCGATGACACCGTGCCCGTTCGGCCGGTCCCCGATCGATCGGCGATCCGGGAGACGGCGGACGCCATCCGGGCCTGCCGCGGCCGCTACGCGCTGCTCGTCGGCGACGCGGCTGCCCTGCGGCCGGGCACGGAACTCGCCGGACGCATCGTCTCCCGCTACCCGAACGGAGAGGTGCTGGCCGAGGTGCTGCCGGCCCGCCTCGCCCGCGGTCGCGGCTGCGTCTCGCCCCGGGCCATCCCCTATCCGATCGACCAGGCGCTCGAATCGCTGAGGGATATCGAGCTGCTCGTGCTGATCGGCGCCCCCGAGCCGGTGGCGTTCTTCGCCTATCCCGGAAAGCCCAGCCGGCTGTTGCCGGAGGGCTGCCGGGTCGTGTCGCTGGCCTCCCGCACCGACGATCAACTGGCGGCGCTCGAGGCGCTGGTCGACGATCTCACCGCCCGCTCGAACCCGCCCGCACTCGACCGCCCGCCCCTGGACGAGGCGGCCTTTGCCGGCTCCCTGTCGGCGGATCTGGTGGGAGAAGTGCTGGCCCGCCGGCTGCCCGAAGCGGCCATCGTCTGCGACGAGGGTCTGACGGGCGCCGCCAGGTTCAGGGCGCTGGCCCATGCGGCGGCACCCCACGACAGCCTTGCCGTTTCAGGCGGCTCGATCGGCATCGGCATCCCGCTTGCGGTCGGCGCGGCGATCGCCTGCCCCGACCGCAAGGTCGTCAGCCTGCAGGCCGACGGCAGCGGCCTGTACACCGTGCAGGGGCTGTGGACGCAGGCGCGCGAGCGACTCGACGTGCTGACCGTCATTCTCTCCAACCGGGCCTATGCCATCCTGCAAGGCGAGTTGCGCAATCTCGGGGTCGAACGCGTCGGGCGCAATGCCACCCGAATGATGAGCCTCGATGACCCGCCGATGGACTGGGTCAGCCTCGCCAGGGGGTTCGGCGTCGAGGCGGCGCGGGCGGAGACGGCGGAGACGTTTGCCGACCTCGTCGCCACGGCGATGCGCCGGCGCGGCCCGTTCCTGATCGAATGCGTGATCTGAGGCAGGATGCCGACCGCGTCTCGATGTAGACGGCAGGGGGGGAGAGAGATGATCTTCGAAGGACTTGAGCTCAGGTCGCTGATCGGCGTCGACGGCACCCTGCGGATCGGCCTCGAGACGGTACGGCATGGCGAGCCGGGACCGGGAGAGGTGATCGTGCGGGTCGAGGCGGCGCCGCTCAACCCGACCGATCACTACCTGCTGACCGGGCCGGCGGACCTCTCTACGATGACCGCTTCTGGCAGCCGCGAGCGGCCGGAACTCACCATGACCGTCCCGGCCGGAGCGTTGCCGTCCGTCGGCCGCAGGCTCGGCGTCAGCATGCCGGTCGGAGCCGAGGGCGCCGGAACGGTTGTGGCGGCAGGAGCCGGCGCCGAAGCCCTGCTCGGCCGAAGGGTTGCTGCCCTGGCGGGAGGCATGCTGACCCGGTATCGGCGGCTGGCGGCCCGGCATTGCGTCGTGCTGCCGGACAGCGTTGCGACCGCCGCGGGCGCCGCCATGTTCGTCAATCCGCTCACCGTGCTCGGCTTCATCGCAACCATGCGCGACGAAGGTCACTCGGCGCTGGTTCATGCCGCTGCCGCCTCGAACCTCGGTCAGATGCTGACCAAGGCCTGCCTGGCCGATGGCATACCGCTCGTCAACATCGTGCGCCGTCCGGAGCAGGTGGCGATCCTGCACGGCATCGGCGCCGAAGTCGTCGTGGACAGTTCCCGCCCGGATTTCGAGGAGCGGCTCGGCCGCGCCGTGGCCGAGACCGGCGCCCGACTGGCGTTCGATCCGATTGGCGGTGGCAGGCTCGCCACCCAGATCCTGAGCGCCATGGAAGCCGCATCCGCCGCGCCCGATGGCGCCTATGAGCACTACGGCTCGGCGGTCCCCAAGGGCCTCTACATCTATGGCGGTCTCGATCGCGGCCCGACCATTCTCGAGCGACGCTTCGGTTTTGCCTGGCGCGTCGGCGGCTGGCTGCTCTTCCACTTCATGGCCCGGGCGGGCGCCGAGCGGATCGCCGGTTTGCAGGCGCGGGTGCTGCGCGAGATCGACACGACCTTCGCCAGTCATTTCGGCCGCACGATCTCACTGGACCAGATCCTCGACCCCGACGTGTTCCGCGACTTCCAGTCGAAGTCGACCGGAGAGAAACACCTCGTTCTGCCGGCGGGGCCGGAGTAACGCGTCACCGTGTCGCCTCGGTTGAACAGTCAGGGGGATGCACGGGCAGTGAAATCGGCCTAGCATGCTGCCAACGGACTGAATTGACGGGGGATCAATGCAGCCGAAAGTCATCGACGTCCTGCCGACCACGCTGGTTCTCGGACACAGTGATGGTGGACCCAAGGCGGCGGAGCCGCCCTATCACGTCAGAACCACGGACTTTCTGTTCGTGCTCGCGACGTTCGATCCAGAGGCTGCGCGCCGCAGCCTGCCCGGGGCCCTTTCTCCGGCGCCCGGCGAGCCGGGCTTCGTGGCCCTCTATTCGGCACCGACCGGCTGGGGGATCACGCCCTACGCCGCCTTCTTCGTCGCCGTACCGGTGCTGGGGTTCAACTCGCCGGACGGCTCGACCGGCTACATGATGGTCGAAGGCTTCTATTCCGGTCGCGCGGGGCCGATCATGCGCTCCGACTACAACCGGCGGCTCGGCCCTGGCGCGGTCCGGCAGTGGAACGACGGCCGGGTGTGGTACGGAGAAGTCGGCGCCCCCGACGCGCCGCTTGTCACCATGAGCGTGAAGCCGGTCCTGCCGCGTCCCGCCACGCCACTGACGGCCGGCGTCCACCACTATCTCGGCGAGCGGGAGGATGGTGGCCTGAACATCTACTCGGTCGCCTATTCCGGGACCTTCTACCCTGTCGAGGATGTCGAGATCGATATCCGCCCGGGGGCATCCCGGCTGCTGCAAAGCCTCCGGCCGACGGCAATCCAGTATGCGTCCTTGCTGCCCGAAGCACCCTTGACCTTCAGTCCGCCGCGGCCGGTGTCCACCCCCCCGGTCGAGATTGCGCTCGAGAGCGCCCGCATGAGCCTGCTCGACCTGCTGTCGAGGTTGGGCCGCGCGGCGGCGCTGATCGGCGAGGCCGGACGGCTCATCTTCATCAATGTCGAGGGCGAGGAACTGCTGCGGGATTCGATCCGGTCGGGCCGGTTCGAGGCCTGGAACCCCAAGGACCGGGTCGAGCTGCACCGGGCCATCGCCGCCGCCGTCCGGTCCGGTCCGACCTCGATCGCCGAGCCCATCGCACTGGACCGTCCCGACCGGGGCCACTCGCTCCTCGTCCAGGCGATTCCGGTGAGTGTCGTGCTCGCGGGGGAACCTGCCTGCCTGGTCCTGTTCAGCGATGCGACGGAACCGTCGCGGGGCGACCCATCGGCCACACTGGAGCTGCTTGGTCTCACGCGCGCCGAAGCGCGCCTCGCAGCGGAGGTCGGCAACGGGCTGTCGCCGAAGCAGGCCGCCCACAGGCTCGGCATCACCACGAACACGGCGCGGTCGACGCTGCGGATCATCTACGAAAAGCTGGGTATCGGAAAGCAGAGCGAGTTGGCTCGGATCGTCACACGGCTGGAGGTGTTCGGCAGACCGCCCGCAGGCACCCGATAGGCGGTCAGAGCCGGCCGATGGCAGCGAGCTCGGCGTCGGCGCTTGCCCCGGTCCGCATCGCGGCCGGACTACGCCGCTAGATTCTGACGACGCCTCGCACGAGCTTGCCCTCGCGCAAGAGATCGAAGCCGCGGTTGATCTGGGCAAGCGGCATGGTTTCGGAAAGCAGCTTGTCCACCGGCAGGAGGCCGCGCTGGAACATCCGGACGAAGCGGGGAATATCGCGCCCCGGAACGCAGGAACCGAGATAGCTGCCACGCACGGTTTTTTCATCGGCGACGAGGTTCACCGCCGGCAGAGGCAGGGTTGCGGTGGGTGCCGGGAGACCACCGGTGGTCAGTTCGCCGCCGCGTCGAAGGATCTGGTAGCCCAGGCTGAGCGCCGCGATCGATCCGGCCAGCTCGATGGCGTGATCGACGCCGCCGCTCGTGATGTCCTTCACGTGCTGCACGGCGTCGGCCGCGCTGGCGAGCACCGTGTCGGTGGCGCCCAGTGACCGGGCGATCTCGAGTTTTTCGTGCGAGATATCGACCGCGATCACCTGTTCCGCCCCGGCGGCGCGGGCACCGAGCAGGGCCGCCATGCCGACACCGCCAAGCCCGATGACGGCAACCCGGTCGGCGGGCCGCACCCTGGCGCCGTTGAAGGCGGCGCCAACGCCGGTGAGTACCGCACAGCCGAACAGTGCGGCATGCTCGAATGCGAGGTCCCGGTCGATCTTCACCAGCGAATTCCGGCTGACCGTGGCATGGTCCGCAAAGCCCGAGACACCCAGGTGATGGTTCAGCGTATGGCTGTGGCCGTGATGCCCTTCGCTGAGCCGGCGAGCACCGGAAATCAGCGTGCCCGCGCCATTCGCGGCGGCCGCGGGAATGCAGAGCGCGGGCCGCGAGTCACGGCAGCATTCGCACTGGCCGCAACTGGGCACGAAGACAAAGACGACGTGATCACCGATCGCGAGATCATGGACGCTGGCACCGAGCTCTTCGACCACACCTGCGGCCTCGTGCCCGAGCACCATGGGAAGCGGCCGCGGGCGATTGCCGTCGATCACCGAAAGGTCGGAATGGCACAGCCCCGCCGCAACCACCCGAACCAGTACCTCGCCCTCGCCCGGGCCCGCGAGATCGACCTCGCGCAGCTGGAGCGGCAGGCTCTCCGCATATGGGGCGGGCAGCCCCGATTGCTCAAGGACGGCGGCGCGGATCTTCATGACGACTCCCCATCGGCCCGTTACTCGGCGGCGCTGGCATAGGGTACGTTGCGCCGGCCGTAGCGGCGCACGCGCACATTGGCCTGTTCGGCGTGGCCGGCGAAGCCCTCGAGCATCGACAGGCGCGAACCATAGGCGCCGATCAGCGCGCTGGCCTCATCGGTGGTGACACGCTGGTAGGTGCAGGTCTTGAGGAACTTGCCGACCCACAGGCCGCCGGTATAGCGCCCGGCGCGTCTGGTCGGCAGCGTGTGGTTGGTGCCGATGACCTTGTCTCCGTAAGCCACGTTGGTGCGCGGCCCGAGGAACAGCGCACCGTAATTGGTCATGTTCTCGAGGAAGTAGTCCGGGTCGCGGGTCATCACCTGCACGTGCTCGAAGGCCAGTTGGTTGGCCACCGCAAGCATCTCCGCCTCATCGACGCAGACGATCACCTCGCCGTGGTCGGTCCAGGAGGTCCGGGCAATCGCCGCGGTGGGCAGGATGGTCAGCAGCCGTTCGACTTCGGCGATCGTCTCCCGCGCCAGCTCCTCGGAGGTGGTGAGGAGTATTGCAGGGGAGGTGGGGCCATGCTCGGCCTGTCCGAGCAGATCCGTGGCGCACAGCTCCGCATCCACGCTCTCGTCGGCGATGACCAGTGTCTCGGTCGGGCCCGCAAACAGGTCGATGCCGACACGGCCATAGAGCTGGCGCTTTGCCTCGGCGACGAAGGCATTGCCAGGTCCGACGAGCATGTCGACGGGGGCGATGGTCTGGGTGCCGATCGCCATGGCGCCGATGGCCTGCACGCCACCCATCACGTAGATCTCGTCCGCGCCGGCAAGGTGCATCGCGGCGACGATGGCGGGGTGCGGTGCGCCGTGAAACGGCGGTGCGGCGGCGATGATCCGCTTCACCCCCGCCACCTTGGCGGTGAGCACGCTCATATGCGCCGAAGCGACCATCGGGTACTTGCCGCCCGGGACGTAGCACCCCACTGCGTCGACGGGGATGTTGCGATGCCCGAGCACCACCCCGGGCATGGTTTCGACTTCGATATCGCGCAGCGCCGCCTTCTGCGCCTCCGCGAAGCGCCGGACATTGGCCTGTGCGAAACGAATGTCGTCGAGATCGCGCTGCGACAGCTTGCCGATTGCCGTCGCAATATCGGCCTCGGACAACCGGAAGCTCTCGGGCGACCAGTTGTCGAACCTCGCCGAAAGCTCGCTCAAGGCGGCGTCGCCCCGTGCCTCGATATCGGCCAGGATGGTCTCGACCGTCGCGCGGACCTGGCCGTCAACCTCGGCGCGCTGTTCGGCGCCGGGGGCGCTCTTGAGGTGGATGGGCACTGCAGTTCCCTTGTTGTCAGCCGATGTCGGAGGCCTCTCGGCCCCGCGTGATCTGGGAAATCGTGACCGCGAGGATCAGCGCACCGCCGTTGAACACGTTGGTGACCCACAGCGGGATCCCGAGCATGGAGAGCCCGGTAATGCCGGTGGCGAGGAAGTGGACCGCCACGATGGTGCCCCAGGGGTTGAAGCGCCCCGGCTGGATGGTGGTGGCACCCAGGAAGGCTGCGGCGAAGGCGGGCAGCAGGTAGTTGAGCCCCGAGTACGGATCGGCCGAGCCGAGCACGCCGGCATAGAGAATGCCCGCGGCGGACGCCAGAACGGCGGACGAGACGAGCGCCGCGACGCGTACGCGATTGACGGCGATACCGTTGAGCCGGGCGACTTCGCGGCCACGACCGACAAACAGCAGGCGCCGGCCCAGCGGCGTATAGTCGAACACGTACCAGAGCACGAGGGCGGCTGCTATGGCGTAGTAGAAGGCAAGCGGGATGCCGAGCAGTCGCTGCCCGACCACCGCGTTGATCAACGCCTTGTCGATGCCGCCGATGGTGCTGGAATTGGTCATCCACTGCACGATGCCACTCATGAGCGAAGTGGAGCCGAGCGTGACGACCAGCGAGGGTACGCGGAAATAGATGATGAACAGGGCATGCACGAGTCCGACCACGAGACCGATGCCCAGCACGATGACGAGGACCAGCCCGATGGGCAGCCCCTGCCAGACGTTGAGCACGGCAATGGTCGACGCCGACAGGGTGAGCGTGGCGCCCACCGAGAGGTCGTAGTCGCCGGCGGTCAGCGGAATGATGATCGCGAGGGCCAGCAGCGCCGGTGGCGCATAGGACGCGAACATGATCGAGAAATTGCCCCAGCGCAGGAAGTTGGGCATCATCGCGGCGAAGATGGCGATGAGCAGGGCCCACACCAGCAGCAGCGCGACGCGTTCGAACTGCCGGCGGAAATTGACCGGGGCCCTCTCGCGGACCGTGGCGGAACCCACACCCGCTGTGGGGGCATCAGTCTTGGTGGCATCGGTCATTGGGTCGCCTGGGTCATCGTGTACGGGGTGGGAGCTCCGGGAGGCAGTGCGGCCGACTGGTAGCAGGCTTCGGAAATGCGATCCTTGGTCAGATCGGTGCCGGTGAGTTCCTGGCAGATGCGGCCTCTGGCAAAGATCAGCACGCGGTCGCAGATTTCGGCCAGTTGCTCGGCCTCCGAACTGGCGCAGATCACCGACATGCCCTCGGCGGCCGCCTTGCGCAGCGCCGCAAAGATCTGCGCACGCGTGCCGACGTCCACGCCCTGGGTCGGCTCGTCGAGCAGCAGCAGCGAGGGATTGCGGTTCATCCAGCGCGCGATCAGCACCTTCTGCGCATTTCCGCCGGAAAGCGCCGAGAGCTTGAGACCCGGATCGTTGGGCTTGACCTCGAACAGGGCCCCCAGCGCCCGCGCCTCCCGCACCATGACGCCGTTGCGCATGACGCCCGCACGGAAGAAGCGCCCCACATCGGGCAGGAACATGTTGTCGACGATCGGCAGGCTGTCGACGCCGCTGGCGCCCGGCCTGTCGGCCGGCAACAGCGCAAAGCCCAGTTCGATCGACCGGCGCGGATTGAGCGTCGTCTGGGCGAAGGGCGCGGAGCCCTGGATGGTGATCTCCCCCGAACGGGCCGCGCGGGCGCCGAACGCCAGGTAGGGAACCTCTTCGTAGCCCGAGCCGATCAACCCGGTCAGGCCGAGGATTTCGCCCTTGTGCACAGCCAGGCTCGAAGGCTCCAGCATCTTGCCGGCGAGGTTGCTGAAACTGGCATACGCTGGACCGGACGTGCGGTCGGACTTCTGGTGCACGCCGCGGGCTATCGAGCGTCCGACGATCATGCGCACGATCTTGTCGTGGGTGGCGTCGGCGCGCTGCAACTCGCCGACCCGCTCGCCGTCGCGCAGCACGGTGATCTCATCGGTGATCTCGAGCACCTCGTCGATATCGTGCGAGATGAAGATGACGCTCGAGCCGGACTTGGTGATGGACCGAACGAGGCGGAACAATTGCTCGACCCCGGAATGGGGGAGGAACGGCGTCGGTTCGTCGAGCAGAACGAGGCCCGGCTTGCCGGTCACGGCGCGGGACTGCTCGATTTCCTCGAAGGCGCGCACAATGGCCAGCAGGGCACGCTGAACCGGCGTCAACCGGTCGATGCGCTCCTCCGGGTCGAGGTCGAGCTCGAACCTGGCCAGTGCGGCCCGCGCCGCGCGGTACTCTGCGGACCAGTTGATGAAGGCGCGGTTGCCACCGGTCAGCTGCACGAGGCGCAGGTTTTCGAGCACGGTGAGCGAAGGCACCAGCCCCAGGTTCTGATGGACGAAGGCCATGCCGAGCCGTCGGAAATCACCGGGCCGGAGCGGCAGGGCAACCGGCTCGCCGTTGAAGGCGAGGCTGCCGCCGTCGTCGGGAGCATGGAAGCCGGCAAGTATCTTGACGAGGGTCGATTTGCCGGAGCCGTTCTTGCCGAGCAGCCCATGCACCTTTCCCGGCATCACGTCGAAGGACACATCGTGCAGCGCTCGGGCACCGCCGAAGGTCTTCGAGATGTGACGTATGGACAGGACCGGGGGAGCATGCGCTGCCCCCCCGTCTCCAGCCGGACCTGCGAAATCGCCGTCCGTCGATGCAGTCACTTACTCGAGGCCCCAGAGCTTGCGGAAACCGGTCTTGTAGGCGTCACCATAGCCGGTGTCGAACTGCGCCGGATTGCCGGCATCGGCAATGTTGCTCTTGTCGAAGATGTAGAACGGCACGTTCAGCGCCTTCGGGCTGGGCAGGCCGCAAGCGTCTCGCAGATGCCCGTCAATGGTCGCGTGGGCGATCCAGTCGAGGCTTTCGCCGATATCCATGTCGACTTCACCGGAGTGGATGAAATCGAGCACGAAGGGCGTGCCGTTGAACGTACCGACCTTCACGTCGCCGGTGCGGCCGACGAGGCGGATGGCAGGCACGACGAACTGGGACATGGAGTCGTAGATCGGGATCACGACATTGATTTCGGGATTCGCCTGCAGCGCAGTCTGCACGCCCGGCTGGATCTTGGTGCCCCACTCGGTGACGCCGACATTGATCTCCTGCACGATCTTGCCGTTCGGCGCGACCGCAGCGAGCTGCTTGGTGAACTCCTCGACCAGCGGAATGGTCGGCGGCACGTCGCGCGACACGACGATCGCGATCTGCGGATTGCCGTTGGTGACCACGGTCGCCCAGTCGGCAAGGATGCGCCCGATCTCGCCGAAGCCGACGGTGAGCGAGCTCGACACCACCGGGTTCTGTTCGAAGGTCGGGTCATAGAAGTGCGAGGTCATAACCTTGACGCCGGCGGCCTTCGCAGCCTCGAGCGACGGCTGGATCGAGCCCGGGTCGATGCCCGAGATCAGGTCGATGATGGCGTACTTCTCGCGGGTGGCCAGTTCCACCTGCTGAACCCACTCCGCCGGAGTGCCCTGGTTCTGGCCCTCGACGACCTCAAGGCCGAGTTCCGCCCCGGCGGCCTTCATCCGGTCGATGATACCCTTGAGGAACGGGTTGGCGCTGTTGTTGGGAATGGACATCATCTTTTTGCCGGCCGCGCAGGCCCTGGCGTCGAACGGATCGCCGGGCGCCACGAACTCCGGCTTGTTCGTGTACTTGACCAGGTTTTCCTTTGCCTTGGCCAGGCCCTCCTCCACCGTCACGGCACCAGCCGGAAGGGCGAAGAACCCCAGCGCCACCAGGGACGTCAGGGTAGTCTGAAGGATGCGTTTCATTGGATTCTCCCTGCCTCTCTCGCCAAGCCGACCCCCCGGTCGTCTGGTTGTGAATGCGTATTCATTGTTTGCGCAGGAATCTGGACCTGTCAATCGCACCAAAGGTGAAAATGGCGACCGCGCGACGGATTCTTGGCAAGCGCTTTTCTTGGCCAGGCGTTTGCTGCTCGGGCGTAAGCCAAGTATTCCTATTGAATAGCAGCGCTGCGGCAGATTACCGTGTGACGGATCGTGCCGGACCGCTGAATACGCATGCGGCGGACGATGGAGGCAAGGCAATGGCGCGCAGGCAGGCGAGGGCGACCTCGTTCGACGTGGCGGCTCTCGCGGGGGTATCGCAGCCCGTCGTGTCTCGGGCCTTCACGCCCAATTCCCGCATTGCTCCTGAGACTCGCGAGCGGGTGCTGGAGGCGGCACGCAAGCTCAGCTACGTGCCCAACTCGATCGCCTCGAGCCTGACCACCAAGCGCACCAACATTGTCGCGCTGATCGTCGGAAACCTCGCGAACCCGTTCTACGTGCATGTGCTGCATGCCTTCAGCAAGCGCATGCAGTCCCAGGGCCGGCAGCTGCTGGTGTTCACCGTCGATCCCGGTGCGGACAGCGACGAGGCCATCCTGCACGTGCTGAAGTACCAGGTCGACGGCGTCATCCTGACCGCGGCGCAACTGTCGACCCGCACGATCAGCATTTGTCACGATCGCGGCATACCGATCGTCCTGTTCAACCGCTACATTCCCGGCAGCGACGCCTCCGGCGTACGCTGCGACAATGCCGGCGGCGGGCGTCTGATTGCCGAGGCCTTCCTTGCCGCAGGCGCCAGGACCTTCGCGATGATTACCGGCGACCCCAAGGGCACCACGAGCCAGGACCGCGCGCGCGGATTCGTCGAGAGGCTGCTGGAAGAGGGCATCAAGCGCAGCGACATCATCGAGGTCGAGGGGCAATCCTCCTACGACGGTGCGGCGAGCGCGGCGCTCACCATCTTCAAGGACAAGACTCGCCCAAAGCCCGACGCGCTGTTTGGAATCAACGACATCATGGCAATGGGCGCGATGGACGCGCTGCGCTCGCGGCTGGGCCTGAGCGTTCCCGACGACCTGATGGTCGGCAGCTTCGACGACATTCCCGAGGCGCGGCGGGCGCCCTATCAGTTGACCACCGTGCGACAGCCGATCGATCTCATGGTCGAGGAGACGCTCGCCATTCTGCACCTCGACGAGCCGGACCTCCCCATCGAGCGTGGCATAGACCGGCCGATCCGCGGCCGGCTGATCTGGCGCAGCACCATTCCGGTCCCTGCCGCCTACCGTTTCGACAAGCAGGACGAAGGCTGAACCGCCGCCGCGACGTTGCGGACCGGGTGCATTGCCGTTTCCCGAAACGATCGGGGCCCCTTTCGGGGCCCCGGTTGGTTCACTCCGCTGCCAGCTTGCGCTCCGGAGGGGTGAAGCCGAAATCGAAGGGCGGGGCCTCGCCGCGCTCTTCGGCCTTGATCTTGCGCAGCGTCTCGGTAGCCGCGAGGTCGGCCTGATCATCGTCGGTGAGGATGACACCGTAACCCTGCTCGGCCTGCTGGCGCGAGACGAGACCGTAGCGCACGTCACGTGCCACGATTGCCGGATCGCGCAGCAGCGGGTCGCCCCAACCGCCGGAGCCGGCCGTGCGGAAGATCACCCTGTCGCCCGGGGCGACCTTGAGATTGTCGATCTTGGAGGGAATGCGGGTCGGCTCGGTCGCGCCCGCCTTCAGCACGGACTTGGACGAGGTGCCGCCATGCAGACCGCCATTGATGCCCCACGGCGGAACCACCTCGCGGTCGTCATGGATGGAGACCGAACCCGCCTCGAGCAGGCGGTAGATCTTCTCGATTCCGGCGCCGCCGCGATGGAGCCCGGCGCCGCCCGAGTCGCGAATCGGCTTGTAGCTTTCGACCAGCACCGGGTAGTAGTTCTCGATGTATTCGATGGGGGTCGCCGAGAACAGGGGCCACCAGGCATGCCCGTCGAAGCCGTCGCCCTTCGGCCGGCCCGGCACGCCGCCGAACAGCAGTTCCATCAGCTGGAAGTACCTGCCGTCCTTGCCGGTGCCCGAGAAGATGAAGTGCGGGCTGGTCCCGTAACCTGCCGCCATGGACAGTTGCGGCACGAACTTGCCGAGCGCGCCGGCCTGGCAGTCGAAGAACCGGGTGTGCGTGTTGAGGCGGTTGGACAGCGCTGCCGGAAAGCGCGGATTGAGCAGCGAGCCCTCCGGCAGGACGATCTCGAAGAGGTCGTAGAAGCCTTCGTTGAAGAGCACCGAAGGATCGAACGACATGATCATGTAGACGCCGAAGAACAGCTTGCACAGCCCTTCGTGAATATGGAAGTTGATCGGGCCTTCGGCTTGCGGGTCTGTGCCGGTCCAGTCGAACACGGCGATGTCGCCCCGCCGCGAGATCGTGAGTGTCATCTTGAACGGGCCGTTGCCGAGCCCGTCATCGTCGACATAGTCGGTGAAGCTGACCGGCTCCTCGGGGATGTACTTGCGGATCACCTCGCGCATGGCTTCCCGCGTGCGGTCGAGCAGCATGTCGCAGGCGGTCATGTAGGTATCGCGGCCGAAACGGTCGCAGAGTTCGCGCACACGCGTCGAGGCCGTGCGGCACCCTGCGATAAGCGCCATCAGGTCGGCCCGGTTCATGTCCGGCGTGCGCGTGTTGTTGAGCATGATGTCGAGCACGCCCTTGTTGAGCACACCCTTGTCGTAGATGCGTACCGGCGGCACGCGGATGCCCTCTTCCCAGATGGTGCGGGCGTTGGCCGGCATGGACCCCGGCACGGTGCCGCCGGTATCCACCATGTGGCCGAAGATCGACGAGAAGCCGACCAGCACCCCTTCGTGGAAGATCGGCATCATCACGCACCAGTCGTTGTTGTGCGAGATTGAGCCCTTGCAGGCATAGGGGTCGTTCCAGACGAAGATGTCGCCTTCGTTGATGTCGCCCTCGAACTGCTCGACGATCGCCGGAATGTAGGAACCGAACTGGCCCACGACCATCTGGCCACGCTCGTTGCAGATCATCGGGAACTCGTCGTGCTGCTCACGGATCACCGGAGAGAGCGAGATGCGCACGACAACGCCATCCATCTCGAATCGCGCGTTCTTCAGCGCGTTTTCGATGATGTCGAGGGTAATGGGATCGACCTTGGTGCTCATGATGCTCATTTCCCCTTCGAAACCGGCCAGATCAGGATGTTGCCGTGTGTGTCGATCTCGGCATAGTGATCCGGGAGCAGCACGGTTGTGGTGTCGTACTGGCGGATGATTGCCGGTCCGTCGATGCGGGCGCCGACGGCCAGCTTGTGGCGATCATAGTGCTTGATGTCCCGCCAGGTGCCGTTGAAGTAGCCGGGCCGGGTGTCGATCACTGCCGCGGCGACATCGCCTGAGATGCCCGAGAGCGGCACCTCTTCCACCGGCTGGGTGGCGCCCTTGGCCACTACACGCAGCGCGACGAGTTCCACCGGCACGTGGAATCGCACGCCATAGAGCCGCTCGTGGATGGTGTGGAAGTCGGCGATGGTCTGGCTGAGGGCACCCTTGTTGTGCACGTCCCCGGCACTCACCGGAACCGCCACCTCGAAGCCCTGCTGCTCGTAGCGCAGATCCAGCGAGTAACTCACCGAAGCGTCGGAAACGGCCACTTCCTGCTCCTCGAGCCACTCGGCCGCCTTGACCTCGAGCTCGGCAAAGCGGCTCCACACCTCGGCAGGGTCGAGGCCCGCCATCGAGCGGATATAGGTCTGCACGAACTCGTTGCGGAAATCCGCCTCGAGGAAGCCCAGGGCGCAGAGCACGCCCGGGTTCGGCGGCACCAGCACGGGGTAGCAGCCGAGCAACTCGGCCAGGGCGTTGGCATGCAGCGGGCCCGCTCCCCCAAAGGCGACGATGCCGAACTCGCGCGGATCGAGCCCGCGTTGCACGGTGATGACGCGGAGCGCACCCAGCATCACTTCGTTGGCGATATCGATGATGCCCTTGGCAGCTTCCTCGGGCGACAGTCCGATCTGGGTGCCGACGCGGGCTACCGCTTCGCGCGCGGCATCGACATTGAGCGTCATGTCGCCGCCGAGCAGGACAGGCGGCAGGTAGCCCAGCACGACATTGGCGTCGGACACGGCCGGCTCGACGCCACCCCGGCCATAGGAGACCGGACCGGGGCGGGCGCCGGCAGAGCGCGGGCCAACGCGAAGCGAGCCGGTCAGTTCGGAAACGTCCGCGATCGAGCCACCGCCCGCACCCACCGAGCGCACGTCGAGAGTGGGCACCTTTGCCGGGAACATGCCCACTTCCGTGGACCGCGAGATGGTCGCCTCGCCGTCGATGATCACCGCCACGTCGGTTGACGTGCCGCCCATGTCGAAGGCGAGGAGCTTGGGGAAGCCCGAGCGCCGAGACAGCATCATCGTGGACGTGACGCCGCCGGCGGGGCCCGAAAGCACGGTGTGCACCGGACGCTCGGAGGCTGCGGCGGCGCTCATCAGCCCGCCATCGGAGCGCACGATGTGCAGGCGCGCGGTGACGCCGTTCTGACGCAGCCGGTCCTCGATGCGGCTCAGGTACCGCTTCATGATCGGTCGGACGTAGTCGTTCATCACTGTCGTGATGGTCCGATCGTACTCGCGGAATTCCGGCAGGATGTCGGAGGAGAGTGAAACGGGGATTTCGGGGAAGCGGTCGGCGACGATCTTGCGCAGCGCCTGTTCATGCGCCGGGTTGGCGTAGGAGTGCATCAGCGAGATGGTCAGTGCCTCGATCCCCGACGAGCAGAGGTCGTCGATGAGCGCGGTGGCCTTCTCGAGATCGAGCGCCCGCACCACTTCGCCTCGCGCATTCATGCGCTCCGGGATGCCGCGCGTATCGGCGAGGGACGCCAACGGATCAGGCTTGTCCATGTTGATCCAGCCAAACAGCGGACCCGGGGTCCATGCCTTGGCCAGATGCAGCGTATACTCGAATCCCTCGGTGACCAGCAGGCCGACGCGGGCACCCTTGCCCTCCAGCACGGCATTGGTCGCGACAGTGGTGCCGTGAAGGATCAGGTCGATGTCTCCGGGAGAGATGCCGGCCTTCTCGCAGATGAGCTTGACGCCCTCCACCACACCGATCGACTGGTCGTCCGGCGTGGACGGCGTCTTGGCCTGGAACGTCCGCCGCGTCTTCTCGTCATGCAACAGGAGGTCGGTGAAGGTCCCTCCCACGTCGACACCGAGCCTCATCGTATGCACCCCTGCATGCTGGTTCCCTTCCGTTCAGCGCGTGGCGGTGTGTTGCATGCGCATTCATTCCACTCTAGATTGCATTCCGCAGTTTCCGCAATAGGCAGCTGCACGCCGCGAGGGCGACTGTTGGGGGGGACCTGCCAGACGCCCGGAACGTCCTCCAGACCCGTCGCTGATCGCCATGGCCAAACGCACACTCTACGACAAGGTCTGGGACGAGCACCTCGTCAAAACCTATGAGGACGGCAGCTCGCTGCTCTACATCGACCGGCATCTGGTGCAGGAGGTATCGAGCCCGCAGGCCTTTGCCGGGCTCGATGCGGAAGCCCGCAGACTCAGGCGTCCTGAGGCTCACATTGCAGTTGCCGACCACGCCGTGCCCACGCGGTTGCGGCATCTGCCCCTGCCCGAGGGGCTGGCCCGTGCCCAGGTCTCGCGCCTCGAGGCGAACTGCGAAAGGCATGGCATCCACTACATCGGCATGCGCGACGACCGGCATGGCATCGTGCACGTGATCGGACCTGAACTCGGGTTCACGCTGCCCGGTGCCACCCTCGTCTGCGGAGACAGCCATACCTCGACGCACGGTGCCTTCGGGGCCCTTGCCTTCGGCATCGGCGCGAGCGAATGTGAATGCGTATTCGCAACCCAGACGCTGCGGCAGCGCCGGCAGAAGACGATGCGGGTGACGCTGACCGGATCACTCCGGCCCGGCGTGATGGTCAAGGACATCATCCTCGGGCTGATCGCGCGCATCGGCACCGACGGCGCGGTGGGGCATGCGGTGGAATATGCCGGCCCAGGGATCGCCACGCTCTCGATGGAAGCGCGCATGACGCTGTGCAACATGTCGATCGAGGCCGGCGCGCGGGTCGGCATGGTGGCGCCCGACGAGTCGACCTATGAGTACCTCAAGGGTCGTCCCCTTGCTCCCACCGGCGCCGACTGGGACCGCGCGGTGGCGCATTGGCGGACGCTGGTGACCGACGAGGGCGCTGTCTTCAACCGCGAGGTGGACCTCGACATCGGGGCGCTGGCCCCGCAGGTGTCCTGGGGCACCAACCCGGGCGAGACGGCGGCCATCGACGGCCATGTGCCTGATCCGGCGCTCGAGGCCGATCCGGTAAAGCGCGCCAGGATGGAGCGCAGCCTCAGCTACATGGGACTCGTGCCGGGCCTGGCGTTCAAGGACATCAGGATCGACCGGGTGTTCATCGGCTCGTGCACCAATGGGCGGATCGAGGATCTGCGGACGGCCGCCGCGGTGGTTGCCGGACGCCGGCTTGCCGCGGGGGTCGAAGCCATGGTCGTTCCGGGCTCGGCGACGGTGCGGCTCGAGGCGGAGGCTGAGGGACTGGACGAGATCTTCCGTGCGGCAGGCTTCGAATGGCGGGATTCCGGCTGCTCGATGTGCGTTGCGATGAACGACGACCGGCTGGCGCCGGGACAGCGTTGTGCCTCGACCTCAAATCGCAATTTCGAAGGCCGTCAGGGGCAGGGCGGGCGGACACACCTGATGAGTCCGGCCATGGCCGCCGCCGCAGCGGTTACTGGCCGGTTGGCCGATGTGCGCGACATCACCGGGACCGGGGGGGCGGCCACCTGATGGACAGGTTCACCCGCGTCACCAGCGTGGCAGCGCCCTTGCCGGAAGCCGATGTCGATACCGACATCATCTTTCCCGCGCGCTTTCTGCTGCTGCCCGACAAGTCAGGGCTCGGCAAGCACCTGTTCCATGAGCGGCGCCACCGGCCCGACGGCACGCGGACGGATTTCGTCCTGAATCAGCCGCCCCATGACGGCGCGAAGATTCTCGTGGCGGACGCCAACTTCGGCTCGGGGTCGAGCCGCGAGCAGGCCGTGTGGGCCCTGGCGGATTTCGGCATCCGATGCGTGATCGCGCCGAGCTTCGGCGAGATCTTCTACAACAACTGCTTCAAGAACGGCGTCCTGCCGATCATCGTCGCCGGTGCGCGGCACGGACAGGTGATGGCAGCGGCGCGCAGCGGAGGCGAACTGACCATCGATCTCGAGGGCGGCACGATCCGCCTGCCCAACGGACCGGACTTCCCTTTCGAGATCGACCCCTATCGGCGGCGCGCGCTGCTGCTCGGGCTCGACGAGATCGGCAGCATCCTCGCCGATGACGGCGCGGATATCGCCGCGTTCGAGGTCCGGCAGCGCGCGGCGGCACCGTGGCTGCACCTGGACGACGGCCGGCTGGACCGGCTCTTTCCCCCCAGCAAGGAGCAGCCCCGATGAGCGACCTGGCCGCCAACTACAAGGGCGCGTTTGGCAAGCGCATTGGCTACGGCAGCAAGCCGGCACTCATCATGGTGGATTTCGTCGAGGCCTACTTCGACCGCAGCTGCGGGCTCTATGCCGGTGTTGAGGACGCGCTGGCCTCGGCCTTGCGGCTGCAGGCCGTGGCGCGGGCGGCGAACGTGCCGGTGATCTACACCAATGTCGTCTACCACAGGAACGCGCTCAATGGCGGGCGCTTCTACCAGAAGTCGATGACGCTGCATAACTTCCTCGAGGGCAGCCCGATGGGCGCATGGCCGAAGGGGCTGGTGCCGGCCGACGACGAACTGGTGATCTCGAAGCAGTATCCGAGCGCCTTCTTCGGGACCTCGCTGGCGTCCACGCTCACCACCTGGGGCATCGACACGCTGATCCATACCGGCGTGTCCACTTCGGGCTGCATCCGCGCAACATGTGTCGATTGCTGTTCCCACGGCTTCATCCCCATCATCGTGCGCGACGCGGTCGGTGACCGTCACCCCGCCCCGCACGAGGCCAACCTGTTCGACATGGACGCAAAGTACGGCGACGTCGTCAGCGAGGCGGAAGTCACCACCTACCTCAAGACCCTGGGAACCTGATCCAATGGCAAAGAAGAGCCTTCGTGCCGCGCTCGCAGCGGGCCAGTTCGTCGCCGCCCCCGGCATCCACGACATGCTGACGGCAGTGGTGAGCAACAAGGTCGGCTTCGATTTCGTCTATGCCTCGGGATACTGGATGACCGCCTCGGCCTACGGTCTGCCGGATGCCGGCATCGCGAGCTTCACCCAGATGCTCGACCGGGTGGCGACGCTGTGCCGCACGGTCGACGCGGCCGTGATCGCCGACGCTGACACCGGCTATGGCGGGCTGCTCAACGTGCACCACACCGTGCGCGGCTTCGAGGAGGCCGGCGTCGTCGGCATCCAGATCGAGGATCAGGAGTTCCCGAAGAAGTGCGGCCACACGCCGTTCAAGCGCGTGGTGCCGATGCAGGACATGGTGGAGAAGGTCAAGGTTGCGGTCGAGGCCCGCCGCAGCTCCGAGACCCTGATCATCGCGCGGACCGATGCGCGGCAGACGCACGGCTTCGAGGGGGCGCTGGCGCGCGGCCTCGCCTATGCCGAGGCAGGCGCGGACGTGGTGTTCCTGGAGGCGCTTGAGAGCGAAGAGGAGATGCGTGAGGCCTGCCGCCGCATCGACAAGCCGATGATGGCGAACATGGCCGACGGCGGCCGCACCCCGATCCGCTCGGTCAGCGAGCTGGCGGCTATCGGCTACGCCATGTCGATCTTTCCGTCGGCCACCGGGCTCGCGGCGGCGCGCGCGGTGGAGAACGCACTCCACGTGCTGAAGACCGAAGGTACGTCGAACTCCCCGAACCTGCCGCTGTTCAGCTTTGCCGAGTTCAACCACCTGATCGGCTTTGACGAGGTGTGGGAGTTTGAGAGGCGCTGGGCCCGGCCGGACCAGGCGGCGGCGGAATGAGCAAGGTCGCCTGCATCGGCACGGGCACCGTGGGCGCGGCCTGGGCCGTCGTGTTCGCCCGCGCCGGACACGAGGTGGCGCTCTACGATGCGCTGGCCGGTGAAGTGGAAGGGCGCACCTTGCCGCGCGCCCGGGAGGCACTGGATCTGCTCGACGCCTACGCGCCGACCCCGGAGCCGAAGGCAGCGGTCCTCGCGCGGCTGAAACCGGCATCGACGATCGCAGCGGCGGTTGCCGACGCAGCTTACGTGCAGGAAAGCGTGAGCGAGGACCTCGCCATCAAGCGTGCCGTGTTCACCGAGATTGCCGCGTTCGCGCCCCGCGACGCCATTCTCGCCTCGTCGACCTCGGCGATTCCGGGCAGCGACTTTCTCGGTCACATCCCCGCTCCGGAGCGGGCGATGGTGGTGCATCCGGTCAATCCACCGGCCTATATCCCGCTGGTGGAGCTGTGCGGGACGCGCTGGACCTCGCCCGAGACCCTGGCAGAGGTTCGGCGCTTCATGACGGAGGTCGGCATGCGGCCGATCACGCTGAACAAGGAAATCGAGGGCTTCATCCTCAACCGGCTACAGTTCACCCTGGTGGCGGAGGCCATGCATCTGGTCGGAGAGGGCTATGTGAGCGCCGAGGATCTCGACGCGGTGCTGACCGACGGCCTTGCGTTGCGCTGGGCCTCGATCGGCCCCTTCGAGGTGGCGCATCTCAACGCGCCCGATGGCCTGCAGGGCTTCGTCGATCGGCTGGGTCCGATGATGAAGCGCATGGGAAAGCTGGCCCGTACCGACTACGACTGGACACCGGAACAGGTGGCCAAGCTGCACACCGCCCTCGCATCCAGGATTCCGGTGAGCGAGATCGCCAAGCGGCAGCGCTGGCGCGACCGGCGCATCCTCGCGACGCGGAAGATGAAGCGGGACACAGCCTGATTCCCGCGAACACCCGCCTCCGTCGCCCGGACACCCATACCGATCCGTCCCCACCCCCGGCTCGCTCACGTCCCACCAGTCCGGTGAGAGGAAGCGTCCGAGCGCGGCGTCGTAGTACCGGGCGTGGAAGTATGTGAGGCCCGTTTCGGGGTCTGTGCGTTCGCCGATCCAGCCTTTGGGCTCGGATGGCGAGAGCGGGGCGAGGACGGTTTCGGTCTGGACGCCATAGGGCTGGTAGACCGAGCTGCGGGTGAGGGCGCCGGTGGTGTCGGTGATGCGGCGGACAGAGCTCAGGTGGTCGCGGTGCAGCCAGCTGAGGACGGAGCCGACCTTCTTGACGTCGGCGGTGACATAGGTGGTCCAGCCGCCGGCCGGGTCCTGTAGGCCCCGGATCTCAACGCCTCAAAGTTTATCTGCTGTCGTACTGGAAACAGGTCCCGTGCAATTGCCTGATTGCCGTGAATAACCTTCCAGCCCGGAAAATGCCCCGAAAACTGCTTAACCACACCAGCGAGCTACTGGCGCTTCATGCGGGTCGGGAGGGCCGCCATGGCTTCACCAGTACTATCTGAACGCCGAAACCAATCTGCGCGTGTATTTGTTGCTCACGCTGTCGTTTCAAACTCGAGTTCCCGAATCTGTGGTCATATGTAGCGGTCGGATCCCTCGACTACGTCAAGTCGAATTGAGCCAGAGACCGGCTGCCCCGGCCTCCATGGCTGCTGATTGACATAGCGGACTTCGGTGCTCAAACCCAAATCGCCAAATGTTGCCTGATAGCGAGCAAGAAGTCGATTGGCATACCCGTGTTTGTAGGTACCGGCGATGGGGCCTACCCCCCAAGTAGCCAGCGCAACTCGGCATCCGGTCTGTGCCGAGGTAGCTACGGCGACAGTAGTACCGCCTTTGCCTCGAAACAGTCAAAGCAAACATATACGTGGACTACACCGGCGTCAGCGAGGCTGAACTCGTCGTTGATCGAATCAACCTGGGCATAGAAGGTCATCGTGTGACCCAAAGAGCATTTCTGGACTACTACGCCGGGTGGATGCCCCCCGAGTAGGTGCCTTCGGCCCACATCGGGGGCTGCCCACCTGAAGCCGGGTAGGGCGCGAGCCTCGTCGTTCAGCGGCTCTGGAACTAGGCGGAAAGGTGGAATTTGCCGCACGTCTGTTACCTTCCGTATGGATGGATTGGAAAGTCATTTAGGCCATAGATATCCATCATTCGCCCGGCCTGCTTGTAGATCTCTTCTGGAGTCGCATCCGGATTTCTGAGGATCCACTCCTGCCAAGTTTGGTTCCATCGTCCAGGCATTGCCCCGACGCCGCTGCCGTGTATGCCTCGAAGATGGGAGGCCTCTCCAAGGGTTACAGTGAACTGATCGATCTTGATACCTTTGGACTCGAAGTAGTCCCTGAACTGCTGGGAGAATATGTGGTGATCACTGAGCTTTGGGGCGGGCAGCAGCCGCACAGCCTCCTTGCCGCCCTTTAGGCCGACCTGAACCGCATCGCCGGGTCCCGGGATAGCGCCCAACACCGCAACGGCAACCTCGAAGGTCTTTTCCTCCCAACTGGCATTGGGATCCATGAGTACGTCGTAGTCGATGACTGTAAGCTTGATGACCTCGGCTCCCGCCTCCGCGGCAACGACGACGTACCTGCCGCCTTCTACAAGGGCGGCTTCGACGCTCTCATCGCCCAGGTCGACGCCTTGGCTCCTGAACGCATCGGCAATCGCATTGAGTGCCAAGGCTGTGGGACTGTAATGAGGATCGACCCATGAGCAGAAGTTCGCGCTGCCAGTGCAGTGCCCATTCGGATCGCTCTTGTTGACCGGATCGCCGAGCGAGTACCCGTATCGATCCGTCCCCACCCCCGGAACGCTCGTGTCCCACCAGTCCGGTGACAGGAACCGTCCGAGGCTGGCGTCGTAGTACCGGGCGTGCAGATACGTGAGCCCGGTCTCGGGGTCGGCGCGCTCCCCGATCCAGCCCTTGGGCTCGGCGGGGGAGAGCGGGGCGAGGACGGTTTCGAACTGGGTGCCGTAGGGCCGGTAGACCGAGGTGCGGGTGAGGGTGCCGGTGGTATCGGTGATGCGGCGGACCGAGTTCAGGTGGTCGCGGTGCAGCCAGTTGAGGACTGAGCCGGCCTTCTTGACGTCGGAGGTGAGGTAGGTGGTCCAACTGCCGGCCGGGTCGCGCTCGCTGTCTGCGAGGTAGAGGGTGGTGCCGCTGGGGGTGAGCTTTTTCAGCCGCTCTCCGTCGGGACCGTAAAGGGTGGTGACGGTGGCGCCGCCGGTGGTAACGCTGATCGGGCGGTTGTCGTTATCGTAGCTGATGCTCCGGTCGATGCTGCCCGAGGTGGCGCGCGAGAGCTGGTTGCCGTTGAGGTCGTAGGTGAAGCTCCAACTGCCGGCGGTGGTCACCGCATGCGGCCGCACGGCCGTCGCTCCCTGCGCCGGATAGACATAGCTGCCCACCGAGGAGTGCGAGGTCAGCTTGCCGCCGAGGTCATAGGTAAAGCTCTGGCTGAGCGCCGGCACGTTGGTGTTGGCGGCGCTTAGCAGATGGCCGAGGGCGTCGTAGCCATAGGTCCAGTCGTCCTCGGCGCGGTTGCCGTCGATACCGGTGATGCGGCCGGCAAAATCGCGGGCATAGCTCACCGACTGGATGACAGTGCCGCCCTTCGCCGTCGAGACGGTGTCGAGCCAGCCGCGCTGCGCCGAGTAGGTGTAGGTCGTCGTGACGCCATTGGCGTAGGCGATGCTCAGCACATTGCCGGCAGCATCATAGCTGGTGCTGGTGACGGCCCCGGCGAGACTGACCTGCTGGCCGGCTGCATTGTAGCCGAACGGCCCGGCGCTGCTGCCATCGGCATAGGTCTTCGATGTCACCCGGCCGCCCGGATCGTAGCCGGTGGTCGCCGTGCAGGCGACAGCATCCACCGTCTGGACGAGACGCACCTGCCGTCCGCCGGTATCGTAGTCATAGGCGAAGACGGCATTGTCATTGGCCGCGGTGGTCAGCCGGCCGAGGTTGTAGTAGCCCGGGCGCGGCTCGTCATAGGTGCTGGTGACGGTCTCCTCGTTCGGCAGCCCAAGGCCGGAGGTCTTGGTCAGCACCCGGCCGAGCCGGTCATGGGCGAAGGCCGTGACCTGGCTCTTGGCATCGGTCTGGGTCAGCAGCCGGCCGGCATCGTCATAGGTGTAGGTCCAGGTGCCGAGATCCGGGTCGTTGGCCGCGATGCGACGGCCAAGCGTGTCGTAGGTGTTGACCCAAACATTGCCCATCGGGTCGTTGATCGAGATCATCTCCCCCAGCGGATTGTAGCGAAAGTCCTCCCTGACCGCGGTGCCGCCCGATGTCCCATCGGTGAAGCCGACCCGCCTGACCACCCGCCCGGCGGGATCGGTGATCAGCCGGGTCAGGCGTCCCAGGGTGTCGGTGACGGCGGTCCGCAGGGTGCCGGGGACGTCGCCCGGAAACTGGTAGGCGTAGGACGTGGTCTTGCTGTCGGGCAGCGTCACCAGCACCGGGCGGCCCAGCACGTCATACTTGGTCGTGGTCCAGAAGGCCGTGCCGCCGTTGAAGTACGGCAGGCTGGTCTGCCGCACCTGACCGCGTTTCGTGAACGTCGTCTCGGTGACCACCGGCTGCGCCGCGGCGGTGGCGCCGATGCCGGTCTGCCTGTAAGTGCGGCCCAGCCCATCGAGATAGGTCCGCGACCAGATCGGGTTCACCCCGTCGGCCGGATTGCTCGCCGTCTCGACGTACTGGGTGGTCGCGGTGCCGGTGTTGACATAGGCGGTGGTTCGGTATTCGCCGCTCGGATAGTCCACCCGCGTCTCTCGGCAGAGCGCATCGTAGGTGAAGGCCGTGACGAGACCGTTGGGGTCGGTGCTGGTGGCTGGGGCGCCGCACAGCGGGTGCCAGGCCGTCAGCATCCTCTGTCGCGTGTCGCCGTCGAACCACAGCGGGTTGCGCTCTTCGATCGCGAACTGGTGCGTCGTGTCGTAGACGCGTTCGGTGCGGTTGCCCAGCGGATCGACTTCCGCCACTGGCTGGCCAAAGCCATCGTACTCGGCGTTCGCAGCGATCCACCTGCTCTCCGATGCAAGCCACCTCCGGGTGGTGGTAGCGTGGCCCTTGGTCGGCTCGATGCCAGCCGTGCTCGCCCCGTCATAAAACACTTGCGTGTCGCGCAGCAGGGCTCCGAGCGCGTCGGTCGCCGTCACCCGGCTGGGCTTGTCGACGACGTAGGCGCTGAGGTTCAACTCGTAGGTCGTCGAGGTGACGAGGTCGTCCTCGCTGCGGTCGACCATGCCGATATCCTTCTCCTCGAGAAGGTTGGCATAGCCGTCATAGGTCCATTCCTTGCGGGCCATGGAGTTGCCGCCCGAAAGGAAGTCGGTGACCTGCTCCGAAGTCTTGAAGGCGGTGAACGGCGCCGACGCCTGGTTCACTACATAGCCGATTTCGACCCTGCGCTGGATCTGCCCGTTGGGCGCATAGACCTCGAGCTTCGACAGCGACCCTGCCGCTACCGCCTCCTGCCGGTACCACGCATGCACCCAGGGGCAGGTCGGCTCGTCCGTCTCGCAGGGCAACTCTGCCGTTACCTTAGCGAAGCCGAGGAAGCGCCGCTCGAACGGATCGTAGGCGCCGCCCTCGTAGGCGTACTTAAGCTTCGAGCTATTTCCCCGCCCGTCCGAGATCGTGACTTTCGAGACCGCGTGTACCACCATTGGGAGGTAGCCGTTCGTCCAGTAGGTCGAGGGCAGGTACTCGACATCCACCATACCGCCGGTGCGCAGCGTGTGACGTTTCATCAGATCGGGGAGGACGGAGTCGACGGTCCAGCAACGAAAAGTGGTGCCGTCGACCAACTCCGGGCGCCCATCACCGTTGCGGTCCGGCTGAATGGCGGGATGCCCACCATCTTGGCAGCCGATGGCCACACCCCCTCCGGACCGGACGAGGACATAGTGCCAAGGAAGGTCCGAGTTGCCAGACGTGTGTGACCAGCGCTGCAGGATTGATGCTTGCCCGTCGCCCCTGAACTCCGCGGCCTCTGCCGTCGAAGCTTGGTCTACTTCCTCCGGCAGCTCGAACTCCACCGCTGTTGCAAGCGACAGGCCGGTCGCAGGGCGGAACACAAAGGTCGTTCCACCCTGGAGCAGGTCGGCCGCACCGTCACCGCTGAAGTCGGCCGCAATGGTGAATCGATCCGTGGCGGGCGACATTGTGCCGAGCGCGAAGGTGTCAAACCCCGCTCCAATCGAGACCAGCAGCTTCGGAGTTGAGCCGTAGATGAAGAGGTCCGACAGCCCGTCGGAATTGAAGTCCGCTGCCTTTCCGCTCGGCTGACTTGACCAGCTCTCGCGAAGGAAGCCCAACCCGGTGGAGCGGAACATCGTGGCGTTCCAGTAGAAATCGTTGAGGCCATCGCCTGTGAAGTCACCTATAGCAAACCGATCCTGGGTGGTCGGATTGGTGTAGTCGGGAGGACCGAGGGGGACGATCGAGGTGGACAGCATCGTCGCGCCATCGAGAAAGACCGTGACGAGGAACCAGTCGCCGCTGCCGTATCCTTGGGCCGCGAGGTCAGACCGCAAGGGTTGTGGCGGGAAGGAACTGGACCAACTCCGCTTGTAGGAGAAGTCGTCCTTGCCGTCGCCGTTGAAATCCACGGCTATCGGCAGTCCATCTCTAGGAACTTCCTGGCACGCACTTCGCAGGGACAGGTCTGGCACTGTCGTCGATGGTGGTGTTTCGGCTGCAGTCGGGAAGAAGTAGATGCGTAGACGACATTGATCACTCGAGCTGTGGTAGTACCACTGCGCCGCGTCCAGCTTCCTATCGCCATTGAAGTCGCCATAGACGCTATCTGTGAGGTCGATTCTCGCGATCGTCTCTATTGCCGTCGTGCTCGGCGTCGTCTCCGCCGCCGTGTTCGCGGTCACGAGGTCCGAGATCATGGTGCCCATGCGTCGGGAGGAGATGTCCCAGTAGGTGAAGGTGTCGGCCGGCAGGCTGGTGCCGCCGGTGACCACGCCGGCGCCGGAGAGCGTGGCGTTCGAGCCGTACTGCTTGAGGGCAACGAGCAGGCTCCGCTTGGTGTCGGGCGAGATGGCGTAGGCGAGGTCGTACGCCCGGATCAGGCTGGAGCCGGTCTTGACCGCGATGGTCTTCAGCCGCTTGGTGACGCTGGCCAGCGAGATGCCGGTGGCATGGGTGAAGGTGTCGGCCCGCGTCTCCCAGAAGAACTGGATCGCACTCGTGCCGTAGCTGATGGCCGTGGCGTAGCAGGTGGGAAGTGCCGCGCAGTCGTAGCTGTAGGTGATGGCATTGCCGTCGGTGTCCGTCACCGATGCCAGCAGCCAGCGATAGTCGTTCCTGAGCCGCGCGTCCTCCATGCCCGATGGCGCAAAGAAGCCGAGCGGCCTATAGACCGACACAGTCCCATCCCGCGCTGTCACCTGCCAGCTGTTGTCGGCCGCGATCCTCTTGATCCGCTCATAGTTCTCGTAGCGCGCCGAGTGGGTGCCGCCGGCCAAGCAGGAAGGCGTCTCGCGCCGGGAGCCGTCGACCAAGCACTCCATCAGGCCGTTGCCGTTGAGCTCGAAGGTGTCGGTCGCATCGAACGTCGGCAGCCCGCCGTGCGAGGACTTGCGCTCGATCAGCCCACCCCCGCTCAGGGTCCACCCCACACCCAGCTGCGAGAAGCCGTCGCGCGCGTGCTGCCGGTTGTCGCCGGAGTTGTAGCCGAGCCGGAGCCTGGGCGTCAGCTCGAAGTATGGTGGCACCTCGAGGTCGAACGACCGGGTGAAGGCACCATTATAGGGCGTCTCGGGCGGCTCGAACTTCGCCGACTTCGCCTCATCGCCGCCATTCATAAGCGACAGCGACCCCATGCCGCCGACATTGTTGACATCATAGGGCGAAACGTTCGCGGCGCCGTCCCCGCTGCTTTCGCCACCCGGAGCTGGCGCAGATGCTAGTCCCGCCAGCGCTGGCGCTGACGTAGTCGAAGTGACGGCGTAGGTCGGTGCAACTGATGTGACAAGCAGACTGGCCGCGGCGGCCATCCCAACCGCAAAGCGATAGATCCCGGAAATGTCAAAGATTCTCAATCCGCCAATGCGGACGTAGGTGGAAATTGCTTTCAATTATCAGATCCAAAATTATACTCTGATTACAACAAATTTTCGCACTTGACGCAATAGGAAAAGTGACGAAGACGGTCCATCTACAAATATATATGGAGTTCGCAGGGCTGCTATTTCAGAATAAGCGACCGGCCGGTCGAGATGCTACGACCACCGGCCGCCGGGTGCAGACTGGCCAGCGTCACTGTGCATCTGATACGCATGGTCAGCCAGAAGAGTTGCTCGCCGTCCAAACGCGCCATGTCGGCCGGCTGCTTTCGAGTCCCGTGGCGACACCTGACTGTCTTCTCACGGCGCGATTCTGCACATTCGCCCGATAAGGTCATCGAGGAGTTCCTCCCTGATCGAACGGGGCGGCTACCTCGGCCGGTGCACAAGGGCGCAAGAAGACGGTCGCCGGGTTCGCGACGGGAAGCGGGGGTCGGTCGCCCTTCGCCACCCTCGGGCGGTCAAGCCTGGCTCGATGGCCGGTATCTGGCCCGAAGTCGACACCAGCCCTGGGCACCGTGACCCGGTTCTCGTCCGGGCCGGGCCCTAGATGTCGAACACGCTGCCATCGGCGGCGAAAGCCGCAGGGGTGGCGTCGAGGCGTGGCGGGTTGGCGAGCAGCACATCTTCGTTCAGGTCTACCCCGAGGCCCGGCCGATCGGGCACGTGCAGATAGCCCTGCCTGACGGTCCAGGCCTCCTGCATCGCGGCGTCGCGGTAGGGCTCCTGACGCACATATTCGAGGATCAGGAAGTTCGGGATGGCGAGGCAGAGATGCGCTGCCGCAGCAGTCGAGACCGGCCCCTGCGGATTGTGCGGCGCGACCTTGACGTAGTAGGCCTCGGCAATTGCGGCGATCTTCTTGACCTCGCTGATGCCGCCGGCGTGGCAAAGGTCGGGCTGGATCACGTCAACGAACCGCCCCTCCAGAAGCCGCCGGTAGTCCCACTTGGAATACAGCCGTTCCCCGGTCGCCAGATCCATCTGCGGATCGGCGAGGCGGAGCCGCTGCAATCCTTCGACGTCATCGGGCTGGGTTGGCTCCTCGAAGAACATCAGGCCGAACGGTTCGAGCGCATGCATCAGGCGCACCGCATTGGACGGTTGGCCGCGCCCATGGTCATCGACCATGATCCCGATATCGGGCCCAACCGCCTGGCGCAGGCTGCCGATCCGCTCGGCAAAGGCCGCGATCCTTTCGGCTTCGGGCACGCCGGCACTTCCCGTCCAGGCCCCCGTCTTCATCGCCGTGAAGCCATCGGCGATATCGCGCTGGGCATCCTCGATCATCCGCTCCGGCTGGTAGATCCCGACATGGGTGTAGAGCCTCAGGGAGTCTCGCGCGGCGCCCCCGAGCATCTGGTAGACGGGCACGCCGTAAGCCTTGCCCGCGATGTCCCACAGCGCGTGGTCAAGTGCGGCGATCGCCGAGTTGCCGACCGGCCCGCCGCGCCAGAAGTGGTGGCGATAGAGGCGTTGCCAGTGATGCTCGCGACGCAGCGGATCCTCGCCGATCAGTGCTTCGCCAAAGCGTTGAATGCACGCCGCCACGGTGGGCTCGAAACCCTCCAGCGTAGCCTCGCCCCAGCCGTGAATCCCCACGTCGGTGATGACCTTGACGAGGACCCAGTTGCGAAGTCCCGCCCAGCTTATCACCGTACGAATTTCCGTGATCTTCACCGTCGTCCCTCGCCCCATCCCAGCCGGGAAGGTTTAGCACGGAGATGACCAACCATGGCAATCTCGGCAGAGACGCTCTCGGCCTGGCGTCCGAAAGCACCCGTGCTCGATTCCGGGCCCTGCCGACCCATGAAGCCATGGACCGGCGCTTGGGGACGATTGTCGTGGTTCCCGGCCGCTGCGCCGCCGGACGCGATCCTGCAGTTATCGACGTTCGCGCGGCTATCGGTCCCCGCCGTTGGATGCTTGACACGCTTCCCCGGGCGCTTCCCGACGAACCCCACAAGAAGGTCCGGACCGGGCGGGTCGTGGGTAAAGTCCTCAAGAGCGCGCCAACCAGGCTTACTCGCACAGGATTCTGATTCGAGGGCCTTATTCACTTTCCGACTTTTTCGCGCAACTCTAGAAGGGAAGATCCCGTCGCGAGGCGCGGTTGCCGGTGAGGCAACGAGTGACAGCAAACCCCAAGATAGACGAGCCCGTCCACCTCACGGCGTTTGATCCCCTTTGGACCGTGTCGGCGGCCGAACAGGTGGCGGTACTCCGGCACCAACTCCGCGGCTTCGACCTCGAAATAGAACACATCGGAAGTACCGCAGTTGAAGGCATGAGCGCCAAGCCGATACTGGACTTGATGGTCGGATTACGTGGTGCTGATGACCTCGAGCTGATAGCTGGTATCGCGTCGCTGGCGGGGTGGACTGACCTTGGTGAAGCTGGAGTACCGGGTCGCCGCCATTTGCGCCGGAGAGACTCGCTCGCCCTCAACCTTCATCTCGTTGCGCAGAATTCGTCCCACTGGCGTCAAGCGCTGGCATTGCGTGATTACCTGCGCACTCACGCAAGCGAGCGCGACGCCTACGGCGATGCGAAACGACATGCAATCGCAGCTGGGCACAGATGCCTCTTGGGCTACTCGGATGCAAAGGGGGGGTACGTGAGCGCTCTGATCGAGCGGGCTCTCTGGTGGGCCCGGCCCGGCCCCGGAAAGGCAGACGGGAAGTAAGGATTCGTACGTGGGGTACTATCCCAGAGTCGGGAGGAGATGGCTGCCGTGCCTCAGCGATGGAGTTGCATGAGGACGCCGAACTCGTTGAACACGGTCCATTCCTTGGTGATCTGGTTGTTCTCGATTACCCAATGCGTGATGCCCCAGAGGTCGACTTCGCGACCGGTCGGAGAGCCGTAGCGGCCGTTGCCGCGATGCGTGCCGTCGATGCTCCAGCGGATGGCGACGAGAAAGCCGTCCCTGGGGTTTCCCATCCAGTAGAGATCATCGACGCTGAACAGCAGATCGGGGAACATCGCGAGCTGGCTCATCATGAAGCTGCGAAGCTGGCCCACGCCATGGAACACACGGCCACCTGTGCCTTGAGTGAGGAGAGCCGGGTGGTAGATTTGGTCCATGAGCGAGAAGTCGCGGCGGTTCCAGATGTTGTGCAACGCCCCGCGGGCGAATTGCTCGGGATCGTCGCCGATGGTCGTCGCAACGGGCATACGGACCGGCTTGGCCTGGCCCTTTGTGCGGTTTGGTTCGCTGGCGAGGAAGTCCTTGGGCAGCTCCCGCGGATTGGCGGCTGCGAACTTCTTGGCCGTCTCGACCACATCGAGGCCGAGCTGCGCAATCAGCTGAGCGAAGTCGTAGACGACGTGCTCATGGAAGATTTCGTTGTCCTTCATCACGCAGTTGGCCATGCACCAGAATTGCACGCGCTTGCCGGTCGGATCGCCATACTGCGAGTAGCCAGTATTGGTGCCGAATATCTGCGTTCGGTGCGAGGAGTGGAAGGCGGACGCCTCGCTGCCTGCCCAGATGCATTCGTCGGCAATGATCCGGATATCGGGGAAGGCGCTGATCGTGCCGGCCGTGTGCGCGATCACCTTGTCGCGCCCGGACGTCAGCCCGAAATCGTCCCATACCATGATGTCGTGGGCGTAGGTGTCGTACAGGTACCCGACGTCCTTCTCCTCCCAGATCCTGTGGGTGATCCGAATGATGTAGTCGACGATATTGACGTAGGTCGGATCGAAGCCCGGCAGCTTCTGCTTGGTGGCATGCTCGGGCGGATTGGTCAGGAAGGCATCCGTGCCGCCGGCCCGGAGGTTGTCGAGCGAGATCGAGAAGTCGCGCGGCATCTCGGCCGGCGTGAGGGCCCTGAACTTGGTGCGGCCCTCGGTTGCGCCACGCCTTTCTGCGATCTCGACCGCCTTCGGCCTGCCCTGCGTTTCGCTCAATTCTACCTCGCTTGCATTCGTATGCAAAACTAAGCAATCTTGCCCCGTCCCGTCAATCTGTAGCAGCGTTCCGGTCGACCGGCGGAGTGTGCGATGCCCACAAGCGAGATCTACGATGTGGCGATAATAGGCGCCGGCGTCGTGGGTTGCGCGGCGGCGCGGCGCTTCGCACTGGCAGGGCAGCGAGTGTTGCTGCTGGAGAGGGGCGCGGACATCTTGTCGGGCGCCAGCAAGGCCAACAGCGCCATACTCCATACGGGGTTCGACGCCCCGACCGGCAGCCTTGAACTCGAGTGCATGCAGGCCGGGTATGCCGAGTATCTCGCCATCCGCGAGGCGCGGAACCTGCCGCTGCTCGAAGCCGGCGCCGTCGTCGTCGCCTGGAACGAGGCCGACGAAAGCCGCCTCGAGTCGCTCGAGGCCCAGGCCCACGCAAACGGCGTCGCCGACGCCCGCCGCATCGGCCGCGTCACCCTCAACACGCTCGAGCCCAACCTCGCATCGACAGCCAGCGCCGCCCTCCGCGTCCCGGGCGAGCACCTCATCGACCCGTGGTCGCCGTTCCTGAGCTACGTCATAGAAGCTCAGTCGCTCGGCGCCCGTGTCGAGCGCAGCACCGAGGTCGTCAAGGGCGACTTTGACGGCCGCACGTGGTGGATTGAAACGAGCTGCGGCCGCTTCATGGCCCGCTGGATCATCAACGCGGCGGGCCTCTTCGGCGACACCATCGAGCAGGCATTCCTCGGCGATGCGAGCTTTACCATCAAGCCGCGCAAGGGACAGTTCGTGGTCTTCGACAAGGCCGCGGCGCAGTTGCTCAATTCCATCATCCTGCCTGTGCCCAGCGAGCGCACCAAAGGCCTCGTCCTCACCCGGACAGTCTTCGGAAACGTCCTCGTCGGTCCTACCGCGGAAGAGCAGGAGGATCGCAACCGGCCGACCGTCACCACGCCCGAACTCGGAATGCTCGTCGCCAGGGCCATCGAGATTCTCCCCGCTCTCGACGGCATGCCGATCACGGCAACCTATGCCGGTCTCCGTCCTGCGACTGAGGAGAAGCACTACCGCATCCGCCACGACCCCGATCGCCACTGGATCACCGCCGGCGGCATCCGTTCCACCGGCATGACCTCCGCCCTCGGCCTCGCGCAGCATTTGCTCAAGCTCTATGGCGGCGAAGCGACCACACCCGCGGCGGCTCCGACCATGCCCAATCTCGCTGAGCACCTGCCACGCGACTTCCAGCAGGCAGGCTATGGTGAGATCGTTTGTCACTGCGAGATGGTCACCCGTCGCGAAATCGAAGCGGCCCTCGACGGTCCGCTCCCGCCCGGCGACTTCGGCGGCCTCAAGCGCCGCACGCGCTGCGGCATGGGCCGCTGCCAGGGCTTCTACTGCAACGGCCGCCTCGCCGAACTGACGCAGGGACGGCTCCGCGAGCCGCTGGCCGTGCCATGAGCGATGCGGATGTGATTGTCATCGGCGGTGGCCCTGCGGGCCTTGCCGCCTCGACAGAGCTGCGCAAGCGCGGGGCGAGCGTTGTGCTGCTGGAGCGCGAGGGAGTAGCTGGCGGCATTCCCCGCCACTGCGCGCACTCGCCATTCGGCATGCGCGAGTTCGGCCGCGTACTGAGCGGTGACGCCTACACCCGGCGGCTTGTCGATCACGCTTCTGACGCCGCGGTCGACATCCGGCTGCACCACACCGTGACCGCCCTCGAAGGCACGACCGCCCACGCAATTTCGCCCGATGGAGCTACACGCATCGTGGCCCGGCGCGTCGTAATCGCAACGGGTATCCATGAGGCCAGTCGCGCCGCGCGCCAAATTCCAGGGCAACGTCCGCTCGGGGTACTCACAACGGGCGCGCTTCAGGACTACGTCCACCTGCGGAACCTTGCGCCGTTTCGTCGTCCAGTGATCGTCGGCTCGGAACTGGTCACGATGTCGGCAATCCTCACGTGCCGGTCCGGCGATATCCGCCCAGTGGCCATCATCGAGGACGAAGCGCGGCCGCGGGTCGGGTACCCGACGGGACTCTTTCCGCGCCTCATCGGCATCCCTGTGCACTATCGTACCACGATAGAAGACATAATCGGCACCACCCGCGTCGAAGCTGTCCGCCTTCGACACGCAGATGGAACGGTGCAACTCGTCGAATGCGACGGTGTTCTGTTGACCGGTCGGTTCACGCCCGAATCCTCACTCGCCCGGATGTCGGGCATCGCGATCGACGCGAGGACGGGCGGACCTGCAGTGGATGCGATGGGTCGCACCGCTGTCGATGGCGTCTATGCCGCGGGCAATGTCCTCCGTGCTGTGCACACGGCGGGCCGGTGCTGGAGCGAGGGTTGCCGTGTGGCGCGGGTTATCGCGCGCTCTCTGGAGGACAGGTGACCCGTATCGGCGCCATCGATCAGGGGACGACGTCGACCCGCATCCTCGTGGCCGGCGACGATGAACCCAGGGTCGTTGCAAGCAGGGTGCACATCACACGCTACCCGAGGTCAGGCTGTGTCGAGCAGGATCCACTCGAGATCATCGCCAGTATCGAAGGCTGCCTCGCGGCGGCCGGGCCTCTTGATGCTGTTGGACTGGCCAATCAGGGAGAGAGCTGCCTGGCATGGGATGCCGTCACCCGGGCACCGCTGTCGCCGATCATCGTCTGGCAGGACAACCGCACGGCGGAAGATCTCGAGACATGGCCGCCTGACGCGCGCGCGACGGTAGCGCGCGTTGCACACCTGCCTCTCGATGCCTATTTCTCGGCGAGCAAGCTCGCCTGGCTCATGCGGCACGTGTCCGACGTCCAGTCCGCCTACCGTGCGGGCCGCCTTCGGCTCGGTACCACCGACGCCTTCTTCCTCGATCGTCTCACCGGGCGCTTCGTCACCGATCGCGCGACGGCATCGCGAACTTCGCTCCTGGACTTTCGCACCGGCACGTGGAGCGCCGAACTCTGCCGATTGTTCGGCGTGCCCATTGAGTGCCTGCCACCGATCCTGCCCAATGTCGGTGACTTCGGTACGATCGGCGGCATTCCTGTCCGCGCCTCCATCGTCGACCAGCAGGCGGCGCTTTACGGACACGGCTGTCGCCGGCCGGGCGAGGCGAAGATCACGCTGGGGACTGGCGGCTTTGCTCTGGCCATCACCGAAGAGGCCATGGATCTCGGTGCTGCGGCGGGCCTCCTGCCTACGGTCGCATGGGACCTGGGTCAGGGAGCGGTGCATGCCATCGACGGCGGTATCTATGATGTCGGGTCTGCCATCGAGTGGGCGACCCGCGCCGGACTGGCCGACAGCATTGGCAGCTTCCAGCAGTTCGATGAGCCTCCGGCGATAGGGCGCGGACTTGTCTTCGTGCCGGCCTTTTCCGGCCTCGGCGCGCCCGAGTGGGACCGGCAGGCCGCACCGGTGATCATCGGGCTCTCGCCCGAGATGACCAGGCGCGACATCTGCCAGGCGTTGCTCGAGGGCATCGCCCTCTCGACAGCCAGCGTGTGCGAGGCGATGGAAAGGAGCGCGCCCATTGTCGGTAGTATCAGCATCGACGGTGGCGTCTCTCGTTCGCCCTACTTCGCGCAGTTTCTTGCTGACTGCCTCGACAGGGAAGTTGTCTGCCGCGGGTTTGACGAGCGGACCGCGTGGGGGGTGGCGCAACTCGCGGCGGGCAGTGCGAAAGTCACCTCGCCTAGTGAACTCCTCGATCGACGCTATGAACCAAGCCGCTCAAACGCGCAGTGGAAGGAACGCTTCAATCGGGTGCAAAAACTGTCGAAGGGCTGGCGCACGTGATGTCCGCTGATGCTGCCAAGGGGCGCGCGCCATTGGCCGGAAACCCTGCCCTGGAGGGTTACACATCGCTGTGTCACGTATCCGGCACTGCTGCCTGCCAATTCGCCGTAGGCCTTGATTGCAATTGGCGTTTCGGCCTCAAGAGCTTGGTAGCGGAGGAGGGATTTGAACCCCCGACACACGGATTATGATTTAGCTCGGAATCCGTCCAATGTTGACGCAAGTCGCGTCAATCCGCAGCGGTAAGTGATAGCAGCAGCTGGCAAATTTGTGCTTTGGGTGATGCATACCGTTCCATGTCGTTGCATCCTAGCGCGAGCAAATTGGTACCCCATTGTTACCCACGGCCTAGGTCCGCCAGGTGGCCTTAGCGAGGACTGTCGATGTCTGGAATTGGTCACCGGAAGCGGACTTGGGCGAAACCCGCAATTGCACCGCGTGAGTTGCGGCCGGCTTTTCGGACCACGGTCAAGCTGGCCGTAGAGGCTATAGCGGAAACGCCCCGGCCTGCTGGGTCAGTTCTCGGTAGCAGTCGGCCGAGAACCTCGCCCGCCCCTTGTTGCGGCCGGCACTCGGAACGGAGCGCGTCATGCTACAGCAGTCAGTCACCTGGCGTCGGGTTCAGTTGACAGGCACCAGTTCCGGGTCAACAGCGACTCCGAACCCCGCCGCCTTACCCAACCGAGCTCGGCCGCCTTCAATCCTCACGCCTCCGCTGAACGGTGTTCCTGCAAAAAAGGTGTGACCTTGGGCGTCCAGCGGGTAGTGGTTCCTGATGGTTGCCCCCAGGTGGCATAGCATAGTGTCGCCAAGCAAAGTGAATGGCATGGTGTCGAGACTGACGCCGATACCATTGGCCTCGCAGATGTCGATGATGCGACGCGCTGGCCACAGGCCCCCTACTCGATTGGGCTTCAGCACAATTCGATCCGCGGCCTCCATGCGGACGATCTGAAGCATGGCTGTCGGAGACGTGACGGCCTCGTCAAGCACGACAGGAAACGGCAGCATCTTCCGAATCTGAGCGTGGCCCGCAAGGTCCAGATGGTGCAACGGCTGCTCGATCGACATATTCGGATGGAACGCCTCTCGACGCACTCTCTCGAACATGGCGACCGCCATTTTGGCGTTCATGATTCCCTGATTGGCATCGACATCAACCTGGACGTGATGAGGCAGGCGTGCCAGAACGCCAGCGACCTTGTCCGCATCGGCATCGAACAAGTCCTTTGAGTATCCGTGTTGCCGCAACTGCGAACCGATCTTTAGCTTCAGCCCGGTAAAGCCGCGCCCGACGTAGTAGTTGCAGACCCCCAGAAGCTGATCGACCGTATGGCCGTGCATCTGCGTCTGCAACTCAAGGTCCTGCCGGAAAGCGCCGCCCAGCAGTTCGTACACTGGGCATCCATGGGCCTTTCCGGCAAGGTCATAGATTGCCATGTCGATTGCCGCCTGGGCCGGGCGGCAACCCGGTACACCAATGCTGGCAACGGTTTCCATGCGGTGATGGATGCCAGCGATGTTCAGCGGATCTTCGCCAACGAGCACGCGACGAAACCGGCCAAGCCAATCCAGCATGCTGCCAATGCCATGGCCGAGATAGTGAGGCAGCGTTGCCCCATCGCCATACCCCTCAATCCCATCGTCCGTCCTGATAAGGACAAACACCGTTTCGGGAGGGGCATAGCGGCGGGCCGCAAGCATCTCGGGAGTGAACGCGGACTGCTGGTCGGCCGCCCCGTCCGTACCTGCGTCACTTGGTGCTACCAAGCTCAGCGGAATGAAGTCGATTGATGCGATTCTCATCTGGGACAAGCACCTGTAGCGGAACCCTGATATAACGATATACGTTGACCGTCCAGCCGGCTCCCAGTATTTGAGGCCAGCCCCTCAATGCGGAGCCGGGCACAAGGGACACATATGAGTAAGCGGGCATCGATCACCCTGAAGGATGTAGCGGCCGAAGCCGGCGTCTCCGTCGGAATCGCGAGCCGCGTCCTGGGCGGATACGGCTCGTTCAGTGAGAAGTCGCGTGCCAGCGTTCTGGCGGCCGCTGGCAAACTGAACTACCGCGCCAACGGGGTGGCACGCTCGCTCCGTCTGCGCAGAACCAACACTATCGGCGTGCTCATCAGTCAAATCAGCAGCTACCACTGGACCACCTTTGTACAGGGCGTGGAAGAAGCTGCGAAGCGGGCAGGGTACGGGGTGATCCTGTCCAACACCGGCGACGATCCTGTCCGCGAGATGGATTGCCTCCGTGACCTCCGAGAACGAGGTATCGACGGCGTGATAGCGTCGCCGCTCGACCGCAACCTGCGCGCATTCAGGCAGGCGGCCGACTCTGGCTTCCCCATGGTTTCAGTCAATGTCGACGTCGGCAGCAACAAGGCCGCAGTCGTGGCGACCGACGAGCATCGCGCTGGCGCGGAGGCTGTAGCTCATCTCAGTGGCCTCGGTCATCGGCGCATCGGGCTTGTGGCCGGAGATCTGGACCTCGACAGCGGCAGGATGCGCCTCGAAAGTTATCGGGTTGGCCTTGCAGAGGCAGGCATAACATTCGACGAGGATCTAGTTGCGTTCGGAAACTACCGGCACGACGAGGCCTACGAGGCGGCCAGGCGACTAATCTCGCTGCCGCGCCCCCCGACAGGCATCCTCGTGTGCAACGAATCTATGACTGGAGCAGTTTTGGAGTGTCTTCGCGACCATGGCGTCGGCATACCCGGTGACATCAGCCTGATCGGCTTCGACGATCCAGACTGGGCCAGGTTCTACTCCCCTTCGATAACGACGCTCCGTGAAGAGCGTTACTACATGGGCAAACTCGCGTGCGACGCACTTGTCTCCAAGCTGGAGCGGAACGGCTCCGCTGACAGTGCGCCCTTGGTCACGCTGAGGACACGTCTGGTCATTCGCCAATCCTGTTCGACACCGCGAGGGACCGAAGCGCTGCCTCGGCGCATTCGCGTTGATCCCCAACAGAAGCAACAAACCACAGCCCTCAGCTAGGGGACAAAGACGTGCAGATCGGTTTGCTAGATATCCCCGGCAGGAACCCGGCAAGCAGCGGCTGCTTGCTTTCGTTGGGTGCGGCGGGTCAGCTTGGCTTTGGCGAGGTGTGTCCGCCAGCCAGTGCGGTCAAGCCTGACATTCTGCCCCTGATGCGGGCGGTCGCGGACCTGATCGCGACGATGGACGCGCGAAACATGAATGTTGTGCTGGACGCCGTGCACAGCATCACGAGCCGGGACCCTATGGCAGGCCCCCTGGTGCTTTCGGCCATTGACATGGCGCTACACGACCTCAATGGGAAGCTACGCGGTTGTCCTGTTCATGTGATGCTCGGTGGTCGCTATCGCAGCGAGATAGCGCTATCGCAGTACCTCCCATGCGGGTCGGTCCTGCCGGACGGTCAGGACGCTGTTGCGGCGGTAACCCTCGAACACCGCCAAGAGCCCGTTCGGCAGACCGGTAGTTACGGGCCCGGCTCCGCACTCGGCTGGCTGACTTCCGCGATTGAGCAGTTCGGTTCGCATGTGCAGATCGACATCGATGCAGGGGGGACCTTTGACAACCCCGCGCTTGCTCGTACCTTTGCTGAGGGGTTGCTGACCACGAAGCCTCGTCTGAATCTCGGGCTGCTGCAGCCCCTCGACGAGGCCGACCTGGTTGGTCACGCTGCCCTCAGCGCGGCTCTACCCCTCCCGGTCATACTCGACAGGTCGGTTCACTCGGCCAAGGTCATGGGGCAAATCGTTCGGCTTGGCGCGGCGGATCGCGTCGTCGTCAACCTCGAGCGTGTTGGTGGACTTCGTTCGGCGATGCCGGTCGTTGCGATAGCCGAGGCGGCTTCCATCGGGGTTTCTTCCGCCACATCATGCCACACGGCCATAGGAGCGGCCGCAGCACTGCACCTCGCAGTAGTCCTGCACGATACCCTACCGGCTCGACTGGACAACTTTCTCCGGGCCGGCGAGCCGATTGCAGACGCCGGCTTCGTCCTGGAGAGAGGTTTGGCACGCGTCGAGGCCGGACCGGGGCTGGGCGTTCTGTTGAGGGACGAAGCGGTGTCGGCCTTTCAGTCTGTCCTCTAGGGGACAGTTTCGCCTATTGAGAGAGACGCTTGGCCTGATTCTGGCCAGTCCGGCGGGACTCCGGCGGACGACGGAAGTCAAGTTGCCGTAAGCGCACAACTCCCAAATTGGCCCTGCCTGTTGACCGCGCAGTTTGCGCTTGCGCGCCGCCGCCACCAAAGCTAGTCTCGGAGTATATCGTTATACCTATGGGAGAGGGAATATGGTACACCGTCGTCGTGTCGTGGCTGGCCTAACCGGTGCTGTTGCAGCATCGATGTTACCGATTCCGTTGCTGGGCCTGAGCTCCCCAGCCCTCGCACAAGCGACCCCTGTTGCCGGCGGGACCTTGAACATCGGCCTGCATATCCCGCTCAGCACGCTGGATTGGCAGTCAACGGTTTCGCACCCGCTTCCCCACGTAATGGGACACGTGTTTGAAGGTCTTTACGGCTTCGGAAAGGACTTCAACGCGGCGCCTGAACTTGCAGAGAGTGTTGAAGCCACGCCCGACGGCCTGAAATGGACCTTCAAGTTGCGCGCCGGGGTGAAGTTCCACAACGGCGATACCGTCGATGCGGAGGATGTCAAAGCATCACTCGAACGCTGGCGAACAGTGGGTCCCAAGGGCCCCGGCCTCGCTACGGTGACTTCCATCGATACACCGGATCCACTGACCGTGGTCCTTAACTTCAGCACGCCGATGGGTCGCTTCCTGTTGCTGATGCTCGGGTCGGACGAGAACAAGTTTGTCGTCATGCCCAAGGAGATCGCTGAGGCATCAACGACACCGGGAAAGCTCACCGAGGTGGTCGGGACGGGTCCATACAAGTTCGTGGAGTATGCCGAAGACCAATACGTCAAGCTCGCCAAGTTCGCCGACTACGTCGCGCGAGACGATGCGCCGAACTACCAGGCGGGCAAGAAGGTGGCGAATTTCGACGAGATCGTCTTCTGGATCGTGACTGAGTCGACAACGCGCGTTGCCGGCCTGGAGTCGGGGGAGTACGACGTTATCACCGAAGTGCCGGACACTGAGTACAAGCGCCTGAGCGCCAGCGCCGACGTCGACGCCGTCAAGAATGGTCCCGGCGTCCTCATGTACATGATGTTCAACCACAAGAAAGGCCCGACGGCGAATCTCGCGATCCGCAAGGCCATCCAGTCCCTGATCGATCCTATCGAGATTGCCAAGATTGCGGTGTCGGACCCTGCCTTTGCCTTGACCAACCCGAGCATCTACGCTCCCGAAAGCGCGTACAACACCGACGCTGGCTCCGATCTCTACAAGCCGGGCGACGTAGAGGCGGCGAAAGCCTATCTCGCCGAGGCTGGCTATAAGGGCGAACCCGTTACTATCCAGGTCATCTCGGGGAATGACCTTCAGGAGAAGGTGGCCGTCGTTCTGGTCGAGCAGGCGGCTCGTGCTGGTCTCAACCTTCAGATCGGCACGTATGACCTCAACACCTGGGTGGCGCGGCGCCGTGACCCGGATGCCTTGAACATCTACACCTCCGGGGGATACTGGGTCGATCCGTCACTGTGGCAGCCCGAGTTCAACGGCACATTCCCGTCGCCCGAAGTCGGATTCATCAGCGATGAGACCGAAGAGATCTTCGCAAAACTCGCCGCAGCGACCGCGTTCGAGGAGCGCAAGAAACTCGGTGAGGACCTGCAGCGCTCGTTCTATGCTCAGGTTGCCATGGTCAATCTGGGCTACACTTACAGGCTTGTTGCCAAACGCAAGAACGTGGTCGATCCCGATGGTAACCTCGCCCTGGGCAACCTGACGCTCAATGGTGTCGGTTTCGCAGGATAGTGCAGCCCGCACTTGGGGGGCGTGGGCGACTGCCCGCCCACGCCTTTCGCCGCAGGAGGAACGATGCTTTCTTATGCGCTGCGCCGGATCGTGGTCTTCGTTCCCACCCTCTTCATTACCCTTACGCTGATCTTCGTTCTGACACGGATGCTGCCCGGTAGTCCGGTGGCGAGCTTACTCGGCGGGCAGTCCGTAAACGCAGCCAAGATCGAAGAGGTCTCGCGCCAGTTCGGCTTCGACCGACCCATCCTGGAGCAGTATCTCGAGTGGCTACCGAGAATCCTGAGCGGAAGCCTGGGGCAATCGCTGTTCTTCACCAAACCGGTGACAGAGGTCCTGATCCAGCGCTTGCCAGTTACCCTGTCGCTGACCGTTCTGGCACTGATGGTTACTATTGCCGTCGGCATTCCGCTCGGCATCCTGTCGGCAGTGAAACGCGGTAGTTTTCTTGATTACCTAGGAAACGTGCTGTCCAGCCTTGGCATGGCGCTGCCGCCGTTCTGGCTCGGCTTCGTTCTGATCCTGCTCGTCGCAGTCGGCCTGAAGTTGCTTCCGTCCTCAGGTTACCGACCCTTGGAGATGGGGTTCTGGCCCTGGCTCAGCCGGATGATCCTGCCAACGATCGCGCTCAGCCTTTCACAAATCGGGCTTATCGTGCGCATGACCCGCTCCACCATGCTCGAGGTGCTCGACACCGAGTATGTCGGGATGGCTCGTGCCAAGGGCATGCCCGAGACCGTCGTCATTGTTCGTCATGCGCTGCGCAATGCCATGGTGCAGATCATAACAGCAGTCGGACTCCTCTTTGCGCTTGGGCTGGGTGGCTCGGTTATTATCGAGCAGGTCTTTGCCCTTCCGGGTCTGGGAGAACTCATCACGACCGCCGCCATTCGACGCGACTACGCGACACTGGAGGGCGGTATCCTCTATCTGACCCTCATAGCACTGCTGGTCAACCTTTTGGTCGATCTCGCATATGCCTACTTCAATCCTCGGGTGCGTCTGGCATGAACGGTGGGCCGTCTGCACGGGCGGGTGCTCCGCTGCCTGGGGGGCACGAAGGCCGATGGTTTGGCTGGGCGGCGGATTATCCCATGCTGTCCGTCGGCCTAGTGATGCTGACGATGCTGATGCTCTTTACCCTACTCACTCCGTTGCTGGTCCCCATAGATCCGTTGGGCATTTCGGCAGTCGACAAGCTCCTGCCTCCCAGCCTGGACCATCTGCTGGGGACCGATGAACTGGGCCGGGACCAGTTATCGCGTCTCGTCGTCGGGAGCGGTATCTCCCTAAGGATTGCCGTTGCCGCGACAGCGCTGACGGCCATTATCGGGGTCGGACTGGGGATGGTGTCAGGGCAGTACCCAGCGATCGACATCGTGGTCAGCCAAGTCTCCGACTCCTTGTTGATCTTCCCCGGCGTCGTCCTTGCCATCATGATTCTGGCGGCACTGGGCCCGTCAGAGTTGAACGTGATTATTGCGGTCTTTGTTCTCTATGTGCCGCGTGTGATCCGAACGGTCCGGGCCGCCGTCATCGAGTATCGCGACGCCGACTTTGTTCAGGCGGCACGTTCGCTGGGCGCAAGCGACCTACGAGTCCTCGTTCTCCATATTTTCCCGCGCGCCATCGGGCCAACCATGGTCCAGCTGTCGCTGGGCTTTTCTTCCGCCATCCTGGTCGAGGCAGGGCTGAGCTTTCTTGGTCTGGGTGCGCCGCCGCCCGCGCCAACCTGGGGCGGAATGATCAGTGGGGCACGCGAATACATCCGCACAGCACCATGGCTGATGATCGCGCCTGGCGCGATCATCACCTATGCGGTTCTCAGCCTCAACCTGATTGGCGACGGCCTGCGTGACATGCTCGATCCGCGTTCGAGGGCGGCTGGCCAATGACCAATGACGCGCTGGCAGCACAGAGCGCATCGCCAACTCTGGACGTCCGGGGCCTGAGCGTCGCCTTCCGCAGGCGGAACGGGCTGGTTAGGGTGGTGCGCGATGTAGACTTGACCCTTGGGCAGGGTGAGGTTCTTGGCTTGGTTGGTGAGTCTGGCAGCGGCAAGTCGATCTTGGCGCGCGCCGTCCTCGGCACCCTGCCGCGGCAGGCTGAGGTCCTCGGGGGCAGTATCGCATTTTCGGGCAGCGATTTGATGCGCATGCCCCCGTCGCAGGTCCGGCGACTGCGCGGCGATCGGATCGCAATCGTCCCGCAGGAGCCGATGACCAGCCTCAATCCTAGCCTACGTATCGGTCGGCAGTTGACGGAGGTCCTGGAAGCTCACCGTCCTGAGATCCGTTCCACTGAGCGGTCGGTGCGTGCCGTCGAGATGCTTGATCTGGTGGGCGTCACCTACGCTGACGAACGGCTCGCCCAGTATCCACATCAGCTCTCGGGCGGCCTCAGACAACGGGTCGCCATCGCCATGGCCCTGATCTGCGGCCGCGTGGAGTTGCTGATCGCCGACGAGCCCACAACAGCGCTCGATGTGACAATCCAAGCCCAGATTCTCGACCTGTTTGTCAGGCTGCAGAAGAGCAAGCGGATGTCAGTGCTGCTGATCACGCACGACCTCGGTGTAATCGCACAAACGGCACAACGGGTGGCAGTTATGTATGCCGGCGAAATCGTAGAGGTAGCCGACGTCGATGACCTTTTCGGGTCGCCCCGCCACCCCTACACCCGTGGCTTGCTCGACTCGCTTCCGCGGTCTGGTCGCGCGGCCCGCAAGTCCCACCTGCCCTCCATTGAGGGTTCGGTACCGTCTCCATCGGCGCTGATAGGCAACGGCTGCTCATTCGCGGATCGCTGCGCATTCCGCATCGCGATCTGCGATCAACGGGCACCTCCGCCTGATACTGCCGGCTCGGGACGCCTAGTCCGCTGCCACCGGTGGGCGGAACTGGCCGGGGGCTTTGCTCGACGGGACGCGCCGCTATGACCGCACCCGCCGCAGTACTTCTGCAGACGATGGGCCTCCGAAAGCGTTATCGCCTGCGTAGCGCTGGGACTGCTGTCCGTCACATAACGGCCGTTGATGACGTCTCGATCCAAATAGCATTCGGCGAGACCGTAGCAGTCGTTGGGGAGTCGGGATGTGGCAAGTCGACGCTAGCCAAGCTGATCACCCAACTGGAGACGCCAGACGCTGGAGAAATGGTCTTCGACAGGCGTCCCGTCAGAGTTCGGACTCGCCGTGAACGCCTTGCGTTCAGCCGCAATGTGCAGATGGTCTTTCAGGACCCCTACGGATCTCTGACGCCGCACTTCCGCGTGGGAACGCTGGTTGCGGAGCCGCTGCGCATTCACCGGCTGGAGACGCGCCCCAGGCTGGTCAGCCGGGTCGCCGAAGTCCTGGAGAGCGTTGGCCTCGATGCCGAGATCGCCAAGCGCTTTCCGCACGAGCTTTCGGGAGGCCAGCGGCAGCGGGTGAGCATCGCACGGGCAATCGCGACACGGCCTCAACTCATCGTTTGCGACGAGCCGGTCTCTGCTCTCGATGTCTCGGTGCGCTCGCAGATCGTCAACCTGCTGCTCGACCTCCAGCGCGACCTGGGGCTCTCCTATATCTTTATCTCGCACGATCTGGCGCTGGTCGATCACATCGCTGACGTGGTCTGTGTCATGTATTTGGGGCGAATAGTTGAGCAGGCGCCGGCGCGCGAGTTCTTCGCTGCGCCACGCCACCCGTACTCCCGAGCCTTGATTGCCTCAAGCCCGGTTCCCGACCCCCGCCGTCGCAGCCCGGCTCCGGCGGTCCTGGGCGAGGTGGAGTTGGGTGTAGCGCCGGCCGGATGTCGCTTCCGAAATCGGTGTCCACTTGCTGTCGCAATATGCGCCGAGCACGATCCGCCGCTTCATGCAGTGGCCGCGGGGCATCTTGTCGCCTGTCATCGCGGCAACGAGTTCGGAGTTCCGACCGCTTTCCCCGAGCAATCTGTGTGATGAGGAAGTGCGATGCTAGGTGAAGGGGGTGTGCTGGATGCCAACGATACGGGTTGAGCTTCTGAAGGGACGCACAATCGAGCAAAAGCGCGAGTTCGCAGACGTCGTCACTCGCGAGGCTGCACGCATACTGAGGTGTTCCCCCGAGGTCGTCGACATCGTCTTTCACGAAGTTGAGCGTCACGATTGGTCAAGCAATGGCAGACTCTATTCCGACAAGTAGGCGGCGCTTCCCAGTGCTCGGCATCTTGCTCGACAGCTACCAGACGGAGACACCATGAAAGCGGCCCAGCTACATGGACCGCGGGACCTCCGTCTCGTGGACCTGGCACGTCCGGTGGCCGGACCAAGCGAGGCTTTGATCCGCGTAGGGCGTGCTGGAATATGCGGCTCCGACATCCACTACTTCTCTCATGGTCGCGTGGGACGGTTCGTCCCACGCGGCCCTCTTGTGCTTGGTCACGAGTTCGCTGGAACGATTGTTGCAACCTCGGAGGGCGTCAACGAGGGCTTGGTCGGCACAAGGGTTACGGTCGACCCTTCCATGCCCTGTGCTCGTTGCACGTACTGCCGCTCTGGCCGATACAACCTTTGCGAGGACATGAAATTCTTCGGTTCCGCAAGTTGCGATCCACACCTGGACGGCGGCTTTTCCGAGTATGTCTCGGCTCCGGTTGCCAACTGCTACCGGATTGCTGACCATCTCTCGTTTGGGGAGGCGGCGATGGCCGAGCCCCTCTCGGTCGCGGTTCACGCCGTCATGCGAAGCTGCATTGTGCCGGGCAAGAGCGCTCTAGTCACGGGTGGCGGCACCATCGGGCAACTGATAGCGCTTGTGCTTCGTGCCTTTGGTGCAAGACGGGTCGTCGTTAGCGACCTTGCCGCATTTCAGCGTGACATAGCTTTCGCGGGCGGAGCCGACTTGGTGCTAGATGCCGCGGACGCGGATTTCCAGCAGACAGCTGTTGCCGCTTCCGGCGGCGGCTTCGACATTGTCTTTGAAGCATCCGGATCAGAGGCCGCCCTTGCGCAGGGACTGGCAGCGGCCAGAAGGGGCGCGACGATTGTCCAGGTCGGCACACTCCCGGCCTCGGTGACTCTGCCTCTCAACGACCTTATGGCGCGCGAGCTCAAGCTGGTTGGCTCGTTCCGGTTTGCCAACGTATTCACCACCGCGCTCGGTCTAGTCGAGTCCGGTCGTGTCGACGTGCGTCCGTTGATTTCGGCCGTCTATCCTCTCACCGACGTTGCAGCGGCAATGGACAGGGCCGTCGCCAAAGCCGACACCATTAAAGTGCAGCTTGAGCCGTGAAGCAGAAGGCACTCGGTAAGTCAGGGCTCTTGGTCTCCGACCTCAGCTTCGGAGCCTCCTCGTTAGGTGGCGTTTTTCACGAGGTCGACGAGACGGAGGCCATTGCGACGGTGCAGGCGGCACTGGATGCGGGAGTTACATATTTCGACGTCGCGCCCGCCTACGGTGGCGGCCGGGCCGAGATCGTACTCGGCAAAGCCCTCAAGGGTGTTGATCGGTCGCGCTTCCGCCTGTCCACCAAAGTGGGCAAATACACCGACCCAGCTCGCTACGGTTGCGACACACTCGACTACTCCGAAGCCCGCATCCGCAGGTCTTTGGACGAAAGCGCGCGTGCTCTCGGGACGGAGTACTTCGACATCGTTCACCTCCACGATATCGAATACCTGGGTCGAACTCACACCGAGTGGGCACTCGAGGAGGGGCTCCGGACCTTGGACGCACTCAAGGCGGAGGGGCGCGTTGGTGCGGTTGGCGTCGGGATCTATCCAGTAGACCTGTGGCATCGGATACTCAGCGGGGTGACCATCGACGTCGCACTCATCCACAATCATCACTGCCTCAGCGATACGCGACTACTGGACCTCATTCCGCTGGCCGACGATAAGGGCGTCGGTGTCATCAACGCGTCGCCATTCGCGAGCGGGCTGCTCACGGACCGAGGAGCCCCTGCATGGCATCCGGCGGATAAGGGGCAGAGGGAGGTCTTTCGTCGGGCTGCTGATTTTTGCGCCCGTGCCGGAACCTGCCTGGCGAAGTTGGCCTTCCAGTTCTCCTCCCAGAATGCCCGTATCCCGACGACCATGTTCAGTACAGCCAACCGGGAATCGCTGCGTCGAAACCTCGAATGGCACGACGAGCCATTCGAGCCGTCTCTCGTCGCAGAAGTGCAAAGCATCCTATTGCCCGTCACGAACGTGGACTGGTTCTGATGCACATCGACGCCCACCAGCACTTCTGGAACTACTCCGCCAACCCTTCAGACTATGTGTGGATGACGGAACGCTATTCTTCGTTGCGGCGCAACTACGCTCCGTCCGACCTGAGGCCGCTGCTTGAAGAGAGCGGTTTCGGCGGATCGGTGGCGATACAGGCTCGCGAGATGCACTGCGAGACGGACTACCTCCTGGACCTGGCGTCGCAAGAGCCTTCCATTCTCGGTGTCGTAGGTTGGGTCGATCTCTGCGATCCGGATGCCGAACGCCATTTGGATCGCTTCAGCGCCTCGCCGTGGCTCAAGGGCTTTCGCATGTTGGTACATGATCGCGCCGATACCGGTTTTGCTGCGTCGGACGCCCACGTTCGCGGTGTTAAGCTGCTTGAGGCCTATGGCCTGACTTACGATCTGCTGATCCGACCCCAGCACATTGATGCTGCCACACAGTTGGTGGATCTCTGTCCAGGACAACGCTTCGTGGTTGATCACTTGGCAAAACCCGACATCAAGGCGGGGGTTCTGGAGCCGTGGCGCAGTCGCCTGCTCGAGCTTGCTAGACGCCCGCACGTCTTCTGCAAGCTCTCTGGCATGGTGACCGAGGCCGACTGGGACGCTTGGCGGCCGCAGGATTTGCACCCCTATCTGGATTGTGTGCTGGAGGCGTTTGGTGCCGCCCGTCTGATGATTGGGTCGGACTGGCCAGTCTCGACGTGCGCGGCATCCTATGGGGCAACGATGAAGGTGGTTGTCGACTGGACCACCAAGCTCAGCGCCGACGAGCGGGAGGCAATCCTCGGTCGCACTTGTGACAGCTTCTACAGGCTCGGGGGGACGAGTTGACCGCCCCCCGGCAGATCCGCCGATTTGGCATGGTCATAGGCCTGCGAGAAGAGCATGCGACAGCCTATGTCGCGCTGCATGCCGGGCCCGGTGTTCGTGACCTCCTGATTGCCGTCAACATCAGGAACTTCAGTATCTTCCTGCATCGGCTACCCGACGGAAAGCTATACGAGTTCGGCTACTACGAGTACGTTGGCGGTGACTACGATGCGGACATGGCGGCTCTGGCTGCCCATCCGCGAAACTCCGAGTGGTTGTCCCTTTGCGATCCAATGCAGCTTCCCTTGCCCGGCGAGACAGGCTGGGCAGAAATGGAAGAGGTATTTCACAACCCATAGCTGCGACGGTCAGGACTACACCGTGTGAAGAACCTCCTCTGCAAATGCCCTCCGGGCGAGAGTGTGCCATGCAACGGCCAGAAGGGATCGTAGATGAGAAAGCCCGCACGCATCACTACGACGTCGCTTGCCACGCTGGAGCCGTTTGCGCCGCCCTACAACCTCTCGGAGCCGAACCCGGTTGAAAACTTCGCTCGCGGTCTTGCACTAGTCGACGCTGCCGGTGCTCAGCAGGCAGATCTTGTCTGCCTGCCCGAGACTTTCGCTTCGGCTGGCCTCTCAAGTGTGCGCATCGCTGACATGGCTGAGCCGATCGATGGGCCGTCCTTTGCCGCGCTTTCGGAGCGGGCCCGCGCCAACCGTGTCAATCTCATCGCGGGTGCCTTCCTCAAGCGCGCCGGAGCCATCGAAAACGTCTCAGTCCTCTTCGGCAGGGATGGCAACCTAGTCGGGACATATTCAAAACGCCATCCAACCGAGGGCGAGATTGACGGCGGTGTGACGCCTGGCAACACAGTAGGAGTCTTCGATACCGATATCGGCCGCATCGGCCTCGCCATTTGTTTTGACCTAAACTGGCGAGACCTGTGGGCCGAGATGAAGGCTGAAGGGGCCGAGATCGTAGCTTGGATTTCTGCCTATGAGGGCGGTTTCCCGCTGCAGGCATATGCCTGTCTGCATGACTTCGTCGTGGTGTCCGCTGTCCAGTCTTATACCGGCAAGATCATCGACCGGTCGGGCAAAGTGCTGACGACCACCAGTCGCTGGGGCAGACTAGCTAGCGTCACAGTGGATCTGGACCAGCGGTGGTTCCATACGGACGGTCAAGCAGAAAAGCTGCTCGCCGTCCAAACGCGCTATGGCAACCGGCTTCTTGTCGAAACCCGTGGCGAGGAACACCTGTTTGTCATCTCACGGCTCGATCCCTTACTCTCTCTCGACATGGTCATCGAGGAGTTCGGCCTGATTGAACTCGGCGACTACCTCGGCCGCTGCACCACGGCGCAAGAACACGGTCGCCGGGTTCGCTAGGGGAAGGAGGCGGTCGGTCGCACTTCACCACCCTCAGGCGAGTCAAACCTAGCTCAAGGACTTTTTCTATCGCGGGACATGGTTGTGGGCCCAATCAACCGTCGGGCACGCCGGCGGCTGCCATGCCTTCGAGGATATTGGCGTTGCGATCGGTGTAGCGCCTGGGCTGGCTCTGGCGAGTGCAATCGTCGTAGCCGGCCTCAGAGCGAGCAAGCGCTGGGTCCAGCGTCGGGCCTCATCAAAGCGGCCAAGCTTGGCGTTGGCAGCAATCAGCATCCAGTACGTTGCCTCGAAATCGTGATTGGCCGCCAGCGAGCGCTCTGCCCATCCGAGTGCCTCCTCGAATTGGCCGAGCGCGATGTGGGCGTGCGCGATCCCCGTGAGGGGAAGGAATGCCCCAGCTCGCCCGGGATGCAGGCCCACCGCCCGGTGACCATACTCCAGCGCGCGCCGCAGGTCGCCGCAATGGAGATGGACGACCGACGCGATGTGCATGACAGTCCCGTTGTTGGGGTTGCTTGCGACCGCGAGATCAATAATCGCGAGGCCTTCTTCGTACTCTCCCAGGTTGTTGGCGAGCGTGAGGCCGCACTGGCCGAGGATCACTGCATCGCCATTGGCGAGTTCGACGGCGCGTGACGTTGCCCCCAACTTCTATCCAGCGTGACGTAGACTCGGGCGGTTGAGTGAGCTGCCCCCCGATCTTGGACCACCCGGCTGGGGATTTTCCGGGGGTAGACGCTCAGGGGTGGCCGTGTGCTCCTGAGGCGTTCATGTGTCAAACGGCGTTGAAGATTGACCCCCGATCGGCGTGCAATATTGACCCCCTGACGACGCTGAGCTGATCCGACCCGACGAAGCTGGTCGGGTTGCG
>JAYRZA010000027.1:0-67310 GCA_041916695.1 Devosia sp. | reverse complement strand
CGCCTGCTCCTGCTGCCGCCGCCCCCGCGCCGCGGCCGCCGGTCGCGGCGGCCGACGAGGCGCGCGAGGAGCGGGTGAAGATGACCCGTCTGCGCCAGACCATCGCGCGCCGGCTCAAGGACGCGCAGAATTCGGCCGCCATGCTCACCACCTTCAACGAGGTGGACATGCAGCCGGTGATGACGCTGCGCAACAGCTACAAGGACCTGTTCGAGAAGAAGCACGGCGTCAAGCTGGGCTTCATGGGCTTCTTCACCAAGGCGGTGGTGCACGCCCTCAAGGAGATTCCGGCGGTCAATGCCGAGATCAACGGCGACGAGATCATCTACAAGAACTACGCCCATATCGGCGTCGCCGTCGGCACCGACAAGGGCCTCGTGGTGCCTGTGGTGCGCGATGCCGACCAGATGTCGATCGCCGGGATCGAGAAGGAGATCGCCCGGCTGGGCAAGCTCGCCCGCGACAGCGCGCTGTCGATGGCCGACATGCAGGGCGGCACCTTCACCATCTCGAACGGCGGCGTCTACGGCTCGCTGATGAGCACCCCGATCCTCAACGCGCCGCAGTCGGGCATCCTCGGCATGCACAAGATCCAGGAGCGGCCGGTAGTGGTGGGCGGCCAGATCGTCATCCGCCCGATGATGTATCTCGCGCTCAGCTACGACCACCGCATCGTCGACGGCAAGGAGGCGGTGACCTTCCTCGTGCGCGTCAAGGAGAGCCTCGAGGCGCCGGAGCGGCTGGTGCTCGATCTGTGATCGGCTAGCGCGCTGAAACGCTCTGGGGCCCGCTTCGGCGGGCCCTTCTGCTTTCGGGCCGGCGGGCCGGCTCAGTCGGCCGGCACCGGCCGTCCGAGCCGGAAGCCGCCATAGACCATCAGCCAGAGCATCGGCGGATAGACGATGAGGCGCTCCACCCCGCCGTGTCCGATCGGCCCGAAGACCAGCGGGTTGCCGGCATCGCCGATGGCCATGAGGACAACGTGGACGAGGCCGACGGTGGCCAGCACGAGGCCGGTCCAGCGCAGCGCGGTCGTGTCGGTACGCATCGCCTGGCCGATGACTTCGAGGTTGAAGAAGACGAAGGCGAGGAGCGCGAAGATGCCGTGCCAGCCGCCGGTCGACAGCGGCAGCAGGCTCGCCCCGATGGCGCCGAGCGAGGCGACGCCGCACACGGCGAACAGCAGCCTGCCGCGCTCGAGCCGATCGGCGCAGTAGGCGCCGAACAGGTTCAGCAGGCCCACCAGCAGCAGTGCGGCGTTGAACAGCGGGGCCGTCTCGGCGATCACCCCGAGATCGCTGATCGCACCGTCCCTCAGGTCGTAGCCGGGCGCCGCCGAGGCGGCGAGCGTGATGACGGTGATGAACTGCGCGGCCAGCAGGAAGTACGCGAGCCCGGCCCAGTCGGTCGGCTTCAGCATCCGGCGAATGCCCGACATGGCGCTCTCCTCTGTCCCCTGCAACCTGTCTTGAAAACACGTCAACCGCTTGACGCAGGTCAACTCCGCTGCGGCATCGCGGCCGGCCGGCGCATCCCTGCTTGATCTCCTCGCGCCGATGCGCTCACATCGGCCCCAGAGGGAAGGGAACCGCCGATGGCCTGCCGTCCAGCCCGCCGACTGGCGGCCCTGTGTCTGTCGCTGCTGGCCGGGCCGGGGGCGGCGCTGGCGCAGGCGTCGATTCCGGCGAGCGCAGCGGACGGGTTGCGGGTCCATGTCACCCTCCACAGCTTCGAGATGCTGGGCGAGCGCTGCGGCAGCGAGACCGGCGATGTCGCCGCCTATGCCGATGCCGCGTTCGAGTGGCTGGCGCGCAACGACCAGGCCCGCCATATCGCCGACGCGGTGCTGGCCTATCATGGCGTGGTGCCGGTGCCGGCCGAGATCGCGGCGGCGGCGGAAGCGGATTTCGCCGCGGCCTTTGCCGGCAGCACCACGACCCTGGGCGAGTTCTGCGGGTATTTCCTCGGCGGCGTCTACGAGGGCCGCTTCGACTTCACCGAATACGATGCGGCGCTGTGGGAGCGGTTGCTCGCTGCCGATGCCGCGATCAGCGCGGCGCGCCGCGCGCAGTGACGGAGCAATGGGTAGCCAAATGAGCAGGGTTCTGGTGGTCACCGGCGGCAGCCGCGGGATCGGGGCGGCGACGGCGCGACTGGCGGCGCGTGCCGGCTACGGCGTCATCGTAAACTACAGCGGCAATGTCGCGGCGGCCGAAGCGGTCTGCCACGACATCCACGCGGGCGGCGGCGAGGCGGTGGCGGTGCGCGGCGACGTCAGCGCCCCCGAGGATGTGGAACACATCTTCCGCGCCGCCGACCGGATGGGGACACTGGCGGGACTGGTCAACAATGCCGGGATCATCGCGCCGGCGCGGCGGGTCGACGCGATGGACGCCGACTCGGTGGCCCGCGTCCTCGCTGTCAACGTCACCGGGTCGATCCTGTGCGCCGGTGCGGCGATCCGCCGGATGTCGACCCGCCACGGCGGCAAGGGCGGCGCCATCGTCAATCTTGGCTCGGCGGCGGCCAAGCTCGGCGCCCCCGGTACCTCGGTCGATTATGCCGCCAGCAAGGGCGCCATCGACACCTTCACGGTGGGGCTGGCGCTCGAGGTGGCGGGCGAGGGAATCCGGGTCAACGGCGTGCGGCCGGGGATCATCGATACCGAGTTCCACGCTCTCGGCGGCGATCCCGGCCGGGTGGCGCGCATCGCCCCGAGCCTGCCGATGGGGCGGGCCGGCACGGCCGAGGAAGTGGCGGAGGCGATCCTGTGGCTGCTCTCGGACGCGGCCGCCTATGTCACCGGCACGACGCTGGCGGTGACCGGCGGCCGGGCCATCCTGCCCTGACCCAAGGAGCGGGCCGCGGCCGGCGTCCCAGCGAAGGCGGCCCGCGCGGACGGCCGCCTCGCGCTACGGCAGGAGATCATATGCACCTCATGAAGACCATCCTCGCGGCCGGCCTCGCGCTCTCGGCCGGCGCGGCGCCGGCGCCGGCGCTCGAGTGCCCGCTGTCGCAGGCCATCTACGGGCAGTCCGGCCATGACGTCGCGATGCGGTTCCGGCCGCTGTCGCCCGATGACGCCGCCAACCAGATTCTCGCCTTCCGGCTGACCTTCGGCGGCATCGAGGAGGTGTTCGAGGGCGGTGTCTACATTCCTAACGGCTTCGGCAGCGCGCTGGGCTCGATCGGGGTCGGCTGCGCCGACGATTTCGATACCGATTGCCGGTTCTGGGAAGGCACGGTCTACGCGCTCGTCGCGGGCGGCATCGCCGAGCTGCCGCACGAGAGCGGGCAGGCGGCGCCTGCCGAGGTGCTGCTGCCGCAGTTCGCCCAGGCCGTCTGGTACTCGGGCTACCGCGGCGCCGGCTTCGGGGTCGATCTCGACCTGCGCGACGTGTTCACCCTGAAGGCCTGCGCGAAATAGCTGAACCGGACGGGCCCCCGGCCCGTACCGAAGACATCCCTCGCGAGCGGAGCCGCGCATGACCATCGAACTCTCCCTGCTGATCTGGAGCGCGGCGCTGTTTGGCCTCTATATCGGGGTGCAGTCGACCCTCTACCGGATGCAGCACGGGGTGGTCTTCGCCGCCACCGGGCGCGACCACGAGCCGCCGCCCAACCCGATGAGCGCGCGGTCGGAAAAGGCGCTGCGCAACTTCCTCGAGACCTATCCGCTGTTCGTTGCGCTCGTCGTCGCGACCGTCCTGGCGGACCGCTCGGACGGGCTGACGCAGTGGGGCGCGCAGATCTACTTCTGGGCCCGCATCGTCTACCTGCCGCTCTATGTGTTCGGGGTGAAGTACCTGCGCAGCCTCGTCTGGACGGTCAGCGCCACCGGCCTCGGCCTGCTGTTCTTCGGCGTCGCGTTCTGAGCCCCCCGACGGCCCGGGCGCGATTGCGGCCGGCTGGGGGGTTTCCTCGCAAGTTGAGGTGGCTTAAGCCTTTCCGAGGCCCTATATCGGCAGTGCGGGCGCCCGGGCGCGGGCGCGATCCAAGCCCCTCGGAGAGAACATGGCGGACAATTTCGACCTCACGGTGATCGGCTCGGGGCCGGGAGGCTATGTGGCGGCGATTCGCGCGGCACAGCTGGGCATGAAGGTGGCGGTCGTCGAGAAGTGGCCGACCTTCGGCGGCACCTGCCTCAATGTCGGCTGCATCCCCTCCAAGGCCCTGCTGCATGCCTCGGAGCTGTTCGATGAGGCGCGCCACCAGTTCCGCCAGTTCGGCATCGAGGCCAGCCCGACGCTCAATCTCGAGCAGATGCTGCGCCACAAGGACGACACCGTCACCGCCAACGTCTCGGGCATCGAGTTCCTGTTCAAGAAGAACAAGATCACCGCGTTCCGCGGCACCGGCTCGATCCCGGCGCCCGGCAAGGTGCTGGTGACGCCCGAGAGCGGGCCGGGCCAGACCATCGAGAGCCGCAGCATCGTCGTTGCCACCGGCTCGGTGCCGATCAGCCTGCCCGGCATCACCATCGACGAGCACAAGGTGGTGAGCTCGACCGGCGCGCTCGGCTTCAAGGAGGTGCCGCGGCGGCTGCTGGTGATCGGCGGCGGCATCATCGGGCTCGAGCTGGGCTCGGTGTGGTCCCGGCTCGGGGCCAAGGTGACGGTGGTCGAGTTCCTCGATCGCATCCTGCCCGGCCTCGACAGCGAGGCGGCCCGGCAGATGCAGCGCACGCTGCAGAAGCAGGGCTTCGAGTTCCGCCTCGGCGCCAAGGTCACGGCGGTCGACAGGCGGGCGGACGGCACGCTGGCGGCCCGGCTCGAGCCGGCGGCCGGCGGCGAGACCCTGGTGCTCGATACCGATGCGGTGCTGGTGGCGGTGGGGCGCAAACCGTTCACCGAGGGGCTGGGGCTCGAGGTGGCCGGGGTGGCGCTCGACGAGCGCGGCCGCATCCGCACCGACCACAATTTCAAGACCAACGTGCCGGGCATCTACGCCATCGGCGACGTCGTCGCCGGGCCGATGCTGGCTCATAAGGCGATGGACGAGGGCCATGCGGTGGCCGAGGTCATCGCCGGCCAGAAGCCGCACGTGAACTATGCCACGGTGCCCTCGGTGATGTACACCAGCCCGGAAGTGGCCTGGATCGGCAAGTCGGAAGACGAGCTCAAGGCCGCCGGCATCGAGTACAAGGCCGGCAAGTTCCCCTACACCGCCAATGGCCGCGCCAAGGCGATGCTGGCGACGCAGGGCTATGTCAAGATCCTCGCCGACGTCACCACCGATCGCGTGCTCGGCGCGCAGATCATCGCCCGCAACGCCGGCGAGATGATCCACGAGATCGCCGTGCTGATGGAGTTCTCCGGATCGGCCGAGGATCTGGGCCGCACCATGCACGCCCATCCCACGATGAGTGAGGCGGTCAAGGAGGCCGCGCTGATGTGCGGCGACGGGGCGATCCACATCTAGCCCGGCCGGGGCACCGCGGCCGCGCTAGCCGCCGCCCGTCCGGACCGCGCGCCACGCCGCGATGATCGCCGCGGCGGAGCGCTCGATATCGGCCTCGCCCGTCTCGCCCGAGGAGATCGAGACGCGCAGCACCCACTCGCCGTGCCAGGCGGCGCCGCCGACGAAGCAGGTGCCGTCCTGCTGCACGCGCGCGATCACCGCTTCGGTGTTGCGCTTGCGGTCCGCGGCATCGCTGCCGCCGAAATTGACGATCAGCTGGTTGATGGTGACGGTGTTGAGCAGGTTGATCCCCGGCTCGGCGCCGAGCAGTTCGGCAAAGCGCCGCGCGAAGCCGCAATGGCGCTCGACCAGCGCCGCGACGCCGTCGCGCCCCAGCGTCTTCAGCATCGCCCAGACCGGCACCCCGCGGGCGCGGCGGCTGAGTTCGGGGACGAAGGCCGAGGGAACGCGGTCGCCCGGATGGATCGAGGGCAGGTAGCTGCCCCACTGCGTCATGGCGCGCTGGTGCGCCTCGCGGTCGCGGACGATGGCAAAGCCGGAATCGTAGGGCACCTGCAGCCACTTGTGCCCGTCGGTGACCCAGGAATCGGCGCCTTCGATGCCGGCCGTCAGGTGCCTGAGCGATGCTGTCGCCCGGGCCCAGAGGCCGAAGGCGCCGTCGACATGCACCCAGGCCCGGTGCGCGCGGGCGATGGCGACGATCTCGGCGAACGGGTCGTAGGCGCCGGTATTGATCTGCCCGGCCTGGGCGATGACGATCTTCGGCCCGGTGAGGCCTGCGAGCCCGGCGGCGAGCGCGTCCGGGCGCATGCGGCCCTGGTCGTCGGTGGCGACGCGGTGGACGCGGCGGTAGCCCAGCCCGAGCATCTGCAGGGCCGAGAACACCGAGGAATGGGCGTCGTCGCCGACCAGGACCGCGATCTCGGGCGCGCCGAACAGCCCGTCGGCATCGACATCCCAGCCGGCGTCGAGCAGCAGGCGGGTGCGGGCGGCGGCAAGACCCACCGCGTTGGCGACGGTGGCGCCGGTGACGAAGCCGATCGAGCTTTCGCGCGGCAGGTCGAGGATATCGAGCAGCCAGGCCTCGGCGACCTCCTCGATCGCCGCCGCACCCGGCGTCGGCGTGTGGTAGCCGGCGTTCTGGCCCCAGGCGGTGACCATCCAGTCGGCGGCGACGCCGGCCGGATGCGAGGCGCCGATGACGAAGCCGAAGAAGCGCGGTCCGGCCATCGGCATCAGGCCGGGTTCGATCCGCTCGACCAGTTCCTCGAGCACCGCCGCCGGCGCGCTGCCGGTCTCGGGCAGCGGCGCCGCGAGGGCCTCGCGCATCCGGTAGTAGTCCGCCGCGGGCCTGCCGGAGTTCTCCGCAAGGCGCCCGCGGTAGGCGACGGCATGGTCCACCGCGCGCCCGAGCAGGTGTCGCAGGCTGTCGCTCATCGTCGCCTCCGTTGGGCGCGGAACGCGCCGGGCAGTCCCACCCACCCCGCCCGGCAGCGGACGGTCAGGCCTGCAGCTTTCTCAGGATCGCGGCGCCCATTTCCTCGGTGCCGACGGTCTTGCGGTTGTCCTGCGCGATGTCGCCGGTCCTCAGGCCATCGCCGAGGACGGCCGCGATCGCGGCCTCGAGCCGGTCGGCCAGCGCCACCATGCCGAACGAATAGCGCAGCGCCATGGCGAAGCTCGCCAGCATGGCGATCGGGTTGGCGACGCCCTTGCCGGCGATGTCGGGGGCCGAGCCGTGCACCGGCTCGTAGAGCGCCTTGCGCTTGCCGGTCACCGGATCGGGGGCGCCGAGCGAGGCGGAGGGCAGCATGCCGAGCGAGCCGGTGAGCATCGCGGCGGCGTCGGAGAGGATGTCGCCGAACAGGTTGTCGGTGACCATCACGTCGAACTGCTTGGGATTGCGCACCAGCTGCATCGCCGCGTTGTCGGCGAGGATGTGCTGGAACTGGACGTCCGGGTAGTCCCTGGCGACGGCCTGCGCCACCTCGTCCCACAGCACGCCCGACTTCATGACGTTCTTCTTGTCGGCCGAATGCACCTTCTTGTTGCGGGTGCGGGCGAGGTCCATGGCGACGCGCACGATCCGGTCGATCTCGTAGGTCTCGTAGACCTGGGTGTCGATGGCGCGCTTCTGCCCGTTGCCGAGGTCGGTGATGGTCTTGGGCTCGCCGAAATAGACGCCACCGGTCAGTTCGCGCACGATCAGGATATCGAGGCCCTCGACCAGCTCGCGCTTCAGCGAGGAGGCATCGGCCAGCGCCGGGTAGCAGATGGCGGGGCGCAGGTTGGCGAACAGCTGCAGGTCCTTGCGCAGGCGCAGCAGGCCCGCCTCCGGGCGCACCTCGTAGGGCACCTTGTCCCACTTGGGGCCGCCCACGGCGCCGAAGATCACGGCGTCGGCGTTCAGCGCCTTCTGCATGTCCTCCTCGGAGATGGCGACGCCATGCTTGTCGTAGGCGCAGCCGCCGACGAGGCCGCTGTCGAGTTCGAAATCGGTCTCGCCCTCCTTGTTGAGCCAGGCGATCACCTTCTCGACCTCCTTCATGATCTCGGTGCCGATGCCGTCGCCGGGGAGCAGGAAGAGTTTCTGGGCCATGTCGGGGTCTCGTGTGTGGGGCGGCTAGAGCCGCTTGCAGAGGAAATGGCGGCGCGCGCCACGCGGGTGGTCCTCGATCTCCCCGAACACGGAGAAGCCGAGCTTTTCGTAGAAGGGTCGGGCCTGGAACGAGAAGGTGTCGAGCCACATGCCGGCCAGGCCGCGGGCGCGCGACCAGGCCTCGGCGCGTGCCATGAGCTGCGAGCCGAGGCCCTCGCCCTTCCGGTCGGGTGGCACCGCGACATACTGGATGAACAGCCAGTCGAACAGCGTATAGCCGTAGAGCCCGCCGATCACCGGCCCGCCTGGCTCTTCCGAAAGCAGCACCGAGAACGGCTGGTAACCGGAGTCCCGCCCGGCCTGCCGCTCGCTGGCGACCAGCGCCATGAGCACGGCATCGATATCCTCGGCGCTCGGATCGAGCCTTTCGGTGAACAGGGTCATCAGCTGTGGTGCGCGCCGAGGCGGGCCGTGACTTCGATCTCGAGCTTCATTTCCGGGGTGGTCAGTCCGCACACCAGCATGGTCGCCGCCGGCCGGATCCTGCCGAAGACCTCGCCGGCGACCTTCACCATGGCGTCGTAGTGGGCCATGTCGGTGATGTAGTAACGGACCCGCACCACGTCCTTGAGCGAGGACCCGGCCTGCTCGAGCGCATGGGCGATGGTGTGGAAGGCGTTGCGCGCCTGCGTCTCGGCGTCGGCCGGCATCTGCATCGTGGTATAGTCGTAGCCGGTGGTGCCGGACACGTAGATCATGCTGCCGTCGACCACGGCGCGCGAGTAGCCGATCTTGGCTTCGAACGGCGAACCCGAGGAGATGTGCAGGACCATGGCGACGGCCTCAGAGCCAGGGCCGCTCGGCGCCCATCCTGCTTTCGAACCCGGCAATGGCGGGATCGGACTTCAGCGTCGAGGCGATATCGTCGAGCCCCTCCAGCAGCACCTGCTTGCGGGCCGGGTCGATGTCGAACCGGATGGTGCCGCCGTCCGGACCCTGGATGGTCTGGGCCGCGAGGTCGACCGTCAGGGTGGCGTTGGAGCCGCGCTCGGCGTCGTCCATCAGCAGCGCCAGCTGCTCGGGGGTCACCTTGATCGGCAGGATGCCGTTCTTGAAGCAGTTGTTGTAGAAGATGTCGGCGAAGCTGGTGGAGATGACGCAGCGCACGCCGAAGTCGAGCAGCGCCCAGGGGGCGTGCTCGCGCGACGAGCCGCAGCCGAAATTGTCGCCGGCGACGATGATGCTGGCCTTGCGATAGCCGGGCTTGTTGAGCACGAAGTCCGGGTTCTCCGAACCGTCCTCGTTGTAGCGCATCTCGGAGAACAGCGCCGTGCCCAGCCCGGTGCGCTTGATCGTCTTGAGGTACTGCTTGGGGATGATCATGTCGGTGTCGATGTTGATGATCGGCAGCGGCGCGGCGACACCGGTGAGCTGGGTGAACTTTTCCATGGCAGGACCCCTGTGCACGCCCGGACAAGCAACTGGCGCTTTTCCGCCTCGACATGCAAGAAATGGCGGTAGAACCGACGGCGCTTAATGACGCAACTGACAAGCCCCGGTCAAGGGCGGCGAGGGGGGAGAGCCGAGGCCATGAGGATCCTGATCGTCGCGGACCTGCACTATGCGCTGCAGCAGTTCGACTGGGTGCTGCAGGCGGCCCGGGGCTACGACCTGGTGGTGATCGCCGGGGACCTGCTGGAGACCGCCTCGATGGTCGATCCGGGCACCCAGATCGTGGTGGTGATGAACTATCTCAAGCGCCTCCGGCAGGTGACGCGGGTGCTGGTCTGCTCGGGCAATCACGATCTCGACGCGGTCGACGCCAATGGCGAAAAGCATGCCGGCTGGCTGAGGGCGGCGCGCCGCCTGTCGATCCCGGTCGATGGCGACACGGTCATCGTCGACGGCACCACGATCACGCTGTGCCCGTGGTGGGACGGCCCCGAGGCGATGAAGGCGATCGGCGCCCAGCTCGAGGCGGCCGCCGCCGACCGGCTCGGGCCGTGGATGTGGGTGTATCACGCGCCGCCGCCGGAGTCGCCGGTCAGCTGGTCGGGCCAGCGCTTCTTCGGCGATGCGGCGCTGCTCGGCTGGATCGTGCAGTACCGGCCCGATTTCGTCTTCACCGGCCATGTGCACGAGGCGCCGTTCGCGCGCGGCGGCTCATGGGTGGACCGGGTCGGCGATACCTGGGTGTTCAATGCCGGCAAGCAGTACGGCTCGGTGCCGACCACCATCGCCATCGATACCGAAGTTGGCGAGGCGGCCTGGTTTTCGCTCGAAGGCGCCGAATCGGTCCGGCTCGACGAGCCGCTGGTGCGGCCGGTGCAGCAGCTGAGCGCCATGCCCGAGTGGATGCTCGCGGTCGGCAAGGACTAGCGCTGCCGGATCAGCGCGCGGCGGCCCGGGGACCGTCCGCCAGCCGGGCCAGCCTCTCGATCAGCCGGTCCCGGTCCTGCCACAGTCCCTTGTAGGCCAGCTGTACCGGCTCGAGCGTTGCGAGCTGGGCGGCGAGTTCGGCCGCCATTGCCCGCCCCTCCGGCCGCCCGGCGAGCGCCGCGACCGGATCGACATGAATGCGGATGGTGAACAGCAGGTCGCCGCTGCCGGCGAGCTTGCGCAGCGTCTGCCGTTCGAGGCGCAGGAAGACCCGCGATCCGTCGGGGCCGAAGCGATGCTCGGGGTGTCCGCCCTCGGGGTGGAACAGCCGGTCGTCCCCGAACAGCGACCAGTTCCAGCGCAGCATCGGGGTGTCGGGGCGTGCCGCGTCGAACATGCGGTTGATCAGCTGCGCGTTGCGCGTTGCGGCCCCGAAGCCCGGTACCGGGCCGTGCACCTCTTCCATCGGCCGCGAGAACTTGTCGGCCAGCGTCCAGGCCGAGGGAAAGCTGAGCGCGCCGGCGGCGAGGCGCCAGCCGCGCCCGTCGCGGCGCATCAGGATCAGGTCTTCGGCCACCAGCCGTGCCGCAAGACGCAGCGGCGGGTCACCCGCGGCAAGCTCGACGCTGCGGCCGGCCGGCACGATGTCGATGCGTTCGCCGACGCGGCGGTAGACCTCGGGGAAGCGGGCCGGCAGGTGGTCGGCCAGCAGGCGGAGGATTTCGGCCTGGGCCGCCTCGGTGCCCGGTTCGGCGGCGAACACCGCCTCGGGCCGCTCGTCCTCGAGGCGGGCCTTTTCCGCCAGATAGGCGGGCAGGCGCGCGTCGACGTCGATCCAGTCCGCGGGGTCGAGCGGACGGACACCGATCTGGAAGGCCTTCGACAGCGGGGCAGGCGCGGAAAGGGTCGGCATGCTCCCAGCCTAGTGCATCGCCGGCCGGACGGAAACGCCGGCGGTCAGCCGAAGACGCGCCGGAACAGCAGTGCCAGCCCGCCCAACACCAGGCCGGCGGTCAGCACCAGCCCGATCGGCAGCCAGGTCGACTCGCTCGGCTTGCGGGGCTGCAGGGCGGGCATGTCGGCGCCGCGCAGGGCGCCCAGCTCGATCGGCACCGTCTCGAACGCCTCGCCGGCCGCCCCGGACCCGGCTTGCGGTCCGGCCGCGGGCCGGCCGGCCCGGTCCGCTCCCGCGCCGCTGCCGGTGCCGGGGATCGGCACGCCCGCCGGGTCGTAGATGGCGGGGAGGGGCCCGATGCCGAATACCTCGATCTCCCGGCCGGTCGCGATGGCGGCGACCTGACCGACCGCCACGGTGGTGCTATGCCGGGTGGAGCTGTCCTCCACCGCGACGAGCCCGCGCGACACATCGACCGTACCGCCGGTCGCGTCGGCGTTGACGGTGAAGTGGGTGCCCTTGACCACCGCGGCGAAGAATGCCGTGCGCACCTCGAAGTGCTGCACGTCGCGCGCCTCGACCTCGACCTCGACGCTGCCGCCGTCCTGGCGGACGATGGTGTAGTCGTCGCCGTCCCGGTCCTCGATGCGGATCTGCGTGTCGTTGCCGAGCAGGATGGTTTCCTTGCCGCGCTGGAACTCGACCCGGCCGTTGGCGAGGGTGCGGACCGGGCGATCGTCGGGGACGGCGTCGCCGCGATCGAGCGGCACCCAGACGCCGTCGACCAGCTGTTCGACGGCGCCGCGCAGCTTGACGGCGATCCAGTCGTCGGCAATGGCCGGTGCGGCAAGGGCGAGCGAGACAAGCAGGGCGACGAACGGTCGGCGGCAGGGCATCGGGGGACATCCGGAGGCGATACTGCTGCGGTTGTCGCCTCGCGAAGATGAACGCCACGCTAAGGAGTAGTTCGTTCTCGAATCGAAGTTAACTGAATCGCCGGCGCCGGCTCGGCCGGGCGCCCGTCAGGCCCCCGTCACCCGCCAGATGGCGTCGCCGACATCGTCCGCCACCAGCAGCGAGCCGTCCGCACCGATGGTTACCCCGACCGGCCGGCCATACGAGGATTTCTCGTCGGGCGCGAGGAAGCCCGTCAGGATCTCGCGGATCGGTCCTGAGGGCCGGCCGTCGGTGAACGGCACGAAGGCCACCCGGTAGCCCGACAGGTTGGAGCGGTTCCACGAGCCGTGCTGGCCGATCACCATGCCGTCGGGGAAGCCCGGCAGCGTGCCGGCCGGCAGCCAGCACAGGCCCAGCGAGGCGGTGTGGCCGCCAAGCGCGTAGTCGGGCCGGATGGCGCTCGCCACCTTGGCCGGGTCCTGCCGGACGCGGTCGTCGACGGTCTGGCCCCAGTAGCAGTAGGGCCAGCCGTAGAAACCGCCGTCGCGTACCGAGGTCAGGTAGTCGGGCGGGGTCTCGTCGCCGAGCCCGTCGCGCTCGTTGACGACGGTCCACAGCGTGCCGGTGGTCGGCTCGAAGGCGAGGCCGACCGGGTTGCGCAGGCCGCCCGCGAAGATGCGCTGCGTCCCGGTGGTGAGGTCGAGCTCGTAGATGGCGGCACGACCGGCCTCGGCCTCGGCGCCGTTCTCGTCGATATTGCCCTGCGAGCCGACGCCGACGAACAGCCTGCTGCCGTCGCGGCTCGCCAGCAGGCTGCGCGTCCAGTGCCCGCCGGTCTTGTAGGTGGTCAGCCGCCGGCCCGGCCCGCTGATCCGCGCCCCGGCGGGATCGTAGGGGAAGGCGACGACGCCGTCGGTATTGCCGACATAGAAGCTGCCGCCGACCAGCTGCATGCCGAAGGGCTGGTTGAGGCCGCCGAGGAAGTCCTCGCGCGTCTCGGCCACCCCGTCGCCGTCGGCATCGCGCAGGCGGATGATCTTGTTGGGGCTCGGGCCCAGCGCCGCGGCCCGCTTCATGGTGGCGTAGATGGCGAAGTCGAAGGCGCTGCGGATCGGTCCGGGCTGGGTCATCGATTCGGCGACCAGCACGTCGCCATTGGGCAGCACGTGCAGCCAGCGCGGATGCTGCAGCCCGGTGGCGAAGGCATTGACCTTGAGCCCGGGCGCCGCCACCGGCGTCTGCCCGGGGTCGAAGCCGCGGGCCGTCGGCATCTTGAGGGTCGGAATGGACTGCGCCACGGCGGCGGGGATGGTGGGCAGCGCCCCGACGGCGGGTGTCGCCATGTCCTTGCCCCAGCGCCGCATCAGGATGGCGCCCGCCCCGATCATGGCGACGGCGCGCGCGAACATGTCTGTGAACCCCATGACGGACTCCTCCCCGCAGGACAAATGCCGCGCAACGCTATCCGAGGCCGGGTGCGCGTGGAACCGGCCGGGGCCGCGGAAACCTTGACCGCGGCGCAGAGCAAGGCTTAGAACCCGGGCTCCACCCTTTCAGCAACCCCGCGACGTCGGAATCCAGCGCAAAATGGCCGGTAAAACCCTGTACGATAAGATCTGGGACGATCACCTTGTTCAGAACAACGAGGACGGAACCAGCCTTATTTACATCGACCGCCACCTGGTCCACGAAGTGACCAGCCCGCAGGCCTTCGAGGGCCTGCGCATGAACGGCCGCAAGGTCCGCCATCCCGAGCGCACGCTCGCCGTGGTCGATCACAATGTGCCGACCACCGACCGCAGCCTGCCCAATCCGGATCCCGAAAGCGTCACGCAGATCGCGGCGCTGGCCGAGAACACCCGCGATTTCGGCATCGAGTACTACGACGCCTTCGACCGGCGGCAGGGCATCGTCCATATCGTCGGGCCGGAGCAGGGCTTCACGCTGCCGGGCATGACCATCGTGTGCGGCGACAGCCACACCTCGACGCACGGCGCCTTCGGCGCGCTGGCGCACGGCATCGGCACCTCCGAGGTCGAGCACGTGCTGGCGACCCAGACGCTGATCCAGCAGAAGGCCAGGAACATGCTGGTGCGGGTCGACGGGCAGCTGCCGCCCGGCGTCACCGCCAAGGACATCATCCTCGCCATCATCGGCGAGATCGGCACCGCCGGCGGCACCGGCCATGTCATCGAGTTCGCCGGCGAGGCGATCCGTTCGCTGTCGATGGAAGGCCGCATGACGGTGTGCAACATGACCATCGAGGGCGGCGCCCGGGCCGGTCTGATCGCCCCGGACGAGAAGACCTTCGCCTATGTGAAGGACCGTCCGCGCGCCCCGAAGGGCGAGGCCTTCGACATGGCCGTCGCCTACTGGAAGACGCTGCATTCCGATCCGGATGCGCATTTCGACAAGGTGGTGGTGCTCGACGCCGCCAACCTGCCGCCGATCGTGTCCTGGGGCTCGAGCCCGGAGGACGTGGTGTCGGTCACCGGCACGGTGCCCAATCCGGACGACATCGCCGATGCCAACAAGCGGGCGAGCAAGTGGCGGGCCCTCGAATACATGGGGCTGAAGCCCGGCACGCGGATCACCGACATTGCGGTCGAGCGCGTCTTCGTGGGGTCCTGCACCAATGGCCGCATCGAGGACCTGCGCGCCGCCGCCAGGGTGATCGGCGGCAGGAAGGTCGCCCAGGGCGTCAACGCCATGGTGGTGCCGGGTTCGGGCCTCGTCAAGGAACAGGCGGAAGCCGAGGGCCTCGACAAGGTGTTCAAGGAGGCCGGCTTCGAATGGCGCGAGCCGGGCTGCTCGATGTGCCTTGCGATGAACGCCGACAAGCTCAAGCCGGGCGAGCGCTGTGCCTCGACCTCGAACCGCAATTTCGAGGGCCGGCAGGGCTTCAAGGGCCGCACCCACCTGGTGTCGCCGGCCATGGCCGCCGCCGCGGCGATCGCCGGGCACTTCGTCGATATCCGCGAGTGGCGGTGAAGCTGGGCCACCGGCGGTCGCCAAGCGGCAGTCCCGGTGCTGCCGATCGACTGCCGGCCGCCGATATCCGGCGCGCGCCATGAGCAATTCCTGGACCGACCGCGCCGCCCCTTCGCTGGACGATTTCGAACAGATCGCGGCAGCGGCGTTTGCGGCGCTGCCGGCCGAGTTCCGCGCCCTGGCCGGCAACGTCCCCTGCGTGGTCGCCGAGTTCCCCGACGACGACACCATCCGTGAGATGGAACTCGAGAGCGAGTTCGACATCCTGGGGCTGTTTCGCGGCGTCGGACTGCCGCAGGGCGGCGCGCTGCCGCAGACCGGACAGATGCCCAACCAGGTGTGGCTCTATCGCCGGCCGATCCTCGACTACTGGGCCGAGAGCGAGACCGGCGAAACCCTGGGCGAGATCATCACCCACGTGCTGGTGCACGAGATCGGCCATCATTTCGGCTTCTCGGACGAGGATATGGAAGCCCTCGAGGCCGCCGCCGAACGGGACTAGCGGTCAGCTCCGCCGGCCGGCGTCGCGCGGCACGAACTCATAGTAGTCGTCGAGCACGCCCGGCCGCTCGTCCTCGACCAAGAGGCCCAGGTTCTGCCCGTCGAACTCGACGAACCACTCGGTCCAGTCGACCAGGTCAAGGCCGCCGGGGCGATCGCCATACTGGTTCTCGCCGGCGTTGAGCGCGTACTGGTCGAAGACGATGCGCAGCACCGGATGGCCGCTGAGCGCCGTCGGCCGATCCTCCATGGCCGGGTTGCCGGATCGGGCCGCGGCCCACTGGCGGATCTCGTCGTGCTGGGTGAGGACCCGGGTCATCGCTCGCTTGTCTCCATGCTGCTGTCAGGACTGCACTATGGCATGTCGCGGCGGATTTTTTGAGGTGGATCAGGCGCGCGCGCGAATCCGCGCACCGGTTGGCCGCCGCCCGATGCCATGCCGCCGGATGCGCGCCCGAGCGGAGGGCGCCGTTCGTGCGCGGCCACGTCTCGTTAACCTCTTCTTGGCAGCGCCGCACTAGTCTTGCGGGTTGTGCACCAAGGCCTGACCCGATGACCGGCGCGAGCTTCATTCTCGCCATCAACCTGCTGATTGCCGCGCTCTTCGCGCTGGCCTTCCTTCTGGTCGCGACCACCAATCGCACCGACCGGGTGGCCGGCTGGTTCTCGCTCGCCTACGTGTTCGGGCTCGCCTATGTCGGCAGCGAGTTCATCCTGCCGGTGCAGGGGGATCCGCGCTTCGCCTACACGGCCGGGTTCGCGGCGTTCTTCGGGGCGATGGCGTCGGTCACCATCGGCATCGCCCGGCGCTACCGGGCCGCGGTGCCCTATGTACTGATCGGGGTCACGGCGGTGGCCGGCCTCGCCGCCAACTGGCTGGCCTTCGGCCTGCCGCGGGACTCGCTGCTGAGGATGTTCGCCTACCAGTCGCCGTTCGCGCTGATGCAGGGCCTGGCGGCGCTCGTCGTGCTGCGCAGCAGGCGACGCCAGTCGATGGACCTGGGGCTGATGGGGCTGTTCGGCCTCAGCGCCCTGCAGTTCCTCAGCAAGCCGCTGATCGCGCGGCTGACCGGCGGTTCGGGCGACACTGCGGCCGATTACATCGTCACCACCTACGCGCTGTTCTCGCAGTCGCTGGGGGCGGTGCTGCAGGTGGCGACGGGGCTGCTGATGCTGATGCTGCTGGTGCGCGACATGCTGGTCGAGATCACGGCGCGCTCCGAGACCGATCCGCTCTCGGGCCTGCTCAACCGCCGCGGCTTCGAGGACCGGGCGCTGGTCGCCCTGGCCCAGTCCGGCAGTGGCGGCGGCCCGGTGTCGCTGGTCACCTGCGACCTCGACAGCTTCAAGGCGATCAACGACGGCTTCGGGCACCACACCGGCGACGAGGTGATCATGGCGTTCGCGCGGCTGCTGGCGGAAGCGCCGCCGCCGCGTGCCATCATCAGCCGGATCGGCGGCGAGGAGTTCGCCGTGCTGCTGCCCGGCACGCCGCTCGCTGCGGCCCGGCTCTATGCGGAGACCATCCGCGCCGCCTTCGCCGCCCTGCCGATCGCCGCGCTGCCGCAGCACATGCGGTGCACGGCAAGCTTCGGGGTGGCAGAATACGACCGCAGCGGCAGCCTGTCCGACCTCAGGCGGCGGGCCGACGCGGCGCTCTATGTCAGCAAGCGCGCCGGGCGCGACCGGGTCAGCGTCGCGGCCGATCCGGCGCTCGACGCCATGCCGACCCATCCGCTGCGGAACGTGTCGCGACCGGCTAGTTGAGCCGCTCCCGCGCGATCAGCTCGAAGCCCGGCGCCCTGCGGTCGTCGACGCGCAGGGCCAGCTGCTGGCGGTCCAGCTCGGCGAACCAGGCGGACCACGAGACCGGCGCCATGCCGTCGTCCTGGCTCGGCGTCTCGGTCGGCCGCGCCCGGTGGACGAAGTTCAGCGTCAGGCGGGCCCGGACCGCGCCGGTGCGGTCGGGAATGCGCCGGATCGCCGGCTGGCCGCGCCGTGCGGCCACCCAGGATTGGATATCGTGGTGGTCGGTCAAGGTGGTGGTCATCACAGGCCTCTCCTCTCCATCCGCAATGCCTCTCGAGGCGAATCGGCTCCGCCCCGGGCCGCGATGATCGGCCGCGAATGTGACGACTTTGCGGGGGTCTCAGTCGGTGAAGCGGGTGACGAGGCGGTAGCCCTGCAGTTCCTCGGGCGTGAGGTAGTAGAGCCGGTCGGGCGGCGTCTCGAGGGCGTGCAGCCAGATCGCCGGGTCGACCCCGGTGGTGCCGAGGAAGCGGGTGATCGCCGCCGTCGTCTTCTGCGCCCCCGCCATGGCGTCGCCGATGCCGGCGAGGCCGCCCTGGGCGGCGTCCGCGGTGGCCGTGGCATAGATCTGGTGCACGCCGATGGCCGCGGCGCGCGAGGCGAGGCGCTGCTTGCCGCCGGCCAGCAGCAGCGGGCAGCTCGAGGCGCACAGCGCCCCGGCGGCGACGCTGGTGTCGTAGCCGCCGACCTCGATCAGGGCGCCGATCCTGATCGCGTCCTCGACCGAGCCGCCGGGCGAATCGAGGGCGATGCGCTTCACGTATTCGCCGCGGGCCGCCAGTTCCGCCTCGACGCGGGCGAAGCTGCCCGGATCGATGGTGCCGGTGAGCGCCAGCACGCCGCCGCTGCCCAGTTCGATCCGCAGCGGCTGGCGCAGCACTTCGGGGGCGGTGGTGACGGCGGGGCCGGCCGGCGGCTCGGGGCTCGCCGGATCGAAGGCCGGCAGGATCGGCATATCGGGCAGCGCCGCCTCCATGGCGTCGGCCGCCGACAGTTCGCGCCAGTCGAGATAGAGCACCGCCGCGGTACCGGCGAGCAGCGCGAAGAAGGCCAGCGCGATCAGCGCACCGTCATCGGCGAGCAGACGCCCGAGCGCGCTCCTGCGTTCCACCGCCGCCGTCATCCGCGGGCCGGCCCGTCGCCGCGCTTTCGCCCGACATCGAGCGGGGTGACGGTGGCTTCGAGCGGCGGCACCGGCGCTTCCGCCGCCGGATCGGCGGCGACCGCGGCCTCCGCCGCGTCGATCTCGGCGGGCGTCGGCTCGGGGCCGATCCGCATCTGCCGGTACAGCGCCAGGGCGCGCAGCATCTCGGCGGCGCTCATCACCTCGGCGGCCTCGAGCGAGCCGGTCTCGCGCCGCATGGCGTCGTTGACGATCATCAGCACCAGCACCAGGACCACCGGCAGCAGATCGATCGAGATGGCGCCGGCCCAGGACGGGATGAAGTCGCTCCAGTAGCGCAGCACCGCCTCGGCCGAGGAAAGCGGCACGAAGCGGCGCGGCTCGACCTTGGGCTCGGCGAGGATCTCGTCGGCCGCTGCCGCGAGCGCCGTCGACTGCGCCGCGACGGAGGCCCGGACATTGTCCATCACCTCGTCCTGTCGGACCACGAGGCCGGCGGTGCTGCCATCGGCGACTGGCGCGATGAAGCCCAGCGACAGGTCCTGCGCGGCGCGCTTGACCGACGGCGCGACGCCGGTTTCCTGCAGCGCCGCGATCACGGCGTTGAGCTCCACCACCTCGGCGGCGAACTGGTCGGCGCGCGGCGCCACCTCGCCGGGGGCCGAGACCAGCTCGCGCATCCTGCCCAGGTGCGCCGACCCCTGCTCGAACAGCGCCGAGACCTCGTCGCGCGAGCCGGTGATGGTGGCGCCCAGTTCGTTCATCTGCGCGCTCATCTGGGTGAGCAGCTGCACCACCGAGCCCGAGCCGGTGGTGCCGGTGAGGGCGCCCGAGGACCGCTCGTCCTCGGCCAGCCGGGCGAAGCGATCGGCGGCGCGCTGCACGTCGGGCAGCAGCGACTGCGCCGAAAGGGCGTTGCCGTGGGCGCTGTCGAGGTCGGCGACATAGCCCTCGAGGGTGACGGCGAGGTGCTGCTCGAGCGCCGCCGATCCGGCGAGCGCGGCGGCGTTGAGCCAGCTCGACATGGCGATGATCATCAGGCAGCCAAAGCCCATGGTGAGGAACAGCGCCGCCCGCTGCGTGCCCGAGATCACCAGCGGGACGAAGCGCAGCATGAAGCTCCAGAAGGCGTAGATCGCCACCGAGACGGCGGCCGAGTAGATGATGGCGGCGAAGAACACGAAGGTGGCCGTGCCGTCGAGCAGGCCCCGCACCCCCAGATAGGTGTAGACGCCGGAGGCCAGCGCCAGCACGGCGAGGGAGAAGCGCGTCATCGTCTCGACGCCCTTGAGCGTGTCGCGCAGTCGGGCGGCGTTGTGTTTTCCGAGCATCTTGGATGTTCCCCTGCTTAACCGCAGGTTAACAGAAGGATCGCGGCGCAAAAGCGGCGGCGTCAGCCGAGGCGGCGGAGCAGCCGGCCGATGCGCCTGTGCTTGGCCGGCGGCAGCCCAGGCAGGCGGGCCGCGAGGATGGCGCGGAAGCGTTCGCGCCGCGCGTCGTCGATCACCGGGGCGGCGAATTCGGCATACATGGGGAACTGGTTGGGCGCCGCCGCCTCCAGCCGGTCGAGCAGGATCGGCAGCACCCGTTCGGCATGCCCGGCCGCCGCCAGGCGGGAGAGCGTCGACATGGCATGGTCGCGCGTGATCACCGAGCCGCTGTCGGCGGCGGCGATCACCGCCGGCAGCGCCGCAAGGATGGTCTCCGCGCACACCGGCGTGATCGCCGCGACGGCGTGCATGGCGCCCCAGACCAGCCGGTTGCTGCGCGAGCCGAGCAACCCGAGGAAGGCGTCGGCGTGGCCGGCGATCTGCGCGGGGCTGAGCTCGCCCAGCTCGTAGAGCACCTTGATCGCATCGGAGCGCTGCGCCGCGGTGCCGGCCTCGAGCAGCGCCACCAGCTCGGCGACGGCCTCCGGCCGGGGCTCCGCTGCCAGCCGCCGCGCCAGCGCGATGTTCGGCCGCTCGTCGTTCCGCCCGAGCGCCGAGGCGAGCAGCGCGGCGACGCTCACGCGCCGACGGCGACGTCGAGGGCGAGGGTGATCATGTCCCGCAGCGAACTCTGCCGTTCGTCGGCGCTCAGTTCGGCCTTGGTGATCAGGCAGTCGGTCATGGTGCAGATGGCGATGGCCTTGCGGTCGAAGCGGGCGGCGAGCGTATAGAGCGCCGCGGCCTCCATCTCGACCCCGAGGATGCCGTGTGCCGGCAGCCGTCCATAGCCGGCCAGGCCCGGCTCGAGATGGTAGAAGATGTCCGAGCTCAGCATGTTGCCGACGTGGTAGGCGAGCCCGGCCTGCTCGGCGCGCTCGACGCTCGAGCGCAGGAGGCCGAAATCGGCGAGCGGGGCGAAGGCGAAGGGGGCGAAGCCGTCCTTGACGATGCCCGAATCGGTCGAGGCGCCCTGCGCGATGATCAGGTCGCGGACCTTCACCCTGGCATTGAGCCCGCCGGCGGTGCCGACGCGGATGAGCTTTTGCACGCCGTAGACGTTGATCAGCTCGTGCACGTAGATCGACAGCGAGGGCTGCCCCATGCCGGTCGCCTGGATCGAGACGGGCCGGCCCTTCCAGGTGCCGGTGAAGCCGAGGCAGTTGCGCACCGCGTTCACCTGGCGCGGGGCCTCGAGGAAGGTCTCGGCCACCCACTTGGCTCGCAGCGGGTCTCCGGGCAGCAGGACGGCCTCGGCATAGTCGCCGGGCTTGGCGTGATTGTGCGGCGTCATCGGGTGGTTCCTCTCGGCTGATCGGGGCAGTCAAACCCTTTGCAGCGCCCGGCTGCAACCCCTATATCTCGCCGCGCATCGGGTCCCGCAGCCTGGGAGAGACGGAGATGGTCGCAAAGGTTTTCATCGATGGCGAGGCGGGCACCACCGGGCTGCAGATCCGCGAGCGGCTGGCCGGTCGGCGCGACCTCGAGGTGCTCTCGATCGCGCCCGACAGGCGCAAGGACAGCGACGAGCGCAAGCGGCTGCTGAACGCGGCGGACGTCGCCATCCTCTGCCTGCCGGACGACGCGGCCAGGGAGAGCGTGGCGCTGATCGAGAACGAGCGGACCCGCGTCATCGACGCCTCGACGGCGCACCGGGTCGCCGAAGGCTGGGCCTACGGCTTTGCCGAGATGGACCTGCGGCAGTCGGCGCTGATCGCCGCGGCGCGGCGCGTCGCCAATCCCGGCTGCTGGCCGCAGGGCGCCATCGCGACGCTGCGGCCACTGATCGAGGGCGGCCTGCTGCCGGCCGACTATCCGGTGAGCGTGCACGGCATTTCGGGCTATAGCGGGGGCGGCAAGGCGATGATTGCCGACTACCAGCAGGCGGGGGCGGACGCCAACCCGTTCATGCCCTACGGCCTCACCTTCAAGCACAAGCACCTGCCGGAACTGCAGCGCTTCGCGCTGCTGACGCATGCGCCGCTGTTCAGCCCGGCGGTGGGCGATTTCGCCCAGGGGATGATCACCGTGGTGCCGCTGCAACTGTGGACGCTCGACAAGATCCCCACCGGGCGCGACCTGCATGCGGCGATCGCCGACCATTTCGCCGCGATCGACGGCGGCTTCGTCACGGTGGCGCCCTATGCCGAGGACGAGCGCTCGGCCGAGCTCAACCCAGAGCGCTTCAACGATACCAACACCATGCGGCTGCATGTCTTTGCCAATGATGCGCGGGCGCAGGCGAGCCTTGTCGCGGTGTACGACAACCTGGGCAAGGGGGCCTCGGGCGCGGCGGTGCAGAACCTCAACCTGATGCTCGGCGTGCCGGCGGATACCAGCCTTGCGGCCTGAGCGCGGCGACGCGCTTGCCTCGGGCGCCGTCCGGTCGCATGATCGGGGCGGTGCAAACGGAGTTCATCAGATGGCGGACGACGGTTCGGTCGGGGCGGTGCTGGCCTATTGCGACGGTTTTCCGCTCGACCGGTTCAGGCCCGGCGAGGTGCTGCTCGCCGAGGGGCCGGCGACCGATCGGATGTTCATCCTCGCGGCCGGCGAGGTGGAGGTGATGCGCGGCGACACGCAGGTGGCCGCCATCGCCATGCCCGGCGCCATCTTCGGGGAGATCGCGGCGCTGCTCGGCGGCCGCCACACCGCCACAGTGCGCGCCGTCACCGACGTCACCGCCTTTCGCATCGAGAATGCCCGTGCGCTGCTGCAGGGCCACCGCGAGATCAGCTTCCACGTCTCCTCGATCCTGGCTCGCCGGCTCACCGACGCCACCACCTATCTCGCCGACCTGAAGCGCCAGTTCGCCGACCGCGCCGATCACCTGGGGATGGTCGACGAGGTGCTCGACGCCCTGGTGCAGCGCCAGCGCCCGGCGGTCACTACCGGCTCGGCCCTGAAGGCCGACCCGCGGCTCTAGGGAAAGCGGCCGCCGGTCGGGTCACGCCGCGATCCCGACAGCCCTCGCCGGCCGCTCGACCGGCGACAGCCGGCGCGCCTCGAGGAAGGCCGCCAGCGGCATCGGGCGCCCGAACAGCCATCCCTGGCCCATTTCGACGCCGGTCGCCAGCAGCCGGTCGCGCTGGCCTTCGGTCTCGACCCCCTCGGCGATCACCTTGAGGCCGCGGGCGTGAGCCAGCCCGATGATGTGATCGAGGATTTCGGCGCCCGGCCCGCGCCGGACGGCGTTGCCGACGAAGGCCCGGTCGATCTTGATGTAGTCGAGGGTCAGCGCATCGAGGTAGGCGAGGTTGGAGTAGCCGATGCCGAAGTCGTCGGAGCCGACCTGGTAGCCGAGCCGGCGCAGCCGCTCGATGGCATCGGCCAGTTCCGGGGTGCTGGCGTCCTCCCGCTCGGTCAGCTCGAGGTGCACCGCCTGCGGCGAGACGCTGTTGAGATGGCATAGCCGACCGAGTGTCTTGGCGAAGTGGGGGCCGCGCAGGTCGGCCGGCGCGATGTTGATGCCGACGAAGAAGCCGCCGGGCTCGCGGGTCAGGGCGCTGAGCTCGCACAGCGCCGTGTCGCAGACATGCTCGGTGACGGCGCCGATCAGCCCGTGCTGCTCGGCGATCGGGATGAAGACGTCCGGCGGCACCGACTCGCCGCCCGGGCGATGCCAGCGCGCCAGGGCCTCGACGCCGACCCAGCGGCCGGTCCCGAGCTCGACGATCGGCTGGTAGACCACCGCGATCTCGCCGCGGGCAATGCCGGCGCGCAGCAGCGCCGGCAGCGAGGAGCGGCTGGTGCCCAGCCGGTGCACGAGATAGCCGGCCGTTCCGGCAAGGAGTGCGCCGATGGCGAGGAACGGCCACAGGGTGCGCGCCAGGTCCTCGCCGATGGCGCTCGCCGGCACGGCTGCATAGCTGAAATAGTCCCACCGGCTGCTCGACCTGACCGCCACCAGCAGGTCGCCGAGCTGCAGCACCTGCTCGCCCCGCGGCGGCAGGGCGAGGCGCGACCAATCGATCGATGCGCTTCCCGATTGCAGCAGTGGCTGCCGCGACGATCTGCCGACGATGCCGGCGCTCAGGCTGCCTTGCCCGCTGAGCATGAAGACCAGCCCCGGATGCACGAAGGCGGTGTAGCCGGCCGGGTCGGTGACGATCAGCACCGGGGTGCCGGGAGCCATGGGCAGTTCGCCCTGCGGCCGCAGGGCATGGCCGGTTTCGCTGACGATGGCGGGCGGCCCCATGTCATAGGTGCGCCGGTCGTCGAGCGAGGAACAGATCTGGCGGTTGCCGAGGGCGTAGCCCACCCCCTGCAGCAGGCTGGAGCCGAGGTCGATGCGGCGCATGGCCTCGACGCCCGCCACCGAGCACACCCGGCTCGGCCCGAAGGCGGCCAGCTCGCCGAAGGCCGAGAGCATCTGGGCGCTGGTCTGCTCGCCGCGTTCGAGCACGACTTCAGCGAGGATGCGGGCCCGATCGGAGAGGGCGGTGGCGGCCTGCCAATAGGCCAGCGCGGCGGCGATGGCGAGCGGGACCAATGCCGCGAGGATGCAGGGCAGCCACCTTTTCACCGAACCCAAGTCCGCCTCCGCCGGGGAGCCCGGACGATAGGGCGCAGGGGATTAACAAGCCGCCAGCGCGCAAGACAAACCCACCCTTGCCGCCGCCCCGCGCATTTGTGCGTAGGTCTCGGCGGGCGGATGGCTCGGTCGAGTCCCCGGTGGGCGGGGACAAGTCCGTTCAGCAAGGTGACCGAAAGATGGCGGCCGACGATGCATTCCGCTTTATTTTCAAGTGTTTATAGCCAGTGCGAATGTGGCGGAACGTGTCGCCGGTCTTCCGCCGGCGCCTGCCCCCGGGCCGCCCCCTCTCAGTCGAGCGTCTGGCGGTAGCGTAGCATGGCGACGATCGAGATGACGACGAGGATGATGCCCAGCGCCCACAGGTCGCCGGTCACGTCGGGCAGGCCGCCGCCCTTCAGCATCACCTTGCGCACCAGGCGCAGGAAATGCGTGGCGGGGACGCCGGTGCCGAGCGCCTGGGCCCAGCCGGGCATGCCGGCGAAGGGGAACATGAAGCCCGACAGCAGGATCGAGGGCAGGATGGTGAAGAAGCTCAGCTGCATCGCCTGCATCTGGTTGCGGGCCATGGTCGAGATCAGGAAGCCGAGCGCCAGGTTGACGACGATGAACAGGTTGAAGCCGACGATGAAGGCCAGCGGGCTGCCCTCGAACGGCACCCCGAACACCAGCCGCGCGGCGGCGAGGAAGACGCCGGTCTGCACGTAGCCGACGAACACATAGGGCAGGATCTTGCCCAGCATCACCTCGAGCGGGGTCACCGGGGTGGCGATCAGCATCTCCATGGTGCCGCGCTCGCTCTCCTTGACGATGGCGACGGCAGTGATCAGCACCATGGTCATGGAGAGGATGATGGCGAGCAGGCCCGGTACGATGTTGGTCGAAGTGCGGCCTTCCGGGTTGTACTCGCGGTGCACGACGACGGCGAAGGCCGGCGCGCTGCCCGGCCGCGCCAGCGGGCCGGTGAGCGTCTCGGCAATGGCGACGTTGACGATCCCCGACAGCGCCGCGACCGCGCCGCCGGTGGCGGAGGGGTCGGAGGCGTCGGCGGCGACCAGGAGTTCCGGCGAGCGGCCGCGCACCACGTCGCGCTCGAAGCCGGGCGGAATGACGATAACGAAGTTCGCATCGCCCCGCCGCAGGGCCTCTTCGCCGGCGGCGGTGCCGGTGACGACGCCGGCGAAGTCGAAATAGGAGGAGTTCTGCATGCCGGCGATCACGGCGCGGCTGATCGGCCCGTTGTCGCCCAGTTCGACCAGCGTCGGCAGGTGGCGCGGGTCGGCATTGATGGCGAAGCCGAACAGCATCAGCTGCACGATGGGCAGCCCGATCATCATCCCGAAGGTGATGTGATCGCGGCGCATCTGGATGAATTCCTTGAACAGCACCGCAAGGAACCGGCTCAGGGAGAGGCCGCTCATGCCGCCGCTCCGATGCCGTTGCCGCCGAAATTGTCGCGGGCCCCGGCCATCAGGTAGATGAACGCCTCCTCGAGGCCGGCCACCTGCAGGCTCCAGCGATGCGTGCCCTCCGCCTCGAGCGCGGCGACGGTGTCCCGCAGGGTCTGCCGGTCGGTGCCCGAGACGTGCAGCACGGTGCCGAAACGGGCGACCTGCTCGACCCCCGGCAGCGTCTTCAGCCGGGCCTCGAGGGCGGGCAGTTCCTTGCCCTCGACGCGCCAGGTCTCGAGCCCGACAAGCTCGGGAATGCGGCCGGAGGGGCCGTCGATCAGCTTCTTGCCGTAGGCGATGTAGGTGATGAAGTCGCATTGCACCGCCTCGTCCATGTAGTGGGTCGAGACCAGCACGGTGACACCGAGCGCCGACAGCCGCCGGATCTCGTCCCAGAAGTCGCGCCGCGCCTTGGGATCGACGCCGGCGGTCGGCTCGTCGAGCAGCAGCAGCCGGGGTTCGTGCAGCAGGCAGGCGGCGAGCGCCAGGCGCTGCTTCCAGCCGCCCGAGAGCGTGCCGGCGAGCTGGCGCGAGCGGTTGGCGAGGCCGAGCTCGTCGAGCGCCCGGTCGACCCGCTCGCGGCGCCGGTCCATGCGATACATGCGGGCGACGAAATCGAGGTTCTCGCGGATCGACAGGTCCTCGTAGAGGGAGAACCGCTGCGTCATGTAGCCGACGTTCTCCTTGATCCGCACCGGCTCCCGCCTGAGGTCGAAGCCGAGGCAAGTGCCCTCGCCGGCATCGGCGGTCAGCAGCCCGCACAGGATGCGGATCGTCGTGGTCTTGCCCGAGCCGTTCGGCCCCAGAAAGCCGTAGATGGCTCCCTTCGGCACCCGGATGTCGAACCTGTCGACCACCAGCTTGTCGCCGAACGACTTGCTCAGTCCTTTGACGTCGATGACATATTCGGTGCTCACTCGAGCCGCTCCAGCGTCACCGGCTGGCCGGGGAGCAGGTGGCTGCCGGCCTCGACCACCGCCTCGGCGAGAAAGCTCAGCCGCTGCCGCTCGTCGCGCGAATAGATGACCGGCGGGGTGAACTGCGGGTCCGAGGCGAAGTGATCGATGCGCGCCACGATCCCCGCCGCGCAGCCGTCGCAGCTGACCCTGACGCGGTCGCCGAGGCCGAAGCCCTGCCGTTCCGCCTCGGGCAGGTAGAAGCGGACCTTGAGCGCGTCCTGGGGCAGCAGCGACAGCACCGGCGCGCCGGCGCCGGCAATCTCGCCCGGATCGAAGAACAGCCGTTCGACACGGCCCGCCACCGGGGCCACGACCTGGCGATCGGCAAGGTCGAAGCGGGCCTTCTCGGCGTCGGCGCGGGCCGCCGCCAGGTTGGCCTCGGCCTGCAGCTGCTGGGCGTCGCGGGCCGGCAGTTCGGCCACCTTGAGCTGCGCCTGCAGCTGCCGGACCGCCGCCTCGGCGCTGGCCAGGGTGGTCCGGTCGACGTCCAGCTTGCTCTGCGGCACGAGGCCTTCGGCGAACAGCAGTCCGCTCCGCGCCGACGTCTCGCGGGCCAGGCCCAGGTCGGCCTCGGCCTTCTGCAGGCTGGCGCGGATGACGGCGATCTCGTCGCTGCGGCCGCCGGTGCTGAGGTTCTCGAGATTGGCCCTTGCGGCGTCGACACGGGCCTCCGCGGCGGCGAGCAGCGCCGCCTGCTGGTCGCTCTTGAGCACGAAGAGCAGCTGACCCGGCACGACGGTGTCGCCCTCGCGCACCTCGAACGTCGCGATCTGCCCGGCACCGGCCGGCGCGACATAGACGTACTCGGCCTCGGCATAGCCGTTGTAGCGCGGTGGTTCGGAGGCGCCCAGGCCGGGCAGCAGGCCGCCGAACAGGCCGACAATCCAGGCGATGAACTCGTTCATGGCAGGCTCCTCAGGATGCGGACCAGCGCCGGGCGCCGGGCGATGCGCTCAACCCGTCGAACAGGATGGACAGGTGGTTGTCGACGAAGCGCTGGATGGCCAGGCCCTCGGGCGGCGTGATGCTGAAGACCTCGGCCAGGACGATGTGCAGCATCACCGGCCCGATGATCGAGCGGATGGTGAGATTCGGGTCGACGGGCCGGAGGTAGCCGTTGTCGATGCCGTGCTGCAGCAGGCGCTCGATCGCCGGGATCACGCGGTCCAGCACTTCGCGCCGGTACATCTCCGCCAGCCCGGGAAAGGTGACCACCTCGCGGAAGATGAGGCGCGGGATGGCGATGGTCTTGGGATCGTGCAGCCGCATCGCCAGCATCTTCAGTACTGCGCTGATGACCACGCGAGGGTCGCCCTCGTAGTCGCCGATGACGGCGAGCGCGCTGTCGGCGATGGGGGACAATCCGCGTCGCACCAGCCCTTCGATCAGGGCTTCCTTGGAGGGGAAGTAGAGGTAGACGGCTCCCTTGGAGAGTCCTGCCCGGCGGGCGATGTCCTCGACCCGGGTGGCGGCGAAGCCCTTCTCGATGAACAGCTCCAGTGCGGCATCCAGCACCTCGTCGGGACGCGCCTCGGCGCGTCGCCGGAATTTGGGGCCGCGCTCGGCAGCGGGATCGTCCATCGGAACTTCCATAACTGACTGTTCGGTCATCTATAGATAACTGACCAGTCAGTCAACTACGAGAGGATTGCTCTTCGGGCGGGAACGGCCTAGAAGGCGGTACGTCCGATCGAGCCGGGAGGGGCGACATGCTGATGTGCAAACGACCTCGCCCCATGGGGCACCGGCGGTACTGACCGCCGAGGGGCCAAGAGGCCTCCCTCCGCCGCCCGTCCACCAGGCGGCTCCGACCCAATTCCGAACCGGGACCGGCAGGGCGCCTCGCGCCGCCGGATGCACTAATGGCGCGCAAGCCGAAATCCGATCGTAACCAGGCCTATTTCCACGTCCTCGCCTTCACCGCCCGGCACTGGCGCCGGCAGCCCCTGTCCCTCGCCTTCATCGCCGCGATGGCATTCCTTTCGACCATCGCCGATGTGCTGACGCCCCTCTATGCCGGGCATCTGGTCGAGGCCGTGGCGAGCGGTGCGCCGGGTGACGCGGTCGCCTTCAACGCCGCTCTCGTCGCCTTCCTGCTGCTGCTCGGGCTCGGGCTCGCCGCCGTCGTCACCCGGCAGAGCGCCTGGATGGCGATGATCGGCGTCACTCTGAGGATGATGAGCGAGATCACCGCGGATGCGTTCCACCGGGTGCAGCGCTTCTCCAGCGACTGGCATGCCAATGCCTTCGCGGGCTCGACCGTGCGGAAGATCACGCGCGGCATCTGGGCGCTCGACCTGCTGAACGATACCGTGCTGCTCGCGATGCTGCCCTCGGTGGTGATGCTCATCGGCACGACCGCGCTGCTCGGGGTGTTCTGGCCGGTCATGGGGCTCGTCGTCGGCCTGGGCTCGCTGGCCTATATCGCCATTACCGTGGCGCTGTCGGTCTGGTGGGTGGCGCCCGCGGCAAGTCTCGCCAACGCCTGGGATACGCGGATGGGCGGCGCGCTCGCCGATGCGATTTCCTGCAACGCCGTGGTGAAAGGCTTCGGCGCGGAGGACCGCGAGGAGGCACGGCTCGCCGCCGTGGTTGGCAAGTGGCGCAGTCGGACGACGCGCACCTGGGTGCGCGGCACCTGGAACGGCACCGGCCAGCAGGTCATGCTCTGGCTGCTGCGCGCCGGCATCGTCGGCGCGGCGCTGCTGCTCTGGCAGCAGGGAGTCGCCGCGGCCGGCGACATCACCTTTGTCATCACCACCTTCTTCGTGCTGCAGGGCTACCTGCGCGATGTCGGCATGCACGTGCGCAACCTGCAGCGCTCGGTCAACGACATGGAGGAGCTGGTGGCGCTCTACGCCACGCCGCTCGGAATCGACGACACGCCGTCGGCTCGCCCGTTCGCCATCACTGGCGGCGGCATCGCCTTCGAGCACGTGGAGTTCCACTATGGCGGCCACGCGCGACCGCTCTATCGCGATCTGTCGGTGACGATCGCCCCGGGCGAAAAGGTCGGGCTGGTCGGCCATTCCGGATCGGGCAAGACCACCTTCGTCAAGCTCATCCAGCGCCTCTATGACGTGACCGGCGGGCGCATCACCGTCGATGGCACCGATATCCGGGATATCGCCCAGGCCGCGCTGCGCCGGCAGATCGCCATCGTGCAGCAGGATCCGGTGCTGTTCCACCGCTCGCTCGCCGACAACATCGCCTATGGCCGGCCGGGCGCGACGCTCGAGGAAATCGTCTCGGCTGCGAGGCTGGCCAATGCGCACGAGTTCATCGCCCGGCTGCCGAAGGGCTACGAGACAATGGTGGGCGAGCGCGGCATCAAGCTTTCGGGCGGCGAGCGGCAGCGCGTCGCCATCGCCCGGGCCTTCCTCGCAGACACGCGCGTGCTGATCCTCGACGAGGCCACCTCGAGCCTCGACAGCGAAAGCGAACTGCTGATCCAGCAGGCGATGGAGCGGCTCATGCAGGGGCGCACCGCCATCGTCATCGCCCACCGCCTGTCGACGGTGCGGGCGCTCGATCGCCTCCTGGTCTTCGACGATGGCCGGGTGGTCGAGGAGGGGCGTCACGAGGACCTGGTGCGAAAGGCCGGCGGCATCTACCGCAGCCTGTTCGAGCGGCAGGCCCTCGAACTGGTCAAGGGGCTGGCGGCGGAATGAGCGACCGGTTCTGCGGCGACGCGGTCCCCGACCTCCCCCGATCGGCACCTGACGACAGAGCGGAGCCATGACCCTGCCCCTCTCCATCCTCGACCTGGCGCCGGTTTCCGAGGGCACCAGCACCCCGGCGGCGCTTGCCGAGGTCGGTCGGCTCGCGAAGCTCGGCGACGAACTGGGCTACACCCGCGTCTGGTACGCCGAGCATCACGGCATCCCCTCCATCGCGTCCTCCTCGCCCGAGGTCCTGATCGCAAGCTCGGCCGCAACGACGCGACGGATAAGGGTCGGATCGGGCGGGGTGATGCTGCCCAACCACGTGCCGTTGCGGGTGGTCGAAACCTACCGCACGCTCGAGGGCCTCAATCCGGGGCGCATCGATCTCGGCATCGGCCGGGCCGGCGGCAGCGACGGCCGGACGCTGGCGGCGCTGCGCTCGGTAGGCGGGGAGTACTTCAGCCAGGAACTCGCCGAGCTGCTCGCTTTCGAGGAGGACGGCTTCCCCCTCGACCACCCCTATCGGGCGGTGCGGGTGGTGCCCGAGCGGGTCGCCCTGCCGCCGATCTGGCTGTTGGGATCGAGCGGTGCGAGCGCAGAGGCTGCCGGGCAACTCGGTGTCGGGTATGCTTTCGCGGCGCATTTCAGCCCGACGCCGGCAGCTCCGGCCTTTGCTGCCTATCGCGCAGCCTTCCGGCCGAGCCGGGCGTTCCCGCAACCACATGCCATCCTCGCCGTCTCCGCCCTGGTCGCGCCGACGGATGCCGAGGCGAGATACCTATCGGGCTCGCAGGCGCTGAGCTGGGCGCTGTTCCAGTCCGGCGAGGTCCGCATGCTGGTCTCGCCGGAGGCTGCCGCGGCTCACGCCTACACCGATCAGCAACGGCGCATCATCGAGATGCAGTCGCCGCTGTGGATCGCAGGGTCGCCCGAGACGGTGGCGCGGCAGATCGAGGACAAGGCGCGAGCCAGTGGCGCCGACGAGGTGATGGTCACGACCACCGCCTGGGACTATGATCTGAGGCTGCGCTCGTATCGCCTGCTCGCCGAGGCCTTGGGAATCGCGCGCGTGGGCTAGCCGCGGTGCCTCCAGGCCGACCACGCCAGGCTAGGCGGTGCGCTCTTCCAGCACGCGGTCGCGTGGCCGCTCCTTCCTCGCGAAGAGCCAGACGCCACCCAGAACCAGCGCCGTGCCGAGGGCATGCCACGGGGTGAAAGCTTCGCCCAGCACGGAGATGGCAAGGCCGACCGTCACCACCGGCGAGACATTGCCGATGATTGCGGTGCGCTCGGGGCCGATCAGCCCGATGGCGCCCGAGATGCAGTAGGCGGGCAATACGGTCGAGACGGTGCCGATCGCCAGCATCAGCAGGAAGCCGGCGCCATTGACGCCGAGGTCACCCGCCGGATGGGTGAGAAGGAAGTGCGCAATCACCGCCGGACCGGCGCCGCTCATGGCAATCGAGGTGAACAACTGTGCCCCGAGCCGGTCGATGAGCGGCTTGGCCATTATCTGGTAGCCGGCATAGGCGATGGCCGAGCCGAACACCAGGGCGGCGCCGAGCAGCACGTTCTCGCCCTCGATGTGCAGATCGTGCCAGAAGATCACCGCGATGCCAGCATACGAAACGACGAGGGCCAGCCCCATCGGCAGCGTGATGCGCCGCTTGAAGAACACTGCGCCGAACAGCACCACGAAGAACGGGTAGGTCAGAAGGATCAGCCGGTCGAACTGGGCGCTGATGTACTCGAGCGCGGAGAAGTCCAGCAGGCTCGCGAGGTAATAGCCGACCAGTCCGACGCCGAGCGTCTGTGTCAGCACCGGCAGGGTCAGCACCGGTGGCGCGCCGATCGGCGTGGCGGCACGCTTGCTGCGCCAGGTGAGCAGTCCGACCGTCACGAAGATCGGCACGGCGACGATCATGCGCCAGGTGAGCGAGGTGACGGCATCGATCCCCTCGATGAGCGCCAGCTTGATGACGATGCCCTTGGTGGCGAACAGGGCGGCCCCGGCAAGGGCGAGGACGACGCCGGCAAGGGCCAGGGGAGGAGCGGCGGGGCGGGAGACTGGGACTTCGGACGGCATCGCGGCGGTTTCCAGATCTGGTCCGCCAACAGGTCACCGGTCACCCGCGCCTGGTGGCGGGCCGGTGAGCGTGACGGATCAAATGCCGCGCCCGTTCCGGCCCCCGGAGGAGGCCAGGCGAGCTTTGCAGATCGTTAGCATGCAAGCGGTCATGGCCGGAGTGGTAATACGAGCCCAGGGCGGAGTAAAGGGCGGATCATGCACCGCGGCCCAGCCCCGTCAGGCCCGGGGATGAGCGGCGCGATAGGCCTCGAGCAGGCGGTCGGTATCGACGGCGGTATAGATCTGGGTGGTCGACAGCGAGGCGTGCCCGAGCAGTTCCTGAATCATCCTGAGGTCGCCGCCACGACCGAGCAGATGGGTGGCAAAGCTGTGGCGCAAGGCGTGCGGGGTGGCCGACGGCGGCAGGCCGAGGGCGGAGCGCAGTTGCCGGAGACGCAGTTGGATCAGGCGTGGCGAAAGCGGACCGCCCTTCGTGCCGCGGAATACCGGCTCGTCGGGGGCCGGGCGGAAGGGGCAGAGGCTGAGATAGGTTTCGATGGCCTGCCGCACCTGCGCCAGCAGCGGTACCAGGCGGGTCTTGCCTCCCTTGCCCTTGACCCTCAGGCTCGGCGCTTCGAGGTCGCTCCGCGTGATCGCCAGCGCTTCCGAGATGCGCAGGCCGGCGCCATAGAGCAGCGAGATCACCGCCGTGTCGCGGGCGGCAACCCACGGCACATCCTCGAGCTCGTCGGTGGCGACAATGGTCTGCCGCGCCTCGAAGACGGTCAGCGCCTTGGGCAGCGACCGTGCCTGGCGGGGGGTGCGCACCGTATTGAAGGCCTCGGTGGCCACAATGCCCTCGCGTTCGAGGAAGGCAAAGAAGCTCCTGAGTGCGCTCAGCGCCCGCGCCAGCGAGCGCGAGCCGATTTCCCGGTTGCGACGGGCGGCAAGGAAGGCACGGACGTCGGCGGCCCGGAGCTCCCTGAGGGTTGCCAGAGTCACCTCGCCGCCGGCATGGACCGAAAGGAAGGCGAGGAACTGGCCGAGATCGCGACCATAGGCCTCGAGCGTTTTCGGCGCCATGCGCCGGATGGCGCCAAGGTCGCGCTGCCAGTCGGCGATCTGGGTCTGGACGGCGGTGTCGGTGAGCAGGGCGGCGGACATGGCGCCAGCATAGCGGGAGGCAATTAGGAAATGGTTCAGTGGGGGTTGGTGCAGAATCAGGCTGCGCGCCCTACATTGCCCGTGAACAAAGCGGGTACCATGCAGGATCTTCCGGGCGAGCTTTCCGACATCGTGGCGGTGATGGTCGGCGTGTCGGTCGAGGGGCCGTACAGCTACCGCGTACCGCCGGGCCTGCGGCCGGTGCGTGGTTCGATCGTCGCCGTGCCCCTGGTCGGGCGCTCGACGCTCGGCGTCGTCTGGGGCCTGCCCACCGACAATTTCGCCCACAACCGGCTCAAGGACATCGAACAGGTGTTCGACGTGCCGCCGCTCAGCGAGGAACTGCTGCGCACCATTGACTGGGTCAGCCGCTATACTCTCTCGCCACCGGGCCTGGTGCTGCGCAGCGTGCTACGCTCGCGCGAGGCGCTGGAGCCGGAGCATCCCGTCACCGCCTTCCGGGCGACCGGAATCGAGCCGGAGAAGCTGACCCGCTCGCGCGAGAAGGTCCTCGAACTGCTGATGGACGGCGAAGCCTGGGCCAAGGCGGCGCTGGTCGGCGCGAGCGGGGTATCCGCCTCGGTGATCGAGGGTCTCGAACGGGCCGGGGCGATCGTGCGCCTCGAGGTGCCGCCGCCACCGATTGTGCTGCCGCCCGACCCGGATGCGGCGCCCCCGACCCTCAGCGTCGAACAACAGGCGGCACTGGACCAGATCCGGTCACTCGAGGTCGGCCGGTTCGCCGTGGCGCTGCTCGACGGCGTCACCGGCAGCGGCAAGACCGAGGTGTTCTTCGAGGCGGTCGCCGATACAATGCGGGCCGGCCGACAGGCACTGATCCTGCTGCCCGAGATCGCGCTCTCTAGTACCTTCCTGACGCGCTTCGCCCGCCGCTTCGGCACCCGGCCGGGGGAGTGGCACTCCGACATGACGCCGGTGCAGCGTGCCCGAACCTGGCGCGGTGTCGCCGACGGTACAGTCAGGGCCGTTGTGGGGGCGCGCTCGGCGCTGTTCCTGCCGTTCCACGACCTGGGCATGATCGTGCTCGACGAGGAGCACGACGGGGCCTTCAAGCAGTCGGATGGGGTGAACTACCACGCCCGCGACATGGCCGTGGTGCGCGCCAGGTTCGCGGGCGCACGCGCGATCCTCAGTTCCGCGACGCCGTCGGTCGAAAGCCGCAACAACGCCAACCAGGGGCGCTACCGGCACGTACTGTTGACCTCGCGATTCGCCGAGGCGGCGCTGCCCGACATCAGCCCGATCGACATGCGCGAGGAGCCGCCGGAGAAGGGGCAATGGATCGCGCCACGGCTTGCCCGCGAGGTGTTCGCGACGCTCGACCGGGGCGAGCAGGCGCTGCTGTTCCTCAACCGGCGGGGCTATGCGCCGCTGACACTGTGCAAGGCGTGCGGGCACCAGTACCAGTGTCCGGATTGCTCCGCATGGCTGGTCGAGCACCGCTTTCGCGGTGTGCTCATGTGCCACCATTGCGGGCATGAGCAGCGGACGCCGAAGAGTTGCTCGGCCTGCGGGGCGGACGACTCGCTGATCGCGATCGGGCCGGGCATCGAGCGGGTGGCAGAAGAGGCGGCGGCGCGTTTCCCCGGCGCGCGCATGGTGATCCTGAGCTCCGATATGGGTTCGCACACCCAGCTCAAGCAGCGCTTTGCCGAGATCGAGACCGGCGAGTACGACCTGATCATCGGCACGCAACTGGTGGCCAAGGGGCACCATTTCGAGAAGCTGTCACTCGTCGGGGTGCTGGATGCCGATCTCGGGCTCGACCGCGGCGACCCGCGGGCCGCTGAGCGCACGTTCCAGATCCTGACGCAGGTGACCGGCAGGGCCGGGCGTGCCAGTCGGGCCGGCAAGGCCTTCCTGCAGACCTACCATCCAACCCATCCGGTGATACAGGCGATGATCCGCGGCGATCGCGAGGCTTTCTACGCCCACGAACTCGCCGCTCGCGAAGCCGGCGGGCTGCCACCGTTCGGGCGGCTGGCGGCGCTCATCGTCTCGGCCAACGAGCACGACCCGGCGTTCGATTTCGCACGTCGGCTGCTGAGCGTTGCGCCGATGGCCGAAGGGCTGAGGCTGTTCGGGCCGGCGGACGCGCCGATCTCGATGATCCGCGGTCGGCACCGGGTGCGATTGCTGGCGCAGTCGGGCAAGGACTTCGATCTTTCCGGCTATGTGCGGTTCTGGCTCGACAACGGGCCGAAGGCGACCGGCAACCTCCGGGTGCAGGTGGATATCGACCCGCAGAGTTTCCTGTGACCTTTCTGCCGGATGGAGGCGGCGGGGCGCCGGCCCTCGTCGGCACGGTCGCCGCCCAAGGCATGCTGGTCGTTGCGGCAAGAGCATCGGCTTCAGGCCGACCGGCCCAGGCAAGTCGACGCGGGCCGGCAGGGCGGCCGCCACGCAAACCGCCCCTACGGCATCGTGGCTTTCCCCCTGCGACAAATCTCTCGGAAAGACTCCCGGTCCGGTGCCTTGCGATGCCCGGGATCGCATGTTAGAGGGGGCCGCGAATTCCGGGGGCCTTCGGCTTTGCCCGGCGAATAATCATAAGCGACAGCAGCCTCCGGCGACCAATCTCTGGCCGGGTTCGGGTTGCGCAGCATGAGGGTGACGGGGCATTGGCAGCGCAGGATTCAGTGCTTACCCAGATCGCGCGGCCATATGCGTCGGCGCTCTTCGAACTGGCCGAGGAAAAGAACTCGGTCGCCACGGTCGAGCAGGGGTTGGTCGCGATTGCCGCTCTCGCCGCTGACAGTCAGGATTTCTCCCGGTTCCTGCGCTCGCCGGTGATCAACGCCGATGCCAAGGCCGCGGCGATCGAGGCGATACTGAGCAAGGCCAAGGCCGACGCAACCGTCTCCAACTTCGTCAAGGTCGTGGCGCGCAACGGGCGCCTGTTCGCTCTGCCGGCGATCATTTCGGCGTTCCGCGACAAAGCGGCCGCCGCGCGCGGCGAGGTGACCGCCGAGGTCACGTCGGCCACCGCGCTGACCCCGGCGCAGGTCAAGACGCTGGCCGAGACGCTCAAGGCCAGGATCGGCAAGTCGGTCACGCTCAATGAACACGTCGATCCCAGCCTGATCGGTGGCCTCGTGGTCAAGGTCGGCAGCCAGATGATCGACTCCTCCCTAAAAACCAAGCTCACGGCGATGAAGATCGCGATGAAAGAGGTCGGATAATGGATATCAAAGCCGCGGAAATCTCTGCGATCCTCAAGGAGCAGATTCAGAATTTCGGCCAGGAAGCCGAGGTCTCCGAGGTCGGCCAGGTGCTGAGCGTCGGCGACGGCATTGCGCGCGTCTACGGTCTCGATAACGTGCAGGCGGGTGAGCTGGTCGAGTTCCCCGGCGGCATCAAGGGCATGGCGCTCAATCTCGAGAGCGACAATGTCGGCGTGGTGCTGTTCGGCAACGACCGCGGCATCAAGGAAGGCGACGTCGCCAAGCGGACCGGCTCGATCGTGGACACCCCGGTGGGCAAGGAACTGCTCGGCCGCGTCGTCGACGCGCTCGGCAACCCGATCGACGGCAAGGGCCCGCTCAAGGCCAAGGAACGCCGCCGCGTCGACGTCAAGGCGCCCGGCATCCTGCCGCGCAAGTCGGTGCACGAGCCGATGTCGACCGGCATCAAGGCGATCGATGCGCTGATCCCGATCGGCCGCGGCCAGCGCGAGCTGATCATCGGTGATCGACAGACCGGCAAGACCGCCGTGATCCTCGATACCTTCCTCAACCAGAAGCCGGCGCATGCCGCGGGCGCCTCGGAGCAGGAAAAGCTCTACTGCATCTACGTCGCGGTCGGCCAGAAGCGCTCCACCGTGGCGCAGTTCGTCAAGGTGTTGGAAGACGCCGGCGCGCTGGAGTATTCGATCGTCGTCGCCGCCACCGCGTCGGACCCGGCGCCGATGCAGTTCCTCGCGCCGATGACCGGCGCCGCCATCGGCGAGTATTTCCGCGACAACGGCATGCACGCCGTGATCGCTTACGACGACCTGACCAAGCAGGCCGTCGCCTATCGCCAGATGTCGCTGCTGCTGCGCCGTCCTCCGGGCCGCGAAGCCTATCCGGGCGACGTGTTCTACCTGCATTCGCGCCTGCTCGAGCGGGCCGCCAAGCTCAACGAAGACCATGGGCTGGGTTCGCTCACCGCGCTGCCGGTGATCGAGACGCAGGCCAATGACGTCTCGGCCTACATCCCGACCAACGTGATCTCGATCACCGACGGCCAGATCTTCCTCGAGACCAACCTGTTCTTCCAGGGCATCCGCCCGGCGGTGAACGTCGGCATCTCGGTCAGCCGCGTGGGCGGCAACGCCCAGATCAAGGCGATGAAGCAGGTGGCCGGCTCGCTCAAGGGCGAGCTCAGCCAGTACCGCGAGATGGCCGCCTTCGCCCAGTTCGGCTCGGACCTCGATGCGGCGACGCAGCGCCTGCTCAACCGCGGCGCCCGCCTCACCGAACTGCTCAAGCAGCCGCAGTTCTCGCCGCTGAAGCCGGAAGAGGAAGTGGCGGTGATCTTCGCCGGCGGCCAGGGCTATCTCGACGACCTGCCGGTCAACAAGGTGGGCGCGTTCGAGACCGCGCTGCTGGGCGCGCTGCGCTCCAAGCACGCCGACATCCTCGCGGCGATCGCCAAGGAGAAGGCGCTGTCGGACGACCTGCGCGTCCGGCTGAAGGCGGCGATCGACGCTTTCAAGAAGACGTTCTCGTAACACCTTCCAATGACGCGCGGTCCCACCGGGGCCGCGCAGCAGGAGCAAGAGCGGCCCGATGCCCTCGCTAAAGGACCTCAAGAACCGGATCACCTCGGTCAAGTCGACCCAGAAGATCACCAAGGCCATGCAGATGGTGGCCGCGGCCAAGCTGCGGCGAGCCCAGGAAGCCGCCGAGGCGGCCCGCCCCTATGCCGAACGCATGGGCAACGTGCTGGCCTCGCTCGGTGCGGCCTATGCCGGCCGTGCCGACGCACCGGCGCTGCTTGCCGGCAACGGGCGCGATCAGGTGCACCTGCTGGTCGTCGCGACCGGCGAGCGCGGCCTTGCCGGCGGCTTCAACTCCTCGATCGCGCGGCTGGCCCGCGAGACCGCGCTGAAGCTGCTGAGCGAGGGCAAGACGGTCAAGATTCTGACCGTCGGCCGCAAGGGCAACGACATTCTCAAGCGCACGCTGGGCGACAAGATCGTCGAGGCGATCTCGTTCCGCGAGGTGCGGCAGCTGGGCTACGCCAATGCATCCTTGGTGGGCGAGAAGATTCTCGCCATGTACGCGGCCGGGGAGTTCGACGTTGCGACGCTGTTCTATGCGCGCTTCCGATCGGTGATTGCGCAGATTCCGACGGCGCAACAGCTGATCCCGGCGAAGTTCGAGGCGCCTGCGGCGGGTGCCTCGGTCAGCTACGAGTACGAACCTGACGAGGAAGCCATCCTTGAGGATCTGCTGCCGCGCAACATCTCGGTGCAGGTGTTCCGGGCGCTGCTCGAGAACAATGCGTCGTTCTTCGGGGCGCAGATGAGCGCCATGGACAACGCCACGCGCAACGCCGGCGACATGATCAAGCGGCTGACGCTGACCTATAACCGGCAGCGTCAGGCCCAGATCACCAAAGAACTCATCGAAATCATATCGGGCGCGGAAGCGCTCTAGCAGGAACGAGGTAAATCATGGCCCGCGCAGCGACCGCAGCAACCGCCCCGGCGACCGAAAAGGCTCCCGCCGCCAAGAAGGCCCCGGCCCGCAAGGCCGCTTCGAGCCCATCAGCAAGCGCTGCCGCCGGCGTCGCCGTCGGCAAGGTCTCGCAGGTGATCGGCGCCGTGGTCGACGTGACCTTCGACGGTCACCTGCCGGCGATCCTGAACGCCCTCGAGGTCGACAACAATGGCAGCCGTCTGGTGCTCGAAGTGGCGCAGCACCTGGGTGAGAACGCCGTGCGCGCCATCGCCATGGACACCACCGAAGGCCTCGTCCGCGGCGCCCCCGTGACCGATACCGGGGCGGCGATTTCGGTGCCGGTGGGCGACGAGACGCTCGGGCGCATCATGAACGTCATCGGCGACCCGATCGACGAGGCCGGGCCGGTGGTCACGGCCTCCCGGCGCGTCATTCACCAGGACGCCCCCTCGTTCACCGAGCAGGCTTCGGAAGCGCAGATCCTCGTCACCGGCATCAAGGTGGTGGACCTGCTGGCTCCCTATGCCCGCGGCGGCAAGATCGGCCTGTTCGGCGGCGCCGGCGTCGGCAAGACGGTGCTGATCCAGGAACTGATCAACAACGTCGCCAAGGCCCATGGTGGCTACTCGGTGTTCGCTGGCGTCGGCGAGCGCACCCGCGAGGGCAACGACCTCTATCACGAGATGATCGAATCGGGCGTGAACAAGGATCCGCACGAGAACAACGGCTCGACCGCCGGCTCCAAGTGCGCCCTGGTGTTCGGCCAGATGAACGAGCCCCCGGGGGCCCGCGCCCGCGTGGCGCTGTCCGGCCTGACGGTCGCCGAGCACTTCCGCGACCAGGGTCAGGACGTGCTGTTCTTTGTCGACAACATCTTCCGCTTCACCCAGGCGGGCGCCGAGATGTCGGCCCTGCTCGGCCGCATTCCCTCGGCGGTGGGCTACCAGCCGACGCTCGCCACCGACATGGGCGCGCTGCAGGAGCGCATCACCACCACCGACAAGGGTTCGATCACTTCGGTGCAGGCCATCTACGTGCCCGCCGACGACCTGACCGACCCGGCGCCGGCGACCTCGTTCGCCCACCTCGACGCGACGACCGTGCTCAATCGCGCCATTTCGGAAAAGGGCATCTACCCCGCGGTGGACCCGCTCGACTCGACTTCGCGCATGCTGTCGGCAAACATCGTAGGCGAGGATCACTACAATACCGCGCGCGCGGTCCAGCAGATCCTGCAGCGCTACAAGGCCCTGCAGGACATCATCGCCATTCTGGGCATGGACGAACTGAGCGAAGAGGACAAGCTGACCGTGGCCCGCGCCCGCAAGGTCGAGCGCTTCATGAGCCAGCCGTTCCACGTGGCGGAGGCCTTCACCGGTGCGCCGGGCGTGTTCGTGCAGCTCGAAGATACCATCAAGGGCTTCAAGGACCTCGTCGAGGGCAAGTACGACCATCTGCCGGAGGCGGCCTTCTACATGGTCGGCACGATGGAAGACGCGGTCAAGAAAGCCCAGAAGCTCGCGGCCGCGGCCTGATCGACGTGACATGAAACAGGGCCCGCCCATCGGGCGTGCCCGGCAATTTCCGAAGGCAGGACCATGGCCGAAGGCACCAAGCTCGAAATCGTCTCTCCCGAGAAGCTCTTGTTCTCGCAGACTGTCCGGTCGGCGACCGTACCGGGTGCGGATGGGTACTTCACGGTGCTGGGCGATCACGCCCCCCTGATGACCACGCTGAGGTCGGGCTTCGTGACGGTGGTGGATATGGCCGGAGTGAGCCATGTCTATTATGTCCGCGGGGGTTTCGCCGACGTGGCTCCCGAGAGCCTGACCATTCTTGCCGAGGAAGCTCAATCGATCGCGGACTTCGACCGCGCCAAGATCGATGCGCTGATCGCCGCGGGGCTGACGGCCAAGGAAGCGGCAGCTACGGCCGACGAAGAGGCGCGCCTGCAGAACGAGATCGACGGCTGGCGCAATCTTCTGCTCGAGGCGGGCAGCGGTGCCGGAGCCACTGCGCACTAGGCGATTTCATCACCGTCGACGACCGGACGGGCGCCCCCGGGGGCGCCCGTTGGCATTTGGTGCGCCTAAGTCCGGGTCCCGGACCATTCACTGAAACTTAAGCCTGCTCCCGTATAGGGCAAGGTGGGAATGCAGTGGCCTAGACACGACGCGCCGGCCTGGACAGCCGCCGCCGATTGGTTGGACTGCATGGACCTGTTCCGAGCACACAGACGCTTCGACGCCGGCCCTCAACGGGGTGCGGACAGGTCGCGCCGCCCGCCACGTGTCTTGTTCCTCAGCGCAGGCCGCTCTCGGTCGACAGATGGAGAGCAGGTGCCGGGCCGCCTTTGCCGGCGTGAGGGACAATGCCAATTCGGTCATCGGGAGAGCGCGGCCCGAGAGACGAGTGCGGCCGAAGACGGCGGGGAAGCCGCCATCTCGCGCAAACGGCAGCCAGTGCCTCCGCCGCCAGAGGCGACGTCGGCCACAGCAGTGCAGCGATGAAGACCGACGGGTCGGAGTTCTAGGTCAGCCGACCCACCGGGTCGCGAAGTGAAGGAGAAGCGAAGTGACGTTCAAAATGCTTGTTGTTACCGCAGCCTCGATCCTGGCGCTGTCGGCTTCGGCACTCGCGCAGGACAACGAATATGCAGGGCCGCTGACCGACCTGGCCAATGGCCAGCTGCGCGAGATAGCGCAGAACCCGGTTCTGATCGCCGCCATCGTCGCGCAGAATGCACAGACGGCCGGCTACGATGCGGCCAAGATCGACGGCCTCGACCAGCAGTGGCGAGCCGAGGTCGACGCGGCGGACAAACCCCTCATCACTGCGACGCTGGGCAGCGAGGCTTCGGCCTACCTGACCTCGGTGCAGGCGGAAAGCGCCGGGCTGTTCACCGAGATCTTCGCTACTGACGCGCTGGGGCTCAATGTCGCGCAGTCGACGGTGACCTCCGACTACTGGCAAGGCGATGAGGACAAGTTCAGCCAGACCTTCAGCGTAGGCGCCGACGCGGTATTTCTCGGAGAGGTCGAACTCGACGAAAGCACCCAGACCTATCAGAGCCAGATCAGCATCACCATCACCGACCCGGGAACCGGCCAGCCGATCGGCTCGATCACCGCTGGTGTCGACCTGTCTCAGCTCTAGTCCCTAGGCAATGCCGGCCTTCGCCATGCGGGGGCCGGCCCGCTCCCATAGGCCGCTCCCATGCGCTTACGCCTCAAGCTCACTTCCGCGATTCTCATCCCGACAGCCCTGACGCTGCTGCTGGTGGTGGTGCTGACCATGCTGCTGGCGGGACTGAGCAACATGCGCACGGTGCAGCAGACCTTGGTGGCCCAGCAGAACGAACTGATCGATGTCCTCGGCATCAAGTATGCCGGCAGCATCAAGTTTGGGAAACTGGACGCAGTCACGCCGGATCTCGAGGTCTACAAGAACAAGCCGCAGTTCGGCTTCGCGGCGGCGGTGGTGCTCGACGGGCAGGGTGCGACCCTGCTGGCAGACGGAGGGGTGGCCGCCGCCGGGGTGGCCGTCTCGGTGGGCGCCGAGGCGATGACGGCGGGCGCGCTGGTGTCGCGCACCGAGGGCGACGTGCACTATGCCGCCGTACCGGTGTATTTCGGCAAGGACAACGCGCTCGTAGGTGCCTTTGCCATGGCCTGGGATCTGTCGGTGCGGCAGGCGGAGATCATCGGTCAACAGACGCTCAATGCGGTGATTGGCCTTGCCATTGCGGTGGCGGCGCTCGTGGGCCTGGCCCTACTGATCCTGTTCCGGGTCACCCGTCCGATGAGTCGCCTTGCCCGCGCGGCGACCGCACTTGCCGAGGGCGACCTCGAGGTCACGGTGGCGGGCGACCGACGCGGTGACGAATTGGGTGATCTGGCGCGCGCCATCGAGGTGTTCAGGGCCAACTCGCTCAAGGTGCGAAACATGACCGAGGCCGAGGCACAGCGCATCGTCGCCGACGCCGAGCGGCGCCACGCGATGATGCGTGAACTGCAGGATGCCTTCGGTGCGGCGGTGACCTCGGCCGAGGCCGGAGAGCTTTCCGCGCGGGTGCACGCGGACTTCCCCGACGCCGAGATCAAGGGCCTCGCCGACAGCGTCAACTCCCTGCTTGAGACGGTCGACAACTCCGTCTCGGAAACCGAAACCGTGTTGTCCGCCCTTGCTGCCGCCGACCTGACGCAGCGCATGCAGGGTCGGTATCAGGGGGCGTTCGCGCGTCTCAAGGACAGCACCAACACGGTCGCCGACAAGCTCAGCGGTATCGTCGGACAGTTGCGGAAGACCTCGACCGATCTCAAGACAGCTACAGGCGAGATCCTGTCGGGTGCCAATGATCTCAGCGAGCGCACCACACGGCAGGCGGCAACCATCGAGCAGACATCTGCGGCGATGGAACAGCTGGCGCAGACCGTGCTGCGCACTGCCGATCGTGCGTCCGAGGCCTCGAGGAATGCCCAGCAGGTGACCAGTACCGCTGAGGAGGGCGGCGAGGTCATGCGGCAGGCGAACGACGCAATGGGCCGGATCACCGATTCGTCGACCAAGATCTCCAGCATCATCGGGCTGATCGACGATATCGCCTTCCAGACCAATCTGCTGGCGCTCAACGCCTCGGTCGAAGCGGCGCGTGCGGGCGAGGCCGGCAAGGGCTTTGCGGTCGTTGCCGTCGAGGTCCGCAGGCTGGCGCAGTCCGCGGCCGAGGCGTCGAGCGAGGTGAAGGCCCTGATCGAACAGTCGGCCACGGAGGTGAGCGGAGGCACCAGACTGGTGGCCGCTGCCGCCGGCCGGCTCGAAGCCATGCTCGAGGCGGTGCGCGGCAATCGACAGATGCTCGAGGACATTGCCCGCGACAGTCGCGATCAGGCTGGTGCGATCGAAGAGGTCAACACTGCCGTGCGCCAGATGGACGAGATGACCCAACACAACGCCGCCCTGGTCGAGCAGACCAATGCGGCGATCGAGCAGACCGAGGGCCAGGCCAACGACCTCGATCGGATCGTGGCGGTGTTCACGGTGGCGGAGCAGTCGCCGACGCGCCCATCGGTGCGCCCCATTCCTGCGCCGGCTGCCCATTCCGGGTCCATTCAACCCGCCCGAACCGTCAAGACAAAGGCGTCGACCAGCAACGTCGCGGCCAAGCAGCAGGACTGGTCGGAATTCTAGCCTGCTGCGCGCCGACTACAGTATTCATTCGGCCTTAACGATAGGTCTAGACAATGTCGACCATGAAGCGGCAGGCCCAAGTGGGCACCGCAGGTCGCCTCTGGGGGCAAAGATGAACGTGTTGAACAGCATCCGTGCGGGGCTGCTGCGGAATGGTCTGCCGACCCGTGCGACGATCGTGGCGCTCGGTGTCCTGCTGGTTGCGGTGGGCCTGCTATTCACCGCCATGACGCTGGTAGTGACTTCGAGCTTCAAGCAGACCGGGCGCGACTCGCAGACGATGATGAGCTCGCTGCGGGCGCAGATGACGGCGGATATGCTGCATGACGGGCTGCGCGGAGTGGTCTTTCGCTCGATGTATGCCGGTGTGAACTTCGATGTCGCGATGGCCCAGGAGACCCTGGGGGAAGTGGTCGAGTACGGCGACGCCATGCGCGCCGCGATCGCCGCTCAGTCCAAACTCGAGCTTCCGAGCGACGTGCGAGATCGCCTGGCCGAGGTCGCGACGCCACTCGACGCCTACCTGAAGTCGGCTGAACACATCGTTGGTGCCGTGGCCGGCGGCAAGCTGGGCGATGCCAAGTCCTCGATCGATGACTTCGACGCGGCTTTCAAGGCGCTCGAGGACCGCATGAGTGCGGTCAGCGATGCGATCGAAGCGGCCAATGGCCGGGTGATCGCCGAGTCGCACGCGGTCTCCAGCATGTCGGACCTGGCCAGCTGGGGCGGCTTTGTGATGGTGGTACTGGTCGCCATCGCGACGCTCGTACTCTCCAACATCCTGTTCCTCAGGCCGCTCGCCGGTCTCACCGGTGGCTTCAGTCGGCTCTCCTCGGGCGATCTCGATGTCGCTTTCTCAGGCAAGCCGCTGATCAGCGAGATGGCCAATCTCGCGGGGGTGCTGTCGACCTTCCGCGACGTCCTCGTCGAGCGCCGGCAGATGAGCGGCGCCGCCGAGGCGACGGCCCGGCAGACCGCGGATCGCGCGGAGGCGGCCGCGGCCCTCAACGAGGAGATCGAGGCGGCGGCGGAGGCGGCGGCCAACGGCGACTTCTCGCGCCGCGTCGAGGGGAGCTATGCGGATGCGGACCTCGCGCGGCTCGCGACAACAGTGAACCGGGTGATGGTGACGATCGATCAGTCGATCAGCGAGACCGCCGCGGTGCTGTCCGCCCTCGCCCAGGCGGATCTGACGCAGCGCATGCGCGGCAACTACGGCGGGGCCCTGCGGCAGCTGAGCGAGGACACCAACGCTGTGGGCGATCGACTGGCCGAGGTGATCGGGCAGCTGCGGACCACGTCGCACGCGCTCAAGACCGCGACCGGCGAACTGCTCTCGGGCGCCAATGACCTGAGCGAACGCACCACCAAGCAGGCCGCGACGATCGAGGAGACCTCGGCCACCATGGAACAGCTGGCGACCACCGTTCTCGACAACGCCAAGCGCGCCGAGTCGGCGAGCAGCAATGCGGCCGAGGTATCGCGGACCGCCGAAGCCGGCGGCGAAGTAATGCAGAACGCCACCGCCGCGATGGAGCGGATAACGGCCTCCTCGTCCAAGATCTCCAACATCATTGGCCTGATCGACGACATCGCGTTCCAGACCAACCTGCTGGCGCTCAATGCGTCGGTCGAGGCGGCGCGGGCCGGCGATGCCGGCAAGGGCTTCGCCGTGGTGGCCGTCGAGGTCCGCCGGCTGGCCCAGTCGGCCGCCAGCGCCTCGAGCGAGGTCAAGGCCTTGATCGAGCAGTCTGCGACCGAGGTCAGCGGTGGTTCGCGGCTGGTTTCCGAGGCGGCCGGCAAGCTCGAGGCAATGCTGCACGGCGCCCGCACCAACTACGATCTGCTGCAGGGCATCGCCCGGGAGAGTCGCAGTCAGGCCTCCGCCATCGAGGAGGTCAACATCGCGGTCCGCACCATGGACGAGATGACCCAGCACAATGCTGCACTGGTGGAACAAACCAATGCCGCGATCGAGCAGACCGAGGCGCAGGCGTCCGAGCTCGACCGCGTGGTTGCCGTGTTCCGGGTGGGAGAGGGCGAAGGCGCCCGCGCGCCGGTGCGTTCCGCAAGCCCCCGGCCGGCCCGCGCCGCCTATTTGAGCAAGGGAAATGCTGCGATCAGCGCAGACTGGAACGAGTTCTAGAAAAGGTTTGCGCCGTCTCGGCGCAAAGCGGCCGGCCACCCAACGGCAAATTAACTTCTGAGTCGTACCCTATTCGGCGGGAAGCTGTTTGACGACGAGGGAAAGCCAAGTGAAACTCAGCCGGTTCACTGTCATTGCCGGAACAATCATCGCGTTGACGACCGCCGCGGTGGCGGTGGTCAACCATCTGAGTTCCGAAGCCGATTCGCATCTGGCGACGACGGTGATCGACAAGGCGCTCGACGAGTTGGCCGCAAGCCGCGACCTGACTGCCGCCGTCAAGGACGTGCAGTTCGACATCGTCCAGGTGCAGCAGTGGCTTACCGACATCTCCGCGACGCGCGGTCTCGACGGGCTCGATGACGGTTTCGCGGTGGCGGAAGACTATGCCAGGAAATTCGCCGTCGATGCTGCGCTGGCGCGCGGCATCGCGCTCGAGCACGACCAGACCGTCATCGCCGACGCTGTCCGCCAGCTGGAGGCAGAGTTTCCGGCCTACTATCAGGCCGGCAAGCAGATGGCTGCCGCCTATGTCGCGCGGGGGCCGGAAGGCGGCAACGCGATGATGGCGGACTTCGATGCTGCTGCGCAGAGGCTCGCCGATTCGACCAAGGCCATGGTGGACGGTGCCGACTGGTTCGGCACCTATTCCGTGCTCGACAGCCAGTCCCGTCGCAAGGCTCTGCTCGACGCGGAATTCTTCCGCAACCTCAGTCAGCTGGTGACCTACACCGTGCTGGTGATTGCCATCGGCGGCATGACCGCCTTCATCGCCGGCTACGTGCTGCGCCGGCTGCGCGACATCTCGAACAAGATCAAGCGCATCTCCGAGGGCGACTACGCCGTGGAGGTGTATGGTTCCCGGATCTGGGAGGAGCTGAAAGACATTGCCGCGGCGGCCGAGATGTTCCGGCTCAACGGGCTCAAGATCCAGGAGATGACCGAGGCCGACCGTGCCGGGCACGAGTCCCGCGCCGAGGAGCGTCGCCGCATGATGCAGGAACTGCAGCGCGAGTTCGGCACGGTAGTCGATGCAGCTCTCGACGGCGACTTCTCGCAGCGCGTGCGCACGGAATTCGACGATGACGAACTCAACAAGCTCGGCGAGAGCGTCAACAATCTGGTCGGCGAGGTTGAGCGGGGGCTGAGCGAGACGGGGGCGGTACTGACCGCCCTGGCCAATACCGATCTCACCCATCGAATCCGTGGCCAGTATGCCGGTGCCTTCGCCAAGCTCAAGGCCGACACCAATGCGGTTGCCGATCGCCTCGAGGAGATTGTCGGCAATCTGCGCGGCGCTTCAGGGACGCTGAAGCTCGCGACGGGCGAGATCCTCTCCGGCATCAACGACCTCAGCGAGCGCACCACCAAGCAGGCAGCGACGATCGAGCAGACCTCCGCCGCGATGGAACAACTGGCGCAGACCGTCAACGACAATGTCCATCGTGCCGCGGAAGCCAGCAGCAATGCGGTCAGTGTCTCGAATGCAGCCAGTGCCGGTGGCGAGGTGATGCAGCAGGCGACACAGGCGATGGAGCGCATCACCACCTCCTCGGGCAAGATCTCGAATATCATCGGGATGATCGACGACATCGCGTTCCAGACCAACCTGCTGGCCCTCAATGCCTCGGTCGAGGCGGCGCGGGCCGGCGAGGCCGGCAAGGGCTTTGCGGTGGTCGCGGTCGAAGTGCGGCGTCTCGCGCAGTCGGCGGCCGGCGCCTCGCAGGAGGTGAAGGCGCTGATCGAGCAGAGCGGGACCGAGGTGCGCGTCGGATCGAGACTCGTCACCGATGCCGCCGACAAGCTGGCGGCGATGGCGGTCCATGCCCGGACCAATCTCGAGTTGCTGGAGGGGATCGCGCGCGAGAGCCGAAGCCAGGCCTCCGCCATCGACGAGGTGAACGTGGCGGTTCGTCAGCTCGACGAGATGACCCAGCACAACGCCGCACTCGTGGAACAGACCAATGCGGCGATCGAGCAGACCGAGGCGCAGGCCAGCGAACTCGACCGCGTCGTGACGGTGTTCTCGGTGAGCGAAGCCGGCATGGCTCGCGTCGAGCCGCCGGCCAGGCGAAGCGCCCCGGCAAGCCCGAAGGCCGCGAAGCGTGCCTATCTCAGCGCCGGCAACGCCGCTATCAGCTCCGACTGGAACGAGTTCTAGCCATATCGGGCGCCGACAGTCTACACCGGACGAGATGCAGCCGAGGCACGACCGCTGGGGGTGCTCAGGCGAGAGCCTCACTCACGAGGGCCCGCGCGTGGATCTCGGTCGTGTCGTAGGTCGGCAGCGGACTGACCGTGTCGTCGACCAGCATGCAGATCTCCGTGCAGCCCAGGATCACCGCTTCCGCTCCCCGTGCCTTCAGCCGCGAGATTGCGTCCACATAGATGCGTCGTGACTCGTCCTTGACAACGCCGAGGCAGAGTTCGTCGTAGATGATGCCGTTGAGATTGGTGATGCCGGTGTCGGGCACGACGACGTCGAGGCCATGCGCCTCGAGTTCGTCGATGTAGAAGCGCTTCTCCATGGTGAAGCGGGTGCCGAGCAGGCCGACTTTGCCGATGCCATCGGCACGCAGCGCCGTCGCGGTCGGCGCGGCGATATGGACGAACGGTACCGCGAGTGCGGCCACGATCTGTGGCGCACAGATGTGCATCGTGTTGGTGGCGAGTCCGATCAGGCCGGCGCCCTGAGCCTCGAGCGCGCGGGCTATCTCGGCGAGGCGCCGCCCGGCCTCGTCCCATCCTCCGGCCCGCTGCAGCGCTTCGATCGGGGCAAAGTCGACTGAGTGGACGATGACCGGGGCGGAATGCAGTCCGCCCAGTCTGTGCGCGGTTTCGCGATTGAGGATGGCGTAATAGTGGGCGGTAGATTCCCAGCTCATGCCGCCGATGAGGCCAATGGTCTTCATTCCCGACACATGACGCGGAACGACGGCGGTGGCAAGTCGACTGGCGGCGGATCGACCGGATCACGAAGCAGTGACCGGGTGGCGTGGTAACGATCGGACCGGCGGAGCGAATTAGCCACCACGGAGCCAGTCAGGATCCGCCAATATCAGGAGAACTCGCAATGAACCGTGTTTCGTCTGCCATCCTCGCCGCCTCGCTGCTCTCCGCCCTCGCTGGGGCATCGGTCTCCGGTGCTGTCGCCCAGGATGCCACCGAAAAATGCTATGGCGTGGCGATGGCCGGCCAGAACGACTGTGCGGCCGGGCCTGGCACCACCTGCGCCGGCACGTCGGTGATCGACTATCAGGGCAATGCCTGGAAGGCCGTTCCGTCGGGCACCTGTCTCACGATCTCGCTCGAGGGCGACCGCAAGGGCTCGCTCGAGCCGCTCGACCGCGATCTGCCGCAGGCCTGACCTCTTCTTGCCCGGAGGTCCGATTGCGGGTCTCCGGGCATCACCCCCGGAGAATGAGCATGGGCTTGGATCGACTGCCGGAGCGGGCCGGGCTGGGGCTGAAGCCGCAGCACTACAGCCACATCCTCGATACGGTGCCGGATATCGGCTTCTTCGAAGTGCATGCCGAGAACTACATGGGCGATGGCGGGCCGCCGCATCGGTACCTAGCGGCCATCCGCAGCCTCTATCCGCTCTCCCTGCACGGGGTCGGACTGTCCATCGGTGGCGAAGGGCCACTCAGCACGGACCACCTGCGGCGGCTGCAGAAGCTGATCGAGCGCTACCGCCCGCAGTCCTTCTCGGAACACCTGGCGTGGTCCTCGCACGGCGAGTGCGCGCTGAACGACCTGCTGCCGCTACCCTATACCGCTGCGACGCTCGACAGGGTCGCGGCGCATGTGGATCAGGTCCAGCAGGCCCTGGGCCGCCGCATGCTGCTCGAGAACCCCTCGACCTATGTGCTGTTTTCCGAAAGCACCATCGCCGAGACCGATTTCCTTGCCCACGTGGTGCAGCGCACCGGCTGCGGCTTGCTGCTGGACGTGAACAACGTCATGGTCTCCTGCGTGAACCACCGTGTCGACCCCTATACCTACGTCGACCGCTTCCCGGTCGATGATGTGGGCGAGATTCACCTTGCCGGCTACGACGAGACGGTGGATGGCGCCGGTGATCGACTGCTCATCGATGCACATGCTTCAAGAGTCGGCCCGGATGTCTGGGCCCTGTTCCGGCATGCGCTCGAGCGCACCGGCCCGCGGCCAACGCTGGTCGAGTGGGACAATGATGTACCGGCCTTCGACGTGCTGGCCGACGAGGCCGCGCTGGTCGATGCGGTCATCGACTCCACCGAAGTGTCGCGTCGGTTGGCATCATGACCGCCGTGACCCGAGAGGCAGGTTTCGCGGCGGCCCTTGTCGATCCGTCGCTCCCGGTCCCGTCGGGGGTCGTTTCTCCCCGGGGTGACTCGGACGCGAAGCGCTTCGCGGTCTATCGAAACAACGTCCATGTGGGCCTCGTCGGTGTCGTTGTCGCCAAGTACCCCGTCTGTGCCCGGCTGGTGGGCGAGGCGTTCTTCACCGCCATGGCGCGGCAGTACGTGGCTGCGCGCAAGCCGACCTCGCCGATCATGATGCACTATGCGTCCGACTTCGCGGAATTCGTCGCGAGCTACGAGGCGGCTCGTCCCGTGCCCTATCTGGCCGATGTTGCGCTGCTCGAGCAGGCCTGGAGCGTCGCCTACAACGCCAGGGACGAACAGCCGATGAGGACCGAGCAGCTGGTCGAGTTCGTGTCCGAGGACCTCGGCGAGGTGCGGCTCGAGGTCCATCCGGCCGTCACCCTGGTCCGGTCGAAACACCCGATCGGGTCGATCTGGTCGGCTCACCATGCCGAGGGCGTGCCGGTCCGCTCGGGTGCGGAGGCGGTGCTGGTGTCGCGTCCAGCCGCCGAGGTGATGGTCACGGTCGTTCCACCGGTCGACGCCGCATTCTGTGGCGAACTACTGGGCGGGGCCACGATCGCCAGTGCCACCGCGCACGCGCTTGAGCGGCATCCCGACTTCGATTTCGGTCGCGCGCTGGTAGGGCTGTGCTCCATCGGCGCCTTCAGTGCATCACCACGAAAGGACGGACCCCATGCGCGTTGACCTGGGCCAGATCTACCTTGCCGGCGACCGGCTGCTTGGTGCGATACCGCACAGCCTGTCGCAGTTCGCGCTGCGGGTGGCGCTGGCGATCCCGTTCTGGCGGTCGGGGATGACCAAGTGGGACGGATTCCTGACCCTGTCGTCAGGGGCACGCTACCTGTTCGAGCAGGAGTTCAAGCTGCACCTGTTGGGTGCGGCGATAGCCTATCCGTTTCCGCTCGTTGCGGCTTTCCTCGCCGGGACCGGCGAAGTCGTGCTCCCGGTGCTGCTGGTGCTGGGGCTGTTCACGCGCTACGCGGCGCTCGGCATCCTGCTCATGACGATTGTCATTCAGCTGACCGTTCCGGACGGCTGGCTGAACTTCCATCTGCCTTGGGTCGCCATGGCCATGGCCCTCATGGCGTTCGGTGGCGGTAGGCTCTCGGTCGACGCATTGCTGACGGGGCACTTCGAGCGCGCGCCGCGCGGCGGGGGTGTCTCGGGGCGGTAGCGCCGCTGCCGAAAGCCCGCGACCGACCCTTGCCGTGCCCGATTCCCGTCCCGCTAGAAGAGCAGGTCCTCGATGCTGTCTGCCGAACTGAGGGGCGGGTCGGGGCCGGTCTGCGCAATCCCGACAAACGCATCGTGGATGCGGCGTTCCTGATCCATGGTGTAGCGGCGGCGCAGGTCAGCGAGCAGGCTGCCCGCGGCGTCTCCGGTAGGCGCTCTCGATGGCGCGCCGGCGGCAAGTTCCGCGACGACGATCTCGGCGTCGCTCAGTGCCTCCGACAAGGAGGCGTGCCGGCGGAGATCGTCCATCGCCTCGGCTAACTGGCGGGCGACAATAGGCGTGTCCCGGCGAAGTTCACCCAGGGCCTGCCCTAGTCGATCGGAAACGGCGGAGAACAGCGCCAGTGCGGCGGTGGCCTCGCGCTCGAGCGCGCCGACGCCACCAGCCGCCGCGACATCCACGGTGCTGCCGGTCAGGAGGGACGCGATATCGGCGGCCCGCGTGAGCTGCTCGACGGCGCCGTGGGCCGAGACGACGGTCTCACTCGTCAGCGCCCGCAACTGCTGCGAGATCACGTCGAGGGCCCGACCGCGGACGCCGAGTTGCGCGCACTTGACGGCAGCGTTGAGGCTGAGCAGCCGCATTTTGTCCTCGACCTCCTGCACGGCGTCGACGTGACCCAGCAACACCCGCACGGTGCCGGCCACCGCACCTGCGACCTGCGCGAGCTTGTCGCGCTCGGCCTCGCAATCGGCCAGCAACACGACGGCCTCCCGCAGCGTCGTGTGCAGTGACCCCAGGCCGGTTCCGCCCTCCTCGGTCCCGTGCACGGAATGCGCGTGCTCGAACATCGCGTCCGTGTCCCGACACAGTTGCGCCAGCGCCGCAGCGCCGGCGGACATCTCGTCGACGAGGGTCTCGCGCGCGGCGGCCAGCTGTTGACGCTGCAACTCTGCGATGGGAGGGATGAGCGCGACCTCGCCGCTGTCCAGCGAGCGCAGAGCCGCCTCGACGTGCTCGACCCGCTGTCGGGTGGCATCGCCGACCTGCAACGCCATCACGATGGCCGCTACCTGCTCGGCAATGGCCCGCGACTTCCGGCTTGTTTCGGCACTCGCCTCAAGCGACCGGACCCTCTGGGCCTTGACGAGGCCGAGCCCCCGCTCGAGATCCTGCGCCAGTGCCGTCAGGGTATGGCGATGGGTCGCCTCGAAACGGCTGCGTGCCGTCGTGGCCTCACTGACGGCCCGGCAGAGGGTGTCGTAGACGCTGGCGAAGTCCGCGACCGTGGCGCTTGCCGAGCCAGACAGTTCGGTGATGTCGGTGGTGAAGACACTGAAGTCGTCGTTGTCACCGGCAACGCTTGCCGCGACAACGCGGGCATTGATGGCAACGATCCCGGTCATCTTGACGGCCCGCCTCAACTCGGCAATCGGGTGCCCGGCGGCCGCGACCACCTGTGCCATCCGGGTGATCGCCTCCTGTCCCGCACCAAGCTCGGCGGAGATGGCGAGGGCGCGATGCCCCACAATCGCCAGCCGTCCGGTGGCCTCCGAGAGTTCGGCGCTCTCCAGTTCGGCGGGCAAAGCCTCGAAGGTCTGGGTCAACCGGCCGAGGATCGCGGCACATGACGACAGGCGGTCACCGATGCTGACAAAGGCGTCGTCGATAGCGGCCCGCGGGGCCGCGAGGCCATCGGCTGCGGCCGAAAGGCTGTCGGCGAAAGCGGCGTGGTCGTCTTCGGAAGGTGTCAGCGCCGGTTCTCCCATGGTCAGTCCCTGGATGAATTGGCGCGGGTCGCACTGGAGGCAATCTCGCCGGCAATGCGGCAGAGCGGCAGCACCTTGTCCACGGCGCCGAGAGTCACCGCTTCCCTGGGCATGCCGAAGACGACGCAGCTCTCCTCGTCCTGCGCCACCGTCAGGCTGCCGGCCTGCCGCATCTCGAGCAGACCCTTGGCGCCGTCATCGCCCATGCCGGTGAGGATGATGCCCATGGCGTTGCGGCCGGCGTACTGGGCAGCGGAACGAAACAGCACGTCGACCGAGGGACGATGGCGCGAGACATGCGGCCCATCGACGACATTGACCGTATAGCGCGTGCCGGCCCGATGCAGTGTCAGGTGATGATTGCCGGGGGCAATCAGCACTCGACCGGGCAGCACGAGATCTCCATCCTCGGCCTCGGTCACAGTCATCGCGCAGAGGCCGTCCAGCCGTCGGGCGAAGGCGGCGGTAAAGCGTTCGGGCATGTGCTGCACGATGACGATGCCGGGCGATGAGGCCGGCAGCGCCTCGAGCACCTCGCGCAAGGCCTCGGTGCCGCCGGTCGAGGCGCCGATGCAGACAATGGGCTGCGTTACCGGCATGCTGGCGATCGCGGCGGCCGTCCTCGCTGCCGAGCGCTGCGGCAGCACCGCGTCGGCCGTGAGCTTGGCCTCGACATGCAGCCGGACTGACGGACGCATCAGGCCCTTCAATCGGGCCTGGGCGGCCGCTTTGGCGGCGTCACAAATACGCATGGCGGATTCCTGCAGGAACTGGGAGGTGTCGACACGCGGCTTGGTGACGACGTCCACGGCGCCCGCCTCGAGCGCTTCCATGAGGGTGTTCGAGCCGGCCTCGGTATGGGACGAGCAGATCACCACCGGGATCGGCCGCTGCGCCATGATCTTTCTCAGGAAGGTCAGCCCATCCATGCGCGGCAGCTCGATGTCGAGGAACATCACGTCCGGCACTTCCTGTCGGATGCGGTCGACGGCGACATAGGGATCGGCCGCCGTGGCCATGACCTCGAGTTCGGGATCGGCAGCGATGATATCGGACAGCGTGGTGCGAACCGAGGCGGAGTCGTCGACAATGAGCACGCGAATCTTGCGATCTGTGTGAGCAAGCGGCATCGGGGCCCTCAAAGCTTCTGGAACACGGCAGGCGCGACCTGACGGACCGTGACGCTGGTGCCGATCATCGACTCCGAGTGGCCGAGCACGAGATAGCCGCCCGGCCGCAGATGTCCGACCAGCCGCCTGACGACCGCTGCCTGATCGTGCTTCTCGAAGTAGATCAGCACATTGCGCAGAAAGATGATGTCGACGTCGCGGTCGTAGGGATAGGACTCGTCCATCAGGTTCAGGCGGCAGAAGCTGACGAGACGGCGCATCTCGGGAACCACGCGGACCTCCCGGCGGGCTCCGGGGCGGCGTGACTGCATCAGGTAGCGTGCCTGCAGTTCGGGCGGCACCGGCAAGATCATCTCGGCCGGGTAGATGGCGCGCTGCGCCTGGGCCAGTACCGCAGTCGAGATGTCTGTGCCGAGAATGGCGAAGCGGAAGTCGTTTCGCCTAGCGGCGAACTCGGCCAGCACCATGGCGATAGTGAAGGCCTCGGCGCCGTTGGAACTCGCGGCGCTCCACAGCTTGATCAGCGGTTGCCGCTCGGCGCGTTGTGCCAGAACCGACGGCACCATGGTGTCGATGAGGAAGTCGAAGTGCTCCGGTTCGCGGAAGAAGTCGGTCTTGTTGGTCGTCACAGCGTCGATGAGGTGGGTGAGCTCGCGTGCGAGCCCATCCTGAGTTGAGAGGAGAACGCAATAGTCGCCGAAGTCGTCGAGGCCGAGGGCGCGCAGGCGCTTGCGCAGACGCCCCTCGACCATCAGTCGCTTGGCGGGTGGCAGCTTGATGCCGGCCTCGCTTTCCACCAGGCGGGCGATACGCTGGAAGTCGATGCCGCTCAGATGGTCTTCCTGGCGATCGACGACGGGGGCCTTAAGGGCAGATCCGTGCAAGCTGGTCTCCGGTAGTAGCGGGCGTGGTTGAGAGTCAGTCAGGCGGCGAGCCCGACCGCCGGCAGCACTCCATTGGCCAGCAGGCGGTCGAGGTTAAGGACAGTGACGAACGCTCCGTTGCGGCGGCCGATGCCGGCCACGGCCTGGCCCTGCCAGTCGCCGCCGATCGCCGGCGGCGGGTCGAGCGAGTCGGCGTCCAGCACCGTCACCTCGAACACGCGGTCGGTGCGCAACCCCATCGTCAGCCGCCGGCCGCCGGTGGTGATCCGGAGGACGATGATGCGGGTGTTCTCGGTATCCTCGGCCGAGGGCAGGCCGAGGGTCAGGCGCAGGTCGAGCACGGGAATGCCCTCCCCGCGCACGTCGGTCATGCCGAGCAGGTTCGGTGGAGCCTGCGGCAGGCGAGCCACCGGCCGCATGTCGAGGATCTCCTGCACCATCTCGACGGGGGCGGCGAAGATCTCGCCCGCCACCCCCAGCGTCACGTATTGTGCGTGCTCGGCCATGCTGATGCCTCAGGCCGCGCTGCGACGGGTGAAGTCACCGTCGAGGTCGTCGTGGGCATCGGCAAGGTCGAGGTCGAAGCCGCCACCGGCCGGATGTGCCTTGCCAGCCCTGGCCTTCTGCATGTGCGGGGCCTTGGCCATCAGTTCGGCCCGCAGGTTCTTCGACTTGGCGGACTTGGCAGCAGTGTGGCCGGCGGCCTCGACTGCCTCGCCGGAGCGATTGCCGTCGACGCGGAAGTAGCTGATCGACTTCTGCAGCAGCTCCGCCTGGTTTGCCAGTTCCTCGGAGCTCGCCGACATTTCCTCGGCCGCGGAGGTGTTTTGCTGGGTCACCTTGTCCAGCTGCTGGATGGCCGTGTTGATCTGCGCCACGCCGGCATTCTGCTCGCGCGAGCCGGCCGAGATTTCCTCGACCAGTTCGGCAGTGCGCTGGATGTCCGGCACCAGCTTGTTGAGCATCTCGCCAGCCGACTGGGCGGTCTTCACCGTCTGGCCGGACAGCGTCGAGATCTCGGCCGCGGCGGCCTGGCTGCGCTCGGCGAGCTTGCGCACCTCGGAGGCGACCACGGCGAAGCCGCGGCCGTGTTCGCCGGCCCGGGCGGCTTCCACCGCCGCGTTCAGCGCGAGCAGGTCGGTCTGCCGGGCGATCTCCTGCACCACCATGATCTTCTCGGCGATGGTCTGCATGGCGGTGACGGCGTTGTTGACCGCCTCGCCAGAGGCGATCGCATCGGCCGCCGACTGCCGGGCGATCTTCTCGGTCTGGCTGGCGTTGTCGGCTGATTGCTTGATGGTCGCCGCCATCTGTTCCATCGAGGCGGAGGCCTCCTCGGTGGAGGACGCCTGTTCGGTGGCCCCCTGGCTCAACTGTTCGGAGGTGGCCGACAGCTCCTGGCTGCCGGAGGCGACATTGCGCGTCGCCGCGGTGACCTCGGAAACCACGTCGCGCAGCTTGCGGGTCATGACGTTGAGCGCGTCGATCAGGTCCTTGATCTCGTCGTTCGACTTGACCGTGGCCGTGGCACTGAGATTGCCGCCGGCGACTTCGTTGGCAAGGCGGAGCGCGCTGGAGATTGCCTTCGAGATACCCATGACGATCAGGGTAGCGGAGATTGCGGCTACGAGCGTGATCACGACGAGAGCGCTGATCATCAGCAGACGTGCCGATTCGTACGCTGCGGCCGAATTCTCCTGCCCTTGGGTAATCTGCTCCCGCATCCGGGTGGTCATGTTGTCGAGAATGGTCATGGCGGCACGACGGAACGTGGCGCCCTCGGCGCTTGCCACCGAGGCCTGATACTGGCTGTTCTCAAGAGCCTTGCCGACGGCCTGCTTGGCGAGTGGTAGCCATGTGTCGATCCTGGTCTTGAGTTCCTGGAAAGCAGCGCGATCGGCGCCGAGGATCAGGGTGTCGAGTTGCGCGACTTGCGTCTCGACCGCGGAGACGTAGGTGTTCACGGCCTCGGCATCCTGCTCCTGCATCTCGGGGCTGTTTTGGTCGGCCACGGCCTTGATGGTGTTGGCGCGGATTCGGAGGACCGACTTGGCCAAATCCGCAACCGCCGCAAAGCGGCCTGCCGCGCTGCTGTCAGCGGAACTCGCAACGGCGTTCTTGAAGCGTTCCTGGAGCGTGTCGACCTGGGCGTTGACTTGCTCAAAGGCCTCGCGGACTTCGTTCTGCAGCAGGTCTCGCGCCGTCTGGATGGATTGTAGTTCGCTCAACTCCTGCACCCTGAGGTCGAACTCGATGAACTTGCTCCACTGCTCCCGGAAGCTCTCCATCTCCGCCCGCCCCTCGGCACCCGACAGATCGTAGACCTTGCTGACCAATTCATCGAGGTTGGCTTTGCTCTCCTCGATGGTGGCCCTCAGTTGGGCCGCCTCGGCGCTATCGGTCGACAAGATCAGCGACTTCTCGTCCCGATCGATCCGGACCGCGGTCGCATCGATCTGGTTGATGAACCTGATGCGAGCGATCTGGTTGTCGATCAGCCCATCATAAGTGGACTTCAGGCTTCCCAGGTTGATGATCCCGAAAAGCATGCCTGCGGCCGCGAGCACGACGACGGTGGCAAATACTGCCGCCAGCTTCACCTTGAGTGTCAATCTCATAAACTGTTCCCTTCTTCCAATTCGGAAGGCGTGCTTCTGCCGCCTTCGGTTCCGAAAATCCGTCCCATATCCGGGATGATGACGAAGTCCTCGCCGCGCTTGCCGATGCCGCGGACGTATTCGGTGCGCCAGCGCATGCCGACCCTTGGCGCCTCCTCGATGGCCGCGAGTTCGATGTCGGTGACATCGTGCACCCGGTCGGCAAGGATGGCGGCGATGGTCGGATCGCCCTGGATCTCGATCTCGATGACGACAATGCGCGTATCGGCGTCGGGTGGTGGCCGGTCCATGCCGAACATCACCCGAAGGTCGGCGAGAGGCACGACGCGCCCGCGGACGTTGATGAGGCCGCCCACGAAGGCCCTGGCGTTCGGCACGTCGGTAATCGGGACGACATCCAGGATCACACGCACGCTGCCGGCCTCGATCGCGAAGATCTCGCCCTGCAGTCCGAGGGTCAGCACCTTCAGGGCGCCCTCGGTAGCGAGCGCGCTCATGCTGCCCTCCCCATGCGACCGGTCCTGAGGCGATCCTCGAAGGACTGGCCGAAGCTCACAAGGTGGCCCGGGTCGAGGATCAGGGCCACCGTGCCGTCTCCGAGAATGGTCGCCCCCGAGAAGGTCTCGATGTCGGAATGCAGCTTGGAGAGCGACTTGATGACGGTCTGGTTGTTGCCGATGATCTGGTCGACCACGAGCCCGACCCGGAACTCTCCCGAGGAGACGATCACCACCTTCTGGTGCGGGTCTGGCGGCGTCGGCGCGCGGAACAGCTCCCGCAGCCTCAGGAACGGCACCAGCGCGCCGCGGATGTTGAGGAAGTTGCGGCCCTGGGCCTGGGTGTCGGCGGATGCGGGCAGTTCCACGCACTCTTCGACGGCCGAAAGCGGTATGGTGTATCGCCCGCCGCCGACCCGCACGAGCATGCCGTCGATGATGGCGAGGGTCAGGGGCAGGCGCAGTGTCGCAGAGGTGCCGAGTCCTGGCCGGGTCGTCAGGTCGATGTTGCCGCGCAGGCTGTCGATGGTGCGCTTGACCACGTCCATGCCGACGCCGCGGCCGGAAACCGAGGTGATCTCGGCGGCCGTCGAGAAACCGGGATGGAACAGCAACTGGTGCAGTTCTGCATCCGGCAGCCGCGCATCGGAGGGGATCAGGCCCTGTTCCTCGGCCTTGGCGCGGATGCGGTCGGTATTGAGGCCGCCGCCGTCGTCGCTGACTGAGATGGCCACTTCGGCCCCGGTATGGACGGCCGACAGCCGCACCGTGCCCTGTACCGGCTTGCCGGCCCGGGTCCGGACCTCTGGTGACTCGAGGCCATGGTCGACGGCATTGCGGATGAGATGCACCAGCGGGTCGGCGAGGCGCTCGATCACGGTCTTGTCGAGTTCGGTCTCCTCACCTGTCGTGACGAACTCCACCTGCTTGCCGAGATCGTGGCTGAGATCGTGCACCAGCCGCCGGAAGCGGCCGAACAGCGTCCCAATCGGCACCATGCGGATGCCCATCGTGGTGTCGCGGAGGCCGGAGGAGAGACGTTCGAGTTCCTCGGCGATGGATTTGAGGTTGGTGTCCGAACTACCGGCCGCCATCTGCGACAGGCGAGCCTGTGCAATCACCAGTTCGCCAACGCGGTCCATCAGTTCGTCAAGTCGTTCCGCCGGTACGCGCAACGACTGGCTGCGGTCGGTACCGGCCCGGCCGATGTCGGCCCGCTCGATCTCGCCGCGGACGTCGCGTGTCGTGGGCGGAGAGGCCGAGACCGGATCAGCAGCGCCGACCGGAGCGATGCCGCGACCTGCGGCGTCGGTCGCCAGCGGTTCGATCGACAGTTCCATGCCGTCCTTGAGGAACAGGAAGACGTCGTCGAGCGCGGCGCGCGGATCGGGGTGCGTGAGGTCGATCTGCCATCCCAGATAGGAGACCTCGGGATCGATCAGTTCGAGCTCGGGTACCGCATCCACCAGGGCGCTCACCTCGCACGGGCCGAGTTCACCGATCTCGGCCAGCAGCAGCATCGGGTTGGTCCCGTGGAGCAGGGCTTCGTCCGGCAAGGTGAAGCGGATGCGCCAGCGTCCGCTGTCGATGACAGGTTCGGTCATGGGGGCCGGTGAGGTGGCCGGCGGCGCTCCATCGCCGGCGGCTACCAGCACACGCAGGGCCGACAGGATGGGCTCTCCGGCCGCGGCGGCCGATCCACCCCTCTCGATCAACAGATGCACATGGTCCTTGGCGTCAAGCGCGATGGCCACGAGCCTGGCGGTAACCGGCGACAGGCCCTTGCGCACCCTGTCGAAGGCCGTCTCGAACTCGTGGACGAAGGCGGCCACCTCGCTGAAGCCGAACATGGCGCCCGAGCCCTTGATGGTGTGAAGCGCCCGAAACACCGAATTGACAAGGTCGATGTCGGCGGGATTCTGCTCAAGATCGAGCAGACCGAGTTCGAGTTGCTCGAGCAACTCGCGCGCTTCCTGGCGAAAGGTATCGGCGGGGTCGACGGTGCTCATGCTCCGGTCACCTTTCTGACGACGGCCAGCAACTGGTCCTGTTTGAAGGGCTTGACGATCCAGCCGGTGGCGCCGGCCTCGCGGGCCTGGCGCTTCAGTTCCTCGTCGGATTCGGTGGTCAGGAGGATCACTGGAATCCCCTTGCCGGCCGGGCTTTGGCGGAACTTCCTGAGAAACTCGAGCCCATTCATCACCGGCATATTGAGGTCGGTAATCACCGCGTGCACGGGTTGGGAGGTCGCCTTGCTGTAGCCCTCGGACCCATTGCCGGCCTCGATGACCTTGAGGCCGGCGCCGGTCAGCGTCATGGCCACCATTTGTCGAATGGAGGCGGAATCGTCGATCGTCAGGATGGTCTTGCTCATCTTGCCTCGCTCATGAGGGTCCAGGTCTCGGCTTCGGGGATCAGAGGGCGTCCGTCGGGTGCGTGAAAGCCCGCAGCGATCATTGCGTGACCCAGCGGGCCTCTGGCGCTGGCGGATAGCAGCACCCGAGTGCCGACCGCGTTGGCCGACTTCTGGGCGGCAACCAGCACCTGCAGGCAACACATGTCGATGCTGTCAATGCCGTCGGTCTGGATCACGATCGACTTGCGGCCCGCAAGCGCAGTCGTCAGACGTGACTTGAGCTCGGCGGCATCGCGAAGTGACAGATGGCCACTGAATTCCAGGCGAGCAGGATCGATATTTGCCATGGGCAAATTTCTCCAAGTATTGATTTGTCTTCAATAAGCTAGACGCCGAGAATGACGTCAAAATGCTCTCGACTCGGCGCGAGTTGTTGTCCTGCGCCAGTCGGTGGCGGCATCCGATGTTTTTGATGCCCGCCGCAAATTATTACCTTTACAGGATCGGACGAATGTCTTAACCAATCATTGCTTTTCAGCAAGGGCGTACGGTTTTTTACATAGCCCGACAATTGAAACCAGCGACCAGTCTCACTTGAGTCGTTCTCGGTCGGCCAGCCCGGTAGAGCGAGTCGGGGACGACTCACTCGGAGTCGTCGTATATCGATAAATAGTCTCGCGTTGGCCAATCATCGCAGTCTATATTTAGTTTGTATTCTGGGGTTGTGGTGCTGGTTTGCTTTTGGGCATATGTCAGCATGCCGGAGACAGCAACTCGCTGTGCTACGTATTGTGTGGTAGCTAGAGGCGGGATCGAGGGGGTGCGCGGAGTCAGCCGGCGAGGCGTGCGCGTGCCTCGGTGGCGGACAGCAGCGCTGTGATTTCGGCCCAGCGGGCCTCGAAGGCGGCGACGCAGGCCGGGTCGAAGTGTGTGCCGGCGAGACCGACGACCTCGCGGCAGGCCTCCGCGACCGGCCAGGCCCGTTTGTAGGGACGTTCCGAGCACAGCGCGTCGAATACATCGGCGATGGCGACGACGCGGGCCTCGACAGGAATGTCCGTGCCGGAGAGGCGGTCGGGATAGCCGGTGCCGTCCCACCGCTCGTGGTGGCTCTGAGCAATCAGTTCGGCGGTGCGGATGACATCGGACGAACCGTTTTCGAGAATGCGGGCGCCGATCGAGACATGTTCGCGCATGAGTTCGAGTTCCGCGGGCGTCAACTTGCCGGGCTTGGAGAGGATTGCGTCGGCGATGCCGATCTTGCCGATGTCGTGCAGAGGGGCGGCGAGGTAGATGCAGCGGCAACGTTCGGGGGGCAAGCCGATGCCCTCGGCGATCAGATAGGAGATCTGGGCGACGCGCGAGACGTGACCGCCGGTATCGCCGTCTCTGTACTCGATAGCGCGCGCCAGACGCCAGATGATCTCCTCCTCGCGTTCGACGAGGTGCCGGGTGGCGCGCTCGACCTCGCGTTTCAGCCATGCAGCCTGATCAGCAAGTTCGGTCTGTGCCTGGCGCAGCGCGAGCAGGTTGGAGACCCGCGCCTGCAATTCGGTCGGATCGAAGGGCTTGTTGATGAAGTCGGTAGCGCCCGCGGCGATCGCATTGACCCGCAGCGTTCGGTCGTTGTCCGAGGTCACCATGATGATCGGCACAAGCCGGCACGATGGCGAATCGCGCAGCCGGCGGGTCAGTTCGACGCCATCCATCTCCGGCATGACGTGGTCGACAAGGATCAGGTCGAAGCATCCCAGTTCCGCCCGCTCAAGCGCCATTCGCGGGCTCAGCAGGCTCTCCACCTCGGCAATACCCAGTGCACCGATAACGTTGCCGAGAAAGGCCAGGCTTGACCGACTATCGTCGACGATGAGGACACGCACCGTTGTTCCGTCCCGATTTGCGCCTCTACGCTAAATTGCGTAGGTTAAGGACTCAAGAAACGGCGACCCGCACTGTAGTCTAGGTCAATGAAGCCTATATCTTCCGCATTATTACAAAAGCTTGGCCGAAACTCACCTCAACTCTTGGGTCGGAAGCTGCTGACGCGACGTTCGTCGGTGTCGATGTGGCCAGCGCCGATCAGGTCGAGGCAGTAGGGCACGGCGGCGAACACGGCGTCGAGACACACTTCGATTGCGGCGGGTTTGCCGGGCAGCGTGATAATCAGCGTGTTACCCCGGATGCCGGCGCTCTGGCGCGACAGGATGGCGGTCGGGACCTGCCTGAGGCTTGCCGCCCGCATCTGCTCGCCGAAGCCCGGCAACTCCTTGTCGAGTATGGCGGCGAGAGCTTCGGGAGTCGTGTCGCGCGGGCTTGGTCCGGTGCCGCCCGTTGCAAGCAGCAGGCCGACCCGCTCGCGGTCGCACAGGTCGAGCAGTGCGTCGCGCACCGACTCTACGCCGTCCGGAACGACCCGCGCGACGGCCGACCATGGCGTGGTCAGCGTCGCCGCGAGGTAGGCCGCGATGGCGGGGCCGCCCTTGTCCTCGTACTCGCGGCGACTGGCCCGGTCGGAGACTGTGAGGATGCCGATCTTCATTGATCATGACTCCCTGGCGTCAGAGACTGCGCGGCAACCGCGAGGTCCTCGGGTGTGTTGACGTTGAAGAACGGGTCCGGGGCGTCTTCGATGTCGACATAGACGTGGGGGCGGGTCCCGATCCAGCGCTGCATTGCCGGTTTCTGCCCCTCGGCCAGCCATCCTGCAAGAGGTTGTGCGCAGGCGATGGGAAAGAGCCCGTGGACCGGGTGCGACCGGCCGCCGGATCTTGGCACTGCTATCCGGTCAGCCTCGCCATGGACAGCGGCGGCGAGCCGCCGGACGAGGTCGCGGGGAAAGAACGGCGTGTCGCAAGGGACGAGCGCGAGATGGGTAGCGCCAGGGACCCCGCTTGCCCAACGCAATCCTTCAGCAAGGCCCGACATCGGGCCGGCTCCCGGTGCGGTGTCAGGCAGGATCGGCACGCCGAGGAAGTCGAGCCGGCGCGGGTCGCCGTTGGCGCTGATCGCGAGGGCTGCGACCTGCGGGCGCAGGCGGTCGACGGTGCGCTGGATCAGCGTCGTTCCGGCCAGCAGAATCAGCGCTTTGTCGCGTCCCATGCGCAAAGAGCGGCCTCCTGCGAGAATCAGTCCGAGGATGCTCGGGACTGCCTCCGGAGCCGCGCCCGGTCCGACGATCATGTCGGGTCTCTCCCTGGCGCCAGTTCAGAACGCAAGGCTAGTCGGATCGCTGCGGCCTGGGAACCCAGACCGCGCGGGGAAGCCGACAACTCCACCACCATCACGATCGACGGGCCGGGGGCAGCGAGGATGCGGCCGTCGACGCGGAGCAAGTCCAGCGCGCCCGTCTATTGTAGCGCTAGCTGAACTTCTCGGTGACGGTCACCTTGTTGAGCGCGATGCGGTCCAGGGCGTCGAAATCGAAGCTGTAGCCCAGTCCCGGCGCATCGGAAACCGTGAGCCTGCCGTCGATGATGGCCAGCGGTCCGAGCTTGTCCAGGCCGAGGATCTGCTCCTCGTTCATTACCAACTGCTCATAGTAGTCGTTATTGGAAATCGCGGCGCACAGTTGCGCGTTCTCCAGCCCCATGCCGTGCACTTGGGCGCGCATGCCGAAGCTCTCGGACATGTGCGCGATCTTCAGCGCGCCGGTGAACCCGCCCTTGTAGAAGGTCGAGACGCGCGTCATGTCGAGGGCTCTCGCTTCTATCCAGCTCGCCATGTTCCAGTGCACGCCGTCCGAAGTCTCGGCGGCCAGCACAGGCAGGGTGAGCTTGTCGCAGAGCTTTGCGTACGAACCGAGATAGAACTCGCGCATCGGCTCCTCGTACCAGAGGAACCCGAGGTCCTGCAGTGCCAGCCCAACTTCGAGCGCGTCCACATAGTCCCAGCCCGCCGAGCCGTCGAACATCAGGTCTGCGTCCGGTCCGACCCATTGCCTGAGCCTCGTGGACAGTTCGATGTCGCGCTGCACGTCGCCCCAGGCATGCAGCTTGAACGCGGTGAACCCGATGTCCCGGCACAGCTTGATGTGGCGCTCGTACTCATCAAGTGTCGGCCACGTGACGGTCGATGCGTAGGCAGGCACGATCCGGTTGCTGCCGCCCAGCAACTGGTAGATCGGCATCCGGGCCTGCCGCGACTTCACATCCCAGCACAGCAGGTCGAGCAGGCCCAGGGCGCGCATGTGGACCTCTTCGATGCGGTCGATCTCCCACATCAGGTTCCACATCCGCTCGGTCAGCAGCGGGTTCTCGCCGAGAAACCAGTGGTAGCGCCGGGCCACCAGGTCCAGCACCGCATCGCCGCGGCCGATCTCAAGTGCGCCGACCAGACCGCTGTCGGTTTCCATGCGCAGCACGGCCTTCCTCGGCTTGGTCCCCGGGCGGATGTCGCCATGCGAGCCCGGCAGACCATTGCGCCAGATGAACTTCGGCCCTGGCTCGGTTTCGACCAGCCAGCAGGTGAACCCGGTGATCTTCAAGTCGGCCCTCTCGGTTCGCTCATTGAGATATCGATAGGATCATCTGATATATCAGGTCAATAGTCCGGCGTTGGCTGAGCGGCGATCTGGTATACTCTCGGGAGACTGGTCACGTGTCGCCGGGCGGGCCCTCGGAGGCCGCAGACTGCCTCCTGCGTTCCATCCGGCGAAACCCGATGCTAGGAACGCTGAGTTTCCACCGGGCGAGCTGGATCGAACATGGCCGATGACAACAGGCAGAATCACGAGGGTTACCGGCGCTTCCGCGAGGCACTGCAGACCGGCCGACTCGAAGCGGGCATGGTGGTGACGCAGAACGAGTTGTGCGACCTGCTCGGACTGTCGCTCTCGCCGCTGCGGGAAACCCTGGTACTGCTCGAGGAGTTCGGCCTCGTCGAGATCAAGCCGCGCACCGGCATCCGCATCGTCTATCCGGAGGTCGCCTTCATTCGCGAGAACTACCAGTTCCGCATCATGATCGAGACCTACGCTCTGCGGACCTTCGGCGAAACCGTGACACCCGAGTGGCTTGCCGGCATGCGGGCCCGGCACGAGGACTGTCGGCGCGAACTCGGCGGCGCAGTCCCCTTCGAGGAGGCGTTGCCGCACATGGCCGCGCTCGATCGCAAGCTGCACCGCGACATCGTCGAGGCCCTCGACAATCGCGCCATTCTCGAGACCCACGCCCGGCTGCAGGACAACCTGGGCATGGCCAAGCGCGTCCACCAGCGTTCGGTGTTTCGCGGTCAGCTGCTCGACACGATCGATGAACACTTGAGGGTTATCGAGGCACTCGAGCGCGGCGACCTCGAGGGTGCCGTCGCCTGCCTTGCCGATCACTTCAAGGGTGCCACGCACCGCGTCTTTGCCATCTGATCGAAGGGTGTCCGGCACCGTCAGCGGCAGCCGCGACCAGTCCGGCGGAGGTCGTCGTCTCGGCGGTGATCCGGGCTGGAGCCGAGGTCAGAGCGCGGCATTGACTGCAACGGCGTAGCCCGTGCTGTCATCCGAGATCGTTGGGAGCGTCGTAGGTGATCGAGAAGATGTCGGCGGGGTGGCGAGCGACGGAGAACTCGACATTGCGCTGGTCGGCGGCCTGGTAGAGCATCTCGACGGCGAG